>NZ_BAABFV010000001.1:0-1200000 GCF_039541235.1 Kangiella marina | reverse complement strand
GGCAATTGAAATTGCTGCTGAATCGACTCAGGAACTAAGTTATCAATCGGATGCTTTTCAAGCAGTGCGACGGCTTGACGAGTAAGCTGTCGTAGATTGTTTTGATGCAAGCCATCGGTAGTCGGATAGACCGGGGTCAAGCTATCGAGTAAGGGTGCGGCGTTAGTGGAATCTGCCGCTGTCAGCTCAGGGTGAACCATATTGCACTGATAACCAAAACGGCGCACTTCGCCAAAGGCATAGAACTCTGCACCTTTTTGTAAGCGTTGTTGCTGGCTTTTATTGAAGTAGAAAAAACGAAAGTCGATACTGGCGCTTTGATCGCTAGCACGGCATACCAAGGAGCGTCGTTTGCCGTACTGAACTTGAGCGAGTTCCACTTGGACTTTTATTAGGGCTCTATCGCCATCTTGCAAACTGGCGATAGGCTTTATCTGAGTTCGATCTTCATAGCGATGAGGTAAGTGCAGCAGTAAGTCGAGCACATTATGGATGTGCAGGCGCTGTAACTTTTCAGCAAGCTTCGGACCTACCCCTTTAAGACTGGTACAGTCGAGGTTGGCTAAATTAATATCCGAGGCGAGTTTCGAGATAGCCATTAACTGATAAGACGTTTACCGGGAAGCTCAATGGTATCGAGCGCTTGTTTAATCAGTTCCAGAGCTTTCTTGCGCGGGAAACTACGGCGGTAAGCTAAAGCAACTTGACGGCTCGGTTTGGGTTCTTCGAATTCTCGAGTAACCAGTCCCAATTTTTCGTTATGGAAATCTGCAGCGGATTTTGGAATCACACTAACGCCTAAGCCACTGGCAACCATCTGACGAATGGTTTCGATAGAGCTTCCGGTGATCCAGTCTTTTTGAGGATTAAGGCTGTTATCACGGCATTGTGGGCAAGCTTCTAATACTTGATCGCGGAAGCAGTGACCAGCGCCGAGCATAATCATGACCTCGTCAGCAATATCCGCTAACTGTAGCGACTCGCGTTTAACCCAAGGGTGACGCTCCGGCAATAAGGCAATGAAGTCTTCCTGATAAAGTGGAATAACATCGACTTCAGGCTCTTCAAAAGGCAGTGCAACAATGATCGCATCGACTTCACCATTGCGTAGCTTTGCGCGTAGGCTGTGGGTATAGTCTTCATCAATGTGCAAGGGCATTTTTGGTGCCAACTCGCGCAACTGTGGAATAAGCGAGGGCAATAAGTAAGGCCCGATGGTGAAAATGGCACCAAGTTTGAGCGGTCCATCCAACTGATCAGAGTTTTGCTTAGCCATTTGTTTTAAAACGCTAACCTGCTCCAAAATACGTTGAGCTTGTTCAACTACCAGATCACCCTGTGGCGTGGTTCGAACATCGGACTTACTGCGCTCAAAAAGTGTAACTCCCAGTTGCTCTTCGAGCTTTTTAACGCCAACGCTTAAGGTCGGTTGGCTGACGAAACATGCTTCTGCTGCGCGCCCAAAGTGGCGCTCACGAGCAACCGCAACAATATATTTAAACTCTGTCAGTGTCATAATTGATAGCCTCTCTCTATTATGATCCAGTGCTGAGAGGGATAAGTCAATCCACAAGTCATGAAATTATACTCATTAGTCGTTATTGCTTGGCAACACGTTAAGGATGAACAGGCTACCGTTTTTCAGCGATAAACAGCGATAGCGGTCGGCCATCGTCAAGGTGGTGCACTTGATCGAGTAAGACTGACCAATGCCCAAAGCGTTCAGACAACTCGTCGTTTTTGAGTAAGAAGTCCGGTTTTTTAGGCTTGCCGAACTTGGCTGCACCTTCTAAAAAGGTGTGAATGACGAGTTTACAGCCACGGGGAAGATACTGTTGGTAAATATCGAATAAAGGGCGGTGAAGAAAGCGGCTTTGCATGATTAATTGCGGTTGAGTCTTTTTGATTAAGGCAATCAACTCATCAGGATCTTTACGGCAGTCCATATGAACCCGGGACAAGGTGACGCCCCAGCGGGTTGCTGAATGCTCGGCACGCTCTAAAGCTTGCTCAAACAGATCAATCGCATAAACATGATACCCCATGAGGCCAAGAAGGATGGCGTCACGTCCGGAGCCGCAGCCAACATCAATCGCCGCTGGATTCGGTGTGTTGGGTGTAATTAATGCGGCATGTTCTTCTAAAATCGGGTTGCCATGCCAAACCCTTTCTTGGCTTGGGCCAGACGCTAGCGAGAATTGTGATAATTGGTCCGTGCTATAGAGGGTATCAACTACAAACTGTCGATCAGTAAACAGCGCGAGCGCATCGCTGGCATAAGGATCATCAGCGCAGAGAATCACGGTGGTGCCTTTTGGCGGTAGTTCGTGCCATAAAGCAGCCAGTTGTTCGAAAGCTAAATGAATGGCGCCAGGCAGATGACCCTGCTGGAAGATTTCCGCAGGGCGTAAATCGATGATCGGTATCGTCGTCATTAGTTTCGCTTAAAACTTTGCAGCTTGCCATAGCTTAAACTGCGCCATAGCCATTCCAGTGGGCCGTACTTAAAACGAGCGAGCCACCATGGAGACCAAATCAGTTGCGCAGTAAAAATAATCGCAACAATGAACATTAATTGGTAGCGTTCGAGCTGACCAAACAAGCCAAAGCCGTGACTGTAAAACAGCAGGGTGCAGATAATGCTTTGCGCGAGATAGTTGGTGAAGGCCATACGTCCTACCGCTTCTAAGCGGCTTCTAAAACCGGTGAATTTATCTGACTTTACCCAGAGACAGAAGAGCGCGATATAACCGAGCGCAACAAAGACGGCGGCGAAACTATTGAGCGACATAAACGACAACATGGTTGTGCTCATACTAAAATTAGAAGTGAGCAATAAAAAGTTATCGTAAGCAAGTATGCCAAAGCCGGCAATAAAGCAAAGGATCATCATTTTAAGATAAAAGCTTCGGCTACGTTCTGCGGTAAGAATACCCAGTTGATACAGCCCCATACCCAGCAACATGGACCCCCCTATTCGGAACAAACCAAAGAACAACGCCATCATGGGCAAGCTGGTAACAAAAAAGTGAATGCGATGATCCATTTGAGAGGCATAAGTGCTGGTGTAAACAGCTGTTTCATTGGCCACAAAATCTTCAGTTGGCGCAAACATGTTCGCCATCTCGGCCATGTCTGCTTCGGAGGCGTTATCAATATAAGCAGCAAACAGTGTCATTAATAAGACAATCATCAGAATTAAAATGCTGCCAACGACCAACTTGGTTTTAGCTTGGGTATCGCGTGCGAATAAGTAGACCCAAAGACCGGTAAGGGCGTAAGTGACAAGAATGTCGCCATACCATATAAAAATAGCATGAATAACACCGATGCAAAGTAGCCAAAACATCCGCTTGTAATGTAAACCGGCTGGGGATGTGCCATTCGCTTTAGCGCGTTCTGCCATCAACATAATTCCCGCACCAAACAACATGGAAAATAGCGTATAAAACTTTTGATCAGCGAAAGTGTGGGTGACTAACCAAGTGACTAAGTTAGCCAAGGACGGCTCGCCGAGCGCAGCTGGACTGACGTAATAGGCATAAACATTGGCGAAGGCATAGATGTTCATGATTAAAATACCCGCGACCGCTATGCCGCGAATGAGATCTAATGAGTGGTAACGTGCCGTCGATTCTGTTGGCGTGAGAGGTGTTGTCGCTGTCATTACATATCCTTTGTGATCTTTTGCGCAGTATAGCTTTATTGAATAGAACAGAACAACAAATCTCTGTAATGGATTGTTAATCGAAATCATGAATAACAATCATATTGATTTACTATGTTTGTTACTGTGGTTGAGCGCAACTAAGGCTGATAGTGATATTATCTTGATTGAGTAAGCTCGTTGTATTGGACAGTGTTAAGTTAACTTTTTCTTGTGATCTAAAGTCTAAAAGACCTGAAGCTATGTTTTGGTTAGGGCTGTAGACTCGGTATTGAGCAAGCGCAGACTTACAGCCACAATACGCTATGGATTTATGTATTGTTGGGTCAACTAATAAGAGGGTAGTGTTATTGTATGTATGAGGAGCTTCTTTTTGAGCTAAGCTTACACATGCTTTTAACGAGTTCTCTATAGTATACACATCTTTATTCTCGGTTATGGTTTCTGCAATTGTGCAAGATGATGAGGATACTGCGAGGCTAAGTATGAGTAATTTATTGATCAGTTTTGCCATAAGTTGTAGTTCCTTTATATTTGACTTCAAGTAATAGCCGATTTAAACCAGTTCGTTTTGAGTGATTTTTAAGCTCTGAAAGCAAGTCGGTATCAACTTCAATACAGCCATGACTATAGCCCTTGGTAGAGTCATGTAGGTAAAAGCCACCTCGAATTGGATTACATTTTCGCTTGGTTTCGTTGTTAGCAGGTTCCATTCTTGCTCGATGGAAGCCCCAGTTAGACCAATAGGGTTCACAGCTTCCAGCAAGTTCATTTCGCGGAATAGTTTGTATTCCCCATGCTGGCTTAAGACTACAAGTATTAGTACCATTGTCTTCAGCAAGCCCAAGGTCGTTTATAAAAACTTTATAAAGCCCCTCTGGAACAGGGCCTTTGTCTTTTAAGCACTGATCACTAACCAACTGATAACCCTGCATTCCCGAAGTGGCTTTGTAAGACCGCTTGCCCCACAGAACCTTGGTACCGTTATATGTTAAGGAGGGAGTCATTAGAAATTCCTTTTATTTAAGATTTATCCTGAACGCAATATAGAAATTAAAAAGGCTCTCCGCAAGCTAAAAAGAAAACGCTCGTGATGGTTATCACAAAATTTATATTTGACGTCTTAACTGATCCCATTCTGGGTCGTCGATATCGCCTTGCTCATCCAGCTTGGGATAGCGCATCTTGTGCTTGTCACAATATTTTTTGATGGTCGGGTGAAGGGCATTGAAAAGGATATAGTCGACTTCTTCTTGCGGTACTTTAAGCTCGCCATACATTCCGGCGTGATCACGCTGACGTTGAGCCTCATAAAGGATCAGTGCTGTCGCAACGGAAACGTTGAGTGATTGCACCATACCAACCATCGGTATAATCACGTGCTCGTCAGCCAGCTCTGCGGCTTCTTCGGAAACGCCAACCAATTCAGAGCCGACCAAGAGACAGGTCGGTTTCGTATAATCAATGCTGCGGAAATCAACGGCTTTGTCCGAGAAGTGAGCGGCTAATACCTGCATGCCTTGCTGCTTAACTTCAGCAATACCGGTTTTTAGGTTAGGGTGCTTGTGCGTCGTAACCCATCGTTTGCTGCCGCTAGAGGTGTGATGCCCAGAATAGCTCACACCCTCTGGAAAGACGGCGTGAACATGACCAATGCCAACAGCATCAGAAGTTCGGACGATGGCGGCTAGGTTGTGAGGTTTATGGACCTCGTCCATAAAAACCGTCAGATCAGGCTGGCGATTGGACAGTAACTGTATAATTTTGTCATAACGACTTGGCGAACGTTCTTGCAACGATTAGTCCTCTAGCGTCATGATGGCGTCCATCTCGATTTGAGCGCCTTTCGGAAGTTCTTTAACGCCGATTGCAGCACGAGCCGGGTACGGTTGTGCGAAGTATTGGGCCATAATGTCGTTAACGGTGGCGAAATGAGCGAGGTCGAGCATAAAAATATTCAGCTTTGAAATATGATCCAATGAGCCGCCAGCCGCTTCACAAACCGCACTTAAGTTCTTGAACACTTGGTGGACTTGTTGATCGAAGCTTTCGACTAATTCCATACTCTCTGGAATAAGAGGGATTTGTCCTGAAAGGTAAACAACATTGCCGGCTTTCACGGCCTGAGAATAAGTACCGATAGCGGCTGGTGCTTTTTCAGTATTGATAACCTGTTTAGTCACTTTTATTTCCTTTCGGTTGAATATCGGGGTGGCGGTACACTTTGTTTACAAAAGGTATAACGCGTAATTTTTTAATCAAAGAGGCGAGGTGGACACGATTTTTCACGCCAATTTGGAAGGTTATGATATTAACGTCACCATCCAATTCATTGATATCAATATTAATAATATTGCCCTCTTGATTAGCAATAATATTAGTAATTTGTGCCAGAACACCCCGTTGGTTGAAGACTTGTAGCCTAAGCTCGGTGGTAAAATCGCCTTCTAACTCTTCTGACCATTCAACGGGAACATAGTGATCGTTTTGCTTGTGTGCACGTTGAATATTGGGGCAATTTTCGCGATGGATATTAAAGCCGCGACCTGGGCTAACGTAAGCCATAATAGGATCGCCCGGAATAGGGCGGCAGCAACGAGCGTATTTAATAACCAGACCTTCGGTGCCCTTAATGGCGAGCGGCGAGCGATCTTCTTGAGAATCTGTTTTTTTCGAGCTTTCATCAAGCTTGTCAGGATTAGAACTTAAGCGGTGCGCGACTAAGGCGCTGGCAATCTTCCCTAAACCAATACCTGCTAGTAAATCATCAAAACTGGAGTAGCGCGTGACGTCCGTGATTTGTTGTAGCATATCCTCGGAAAAATCGTCTAAAGGTTTTTTCAAAGACTGCTCAAGCAGACGGCGGCCTAAATGAACCGCTTCATCGTGACGCATGTTCTTAACGAAGTTACGGATATTAGTTCGAGCCTTACCGGTGACGGCGTAACTTAACCACGCTGGATTTGGGCGCGAACCTGGGGCGGTAATAATTTCGACGGTACGGCCGTTCACTAGTGGCGTACTTAAGGGTGAAAACTGCTTATCAATTTTACAGGCGATACAGGTGTTACCGACATCGGTATGAATGGCGTAAGCGAAATCAACCGGCGTTGCGCCTTTTGGCAGCTCGATAATTTTACCCTTCGGAGTGAACAAATAGACTTCGTCGGGGTAAAGGTCGATTTTGACGTTTTCGATGAACTCAATGGAGTCGCCAACGTTTTGCTGCATTTCAATCAGGCTTTGTAACCACTCACGCGCTTTGGTTTCAGCCGGGTGGTGCGAAGTACCTGCCTTATACAGCCAGTGTGCTGCAACGCCATGTTCAGCCATTTGATCCATGAGTTCTGTACGGATCTGGACTTCGACATGCATCCCTGACTTACTTCTTAACACGGTATGCAGCGATTGATAGCCGTTGGTCTTAGGGATTGCAATATAATCTTTGAAGCGTCCGGGAATCGGTTTGAACAGATTATGGATTTGGCCGAGCGCACGATAACTGGAATCTTCACTATCCGTAATAACGCGGAAGGCGTAAATATCCATCACTTCATTAAAAGTACCGACTTTGTCGCGCATTTTCTTATAAATGCTGTAGAGGCTTTTTTCTCGGCCAATGACTTGGCATTTTAAGCCGGAGTCTTTTAAGCGATCACGCAGTTGCTTGGTAATACGTTCAACGACTTCTTTTCGATGGCCGCGGACTTTCTTAACGGACTCTCTGAGTACCCGGTAACGCATTGGATACATGTTTGCGAAACCCAACAGCTCCAATTGTTCTTTAATGCGGTGGATGCCGAGACGGTTGGCAATCGGCGCATAAATTTCAAGGGTTTCACGAGCAATTCGACGGCGTTTATCTGGACGCAGCGCGCCAAGGGTTTGCATATTGTGAAGGCGATCGGCTAGCTTGATCAGAATAACGCGAATGTCCTGCGTCATTGCCATCATCATTTTGCGGAAGTTTTCGGCTTGGGCCTGCTCTTTCGATTGGAAGTCAATCTGAGTTAACTTACTCACGCCTTCTACCAAGTCAGCGACGGTTTCACCGAACTGCTCGCTTAAGTCTTGCTTGGTAACATCACAATCTTCGATCACATCATGCATTAGAGCTGCCATGATGGTTTGATGATCTAAGTGAAGCTCGGCCAGAATATTGGCTGCCGCGACCGGATGCGTGATGTAGGGATCGCCGCTTGAGCGCATTTGCCCGTCATGGGCGCACTCAGCGACTTGATACGCACGTTCCGCATCAGCGACCTGTTTCGGTTCTAAGTACGACTCAAGAACGTTTTTAAGATCTGCAAAATAGGCCATGCGTATCGAGGTTCTGTGCTGTGACGATAATTAGAATAATACTGGGCGAGATTCCTGCTCTTGCTCAGCAGCGCGCTCGTCAGCTGCAACGGTTTCTGCGGTGGTTAAACCTTCTTCGATTTCGCGCAAAGCGACCACGGTAGGTTTATCATTATCCCACTCAACTTTAGGGTCGTGAGTACCGTTAGCGATTTGACGCGAACGTTTCGCTGCCAACATGATTAAATCAAAACGGTTACCAACGACTTCAACTGCGTCTTGTACTGTTACACGTGCCATAACTTACCTCTTACACCTTGCGGGAAATCCGCCTTATCAACCTTTTAACACTATAAAAATAGTGTATCTAAAAACCTAAGCAGGCAACAGCCTCACTCAGAAAATCTTTTTATTGCAACAAGTCGTTTAAAAGCGCCTGCTGACGTACTTGTTGACTCTCACGGCGCAAGCGTCGTGCCGTGAAAATAGCCGCTAGCTCTTTGCAAGCATGCTCAAAATCATCATTAATGACAATATAGTCGTATTCGTCATAATGCTTTATTTCACGATTAGCCGCAGCCATACGCGACTGAATAACCTCGTCGCTATCTTGCCCACGTCCGGTAAGTCGATTTAATAACTCATCCTTAGACGGTGGCAGAATAAAAATGCTGCGGCATTCTGGCATCAGCTCACGAACTTGGCGTGCGCCTTGCCAATCAATTTCTAAAATAACGTCATGGCCTTGTTCCAGCTGGCTTTCAAGCCACACTCGACTGGTGCCATAATAATTCCCAAAGACTTCCGCATGCTCCAAGAAGTTTTTCTTTTCAAGCATGTGCTGAAATTCATCAACACTGACGAAGTGGTAGTCGACACCGTTGGTTTCGCCGGGTCTTTGTTGGCGTGTTGTGTGCGAAATTGATAACTGCAATTCCGGCATCTGCGCCAATACCGCTTTTAATAAGCTCGTTTTACCTGCGCCTGATGGCGCCGAAACCACGTATAAAGTCCCTTTAGCTGTTAAGCTGTCTGCCGTGTTTTGAATTCGCGTCATAACGATAACTTTGGGTTTTATTTTAATTATTCAATATTTTGCACTTGCTCACGCATTTGCTCAATCAACACTTTAATCTCAACCGAGCTGTTGGTGATGTCGGCGTTAATTGATTTTGAACCTAAGGTGTTGGCTTCGCGATTAAACTCCTGCATCAGGAAGTCCAAACGACGGCCAACAGGGCCTTTGTCTTTTAATAGTCGCAAGCACTCTGTGACATGCGTGTTCAAGCGATCAATCTCTTCGGCGACATCGAGTTTTTGTGCCAGAAATACCATTTCCTGCTCAAGGCGATCTTGATCCAGCTCAACCTTGGCGTCTTCAAAACGGCTAATGACGCGCTCTCGCTGCCACTTTATGACTGCTGGCATCTGCTCAGAGACTTTCGCCACCTGCTCAGAAATACCGGTAAGGCGTTGCTCAATGATCTCTGAGAGTGCTTCGCCTTCGCGTTGACGAACTTCGATCAGCTGGTCAACGGCTTGGGAAAAGGCTTGCTTAACGTCCTTTTCCATGGTGTCTGTATCGGCTTCTTCTTGCTGTAAAAGCCCCGGCCAGCGCATTAACTGGACCAGATCTGCCGATTGATTATCCTGTGCTAACACTTGCAGTTCTTCGTGTGCGGTCAACAGTTGCTGGGCCATTTCTTGATCCAGCTTCATGCGGCCAGCATGCTTAGGATTCATTTCAATGCGTAAGGTGCAATCAAGTTTTCCGCGATTTAAACGTTTACGAAGGACATTACGCAGCTCGAATTCAAGGTGGCGGAACGATTCTGGCATTCTAAAGTTAGGTTCCAGAAAGCGCTGATTTACCGACTTTATTTCCCAAGTAACATTGCCCCATTCGGCAGCAAATTGCTGTCGAGCGAAAGCGGTCATGCTTTTTAACATATGAGAATAATCTCCAATTCGAACTTTGACTGCAAATGCCCGTGTTTATTGAGCTCGCCCCAACTAGATACCACCGTGGGCGCTATGAGCTGAAAATCGACACAGAAAGCCTACAATTGTACCGAGTTTTGAATGGGTTGGCGATAGTTTAATCAAAGAGTTTGCGCCAAAGGTTGAACCAATAGAAGCGTTGTATTTGGAGCATGGATCAAGAAAATAGCTGAATAAGCTGAGGGTTTTAAACTAAGACCACTTGCGCAGCGCTTGAACGTGGAAGCGTTTTTGATCTTCTAAGCGTAGAGCGGTTAAACGATTGCCCCAGACACAACCGGTGTCGATAGCATATATGCGCTTGGCTTTTGCGCGCCCTTCAAGCGCAGCCCAGTGGCCAAAAACGACTTGGGTTTCTTGACCAATATCGCTCAGTTCATACCAAGGGCTCAGTCCTTTGGCTTGCTTTCCTGGGGTGGACTTGCTTTTAAAATCAAGACTGCCGTCTTGGTGACAAAAACGCATACGAGTGAAACCGTTGGTGATAAAGCGTAGGCGCTCAATGCCTTTTAAATTCTTGTGCCAATGATTGGGTTTATTGCCATACATATGTTGAAAGAAATCCACCGCGGAATCTTTATGCTCTAGCACTTGCTCCAACTCATAGGCACAGGCCAGAGTTTGATTTAAGTCCCAGCCCGGGGGGACTCCGGCGTGCGTCATTAAAAAGTCGAGCTGCTTGTCATGTACCGCTAAACGTTGTTTACGCAGCCACTTCATCAGCGTTTTGACGTTATCAGCGGCTAAAATGCGGTTAAGATCGTCTTTCTTCGGTAACTTGGAGTTAGTGTAGTAGACCGCCAATAGGTGCAAGTCATGGTTACCAAGAACAATATCGCAGAGATCTTGGTGCTCATAAATATAATTCAGCACTTCCAGTGACTTCGGGCCTCGACTGATCAGATCGCCTGCCAACCACAACTGATCCCGCGAGGGGTTAAATTGAACCTTCTTCAATAGTAACCGAAATTCGTCGTAACACCCTTGAATGTCGCCGATCGCGTAAGTCGCCATGAACTAGTGAAGCACGCCCGGAGCGGTCAAGCTGAAAATAGGGATAGGCGCTTTAAATTCGGCACCATTTTGGCCAATCATTTTATAGTCGCCTTCCATTGTGCCAATTGGGGTTGCGATAACCGCACCGCTGGAATACTGATAGCTTTTACCAGGCTCAATATAAGGCTGCTCACCAATTACGCCTTGGCCTTGTACTTCGGTCACTTCGCCGTTGGCGTCGGTAATGACCCAGTGACGAGAATCGAGTTTAGCCCCGAGATCACCGGTATTTTGGATAGTGATGGTATAGGCAAAAACATAGCGTTCATTGTCAGGCTCGGATTGTTCTTCGATGTATTGAGTATTGACGTTAATTTGAAATTGATACTGTTGTGACATCAGATGTTTAGAATGACCTAGTCTGTTTGATTGTTATGATCATTCTCTAATGTAACTGTGTTAGGCGCAAGCCTGTGATACTATTTAGCTAATTTTTGGCATAAGAAGTGGTGATGGTCATATGGCAAACGATCAAGCGGCAAACACAATTAAGACCGTGATGGTCACGGGCGCGAGTTCAGGCTTTGGTCTGGAGACGGCAAGGCGCTTTGCGCAAAAGGGGCACCGGGTCATTGTTGCAGCGCGACGGAAAGAGCGCTTGGAAGCGTTAAAGCAAGAGCTGGACCAAGAGTTTGGAAAAGACACGGTTTTCGTGATGCCGCTGGACGTGACCTCAGAAGAGCAGATTGATGCCATGATGGCGGCGCTGCCTGAAGCTTTTTCTGAGGTTGATGTGTTGGTCAACAATGCAGGGTTAGCGCTAGGATTAGAGCCTGCTCATGAGGCGAATCTCGACGATTGGCACCGTATGGTTGATACCAATATCAAAGGATTGTATTTGATGACGCGTAAGATGTTGCCGGGGATGGTTGAGCGACGTCGTGGACATATCATCAACATTGGCTCGATCGCTGGAAACTATGCTTATCCCGGTGGTAATGCTTATGGCGCCACGAAGGCGTTTGTTAAGCAGTTTACGCGCAACTTGCGGGCAGATTTGTTGGGCACACAAATTCGAGTGACCAATATCGAGCCGGGTTTGGCAGAGACTGAGTTTTCGTTGGTGCGTTTTAATGGCGATCAAAATAAAGCGGATGACGTCTACAAGGGGACCGACCCGTTAACCGCAGGGGATATTGCTGAGGCAGTTATCTGGGCGGCAGAGCAGCCACAACATGTTAATATTAACTCGATAGAGCTAATGCCAACCTCACAAGCGTGGGCGGCACTGGCCATCGATAAAATTCAAGGTTAATCATAAGGAGACACTCGATGTCATTCCAACCTATTTTAGTTCCGGTATTTGTGATGGTGTTATTAACGTTTGCTGTCGCAGTCGTCATGGCGCGCAGACGTTTTCGGTTTTATCGAGAGCAGCGGTTACACCCGCAGAAAACCGCTACGCGAAAGGGGATGGCCGAACACATGGCTGATGAACGTGCGGCGGATCATTTTAAAAACTTATTTGAGATGCCCGTTTTATTCTATGTGGCGGTGGTGATCGCGATCATGACTCAAAGTGCTTCATATTGGTTATTGGGTTTGTCCTGGGCTTATGTAGCCTGTCGCATTATTCACGCCTATATTCACTGTGGCTATAATAATGTGTTTCACCGCTTTAAAGCGTTTATTTCGAGCTACTTTGTGTTATTCGCGATCTGGGTCGTGTTAATTCTTGATATTGTTGCGTTTTAATTGAATGTGCTGAGCTAATGAGTTGAGATTAAGAGTCCATGAAGATTGAAAAAAATAGTGTGGTTGAGCTGGATTATCAGCTGATGGATGTGGAAGGTAATGTTTGGGAAAGCTCAAAAGAGGGCGGCCCATGGGTCTATTTGCATGGTCATGGCGAAGTCATGCCCGGCTTGGAAAGTCAGTTGACTGGAAAAGCAATTGGGCAAAAGATTCGAGTTGAGCTTGGCCCTGAAGAAGCCTATGGCCCTTACGAAGATGATTTAAAAACCGAAGTGCCGCGCGAAGCATTCGCGGATGTTGATAACCTCGCTGAGGGCATGCGGCTGGCTGCTGAAAGCAGTGATGGTGTGCATGCCGTTATGGTGCGTGAAATTCGCGACGACATCGTTATTATTGATGCCAATCATCCTTTGGCGGGCAAAGCCGTTAAAGTCGAAGTGAAAGTGCTTTCAGTAAGAGCGGGTACCGACGAGGAGATTGCCCACGGGCATGTGCATCAACATGGAACTTGTGAGAGCTAGACTGTTGGTCTTGTTACAGATTTACTTTTCTGAAATAGCGAAACAAAGAGAGCAGTATTCATTAACGGCGTTATGAAAGCTAATGTAACTGCGGCTCCTTGTACGAATGTTATTCCGCCGAGGCTACCTTGGCTAGTCAGCGCTGATAGCAGTACTAACATAACAAGTAGGAGCATTAAAACATTTCCAAGAAAAAAAAGCGGGCGGATATATTTAATTAAGAAGTGTTTGTTTTTATAAACTGTGCAAAGTATTGTGCCAATTGAAATAGCAAAGGCCACATAGAAGAACCATGTGTTCTTGGTGTAGCTACTGGTTACAAAGCTTAAGATAATAAAGCCAATTAAAAAAGAAGAAAAAATTCCATTTAGTGATAACGTTAACCGTTCCATGATTTAGTGTGTCCCGTGACATTTTGCGGCTATTTTATCAGGGTAACTAGGATTTATCTAGGAGTTAATGTCTTTAATGATCTTTTTTATTAAAGCTGCTGATTGCTTAGGCTTGGTGTATAGCAAAAAGTGACTGCCTTCCATCGGGTATTTTCGAGCGCCGAGGTAGATCGAAGCAATGCTATCTTTGGCGCGTTGATTCAACACTTTGTCGTGAGTTGCTTCGACGAAAGCGGCTGGAATTTTGGGTTGCTCAGGAAAAGGGCCTAAGTTTTTTAAGGCTTCGGTGCGTGCTTTCAGGATGTGATGAGGGATGGCCTCGATCACGGATCTCACATGCTTTACTTGCTCCGGTGTGCCATCATTGTTCATGAAGTTGCTGCCTAACTGCTGCTCGGCAAAAGGCAATTTCATCAAAGTATCGGCCTGAATAAATTTAGGCAATTCTAAAAGCGCTTTACTCGGTGCGGCTAATAAACTGACAAAAAAGATGATGCCTTTTAAATCAACGTCTGGTTTGGCATTGAGGTAAGGTGCTATTGAGCCAGCGTAGGACTCGACCATCAGCACAAAAGGTTCGTTAGGCAGTAATGGAGCTATGCGATCGGCCAACGAAGAGTGATCTTGAGGGCAATCTTCCGGTAACGGGATAAAAAGAGTTTCTATCGATAGATGGTGTAGAAACTCTTGGCACAATTGATCGTTGCCGTTCAGTCCAGGTATCACCACAAGCTTCATCATTAATCCTTTACAGTGAGTCAGGGAAGGCTGATGACAGTGATGTGACGGCCGTCATCAGCGATCAATGTATTAGCTACCAATAGCCTTCTTTTGGATATCAAAAATTTCACGAATACCGTGTTTACCTAAATCCAGCATTTGCATCAATTCATCACCACTAAAGGTTTCGCCCTCAGCGGTGCCTTGGATTTCAATAAAGCCACCATGTTCATCCATGACGAGGTTCATGTCGGTTTCAGCTTTGGAGTCTTCGGCGTAATCCAGATCGAGAACCGGCGTGCCTTGGTAGATTCCAACCGACACAGAGCCGATCATGTGTTTCAGCGGATTGGTTTTTATCATGCCTTTTTGGCGCATGCTAAACAAAGCATCGTGCAGCGCGACGCAAGCGCCACTGATAGAAGCAGTTCGCGTACCACCATCGGCTTGTAAAACATCGCAGTCGAGATAAATCGTATGTTCGCCTAATTGCTTAAGATCGACCGCTGCTCTGAGCGAACGACCAATTAGGCGCTGAATTTCAAGCGTTCGGCCGCCTTGCTTTCCACGAGACGCTTCACGATCCATACGGCTGTGAGTAGAGCGAGGCAACATGCCGTATTCAGCGGTTAACCAGCCTTGGCCTTTGCCTTTGAGAAAACGAGGAACGCTTTCAACAACACTGGCGTTACAAAGTACTTTGGTTTCGCCAAACTCGATTAATACGGAACCTTCAGCATGTTTGGTGTAATTTCTAGTAATGGTGATGGGTCTTAATTGGTTGGTACTTCGTCCACTTGGGCGCATAAAGACTCCTGTTTGGGATAGTAAACTTGCGCTGATTATACGGAAACTAAGGGTGTATTCCTATGGCAAAGTCCGTTTCGTGGGATAAAGATGTGCTAAGAATGTAAATCGATGTTAAATCATTCAGAACAGTGATTAAGTTCTATATTTGTAGTTTAAAGATGTAATTAGTTCATGTTTTTGCGTGATGATGGTTTTAAGTTTACCGGGCTGTGCTAGCCTTTGTATCAAATTGTAGTATGGAGTCCGAAATGAATAAATTATTAAAATTAAGTGTTTTAGCGACGAGTGTAACTTTGGCATTAGTAGCCTGTAAGTCAAATGATCCTGAAGAAGGTAAATTAGCGGTAGCCGTTACCGATGCTCCAGTTGATGGTGCTGAGGCGGTTGTGGTTCAGTTTACTGGTATTGAAATCCAAGGTGTTGGTGGTCGACAAAGCTTTGACTTTGCGACGCCAAAAACAATCGACTTACTGGAGCTGACGGGTGATGAGTCGTTAGAGTTATTACCAGCAACGGATCTGGTTGCAGGTGAATACCAGTGGATGCGCTTGAAGGTCAATGCCGAGCGTGGTGTGACGGATTCATACATTGATATCAATGGTGCCCGTTACTCGTTATTTGTACCAAGCGGTAACCAATCAGGTTTAAAACTAAACCGTCCCTTCGTGATCGCTGCGGGTGGCTTAACAGACTTCACCATCGACTTTGACTTACGTAAGTCGGTACATGAGCCGCAAAATGATGCCGAAGACTATTACTTACGTCCAACGCTGAGGATTGTTGATAACGCTGAGGTGGGTCATATTAACGGTATGATCGACCCTAACCTAATCAACGCTGAAGGTTGTACTGATTCAAGTGCTGTATATCTCTTTGCTGGTGCAGATGCGGAAGTGGATGATGTTGACGCTAACGAACCTGAGCCAATCACGACAGGTCTGGTTGACGTGAATAATGATGGAGACTATGTCTATGAGATTGGTTTCGTTCTAGCGGGTGACTACACGTTAGGCTTTACTTGTGAAGCCGCAAACGATGATCCTGAAACGGATGATGTGATTAATTTCACGACACAGAACGTGACAGTGGCAGCAGACGGAACGGTAACGGTAGACTTCTAAAACATCGTAGTTTTACTGTCTGATAGCAAAGGCACCCTAAACAGGGTGCCTTTTGTTTATTAAGCCCTTACCTAACTTGATAAAAAGAACGATAAATAGCAATGGAAACAGGATGTTTTGCACAACAAATATGGTGATTAATTGAATCACACTTTGGCTGGCTTGTTCAGCCGCTTCTTGGTACGCCGCAATTTGTTTTTTCACGTCTAACTGCTCGGCTGCGTCAGCAAACCAACGCTTGGTTTTTTCTAGCGTACTCAACTCTTCTGCCGTGATATCTTCTTCGGGCGTATTGCGTCGAATTTGACTCTCAGTTTGTTCCAAACCGGCACTGGCTACTTGATAATTATCGGATAAGAAACCTTGGTATAAAGCTTCGGAGCCGAGTGCCATCAAGGGTGCTGCGAAGCGAACCAAAACCAAAAAAAGCGCAAACTTTAGGACGAAAGGATGAGACGGTTTCTTTTTATGGTGCTTGAGTAATAGATAACCTGCGCTAAAGATCCAATAAGCGATAATAAAGATGTTAAAAAAGGACCAAGCGCCCATGGTTAATAGTAACTTTTGCACACCAATGGCACTGGCCGTGACCAGCATGACCACGGAAAATCGTTCGATAAGGTCATTGATGGGGTCAAGAATTTCACCGGGCGACAAGGTCAGTCCGACGCCAGCGGGTTGCATCGCAATTTCTGCTTCTTGAGCGACTGAAATCAGGCCGTTCAAACCACGAGCGACGGCAAAAGCCACTAAACTACGCTTCAAGGCTTCATCGGTATATTGCTCACCGTGGTAGTCGAGCGCTTTACTGCCTGCTAACAGGCTGGCAATGGCAAGGCTGATAATGAGCAGCCATAGGTTAATGATTTTCATATAAGGTTCATCGGGTTAGCCCCAAACTAAAAAGCTCGGGGCAATTGTTAACAATTAGTGGTGCGACTCGTTATAACGACGAGTCAAGAGGGTCCCAAGCAACAGTAACAGTAAGGCCAGCTGAATCGGGCCACCGCCGCCACCTGAGTCGTTATCTTCTGGCGGTGTTGTTGGTGGATCGGGCTGAATGGCTCCTGGGCCATCATCACCAATACTGCTGTTGTCTTTTAGGACAAATAAACCATTAGAAATATCGCTGACCAAGATATTGCCACTCGGTAAATATGGGAAGGTTCCCCATGCTCCGTCAAACTGGGGATCATTGGCTTCGGGGATCGGATAAGTGTCAAAGAACGCAATCTCTTTCGGCTGTGTTGGATCGGCGACATCAAGAACTGTCAGCCCGCGCTTATAATTGGACATGTAATACTTATCGCCCAGTGTGAATCCGTTGTGATCGATGGCACGAGTTTGTCCCTCGTAGCGACCAACCACTTGGGGAGCGGTTAAGTCACGAATGTCCATGACGTAGAGGCGAGTATTGACGCCGAGATTACGTTCGTCGAGCTCATCCTGAATGAACACGTAATTCTTGTCTTGTGAGTACCAGCCCGAGTGGGTATAGCTGGCGCCATTGTAAGGCGTGCTACTGATACGAGTGGGTGAAGTCTTGTCGGTGGTGTCCCAAATATCGACCGTATTTTCGTTGAAGTCGATAAACAGCTCACAAGGGTTGTGGCCGTTGGCACACTGACTGGTGCGACTGTCGCTAATGATCATGTTAGTCGCATCGTGGACATAACCCGTTGACTCAGGTGTGGTAATCAAAGCTGGATTTTCAGGATCGACCAAATCAAATACCCGGTATGAGCCATTGCCAAGGTTAGAGCCAGCGATATACAGATAAGGTTCGTGTCCATCCAGCGCCATGCCGTTGGTGTAATCAATGTTGCCTAAATACACGTTATGAGCCGTTTGGAACACATCAATGGTGTTGACCAGATTGATACTGTTCGGGGCATCGCTGAGATCGATAACCTGTAAGCCACCTTGCCCTTCCGTGGTGACGTAAGCGTAGGCTTTATGGCTGCCTGTATCGTTATCAAGGTATTGATACACTTTAACGTCGCGCCAGGTACTACTAACGCCTGAGATGGTGCCAACTTCCGAGGGATTATCGGCATCAGTGACATCAATAACGGTCGTCCCATTCACCAGCCCCATAACCGCATACTCGCGATTATTATTGAGATCGACATAGCCCCAAATATCACTGGCGCTGGATGGGGTCGTGCTTAATGACGCTAAGGAAAACTGTGAGATAAGGTCAATTTGATAGCAAGGAAAGTCGTCGGCACTGCCGTTGGTACAAGCGATTTGCTGCTTGCTAGTGGCATTTACTTTGCGATAGCGGTCTAGCATGTCGAGATACTCTGGCTTTTCACGAAACTCAGTATTGCCTTTAGTGTCTTGCAGTAAACGAAAGCCCTTTTTGCTCAGTTGGTCGCGATATTCTGCGGGAAGGCCGACAATGGTGGTGACGTGCTTCTCAGGGAGTTGCTTCTTATAGCCATTTGCTTGGGAGAACCCGCCTTTGACTGCGACCATATCGTTCAGTAAGTAAAAAATGTCCATTTCTTGTGCGAAATATTTACCCGATGCAACGTAAATTTTATCGCCTTTGCTCGATTCATTAACGGCATAGCTGATCGAGGCGCAAGGCTCACTCGGTGTTGAGCAATTGCCTTGGTCAACGCCATCGACGGCAACGTACCGTACCGGGTGCGCGCCACTGTGGGCGAGGGTCGGTGTGGTGGGAATCAAAGCTAAAGATATAGCTGACAAGCCTAGTAATAGTATTTTTTTCATTGCTAACTCCTAACGATCGTCTAGCCAGACTATAACAACAGATACGCTTTTTCTATGAAAAAGATCTGTTAAATGGGCAAAAAAATGATTATTTTGTATACAACAATAAAAGCGAAGAGATTGATTTATGGCTAGGTTATTACGCGCATCTGTACTGACGGTTGTGCTGGCAATGATGTCAGGACTCCTGATTGCAAACGTTGAGCAGCCGGCGATACCGCTACAGAGTCATTTGGTTGAGGTGAATGGTCATCAACTACACCTGCATCAAAAAGGGAAAAACACGGAAGCGCCACTGTTAGTCTTATTATCTGGGCCGACGGATAACTGGCACAGCGATAGTGCTTGGTGGATTGTGGCGCAAGATGTGCTCGCGGAGAACTATCAAACTGTCGCTATTGACCGCGCAGGTCAGGCTTGGTCGCAAAGGATTGACGCCCCTTCGTATCAGCAATTCGCCAAGGATGTTGAGGCGTTGTTACTCGGTGATTTTGTGGTGGAAGACAATCGAAGGCTCATCTTTGTCGCTTTCGCCAGCTCAAATCTGACGCTCAACAGCTTGCTAACGAATACTGCGGTATTAGCGCGCACCGAAGGCGTGGTACTGATTGACCCTGATGTGTTAACCCAACACTCGATTAACCACTACACCAGTGAAACCGATCGCTACAAAGAGGGGTGGCAGGGGCTGGAAGACTATATCCGGTCGGGGAAATATGATCAGCGGATCGAGCAGAAGTTAGTCGCTGAGCGAGAGCATCTAAACAGTATTATTCCGAGCGAGCATGTTGAACGAATGGACTGGGAATATTATGACGCAGTGGAAATGATTCGAGGCGCACGAGAGTACCAAGTGCATAAGTTTTTAGAAGCGAGCGGCTATCGAGAAGATTTATTAACGGCTAAACAATCACCACTTCCGGCTGAGCTGCCCTTGATCATTTTGGACACCGATTTTGAAAGTGCTTATCTCGAAACTTTGGATGATGAAGCGGTCAAAGCATCAATCGCCAAGTGGCGCCAAGAAGGTATCGAGTGGTATTTTGAGCTGGCCCAAAAAAGCCAATGCGGAGCTTACTGGCCGGTGGCTACCCAAGAGCATCTATTAATGATGACTCAGCCAGAGTTAATTGAGCAGGCCATCCGTAAGGTGCAGGCCTGCTCAGAAGGTTCTTAACGAATAAAGCCTTACAGAGGACGTTGGACGTTATCTTTGATAGCTTGTTCGCGCACCGCTTCAGCAACTTTTTGTGCCACGTTGCGGTTCAATGGATCCGGTAAAACGTGGTCAGCTGACAAGTTATTGACTGAATTTGCCAAAGCATGCGCTGCTGCAATTTTCATTGCTTCAGTGATGCGGGTCGCTCGCGCTTCAAGGGCTCCACGGAAAATACCAGGGAAAGCTAATACATTATTGACCTGATTCGGGAAGTCGCTACGACCAGTACCGACGACTGAGGCACCAGCAGCTTTCGCTTCATCGGGCATAATTTCAGGAATCGGGTTCGCCATCGCTAAAATAATCGGATCCGTATTCATTAGCCTGATATCGTCGCCGTTCAACAAATTACCCTTTGAAACGCCAATAAAGACGTCTGCATCACGCAGCGCATCACGCAGGTCACCGTTGCGGTTGTGACGATTGGTATAAGCTAAGATCTTAATTTTTTCATGATTAAGGTTATCGCGATCAGGCGAAATGATCCCCTTCGAATCGCAAACCAACACATCTTCCACAGGAATACAGGCGGCTTCGTCATGACCAACACAGCGCAATAATTTGGCAATGGCAGTTCCCGCAGCGCCCGCGCCATTGATAACAACTTTAAGTTCTTCGATGTTTTTGCCGGTCACTTTACAAGCGTTGATCAGTGCCGCAAGCAACACGATCGCTGTACCATGCTGGTCATCATGAAAGACTGGAATACCAATGTCTTGTAATGCCTCTTCAATCTCGAAGCATTTTGGAGCAGCGATATCTTCTAGGTTAATTCCACCAAAAGTTGGTGCGATAGTTTTTACGGTGGTCACGATTTCTTCAACCGATTCCGCGTCAATCACCAGAGGCACGCCATCAATATCGGCGAACTCTTTGAATAAAATCGCTTTACCTTCCATCACGGGAAGTGCAGCTTCAGGACCAATATCACCAAGTCCAAGCACTGCCGAGCCGTCAGAAACGATGGCGACAGAATTACCTTTCATGGTGTAGAGATAGCTGGAATTTTTATCTTTGGCGATATGGTTGGATACTGCGGCAACACCCGGGGTGTAGGCAACAGAAAGATCGTCACGGTTTTGTAGAGGGACTTTACTCTTGATTGCCCACTTTCCGCGTAAGTATTTGTGGATATCTAAAGACTTCTTAAAAAACTCGCTCATGATTATTAATACTGAGAATTTGTGCGCACCAATGATACGCCTATTGTACGGGATTTGTGGTCGGATTAGCACCGTAAAACGGGGCTTATTACAAAAAAAGCCAGTTTTCACTGGCTTAATTGATGTTTTAAACGCTGAATTAATTACTCTGCTTTAGGAAATGCTTTCCCGAGCCAATAATCGACCGAGAAGTAACGGCCACCACCGGTAAAGAACAGCGACGCCAACATGATGAAGTAGGTCGCAGCAAACTCAATACCATTTTGCAAAATAGCGATGCCGCCTTTTTCCGTTAACCAGCCATAGTTACCGTATTCTTTTAAGATACTGCGCGCCATATCCAAGCGCTTACCAACTTCTGGATCAGACGACTGGGCGATGGCGTACCAACCATTGTCCCAATGCACCGCTAACGCCGCGACCAACATGGTGATCATCAGCGGGATGGCGGCCCATCGCGTCGCAAAGCCAACCAGGATAAAAATACCGCCGATCATTTCTGCGCTTGCAGCCAGAAACGTCATGACGTCAGGCATTGGCATGCCTAAGCTGGCGAACCAGTCTGATGTTGCTGAAAAGTTGGCAAATTTACGTGAGCCCGCTTCGTAGAGTGGGAAAAACAATAAAATACGAAATAATAGCGGTGGAATACCATCAAAGTGCTTTAAGTAATGGCAGACACAAGTTTGGAACTTGTGGTATTTGGTTGCTAAGTTGCTCATAAAAAACTCCTGTTGTTATGGTATTCCTACTGTTGATAAGAGCCGCTGTTTAGAGCTTTTTAGTCGGAATACTGCTTTCTTGATAAGGGTGTATCTTATCTAAAGGAGTCGATAACCCCGTTTCTGTTACAACTCTGACATGATGACGTTTCAATCCTCGTGGTTCAGCAACGCCGCAGGAGTGGGCGATCATACCCACAGCTTTAACCATATTCTTATGGTAATGGTACACCCGTTCAGCTTTGTCAGGCACAACCAATCCCTTTTGTAAGTCCGGATCATGGGTCGTGACGCCAGTCGGGCAAGTATTCTTATTACACTGTAGCGCTTGGATGCAGCCTAAAGCAAACATAAATCCGCGTGCAGACAATGCGAAGTCAGCTCCCATCGCCAGTGCCCACGCCACACCCGATGGATTGATCATCTTGCCTGAGCAGATGACTTTGATACGATCGCGGAGTCCTTGTTTGTGAAGCACGTTAAGAACCATCGGTAAGCTTTCTTTAATGGTTAGACCGACATAGTCAAACAAGGGTTGAGGCGCGGCGCCTGAGCCACCGTCGGCGCTATCGATGGTGATGAAGTCTGGAGCTGACTCAATGCCGCGTTGGTGGATCGCTTCACACAGGTCAAACAAAAAGCCGTCAGTACCAATAACCGTTTTAAAACCAACGGGCTTACCAGTGATGTCGCGTATGTGATTGATCATATCCAATAAATCGCTGACATTATTGATTTCAGGATGACCATTAGGACTGATCGAGTCCTCGCCCTCAGGAATGTGACGAATCGCGGCAATTTCAGCAGTAACTTTACGACCCGGAAGTATGCCGCCTTTACCCGGCTTAGCGCCTTGGGCCAGTTTGAGTTCGATCATTTTAACCTGTTGATGGGAGCAAACATCCTTGAGTCTGTCGTCATCCAAGCAGCCTGTCTCATCACGAACGCCGTATTTCGCCGTACCTATTTGAAACACCACATCCCCGCCGGCAACTAAATGGTGGGGCGACAAGCCGCCTTCGCCAGTGTTGATCCAGCATCCGGCCTTGGCTGCTCCTTTTGCTAATGCCTGAACGGCGACTTTGGATAACGAGCCGTAACTCATGCCGGATATATTGAAAAAGCTTTTTGCGAGATACGGTGTTCTGCAGTAAGGGCCTATAAGAAGAGGTTGCGCTTCAACCGCATTTTTCTCAAGAGTAGGGAACTGATCATTTAAGAACATCACCGTTCCAGTCGGACTGAGGTTTCGAGTCGAGCCAAATGCTAGAGTGCGACTTACATTTTTGGCGGCGCGGTAGGCCCAGTTACGCTCGGCACGGTTGAACGGCATTTCCTCGCGATCCATGGCGAAAAAATACTGACGAAAAAACTCGCCTAAATGTTCGAACCAATAGCGAAAGCGACCAATAACGGGGAAATTTCGACGAATGGCGTGTGTCTTTTGGGTTTTATCAATAATAAATACGACAGCAGCAATGACTAACAGTATGGTTAGACCCAACACAAAAAAGAGCCCGATCCAGTTAAGGACGGTTTTAGTGAAGGCCATGAAGCCCGATTCCATTGACGAATACCTCGTTTACATATCTATACAGATTTTTCTGTTATATTAACGCTAAAATAGCCGTTGAGACTATTAGTGAGAAGTGCTTTCTGCTGTTCAGATTAAAGTAGATTTAAGCCATAAGTCAAAACTAAGTGCTTATTATTGTTGGGGAAGATAGTGACGATTGAATCATTACCACCAGAAGACGAGTTAGTTGAACGACTCAAAAATAATGATGTTCAACTGTTCGAGCGCGTAGTCAAAGCATACCACTCGGCGATGTATGGTGTCGCATATTCCATAGCGGGGCAATCTATCGCTGATGAGGTGGTGCAAGAAGCTTGGGTTTCGGCGATTAACGCCATCCATAAATTTGAAGGGCGCTCAGCGTTAAAGTCTTGGTTAATTCGAATTACTGCCAACGAAGCCAAAACTCGACTGCGCAAGGAGTCTCGTTCGGTTTCGCTGGATGCGGTTGATGAAAACTGGGCGACGGATACTCGTTTTACGCAACAAGGCCATTGGGCGGAAGGCAATCCAGAGTGGGATATTTCATCGCCCGATGATTTGCTGGCAGCCGATGAACTTCAAGATTGTGTCAAGAAGCACATGGTCAAACTGCCTGATAATCAACAACAAATCATAAATTTAAGGGATGTTGGTGGGTTGGATATGGACACAATTTGTAACATCCTAGACATTACTGCATCTAATGCTCGAGTTTTATTGCACAGGGCAAGAGACAAAATGCAGCAGGTTGTGGCGAGATTTCAGAGGACTGGAGAATGTTAAGTTGTAAGCACACTATCGCGCAAGGAACCGATTACCTAGACAAAGAGCTTGGCTTTTGGCGTAAAGTTGAAATGAAGATGCACCTGATGATATGTGTGAATTGCCGACGTTATGTGAAACAGCTTAAGCAGACAGTGATCATGCTGTCGAAAGGCCAGTTTAAACAGCCGAGTAAAGAGCAAATTGACCAATTAAAGCGTGAGTATAAAGAGACGAACAGTAAGCAGTAAGCGTTGTTGCAGTCGATTTAAGGAGCGTTCCATTAAAAAGTCACTCCCGTTAACGACGAGAGTGACTACAGTTTTCAGTCACAATAAGCGAATAATTTTTATTCTTTCTCTGGCTTGATTGTTCCTTCCATACGAGCAAGTTTATCCTCAACAAAATGTAAGATTAAACGTTTTGAGGTGCTTTTGCCGCTAGTCGGATTCAAGTAGTACAAATAATACCAAGTATTACTCTCTAAATTGGTGTTTAATGCAGGCTTACCAAGAATAAAGGCGATCTGCGCTTTGGTCATACCGGGTTCGATCTTATTGACTTCTTCTTGCTGAAGAATGTTGCCTTGTTGGATAGCAGGCGTATAGACACAAGCCGTCGTAAAAGCGATTAATAATGTTAAACAAAACAGTTTTTTCATGCGTTACCTAATTTCTTGAGTTATCGGTGATTTTAGAGGTTCTTATTTAACTTTCCAAATCACTTTATATACAATCTGCGCCCTAGTATAATCATTTTGTCGCGCAAATCTATCGGAGGATGTATTTTTGGAAAGCCAACAGCTAAAAAAAGCAGGTCTTAAAGTCACTCTACCCAGGGTTAAGATTTTGCAAATACTGGAAAGTTCCGACGAACGCCATCTGAGTGCAGAGGACGTCTACAAGATGCTGCTGGATTCCGGTGATGACGTAGGTTTAGCGACCGTTTACCGTGTTTTGACTCAGTTTGAAACCGCAGGACTGATCACTCGCCACAATTTCGAAGGTGGCCATTCAGTTTTTGAGCTAGACGATGGTGAGCACCATGATCACATGGTTGATGTCGACGATGGTACCGTAATCGAATTTATGAACGAACAAATCGAACGCCTCCAGCATGATATCGCAGAAGAGCATGGTTTCGAGATTGTGGATCATAGTCTTGTTCTTTATGTTAGGAAGAAAAACTAATTTGAAGTTGTCCTTTGGCGCGATTGCTTTGTTAAATCCGCCAGCTGACTCAGTCATGCACTAAGTGTGCACTCCTTCGTTGCGCGGCGTATTTGCCGCGCACTCACACCAAAGTCCTAACTTCACTCAGCCTCTTTTTTGCCTTGAACCTCAAAAGAAAATCCAGCTTTTACGAGATCTTGTTGTTATATAAAGACTCCGCCCTAATTACATGAGAACCGACAACCCAGTCTATTGCCAAAATTAGACAGGACACTATTAGTTATTTAATCAAATACCTTATAACTCAAGAAGTTGTAAAGAAATCTGACTGATTGATTTTTGTACAATTGAGCGTATACTTTTCCATCCTTGGGGATTATTTTGATCTCTATCTACAGCTTGCGTTTGTTTTAGTTTTTTACTCGGTTAACGAAAAAGGAGTTAGCTATGAACAAGCGTTTCAACACGATATACCTTTCACTGGTATTTATACCCATTATTTTTTTAAGCGCTTATACGGCTGAGGCAGCGGAAGAAAAACCGCCGGCGATGGCTGAAATGTGGCATTTTAAAATTGATGGCGCCGATCAAAGTAAGTTTGAAGAGGCTCTAAAGAAGCATGTAAAGTTTAGAAAGGAAAAAGGTGACCCTCGCAATTGGGCTGCTTACACACCTCACACGGGCGTTATTGGGCGTGATTACTATGTTAGGCATTGCTGCTTTAAATGGAGTGACCATCAAAAGTACAATGAGCTCAAGGTCCATGAGCAGTTATATAAAGACTGGGAAAATGGCCCTGGCAAGTTCGTCAAAAAATCACGCCACTTTTATTCTTGGGTTGACCGAGAAAACAATCATTGGCCTGAGGGGACAAAAGCGAATTTACTACGGCTCACACATCACAAACTGAAACCAAACTCAGACATAGGTCCTGTGGTCAAAGAAATCTCTGACTTAGCGAAAAAAATAGGATGGAAACGAGCTTGGGGTTGGTCCTATGAGCGGAATATAGAGGGTGTGTATTTAACGCTAGCCATGCCAAGTGAGAATTTCGCTGGATTTGAAGCGCCTAAACCTGGGTTTGAAGAAATGGCGGCGAAAGAAGTTGGTGAGGATGAGCTGAAAGACTTGTTTAACCGCTTTGATGAGCATGTTGAAAGCTTAAGTTTTCAGATCATGATGTTCAGACCAGAGTTTTCGGTGATGCATGACAAATAACCATTCTTTTGACTGATTCTAGCGCGGCGCTAAGCCGCGCAGTCAAAACTTCAGTGGATTAACCTAAAGTCACCTTATACTGCTCATCCATAAACTCAATCACATCACCCGACACGATCTTTTTACGTTTCTGAGTCTCCACCTCGCCATTAACCTTGACCAATCCCTCGCTAATGACCAACTTAGCCTCGCCACCGCTTCCGACGATGCCTTCAAACTTGAGTATTTTGAATAATTCGACAGGTTCTTTGTTGATAATGATTGTGTTCATTGGATAACCTAATATTGGTATTGGTGAATTTATGATTTGTCTATTGGCTCTAGAGTTTCTGGGTGTTCATTTTCTTTGCTTGTCCAAAGAAAACGAACCAAAAGAAAAGGCACCCCAGACGCTAGGCGTTACACGCTTCCCTTGCTCTAAAAGTGACTAACGTGCCGCAAAACGAAACGTCCTGTTTCGTTTTTGCTAAATTAGGCTTCCTGCCTAATTTGCACTATTAACTTTTATCGCTTCGGCTAGCTTTAGGGGGAGTATACGCCAAGTTTTACAATTTCTTTAACTTAATACCTATGCGGGGATTAGTGCTAAAAGCGCTTTATTATCTTGAAACTTTAATAATAAAGTTTGCTATAGTTTTACACTTAAATATCAGTGTTAAGGATAACACTAGTTCTATCCCAGTTACCCACATCCCGCTAGTGTTATCAGCAATACTTATAGGATCGATATTGGAAAGGTTGGCATTATCTAGGGCACTATTGTAAATAATCCAGTACCAAGCATCGCCAAATGAGTAGTAAAAAGTATAAATACCAATAGCGACAAGTAAAACAGCGAGTATGCCGTTTGAACTCAAAGGTGTAGCAACTAACGATTCATCACCAATAATCTTCCGCGATAGTAGATTCGGGAACAACCACAGGATTATCGCTAATAAGATAGGGACTACTATATTTAATAGCGCTATTACGGTATTGGGAGTTAAGTACTCAACAGAATAGATTGTTAAACTAACGAATGTTTCCAAAGCTTTTAAACTGTATAGAACCAAAAAGATAGCCAAAAATCGTATAACAATAGCCACGTAATCAACGGGTTTCATAATCGTTCCTTCGTTATTAATTTAATAATTCTTTTGCGTGATTTCTTATAGTTTCAGTGATCTCTACACCACCGATCATGCGCGCGAGTTCTTCGATGCGCTGATCAGTATCAAGTTGTTGAAGCTCGGTTTGAGTGCTTTTCTTGTGTTGCGACTTGGCTACCATTAGGTGTTGATGCCCTTGTGCGGCGACTTGCGCTTGGTGGGTGACGCAGAGGATTTGCGCTTTTTTACCTAAGTCTGCCAGAAGCTTACCGACGATTTCGGCTGTGCCACCGCCGATACCGACGTCAACTTCATCAAAGATTAATGTTGGTAGCTGGATGGTTTGGGCGTTAATCACTTGTAGTGCCAAGCTGATACGGGATAATTCACCACCAGAAGCGACTTTACGCAGCGGCTGTGGTTGCTGGCCTGGGTTAGTACTGACCATAAACTCGGCGGTTTCTAAACCTTGAGACTTGTAGGATTCTTTATCGGTAGGGTTTAATGCTACTTCAAACACACCGTTGCCAAGGCCTAAGTCTTTCATCAGCTTTACAACCTGTTTTTCGAGCTCTTTCGCCGATTTTGCGCGTGCTTTAGAGATTTTTGTCGCGATTTTACTGTAACTGTCTTGCTGATGACTTAACTCTTTTTCTAAGTCATCAAAGGTTTGCTCGTCGCCGGACAGCTGTTCGAGTTCTTGCTCGATGGCTTGCTTGGTTTCAGGCAGATCAATCATGGTCACTTGATGCTTACGAGCGAGATCATGCAGCAAGGTTAGCTCTTGATCGAGTTGCTGGAACTCCGCCGGGTCAATATCGAGGTGCTCAATATAGTCTCGCAGCTCGTGACTGGCTTCTTCAATTTCGACCAGCGCCGACTGTAACAAATCATGGGTACTTGTAACCCCTCGATCCATCTGCTGCATATCGCTGATGATGTGAATAATTCGGCCAAGTTGACTGACGATATTTTCATCATCTTCATTGAGTGCCATCAGACTTTGCTGCCCCTGCTCAAGCAATTTACTGGCATTAGCTGCACGCTTGTGATCATTTTCGATGTCTTTAGCCCGATCAATCGGTGCTTTCTCAAGCTCTTCGAGCTGAAAAGTCAGTAAATCACGACGATCGTTTTTGTCTTTCAACGACTCTTTAAAAGAAGCTAATTTAGTTGAAATGCTACTTATTTGTTTAGAAAGAGTGCGTAACTCTTGAGTGTCGGCTGATAAATCAGCGAAACGGTCGAGAAGTTGCAAATGAGTCTGTGGTTTAAACAACGACTGATGTTCATGTTGACCATGAATATCCACTAAAAAGTCGCCAAGTTCACTTAACTGCGTCAAATTAACAGGCTGACCATTAATAAAAGCTCGCGAACGACCATCGTGGTTAATCACACGTCGAAGAATACAGTCATCTTCATCATCTAACATTTGCTCATCGAGCCAAGCTTGTACTGGCTTAAGCTTTTTAATATCAAACACCGCACTAATTTCAGCCCGTTTGGCGCCGTTACGAACCACGGCGCTGTCTGCTCGTGCTCCGAGCGCAAAGGATAAGGCATCCACCATGATGGATTTACCCGCGCCGGTTTCACCGGTGACCACGGTCATGCCTGATTGCAAATCCAAATCAAGCTGTTCGATGATGGCAAAGTCTTTGATATGAATACTTGAGAGCATGCGTTAGCTATCTGTGTTTGTTATTAGTGAGTGAATTATAATTTTGAGCCCCAGCCGAGCTTAGTGCGAAGCAGGCGGAAATAGTCATAATCTTTCGGGTGCAATAGCCACAAGTCTTCTTTGCGTTTGCGGATGCAGATTTTTTCACCCGGTGCAACGGGGAAACGTACTTGCCCATCACAACTTAACCGTGCTTCGTTCTCGTTCGCCTGGCTGAATACGATATCAACTTTGCTGTCTGCGTCAATTGAAATTGGGCGGCTTGAGAGCGTGTGTGGGAACATCGGAACCAGCGAAATAGCATTGATCGACGGCGACATAATCGGGCCACCAGCTGATAAAGAATAAGCGGTTGAGCCTGTTGGCGTCGAAATAATCAGACCATCACCGCGCAAGCTGTAGACGAAAGAGTCGTTAATATAGACTTCGAATTCAATCATGCGCGAAATTTCACCTGGATAAAGCACGATATCGTTCAAGGCATCGCTGTAGCGTTCTTTATTGGTATCGCCTGCGATATCGGCTTCGAGTAAGAAGCGACGTTCTTGGGTATATTCGCCATTCAACACTTCAGTGACTTTTTCGGTGACTTGTTGTGGCTGGATATCCGTTAAAAAACCTAAATAACCACGGTTGACGCCGAGCAAAGGAATATTGTAACTGGCCATCAAACGGGCAGAGTAAAGCATCGAGCCATCACCACCGACAACAATCACTAAGTTGGCTTGTTCGCCAATAGTCTGCCACTCGGCTTGGTGCGCTTGAGCAACCTCAATTCCTACCGCAACAGAGTCCTCGACCAAAACGTGATAGTCATTGTCGAGTAAATGCTGGTATAACGACATGATGGTTTCACCGACTTCTTTATGTTTCGGTTTGCCCATGATGCCAATGGTTTTAAAACTCAAAGCAGGAGCCACGTTTGCCCTTTGTCCCTTGTAATTGCATTATTGACCCACATTTAAGAATATATACAGCCAATAGGCAAGGGTTTTACCCTACAGAACCAAAAAGTTATATCAACAACAAATAGGAAGATGAGACGGCTTAATGAGCAAATTTGACCAGCGCGCACAGATATTAATGAAAACACTGGTGGAAACCTATATTTCCAGTGGTCAGCCTGTGGGGTCAAAAACCTTGCTCGAAAATTCGCAACTAAGCGTCAGTACTGCGACCGTGCGTAACGTGATGCAAGATCTTGAAAGTATGGGCTTACTAACCGCGCCATACACGTCAGCTGGTCGAATCCCAACCTCTCAAGGCGTCCGTTTGTTCGTTGATCAGCTACTCACGGTATCGGATGTTGAAGATATTTACCTCAAGCAATTACAAAAGCATTTAGGCAAAGTTTCGGAAACTGGCGAAATGCTGTCGAGTGTTTCTAATATGCTGTCCCAGGTGACGCAGATGGCGGGGCTGATCCGAGTACCGCGCCGTGATGTGACGCGGGTGAAGCAGGTTGAGTTTGTATCTTTGTCACAGAATAAAGTGTTGGTGGTGTTGGTTCTAAGTGACGGCGAAGTGCAAAACCGTGTGATTCAATTGGATAACCCAGTGTCTCGTGACGAACTTCAGCAGGCGTCGAACTATGTGAATCATCACTTTGCAGGAAAAGAGCTCGACACGGTGCGCCGTGAGTTGTTGAACGAATTAAAAGATGATCGAGCAAAGATGGATCAAATGATGTCATCGATGATGGAAGTCGCTGAAAAAGGCTTTAGCGGTGGCGAAGACGATGAAGTTCAAGTCACCGGTAAATCACAGCTTCTGAACTGGGCAAATTCGGGCGATATTTCGGACTTACAATCCGTATTTAACGCGTTCGCCGAAAAAACACAGATGCTAACCTTGCTGGATAAATGTTTAAGCGCGGATGGCGTGCAACTCTTTATTGGTGAAGAGTCCGGCTATGATGTGTTATCACAATGTAGCGTCGTTGGTGCCCCCTACAGTATTGATGGTGAAGCGGTTGGTGTACTGGCAGTCGTCGGGCCGACCCGTATGGATTACAACCGAGTGATTCCGATGGTCGATATCACTGCAAAATTGATATCTGCAGCCTTGAATAATGACGATGAAACCTCATATTGAGAAACACAGAATATTCAACCAATGGCAAAGTCATGCCGCTGGTTAGCGTAAAACAGTTTGGAGAGATGGTATGTCTGAGAAAGACAAGCAAAATCAAGACGTTGAAAATAATAGCGTAGAAAATCACGACGAGCTAAGCGAAGCGGATAAAAAAGCTGCTGAAGAGCAGGTGCAGAAAGTCGTGGATGAAGCTTTAGAAGAGGCGGTTGAGTCTGCGGAAGAAGACAACTTAGCTAACTTAAGTGATGATGAGCGCAAAATTGTGGAATTAGAGAACGCGCTTGAAGAAGCTGAAGCGAAAGCGGCAGAAAATATGGATTTGGCGCTTCGAACGAAAGCGGAGGCTGAAAATATTCGTCGCCGTTCAGAGAACGAAGTGACCAATGCACGCAAATATGCCATTGAAAAATTTGCGGAAGAATTGTTAGCGGTAGTTGATAGTCTTGAGCAAGGACTGCAAGCACAAGCTGAGCACGAAGAGTCTAAAGCAATGAAGGAAGGCATGGAGTTAACGCTAAAAATGGCATTATCGACTTTGCAAAAGTTTGGCGTAGAACAGTTAAATCCTGTTGAAGAAGTGTTCGATCCTCAGTTGCACGAAGCCATGACGATGGTGCCAAGCCCAGATCATGAGAAGAATACGATTATTGATGTGTTCCAAAAAGGCTATTCATTGAATGGACGCGTGATTCGTCCGGCTAGAGTGGTCGTCGCACAATAAAATAGCTGAATAATTCGATTGCTGTGTTAAACACCAGTTTGAAATACTCATTTACCAGCTAGGTAAGCTCCGTGTTCAAACTGGTATTTGCCGCGTACTCAAGCCATTCATTTTATTGTATTTTTTCTATAGACAATATGGTTTCAGCATAATTTAGAGTTCTGCCCTATAAGCTCAATCAAGATATCCTTGTAGAAAAGCGAAAAGGGTAATAACATTTCACCTAATTATTAAATACGAAGAGAAATATAATGGGTCGTGCCTTTCAAAACCGTAAAGAGTCGATGGCGAAAACATCGGATCAAAATGCCAAGGTTTACAGTAAGTACAGTCGTGAAATTTACGTTACTGCGAAGCAGGGTGGTTCAGAGCCAGAGAGTAACTTAGCATTAAGAAGCTTGATGGAGCGTGCGAAGCGCGATCAAGTGCCTGCGCATGTTATTCAAAAAGCGATTGATAAAGCGGAAGGCGGTGCAGGTGAAGATTTTGCGGTGGCACGTTACGAAGGGTATGGGCCTGGAAACGTTATGGTGATTGTCGATTGTCTAACGGATAACCCAAACCGTACATTCGGGGAAGTGCGTCAATGCTTTGTTAAGACCAAATCGAAAATCGGCACCGAAGGCAGCGTGATGCACATGTTCGATCACAGCGCCATCTTTGTATTCGCCAGCGATGACGAAGAAGGTGCTCTGGAAGCTTTGATGATGGCTGATGTTGACGTGACGGACATTGAGCATGATGATGGAAAAATTACCGTGTTTGCACCACAGACCGAATACTTTAAAGCAAAAAATGCCCTACAAGAGCATTTCGAAAATATTGAGTTTGAAGTAGATGAAATCCAATTTGTACCGAAAGTGATGACTCAAATCAGCGGTGAAGATCTAGAAATGTTCGAAAAGTTTATGGACATGGCAAACGATCAGGACGATGTACAAAACGTGTATCATAACGCTGAGTTTTAATTCGAGTAAGCCACAGTATTAACAAACCCTTTACGCTTTCATGCGAGTTTGAAAACGAGTAAAGGGTTTTTTCTTGTCTAGATTTAACTCTAAAAAATCTCTGTAAGACCTAACGAAAATTGATAGGTTCCCCTTCTTAAAAGTTCCTTTTTAAAACGTGACAAACCCCGCATTTAACGCAGTATAAAAGGATGAAAGATTTTATTTGTCAATAACTTATAACTTATAGTAGTGTCGAAGGTGTCACTTCCTAAGTGCAAAGTGCTAACCGCTTTAAGAGGCTATTCTGTCACAAAAAATCGTCGAATTGTTAAACCCTATTTTACAAAAAACTGAGTGTGAAATAGGTCGTGTTTTTATCTTAATCAAGCGTGTTAAAACACAAGTCCATTTGCAACAAAAGGTAAAACTCATGAAAAAGTTAACGATAGTTTTAGGTATGATTTTTGGTTTATCAGCTGGAGCAGCTTATGCCGGTGATGCCGATGTATTGAAAAAGATAGATCAACGCGCTTGCCAAGCAAAAGCAGCTCAAAAACATGGTGATAATGGTGAAAAGTCGCAGAAACCGTGTGAGTGCAAAATCGAAAACACGGATTATGAGGCACTGTCAGAAGCTAAGAAAAAAGGTGATTTAGCTAAGATCCAGAAAATCGATCAAGCAGCTAAAGAAGCTTGTGCCAAGTAATTAAACGTTAAAGTATCAGATTAATAACGTTCTCCCACTAAATTAGATGATATGAAACAAAGGTGATGATTATGAAAAAGACACTATTCACTTTAACGGCCTTACTAACATTTGCTTTTGCAGGAAGCGCAGTAGCCAACGAAGCTAAAGTTATGAAGCAGCAAGATCTTCAGGCCTGTGAGCGTCAACCGAAGCAACTCCCTGAAGAAGTTCAAAGCAAGCAGCAGGAACGATGCCAGTGTGTCGTTGAACAGACGGACTATCAAGCTCTGGTAGACGCTAAGAAATCTGGTGATATGGCTAAGATTCAGCAGATTAAAAGCAAGGCGAACCAATCTTGCCGTGCAATGCAGTAGTTACCAGCTGTTGAGATCTGTTTGAGAAAATCACTTCTCTGTATCCCCCTACAGTGAAGACATAACCCCCAAAAAAGTAAAGTGACTCTAGCCGGCCCTCGGGTCGGCTTTTTTTATTTCTGAGATATTTACTGCTGCGCCCTTGAAATACTGTCACTTAAACCAATATTGCAGGCTAAGTGGGTTATCACTGCTCAATTGATAAGAGCAATAAGTAACCTTAAAAAAAGTAAGTTTAAGGGGTTGATCTCCTAAACCCAGCCCCCACATAAGCTACAAGCAAGATTTAAAGACCCTTTTGGAGTGATAACATGGCCAAAATTATTGGAATTGATTTAGGTACAACAAATTCATGTGTTGCCGTTTTAGACGGTGACAAAGCTCGCGTTATTGAAAACGCGGAAGGCGCACGCACAACCCCATCAATCATCGCTTACACCGAAGACGGTGAAACTTTGGTCGGTCAGTCTGCGAAGCGTCAGGCGGTAACTAACCCTGAAAACACTTTGTACGCGATTAAGCGTTTGATTGGACGCAAGTTCAAAGACAAAGTCGTGCAAAAAGATGCCGGTATGGTTCCGTACAAAATTATCGAAGCGGACAATGGTGACGCTTGGGTACAAGTTAACGACAAGAAAATGGCGCCGCCACAGGTGTCTGCTGAGATCTTAAAAAAGATGAAGAAAACAGCAGAAGACTTCCTTGGTGAAGAAGTTAAAGAAGCCGTGATTACGGTTCCTGCATACTTCAACGATTCTCAGCGTCAGGCGACTAAAGATGCTGGTCGTATCGCTGGTCTTGATGTAAAGCGTATTATTAACGAGCCAACAGCGGCAGCATTAGCCTACGGTATGGACAAAGAGCGTGGCGATCGCACGATTGCGGTTTATGACCTTGGTGGTGGTACCTTCGATATCTCTATCATCGAAATCGCAGAAGTCGATGGTGAGCACACCTTCGAAGTACTTTCTACTAACGGTGATACATTCCTTGGTGGTGAAGATTTCGATATGCGCGTTATCGAATACTTGGCATCTGAGTTTAAGAAAGAGTCAGGTATCGACCTTAAAGGCGACGCATTAGCAATGCAACGTTTGAAAGAAGCTGGTGAGAAAGCGAAGATCGAATTGTCTTCAAGCAGCCAGACAGAAGTCAACTTGCCGTACATTACTGCTGACTCTACAGGTCCTAAGCACCTTAACATCAAGCTAACTCGTGCTAAATTAGAAGCATTGGTTGAAGACTTGGTTGAGCGTACGCTTGAGCCAGTGAAGCAAGCACTAAAAGACGCAGGTGTTTCTACGTCTGAGATTGATGATGTCATCTTGGTTGGTGGTCAAACACGTATGCCTAAGGTACAAGAAGCAGTGTCTGGCTTCTTCGGCAAAGATGCACGTAAAGACGTTAACCCTGATGAAGCGGTAGCAGTCGGTGCGGCGATTCAAGGTGCGGTATTAGGCGGTGACGTCAAAGACGTTCTTCTATTGGACGTAACGCCATTAACGCTTGGTATCGAAACGATGGGTCAGGTGATGACTCCGCTGATTGACAAAAATACCACGATTCCAACTAAGGCATCGCAAACCTTCTCAACAGCTGAAGATAATCAGACTGCAGTAACGGTTCACGTACTTCAGGGTGAGCGTAAGATGGCTGCGCAGAATAAATCACTGGGTCGTTTCGACTTAGCGGATATTCCACCAGCACCACGCGGTACGCCTCAAATTGAAGTAACGTTTGACATCGATGCTAACGGTATCATGCACGTTTCGGCGAAAGATAAAGCGACGGGCAAAGAGCAATCGATTCAGATTAAAGCCTCTTCAGGTTTGAGCGATGATGAAATCGATCAAATGATTAAAGATGCTGAGGCTCACGCTGAAGAAGATAAGAAGTTCCAAGAGCTGGTTGAAGCTCGTAACCAAGCGGATGGCCTAGTTCACGCTTCACGTAAGTCGCTAGACGACGATAGCATCACCTTCGAAGACGGTGAGAAAGAAGCGATTGAAGTGGCGGCTAACGAGCTTGAAGAAGCGATTAAAGGTGACGACTTAGACGATATTAAAGCTAAGACTGAAGCCTTGAGCCAAGCGTCTGCGAAGATGGCTGAGCGTATGTATGCTAACGCACAGCAGCAAGCGGAAGCTGGTCAACAGCCAGGCGGCGAGCAAGCGTCTAGTGACTCTAAAAATTCTGGCGACGATGTGGTTGACGCTGAGTTTGAAGAGGTAAAGGACGATAAGTCTAAGTCATAAATTTTCGCTCTGACTTTGTTGTAACGCATACTGCGGTACTCATGCACACAATAGTGCACTCCGTTCCTCGATATGCGTTACGCCTCGTCAGAACAAAAATTTCCTGCCTTAGATGGAATAACCACTTCTAGATTTATTCAGTGGTAGAAGAAAAGGTAAACGCAGGATTTGATTCCTGCGTTTGCGGTTAAAAAAGGTTTAAGAAAAAGTAGCTAATTATGTCGAAACGCGATTATTACGAAGTATTGGGTGTGTCGAAAGGCGCTGAAAAGCCTGAGTTAAAAAAGGCTTATCGACGCTTGGCAATGAAAAATCATCCAGATCGCAACCCAGGTGATGAAGCAGCTGAACAGCGCTTTAAAGAAGCTAAAGAAGCTTATGAAGTCTTGAGCGATCCACAAAAACGTCAAATGTATGATCAGTACGGTCATGCTGGTGTGGATGCCAATATGGGTGGCGGAGGCGCTGGCGGCTTTGGTGGCGGCGGCGACTTTAATGACATATTTGGTGATATTTTTGGTGACATCTTTGGTGGCGGCGGCGGAGGCCGTCGTGGTGGAGGCGGTAGACGCCAAGCTCGTGGTAACGACCTTCAGTACAACCTAGAGATTAGCCTAGAAGAAGCGGTTAAAGGCGTCGAGAAAGAAATTAAAGTTCCGACCTACGTTAACTGCGATACGTGCGATGGTGATGGTGCTAAGCCTGGTTCGGGCACGACAACCTGTAGTACTTGTGCTGGTCAAGGTGCTGTACGCATGAGCCAAGGGTTCTTCTCGGTTCAGCAGACATGTCCTGACTGCCAAGGCACGGGGCAAATGATTAAAGATCCTTGTGATGATTGCCATGGCCAAGGTCGTGTGCATAAAACGAAAGAATTGAAAGTCACCATTCCGGCAGGCATCGATGATGGCATGCGCGTCCGATTGACCGGTGAAGGTGAAGCCGGAGGCCCTGGAGCGGTAACGGGTGATCTGTATGTGCAGGTTTACGTTAAAGAGCATTCGATTTTCAAGCGTGATGGTGTGAACCTTTACTGTGAAATGCCATTGAGCTTTGTCACTGCGGCTCTGGGCGGAAAGTTAGACGTACCGACTTTGGATGGCAAAGTGTCGCTAACCATTCCTGCGGAAACGCAAACCGGTCGTCTGTTCCGGATGAAAGGTAAAGGTGTTAAAGGTGTTCGCAGTAGTATGGTCGGAGATTTACTGTGCCGTGTTATTGTTGAAACGCCCGTAAAGCTGAGCAAAAAACAGAAAGAGCTGTTGGAAGAGTTCCAGCAGACTGTCGATGACTCTGATGGTAAAAATAGCCCGAAACAAAGCTCTTGGTTTGATGGGGTGAAGAAGTTTTGGGATACCATGACAGGTTAACCCAGAGTGATTTTTATGAAGCCCGCCTTGCCGCGGGCTTTTTTGTATTTAGCGGAAAAAAGATTTATGCTCATAAGCACAAAGATACCCTGCAAAAGGCAATAGATGAAAAGGTTATTGGTACAACTAAAAGTAGCACTTTATGCTGGATTGGCGTTATTACTCGTGGCTTGTGGTGATGAAGCGAAACTAACCCCGCTGCCGAGTGATGGGGTGATTCTAGCTTTTGGCGATAGCCTGACTGATGGTGTCGGTGCTTCGCGGGACAGTGCTTATCCTCAGGTACTCGCCGAGTTGTCAGGATTACGGGTCATCAATGAAGGTGTTTCTGGCGAGACAACGGTAGAGGGGGTAACTCGGTTGCCGATAGTCTTGGGAACCCATGAGCCAGACTTAGTGATTTTGATGGAAGGTGGCAATGATATCTTGCGAAACATGAGCCATGCCCAAGCAAAGTCCAATCTAGCGCAAATGATTCAAATGATTCGGTTGTCCGGTGCTGAGGTTGTAATGCTGGGTATCCCGGAAAAGAATTTGTTTTCGGATTCTGCGGACTTTTATGATCAGCTGGCTGAAGAATATAATGTGGTCTATGACGGTGAAATCATGTCAAAACTTTTGAAGACAAGATCCCTCAAGTCGGATTCCATTCACCTTAATAGTGCTGGCTATCAAAAACTGGCTGAACGAATTTATGCGCTACTGCAAGAGCAGGGCGCACTATAGAAATTTAAAAAAGACGAATACACATGGCTAAAACACACATTATTATTAATGCCGCCACTGGGCGTATGGGGAAAGAGTTACTGCAAGCTACGGTTTCGGATAAGGAAGTAACTTTGACGGGGGCTGTGGCACGAGCGGGTCATCCAATGGTGGGCAGTGATATCGCCTACCTAATCGGCTCAGAACCTCACAATATACTGATTAGCGATGACTTGGCGAGACTGTTGAGTAACGACGCGGTTTTAATCGACTTTAGTCTGCCGGATTACTCGATACAGAGTCTAGAGCAAGCCGTCACTAGCAAAACGCCAGTAGTCATTGGAACCACCGGCTATTCAGATTCTCAGTTGGAACGGATTGAACAAGCGGCAAAACAGATCCCGATTGTGTTGGCGGCGAATTATTCGGTTGGCGTAAATAGCTTGATAGGCTTAGTCAAGCAAGCGACGAAGCTGATGGGTGATAAGGCCGACATTGAAGTCTTTGAAGCGCATCATAAGCATAAAAAAGATGCTCCGTCGGGGACGGCGCTGGCGCTTGGTGAAGCAGTAGCGCAAGAGAAAGGACAAGCGCTTAAAGATATTGCACAGTGGGCACGTCACGGCGACTCGCCTCGGCAGGATGGGGAGGTTGGATTTTCGGTGATGCGAGCAGGCGATATTATTGGTACTCATGACGTGGTGTTTGCCTTGAACGGTGAGATGGTGACCCTAAGGCATGAAGCTCAGTCGCGTCAATGTTTCGCTAGCGGTGCGGTGGTTGCAGCTAAGTGGCTAAAAGCTCAGCCCGCTGGCTTATATACGATGCAGCAAGTGTTGGGTCTGGAGTGATGATAAAACAGCGTGATGCTGCCTTGCATTAGGCTTGAGAGATCGTCCATTCTATTTGTAAGAAATATCGTAAGAAGATGTAATCCTAGTCGAGAAATCGCACGCGAGATCGGTATTTTTATACTTACTGTTAAGATTAGTGCATTGTTTTTGCAGGGTTTTTAGATTTAAGTCAAATAGGTATACCGGGTGGCCTATATTGTTCTTGTCCTAGAAAAGAGTAGAGTGGTGTTTGTGCAAGGGATGCACACAAGGAATATTAGCCGAGGGAGTTGGTGAAACAAGGAAGTAGCAGGGAGCACTTGAAAGAGGCATGAGGCCACTCGAAAATGGGCGGGATTACCGCCCTTTTTCATGTCTGTAATTCGGGACTTACGGTATTTCACTTTCGATGGCTTTCAATTTACCTTTAAGTCACCCCCTAACCTAAACCTTGTGACCGAGACAATCAATAACGCTTCGTTGGTTTAAGGCAGTTAGAAGGCTTAATTTGTCGATTGTTAAGGAACTCTCGTAGACATAAAAAGAGTGATCCCTTACAATACACGGAATTTGCCGAATTTTTGTCTTTCTTGTAAAAAATGTGCGGAGTCAATGGGGTTTTTAAGCTATTAAGCCCTGAATGAATCCGATTTTTTTGCGCCTAAAAAACGGAGGTTTCTTTGCCAACACAAGAGTCTCAGCAGCTACTTTCAAGTCTGCAACCCGCCATTTTAGTTCTCGAAGACGGTAGCGTGTTCCATGGTTCATCAATTGGTTTTGATGGACAAGCTGTCGGAGAGGTGGTTTTCAACACGGCCATGACTGGTTATCAAGAGATATTAACTGACCCTTCATACGCTAAACAAATCGTTACGCTAACTTATCCTCATATTGGTAATACTGGAATCAACAGCGAAGATGTTGAGTCTGATCAAGTATGGGCTGAAGGTTTGATTATTCGTGATTTGCCATTGCTTCATAGCAACTGGCGTAGCGAAGAGTCGTTAAGTGATTATTTAAAACGCACAAAGAAAGTCGCGATTGCTGATATCGATACACGCCGCCTAACTCGAATATTGAGAGATAAAGGTGCTCAGAGTGGGTGTATTATCGCAGGCGACATTGATGAAGCGAAAGCTCTAGAGCTTGCCAAAAGTTTCCCTGGTCTGAAAGGGATGGACCTTGCGAAAGAGGTTTGCGCGAAAGAGCAATACACGTGGAAGCAAACCAGCTGGGATCTCGTCGATGGTTACGGTGAGCTTGAAAATCCGAAGTTCAAAGTCGTTGCTTACGATTATGGTGTGAAGAAAAATATCCTACGGATGCTCGCCGATCGCGGTTGTGACTTAACCGTTGTGCCAGCACAGACGCCAGCTAAAGACGTTTTAGCCATGAACCCTGACGGGGTTTTCTTATCTAATGGCCCGGGTGACCCAGAGCCATGTGATTATGCGATTAAGGCGATTCAAGATATTTTAGAAACCGATGTCCCAGTTTTTGGTATTTGTCTAGGGCATCAGTTATTAGCACTAGCGAGTGGCGCGAAAAGTATCAAAATGAAGTTCGGTCATCATGGTGCTAACCATCCTGTGAAGATACTGGACAATGACCGCGTCATGATCACAAGCCAAAACCACGGTTTTGCGGTTGACGAAAAGTCGTTGCCAGATACTCTTAAAGCAACGCATCGTTCTTTGTTTGACGATTCTCTACAAGGCATCCATCGTACCGATAAGCCAGCTTTCAGCTTCCAGGGTCACCCTGAAGCAAGCCCAGGCCCAAACGATGCATCGCCATTGTTCGATCATTTCATTGAGTTAATGGAACAAGCAAAAGCCTAGGAGAGAAAACAGAATATGCCAAAACGTACTGATATAAAAAGCATCTTAATTTTAGGCGCTGGCCCAATCATTATTGGTCAGGCTTGTGAGTTCGATTATTCAGGTGCTCAAGCCTGTAAAGCGCTAAGAGAAGAGGGTTATCGAGTTATTTTGGTTAACTCGAACCCAGCGACCATCATGACTGACCCGAATATGGCCGACGCGACTTATATCGAGCCAATCGAGTGGGAAGTTGTTTCTAAAATTATCGAGAAAGAAAAGCCAGATGCGATCCTTCCGACGATGGGTGGTCAAACAGCATTAAACTGTGCGTTAGACTTAGCTTCTCGTGGCGTACTAGAAATTCATGGCGTCGAAATGATTGGCGCAAACCGTGAAGCGATTGATAAAGCGGAAGACCGAGAGTTATTCGCTAAATCGATGGCTAAGATTGGTTTGGATCAACCGCGCCAAGATATCGCGCGAAGCCTTGAAGATGCATGGAAAGTGCAAAAAGAAGTGGGCTTCCCATGTATTATCCGTCCGTCGTTCACCATGGGCGGTACGGGTGGTGGTATCGCCTATAACAAAGAAGAGTTTGAAGAGCTTTGTTACCGCGGTTTAGATTTATCGCCAACTAATGAGTTGTTGATTGATGAATCGTTGATCGGCTGGAAAGAGTATGAGATGGAAGTGGTTCGTGATAAGAACGATAACTGTATCATTATCTGCTCGATTGAAAACTTTGACCCTATGGGCGTGCACACCGGTGACTCCATTACTGTAGCGCCAGCACAGACGTTAACGGATAAAGAATATCAGCGTATGCGTGACGCGTCGTTGGCCGTATTGCGCGAGATTGGTGTTGAAACGGGTGGTTCAAACGTCCAGTTTGCGATTAATCCAGATAATGGCCGTATGACCATTATTGAGATGAACCCGCGTGTATCGCGTTCATCAGCGCTTGCCTCGAAAGCCACAGGCTTCCCAATTGCTAAGGTCGCAGCGAAACTGGCTGTAGGTTACACCCTTGACGAGCTTCAAAACGAAATTACTGGCGGTAAAACTCCAGCATCGTTCGAACCAAGCATCGACTATGTCGTGACAAAGATTCCTCGCTTCAATTTTGAAAAATTCCCGAATACAGACGCAACCTTGACCACTCAGATGAAGTCTGTTGGTGAAGTGATGGCGATTGGCCGTACGTTCCAGGAGTCGATGCAAAAAGCATTACGTGGCTTGGAAGTTGGCTCGGCTGGTTTCGAACCAAAGCTTGAAGTGGACAATGAAGAATGGGTTGATGTGCTTCGTCAAAACTTACGTGTCCCAGGTACTGATCGTATTTGGTACATCGGTGATGCATTCCGCAAAGGTTGGACAATTGATGATGTCTTTGACTTAACGGGCATTGATCGTTGGTTCTTGGTGCAGATTGAAGAAATCATTAAGATTGAGCAAATGCTTGAAGGTAAGTCATTGTCGGATCTTGATGAGCAACTGTTACGTCAAGTGAAACGCAAAGGCTTCTCCGATGAACGCTTGGCGGATATCTTCGCTTGTCGTGAAAAAGAAATTCGTAAACTGCGCAAAAAGTTAGGCGTAATGCCTGTTTATAAGCGCGTCGATACGTGTGCGGCAGAGTTTGCGACGAGTACGGCTTATATGTACTCAACGTATGAAGAAGAGTGTGAAGCTGAACCTTCCGATCGTGAAAAGATCATGATTTTAGGTGGCGGCCCTAACCGTATTGGTCAGGGTATTGAGTTTGATTACTGCTGTGTACACGCTGCCTTTGCGATGCGTGATGACGGTTATGAAACCATCATGATCAACTGTAATCCTGAAACGGTATCAACCGATTACGATACCTCTGATCGTTTATACTTCGAGCCACTAACGCTAGAAGATGTGTTAGCGGTGGTAGATGTTGAAAAACCAAAAGGCGTTATTGTTCATTATGGTGGTCAAACGCCACTTAAGCTCGCGCGCGAATTAGAAGCTGCGGGCGTACCCATTATCGGTACATCGCCAGACGCCATTGACCGTGCTGAAGACCGTGAGCGCTTCCAGCGTGCGATTGATCGTCTTGGCTTGTTGCAGCCACCTAACCGTACAGCTCGTAACTTGGAAGAAGGCGTTCGATTAGCAGAAGAAATTGGTTACCCGCTAGTGGTTCGTCCATCGTATGTATTGGGTGGTCGTGCCATGGAAATCGTTTATAACGAAGAAGAACTTCGTCGTTATATGAATGATGCGGTTAGTGTTTCGAACGAGTCGCCAGTGCTTCTTGACCGCTTCTTAGATGATGCGATTGAGGTTGATGTCGACGCAATTTTTGATGGCGAGCAGATCTTAATCGGCGGTGTTATGGAGCACATTGAGCAAGCAGGTGTTCACTCCGGTGACTCAGCATGTTCGATTCCACCTTTCAGTCTGAGTAAAGAAGTTCAGGATGAAATGCGTCATCAGATGTTGAAGATGGCGAAAGAGCTTCAAGTCCGTGGCTTGATGAATACTCAGTTTGCGATTCAAGGGGATAAGATTTTTATCCTTGAGGTGAACCCGAGAGCGTCACGTACCGTACCATTCGTGTCAAAAGCGACTGGAACACCGCTCGCTAAAATTGCTGCATCAGTGATGGCGGGTAAAACGTTGAAAGAAATTGGCTATACTCAGGAAGTGATCCCAACTTACTTCTCAGTAAAAGAGCCGGTATTCCCATTCAACAAGTTCCCAGGTTCTGACCCAATTCTTGGCCCTGAAATGAAATCGACGGGTGAGGCGATGGGTGTTGGTAAAACATTCGGTGACGCTTTCTACAAAGCGAAACTGGGTGGTGCCAGCGGTCAGACTGTTCCATTAGCAGGACGTGCCATTATTAGTGTGCGTGAAGCGGACCGAGCGGGCTTGATTGATGTCGCGAAAAAACTTGTTGAGCAAGGTTTTGAACTGATGGCAACCAGCGGTACTGCACGCGCCATTAGAGAAGCTGGAATTCCGTGTCAACGTATTAATAAGATGTTTGAAGGTCGCCCACATATTGTGGACTACATCAAGAATGGTGAGGTAGACTATATCGTTAATACAACAGAAGGTAAGCAGGCTATAGCTGACTCTTTCTTAATTCGTCGTAGCGCGTTACAGCATAAAGTACCCTACACGACAACATTAGCTGGGGCGGTAGCGTCTTGTGCAGCTATGAAGGAGCATACTCGTAGCACGATTAATTCTGTTCAGGAATTACATAAACAGGTAAAAGCGGTATGAATAGAGTTCCGATGACTGCAGCTGGCGCAGAACAGCTGCAGGAAGAGTTGAATGATCTAAAAAAAGTGCAGCGTCCAAAAGTGGTCGCTGCTATTGCTGAAGCTCGTGAGCACGGTGACTTGAAAGAGAATGCCGAATATCACGCTGCTCGTGAGCAACAAGGGTTTATCGAGGGAAGAATTCAAGAAATTGAAGCGAAACTCTCGAACTCTCAGATTGTTGATATCACGAAAATCAGTAATACGGGTAAGATCATTTTTGGCTCGACAGTGGTTTTAATTAACTTGGAAGATGGTAAAGATACAGAAGTTCGTTACCAGATCGTTGGTGATGATGAAGCTGATATCAAGCAAAATAAACTGTCGATCAACTCGCCTATCGCTCGTGGCCTTATCGGCAAGGAAGAGGGTGATATTGCAGACATTCAAACGCCAGGCGGTAAAGTGGAGTATGAAGTAGCAGAAGTGCTTTATATCTAATTCTACTGTTGATGTTGTAGAGAAAGGCTCCTTTGGGAGCCTTTTTTATTTTGAGTTTAGATTTACATTATATTCACGGAAAAGGTATAAAATATGGACATGAAAAAAATACCGATAGCGATAAGCTCCTGTTTACTTGGAAATAAAGTCCGGTTCGACGGTGGCCATAAACAGTCGAAGTACTGCTTAAACACTTTGAGTGATTGGTTTGAGTATCAGCCTATTTGTCCTGAAATGGGGATAGGAATGCCTGCGCCAAGACCACCGATCCACTTGATGGAGAAGGGGGATCAAATACGAGTTGTTCAGGTCGATGACCACTCGGAGGATATGACCGATGAGTTAAAGGCTTTTGCCCATGAAAAACTGTCGGAGATTGATCAGATTAGTGGTTATATTGTTATCCGAAACTCGCCAAGTTGTGGCATGGAGAGGGTGAAGGTGTATCACGAGAATGGTAACCCTGCGGGGAAGTCAGATCGTGGGATTTATATTAATGAAATAATGAAAGCGAGACCGGAGTTGCCGGTTGAGGAAGAAGGACGGTTACAGGATGCCAAGTTACGTGAAAACTTCATCACGCGTGTTTTTGCATATGAGGACTTTAAGAAGAGTGTAAGGTCTGCTCCATCGGTCGATGCTTTGGTGAAATTTCACAGTCGATATAAGTATTTAGTGATGGCACACAGTTACGATGACTATAAAACGTTAGGACGGTTAGTCGCGAATAATGATGGTAACTCGTTAACCTTGTTGATAAATAAATACGAACAGGCATTAATGAGCACCTTGAAAAAACTGGCTAATGCAAAGTCCCACAGTAATGTCTTGTACCACATACTGGGCTATCTAAAAGAAGATTTGAATCCAACGGCAAAGCAGGAGTTGATCCATGTCATAGAGCAATATCGAACAGGGATCGTCACTCTGATTGCTCCTATTACTCTGATTAATCATTACATCAAGCAGTATGGCAATGAATATATCGCTCAGCAAGCTTATTTAAATCCACATCCAGTGGAGTTAGGGCTAAGGAATTATATTTAATGGCGAGCAAAACATTAATCTGGTTTCGACAAGACTTGCGAGTAAACGATAATCCTGCATTGCATCAGGCTGCATTGGATGGTGAGGTGGTTGCAATCTTTGTCGAGGCGCAAAAGCAACGAAAACAACATCACGAATCGTCAGCAAAAGTGGGGCTGATTTATGACTCTCTGCTGGAGCTGAGAGCGGCACTTAACGAACTTAATATTCCGCTTCATATTCAGTGTTGTGATTATTTTGATGATCAAATTGAGACAATAAAAGCCTTTGTCGATGATAATGGTATTAGTGCCGTTTACTTCAACAATGAATATCCAATTAATGAACTAGAGCGGGATGCGACATTAAAAAGCGTCCTTGAGGGTATGAATGTTGAGGTCAATCGATTTGATGGTGATCTTGCCTTAGAGCCAAATCTTGTCAAAAATAAACAGGGTGATCCCTACAAGGTTTTTACACCTTATAAGAAAGCTTGGATTAACGTTCATAAACAGTCGCCTTTCGAGCCACTAAAGCCACCTGAAAAGCAGTCATACTCGATCAAAGAGCAAGCGACAGAAGACTTTCCGGCAGAGTATCGGGAGGACTTATGGCCTGCTGGAGAAAGTGCTGCCTACGAAAGGCTGGATAAGTTTTTGAGTAAGGTCGAGTCGTATAAGAAGACACGAGATATTCCTTCAGTCTCTGGTACCAGTTGCTTGTCACCATATTTAGCCATCGGAGCGATATCAGCAAAGCAGTGCATGCATGCGTTATTGGAGTACTACGACGGTGATGAAGAAAAGCTGTACGGTGATACTTGGTTTTCAGAACTTGTGTGGAGAGAATTTTACCGGCAGGTGTTAATTGATAATCCTGAGCTGACCAAGCATAAGCCTTTTAATCCTGACGCTGCAGAGGTCTGGGCGGACAACCAAGAGGCTTTTGAAGCGTGGAAAGAAGGCAAAACAGGTTTTCCTATTATTGATGCGGCGATGAGGCAGCTTAATCAGACTGGCTGGATGCATAACCGTCTGCGCATGAATGCCGCAATGTTCCTTAATAAACTATGCTTAGTCGATTGGCGTTGGGGAGAAAAGTATTTCATGGAGTCGCTAATAGATGGTGACTTTGCTTCAAATAATGGCGGTTGGCAGTGGTGTTCTTCAACCGGTGCTGACGGCGCTCCCTATTTTAGAATCATGAGTCCCTTATCCCAGTCTGAGAGGTTTGATCCAGATGGGGATTTTATTCGAAAGTTAGTTCCCGAATTAAAAGATCTGGATAAAAAATCGATTCATAACCCCTCTAGCGAGCAAAGAGAAAAAACAGGGTATCCTGAGCCAATTATTAATTATAAAGAGTCGCGTAAAAGAGCGTTAGAGTTGCTTGGCTAACGCTTAAGACGCTTTGATAAATCATGAAATTGGCTATCCATGGTTTCTTCACCAAACCAAACGTTAAGGTAGGGAGTGTGACACTCCTTACTTGGCATGTCGTGAAGATGTTTACCGTTTAGATACAATGTCAAACCTTCATCTTCGAATAAATACAGATCGTAGTAATCCCCTTCAGTAACGTCTTTGTAGACATGATTAAGCGGTGAAAAGTGTTCGCTACAGTATTCTAACTCTTGTGGATTGAGGTTTTGTTCAAGGTATTCGATGGCGCCCTTTGTAAACTGCTGGCCCTCTACCTCTCTTAGGTAAGCAAAACGTAATAACTTGGTTTGATTATCGAAAATGTGCTGAACGGTATCGCAGCTAGGGTAATAAATACCGACATCCACAATATCAAACCATAGTTTTGAGACGCGCTCTTTATCGCACAGCTGAAACTCACCTTTGCTGTGTGAAATTGTCTGAGGTAATTGATTGGTATGAGCTGTGGCGCTCATCAGGCTTAAGGCTAGAGCACCGATCAGCATTTTCATTACAGACTGCTCCGAACTTTTCGAACAAAGTATCCAATGTAGGGTAAGTGTTGATAAAAACCTTCAGCACCATCCCAGTAGTCTTGATGTAGGATGATTTTTCCTTGTTCGTTAAAACGTAGCTGCGTCATGCCAATTGATACTGAATGGATCTCGCGACCTTTGGCGGTAAATTCCATGACCATTTTCCAGCGCAAGTAGTAATCGGTGTCACTCTTGCTGACGTCAAGTATTTCGACCGTTGTGGTTTTGACATTTTCAACCGTTTCTTCCATATAAGGAATTAATTCGTCGATGCTGCGGAAGGTTTTGAAAGTGTCATTAAAGTAAAACTCTTCAGCATACACTTCACGAATGTTACTTTCATTGGCATCCAGGTGGAAATCTTCAAAAACAACTGCAAAATGCTGTGCTGGATCAGGGTGTGAGCTGGTAGAAGGTATGGTCTTAATGATCGTTAAAAAATCTTCTACACGTTCGTTGTACATACGCTCTCCTCCTGATGAACAACAAATAATGGCCAGACTCAAGGTTAAGGCAATAATCAGTTTTAAAAGCTTCATTGTGTCAGTACCTGCTTTATGATGTTATAAGAGAATAATGCTAAGCACGTCAAATATTTGTGAATAGCAGGTTCACAGGATATTCACGATAAAGGACTTAATCTGGCGGTATTATCTATCGAGGAAGATTCCATTGAAACAGTGGTTTGACAATACAGCAGTAGGCAGTTTGGGTGAAGATGTGGTCGATTGGCCGCGGGTCATCCCTTATATTCTATTGCATCTCACTTGCTTATTCGTCTTTGTAGTCGGCGTGAGCTGGATTGCGATTGTAGTTTTTGCGGTCAGTTATTTTATTAGGATGTTTGCAATTACAGCCTTTTATCATCGCTATTTTTCTCACAAGAGCTTTAAAACCAGCCGAGTAGTGCAGGCCATATTTGGCTTTATCGGTGCCACGGCGACACAACGAGGCCCGTTGTGGTGGGCTGCACACCATCGCCACCATCATAAGCATGCTGACACCGACGAAGATACTCATTCACCGCGTCACGGGTTTTTGCGCAGTCATACGCTATGGTTTTTAACCAAAAAGAACTTTCCGACTAACGAAGACAGAGTGAAAGATCTCGCTAAGTATGAAGAGCTTAAATGGATTGACCGTTACGACATTCTGCCGCCTATCTTATATGCTTTCTTAATTTTAATGGTAGGGACTTACATTGAGCACGTACACCCAGAGCTTGGCGCGACGAAGTGGCAAATTTTGATATGGGGATTCTTTGTCTCAACCATCGTGTTGTCACATGTGACCTTCCTTATTAACTCTTTAGCTCATCGCTGGGGCTATCAAAGTTTTGAAACCGATGATGACAGCCGTAATAATCCATTATTGGCGTTACTGACTCTTGGAGAGGGGTGGCACAATAATCACCATAAATTTCCAGGCTCTGTAAAACAGGGGCTACGGTGGTGGGAGCTGGATATCAGTTACTACTTGTTGTTAGGCATGGAAAAGCTGGGCTTGATTTGGGACTTGAGAAAGCCTGAAGTGACAAAGGTACAGGAGCAAAGAGTTTGAAGGTTGCGGTTATTGGCTCTGGAATATCCGGTATTTCAGCAGCAGAGTATTTGTGTGATTCGTGTGAAGTGACTGTTTTTGAGAAAGACACTAGAGTTGGTGGGCATGCTGATACCCAAACCATTGATGTCGGCGGTCAGCTCATTGATGTGGATACGGGGTTTATTGTTTTTAATCCCGACAACTACCCTAGATTTTATCAGTTATTGAAAAAGTATCAGGTTGATTATCAGGATAGCGATATGAGCTTCGCTGTATCCAATCGCTTTAGCGGCCTAGAGTACAATGCAACGAATCTGAATAAGCTGTTTTGCCAGCGTAAAAACCTGCTGAACCCAAAGTTCTATCGAATGATTAGGGATATCCAGCGATTTTATAAGGAAGCCAGAGCATTACTCGATGATAATGCAGCGGAGATTCCTCTTGGCGATTACTTGAGGCAAAACGGCTACAGCGAATACTTTATTGATGAACACATTATTCCAATGGCATCAGCGCTATGGTCTGGAAAGGCTGATCTGATCATGGACTTCCCAGCGCGCTATCTCGTCGCCTTTATGCAAAATCATAATATGATGCAGATTAATGATAGACCTGTATGGAAAACAATCACGGGTGGCTCAAAGCGCTATCTTTCAGCCATTACTGAAAAAGCAAACTTTGACGTCCGCTTAAACAGCTCTATTCAAAAAGTCGTCCGCACAGAAGACACCGTAACGTTGACAATGGCAGGAGGTGAGGAAGAGCACTTCGACAACGTTATTTTCGCATGCCACAGTGATCAAGCACTATCCTTAGTCGAAAAACCAACAGCAGATGAAGAACGAATTCTTGGTGCGATAAAGTATCAGAAGAATGATATCTGTCTGCATTGGGATGAAGCTTTACTTCCGAAGCGCAAGGCGGCTTGGGCCAGCTGGAATGTTATACGCAATGAAGCCAGTAAAGAGCAATGTACGGTCAGTTATTGTATGAACCTGCTGCAATCACTGCCCACAAAGCAGCCAGTGGTGGTGAGTTTAAATATGAACGAGCTGGTTGATAAGAGTAAAGTATGGAAATACCTAGAGTATGATCATCCAATTTACACCATCGAAACCATCTCAGCGCAAAAAGAGCGAAGCAAGTTGCAAGGTCAAAAGTCTACCTATTATTGTGGTGCTTATTGGGGATGGGGCTTTCATGAAGATGGTGCCCGAAGTGGATTAGAAGCTGCTCAGCAATTATTATCTGACAATGGCTATGCTGAAAAATAGTCTGGTAAAAGGTTGGGTTAGGCATCGTCGGTATCAGCCAAAACCACACCAGTTTGATTATGACATGGATTGGACCTTGCTTGATCTCGATGAGGTTGAGCAACAATTCAAGTGCAGCAAACTGTGGTCAGTCGGTAAAAAAAATATCGTGTCATATAGAGCGGGCGATTTTCATATCGGCAGTGACAATCAGCCCGTAGAAAGCGATAACCCGAGCCTTAACAAGTTACGCCTTATTGAGACCATAAAAAAACGCACGGGTGAGAATTTTGATGGCAAAATCTATATGCTGTCGCATTTAAGGAACTACGGATACAACTTTAACTCTGTGTGTTTTTATTACTGTTTTGACCAGAATGAGCAGCTGGTCTTTTTAGTGAGTGAAATCACTAATACGCCTTGGGGAGAGCGTCACAGCTATGTCTTTAACTGCGATGCCGATAATCAGGTGAGTAAGCAAGGCGTATATCAATTTAGCTTTAATAAAGAGTTTCATGTCTCACCTTTTATTCAAATGGATATGCTTTACCGCTGGACCTTCACCGTGCGAAAAGAGCACTTAAGGGTGCATATGTCAGTACTGACGACAGAGGGAAAAAAGTACTTTGACGCTACCTTCACAGGAACCTTATTACCATTAACTAAAAGAAGTATGAGAAAGTTTGCTTTTAGTCATGCTTTTCAACCCCACAAGATGAGTTTGTTAATTTACTGGCAAGCATTAAAGTTGTGGTTGAAGCGCCTAAAAGTATTTGACCACCCAAAACATAGTAATTCTTAGGAGACAATATGTCACAAAACTCACGCGTTGAAGAGCAACAGAGTTGTGCGCATGCAAAGCCTATTTTAGCAAATCGCGGAATGATTCGTGTGATCCGTAATCAGGTTAAAGACACATTGAGCCGGTTAAAAAATGGCTCTATTACGGTGACTGATCCGATAGAAACCTATGTTTGTGGAGATGCACAAAGCGACTTAGCGCTGGCACTGACAATTAGAGATATTGATTTTTATCGCCTTGTGGCCCTCGAAGGGAGTAACGGTGCCGCACAGGCATTTATTGATCAGAAATGGGATGTGGATAATTTAACTGGCTTAGTTCAGTTACTGGTCAGAAATATCGAGTTACTGGATGAGATGGAAGGTGGTCTTGCTTGGCTGAAGAATAGTGTTTTAAAAGTGTGGCATTATTTTAACAAGAATAGTGTGTCCGGCAGTAAAAATAATATTTCTGCGCACTATGATCTGGGCAATGACTTTTTTGAGTTGTTTCTAGATACCCACATGATGTACTCGTCAGCAATCTTTGCCGAGCCTAACGACACTTTAGAACAAGCTTCCGAACGAAAGTTAAAAACTATTTGTGAAAAGTTGGATCTTCAGTCGACCGATAATGTAATCGAGATTGGTACCGGCTGGGGCGGAATGGCAATTTATGCGGCGAAGCACTATGGGTGTCATGTCACCACGACCACGATTTCAGAGCAACAATACCAGTTTGCTCAAAAACGAATATTAGAAGAAGGCTTAGAAGATAAAGTCACCTTGCTTAAAAAGGATTACCGGGACTTAGAAGGACGTTTTGACAAGTTGGTGTCAATCGAAATGATTGAGGCAGTAGGCCACCATTATTTGGACACTTACATTAAGCAATGCAGCACTTTACTAAAACCTAACGGTTTGGCGTTGATTCAAGCGATAACGATTGAGGACCGTCGGTACAAGCAAGCTTTAAAGTCGGTCGATTTCATTAAGCGTTATATCTTCCCAGGTAGCTTTATTCCATGTGTGTCAGCGATTGTTTCTAGTGCTGGTGAAAAAACGGATTTGCGACTGATTAACCTCGAAGATTTTGGTGAAAGTTATGCTAAAACGCTCGAGCACTGGCGTCATCGTTTTATGGAAAATATTGAAACCATTAAAGCGCAGGGCTATAGCGAAGCGTTCACCCGTATGTGGGAGTTCTACTTTTGCTATTGCGAAGGTGGCTTTATCGAGAAATCAATTAGTGACACGCACTTATTATTTGCTAAACCAGGCAACAAGAGAGACCAATGGCTAGCACAACACTAAATACCAACAATATCGTTAACTTTGTGTTATTTCAGTTAGTTTGGCTGGGCTTTGTGCTGGGTTCTACAAAAGGCTATATCTGGGTTGGGGCTACGCTCTTGGTTGCTATGCTTGTTTGGCAACTGTGGCCGTCACGCAGAAATGAGAATGACTTTTTGATTATTGGAGCGAGTGCTACGTGCGGTTTCATCGTCGCCACCATTTGGTCTTTCTTTGGCCTTATTGAATACGCTGAGCATTGGCCGGCAAAAAATATTGCGCCTTGGTGGATTATCGCAATGTGGGTGGCGTTTGGTGCTAGCTTTAACCACTCCTTAGGCTGGATTCAGAAGAGCCCTTATCTCGCCGGAGTTCTAGCGGGCATCGGTGGTCCTGTCTCTTACTTCGGGGCAGCTAGAATTGGCGCCGTGGTAATCAATCAGCCTTGGTTAACCTTTAGTTTGATGGCTGTTGCCTGGTTTGCGATCGCTTTCTTCTTGACCATTCTTGTGCAGCGACAGGCGCAAGCAGAAAAATCATGGACTGCGGATGTTCGATACTAAGTTATTACTGTCCTTGCTTATCATCAACTTAGTGACGCAGCTATTTGGGTGGCTATGGCAGAAGAAACATCAGCATGCCGATATCGCGGATGTTATTTGGTCAGGCATGATCGTGGTTAATGGATTGATTATACTATTTCTATCAGATGGCGATTTATTCCACCGTTTAGTGGTTCTCGCGATTCCCATCGCCTGGTACCTTAGGCTTTTTTACCATTTAACTGAGCGTTACGACCTTTCAAAAGAAGATGGCCGTTACGCGTACTTAAGACGTCACTGGGAAGACAATACTCAAGTTAAATTCTTACTATTTTTTGTTGGACAAGGTCTGATCATCAGCTTATTCAGCTTCCCTGCGTGGGTGCTTGCAAACGAAGTGAGAGAACTCTCTGTTTGGGACTTACTGGGTCTGGGAATTGCCGCTGCTTCATATCTGGGAGTCTGGATTTCAGATAAACAATTAAGGCAGTTTAAAAAGAATTCATCAAAAGACGAAACTGTCTGTAATGTTGGATTGTGGCGTTACTCACGACACCCTAACTACTTTTTTGAATGGACTCACTGGTTTGCTTATCCATTATTATTGATTGGCTCTGAGCTAGCCTGGTTAATGTGGGCTTATCCTTTTGTCATGCTGTTGTTTTTATTAAAGCTGACAGGGATTCCTTTTAATGAACAGCAAAACCTTCGCTCAAAAGGCGAGGCTTATCGTAAGTATCAGCAACATACCAATAAATTTTTTCTTGGTCCTACCAAAAGCGAATAAATTAGGAGCAGTAACTTGATTAAGTCAATTATTAATATGATGGAGGCAGGAACACTGCCTGATTCGGTGATTCGTGCTGGCATTCGAAAGCTTTGTAAGCAACGACTTGAAGAAGAACATATCAATGATATTGAAGCACAAAGTGAACAGTATGATCGCTTTTTAGAAGAGCTTAAAAGCAGCGACATTGCTATCAAAACAGACAAAGCGAATGAGCAACACTACGAAGTTCCTGCCGAATTTTACCAGCTATCTCTGGGGCAGTATTTAAAATACAGCGGCTGTCTGTGGGATAAGCATACAACAGACTTATCAGCGGCTGAAAAGAATATGCTGGAACTCTACACCGAACGTGGTGAATTCCAAGATGGTCAGAAGGTGTTGGAATTAGGTTGTGGCTGGGGTTCTCTAACGCTTTATTTGGCCCAAAAATATCCAAACAGTCACATCACGACATTATCAAACTCAAGCTCGCAAAGAGAGTTTATTGAAAGCAAAGCCTCTGAGCGCGGTCTAACCAACATTGAGGTCATAACGGTTGATATTAATACCTTCAAAACGGAGCAATCGTTTGACCGAATCGTCTCAATTGAAATGTTTGAACACGTCAGAAATTATCAGCAGTTATTTGATCGCATGAATCAGTGGTTAAAAGATGACGGTAAAATCTTTATTCACATTTTTTGTCACCGTTTTTTGATGTACCCATTTGAAGAAGAGGGTGATGATAACTGGATGGGGAAATATTTTTTTAGCGGCGGGCAAATGCCAGCGGCTGATACATTTTTAAATTTCTTGGGTGACCTAAGGTTAGATAAACGATGGTTACTCAGCGGTGAACATTACGAAAAGACCTCCAATGCTTGGTTGGAGAACACCGATAAGAACAAAGAAACTATTTTATCAGTATTTGAAAAGGTGTATGGTGAGAAAGAGGCCAAAATATGGTTACAGCGCTGGCGTATTTTCTTTATGTCATGCGCGGAGTTGTTTGGTTTAAACAACGGTAATGAGTGGTTGATAGGGCACTACCGGTTCGTAAAGTCAAAGTAGCAAAAGATGGCAAAAAATAAGCAAAAGAAAATTCACCACAAGCTGATTAGAGCGATGCTTATACAGCTCGTTTTGATCAGCGGTGTGACTTTGCTGAGTGTCTATGGTGCTGCAAAAGTTGTTGAAAAGGTTCTTATTAAACAGGCTCTGGAAGGTGAGGCTGAATTTTACTGGGAGCATTATAAAAACAACCCTAAAAGCAACCTACCAAGAACACTAAACCTCACCGGGTATATGGAAAGAAGCCCGCACTCTGAAACTGTTCCTGAAGATATTGCGAAATTACCTGTAGGGTACCAGCGTTTAGAAACACGAGAAAAAAGACCGCTGATTCATATTTCTGAGCGCTATGGGAGAAAACTCTATTTAGTGTTTGAAGAAGGACAGGTTGCCAAGCTGGCACTGTTTTTCGGTATCACTCCATTAGCATTAGTCCTTCTGATTATTTATTTACCGGCCTGGATCAGTTATTACATGGCGAAGCGCGCCGTTTCACCCGTGATCAAACTATCTCGCAAGATGGAAAATGTGGATGGTGACGATGGTTTTGAAATTGATTTTTCGGATATTGAGCATAATGCTGATGCTGAAGTCGGGGTGTTACTCAATGCTTTTAAGCAGTATGCACGAAAAGTTGAAGAGTATGTGGATCGCGAAAAGAATTTTACTCGCTATGCTAGCCACGAATTGAGAACACCGCTAGCAGTACTCAAAGGTTCATTGGCTCTGCTCGAGCGGCAAGATCTTGAGCCAAGGCAGCAGGCGGTATTGAATCGTATGCGGCCTATGGTTAAAGAGATGGAAGAATTGCTAGAAGCTTTACTCCTTCTGTCGCGTGACCAAACACCGGAGGAAAGCGATTACCCCATTTCAATTAATGATTTAGTGGCTGAGCAACTTTTTCAGATTGAAAAAATAAACGCTGATAAAGGTATTGAGGTGCTCAAAAACTTCCGAGACACCTTGATGGAAAAAGTGCCTGAGCGGTTGTTGTGTATTTGTATTAACAACTTAATCAGTAATGCCTTCAATTATACGGAAAAAGGCCATATTCGTGTATCTATCCAGAATCGAGCGATCATTGTCGAAGATAGCGGTTGTGGAATTCATCCCGCGGCACTCAAGCGAGTGCACGAGCCTTTTTATCGAGAAAACCGGGAAGACGTTAAAGTGAAAGGGTTTGGTCTTGGCCTGTCGATCGTGTATCGAATATGTGAGCAGATGGACTGGAAGTTGGGGATTGAAAGTAAGCGAGGCGAAGGTACAAAAGCGACTTTAACCATCCCCGAACGTTAATCTTCCGATGCTTTTGGCGGCACGATCTTGAGCCCTAAACTAGGAACCGTCTCTAGTAGTGCTGTATCGAAGGGCTTATCAATCACTTTTCTTAAGTTATACAGGTGGCTTCTTAAAACATCGCTATCAGGAACCAAGTCGCCCCACAGCTCACGCTCAATGTCTTCACGACTGACCAGTTCAGGCGAGCGGCGCATAAGCATTTTTAGAATCTGCAACCCTGTTGGTGACAGCTTAAGCTCGGTACCGGCGCGCGTCACTTTCATCGTTTTTGGATCCAGCTCAAGGTCATGAATAACCATGGTTTTACTGCTAAAGTCACCCTTGTGTCGCTTAATAATCGACTTAAGTCGAGCATCTAACTCTTCGAAGTCAAACGGTTTGATCAGGTAGTCGTCGGCGCCAGTATCGAAGCCTTCAAGCTTGTCTGTTAGCTGATCTCTCGCCGTTAACATCAGTACGGGGATATCCGACTCGGCTTCTTGACGAACTTTGCGGCAGATTTCATACCCATCAAAGCCGGGCAGCATCACATCAAGAATCAAAGCGTCATAACTATTGCTTAAAGCCAAGTTGAGGCCAGATGGGCCATCGCTCGCATAATCGACAATATAGCCACAAAGCTCAAGAAACTCGCCAGTTGTGGCCGCTAACTCAGCATGATCTTCTACCAGCAGGACGCTATAAGCCATTGAGATACCTTGGTAATTATTTCGGTAAGATGATTTTTACATCATCAGAGCGTCGGTACAAGACTAAAATGTGACCAATCACTTGAACTTGTTGACCATTGGTTTTTTTGCAGATGGCGTCGATAATGGTTTTTTTGTCCTCACGCTCTTCTGCGCGGACCTTAACTTTGATCAGCTCGTGGTGGTTAAGCGCTAGGTTGATTTCGTCCAGCACATTCTCGGTTAAACCTTTATCGCCAATCATAACAACGGGCTTGAGGTTGTGCGCCTTACTGCGAAGGAATTTAATCTGTGACTTACTTAATGGTGTTTGCTTAGATTGAGACATTTGATGAACTTAATAGTGAGAATTGCAGTTATTTTACCTTAAAAACGGTACAATAGAGACTTGTTTTACTGAATACAAGTGATTTTCTAAGGCATGTCCCGAACAAAAAGTAGTCAGCGTTGGATGAAGGAGCATTTTGATGATCCTTACGTCAAAAAGTCGCAAAAAGATGGCTACCGTTCCAGAGCGGTCTATAAGCTTGAAGAGTTGGATAAAAAATACCAGCTGATGAAGCCAGGCTGTACCATTGTTGATCTTGGCGCTGCTCCAGGTGGCTGGTCGCAATACGCTTCCTATAAAATTGGTTCTAAAGGTAATATCTTTGCGCTCGATATTCTGCCGATGGATCCTTTGCCCGATGTTGAGTTTATTCAAGGAGATTTCCGAGAAGAGTCAGTACTGAATCAACTACTGGATTTGATTGGCGAGCATAAGGCAACCCTTGTATTATCGGACATGGCCCCCAATATGAGTGGAATGGACGCGATTGACCAGCCTAAAGGCATGTACTTGGCTGAGTTAGCGTTGGAATTAGCGCGAGAGGTCTCTGCGCCGGGTGCAAATTATGTCGTTAAAGTCTTTCAAGGTGAAGGATTTGATGAATATATTCGCCAATGTAGGCAAAGCTTTGATAAAGTCATGATCCGAAAGCCAGATGCTTCGCGTGCTCGTTCGCGTGAAGTTTATGTGGTTGGGGTCGGATATAAAGGCTAAATCCTTTAAGCTTGGGGTTTTGCCAAAGTGATTACGAAGTATGTTACGTTTTGTTACGATACTGGTCGGAAAAATAACCAGATTTATTAAGCCGTTGGGCTTATCAAGAGCAAAAGCCGTGGCATAATACAGAGTCAAAATATAAAGACAGCAGGCTGTCATAATTGAGGTTCAAATTTTGAGCGATTTAGTAAAAAATATACTATTTTGGGTAATAGCAGCGGTTATTCTATTCGTTGTTATCGACGCCATTCAGGAGAAGCAACTCGACGATAGTAAAATTCCTTTTTCTGAATTTGTTGAAAAAATTGAGGCAAAGGAAGTCGATGACGTTGTTATCAACCCTAATGATATTGTGGTATCGGGTAAGGAAACAGGTTCAAATCGTCAAATTAGAGCTGAAATTCCAGACGGTGGTCATGGCAAATTGAATGAAATCCTGCTGGAAAACAAAGTCCAATACTCCGGTAAGAAGCGTGAGACAGGTGGTTTCGGCACTTTCTTGTTAAGCTTCGGCCCAATTCTTTTACTGATCGCGGTATGGATTTACTTTATGCGTCAAATGCAAGGTGGCGGTAAAGGTGGTGGTGCTTTATCGTTTGGTAAGAGCAAAGCACGTATGCTGAGTGAAGATCAGGTTAAAACCACATTTGCTGATGTTGCTGGCGTCGAAGAAGCGAAAGAAGAAGTTGGCGAGTTGGTGGATTTCTTAAGAGATCCTCGTAAATTCCAGCGCTTAGGCGGGAAAATTCCACGTGGTGTGCTAATGGTGGGGCCTCCGGGAACCGGTAAAACGTTGTTAGCCCGAGCGATTGCTGGTGAAGCTAAAGTGCCTTTCTTTACTATCTCAGGTTCGGACTTCGTTGAAATGTTTGTTGGTGTCGGTGCTTCGCGTGTTCGTGATATGTTTGAACAGGCAAAAAAGCATGCGCCATGCATTATCTTCATTGATGAGATTGATGCTGTCGGTCGACACCGTGGTGCAGGTCTTGGTGGCGGTCACGATGAGCGTGAGCAAACCCTGAACCAGTTACTGGTCGAGATGGATGGTTTTGAAGGTGGTGAAGGTGTGATTGTGATTGCTGCGACTAACCGTCCCGATGTATTAGATCCTGCATTATTGCGTCCTGGCCGATTCGACAGACAGGTGATTGTGGGTCTACCAGATATTAAAGGGCGTGAGCAAATCATTAAAGTTCACATGCGTAAAATTCCAATTGGTGATGATGTTGAACCGAGCTTGATTGCCCGTGGTACTCCTGGATTTTCAGGGGCGGACTTAGCGAACCTAGTCAACGAAGCGGCATTATTTGCGGCGCGTGATAGTTTGCGTACGGTTGGTATGGAGCAGTTTGAAAAAGCGAAAGATAAGATTTTGATGGGCGCAGAACGTCGCTCGATGGTGATGACTGAAGAAGAAAAGTTGAACACTGCCTATCATGAAGCCGGTCATGCTATCGTCGGTTTACGTGTACCAAGTCATGATCCAGTGTACAAAGTGAGTATTATTCCTCGTGGTCGTGCCTTAGGTGTCACCATGTACTTGCCTGAACAAGATAAGTACTCACTCTCTAAGGAAGCCTTGGAAAGCCAGTTATCCTCGCTATTTGGTGGACGTATTGCTGAAGAGTTGATAAACGGTGCGGACAAGGTGACAACCGGTGCTTCAAACGACATTGAGCGTGCTACGGACATTGCCCGTAACATGGTCACCAAGTGGGGCCTTTCGGAAAAGTTGGGGCCACTATCTTATGCCGAAGATGAAGACGAAGTATTCTTGGGTCGCTCAGTAACACAGCACAAAAATATTTCGGACGACACCGCTCGCCTCATCGATAACGAGATCCGAGAAATCATTGATCGCAACTATGACCGCGCGAAAAACATCTTAAATGAAGACATGGATAAGTTGCATGCCATGGCTCAGGCTTTGATGAAGTATGAAACGATCGATGCGAAGCAAATTGATGACATCATGAAAGGTGATGAACCTCGTCCTCCAGCAGACTGGTCTGACAAAGATAGCCCTTCGAAAGAGGAGTCTGCGAAGAAAGAGGAGCCTGCGAAAGAGCAAGCAGTGAAAGGTGATGACTCAAAAGAGTCGGACAATGCATCATCACCTCGCCAATCTGATGATTAATCACAAAGGGTCCTGCGGGGCCCTTTTTTGATGCATTACTTGTAAGGTTATAAAGCTCAATCAGTCATGAAAACACTCAAGCAACTTTTGCAGCAACCAGGCCCTTTAGTCATGGGGATATTAAATACGACGCCTGACTCATTTTCAGACGGCGGCCAGTATTTTACCAACAAAGACGCCACTCAACGTATCGAAGCAATGTTAAGCGCCGGCGCAGACATTATTGATATTGGCGGTGAATCAACGCGGCCAGGTGCTTCAGAGGTATCTGTGGCAGAGGAGCTGGAAAGAGTTATTCCTTTGGTTGAGGTTGCGAAAAAATCAAATGCCATCGTATCGGTTGATACAAGCAAGCCTGAAGTAATGGCTGCTGCTATAGCGAGTGGTGCTAATATGATTAACGATGTTAGAGCTTTGCAAGAAGATGGAGCTCTTGAGGTTGTTGCGGCGAGTACAGCTTACGTTTGTGTGATGCATATGCAAGGCCAGCCCAGAACGATGCAAAATAATCCTCATTATGATGATGTCGTCGCTGAGGTTCAGCAAATGTTAAGCCAGCGCATTACACAATGCGAATCTGGAGGGGTTGAGCGTGAACGAATTGTTGTCGACCCAGGTTTTGGTTTTGGCAAGAGTTTGGCGCATAATACGGAATTAATGAATAACTTGAGTTGCTTCCAATCTCTCGCATGTCCCATTTTGGTCGGGGTATCGCGAAAAACGATGATCGGACAGATTGTGGATAAAGAAGTATCAGAGCGCATGATTGGAAGCGTGGTGGCGGCAAGCTACGCTGCAATGAATGGCGCCAAAATACTCCGCGTGCACGATGTTGAAGAAACCGTGCAGGCGATGAAAATACTGAAGGCTTTTACAAACAATAAAATAAATAATTAGGAATCGATGTGAGTAACAGAAAATATTTTGGGACGGATGGTATTAGAGGTACCGTAGGACAATTTCCAATCACCCCTGAGTTTGTATTGAAACTAGGCTGGGCTTTAGGTCAGGCTTTGGGCAATAAAGGGCGAGTCGTTATTGGAAAAGATACTCGAATCTCCGGCTACATGTTTGAATCTGTTTTAGAGGCGGGGTTAACCGCGGCTGGCGTTAACAGTTTACTCGTTGGGCCAATGCCAACCCCAGCTATTGCTTATTTAACTCGAACTTTTCGGGCGGATGCAGGAATTGTGATCAGTGCTTCTCACAATCCTTATCATGACAATGGTATTAAATTCTTTTCGGCCGACGGTACCAAGTTTCCGGATGAGGTAGAGTTAGAAATTGAGTCGTTACTTGATAAAGACATGACGACACTGGAAAGTCACAAATTAGGCAAGGCTTATCGAATTGCTGATGCGGCGGCACGCTATATTGAATTCTGTAAAGCCAGTTTTCCCAATAATTTGTCATTAAAAGGTCAGAAACTGGTGGTAGATTGTGCACATGGAGCGACGTACCACATAGCGCCACATGTGTTCAGAGAGCTAGGAGCAGAGGTTATTGAAATTGGTAATAAGCCTGACGGTTTAAATATCAATTTAGAGTGTGGTGCGACTGCTACGAAGGCGTTGTCTGAAGCAGTTATTGAGCATAAGGCTGAGCTTGGTATTGCTTTTGATGGTGACGGTGATCGCGTCATGATGGTGGATGCTGAAGGACAGTTGGTCAATGGTGACCAGCTAATTTGGTTGTTGGCAAAGCATTTACAAAAAAATGATAAGTTGGAAGGTGGTGTTGCTGGAACTTTGATGACCAATATGGCAGTAGAAGTTGACCTTAAAAAAGAAGGCATTGCGTTTGAGCGAACCAAAGTTGGAGACCGCTATGTGATGCAGTCACTTAAGACTAATGGTTGGAAGTTAGGCGGTGAATCTTCAGGACATGTTATTTGCTTAGATTACAATTCGACCGGTGATGGTATTGTAGCAGCGTTACAGATTTTGAAGGCGCTTGGTGAAACGGGGCAAACACTGTCAGCCTTTGTCAAAGAGCATGAGTTATTTCCGCAGGAACTTGTGAATGTCAGAGTGAAAGATGCTGATAAGGTTTTGGAACAGGAGGCACTGAAAAAAATTATTGAAGATGTTGAAAAAAAATTAAGTAACTCAGGTCGTGTCTTGATCAGAAAGTCAGGCACCGAACCATTGATTCGAGTTATGGTTGAAGCAACAGAAATATCGGTCGCAAAACATCATGCAAATACCATTGCAGACGAAGTAAAGCGGCTAATGTAGATAATTGTAAAATAGTTGAAAGTTGAGTATATTTTTAGATGCAAGTTATTGTTTCTATGTATAATAACTTTACTCTTTAAACACAGGAAAAAAGGAAGAGGGCAAAATTATGAAAAAGAAACTAATCGCAGCAGCATGTATGTTGGCTTTAAGCTCAACAGCATTTGCAAACGAAGGTGAAGTGAAAGACCGTCATGGCTTTTATGGGTATGTAGGTTGGGGTGGAATTGAACTTGACCCAGCACGTACAGCAGAAAGAGGACAAGGCGGGAACTTCGGTTTAGGTTGGGCCTTTAATAAGAGTTGGTCTGTAGAAGGTAATTACAATTACTTTAATGACATAGACAATAACTCAAATGGACTAACTGGCGACTTACAAACTTACAGTGTTGACTTTTTGTATAACGATGTAAGCTGGATTGGCTCAGAGTCGACGCATCCATTTTTGAAATTTGGTTATGGAAAAACAGAAGAAAAGTATGATGTTTGGAACGATACAATCGAGAATGACGAGTTTTATAAAGTAGGTCTTGGTTTCCAGCACTTTGCAACTGACAAAGTTTTCATGAGAATTGGCTATGACTTCTTAGACTCAGGTGAAACAGGGGATGATAACCTTTGGTACTTTAACATTGGTTACTTCTTCGGTGAAACTGTTCGCACTGCAGCAGCTCCTAAGCCTGTTGAGCCAAAGAAAGAAGCTAAAGACTCTGATGGCGATGGTGTGATTGACGCTAATGACCGTTGTCCAGGAACTCCTGCTGGCGCAGCAGTAGATGCTTATGGTTGTGCACTTGATAGTGATGGTGACGGTGTTGCTGACTATAAAGATGCATGTCCAGGCACAGAAGCTGGTGCAAAAGTTGATGAAAAAGGTTGTAAGATTGAGCCTAAGGAAGACGTTGTTGTTGATATGCGTCTGAACTTTGATGTCGACAAGTACCAAATCAAGCCAGAGATGGTTTCTGAAATTGCGAAAGTTGCTGAGTTCTTGCGTCAATATCCTGGCGTAAACGCGCAGATTCAAGGTCATACGGATAGCACTGGTTCTAACCAGTACAACCAAGGTCTATCTGAGCGTCGTGCTGGAGCAGTTAAAGATTACTTAATCAATAACTTTGGCATTGACGGTTCTCGTTTAACTTCTATTGGTTACGGTGAAGAGCGTCCAATTGCAGACAACTCGACTGCTGATGGCCGTGCACTTAATCGTCGTGTAGAAGCTAACGCTGAAACTAAGAAATAATAGTTAATTACTTAATTATTATTATTCAAAGCCCGGCTCTTGCCGGGCTTTGTTTTTTCTGACAAATAAGCTACTATCAAAGTGACTCGAAATAGTAACTAAAAAAATAAACACTGTTTAAATAGGAGTGCTGCTTATGCTCAAATCTGTCACTGTGCGGGACTACATGACCTCAGCAATGATTACCTTAAAGCCTGAAACTGATGTGGTTGAAGCTGCACAGACAATGATGGAGTACCGTCTTACTGGAGCTCCTGTTTTGGATGACCATAACCGTTTAGTCGGTTTTTTATCTGAAAAGGACTGTTTGCACACAGTTTTGAGTGCGATTTATCATGGCGATCTTGGAGATAGGGTCATGGACCGAATGACCAAAGATGTTCGAACGGTGCATCCTGATGATAGCATTGCTGATGTGGCTGAAAAATATTTAAAGGATAACTGTCGCATGTATCCAGTTGTAGAGAAAAGTCAACTGGTGGGAATGATTTCGAGACAGAGTATTCTAAAAGCCTTCCAACATTTTTCTTAATCTGAAAGGAAAATCGGTAGAGGAGTGATCGCAGAATTACTCTTCTATCACGTTAATGTCTAGGCGGTGTTCGTTGTTACGTAGACGGGCACGCTTCTTCGCACATGGCTTATCGCAGTCGCAAGCCTTTTCGATGCCAAGTGCATCCAAACCACCACAGCTTCCACTAATCCGCTTATGCTGAAAGATATAGCCCACGGCCATTACGATGATAACAGCGATAAAAAGGGCAAATGCAAGAAAAAATGTACTAGTCATGGTGGTCATAAATCTCGGTAAGTTGGCACTATTTTAACACAGTTAGGATGTGACTTTATAGCTTAAAAAACACACTAATGGCTTTGGTAAAGTTGGGTAAATCGGCAATGAACCCTATTTTGACCGTTAAAAACGTCTGAAAATCATGAATAGATTGCTAGTCTGGAGCTCCTTTGTAAACCATTAGGAGTAATTATGAAATATCTATTAGGCTTAGTATTACTGGCGGGTATGTCAGCTGTTGACGCAGACGAATTTAATCACGGAAACCACAATGACCCTTACAATCAGTTTTTTAATGGCACGGAAAGCGTTAACTGTGGCAGCATGTCGTTGTCACAATGTTCATCAGGAGCTGTCTTAGAGCCAATACTGGATGCAAGATGCACCAATAAAGTGGTTTCGACGGATAATGGTGGTGCTGTGGCTTATGGTGACCCCTATTACCACAATGTCTCGGAGTTCAATGTGGTGATACAGTCCGCAAGTGGGCCAACACCTTATGTGTTAACGGTAAGTTTTAAGTGCGGTGGATACCTTCACCCAGGGATTCGAATGGCTCCATCGTTTTAATCGACAAAGCCATGCTGGGCACGGTATGCCCAGCATATACTATTGTATAAATTTCGAGAATGATTCAGTTCTCTGACTCTTTAGTTCGCTGCCCTCATGTGTAATTAGGTAGACAGGGAGCTTGTGCTGTTGAGCAAAAGCTAGAGCTTCATCAGGACCCATAACGTTCAATGCTGTCGCATAAGCATCAGCATACATATTTTGCGGGTGTATCACTGACACGGATGCGAGCTTGTGGCTAATGGGATAGCCAGTTCTAGGGTTGATCGTATGTGAAAATCGCTCGCCATCCACTTCGTAATAATTACGATAATCTCCAGAAGTCGCAATAGAGGTATCTGTAAGGCCTACAACGAGCATTTTTTGTTGTTTAAGGCTGACGGGCTGCTCAATCGCCACGCGCCACTTAGAGCCCATGGTATTGATGCCTTTAGCTTTAGTTTCGCCCCCAATTTCAACCAGATAGTTGTTAACACCATGCTGCTCAATGATGGCGGCAACACGATCGACACCATACCCTTTAGCGATGGCCGACAGGTTGATCGTGATTTGCGGATGTTTTTTACTGATGCATTGGTTAATGTGATCAAACTCAAGCTTATCGGTGCCGACACGGGTCAGAAGTTGGTTAACCTGCTCCTCTGAAGGAACTTTCTGATCATACTCTTCGACGTTAAATCCCCAACGAGAAATCAACGGGCCTAAAGTAATATCAAAGGCTCCATTGGTCTCGTCATAGATCTGTTTTGACGCTTGTAATACGTGCCAAGTTTTAGCAGAGAATCTAAAACAAGACGCGTTAGCAAGTTGGTTAAAACGATTGATTTCACTGTTTGGGATATAGGTGGACATCAATTGGTTAATATCTTTCAGCTCGACTTCGATATCTTGGTAGATATCCTGAGGTGAGGCTGTACTAGAATCAACAATGACATTATAAGTGGTGCCCATGGTGCTTCCTGTGATTTTGCTGTATTGGGGCTCATCTGCACAGGAGAGAACGGCAAACACAAGAACGACTAGAAATAACTTTCTCATAACGGGGACCTAAACAATGGGGTAATTATGCGCCACCAATCAATGCAGCTAGAGATTAACTGTAAGGCATAAAAAAGGCGACACTAAGGTCGCCTATTTTAGAAGAGTTAGTAGGGATTAGCCACCAAAGTCATCCAGAAGGATATTCTCAGGTTCAACACCTAAATCTTCTAGCATCTTAATACATGCTGCGTTCATCATAGGAGGTCCACACATGTAGAACTCACAGTCTTCCGGTGCCGGATGGTCTTTCAGGTAGTTTTCATACAATACGTTATGAATAAAGCCTGTGTAACCTTCCCAGTTATCTTCAGGAAGCGGATCAGACAATGCAACATGCCAATCAAAGTTCTCATTCTCACGTGCCAGCATATCGAAATCTTCTTCATAGAACATTTCACGCTTGCTTCGTGCACCGTACCAGAAAGTGATGTTACGGTCGGTCTTAATACGACGCAGCTGATCGAAAATGTGCGAGCGCATTGGTGCCATGCCAGCACCACCACCGATAAATACCATTTCAGCTTTAGTGTCTTTGGCGTAGAACTCACCATAAGGACCAGAAATCGTGACTTTGTCACCTTCTTTAAGGTTCCAAATATAGGATGACATTTTACCAGCAGGTAGCGACATATCACGCGGCGGAGGCGTTGCGATACGAACGTTAAGCATGATAATGCCTTCTTCTTCAGGGTAGTTCGCCATCGAATAAGCGCGAATCACTTCTTCTTTTGATTCAGCTTCTACATCGAAGAGTTTAAACTGATCCCAGTCAGGGCGGTATTCTTCAGGAATATCGAACTCACTGTATTTCAGTTTATATGGTGGGCATTCGATCTGAATATAACCACCCGCGCGGAAAGGAACGCTTTCACCGTCAGGAATGCGTAAGACAAGCTCTTTAATAAAAGTCGCTTTGTTATCGTTTGAGATAACTTCACAGTCCCACTTTTTGGTGCCAAAGACTTCTTCAGGCACTTCGATTTTCATGTCTTGTTTAACCGCAACCTGGCACGATAAACGATAGCCTTCAGCGGCTTCACGTTTAGTGATGTGACCTTCTTCTGTAGGCAGAATAGAGCCACCACCATCAGTGACTTTACAGATACACTGACCGCAAGTACCACCACCACCACAGGCTGATGAGACAAAAATGCCGTTGTTAGCGAGTGCGCCTAATAATTTACCGCCAGCTTCGGTGGTAATAGACTTATCAGCGTCGTCATTGATGTTGATTGTAACGTCACCAGTAGCAACCAGCTGCTTGCGCGCGAACAAAATGATCAGCACAAGTGCAAGGATTACTAAGGTAAATAAGGCAACGCCTAGAATAATCTCAGTCATTAGTTGTTTCCTTATAAATTACAATTTAATACCAGAGAACGACATGAAGCCGATAGCCATAAGACCCACGGTAACGAAGGTAATGCCTAAGCCACGAAGACCGTCAGGTACATCGGAGTACTTCATTTTCTCGCGAATACCGGCCAAGGCAGCGATAGCTAAAGCCCAACCAAAACCTGAACCTAGGCCGAAAACGACTGACTCAGGGAAGTTGTAATCACGCTCTACCATGAATAATGAGCCGCCCATGATGGCACAGTTCACGGTAATCAACGGTAGGAAGATACCTAGCGATTGATACAAGGCTGGGAAGAACTTATCCAAAGTCATCTCAAGGATTTGTACTAAAGCTGCGATAACGCCAATATAGACAATTAAACCCAGGAAACTCAGGTCTGCTTCAGGGAATCCAGCCCACGCTAAAGCGCCGTCTGCTAGTAAATAGTGAACGATTAAGTTGTTCACTGGTACGGTAATGGTTTGTACGATAATCACCGCAATACCAAGACCGATCGATGTTTGAACTTTCTTCGAAACTGCTAAGAAAGTACACATTCCCAGAAGGAATGCCAATGCCATGTTTTCGACGAAAACAGAGCGAATAAATAATGATAAATAATGTTCCATTATTCTTTATCCTCCACTTGGTCTTTCTTCCAGACACGCAGCGCCCAGATTAGGAAACCAATAATAAAGAATGAACTTGCTGGAAGAACCAACATACCGTTTGTTTCGTACCAACCGCCGTTAGCTGTAGAAGGTAAGATGGTGTAGCCTAAAAGCTCACCGGTACCTAACAGTTCACGAATAATGCCAACGACAATCAAGAGTACGGAGTAACCTAAACCATTACCTAAGCCGTCTAAGAAGCTCATGAAAGGACCATTTTTCATGGCGTAGGCTTCGGCACGACCCATCACGATACAGTTGGTAATAATCAGACCAACGAAGACTGACAGCTGCTTAGAGACTTCATAAGCATAGGCTTTCAGTACTTGGTCAACCAAGATAACCAAAGACGCAATAATCGTCATTTGCACGATAATACGAATGCTGGAAGGGATTTGCTTACGAATCAAGCTGATCAATAAGTTCGATAGTGCAATAACCGAGGTTAAAGCTAAACTCATCACCAAGGCGGTTTCTAGCTTACTGGTAACCGCTAGCGCAGAACAAATACCCAGTACTTGTAATGCGATAGGGTTGTTATTAAAAATCGGTGAAAATAAGACCGATTTGGCTTCTTGTTTATCAAATGCCATCTTAAATTTCTCCCGCTCTTACACGTTCTAAGAATGGGCCAAAGCCATCCTCACCTAACCAGTAGATCATCGTGTTCTCAACACCGTTACTGGTTAATGTTGCGCCGGATAGGCCATCAATCTGATGTTCGTTTTGAGCCGAGCCTTTGACCAATTTAATCACTGGTTCGCCTTGCTCGTTCAGAACCTCTTTACCAGGCCACTGCGCCAGCCACGAAGGGTTCTCAATCTCACCACCAAGGCCAGATGTTTCGCCTTGCTCGTAATATTTGAAACCAACAACGGTTGTGGTATCAGGTTCTAACGCTAAGAAACCATACATCGTAGACCAAAGACCATAGCCATGAACCGGAAGAATCACCGTATCAAGTTCTTGGCCATTGCGGACTAGGTAAACATTGGCCAGTTGTGAACGTTTTTTGATGCCAGCGATATCTGCTTTGCCCTCTAAAACCTTGTTAGTTTCTGGGTTTTTAGCATATTTTCGCTGATTGAAACCTTTAGGAGGCTCAACGAACTCACCAGTTGATAAATCAACGACTTTTGTCTCAACTTGTTTGAATAGCTCATCAATCTCAGACTGAGTGCCACCTTGCTCAAGTAAGCCGGCCGCGATTAGGATGTTACGTTTGCGGTCGAGTTCTTTATTAAGCTCTTGTTGCGGTTTTAGCTGGATCGCAGCAAAGGAAACGACAACCGAGCAGACCAAGCTCAAAATAACCGCAACAACAATCGTTTTGATAGGACTTTCTTTCTTAGACATTACGACGAGTCCTCCGTTTGATGTTCGCTTGAACCACGAAGTGGTCAATTAACGGTGCAAACAAGTTAGCAAATAGGATTGCCAGCATCATACCTTCTGGGAATGCCGGGTTAACCACACGAATCATCACTACCATGAAGCCGATTAAGGCACCAAAGATCCACTTACCTTTGTTGGTAAGAGCGGCAGAGACAGGGTCGGTTGCCATGAAGAACATACCGAAAGCAAAGCCACCCGTGACTAAATGCCAGTACCAAGGCATCGCAAACATAGCGTTTGATTCGCTACCGATACCATTAAGGATATAACTGGTTGCGATCATTCCAAGCAAGACACCCAGCACGATGCGCCACGAAGCGATTCGCATGTAGATAATGAAAAGACCGCCAATGATTAACATCAGCGTTGACACTTCACCAATAGAGCCAGGGATACGACCCATGAAAGCGTCCCACCAGTTAGCATTGATGCTGTAATCAGTGATTGAGCCAGCTGCAGCAGCTGCTAGCGGCGTAGCGCCAGAGAAGCTGTCGACGGCGGCCCAAACGGTCTCACCTGAAATATCTGCAGGATAAGCAAAGAATAGGAACGCACGACCCGCCAAAGCTGGGTTCATGAAGTTCTTACCCGTACCACCAAAGATTTCTTTAGCGACAACCACGCCGAAAGAAATACCTAAGGCAACTTGCCATAGTGGAATTTTTGCCGGCAAGATCAATGCGAAAAGAATTGAAGTGACGAAGAAACCTTCGTTGATCTCGTGGCCACGGACGGTAGCGAAGAGGACTTCCCAGAAACCACCGACGATAAAGGTCACGGCATAAATTGGTAAGAAGAAGCAGGCGCCGTAGAACATCAGTCCAAAGACCCCAGTTTCAGGTGTTATTGCGCCACCAAAGAACTGGAAGAAGTCTACTTGCCACATTTCAGGAAGACTCATGCCCGCCTGTAGCGCTTCTTGAGCTTGATAACCGACGTTCCACATACCCCAGAACATGGCAGGGAAAGTAGCGAACCACACCATGATCATAATACGTTTTAGGTCGATGTTATCTCTAACGTGAGTCGCGCCTTTTGTGACGTGGCCCGGAGTGTAGAAAATCGTCGCAGCTGCTTCATAAAGCGCATACCACTTTTCCCACTTGCCGCCTTTCTCGAAGTGCGGCTCGACTTTTTCAATAAAATTCTTTAAACCCATCTTAGCCATCCTTCTCAATCTTAGTCAGATTTTCGCGGAGAATTGAGCCATACTCGTATTTGCCTGGGCAAACGAAGGTACACAATGCAAGATCTTCTTCATCCAACTCCAAGCAACCCAAGGCTTGTGCTGAGTCAGTGTCGCCACAAACTAACGCACGAATCAATTGAGTTGGCAGAATATCGAGAGGAAGAACACGCTCATAGTTACCGATTGGCATGATTGCGCGAGTCGAACCACCCGTCGAAGTGTTCATTTGGAACTTCTTGCTTGGGAAGATATGGCCTAGGAAAGCACGAGTTACAGAGAACTTGTTGCTACCTGGCATCGCCCAACCGAAGAATTCTTTTTCACGACCTTCTGGGATGACAGTAATTTGATTGTGATAACGGCCAACGAAAGCTCGTGAGTCAACAGCATTAAAACCGTTCAAGACTGAGCCTGAAATGATGCGGCTGTCGTTATCATTAATTTCGTTATTCAGCAGCTCATCAAGGTTAGCGCCTAAACGTGTACGGATTAAACGAGGGTTTTTGACCTCAGTACCGCTTAATGCAACAACACGCTCAACAAAAAGCTCACCATCAGTAAAGAGTCGGCCTAGAGCGATAACATCTTGATACCCCATGTGCCAAACCTCATTCTCAGAAGAGGCTGGGCAAAGGTGGTGGATATGCGTTCCGACAAGCCCCGCTGGGTGTGGACCAGAAAAGCTTTCGTAGTTCACTTTAGCATTGCTAGACTGCTCGATTTTTGACTCAGGCTGCGTTGCAACGAACACTTTGTCCTCTGCAAGTTGTGCCAGAATGTCTAAACCGTGGTTAAAGTCAGCATTATGCTCAGTGATAAAAGCTTCCGGATCACCGGCTAATGGATTGGTATCCATAGCGCTTACAACGATAGATCGTGTCTTAGCGTCGATCGCTGGAACTTTCGAATATGGGCGGGTGCGCAAACCTGTCCACATGCCAGATTCAACCATTTGATCGACGATCGCTTGACGGTCGATGCTCGATAGTTGATCGGCTGAATACTTGTTAAAAGACACAGCATCTTCTTGCTCAGCGATGTCAACCACTACGGAAAGCAGTTTACGCTTTGCGCCACGGTTAACAGCAGAAATGGTTCCTGCCGCTGGAGCTGTGTATTTTACCCCGGGAGTTTTCTTGTCTTCGAAGATGAGCTGGCCTTTTTTAACCTGATCCCCAACCTGAACATGCATGGTTGGTTTCATGCCAACATAATCTTCGCCTAAGATGGCGACGGTTTTGACCGTAGCACCAGTTGAGATTGTTTGCTCTGGCTTTCCCTCTAAAGGAAGATCCAGGCCTTTTTTAATCTTAATCATAGGTCGCTACTTAACTATTACCTGATGGTTGTCACTTCAATAATTGCAACGTTTGGAGTGACCAAAAACAAAAACCTGGTGTACAGCAAGCTGTAACCAGTCTAATCTATTGTTTTATGGCCTATTTTCATTACAATCGCTCAACATTGAGGTCGAAAAATGAACAATGACCTCAAACGGCGCGTATTATACTTGGATCAACATGGTAAGATCCATGGTTTTTGGGATAAAAGCCTAGATCAGGCTTAAAATCCTCAATTCTTAAGCATCAGTGCTTGTGTTCAAGCCTAGGCTCAGTTAATATTTGCGCCCTTTTGATAAAAAGGTGGGTTCCTTATTGTCCAATGGTTATAAGCCCTAGCAAAATAGGCGCTGAGGATAATAGCGATTCCAAAAAGCAGACATAAAAGAGGTGTGAAGTGCGCAAAACCTTGATCGCAGGAAATTGGAAAATGCACGGTAACGTGGCTTCTATAGAGAGCCTAGTTAACGGAATCAAGAGTCAACTGGATAGCAGCTGGCAAAGCGATATTCTGGTGTGCCCACCTTCTATATATGTTGATAGAACCGTTCAGCTAATAAAAGGTAGCTCGATTAAAGTTGGCGGTCAGAATCTTTCTCAGCAAGAGCAAGGTGCCTTCACCGGCGAAATCAGTGGCGATATGCTGGCTGATTTAGGTGCGGAGTATGTGCTTGTCGGACACTCAGAAAGACGCAGTCTTTATCATGAGTCGAACGAGCTAGTTGCAGAGAAGTTTGCTAAAGCGCTTGAAAAAGGCCTAACACCTGTATTATGTGTTGGAGAAACCCTTGAACAACGTGAAAATGACACCACTATGGATGTTGTTAAGGGCCAGATCGATGCAGTAATTGATTTCTATCAAGATAAAACTGCTGGACTGGAAAAGTTAGGACAGGGCGTTATTGCTTATGAGCCCGTTTGGGCAATAGGCACTGGTGTAACCGCAAGCCCAGAGCAGGCACAAGAGGTTCATGCCGCGATAAGGCACTATCTTGCTGAAATGAATACGGGTGTCGCTGAAGAAATACAGATTTTATATGGTGGTAGTATGAAAGCTGCAAATGCAGAAGAGTTACTAGCACAAAATGATATTGATGGTGGCTTAATTGGGGGCGCTTCCCTAAAAGCCGATGAATTTATAGCAATTTGCAAAATTGCTGGTTAAGCAGCAGAAAAGACGAGCAGGTTAAGAGTATGGAATTATTTTTAATGATCAGTCTATTGGTAGTCGCTCTACTATTGATTGGTATTATTTTGATCCAACAAGGTAAAGGCGCCGAGATGGGAGCTTCTTTTGGTTCTGGCGCATCGAATACGTTGTTTGGCGCACCGGGTTCAGGAAACTTTCTGACTCGATCGACGACAGTTCTAGCGATTGTATTTTTTGCAATAGCGTTAGCGATAGGTGCTGTAAACTCAAGCGACAAAGCAAGTAAGTCAAGTTTGTTGGATGACGCTGCTCAAACAGAAGAAACGGGTGAGTCCGTTTCTTCTACAGAAATTCCAAGCGAAACGAATACCGACATTAGCGCTGAGATTCCTGCTGAAACCACGGAAGAGATTAGTTCAGAAATTCCTTCTGAAGAAGCGACAGACGATGCTATTCCTGAGTCGATTGATGCTGCTGCGGAAGACGCTGAAAAAGCAAAAAAAGACGGCGATAATCAGTAATTAGAATTTAGCTCAGGTGGTGGAATTGGTAGACACGCTATCTTGAGGGGGTAGTGGCCGTAGGCCGTGCGGGTTCAAGTCCCGCTCTGAGCACCAAAATAAAAACAAAGGCTGTTATGAGAATAACAGCCTTTTTCATTTGCATTGATAACGTCTTGAACTCTTCATTGAGCTTGTCATACAAGCACCTCCCTAAGTTATAATGTGCCTTTAGTAAACTCTCACTTAAGTATTTTGCAGCTTTGATAGTGATGACTGAATAAAGACTCACAAACTTTTGTTCGGAAAATTTACAGAAAAGACAAAAAATTCGTTAGCTATTTTTACAAAAGTAGAGTGTGGCTAATGCTTTTTCTAAAATATTTTTTTGATTTGTACAGTCCGTCTCATTACGAAATAAGCTATCTATATAGCGATTTTCAATGTTGTATAATAGATGCTTCTTAAGGAAGCCAGCCATGTAAAACGTTGATTTTTTCATGTTTGAGTCGTGAGGAATTACCTATGAAAAATGTTGTGAATCCAAAAAAAAACCGGGCAGAGCATGACGGGGAAGAAATCTTTCTGGATATCTGTCAGGCACTCATCGTGGTGTTATTACTAGGCGTTGTTGGATACGCTATTTTCAGTTAAGGATGAGGCTGATAAGTTATCAATAGACTTATCAGCCTTACTTTATTGTAGTATGAGTCTAAACGACTCTAGCCGCTCCTTTGTCCGCACTTAAGGCATGTTTTGCATAGACTTTCAGCGCGGTTGAAACTAAACGTTTGCGTGATGTGGGTTGCCAGCCAATGGTCGAGCGTTGTTCGCGACGAATCTCAAGCTGCTTATCATCAACATTAAGTTCCAGTAACCGCTTTGGAATATCAATGGTTATGGTGTCACCGTCTTCCACTAAACCTATAAGACCTTGACTGGCGGCTTCTGGCGAGACGTGGCCTATCGACAAGCCTGATGTGCCACCAGAAAAGCGACCATCGGTGATGAGTGCACAGTCTTGATCGAGTCCCTTCGATTTAAGATAACTGGTTGGGTAGAGCATTTCCTGCATTCCCGGCCCACCTGATGGACCCTCATAACGGATCACCACAACATCGCCTTTTTGGATTTGATTGGTAAGGATTGCTTCAACGGCACTGTCTTGACTTTCAAAGACACGAGCAGGCCCACTGAAGGTTAAGTGCTTATCGGGAACTGCTGCAGTTTTAATGATACTGCCGTTAGGTGCCAGATTACCGTACATCACAGCAAGCCCGCCGTCCTTACTGTAGGCATTCTGAATATTGCGAACACAACCACGCTCACGATCTATATCGAGCGAGTCATACAAGCAGCTTTGGCTGAAAGCTTTTTGTGTGGGAATACCTGCCGGGCCAGCGCGATACAGTTTTTTTATGGCCGTATTTTCTGTGGTAATGACATCCCAATCATCAATCAGCTTACTGATGGGTTTTTGTAATACTGTCGGCTGACTGAGGTTGAGTAGATTGCCACGTTTTAATTCACCAAGAATAGCCATCACGCCACCCGCACGATGAACATCTTCCATGTGGTAGTCTTTGGTCGCTGGGGCAACTTTACACAAATTAGGCACTTGGCGAGACAAGCGATCAATGTCTTGCATGGTGAAGTCGACCTCACCTTCGTGCGCTGCTGCTAAAAGGTGCAGTACCGTATTGGTCGAGCCGCCCATGGCAATATCCAAACTCATGGCGTTGAGAAAGGATTTACGGTTGGCGATATTGCGTGGCAAAACGGATTCATCATTGTCGTGATAATAACTCTTGCACAGCTCAACGATTTGACGACCAGCTTTTAAAAATAATTGTTCGCGTGCGGAGTGTGTGGCGAGTAATGAACCGTTACCGGGTAACGCGAGGCCAAGTGCTTCGGTTAGACAGTTCATGGAGTTGGCAGTAAACATGCCTGAACAAGAGCCGCAGGTTGGGCAGGCGCTACGTTCTATCTGTTCGCTGTCTTGGTCACTCACCGATTGGTCAGCGCCAGCAACCATAGCATCGACCAGATCAAGCTTAATCAGCTGATCAGACAGTTTGGTTTTACCCGCTTCCATTGGCCCCCCAGAGACGAAAATAACAGGGATATTTAAGCGCATTGCAGCGAGTAACATTCCCGGCGTAATTTTGTCGCAGTTTGAAATACACACTAACGCATCGGCGCAATGGGCGTTTACCATGTACTCAACCGAGTCGGCAATTATTTCGCGGGACGGTAGTGAGTAGAGCATGCCGTCGTGACCCATGGCAATGCCATCATCAACGGCGATGGTGTTGAACTCTTTGGCAATACCGCCAGCTTGTTCGATTTCTCGCGCAACAAGCTGCCCCATATCTTTTAAATGCACATGACCTGGTACAAACTGAGTAAAGGAGTTACAAACTGCGATAATCGGTTTGCCGAAGTCATTATCTTTAACCCCGGTCGCTCGCCATAGCGCACGAGCCCCCGCCATGTTTCTACCGTGAGTGGATGTTTTCGAACGATAATCAGGCATATACTTTATCCTCAACACCTTCAACACACTCAAGCCAGCCATGGTCATCTGGAGTTGTGCCTTTAAATAAACCAAAGAAAGCGTGTTGCAGGTGTTCTGTGATCGGCCCTCGTGATCCAGAACCAATAGCAAGGTCATCAACACTTTTGATTGGAACAATTTCTGCGGCAGTTCCTGTCATGAAGGCTTCATCAGCTAAATACAGGGCTTCACGAGTCATGTTTTGTTCGATGACTTGATAACCCATCTGACGCGCCAGTTGCATGACCGTATCCCGCGTAATCCCGGGCAAGATAGAAGCGGTAAAGGGAGGCGTATACAAGGTGTTATTTTTAATCACAAACACATTCTCCCCAGAGCCCTCCGAGATATAACCGTTGACATCAAGCGCGATTCCTTCGACGTAACCTTTGCGCGTTGCTTCCTCAACAATCAACTGAGAAGAAAGATAGTTTCCTCCGGCTTTAGCGGCCGCAGGGATGGTGTTTGGTGCGACGCGGTTCCATGAAGAAATACAGACATCAACGCCCTGTTCGATGGATTCATTGCCGAGGTATGAGTCCCAAGGGAATGCGGCGATAGAAACCTCAACGGGATTGTGTTGTGGATTAACCCCAATCGAGCCATAGCCAAAAAATGCAACAGGTCGTAAATAAGCATTTCGCAAATCATTTTGACTGACCACTTGATGGCAGGCTGTCAAAAATTCATCAAAGGAGTAGGGGATGCTCATGCGATAAATTTTAGCTGAAAGATAGAGACGCTCGACATGCTCTCGTAGACGAAAGAAAGCCGGTCCCTTACTGGTTTCATAACAGCGAATACCTTCAAACACAGAAGATCCATAATGAATGGCATGGCTCAGAACATGAACCTGCGCATCTTGCCAAGGTATGGTTTTACCGTTAAACCAGATGTATTTCGGTGGATTAAGTGTTGCCATGATTTGTGACCTCTCTAAAATTTTTGCTGCTTAGCGACTGGGTTTGTGCCGCTTCGGTTAATATGTCGTATTTAATTAAAAACAGTTGGTAACTATCGAGTAGTGCCTGAGCACTGGCTTTGATGATGTTGTCGGAACACCCGATGGTGGCCCAGTGCTCTTCTTTGCAAGTCGATTGAATCCAAACCCTCGTCGTAGCCGCTGAAGCTTTTTCAGGATTTAAAATAGAAACCTTGTAATCAGTCAGTTTGAGCTGATTAATCTGCGGATAAAACATGGCCAATGCTTTTTTAAGAGCAAGATTTAAGGCATCAACCGGCCCAGAAGCTTCTTCGACTACATGAGCGATGCGGTTTTTAACGCGAACTGTTACCATAGCGGTACAAGGTTCAACGGGGTTGCGTGCCGGGATATTGAGATCATTCACATTGATCTGAATATTAAGAACCGTAAAGTAGGGGCGGTAAGTGTCTTCTTGTTGACGCACGATCATTTCAAAAGAGCCCGATGCATTTTCGAGCGTTAGGCCGGTCTCTTCTAAAGACTTAATACTGTCGAGTACTTGTTTAAAATTACGCGACACATCTAGCCCTAGCTTTTTAGCTTGTAACTGAACGTTAGACTTTCCAGAAAGCTCTGAAATTGTGATGTCTCGTTGGTTACCGACGAGCTCTGGATGGATATGTTCATAGGTTTTACTCGACTTAGCTATCGCTGCGACATGGATTCCGCCTTTATGACTAAAGGCATGAGTCCCCACGTAAGCGGCATCGTCCTTTAAAGGGATATTGGCAATATCAGCGACTTGCTTTGCCAAAAACGACAGCTGCTGCGTTTCAACGGCTGAATGAAAGCTAAATCGATCCTTGTAGCATGGCTTTAAGGATAGACTGGCTATGATCGGGATTAGATTGGCGTTACCGCAGCGCTCGCCATAGCCATTAACCGTCCCTTGGACTAAAGACACGCCAGCAGACACGGCAGACAAACTGTTGGCAACGGCAACTTCGCAGTCGTTATGGCAATGAATACCCAGCGACAACAACGGAAACCTGGCTTTAACTTGCGCCACAATATCCGCTATTTCATGCGGCATGGTGCCGCCATTGGTATCGCAAAGAGTGACATTATCAACACCTGCGTTTATGGCGACTTGTAAACATTGATAGGCGTAGTCAGGACTGTCATTGAAGCCATCAAAAAAATGCTCAGCATCTAAAATAACTTCACGCTGCTCGTGTTTAAAGAGCGTGATGCTGTCGAAGATCATCGCCAAGTTTTCACTCAAATCCGTGCGCAACACGGTCTCGACATGATAGCGCCAGAATTTACTGACAAGCGCAACCACTGGCGTTTGCGCAGCGAGTAGAGATTGGATTTGTTGATCATCATCAACGCTTACCGATGGTTTACGTGTCGCGCCAAAAGCGACCAGCTTGGCATGCTTTAACCCTAAGCTTTTAGCATGACGAAAGTAGGCTTCATCCTTAGGGTTCGAGCCGGGCCAGCCGCCTTCGATATAGTCAACACCAAAGTCATCCAGTAACTGGGTGATTTTCAGTTTGTCCTGTAGGGAAAAACTGATCCCTTTGTATTGAGCGCCATCCCGCAAAGTGGTGTCGTAAAGCAATAGTGATTTACTCATTGCCAAGACAGCTCCTCAGTCGTGATGGAGCCGACTGATGTACTTCAACCACATCGACCAATTTGTGCAGTTGATGATAAAGATTATCAATGCTGCGCTCGCTGCTCAGTTGCAAGGTTACGCTCATGCCATTCTCCAAGCTTTCATCGCGAGCCAGACAGTAATTCACCTTAAAGCCACGATGCCTGATGAGGCGCAAAATCCGTTCAAGACTTCCGGTTGATTGGCGTACGATAATTTTGAATGTATTAGTACTCATAATCTGCTTCCTCAAGGGTTATTCCGCAAAGCTTTCTTCGATATAGTCGGCATTACTTTTGCCGGGCGGCACTAGTGGCCAAACGTTGTCATCTGGGTTGATCGATACATGCAGTAAGTAGCTGTCATCATTTGCCAGAAAATCATCCAAGGCAGCCTCCACTTCCGATGATTGGCTAATACTGTGACTGCGGATACCAAAGGCGTTGGCAATCTCAGCAAAGTTTGGATTGTCAGAGAGATCCACTTCACTAAAGCGCTGCTCAAAAAATAAGTTTTGCCACTGACGGACCATGCCAAGACGTTGGTTATCGAGCAGCAATATTTTGACCGCAATGCCATAACGTTTTAGCGTCGCCAGCTCTTGAATATTCATCATGATCGAGCCATCTCCAGAAACATTGATGACGGTGAAGTCAGGGTTGGCGAACTTAGCGCCAAGAGCAGCAGGAAGGCCGTAACCCATCGCGCCTAGGCCGCCACTGCTTAAGTGATGACGACTGGAGTTGAATTGCATATGTTGGGCTACCCACATCTGGTGCTGGCCAACGTCACAGGTGACAATGGCCTTGCTTTGGCTGCAACGTGCGGATAGGTTTTTCAGCAACGAAGGGGCGTAGATGCTGGAAAAAGGAGCGTCGTAACGGAATGCCAGCTGCTCTTTATTGTGCAAGCATTGATAGCGCCAGTGATGAGCTGTTTGCTGTGAAAAACTAGTTTCCAATCTATCTGCCAACGCCGTGAGGATGTCATGCATGTCGCCGACCAGACTAACGTCGGCTCGGCGCAGCTTACTCACTTCAGCGTGATCACAGTCGATATGGATGACTTTGGCGCGTGGCGCAAACTGTTGTAAATCACCGGTAGCGCGATCATCCAAGCGAGCACCAGCGACCAATAACAGATCGCAATCTTGTACTGCGGTATTCGCAGCCTTGGTGCCATGCATCCCTAGCATCCCTAAGTTGTAAGGGTGTGAGCTCGGCACTGAGCCGATACCTTTTAAGGTCGTCACTGTCGGTAATTTAAAGCGCTCGATCATCGAGGTCAGCAACTCAGAGCATCGCGCTAAATCAACTCCGCCACCAGCGTAAACCAGCGGTTGCTTACTGGCTGTGAGTAAGTGGGCCGCTTGCATCAACTGAACCTGATTCACGGAGCCGAAGGTTGAAGAAAGGGCTTTGGGGCGCATCTCTTCACAAAAGGCTAAACTGGTCGCTGGCATGGTTGCCATCTGAACATCTTTGGCAATATCAATCAGCACAGGCCCAGGGCGGCCGCTTTGCGCGAGCTGGATGGCTTCGTTGAGCATGTGAGGAAAATCCTCAATGCGAGTGACCAAGTAGCTGTGTTTCACGACCGACAACGATAAACCATAAGTGTCGATTTCCTGAAAAGCATCGGTACCAATTAGATTCGATGCGACTTGACCTGTAATCGCGAGCAAAGGAACGGAATCCATTTGTGCGTTGGCGATGCCGGTAATTAAGTTGGTCGCGCCAGGGCCTGAGGTGGCGAGGCAAACGCCAAGCCGCCCACTGGAGCGAGCGTAACCATCCGCCGCGAACACCGCGCCTTGTTCATGGCGACAAAGTACATGCTTCACACCACTACCAAGCAAGGCATCATACACCGGCATAATGGCGCCACCGGGATAACCGAAAACCGTATCGACCTGATGATCTTTCAAGGTCTTTATTAAATAATCTGCACCACGCATAAGTATCACCTTCGTTAGTTAATGGTTTGATCAACCAACGGTTTTTTCTTGATCCAAGGCATCATGCCGCGCAGTTTTTCACCAACCACTTCAATTTGATGCTCTGAGTGTGAGTGACGCAGCTTGTGTAAGGTTTGGTAGTTGTTGCGACAGTCATCAACATACTCTTTGGCGAATTGACCGCTTTGAATTTCAGCCAAGATATTTTTCATCGACTGCTTGGTGTCTTCTGTCACTAAGCGATTACCACGAGTTAAATCGCCATACTCAGCTGTGTTGGAGATTGAGTAACGCATGGTGTTGATGCCGCCTTCGTACATCAAATCGACGATAAGCTTGAGTTCGTGCAAGCATTCGAAATAAGCCATCTCTGGCGAGTACCCAGCTTCAACCAAGGTTTCAAAACCCGCTTGAACAAGTGCTGCTGTACCGCCGCAGAGAACTGCTTGCTCGCCGAACAAGTCAGTTTCGGTTTCTTCTTTGAAACTGGTTTCAATAACCCCAGCACGTCCGCCGCCAATAGCGCTGGCGTAGGCATAGGCTAACTCTTTGGTATCGCCAGTCACGTCTTGATGAACGGCAACTAAGCAAGGAACGCCGCTACCTTCAGCGTAAGTCGAGCGAACGGTGTGTCCGGGGCCTTTCGGCGCGACCATGAAAACGTTAATGTCGTCGCGAGGAGTGATTTGATTGAAGTGGATATTGAAGCCATGAGCAAAGCCTAAACTGGCGCCAGGTTTGAGGTGTGGTTCGAGATAGTCTTGGTAAACCTCTGGTTGATTCTCATCAGGCAGCATCATCATCACTAAGTCGGCATCTTTGATCGCTTCTTCCAGTGTTGCGCCTGAGATCTTGCTGCGTTTTAATTTCTCAAAAGTTGATGATCCTTGTCGTAGCGCCACAGTAACCTCAAAGCCGCTGTCTTTAAGGTTATTTGAGTGAGCGAAACCTTGTGAGCCATAGCCTAAAATGACCAGCTTTTTTCCATTAAGCGCTTCAGTGTTGATATCTTTGTCGTACATTACTTTCATAATTGCTCCAATGTTGAATCGTGTTGTGTCTCAATAGTGTTGTTAAAAAATCGTGTGTAAAAAAAAGCCCCCGGACTTTTCAGTGCGGGGGCTTCGGTTGTTAGTTGACTTTTCTCAGCTCAATAACGCCCCCGTTGCGGTAATAAAATCACCACAATAATTAAGACGATAATGACTGAGTTAAGTATGTTCATAATGGTTAAAAGCGTTGCAAACGTTTGGGCCTGTTTGATTAGTGTTGACGACGTTTGTTTCTGCTGTGTTTTCCTCTTTCTCTTTCTGCTTCTGTTTCTCTAGGTGATGTTTTATCTGGGCCAAAAAAAAGCCCCCGGACTTTTCAGTTCGAGGGCTTCGTTATTCGTTGTGTATCTAACTCACGCGCGCCCTCGTTGCGGTAATAAAATCACCACAATCACGTTAATCACGATTAAGCTCTTGGCGAGCAGGTTTAGGGCTTTGTTCAACATCAGTTTAGTTTTTCACAATATTTGCCTCAGTGCTTGAGTCGAGACTAACACAGTATTTTCGTTTTGCAAATATATTGTAGATATTTGCTGTCTGGTCTGATATCTCCTATAACCATTAGCTCTAAAGGGCTTCGCGGGAGTCGATCACTAAGTCAGGAACTTCTTTAAGCACATACTCTTGCCGTAGCTGGTGCCAGTCGAGTATCGATAAGTGGCCATCTTGATCTTCTACAAGCGCGGTACAACTCTCTACCCAGTCACCATCATTGTAGTATTCAATACCGTTGAATTGGCGGATTTCAGCATGATGAATATGGCCACAAACAATACCATCAGCATGGTGCTTTTTAGCGTGCTCAGAAGCAATCTCTTCAAACTGTGAGATGTAGCTGACGGCGTTCTTGACCTTCATTTTAAGGTGCGCCGAGAGCGACCAATAGTCTTTACCAAACTTTTGTCTGAATACATTAATGGGGCGATTGAGCTTGAGCAAAAATTCATATAAGTGATCGCCCACGGTGGCGAGCCAAGGCGTAAAACGCATCACGTTATCAAAAATATCGCCATGCAAAATTAATAGCTTCTTTCCTTGAGCGGTGACATGAATATCCTCTTCAACAATTTTAACGCTACCAAGCGACATGCTGGAAAAATCGCGAATAAGGGAGTCGTGGTTGCCGGGGATAAAAATGACGTCGCAACCTTTTCGAGCTTTGCGCAGAATTTTTTGAACGACATCATTATGATGTTGTGGCCAATACCAACGGTTTTTGAGTCGCCAACAATCGATAATGTCACCCACTAAGTAAAGCTTGTCACATTCAATATGCTTGAGAAACTCCAACAGAAGGTCTGCTTGGCATCCTTTGCTGCCAAGGTGGATATCCGATATCCAGATGGTGCGGTAGTGCGTTTTAGGGTTATGGCTAGCGGGTAATGTCATTGAGCTTACCTCATCTATGGCTTGCAGTAACGGTAACAAGTTAATGTGACGCTTCTATGACCCTCAACCTACATTTTGATGTACTTTGCAGACTCAATGACAGTTATTTGGGAAAATATTGGATATACATTATGATGTTATTGACCGATAAGAATATAAGGAATTTATGCGATTAATTTTTGGCATCCTATTGCTGGTAGGCAATATGGCTGCGCTAGCTCAAAAGGATAATCCAGAAGGATATCTGATCAGCGATATAGAGATCGTGATCCATCCTATTTTCAGCGAAGAAGAACGTACCGGTTGGATTTATCAGACTGCCGACGAACTTCATATTGATACCAAGCCTTATGTCATTGAGCGATTGTTGCCCTTTAAAAAAGGCGAAAGGGTCAATAAACGCTTGCTCAAAGAAGCCGGACGTATTTTAAGACGTCAGGGTTTTTTGCGTGATGCTAAAGTCAGCTGGCGTCCTGCGGAAAGTGGCGAGGGGCTTCATGTCAAAGTCGAGACGTGGGAAACGTGGACGCTGGTACCGACGGTCGATATTAATCGCGAAGGTGGTGTCACCGAGTATGCCTATGGTATTGAGGATGATAACCTGTTGGGGCATGGTCTACGCGCTACCTTAGAGTATTTTAAAGAAGATGACCGCTCCGGCTATACCCTGGTCTTAGCTTCTGATGTTTCTACTGAGCATCATGTCCAAACTGCTATCGCATTATCCAATAACTCTGATGGCGAGCAGTATTCACTCTCTGTTCGTAAGCCTTTCTATACGTTACAAGATACTTGGGCAGCTGGCGCGTTTTTTAACTCTCAGCGCTTAAGAGACACGATTTACAGTAATGATGAGGCGGTCAATATTTTCGAGCAGGATATTGAGCAGTATGACGTGTCTTATGGTATTTCCCAAGGACTGGTTGATGGGCATTCGTTGCGATATTCGGCCGGTTTAAGTAAAGATCGCAATCACTTTGAGCCGCTGACAGATACGACTTTATTACCTTATGATCGTGGTTTGGAGTATTTTTGGTTAGGACTGGAATATCAAAAAGATGAATTTATTCAGACTAAGAATTTGTATTTGATAGGTCGTACCGAAGATGTACAGTTTGGTTGGTATCATCGCTTAAGACTGGGTTATAACACCAGTGAGCTGGGTAAAGATAAAGGTCTCGTTGGTTTTTGGAAGGGGCGTTATGTGGTCAAGCCGCATGAGGACCATTTATTCCATTTTTTCGCCAGCGCGAGTTCAGAAGGTGATAGCTTTGACGATGTCGGTAATTACTTGGGTAAAACCTCTTATTACGGCGTGGGCCTAGAGCATTTCTACCACTCCAGCGAGGAACATATCCTTTATAGCCGGTTGCAGTATCGCGGTGCAGACAACGCTTATATTGATCGCCCGATTTCGCTCGGCGGCGAGTCTGGACTGCGTGGTTATCCGCTTGAGTATCAGCATGGGGAAGAGAGTGTTTTGTTGAATCTGGAGAAGCGGTATTACCCGGGTACGACTTGGTTCAAGTTATTGAATGTGGGGTATGCCGCCTTTATCGATGCTGGACGAGCCAGCGGCGACAGTCCCTACATTAATCAAGAAGCCGGTACCTTAGTCAGTGCTGGGGTTGGCTTGCGTTTATTTATTGCCCGCTCCAGCGGCAGGAAGGTGATTAATGTCGATCTTGCTTCCCCCGTTAACTCTGAGTTTTTGGATGGTGTTGAACTCAGCATCACATTAAAGGCAAGTTTTTAAGTTGCGAAAGATAAAAGAGTATTTGAGTATCGACATACTTCGACACTATTTGATGCTAACCCTTTGAAATTCTCTTCTACTGTCAGTGTAAGACACAGCTATTTACATTTATAAACACACGCTTCACTAAAAATAGTGTTTGATAAAGCTATGGACTGAAGGGAAGTATGTGTGACTTCAGTGAACTTATCATTCAATAGGGGAATGAACATGAAACAGAATAGCAAACTAAGCACTGAAATTGACAATGATTACGAGTACGACGCTGAAGAGATCTTTTTGGACGTCTGCAAAGCGTTGGTGGCAATCGTTCTAATTGGCATGGTGTTATACGCAGCCATTTAGCCTAGCTCTCGTTGGGTGATTCACTTAAAGGCTGCTCAAGTCCATAAAAATCAATGGCTTGAACTATGAGCTCTTGAACCTGCTCAACCTTGATATGGTTCATCAAATCATGCCCTTTTAAGCGATAACCCCATGGGATCTTGTCTGGCTCAAGCTGCAACTCTTTGCAGGCCAAAGGGGTGTAAGCATCAGCGATAAAGCGCTGATACAGATAGGGGCCAGTACGCTTCGGGTTGCTGTGTGCGTAAAGACCAATAACCGGTGTGTTTTGAGTAACGGCCATGTGCGCCGGACCAGAGTCAGGAGCGATGACCAGCTGGGCTTTTTGTAAGGTTAGCAGTAACTGCTTTAAATCCGTCTGCCCAGCAAGATTGATGGTGTAAGCTCTGGAAGCTGTCGATATCTCCGCACAAAGTTGCTTTTCGAAGCTGGTGGGGCCGCCAGTCAGTAATACTTGGTAGCCAAGTTGGTGGCAAAAGTCTGAAATCGCGGTGTAGCGCTCAGTACTCCAGTTACGTTCGACTTTGCTGGCCGCTGGCGAAATCACTATGAAGGGTTCTTTTGGCAAAAAATTTGTCGCCCATGCTTTAGCTTCATGCGGAATAGGGATATCCCACGTTGGTAACGCCTCTTCTACGCCAACAGCTCGCACGAAATCACGAAAACCATCCAACACATGATAACCACGACTATCGCTAATATGTTCGTTAACACATAGAGAATGCAGCTCTTTACAACGCTCTTTGGCAAAACCTATCTTAGTCTTCGCGGGAATAAAAAACGCTGCTAAATTCGCCCGAAAAGCCAGCTGCATATGCAATAAAACATCAAACTGGCGCCCCTTCATGTCTGCTCGAAGTTGCTGATAAGCTTTCCAGCCCAAGCTTTTATCGAACACGATAAATTCGATTCCGGGCAGATCGCCTATTAATTTTTGCTCAATTTTTCCGATAATCCAGGTGATCTTCGCCTCAGGGTAAGTGCGCTGCAAAGCTTGCACGGATGATACAGCATGGCATACGTCGCCAATCGCTGAGAGGCGCAAGATGCAAAACGACTGAGGTTGTTCAGGGGGTGTTGTTAACAAAAGGTACACCTGGGAAAGTTATGGTTACTTCAGATTTTAATGTATAGTATCTCATAAACCAACCGCATCTTTGATTGAGTTTGCGTGAAAATTCAACAAGTTGATAATCGCCGCTACCTAGTAGCGATCAAAAAATACCGTGATGAGGTTTCAAAGGATTGGTTTGACCCGCAACAACTGCAAAGCAATGACGAAGTTATTGGTCAGTCTGTAGGACGCAGTACCACCTATTTTTTTGAGAAAGCTGGTAAGCATTTCGTACTTAGGAAATATTTCCGTGGCGGCCTATTGTCCAAATGGGTAGAGGATAGTTATTTCTATTTAGGGGTGCGTCGAACTCGGGCCTACCTTGAACAGGCCATGTTAAAGAAGATGCGCAAACTTCAGCTCCCAGTTCCTGAGCCAGTCGCTTTGCTGATCAGCAAAAAGGGTTTACTGTATCGGGCCTCGATCATTATTCGTCTGATCAAAAACTCCAGAGATTTGTTTCATATTCTTCGTGAGCGAGCGCTTACTGACAGTGAGTGGATTCAAGTCGGTGCCTTAATCAAGCAGTTCCATGATCAGGGTGTTTATCACTCGGACTTGAATATTCACAATATCTTGATGGATGATGAGGGAGCTTTGTGGCTGATTGACTTCGATAAAGGGCGTTTTGTTGAACCTAATGCTTCAAACCTTGAGTCAAACTTGAGCCGACTACAGCGCTCTCTCGATAAAGAAAGCAAAAAATGGCCACAGTTTCATTGGCGTGCGCCTGACTGGGACTTGTTTATGACGGGTTATGAGCAGGCGCAGAGTCAAAAGTCGGGCGACTAAAGCGAAATGAGTGCCCGCATCAGGGCAAACACCATGATAAAACTAAACACAAAACTATAGACAATACTAAAAGTAATAAACTTGAACAGTGTCCAAGAGTGACCTTGCTTGTAGAAGCGTTTCATTGAAAGGTAGAGATAGACTAGGGTCCAGATCAGAAGCGCCCAGCCCAGAGGGACGTAATCCAACCAACCAATAGCCTCCACCAACTGATGCCAGCCTAAGTAAAATAAGATCGCGGCGAACATGAAACTATGAGAATGGATCAGTAATACCAAGTGTTCAACGTATAAATGCGAGCGTCTGATATACAGAATCTTGAGTGCCAGAGCCAAAAGCGGCAAACACAGTAAAAACGTCTGTGGTAGTGATTCGATAGAACTTTGCACAATTGACAACCAGAACTGTGCCTTAACTTGTCCTTGTTTCTCCACAGGAAGATATTGAATATCTAAGTATGCCTCGCACAGGATACCCAGTTTACGATCAAAATAATCATCGAGCGCTGGCGGCCAGACAAGAATCATGTCATCCGAATTTTTACAGTCTTTTGCGAAGTCATCCTCTGTCGTCTGCTGAGTCGCAATCGCTTCGGCAACCTGACTATTATCAAGTTTGATCTCTGCTTTGGTTTCTTCATCGAGTAAAGGGTTGGCGTCGACAGCCTTATTGAGTTCTTGTTCGACCGCTGGCTGGTTAGCGATGTCTAAATTGGTAAGATTGAAGCCACCAAAAGAGGTTAACAAGAAAAAGACGATGGATAAGAAAATATACAGCCGGATAGGCGTAACATAATGGTTGTGGTGATGGGCGTTACGAAAGTAATCTAATGTTAATGAAGCCGGGCGACATAAGGCTTTAGCGGTTTTATAAGCCTTAGAATCATAGCCAAACCAGTTCTCTATAAATTCCCACAACAGTTCGCGCACACTGCGGTGCGGCCGGAAGGTTTTCTGACCACACTGTTGGCAGTACTTCTGTGGTTTCTGAGCGAGCTCTGTGCTATCAGTTTGACTCATCAGTGGTTTCGTCCACAACACTCTCTTGGCTCGTATCAACGGGTAGAACACCTTTTCGCATGTTGATAACGCCGTAATGATCCAGTAACAAAACAACGATAAAGAGCAGTAAGCTTAGTCCGATTCGCCAGCTAAGGCTTTTGACCAATTTTCGACTGTTTTCTTCGCCACCCTTGTTGAGGAAGAATAAACCACGAAAAAGGCTGAATAATATAGCCAGCATTAATATAATAACGACAACTTTAACCCACATAATGTGCTCTACGACTGCTTTGCTTTTGTTTGGCTCATTATACGAGAAAAGTTGGTGAGTGAAACCTTAAAGTCTTCAGTCACCCATTCTTGCACAAAAACACAAGGTTTTGCTTTGAGTGATACTCCAGAAAAGCAGCGATTTTGGCAGAGACCCTTATTCCACCTGACTATTGGTCAGCGCGTCTTCCAGCCCAGTCTTATCCCAACTTTAGGCTTCATATTGTTGCTACCCTTACTGCTTCGCCTAGGGTTATGGCAGCTTGACCGTGCTGAAGAAAAACGTCAGCTAATCAATACGTTAGAACAGCGCTCGACAGCGCCAGCGGTTGATTTGAGCGAGGCATTGCAGGTTAAAGATCCGGATATGATGGTGGTGACTAGCGAAGGAAAGCCTATTTCTGGGGTGGACTTGGTGATTGACAACCAAACGCGAGACGGGCGTTTAGGTTACGAAATTTACAGCCTATGGCAGCCTACTAATTTTGAACAGCCGATCATCGTGAGTCGGGGCTGGTTGCCGCGTAAAGATTTTTATCAGAAGGTCCCGAATATCCCGCCATTCGAGGCCGCGCGCTTGGAAGGCTCATTGTATTTTTCAAAGGGCGCGAATTCGGTCGTGGCCGATAACGCGATCTGGCAAGAATATGATGGCATATGGCTTCTGGGGCAGTTTGATTTTCAAACTGTTGCAGAAAAAGTAAAGCAAATGGGGTATGATAGCGCCCCGTTTATTATCAGGCTTCAGCCTGATAGAACGAGTAAGTTTGTGCGTCAGTGGCCGTTAGTCGCGAGTCCACCTGAAAAGCACATCGCTTATGCGATTCAGTGGTTTGCCATGGCGTTGGCCTTGGTCATGTTATTCATCATTTTGAACTTGAAGCGAGTAAAGCACAATGAGTCAACAAGCAGTTGATCTTAAACAGAGAACAAAGAACCGTCGCGTAGTATCGGGACTGGTATTGTTATTCGCAGCACCGGTGATTGTTGCCTACATCGCCCATTACATGGGCTGGTTTAACGTTGCCACTCAAAACAATGGCACCTTACTCAAAGCGCCATATCCGCATTTTGAGCAGTTTGAATGGACCTCAACCGAGGATGACAAACTGCACTTTCGTGACTTTGAAACCCTGTGGTGGTGGATTTACTTACCGCAATCAGATGATTGTGCTGAAACCTGTGAAACCACAGTTCAGTGGTTGACGCGAACGCATTTAACCTTAGGCAAACAGGCCGACAAACTCAAGCGCTTAGTGGTCTTCCCGTCGCAGGTTAATTACCAAGATAAAGTTGAAGATGCTGACAAAATCCTTCTAGCGAAAGGCTCAGCAACGAACCCAACGTCAAGTTTAGAAAGAGGAAAAGTCTACTTGATGGATCCTCATGGCAACATTTTTATGCAATATGATGCCGTGAATAATCAGGAAGAAGCCATCGCAAGCAGTAAAGGAATTCGTGACGACGCCCGTAAGGCAATGAAAATAACTGGTCTATAGCGAGTAACCTATGCAAAAGAGAACATTACGCCGCTTGGCGATTTTTGGCAGCTTTTTAGCGTTATGCGTCATTTTATTGGGTGCCTGGACGCGTCTTAGCGATGCTGGCTTAGGCTGTCCGGATTGGCCCGGTTGTTACGGTCATTACACGGTGCCAAGTGATGTCGAGTTTATTAATGCTGCTGAGTTGAAATACAACCAGAAGTTTGAAGCTGATAAAGCCTGGCCAGAAATGATTCATCGTTATTTCGCAACAGGTATTGGCCTGGTTATCGTCATCTTGTTCATTGGAGCGCTGGCAGGGCGGCGTAAAGATCCGTCGATTCCAATTCTGCTACCGAGCATTTTATTGCCATTGGTCATATTCCAAGGGTTATTGGGAATGTGGACGGTGACCTTAAAGGTACATCCTTTTATTGTCATGGCTCACTTACTGGGTGGCTTCTCAATATTGACCTTACTGTTCCTGTATGTGCTGCAGCTACGACCTAAAATAGTGTCCTTATCCCAAGTTGTGGCTAAAAAATTCAAAACTCTGGCGATGACGGGCTTGGTTTTGGTGGTCATTCAAATCGCTCTCGGAGGTTGGACTGCATCGAACTATGCTGCGACAGCCTGTACCGAATTGCCGTTTTGCAATTCTGGCTGGACCGAGAATGCTGATTTCGTTGGGGCATTTGATGTGTGGCAGAAGGGCTTCGACTTCGACGAGTTTAAACTGCATGAATTGGAAAAAATGGAAGCCGACTTGGCGCATGCTAGAGGGCAGACGTTCATTAACTATGAAGGTGGCGTGCTGGAGCATAGTGAAAAAGTCGCGATCCATGTGACCCATCGTATCGGCGCCTACATCGTGTTTTTAGTTGTGGGCCTGTTGGCGGTGTTGCTCATTCGTGAGCGAGACAGCGTACTACTGCGTCATACGGGGCGCGCCATAGCGCTGATTCTTGTGGGGCAAATGTTGTTGGGAATCAGCAACATTGTCTTTGGTTTGCCGCTGTATGTTGCAGTCGCTCATAACGGTGGCGGGGCCATCTTATTGTTGGCCTTAATCACCTTGAATTTTGTGGTCAACTGGCAATTTAGGGGGAAGAATGTCAGCTGAGAAAAAGTATCCAAACACGCGCCCGATTACGTGGCGTGATTATTACGAATTGACCAAGCCAAAAGTGGTGTACTTATTGGTCTTCACAGCTGTAGTGGGCATGTTTTTAGCGAACGATGTTACCCAAAGCTGGTTCCCTCCATTGAAGGCCTTGATTTTTGGCACGATAGGTATCGCGCTAGCATCAGGTGCGGCTGCGGTGGTGAACCATGTGGTCGATGCTAAGATTGATACCATGATGGCGCGAACGAAACAGCGCCCCGTGGCACAAGGCCGGGTCAGTTCAAGCAAAGCGATTGCCTTTTCAGCAACCTTGGCCATCATTGCTATGGTCATGTTGTGGTTTTTGGTTAACCCGCTAACGGCGGTACTGACTTTAGGCGGCCTGGTTGGTTATGCCTTTATTTACACCATGTTCTTAAAGCGCGCGACGCCGCAGAACATTGTCATAGGTGGCTTGTCTGGCGCGATCCCACCTCTTCTAGGTTGGACGTCGGTTACCGGAAGTGCTGATCCACATGCATGGTTGTTAGTCTTGATTATTTTTACCTGGACGCCGCCACACTTTTGGGCATTATCAATTCATCGAATTGAGGATTACGCGAAAGCGGAAATCCCAATGTTGCCAGTGACTCATGGCGAAGACTTTACCAAGACGTCCATCGTGCTTTATACCGTACTATTAATTTTATCGACGTTACTCCCTTACCTAACCCATATGAGCGGTATTATTTACTTAATTGGTGCTATCGCTTTAGGCTTGTGGTTCTTGTATTACACGATGGTCTTGAAATACAGGGAAAAAGAAGGCGTTGCGATGAAAACATTCGGTGTTTCGATTGGTTATCTGACGTTGCTTTTCGCGGTATTGTTAGTTGATCATTACGTTGATCCCTTTATTTAAAGGTCGTTAAACCGCACGCTTTTGACTGAGCGTGCTTGTCCAAATCTTTAAGACAAACGGTTGTGAAAAAATGCTTATGAACAAACAAATTGGCTCGGCCCGTTTAATCATCATCCTAGTGGCACTTTTATCATTAGTGGCAGGTGTTTTGAGTTATCAGACACTGTTTGCTGAAAAGCGAATGGAGATCATTCGTATTTTTGATCAGCCACGTTCGGTCGCTGCCTTTGAAGGCAAAACACATCGCGGTGAGACTTTTTCTGAGCAAGACTTTCTAGGTCAGTGGAGCATTGTATTTTTTGGATTCACCACTTGTCCCGATGTTTGTCCTACGGCTTTATCAAACATCAACGGCATGATGAAAAATATTGAACCGGAGTACCTAAAAGACACGACGGTGATCATGGTTTCGGTTGATCCTGAACGCGATACTCTTGAAAAGCTGGCCAAGTATGTTCCTGCTTTTAATCCTGACTTCGTCGGTGTTAACGCGGGTTTGAAAGAAACGCAGGCGTTAACCAAGTCGATTGGCGTCAGTTTCTTTAAGGTTCCCGGGCATGATGATCCTGATAATTATTTGGTTGAGCATACCGCTCGATGGTTTGTGATTGATCCATTAGGCCGTCGTTATGCGTATATTTCGCCCGATCAAACGCCAAAACACAAAGATTTAATCCAAACGGTTTCCGAGGACTACAACATTCTGCGTGAAAAAGCAGGTGACCTCCACGCTACTGGGCAGTAAGCAGCAACGTTAAGGATATTCTGTGAGCATCTGGTCGCTGCGAGACATTAAAGATGATCTAAGCGACAAACAACAACATCGCAGTACTTGGCGCATCGCTGCGCCAATGCTGTTATCCAATATGACCGTGCCTCTGGTTGGGCTGGTTGACTCTGGCGTGATGGGGCATTTACCAGACTCTCATCATCTTGCCGCGGTCGGTCTTGGGGCGGCACTCTTTACTTTTATTGTTTGGACCATGGGCTTCTTGCGCATGATCACCACAGGGCTTGTGGCCCAAGCCTATGGCGCAGAAAATCATCATGATATTCGCCAGTGGCTATACCTATCATCGATTTTGGCGTTGTCAGTTGCCTTCGCGACATTACTCTTGAACCCTTGGATCATTGAGCTCATTTTATGGTGGGTTGAAGGCTCATCCGACGTTGAAGAAAGCGTCCTGCTGTACTGGAATACTCGTATTTGGGGCCTTCCGTTCACATTACTGAACGCGGTGATGATAGGTTGGTTTATCGGCATGCAAAATGCGCGCATTCCTTTCATCATGCTGCTGATTATCAATCTCTGTAATGTTGGCTTAGACTTATTGTTCGTGCAGGGGTTTGGCATGGCAGTGGATGGCGTCGCCATCGCCAGTGTTATTTCAGAAATTTTAGGCTTTGCCTATGCAGCCTTATGCCTAAAGGGCTTGCTTAACAAACACCCTATTCACGAGAAGTTCCAGCTGGCCCTAGCCAAACTCAAGCGACTGTTGCGGTTAAACGGCGATTTATTACTACGAACCCTAGCTTTAGAGTTGGTGTTTTTCACCATTCACTCACGAGGTGCTGAGCTTGGCGATGAGGTGATGGCGGTGAACGCTGTATTGCTCAACTTCTTATTGGTCATATCCAATGGGTTGGATGGGTTTGCGAATGCGGTAGAAGCACAAGTCGGCAGAGCCTTAGGACGGGGCCGGTGGCGTGACTTTAGGGCAAGTATTAATGTTGGTGGTTTTTGGTCGATTATCACCAGTCTGGCTTTTTGCTTGACGTTTTTACTGTTTGTGGAAACTTTTATTGGCTGGATTACCGATATTGAGTCAGTCAGGCAGCAAGCTGAGCCTTACCATATCTATATTATTTTAATTCCCTTGGTGGCAATCTGGGGCTTTTGGCTCGATGGTGTCTTTGTTGGGGCTTCGGCGATCACGACCATGCGTAACTCGATGGGCTTGGCCATGTTATTGGGATTCATCCCTTTTTACTTTTTAAGCAAAGGTTACGGCAACCATGGACTTTGGTGGTCATTCTTCGCCTTTCTGGCGATGCGAGCGATTACGTCTTTCTGGCTGTTATACCGAGGGATTAAAGCAGGGCGTTATATCTCAAAAAAGGGTATGCAGTCAGCTTCATAATTATTCAGCACGATCGATTTCATTAAGTCGGTGCAGTTGGTATTGCTCATGGAACAGTTTTTGACTGGATTCATCTTGTGCGAGGAAACCAATCGAATCAATAAACATCTGGCGATCTTGGCTTCGCTTTTTCTCACTCAATCCACGGTCAAAAAACTCGCAATTTCGAGGGTTTAGTAGGATTGGGCTACCGTTCGGCAGTAGCTCGAGATTGGTTTCACGAATCTTTCCTAGCCTTACCCCTTCGTTATGCAGCTGCGCTAACCAGCTACCGAGGATAATTGCCGTCGGGTGGCGTCGGCTCTGGGGGATGTGGTGGAGCGCAACGCCCGGCGTTTCTTGATAACGCAACATATAGGCATCACGTTCTGCGCAGAACGTGAACTCCTGTGGCGTAATGGTGTAAAAGCCTCTGAATGTCAGCATGGCACATTTTGCGAGCATGGTGCGCAGTTCTTTGCGCGTTAAATCGGAACCAAAGCTGGCGCCACGGTAAAACACATTCAGTAACTGTCCATCCACGGTTCTAACCAGTTTCGGCAATCCCTCAGAGCGCGATAAGATTTTGCCCGAATAGACAGCACCATCATGCTGTTTAGCGCTAATACCTTTCAGCTTGGGTGGTTTTTGATAGTAAATATTGCGTTGCCCGTCGGGTAACGTCTTAAAGCGTCTATGAACCCAGTAATATTGCTCTGGGGTTTGCATAATACAGGCCTCAAGAATTTTATTGGTCATGGTGCAGTCGATATAGTCATCGCCTGTGAATTCAATCTCTGGCAAGACTTCGACCGTCATCACGCCTTTATCGTTCTTGTGGTAACTGACCGGTAAGACTTTCGCTTTGCCCAGCTTGGCAATACGCTGAGGCGAGGTTAGGGTGCTGGCTGGACTGCCAAAAAAGGGCGCGAATTCTGTGCTATGGCGACCCATATCTTGATCCGGCATCAACCATAAGCCCTCACCGCTCTTCAGCCACTTACCGATTGAGCGGATGTCATTACGGCCCATGGTTTTACTGCGATTGGTTCTGCCGGCTTGGATGTGCGCATCGAGAACGGGGTTTTTATTGGGCCGATAAAAAGCAGCAAAGTCGAGATACTTTGCCATAAAAGCACCGGCCAACTCCAAACTGGTGGTATGGTAGCCAAGAAAAAGAATTCCTTGCCCACTTTCTTTAGCCTTTTCATAGTGCTCAAGGCCTTTAACAACATGGTATTTGTCGAGTTTATCGAAAGGTTTATACCAAGCTAATGCAAGCTCCGCAAAGCCTTCACCAAGCGCTAGAAAATGCTTTTTGGCCAATGTTTGGCGTTCATCAAAGTTCTTATTGGTGAAACAGTAGCGCAGGTTCGCCTCAACGATTATGCGACGGCTTTTGATGCGATAAAGCATACGCCCAAAACCGCGCCCCATGGCCATAACCATAGGGTAGGGGAGTTTAGCAAAAAGCTTGAGTGCGCCAAAGGCAAGACCGAAACCGATGCGTGAGGCTAGAGACCCTTTTTCTTTTGACAAAATATGCTAAAAATTGGTGTTTTAGCCATTTTACCGCTTAGCTAGACAATTACAATGACTGTGAAGTTTGTCATAATGCGGGGCCATATAATGTTATCCAGCGAAAAACCTTGAGGTCAAAAGCCTAATGAAAAAAAACTTTTTGCTCCACGGCGCTATGTTGATGGCGTTGGCTGTTGCGCTTGGGGCGGTGGGTTCTCATGCTTTAGCAACGAAGCTAACCGACCACTCGATGTATTTGTTTAACTTAGGCGTAAATTATCAGATTTATCATGCCATCGGATTGCTGGCGATTGGGATTATTTTTAGCCAATTCCCAAACCGTAAAACAGTAATGGCTGGATGGTTAATGTTTGTCGGCATCATTGGTTTTAGCGGTGGCTTATATTTTTATGCCATTACCCAGCAAGAATGGGTACGAAGTATCATTCCGGTAGGCGGAGTCTTGCTAATTTCAAGCTGGATAGCTTTAATACTGGCAATTTTTCACAAGGCAGTTGAAGAGTCATGAGTAACGCACCTAATTTGGATCTCGTTTTTGAGAAAAAAGATATTTCTGCAGCCGATTGGGCTGATGAATTTTGGGATTGGACCTGCGCGGTATATGCCGATGGTGAGGTTCAAACATTGTGTCTAGCAATGCAGAACCGGTTTAACTGTAACGTAAATTTTTTATTACTGGCGATTTGGTTGGGCGAAAGGCGCTACCTCATTTCGAAAACGGGTTGGGGCATGCTCATGAAGCGGACTGAACGCCTGCGTCATGGGGTACGGAAAATTCGTCAAAGTCGCCGAAAAATCAAGTTGAGTGACCGCGTGAAATACCAAGAGTTACTCGATCTTGAGCTAAAAGGAGAGAACTTGGTTCAGGCGAAAGCTCTTGAAACGTTACTAGGATTTAACAATTCAGTACTTGAAGAAACCACGGCTGAGCCCAATCTTATTGCCTATGTGCGCGCCACCAATGGTGGTGAAGAGGCGGAAGCCGAGGCCAAGCGACTGGGTGCTCTGGTTCAAAAGTTGAGTGATTAAACTCGCATTTTTGCGCCATCTATGCACAATGATATGTCTTAAATCAACAATTAACCAATTGGGGAAGCCTCAATGAAACTATTATCAATTAAAAAAACAGCTGTAGTTGTTGCTTTAACAGGTGCACTAGTTGCATGTGATACAAGCAATGATAAAGCAGGAACAAAAGCTGGTGAGAAGGGCGTTGCTGCGGAAAGCCAGCATCAAGGTGAATTTAAAACGATGCATGAAAAAGCCGCTTACTCTATGGGCGTTAATTTTTCTCGTCAAATGGCGAAGAACTTTGACTCAATTAAAGAGTATGGCATTGAGATCGATAAAGACTTAGTCGTTCAAGGTATGCGTGACGGCTTTGCTGGTAATGCAAAGTTCAATGAAGAAGAAGTTGCTGCGAACATGAGTGAGTTCCAGACGGCTTTGAATGAAAAGATGAAAGAGCGTCAGGCCGAGTTAGAAGCTGAAGCGAAAAAAGAAGCTGAAGCTAACCTTAAAAAAGGTCAGGCATTCCAAGAAGAGTATGCTAAAAAAGAAGGCGTGACAATAACTGAATCAGGCTTGATGTATACAGTGATTACCGATGCTGATGGTGATGAAAGTCCGACTGCTGAAGATGCGGTACGTGTTCACTATCGCGGTACTTTTATTGATGGCAAAGAGTTCGACAGTTCTTATAAGCGTAACAAGCCAATCGACTTCAATCTAAACGGTGTGATTCCGGGTTGGACGGAAGGTCTTCAGTACATGACTGTTGGCGATAAATACGAGTTCGTGATTCCAGCGGAACTTGCTTATGGCGAAAATGATCGTGCGCAAATCCCAGGTAATTCAACCTTGATTTTTGAAGTTGAGTTGCTTGACGTGAATCCAGAAGAGCCGTACCAAGCACCTGAACAAAGCCTTGAAGAGAAAGTCGAGGAAGACGTCCAAGAAATTAAGGAAGAAGCCGAAGAGCTAAAGGAAGAGGCTGAAGAAGCTATGGACGACGGTAAGAAGTAATCAGGCTATGGCGACTGATAAGCTGCAAAGCTTTGAAGAGTTTTGGCCTTACTATCTGGGTGAGCATCGCTTGCCCAGAAACCGTTTTTTACATTATATCGGTACCTTCTTTTCCACCGCATTGCTGGTGTGGGTTATCCTCACTCAACACTGGTGGTTCCTCCCTCTAGTCTTAATTGCAGGCTATGGTCCGGCTTGGATAGGGCACTTCTTTTTAGAAAAGAATCGGCCAGCAACCTTTACGTATCCTTTGTGGTCACTGGCAGCTGATTACAAAATGTTTTATTACGCGCTGACAGGGCGCTTGAAGTATGAGTGGCCGAAGTATTTCTAGTCTGAATAATCTCAGTTATCACCTTCAAAAGTAAAAACCTCCTCCAGCGACTTTTCGAAAATCAATGCAATTTTAAAAGCCACTTCTAAAGACGGAGAGTATTTACGCTGCTCAATTGCGGCTATTGTCTGTCTTGTCAGTCCTAACTGCTCAGCTAAATCTTGTTGAGTCATTTCATCATTGAGAAAACGCAGTGTTTTGATGGTGTTACTGATCGGGATTTTCTTCGCCATGGTTAGACTCCACGGCGCGACAGTATCAGTAGTGAACTTTGGTTGATTATTTCAGCCACGACAAAAGTAATAAACACAAAGTAGATACTAAGAAATGGGATCTGGAATAACATGCTAAACGCAGTGTAGCCGATAAGAATAAACGCCAATACATGGCTGGCATAAAAGTGAGACTTTAATACGATGAGCTTTTCACGTTCATCAGCTTCGGCATTGGCTTCTTTAGAGTTGCGTGCAGCTACGATGCTATGCCCTATAATTTCAAGCAGAATAAACAGTATGATCGCAACCCATAAAGGCTTGACGTTAAGAATGGACTCTTCGTAACCGCTAAAAAAAGGCCAGATAATGCTGAGGGTAAAGGCCAGTAAGATGGTCAACGTTATTAGGTGAATAATCGCGCTTTTTTCTCTAAAGGAGAGTTGAGTCAATGACATAGAACCTATCCAATGGTTGGTTAAGTTGACTTAGTGTTAAATATAGTTAACACTAAGTCAACTAAAACATTCTCCATGTTTGTTTTTTTATCTGATGATAATAAAAAAAGCTGCTTGGTTTCTCGCCAAGCAGCCTTTTTAACTTTTTGATTTTATGATGAATTAATCTTTTTTCAAGTGGGAAGACTCTAAAACCATAACTTTTTCGTCAGTTTCCAGTAGCGGGCGAATTTGATCCAGTAGATCTTGGCGCTCCTCTGAGTCTGCCCAAACTTCCCAGGTATCGAAGGAGTCCCAACAGGACATCACGACGATTTGATGTGGATCATCCTTAACGTGGAATATTTCACCGGACAAGAAGCCTGGCACGTTACTAGCTTTGTTCTTAGCTTGACGAATTAACGCGTGATAATCGTCAATTTTACCATCGAGTATATTGCGCTCAATAATAATACGAATCATTAGGACACCTAGTAATTTAGTGGATTAGAACGGTTTTGGTTGTTGAAAAGATTTAAAGAGTCTAAACCCAATCACCAAAGTCGCTATGATAAAAATAACCAGCATCCATTCAGGCATAGAGAGTCCTATAAAACTCCAGCTGATTTTGGCACATTCACCGTCGCCAGCTAACACCTGCTGTATGACTTCTAAGAAAGAGAAGTAGTCCATCAGGGTTTCTAGAGGCGCGCCACATGCCGGTACTTCATCTTCGGGTAAGTGCTGAAGGTAAACATGACGTCCTGAGATGATGATACCACCAATAGCTGGCAGTAAGGCGAGTATTTGGTAAATACGGTTAGCCCAGGAGTGAATTTTAGGATTGTGCAATGCGTTAATTAATAACACGCCGCCTAGCGCTATCACCATGACGCGTTGGAAAATACACAGAGGACAAGGCTCAAGACCATCAACATATTGAAAATACAGGGCGGTAACGATGAGCTGGTAACAAATAAATGCACCTAAGAAGTTCCAGCCTCTATTATTTAAATTCATGAAATTTACTCTGTACAGGGCTCGATCTGAGCAAGCAATTTAGCGCACACTACATGGACTTTGCATAAAGTTCAAGTAGTTGTGCGCATGTTGGAGCAGTTGTCACACAAGGCCTATAGCGTTATGCGCATGATTTATTGTTTCTTTAACGCGGCAGACAAGGCATCAGCAAAAGCACCCTGAGGTTGCTTCTGTGACTTCTTAGCGCCAGATTTGTGAGCCTGATGACTCTGCTTTCGCTGCGGCTTATTGCTCGGCTTGGCATCGCTGCCGTCGCTTGGTCCGGTCATTGATAAGCTAATGCGTTTTCTTTGTAAATCAACATCAGTGACCCACACACGAACGATATCACCGGCTTTAACCACTTCGCTGGGATCTTTAATAAACTTGTTAGCCATCACCGATAAGTGAACCAAACCATCTTGGTGAACGCCAATATCAACAAAAGCACCGAAAGCGGTCACATTGGTCACAACACCTTCTAGCTCCATGTTCTGCTTTAAGTCTTTTAAGGTCTCGACGCCTTCTTTGTATTGCACCATGCGGAATTCCGGACGCGGATCACGCCCTGGCTTGTCGAGCTCTTTGATGATGTCATTGATAGTGTGTTCACCAAACTTATCGTCAGTATAGTTTTCGGCTTTAACCTGCTTTAGGTGTTTGTCATTGCCGATTAACTGGTGCACGTCTTGTAGTTGTAGATCGTTAATGATTTTTTCGACGATAGCATAAGTCTCTGGGTGGACGCCTGAGCAATCAAGTGCGTTTTCACCGTCATTAATACGCAAGAATCCGGCGGCTTGTTCAAAAGTCTTCGGCCCCATACGCTCAACTTCTAGCAGTTGTTGGCGAGAGTTAAAGCGACCGTTTTCATTACGCCAGTTGTATATATTCTGCGCCAGTGTTTTGCTTAAGCCAGAAACGCGGGTTAATAGCGGCACAGACGCCATGTTTAAATCAACGCCAACCGCGTTTACACAATCTTCGACCACACCATCAAGGCTTTTCGCCAACTGGCTCTGGCTGACGTCATGCTGGTATTGACCGACACCAATCGATTTCGGCTCGATTTTAACCAGCTCTGCCAGCGGATCTTGTAAACGACGGGCAATGGATACCGCGCCACGATAACTGACGTCGAGTTCTGGGAATTCTTTAGCCGCGAGTTCGGATGCTGAATAAACCGATGCACCGGCTTCGCTGACCATGATTTTTTGCATCTTGAGTTGTGGCGCATTCTTCATCAGTTCAGCGACCAGCTTATCGGTTTCACGCGATGCGGTGCCGTTACCAATACTGATCAGTTCAACTTTGTGCATCTCACACATGGTTTCGAGTTTGCGCAACGATTGATCCCATTGCTTTTGCGGTGCGTGGGGGAAAATCGTGCTATGGGCCAACAGTTTGCCAGTATCATCGACGATAACTGCCTTAACCCCCGTACGTAAACCGGGGTCTAACCCCATGGTGGTTTTTGCCCCAGCCGGAGCCGCCATCAATAAGTCGTTAAGGTTTTTGGCGAAAATTCGAATGGCTTCCGCTTCACCCTGTTCACGAACTTTGGTTAATAACTCAGTTTCCATGTAGAGGTGGAGTTTGATTTTCCAAGTCCACAACACAACCTGCTGTAACCATTTATCCGCGGGGCGACCTTGATCGTGAATGTTAAAATGCTGAGCAATCATACCAACGCAAGGATCGGCAGAGTCTTCATCTTTGATTAACGCTTGATTAGACATCATCTGTAAAGACAGGATGTTTTCGTTGCGTCCACGCAGCAGTGCCAAAATACGGTGTGACGGAATGGCATTGAATGCTTCGTTGTGGTCGAAGTAGTCTGAAAACTTAATACCTTCTTTTTCCTTGCCCTCAATGACCTTGGCTTGGATATAAGCGTTTTCCCATAAATAATCGCGAAGCTGCTTAAGCAAATCGGCGTTCTCAGCAAAGTCTTCCATTAAAATCTGACGAGCACCATCAAGCGCGTCTTTGGTGGTAGCCACCGTCTGGTCTTTTTCATCAGATTCCTTGAGGTATTTTTCGGCCTCTTTTTCTGGATCCAAGGTTGGGTTTTGCCACAAATCGTGAGCCAACGGCTCCAAACCTGCTTCACGCGCGATTTGAGCTTTGGTGCGACGCTTCGGCTTATACGGAAGGTATAAGTCTTCGAGTTCGCTTTTGGTGTCAGCGGCTTTGATCGCTTTTTCAAGCTCAGACGTAAGTTTCTCTTGCTCTTCGATGCTCTTGAGAATGGCGCTACGGCGTTCTTCAAGCTCGCGCAAGTAACCGAGGCGTTGCTCTAAGTCACGCAATTGGGTGTCATCCAGTGCACCTGTGACCTCTTTACGGTAACGTGCGATAAAAGGCACCGTTGAACCTTCATCAAGGAGTTTTACCGCTGCTTCCACCTGTTGCGGGCGGACATTGAGCTCTTGAGCAATTTGCTGGTTAATTTGTAACATCTTGTTTTCGCGTATTGGGAAAAATATGACGGCATAGTATAGTGCTTGTAGAAATACGAAAAAAGCCTAAATTCGACATTCCGTGAGTGTTTCAGCAAATTGTCAAATTTAGTCGGTTGAGAATAATTAACGAAGCATAATGATATTGGTTGGGAAGGGCAGGAAAGACCATGACTGAAGAAACACCAAAAGTATTAGTGGTTGATGATGATGTGCGTTTAAGAAGTTTGCTTGAGCGTTACTTAAAGGAACAGGACTTTATCGTGCGTACGGTAGAGAATGCTGAGCAGATGGATCGCTTTCTTGAGCGTGAGAACTACCATCTGATGGTATTGGATTTAATGTTACCAGGCGAAGACGGGCTGTCGATTTGTCGCCGCCTTCGTTCTGACAACAACCCCATACCGATTATTATGCTAACGGCGAAAGGCGATGAAGTGGATCGAATCGTTGGTCTTGAAGTGGGCGCGGATGATTATTTGGCCAAGCCTTTTAATCCAAGAGAATTGCTGGCTCGTATTCGAGCAGTACTGCGTCGTCAGGCTAAACACATTCCGGGTGCACCGAGTAACTCTGAGTCAGTGATTAGTTTCGGTCGCTTCACTTTAAATCTAGCCACTCGCGAAATGACGGACGATGGTAAGCAGATATCCCTGACCAGCGGTGAGTTTGCGGTACTTAAATCTTTGGTCGAGCATGCGCGTCAGCCACTGTCGCGAGACAAGTTGATGAACCTTGCAAGAGGCCGTGATTATTCAGCGCTTGAGCGCAGTATTGACGTTCAAGTATCACGCTTACGTCGATTGATTGAAGCTGATCCCGCGCATCCTCGTTATATCCAAACGGTCTGGGGTGTGGGCTATGTCTTCGTGCCAGACGGTGGCGAAGCATAAGTACTGATGCGTCGATAATTCTCTGAGTTCATGCGAATCTTACCGAAAAGTGCCTTTGGACGAATTGCCTTACTGGTTGGCGTTTTATTGCTGATCAACCAGTGGGTATCTTATTTGTCGATTTCTTGGTACGTGGCTCAACCTTCGATGAAACAGCTGGTGCAGTTGTTGGCGTCGGATGTGAAAACCGCGATGGCGATGCAGGACTTAGAGATCGAAGGAAAAATCTCGAATGAGGTTCGCCTTGAGATCATGGACGACCAACGGATACAAATGGTCTCGACCCGCCTGGGTGATCCGAAGCAGCTGCGTGAAGCCCAACTGTACACGGTGCTAACGTCACAGTTAGCTGAGAGTCTTGGGGTTCCTGAAGACAGCACCGAGATGCGTGTTGAAGAATCTGATCAAATCTATTATTGGATTAAGTCGCCGAAACATAACAATGTTTGGTTTCGAATTGCGATGGAGCCCTTTGAAGGCTTCTATATCCATCCTCCGATTGTGTATTTTACCGCGATATTATTGCTGAGTTTGCTCGGTGGTTGGATTTTCACCAAGCAGATCAGTCGTCCGCTGAGGCGATTAGAGTTTGCAGCGCGCGAAATCGGTCGCGGTGATAACCCCGGACAGCTTAAAGAAGAAGGGCTTGAGGAAATGGTGACGGTGACGCGTGCCTTTAACCAAATGGCTCGAAATGTGCAGCAGCTTGAAGAAGATCGAACCTTGTTGCTCGCTGGTGTATCGCACGATTTACGCACGCCGCTAACGCGAATTCGATTATCGACCGAGTTTATGGGCGATGATGAAGCCGAAGTTCGGGAAGGGATTATTCGTGATACGGAAGATATGGATCAGATCATCGATCAGTTTATTTCGTTTGTCAGGGATGGCCGAGATGAGCGTGACCAAATCGGCGACTTAAATACGCTGGTTGAAGACTGCGTTAAATCGGTACGGATTCAGACACAAGACATTAGCTATGAACTTGGCGACGTGCCTCCATTGGCATTTAAGCCTATGGCGATGAAGCGACTGATCACCAACCTGATTATGAATGGCTTAAAGTATGCTGGTGCGCCGCTCGAAGTGAAAACGCAGGTAGTCAATAACAAGGTTAGAGTGTCTGTGTTTGACCAAGGGCCTGGCATTGATGAGAAAGAAATGGAGCGTTTATTCCAACCTTTCTCTAGGGGAAATAGCGCTCGTAGTGGCGGTGGTTCTGGTCTTGGTTTGGCCATCGTTCAAAGGATCGCAAAGTTACACCGTGGCCATGTGACTTTATTGAATCGAGCAGAAGGCGGACTTGAAGCCCGCCTCGAATTTCCTATTAGAAGCTAGGCTAGTTAATACTATCGCTAGGACTGACATTGCTTAGAAAGGTCATGATGTCCTGCTCCGTGAATACTTCTTTATTGCTACAGAAATCACAGACCAACTCAATCTGTCCACCGCTGTCTTGAACCATCTCTACCAGTTCCTCGGGATTAATGGTTGCGAGAGCCTTTTCGTTACGCTCTCTTGAGCAACCACACTGAAATTCGATCGGTTTTTCTGGGTAAGTGGTAACATCATCTTGGTGGAACAGTCGGTACAGCAGATCCTGGTGGTTTAGTTCTAGCGCTTCTTCAGCGGTTAAAGTTTGTGCCAGCGTCTTAACGTGATCAAAAGCTTCAGCTTTCTCTTCCGCCGTAGTGGTGTCTTGAGAGTTCCCCGGTAAAGCCTGTAGAAATAACCCAAACACCTTGTCGTCGCTAGCAAATAGCTGAATATAGGTCGGTAGTTGCTCTGAGCGAATGAAGTAATCTTCGAGGCAGCTAGCCAGTTCGGCATTTTCTAGAGGGACCACGCCCTGATAACGCTTTCCTTGATTTGGCTCAATAGTAATTGCCATTTGGCCACCCTGAGTCCACTCTTGAAAGTTAAGTACGTCGCTAGTTTTGGTGTCATCAAGTCGAGCCAAACCACGGATATAACCTTGGTGAGTGCATTCGGTGAGTAACAGTTTGACCGCACTGGTGCTTTGCAGCTGTAAAGCGACTTTGCCTTCAATCTTGATAATGTCAGCCATCAGCGCTGTGGCCGCTAAAGACTGACCCAATAATTGACGCTGGGCTGAGGCATACTGATGTTGGTTGGCGATGGTCTTGAAACTGTGATCAAGACTGATAATTTCCCCACGAATGGGTAAGTTGGCGAAAGTAAATCTCTGAATGGTATCTGACATGATGATTCCAAATATTCTAAGGTGGTGAGCTGCTGGTTAAATGGCTAAGACTGATCACGCTTAAAGCGATGAATTTTGCGGCGTTGGCGTTTGTCGGGTTTGCCTTCCGTTTTCGGCATGGACTGGCGCTGCACCGCTAAGGTTTCGCGTGCTTTGATACTGTCAGCGGTTTCTTCGTAAAGCGTTTGGGCAACTTTAGCTGGGCCGCGGTGCTCAGAAAGTTCGGTCACAATGACCGTTTTTTCTTGAAAGCCTTGGCGGATTTTAAGACTCATTCCGACGGTGATCGCGCGGCTAGCTTTACCCTTCACGCCATCACAGTGCACTTTGCCACCTTCGATGGCTTCTTTAGCGATGGAACGGGTTTTGAAAAAGCGGGCTGCCCATAACCACTTATCGAGCCTCACAGAATTGTCAACTATCATCTTGAACCTTACTTATCTTTACAGTATCTTGTCTTGCTTTTCCACGGTTTGAGTGGGAATATGCTTATTATAAGCTATCTCGAAGCAAGATGGCCAAATTAGTTTGGGGATTAATTCTGGGATATACGGAAATCCGTAGAAATAACATAAATGAATTCAATGATGAACAATTTTAATCAGTTCGTGCAACAGCGGGGTAGGTTAGTCGCACGAATTGTAGCCGGTATTTTGGCTGTCATTAGCCTCTATATCTTGGCTAAACTTGTATGGTTATGGGTTGAGTTTTTTCAACCTCCGCCTGAGCTTGCGCCTGTAAAAAACGCCGTGGTTCCTACTAAGCAACCTTCTATTAATATCGAAAGTATCGCTAGCCTGCATTTGTTTGGTGAGGCTAATGCTCCAGTCGAGGAGCAAGTCGAAGCAGAAGAAACCAAGCTTAACTTGAAGTTATTAGGGACTTACGTTTCTTCCGAAAAAGAGTTAAGTAGCGCGATTATTGAGTCTAATGGAAGCCAGGAGTCGGTGTATTTCATTGGAGATAAGCTCAAAGTAAGAGGTCAGGTAACGCTGCACAAAGTTGAAACCCTACAGGTCATCATCAAAAATGGTGGAAAGTATGAGACCTTGACCTTGGTTGAGCAGTTAAACCAGCAGGTCATGTCTTCCGCCAGTAAACCTGAGTCTAATCTTAAAGAGTCTCCAGAACGAACCATTGATAAGCGTCGAGATGCGCGTCTGAGCCGCGAATTGGCTGAGATGAAAGAACAAATTTATACCAATCCCCAAGCGTTAAAAGATATTGCTAATGTGCAGCCCGTGGTGGACGCCAGTGGTCAGGTGAGTGGCTTCAAGGTGTCTCCAGGTAAAGACCCAAGAATGTTCACTCGCCTTGGCTTACGTCGTAACGACGTGATTACCTCTGTCAATGGGCAACAATTAAGCAACGAGGGTATGATGGGTGTGATGAACGAGTTGAGTAATTCCGACTCAGTTGAAGTGACCATTGAACGAAATGGTCAACCTGTCACTCTGATCCTTGGGATTTCAGATACGAGCAACCAGCGCTCAAGACCAAATATAGAGCCGAACTTAGAGAAGAGAGATGGCAATGTTAGAGAAATTAAATAGTCAGGATAACTATCCAAGAAAACGTGCTCAATGGAAACAAGGGGCCATCATGGGCTTGTTCGCCTTGTCTCTTTTATTTTCATCGGCCATGGTTAAAGCGGAGCGCTTGAATGTGCGTGATGCGGATATCCGCGAAGTGGTTGAAACGGTCGCTCGCATCACGGGCAAGACAATGATCGTCGATCCTCGCGTAAAGGGACTTAAAGTCACGATTATTTCGAACAATGATTTTAACAAAGATGAAATCTATAACATTTTTGTTTCGGCAATTCAGGTTCACGGCTTTCAGGCGATTGAAAACAACGGTGTGATTAAAATCGTACAAGATCAAAAAGCACGTTATGAAGCTTCGCCGGTCAACGTGAAAAATCCTAAGCGATATGGCGATCAAGCCATTACCCAGGTCATCCCAGTACAAAATGTGGATGCGCAGCAAATCATGAACGTGTTGCGTCCTTTGGTATCACCGCAGTCAGGCCATCTGTTCGCGGTCCAAGGAACCAATACCCTAATCTTGCACGACTCGGCTTCTAACGTTGAGCGTATTACCAAAATTATCGAGCGTACCGACAAAGCCAACGACGAAGAAATTGAAGTTATTCCTCTAAAGCACGCTTCAGCGAGTGAGATTGTTCGTATTTTAGAAACGTTAAACCGTGGTGGTCAGCAGGAGCGAGTCAACCAAGTTCAACAACCGCGCTATGTGGCTGACGAAAGAACCAATAGTATTTTGTTGAGCGCTGGTAATCGTCAGCGAATTCGCTTGCGTGCCCTGATTCACAGCTTAGATCGTCAGCTAGACAGTACCGGCAACACCAAAACGGTGTTTCTAAAGTACGCTAAGGCTGAGCAGGTATCGGAAGTTTTACAAGGTATCGGTGAGATCAAGAAAAAAGAAGAGGCCGCTAATTCAGGCCGCGCTGGGGCGGCTACTTCTGGTGGTACCGCAGCGAAAAAAGCATTGTATTCGGTACAGTTTCATGAAGAAACCAACGCATTAGTCTTAACCGCTCCACCAGATATGATGCGTGAGTTTGACTCTGTGATCAGAAGTTTGGATATTCGCCGTAAGCAAGTGCATGTTGAAGCGATTATTGTTGAAATTTCGGATACCAAGGCGAAAGAGTTGGGTATTCAATGGTTATTCTCACCAAGCGGTTCGGGAACTCAGCCAGCAGGTATCATTAACTTTAACAACACAGGGACGACAATCGGTCAAGTTGCTGGTGGCGCGATTGCTGCTCGCGGTCAAGATGAAGAGGTCTTCACGCGAGACGAAGACGGACGTATCACCGGTACTGAGACAATTAATTCAGGTGGTGATAACGGTGCACAATTAGCCGAGGTACTGGGTGGTTTGCAAGGCGCTGGTTTGGGCATTGCACGCATGAGTCAGACTGGCTTAAGTTGGGCGGCGTTCATCAAGGCTCTGGAAGGCGTGACTGACTCCAATACGTTGGCTCGACCAAGTGTAACGACTTTGGATAATGTTGAAGCCATTTTTAAAGCGGGCCAAGAAATTCCAATTATCACTGGATCAACTTTGGGCGATAACAACTCTAACCCATTCCAGAACGTTGATCGTAAAGATGTTGGTGTGATGCTAAAACTGACTCCGCAGATTAACGAAGGCAATTATGTTCGTCTTGATATTGAACAAGAAGTCTCATCAATAGCGGGCTCGACAGCGGTTGATGTGGTCACCAATAAACGTGAAGTGAAAACTTCTGTGCTGGTGCCTGATGGCGGCTTGGTGGTACTGGGTGGCTTGATTGATGACGACATTCAGCAAAGTTCTCAGAAAGTTCCAATTTTAGGCGATATTCCGATTATTGGGCATGCTTTTAAGTCAGAACGAACACAAAAAATTAAGCGTAACTTGATGGTCTTTATTCATCCTCGTGTCCTTAAAGATGACAAAGACTTGCGTGACATCAGTAATGCTAAATACAGCTACATGCGCGCGGAGCAAATCGAGCAAGCGAATAAAGGTATTAGCTTAATGCCAAGTGCTGATGCTCCTGTGCTACCAACGTATGACGAAGCGCTGGTATTGCCACCGAGCTTTGAGCAGTACTTAGATAAAGAGAAGCTTCTTGACCAAAAGGGTGAAGAAGAGTCTGAGAACGAGAGTGAAGAAGACTAATGTCTGAGCATGTTGAAACAGGTATCGCACTAGACACTGAAGCGGAACAACCGCTTGAAGTGGGGCGCTTTCGTGCAATGCCTTTCAGCTTTGCAAAGCGCCACGGAGTGTTTCTTACCGAAACGGAAAGTGGCGTTACATGCTTTATGCGAGAAGGAGCTTCACCACAAGCGCTGCTTGAAGTTCGTCGTCATTATCCTCAGTCGTTCAATCTTGAGTGGTTGAATGAAGAAGCATTTGAAAAGCAACTGAGCGCTTACTATCAGTCAGGTACCACGGATGCTCGTCAGACGATGGAAGACCTGGGTGACGAAATGGATTTATTCCGTCTTGCAGACGAGTTGCCGGAGACGGAAGATCTGCTGGAAGCGGAAGATGATGCGCCAATTATTAAGTTAATCAACGCACTGCTAACTGAAGCAATCAAAGAAAACGCCTCCGATATCCATATTGAAACGTTTGAAAAGACATTGTCCGTACGATTCCGGGTAGACGGTGTCTTGCGTGAGGTGCTACAGCCAAGTCGCAAATTAGCGCCGTTGCTTGTTTCCCGTATTAAAGTTATGGGCAAACTCGATATTGCTGAAAAGCGTATCCCGCAAGATGGACGTATCGCATTAAGAATTGCAAACCGTGCGGTTGATGTTCGTGTGTCGACAATGCCATCGAGTCATGGTGAGCGAGTGGTGTTACGTCTATTAGATAAAGAAGCGGGAAGACTTGATTTTAAACATCTCGGTATGCAGCCAGATGTAATGGCTATGATGGATGATTTATTGCATAAACCGCATGGCATTATCTTAGTCACGGGGCCAACAGGTTCCGGTAAAACAACCACACTGTATGCGGGTTTATCGCTACTCAACAATACCACGCGTAATATTTTGACGGTCGAAGATCCGATTGAGTATTTGATTGATGGTATTGGTCAAACGCAGGTCAACCCAAAAGTGGATATGACGTTCGCCCGAGGATTGCGCGCGATATTACGTCAAGATCCTGACGTGGTCATGATTGGTGAGATCCGTGACTTAGAAACGGCACAAATTGCGGTACAAGCAAGTTTAACCGGTCACTTAGTGCTATCGACCCTGCACACTAATACAGCGATCGGTGCGGTCACGCGGATGCAAGATATGGGCGTCGAACCTTTCTTGTTGTCCTCCAGTATTCTTGGTGTCTTAGCACAGCGCTTAGTGCGTAAGCTTTGTAGTGAGTGTAAATCACCGGCAGTGGCGAATGAGAAAGAGTGTGAATTGATGGGCTTCGACCCGCAAGAGCCACCAACGATTTATCACCCTGTCGGTTGTGACAGTTGTAACCAGCAAGGTTTCAGAGGGCGCCAGGGTATCTACGAACTGGTTTTGATCGATGAACAAATGCGCACCATGATTCACAACAATAACAGTGAGCAAGAAATGGAGCGGCATGCACGTCAAGCGACACCGAGTATTCGTGCCGATGGTCGCCACCGCGTGCTTCAGGGAATCACCACTGTCGAAGAAGTCTTACGCGTAACTCGGGAGGACTAGATGGCAGCTTTCGAGTATGTTGCGCTTGACCTTAAAGGCAAGCAGAAGAAGGGTGTTTTAGAAGGTGATACTGCGCGCCAAATTCGCCAGCAACTGCGAGAAAAAGATTTAACACCTCTAGATGTTAATCACATCGGTGAGTCGAGTCGCAAAAAGAGTAAAGGGGGCAGTTTTTTTGGCCCTAAAATTAGTGTTTCAGAACTAGCACTCGTGACTCGCCAATTAGCAACCTTGGTTAAAGCAGCACTGCCGATTGAAGAAGCCTTAAAAGCGGTTGCTGAACAGACAGAAAAATCCAAAGTTAAAACCATTATGTTGGGTGTCCGTGCCAAGGTCATGGAAGGGCACACGCTTGCTGATGGTTTATCCGATTTTCCGAGCGTATTTAATGAGCTATATCGGTCTATGGTGGCTGCTGGTGAGCGCGCTGGACACTTGGATAAAGTTTTAAATCGCTTAGCGGATTACACCGAACGACGTCAAAAAATTAGTACTAAAGTGTCTGCCGCAATGGTTTACCCGATTGTATTGATTTTAGTCGCGGTTGGTGTGGTTTCAGGCCTGATGGTCTTTGCAGTACCGAAAGTGGTAGAGCAATTCCAGCATATGGGAGAAGAGTTACCCACGATTACCAAAATACTCATCGGCGTCAGTGACTTTACTATTTCATACGGTTTGTATGTGCTGATTGCTGCGGTACTCATGAGTTTCGGTATCAAAGCATGGTTGCGTAACGAAGAAAATCGTCTGAAGTGGCACTCTACGATTTTGAAGTTGCCAATTATCAGGCGTTTGTCACGCAACTTAAATACAGCACAGTTTGCCAGCACCTTAAACATCTTACATTCAAGCGGCGTTCCGCTGCTTGAGGCGATGAACATTGGTGGCAAGGTTCTGTCTAATCTAAAGATGAGAAGAGCGATTGGCGAAGCCGCGATCAAAGTTCGTGAAGGTGGAAGCTTGAAGAAAGCCTTGCAGCAAACGGGGCAGTTCCCGCCCATGATGATTCATATGATCGGCAGTGGTGAAGCCTCGGGTGAACTTGAACACATGTTAGCGCAGGTTTCTGAGAATCAAGAAAGCCTGTTCGAAAACAGTATTGATGTGGCGCTTAACATTATGGGCCCACTAATTATTTTAGCGTTAGGGGGAATGGTGATGTTTATTGTGTCGGCAATGATGTTACCTATTTTCGAAATGACTAACTCTATAACCAGTTAATCTTACGGAGACAGTTTTAATGAATGTTTTAAAAACACGCAAAATGGCGAAGAACGTTAAAGGTTTTACTTTAACGGAAATCTTAATTGCATTGGCGATTGTTGCCATCATGGGTACTTTCGTGACCTTAAGTTTGATGGGTAATGTTGATAAGGCCAATTTACAGAAGTTAAAAGGCGACTTAACCACGCTTAAAACAGCCCTGAACTCTTATAAAATTGATAACGGCTTTTATCCTTCGACAGAGCAAGGTTTGGAAGCTTTAATTCGTCGCCCAACCAGTGATCCAATCCCACAAAATTACCAAAGTTCGGGTTACTTAGGTTCTAGCTCGGTACCCAAAGACCCTTGGAAGCGCGATTATATTTACATCTACCCAGGTAGACAGGGTGATTTTGATCTCTATACCTTAGGTAATGATGGGCAAGAAGGTGGTGAAGGTGAGAACAAGGATATCGGTACTTGGAATTTACATGAAGCGAATTTCAACCCCGAAAACCAGTAGTTGCGTACCCATTAAATACTCTCTTCAAAAAGGCTTTACGCTTGTTGAGGTTCTGATTGCGTTGATGATTGCTGCCTTGATGATCTCGGTAGCAACCATCGCCCTGAACGACAACGAAGCTGCACAACTTAAGACCAAGGCACGCCAAGTGTATGGCCTGCTTCAAGTCGCCCAAGAAGAATCCATTATCAGAGGCATTGAGCTCGGCGTTAGGGTTCAATCTGACGGGTATTCTTTCATGGTGTATAACGGTGGCAAATGGCAACCGCTTGAAGACCATCGGTTATTGAAGTCCATTCAACTGGACGAGCCTATTCGTCTCGAAGTCAATCTCGAAGGAGAAGAAGCTTTGTTGGCTAATGAAGAAGCTGATGACGATGATGTTGGAGGTTCAAAGGGAGGAACTGCGGATAGTGGTGCAGAAGAGGAAAACAAGAAAAAAGCCAAAACGCCTCAAATATACATGCTTTCCAGCGGAGAAATGAATGAGTTTGTGCTGACCATCGGGTTGGATCGCGATGAACCAGTATTCTATCGAGTTCGGGGGAATTATGTTGGCGAGATTGAACTGTCCAATGCACTAGAAGGCCATTACAGCCATGATTGGGATAAAGATTTAGAAGAAGATGAGGATAATGAATAAAGCTTCGTCAAAACAGTCAGGGTTAAGTTTGTTAGAACTGCTCATTGCTTTAGCAGTGTTGGCCATTTTTATTACCCCGATGCTGTCCGGCTTATTCTCCTCAAGTATTATTGCGATGGGCAATTCGACGGAGAAAACGTTGGCAAACTTTGTCGCTCAAAACCATTTCGCAGAATTACAGATTGAAGATGATTGGCCTTCGGTAGGCACGCAACAGGGAACCGTTGAGTACGCTAACCGTGAATGGAAGTGGGAACGGCAAGTGGTTGCTACGGAGGTTGAGTCGATGCGCCGTATCACGCTTTCGATTGAGTATGGAGCGCAAGGCATTTTCACCATGACCGGTTTTATCGGTAAGAACTCCGGTGGTAAGGGTGGTGAACGTCGATGAAGTTTCGCGCAAGCACACTAAACACAAAGAAACTAAAGGGGTTTACGCTAACTGAAGTGTTAATCGCTTTGTTTATTTTTAGTGTGGTACTTGCGGGAGCGTTGCAAATTTTTAATTTTATACAAACCACAACGGAATCCAATAATAAACAAATCGAAAGGTTGCGTGAGGTTCAGCTGGCTTTTAGACAGCTAGAGAATGATATCCGTTATATGGTGCCTCGTGATCGTCGTAATGAATTTGGTGATAGAGCGCCATTGCTGAAGGCTGAATCGCAAAGCGCTAACAATTATATTGAATTTACCCGCAGCGGTTGGCGTAACCCCGCTAAAATCAAGCGCAGCACTTTACAGCATGTGAAGTATGAATTTATTGATGATCGGATCGAGCGACATTACTGGATGTTTGTCGATAGTGCCCGTGAGGGTCAAGAGTTGTCTCGGGACTTTTTAACCGGAGTTGAAGAGTTCAACATGGAGTTTTTAACTGACGGCACTTGGAAAAAAGATTGGCTGGTTGATGATGATCAGCGGCTGGCAATGCCTGAAGCCATTAAAGTCACCGTGGTTCTCAACGATTACGGCGAGCTTTACCGCTTGTTTCCAATGCCGAAGTTCACGGTCTCCGCGGGAGAAGATGAAACCCGTGGTCGCCCAGAGACTGGACGTGACGATACGGATGGTCGCGGAGGCGACACCCGTGGCGGACGTGGTAAGAGCGGCAGGGGGAATGACCAATGATGGGCTATAACAAAAGCCGTGGCGTCGCCTTGATCACTATTTTAATTATTTTTTCAGTGCTAAGCATACTCGCTGTACAGATTATCAATAGCCAGCAAATGCATGTGCAACGCACGGCAAATATCATTAACAGCTCCCGCGCTTATCAGTACATGTATGGCGCGGAGGTCTTTGCTGCGGAGCAACTTAAGGCCTACTTTAAAAACAGTAAAGCTGATCGAGTCCATCGTAACCAACCATGGTCCCAAGGCGCTATTTCCTTTGAGATTGAGCAAGGTTTAGGGCAACTAGAAGGGTCGCTAAGGGATATGCACAGTTGCTTCAACATCAATAGTATACTGATGGAGCCAGCTGCAATAGGGACTGGTGAAGATGGAGAGCAATTAGGAAGTGGCGGCAATCTTAATCAAGATCGCGGCGGCTCGAAAGAACCCAATGATGGCTCAGAAGGTACGGGAATGCCAGGCGTTGACTTGTTTGCTAAGCTGTTGGAGACCAAGATAGAAGAAAGTGAGGTATCGCCGCAAGCGTTGGCTGTGGCGACCAAGGATTTTATTGATGAAGATCAGGAGCCTACAGGTATCGATGGTGCAGAGGATTACAATTATACCGGCCTGCAAGTTCCATACCGTACGGCCGATACGTTGTTGGCGCATAGTAGCGAGCTGATGGTTATTAAAGGTTTTGATGCTGAAATATACGATGCAGTGAAAGAGTATGTATGCGTGTTACCAACCACCGATGGCACCATCAATGTCAACACGGTAAAACCTGAGCATGCAGAGTTAGTTTGGATGATGTTGGAAGATGTCGATCTTTCTCAGGTGCGACAAGCGTTACAAGAGTTGCCGGAAGATGGTTATGATGAGGCTGGGTTCTTTGAGGCTCTCGGAAGCGGAAAAGTTTCAGAGCAAGGTAAAGGACGTTTAGTTTATGATAGTAAGTATATGCTTCTAACGGCTAGGGCAAGAGTTAATACAGGCAGTGCCACTGTACATTCTTTAATGTTAAAAAATGATAATGAGTTTCATGTGGTCGCACGCCATATCGGAGAATAAATAATGAAAGAAAAGTTATTTATAAGGATTAATAGCGATGAGCGATCATTGCAGTGGGGGATATTGTCCGGTGATGAGGAGGGTCATAGCTCGTTTACCGACAGGGGTCGTTTATTAATTGAAGATATTGAAACGCTCGGGGAGCAAGTTTCGGAGCAAACAGTTGTGCTCATGCTGCCAGCGCATCGAGTGAAGTGTTTCAATGAAAAAACACCGACTAAAAATCGCAAGCAGTTAGAAAAGGCAATTCCATATCAACTGGAAGAGCAAATTCTTGATAATGTTGATAATCAACACTTCGCACTGGGATCGTTTGATGCGCAAGATCGCCTAGCGATTAATGTGGTGGATAAACAGTACTTAGCGGAAACACTAGAGCAATTTAAAGAGGTTGGTGTAGAGCCTGACTTTGTCATTTCTGAAGCAGCATGCCTTCCGTATTTTAACGATGCCTGGTCAACCTTGATTGAGGAGCAGGTTTTTGTTCGTCAAGAACCCAATGTTTTTTGGTCAGCGGATAAGTCGCTGGTTGAAGAGCTTCTTAAGCTTGAATTGCAGCGAGATGAGCTTAGTGTTAGCCAAGCTATTCGAATTTATGCGACCGAAAAGCAAGAGTTAAACTTAGATGCGGTACCGGGGCTGGCGACTCAGTATGAAGTGATTGAAGATACGTTTCAGTTCTTAGCGCACAATTTTGACGAAGCGGGACTAAACTTATTGCAACAAGAGTTTTCCTCGCAAAAGAAAGTTCAACGAAATTACGGCGTTTGGAAACTTCCAGCTATTGCCGCTTCGGTAGTATGTGTTTTGGGTATTGTTTATTTGGTGAGCCACATTATTCATTTGAACCAGCAGTATTCTAACCTAGAAGAAAGAACGCTTGCGGAAACCAAAAAAATATATCCAACACTGCCTTTGACTACTGCGAAAATTCAAATTAATAACAGTTACCGAAGCATCGGTGGTGATAGTGGCAGCGAGACGAGTTTTGCTTTACTTATGGATAAAGCAATCAAAGCCATGGATGCAAGGAGCATTAATTTTACCCAAATGGAGTATATCGCTAGTCGTGGCGAGCTGAGTATGGACGTGAGTGCGGAAAGTTATGACATTTTAACCCGCTCGCAGCGTAGTTTAGAAAGCTCAGGATTAAAAGCGAGTATGCGTAACGCGTCCGAAAATGGTGGTGTTTGGTCAGCAAGAATTACTGTGGGGTTAAACAAGTGAAAGTAATCAAAGATTGGTACTCAGGTTTAAATCAACGTGAACGAAGCATGGTTTCTGTGCTGAGTGTATTGATGATTTTGTTAATTATCTTTATTGCTGTAGTACTTCCTATCAAGCGATATGTTGCGGGTCTGGATGACAGTGTTCAACGTATGGAAAATGATTTGCCTAGTGTTGCTTCTAAAGTACAAGCCTTACAAGCACGCTCTGGTGGCGCTCAACAAGTAACGCAACAATCATTGAATCAGTTAGTCACTAACAGCAGTAAACGTTATGGGTTAAAGTTTTCTCGGATTGAAGAGCGTAAACGTGATGAAGAGATTCAAGTGCGTCTTGATGATGTTGAGTTCGACCAATTGCTACGTTGGGTGAGTCAATTAGAGCAGCAACAGGGTTTGATCGTGGATACGTTAAGGGTATCGGATACGGATACTACAGGGATGGTGGATGCTTCCGTTAAATTTTTAAAACCATCTTAAGTTAATTATTATCCTTCTATGAAAAAAATCATACTAGGGTCGGTTGCGGCCCTTATTGTCTTTGTTATTTTGCTTGTTGTCATGACACCAGCTCGTGTTGTGACGTCTTGGATCACTGATGCAGTCCCGGGTGTACAGATGGGACAAGTGACGGGCACCATTTGGAATCCAGCCATTGAGCAGGTGCAATATCGAAACTTAACACTGCGTAACATTGAGTTAGAAACCAGTTTAGCTCCACTAATGTGGGGAAACTTAACGACAGGTATTACAATCAATGATCCAAACGTTAAGCTAACCTCGCAAGCATCACTGTCGTCAGGACGTTACGAGCTGACGGATGCCAACATTGATATTGATACGGCTTATGTCATTGAGCTTATTAGAACACCCCTTGAGGGGCTGTCTGGTCAAGTGACAGGAATCGTGTCTAATGCGGTGTTTAATGATAACAAGATTACTCAGCTTAATGGGGAGGGCACGTGGAGTAACGCGGTCATCCAATACCCCAACAATAATCTTGAGTTAGGAGACTTACGCTTTAAGTTGAGTCAAATGAGCAACCAAGGCAACGGCGCTAGAGTCGATATCATTGATAATGACGGTGTACTTGATCTTAAAGGTTTTATCGAAGTCGGGCTTGATAAGCAGTTCAATATGCGGGTACATGCGACTAACGAGCTGCCTGAAAACTTGAAGCAATGGTTGACGCGCTGGGGCCGTCAACAAGACGACAGAATTTACCTTGAGTGGCAGGGGCGATTACCTTGAAACTGATTGATTGGGCAGAGGTTGATACCATCCTTCTCGATATGGATGGAACCCTGCTCGATCTTGCTTTTGATAACCATTTTTGGAAACAAGCCATTCCGACCATTTATGCTGAAGACAAAGGCATTAGTCTTGAGCAGTCTCAACAACACTTAGGTCAGTACTATGAAGCTTACAGTGGAACATTAGAGTGGTACTGTACGGATTTTTGGTCAGAAAAACTTGGTCTTGATATTATTAAACATAAAACTGACATGGCCCATAAAATTGCTTTGAGGCCAGGGACAGAAGCGTTTTTAACAGAAGCCAAAGCTAGCGCCAAAAAAGTTGTCTTAGTCACAAATGCGCATCCTGAAACTTTACGGGTTAAGTTAGAGACTACAGCAATAGATCAGTACTTTGATCAACTTTATACTTCTCATCAGTTTAATCAGCCGAAAGAGTCGCCGTTGTTTTGGTCACAATTAGAGGCTGAGCTAGAAGCATCTCTGTCACGTTGTCTTTTTATTGATGATACGGAAAGCATTTTAATACAAGCGCAACAGTCAGGCGTTAAATATTCTGTTATGGTTAAGCAACCGGATTTAAGTTTGCCGGAGCGAGAGGCGACTCACATGCTAAGTGTTAATCAATTAACCGAACTACTACCGATTAAATAACGTCTATGTCATCAAAACTCCCTAAAATTAAGAAACAAAAAGTTATTGCTCAAACTCGAATATTTGCTGTGGAGGAGCTTGAACTTGAATTCTCCAATGGTGTGTATCGAATCTATGAGCGGTTAAAAGCTGGTAAGCATGGCGCTGTTATGATTATTCCTTTGATTAATGACGAAACTATGTTGTTAATTAAAGAGTACGCAGCAGGAATGGAGCGTTATGAGTTGGCATTCCCCAAAGGTTTAATTGACTCTGGAGAGTCAGCAATCCATGCCGCCAACCGAGAGCTTCAGGAAGAAGCAGGGTTTGCTGCAAAGTCACTCACTGAACTCAAGAAAATTACGCTAGCGCCTGGTTACTTGAGTCATCAAATGAATTTAGTGGTAGCGGAAGACTTATACCCAAGCAAACTGGAAGGTGACGAACCAGAGCCTATCGAGATTGTGAAATGGCCACTAGCTGATATCGACAGGTTGCTGGAGGTAGAAGAGTTTAGTGAGGCTCGAAGTATCGCGGGTGTTTATTTATTGCAGCGATATTTACAACAAAAAAAAGCCGCTCAATAAGCGGCTTTTTGATACCTAGATGATGCTTATTTAACGCTCTTCAGCTGGCATCGAAATAATCTTCTCACCATCTTCATCAGTGGTTAAGGTGCCATTCTTTTCAAGATAGGCTTCGATCGGCTTATCGCCCGCAATGATACGAATGGCAAACGGCTTTTTATGGGACTGTTGAGCGTCTTCTGCGACGACAGTCACTAAATGGATGCCTTCTGTCATCGGTGTCACGCTGAACTTATGCTCTGTTTGGTTTCCAGATTTTTGCATGTTCAGTTGGCTGTTACCATGCAGCACAAGCTGCTTGCTAGTTTTAAGCATCGCAGATGAAGGCTTCTGTTTACCGCTAAAGTTGACGCTGATATCAACCGTTTCACCCACTGCAACACGTTCTTTTGAAACGCTGTAGTCCATTTCCACTTTCATGGACGGTTTGCCTGGGCTTTTATAGCTTTGCTCATGCTTGTTCTCTTGAGCAGTGGTTTGGTTATTGCATGCGATGAGTGGTATCGCAATCAATAAAGGTAATAATAGATTTTTCATTACGTTGTCCTCAATTCTAAATTAGTTCTGTATTAGCGATACGTCGAAGCAGGCTGCTTCGTCAAATGATTGAACGTCTGCGGTATAAGTTCCAGCCGCCAGATTGCCAGTGATATTTACGGTTGATGTAGATGCTGCATTATCACCATTGACGAACTCTCCTCTAAGGAAGATGAAGCCGTCTAAGTCCTGGCTTCCTGGAGGTGTTAAACGTAAGGTATAACTGCCGTCCGAAGGAATGTTGAGGCGTAAGAACTTACGATTACCGAGCTTGTTGCGGTTGTCGTTAGAGGCAAAGCCACCGAAGGTGCTGATGGTACATAGGTTTTGAGTATCACCAGGATTAAACTCATTATAGACAGGAATAACGTCTGGTTGACCTTCGTTATCTGTCTCGTTTGAGCCCCAAATATCAACGTTCGGATTGATATTTTGTGCAGTTAATAACGCGTTGAGTGCAACGGCATCTCCAGGGTTTTCATCTTTGATGTAAGTCATGAAGCTAAAGATACTGGTAAAGGCTTCAGTGTTTCTCTGTTGGCCTGTCAATACATTGTAGATCGGTTGTAACCCTAGGTTAGCGGAATCGTCACTGGTTCCATCGTAAATATCATAAAGAATCGACTGAACCGATCCCTCACTAAACCATCCTGGATTTGAAACATTGTTGTTTTCCACATTGATAAAGAAGCCTTGAGACTGATCGGGACCGAATGAGTCGCGGTAGAAAGGATCGTCGGTAATAATCCCTGACCATGCGTTACCAAACCCTTCGCCAAAGGCTACACGCATGTCGAGACGATCACCACCACCATGACGGCCACCAATACTGTCTGAGCGAGCATTATTGTCTTCAAAATAGTGCCCCCACTCGTGGATAATCACATGACCATCGTATTCATCAGTATCGCTATCTTGAGCACCAAGGAGGTAGATTTGATCTTGCGTATAAAAAGAAGTGCCAATTCGACCGTTAGCTATATCACCACTTTCAGCAATATTATTTGGACTCCAATTGATCACAAGAGGGTCTAACGTTAAGTTGGCATCAACATCCTGTAGCTTATCAATAATGACATAGACGCGATCCAATATATTGAATGGTGCTGCAGCGCGAGTCGAGGTGTAAGAGCTGCCTCCCCATCCTGAGTCAGCATTGAGATCTCGAGTTTCACTGGTTGAAGACACCGTAAATTGTGCCGAGTCTAAAACATACTGAGCGTTACTACTGGTGTTATCGACTACCTCGATGTCCCATGATTGAGTACCTGTTTGCTTCAACTCTGCGCGAACTCGCAATCGGTAAGTCACTCCAGTTTCACCATCGACTGAATAGTTACCTGTAGCATCACTCACATCGCTATCCACGACGGTAGTTCCTTCGAGCAGCTGAACAGTCACACCACGGATTGGCGCTTCTACAGTACCATTGTAATTCAAGCCATTTGTTGAAGTGTTGTGCGGTACTTTATCAAATGTTAGCGTACCTGAAATAGTGGCTGCTTCGCCACTAGGAGGCGGTGTAGGAGGAGGGGATGGTTCTTCGCTGCTGCCGCCGCCCCCACCACAACCATAAACCAATCCTGTGAATATGGTTATCATGAATATTTTTGAAAGTTTCATAGTTAACTCCGGTATGAGTATTAATTCATTTGGAAAGCCGCGTCAAAGCAGGTAGCTGCGACACTTGTTCCCTCAGCGTTGTAGCCAATGACGTCAGCAATGCTAACTCCCTGAGTTAAGTTTGCAGTAATCACTGCAGGCTCTATCCCAGGTTCTTCGTTTTTTGCGACCTCAGTTCCTTTCGACAGTATATACCCATCAATATCATTATCGCGTGAAGGCGTTAACGTCAGGGTATAGCTTCCGTCGGAAGGCACGTTAAGCTTGAGGAAGCGATGATTAGCGAGCTTATTGCCATCAGCGCCCTGTGAGGTGCTGGTACAGACTCGAATTACGTCTGCTGGATTAAGCTCCAGATAAATGGGTAGAGCTTCAGGCAGCGAACCATCATTTTGGGCATTGCTTCCCCAAATATCGACATCTGCTGTAATGTTTTGTGCCTCTAACAAATTATTGAAGTCATTCTCAAAACTTGGGTTCTCGTTCTTAAGAAATGTCATAAAAGTGAAAATACTGGTTAGAGCATCGGTTTCTTTTTGCGGGCCAGTAAGAATATCGACGATAGGTTCTAACCCTAAGTTGATAAAGTCTTGCCCGTCAGAGGCTTCATCATAAATATCATATAACAACGATTGCACTGAACCCTCACTGAACCAGCCTGGATTAATCACATCGTTATCTTCAATTTCAATTGAGAAGCCGGTCGCTTGATCTTGATCAAACGAATCTTGATAGGTCGGTTGGTCGGTAATCATCGCGGACCAAGCATTACCAAAGCCTTCACCAAACGCTACGCGAATATCAAGATGATCACCACCAGCATGCGGGCCCCCAATGCTGTCAGAACGAGCGATGCTATCTTCGAAAAAGTGCCCCCACTCATGAATAATGACATGTTGGTCGTATTCATCGGTATCTATGTCCTCTGCGCCTAATAAGAAGATTTGGCCGTTGGTATAGTAAGAGGTGCCAATTTCTCCAGTGGTTACATCGCCAAACTGTGGGATATTGTTAGGACTCCAATTAATCACTAACGCAGGAAGCTGAACATCGCCTATAGCATCAAGCTTTACAAAAATATCATTAACTTTATCTAGAATGTGGAAGGGGGCTGCAGCTCGAACAGAGGTATAACCTTGTCCCTCTTGCCAGCCGGAAGCTGCATGTAAATCAATCGACATCGACTCACGCTTGACCTCGAAAACATCCGTTTCTAGAGTATAAAGCGCCTTGTCATTGGTGTTATCAACGACGCGAACATTCCACTCGTTGCTATCGCTATCGCCTGTCTCATTAACTAGCTCAGCGCGGACACGAATTTTGACGAAGGTATCCATCTTCTTGATGAATTTGTATTGTCCTTGCGAATCGGTGATGTCAGTAGCGATAACACTGCCATCCTCGATCAGTTGGACTTCGACGCCTCGAACGGGCACATCGAATGATTTTGTGTATTCTAAACCGTGAGAGATACTACTGTGAGGAACCTTTTCGTAGGTGATTGTTCCTCGTATTTCCGCATTTGGAATGTCACAGCCTGATAAGAGAATGAGCACCGCGCAAGCGCTAAATAATCTCCATGGAAACATACACTACCCCGATCTTATTATGGTATTAAACTAGAGAGCTACTCAGTTTAATATAAGTTATCCCATTGATCGAGTTAGTGAATTTTATTTTGACGCGCTTTTGATGTGTTGGATTGCTGCCATCACTTGATTATCTCGACGATAGTCTTGATTTTCAGCAGGTTGCATCTGCTCGGAGTTTTTTGTATCAGTTTGTAGTTTTGGGTCTTGCTCAACGATTAAACGCTCAAACTCAAGCGTGATATCTGGTGTTATCCCAGAATTCTGTATAGACCTATCGCTAGGTGTGTAATAAAGCGAAGTAGTGAGTTTGATCGCATTGCCGCCGTGGATGGGAAGAATGGATTGCACCATGGCTTTACCAAACGACTGAGTTCCTATCACTGTTGCGCGCTTATGATCTTGTAATGCGCCAGCAACAATCTCCGAGGCAGACGCCGAACGGTGATTGATGAGTACGACCAATGGTTTTCCACGAAGAATATCCCCATACGTTGCGTTATGGATCTCGTCGTTATCTTCAACCCGTCCTTTTGTTTTGACGATGACACCTTGATTTAAAAAGAGGTCACTAACTTCAGTCGCGCCATCCAACAAGCCGCCAGGATTGTTGCGAAGATCGAGGATCAGTCCTGCAAGGGGCTTTTTATTCAGATACTCCATATTGCTAATGGCTTGGCTCAAATCATTAGCCGTTCTTAGTTGGAACTCAGTAATCCGAGCGAAACCAATGGAGCTTTCCAGTAACTCATAGTTGACGCTCGTGGTATGAATAATTTGACGAGTAATAAGCACCACTTTTTCATCGTCATTCGATGTTATGTAGGTTAAACGAACTTTACTGCCGGGAGAACCGCGCATCAGATCTGAACCTTCTTCAGCAGGCAGGCCTTGTGTCGGAACGTCGTTGATTTTGATGATTAAATCGCCTTTCGCGAGACCAGCTTTCTGTGCTGGAGAATCTTCAATAACGTTAACAATTCGAATACCTTCATCGATGTGATTGGCTTCGATGCCGATACCTGCGTAATCCCCTGTTGCACTTTCTTGCAAAGCAGCGAACTGCTCAGCCGTGAGGTAAGTAGAGTAAGGATCAAGGTTGCTCAACATGCCGCGAATGGCTGCGTCGAGAATTTCTTTGTCGGTTAACTCTTTGACGTAAGACTGTTTGATTTGGGCATAAGCGTCAGCAAGAGCTGCTAACTCATCAAGTGGCAAGGTTTCTACTTTTTCTGAAGTACCTGATTCTTTTTCTGCTTGGGTTTTTGCAGCAGCGCTATGATCGGCAACGGTCATAGGCTCGCTAGCAAAGGCTGCATTAAAACAGCAACTTATGATGCCTATAATAAGTAAGTTTTTGATCATAATTTGTATTCCTTCTATCCCCAAGCTTCTCGATAAAGAGCTAATAATTACCGGACCCATGCCATTGGATTTTGCGGTTTTCCTTTGTAGCGAATTTCAAAATAAAGTCCGGCTTCACCACTGCCACCACTGCCCCCAGAGGTTGCGACTGGCTCGCCTGCCTCAACCCATTCACCAGGAGACTTCATTAATGTTTGGTTTTGTCCGTAGAGTGAGAGGTAGCCTTTACCGTGGTCAACAATAACCAGCATACCGTAGCCTCGTAACCAATCGGAAAAGACAACCTGACCATGGTGAATGGCGTGAACCATATCGCCTTCTTTGGCCCCTATTAAAATGCCATTCCACTTTAAACGGTTTCCAAGTTTATTGCTACCGTATCGATAGAGCAGCTTGCCCTTTGCTGGCCACTGGAGTTTATTCTTATGTTTGGATAATCCCGTTAACGATTGCTTAGGCGCAAATTGACTCAATGTTTTTTCAATCGATTTAATGACTTTGGCCAATTCTTGTTCATCACGCTGGAGTTTAGAAAGGCGCGAGTTTTGATCCGCGTAACTGTTTTTGAGTTGTTGCAGAGCGACTTGCTGTTGCTTTTTCAGTGTAACTTGTTGTGCCTGTTGTTCAGTTTGCGTTTGCTCAAGATCGGACAATGACACTAATGTCGTTTGAATGTCTTGTTCTAGTGTTTCGAGGCGCTGCAATGTTTTCTGAAGTTTCTCGATATCGTCAATACGCGCTTGGTTTAAATAACGAAAATACTCAAGCATGCGAGAGACTTTTGTCGGATCTTCCTGGTTGAGCAGTAGCTTGACATATTCTTGGCGACCAGAGATGTAAGCGCTCTTGAGCTGGGCTGCGAGTTGTTTGCGCTGCTTTTCCCGTAACGCCACTTTTTCCACTTGCTCTGCTTTTAATTGCTGTAGTTTGTCACGCTCATTGTTAAGTTTGGCGCGAGTGTTTCGCAGAGCGGTTGTCGCCGCTGCAAGTTGTTTGTCGATAGTTCGTATTTTTTGCTGAGCTTCGCTTTGCTCTTTTAAATTGGCCTGCAATTCATCTTGAATGTCAGCGATTGCAGCTTTGAGGATTTTAAGCTCTTTTTCCGCTTGTGCTCTGTTAGTGTTAGCGGAATTTGCCGGAAAGGAGAGGGCCACCAAGCAGGAGAGTAAACATAATAGGACAAGTCTTGGTGGCGTCATTCAGTAATAACCTTGATTAAAGTTTAAAAATAGAGCGGCCAGTCATTTCAGCAGGAACTGGCAAGTCCATCAAGGTTAACATGGTTGGTGCGAGATCGGATAAAACGCCATCACTAACCGCAACTTCAGCTTTTCGACCAACGAAAAGTAACGGCACCGGTTCGCTGGTGTGCGCGGTGTGGGCTTGGCCGGTTGTTGCATCGGCCATTTTCTCAGCGTTACCATGATCAGCAGTAATTAATGCTTCGCCGCCAACCTTTTCTAGCGCTTCGATAATACGTCCGATGCATTCGTCTAAAGCCTCAATGGCTTTTACCGTCGCTTCAAAGTTACCGGTATGTCCGACCATATCCGGATTAGCGAAATTACAGATAATGGCATCGTATTCTTGGTTTTCGATAACTTTGACTAGATGATCCGTTACTAATTTGGCATTCATCTCTGGCTGCAAGTCGTAAGTCGCCACATCTGGAGAAGGAATGAGCTCGCGATCTTCGCCAGTAAAAGGCGTTTCAACACCACCATTGAAGAAAAAGGTCACGTGGGCATATTTTTCGGTTTCGGCAATTCGCAGCTGCTTCTTACCTAATTTCATTAAGTGCTCGCCAAGAACATTGTCCATGCTAATGGGCGGATAGGCGATAGAGGCATCAATATCGGTGGCGTATTGAGTGAGCATGACGAAATCAGCCAGCTTAGGGCGAGTTGCTCGATTGAAACCATCGAAGTCGTCATTGGCGAAAGCCTTACTGATTTGGCGAGCGCGATCAGCACGATAGTTCATGAAGATAATGCTATCGCCATCTTCTACTGGGGCAGCTTCGCCAATAACCGTTGCTTTAACAAATTCATCATTCTCATCGCGATCGTAGGCGGCTTTTAATGCAGTAACACCGTCAATAAACTGGTATTCGGCTTTGCCTTGAGTCAACATGTCATACGCCATCTCAACGCGCTCCCAGCGATTGTCACGATCCATCGCATAATAACGTCCGACCATGGTCGCTAAACGACCAACACCAGCTTCTTTGCAAGCGGTATCGAGTTTGATGATACTCGCTTCAGCGCTTCGTGGCGGCATGTCGCGGCCATCTAAGAAGGCGTGGACATATACCTTTTTAGCGCCACGTTCTTTACACAGCTTAATCGCTGCATGGATATGGTCTTCATGGCTGTGAACACCGCCTGGGGATAAAAGCCCCATCAAGTGCACGGCTTTATCCTTGCTGACCGCCTTATCAATAGCCTTTAACAGCGCCTGATTGTCGAAGAAGTCACCGGTTTCAATATCTTTGCTAATTCGAGTGTAATCCTGATAAACCACGCGGCCAGCGCCAAGGTTGAGGTGACCCACTTCCGAGTTGCCCATTTGACCGTCAGGTAAACCGACGTCGGTTCCTGAGCCAGAAATGAGGGTGTGGCTGTAGTGATCCCAGTACTTATCCCAGTTCGGGGTATTGGCTGCCATGATGGCATTGTCTTTTGGATCTTCGCTATATCCCCATCCATCAAGAATGATGAGGGCAACAGGTTTTGGACTATTACTCATGAAATTGGATAAAAATGACTAACTTATGACCTATTGTATCGTGCTAAGGGGGGCGAGACCAGAGCTAAGGACGGCTTAGGCTCTGCTTTAGAACGGGTTGTTACAAATTCCACAAAAAAGTTATTGAACCGATCCGTGAAACCCTTCAATATGTTTTGCTGAACAACAACCTAAAAAATAATAGTACAAAGAGGACATTTTTAATGGAACTAACGATTGCAGTTGTCGCCCTTGTGGTCATTGGCATCTTTCTAGGGGTAAAAACGGTTTCGCAGGGCAACCAATATACGGTTGAGCGCTTTGGGAAATACCGTAAAACCTTATCTCCCGGCTTGCACGTCATTGTACCCATCATCGATCGAATTGGTGCAAAAGTGAATATGATGGAGCAGGTATTGGATATCCCAGCCCAGCAAGTCATTTCGCAAGATAACGCGACCGTAACGATTGACGCGGTATGTTTTTATCAAGTCGTTGACTCAGTAAAAGCAACGTATGAAGTTAATCAGTTATACCGTGCCATGCAAAATCTCGTCATGACCAACATTCGAACCGTTCTGGGCAGTATGGATTTGGATTGGATGTTATCGAAGCGTGATGAAATCAACGCGCGTATCTTAACCATCGTTGATGAAGCGACTAATCCTTGGGGCGTTAAAGTCACGCGTATCGAAATTAAAGACATACTTCCGCCGCATGACTTGGTGGAAGCGATGGGGCGTCAGATGAAAGCCGAGCGTTTAAAGCGTGCGCAGATTCTAGAAGCCGAAGGCACGAAGCAAGCGGAAATTTTAGAAGCGGAAGGTGAAAAGCAAGCTCAGATCCTAACGGCAGAGGGTGCTAAAGAAGCCGCATTCCGTGAAGCGGAAGCTCGTGAGCGTCAAGCGGAAGCCGAAGCGAATGCAACAACGATGGTCTCGAAAGCGATTGCCGAAGGGAATGTGCAGGCGATTAATTACTTTGTGGCCCAAAAATACGTTGATGCATTGGGCAAGATTGCGACGTCGGACAACCAGAAAGTCTTGATGTTACCGCTAGAAGCATCGTCGGTGATAGGCTCGGTAGCCGGTGTTGCTGAGATTGCTAAAGAAGCGTTTACTAAAAAATAATAGCGAAAAAAGAATTAATAGGAGTGGTTATGGAGTTCTTCTCAAACGCAGAATATTGGCACTGGATGGTATTCGGTCTCGTGTTACTGATTTTAGAAATGTTTGCGCCAGGTGCGATTTTATTATGGCTCGGTATCGCAGCATTAATTGTCGGAACGTTACTGCTGTTTTTAGGAGAACTTCTAACTCCCGAGTGGCAATGGATTGTATTCTCAGTCTTCTCGGTCGTCAGTATCATCGCCTGGCGTAGCTTTAGCAAAAAGCGCAAGTTGAATGAGCCTGAAGAAGACAGCTCGTTGAATAACCGCGGCAAATCACTCATCGGAAAAACCTTTACCTTAGCCACCGCCATCGAAAACGGCGTCGGCAAAGCCAAAGTCGGCGACACCTACTGGCGCGTCACAGGTCCTGACACACCGCAAGGCGGAAAGGTTAAAGTGGTTGGCTTTGAAGGCGCGACGCTGAAGGTAGAGAAATCGCTATAAATGTTTTCTATATTTATTATTACTGTGATCGTTAATGCGCTATTAAGTGCTTTGCTAATATCATTAATCGACCAACGCCACTCTGAAATTTATGATAAGTAAGTTAGCGCATAATGACTCTGAGTATTTGATAAATAATATGTGTTACTTTTAGTATGTTGGAATCATTCTTCAGCCAGTTTATAAACTGATTTAATAGGAGGTATATGGGTAACAAGGATCGTGTCACTTTAAATATAGTGAGGTTTATACTGATTAACCTTCCCTATGCTATTTTTATAATGATGTGCGTTCATCTTGATTCTTCTTATGTAGAAAGGCACATTCCTTGGGGAGCTGTGGTAATTGTTTTGCTGTATGGTTCGGCATTTTTATTGGCTGCGTTAATCTACTGGGGAGTATTATGGTGCTTCTATATTTACAAAGGTGATGCTGTATTGGAAAGTTGTCGAACAAATTTAGTTGTGAACACTGTGATCTATTGTTTAGTAGCTTTTTTCAGTCTACCTCTGTTACAAGACGCACTATATTATTTTTAGATTCTAGGTTTGAGTAAACGTAGGGTGCGTCGAGACGCACCAGAATACTAATAAACGTCCTGTTAATGAGTTAAATTATTATTTTAATGGACCAAAAAAGCCCCTTTTATCGGGGCTTTTTGTTTATGCAGCGTTTTGAGATTGTGCAGGGGACTGATGATCTTGATACATCTTTTCAAGCTTGCTTGAGTTAGCTAGCAAATACTCGAATGAAGCCAAGGATGCCTTAGAGCCTTCGCCCATGGATACGACGATTTGCTTGTAAGGCACAGTGGTGACATCACCTGCGGCATAAATACCGGGCTGTGATGTTTCACATTTTTCGTTAATGACAATTTCACCGAACTTGGTGGTTTCGACCACGTCACCAAGGAAGTGGCTGTTAGGCACTAGGCCAATTTGTACAAAGACGCCATCAAGCTTGATGCTGTGATTGGTTTCTGTCGTTCTATCTTGGTATTCAATGGAGGAGACCTTACCATTCGTTGCATTAATTTCTTTGGTCGCAACGTTTTTTAGAATCGTGATGTTGTCTTTGGCTTCGGCTTGGTCGACTAATACTTTGTCGGCTTTTAAGTCGGGCATAAATTCAAACACGATTACTGATTTCACGATACCTGCTAGATCCAACGCCGCTTCGATCCCCGAATTACCGCCACCGATGACCGCAACATCTTTGCCTTTAAAGAATGGGCCATCGCAGTGTGGACAGTAGGCCACACCATTGCCGACGTTTTCTTTCTCGCCTGGAATACCGAGCTCTCTCCATTTAGCACCAGTAGCAATGATCATGGTTTTGGTATCGATAATTTCTCCTGAGGACAGGGTGATACTTTTAATATCGCCTTGAGAAACTTCTGTCACACGTAAATGCTCTTTAACGGTGATGTCGTATTCGTTTAAGTGAGCTTGTAGCGCACCTGACAATTCAGGGCCTGTGGTTTTTGGCACAGAGATTAAGTTTTCAATACCCATGGTGTCTTTGACTTGGCCACCAATTCGGTCGGCGATTAGGGTCACTTTTAGGCCTTTGCGTGCGCTATAAATCGCTGAGCTTACGCCTGCTGGACCACCGCCGATAACGACGACATCTTGTAGTGGTAATTTGTCAGCTGAGTCTGCTTTTGCAATTGATGGATTGTGTTCGAGCAGTTTATCAATTAATTCTGCTGCCGTGACTTTACCATTAGCGAACAGTTTGCCATTAAGGTAAACGCTGGGGACACCCTGAATATCGCGCTCTTCGATCACGTCTTGGAATAAGCCGCCGTCGATCATTTCTGTGGAAATGTTTGGGTTGAGCACTGCAAATTGATTTAACGCTTGAACCACGTCTGGGCAGTTATGGCAGCTTAAGCTGACAAACACTTCGAACTTCATGCTTTGGTCAATATTTTTGACCATGTTCTGTAATGATTTATCCAGCTTCACTTGCGTTCCTGCGGACTGTAAGACCGCAAGAACCAGCGAGTTAAATTCGTGGCCTGAGGGTATTCCAGAAAACTGAATACTACTATCCGCACCATCGACTTCTAGCAAGAAGCTGATTGGGCTGCGTAATGTGTCTACATCGCGTTCTTCAACGTTAATGCGATCACTAACGCTAGCAAAGCTTTCTAAAAATTCTTTAAGTTCTTGGCGCTTTGAGTGTTCACCAATTTGCAAGACGAAAGTCACCGTCTTTTGCATCTCGGCGGTATAGCTTTTCAAAGCATCTAATATTTGTTTGTTTAACATAATAACTTTCCTTCTTGCGATTTAAGTTTTAGCAGCTTGGCGAGCCTTTATAAACTCACCAAGCTGAGTTTGGAACTTATATAGGGCTTTATCCTATTAACTTTGGTTAGATTGTTCGGACTAGATCTTACCGACTAGGTCTAAAGACGGTGCTAATGTTTCTTCACCTTCTTTCCAAGCGGCTGGGCATACTTGTCCTGGGTTATCGCGTACGTATTGAGCGGCTTTAATTTTACGAACCAACTCATCAGCATCACGCCCCACGCCTTCAGCAGTAATCTCCATCACTTGGATAACGCCGTCTGGGTCGACCACGAAAGTACCGCGATCGGCTAGGCCTTGGCCTTCACGCATCACTTCGAAGTTACGTGTGATTTCGCCTGTTGGGTCACCGATCATGCCGTATTGGATCTTGCCGATGGTGTCAGACGTTTCATGCCATGCTCTGTGTGTGAAGTGTGTATCGGTTGATACCGAGAAAACTTCGACGCCACGGCTTTGCAGCTCTTCATAATGATCGGCTAAGTCGCCAAGTTCTGTCGGACAGACGAATGTGAAGTCTGCTGGGTAGAAGAAAAATACTGCCCACTTGCCTTCAATGTCTTTGTTAGAGACTTCGACAAATTCACCGTTTTTGTATGCTGTTGCGTTAAACGGCTTAATTTCTGTATTGATAAGTGCCATGTGTGGCCTCCTGTTGATTCATTTAAGGTTGTATGTGATTACGGTGTTCAGTATAAGGATATGGATTGTTCAGTAAATTTGAATAAATAGATGTTCATGTTCTATAATTTAGAATTACTAGCAGGTTGAGTAACACGTGATCGCCATGATTTCATTCAAACAATTAACGTATGCGCTGGCAGCCGCTGAGACCCTTCACTTCAAGAAGGCCGCGGAAAAGTGCAACATCAGTCAATCAGCGTTAAGTACGGCGTTAACTCAGTTGGAAGAGCTGCTGGGACTTCAAATCTTTGAAAGAGACAATAAGAAAGTCTTAGTGACGCCGATTGGGCGGGAGGTATTGAGTCGAGCTCAGGGCATTGTGCTAGAAGTGAACGCTCTCAGCAGTCTTTCAGAAAGCTTAAAGGAACCACTTAGCTTTCCGTTATCAATAGGCGTGATCCCAACGATAGCGCCTTATTTGTTGCCCAAAATGTTTCCGTTGCTGCATCAGCAGTACCCTGACGCTGAGTTGAAAATTGTCGAAGAACAGTCGCATGTTTTGGTTGAAAAGGTTAAAAAAGGCGAGCTAGACACGGCTATATTGGCCTTACCTTACCCGCATGATGGGCTATTATCACTGGAGTTTTGGCAGGAAGATTTCTACTGGGTGACGCTGAAAGATGACAAAAACAGTGGTTTAAAAGAAGTCACCAGCGATGAACTGACCCAATCCAACTTGATGCTTTTAAAAGAAGGGCATTGTCTCAAAGACCATATATTAGATGCCTGTAAACTGTCCGAGGATGCAGCGCGACACGGCTTTGGAGCGACCAGCTTAAATACGCTGATACAAATGGTTATGGGGCGGCTGGGTACGACATTGATCCCTGAAATGGCCATGGGGCAATTAATTACACAAAACAAGGCGTTAACCGCGGTGCATTTGAATGAGCCTGGCCCCCATCGCCGAATCGCGTTTCTGATAAGGCCTAACTTTACGCGGTTACAAAGTGTCGATGCTTTAAAAAAACTTTGCGGGGATGCTTTGGTTGGGAGTTAGTTATTTTGTGATTAAAGTCTTGCTTAATACTACATCTCAAATTGACTTCGGAATTTATTTAAGATAGTTTGGGTTCGTGTTTTTTTAGAGCACATTCAAAAATATAATTTAAATGAAGGAAAGTTTTATGAAAACAATGATTTCAATTCTCACCATTAGCACTCTATCATTAGCAAGTTTATTTGCCGCTCCTGTGGCAAAAGCTTCTGCACCTACTATAACTAACTTCAGTTCTGAATATAGCGGCTGTGAGGGTTATACTCCTAGATTCCTTTTATGGTGGTCAGCATCAACTTCTGTCCTTGAGTATGATCTTGATTATGAGTTCTGGTATAACGGCACGTGGTACCCAAGTTATAATGGGACAAAAACTGGCAAAATGTTTAATGGTAGCCATAACACGCCAACCAAGGTTCGAGTAAGAGCGAGAAACTCTAGTGGTTGGGGGCCTTTTGAAACTATCCAGCTACCTACAATAAACTGTCAGGGTGGTGGACCGATCATTCAATAACTAGGCAATACCCAATAAAAAAGGCTGCATTATGCAGCCTTTTTTATTGGAGTAGCCTGTCGAGGTCTTGCATTAAATGGGCTAGGCTATAGCTAGGTTTTGTGTATAATGCTGTGTTTTGAACTCCAGCATAAACTCTAGGTTTCCTGACAAATGCAGCAGTTATTTGAATTTTTTAGCAACCATCCATTTTTAGGAGCGGCATGGTTAGCATTCGCGCTTTTGTTACTGATCAGTATCATTAAGACCATGACCAGTGGTTCCCAATCATTGACACCGTTGACAGCGACGCAAATGATCAATAAACAAGATGCCCAAGTGGTTGATTTAAGGGCGGTTGCCGACTTTAATAAAGGCCATATCCATGGTGCGATTAACATTCCTTTTACTAAGTTAAAGGATAGCACTAAGGACCTTGAAAAATATCAGCAGAGCCCCATTATTATGGTCTGTGCCACTGGAATGCAGTCTGGTAGCGCTGCAATTTTGCTGCGTAAGCATGGCTTTGAGCAGGTGCACAAACTAAAAGGTGGCATCCAATCATGGACTGGTGACAACTTACCTCTAGCAAAAGGTTAACAATTATTATGGCGACTATTGATATCTATACTAAGGGTTATTGCCCATTTTGTGTTCGAGCAAAGCATTTGCTGGACAAGTTAGATGTTGATTACAACGAAATACCGATTGATGGTAATAGTGAATTACGCCAAACGATGATTGATATTGCGGGCGGGCATACGGTGCCACAGATTATCATTAATGGCGAACCAGTGGGTGGCTGTGATGATTTGTATGCGCTGCATGCGGCTGGCAAGTTAGAACCTATGTTGGAACCGTAAATCACTATTACAATAACGCAAAACATTACATATTAAGAGAGTACAGTTATGGCAGATGAAAATTCAGTAAATCAAGCAGAAGGCGAGCAGCAGGTTGAAAACCCTGAAGGTGCTCAATTAGGTATTCAAACGATCTATGCGAAAGATATTTCGTTTGAAGCTCCAAACTCTCCTGAGATATTTTTAGAGTCTTACAAGCCTGAAATTAGCGTCAATTTAAATAATCGCGTAAAAGACTTGGAAAACGACAGCTATGAAGTTGAGCTCCAGGTTACTGTTTCTTCAAAGATCGAAGATAAAACCGCGTATATTGCAGAAGTAAAGTATGGCGGTGTGTTTGGTATTAAGGGCGTTGACAGTGAAGTTCGCGGACGTTTATTAAGAACATTCTGTTGTGAGCAACTCTTCCCATACGTTAGAGAAGCAATTTCAGAAGCGATTTCTCGCGGCGGTTTCCCACGCTTTGCATTACAGCCTATTAACTTCAGTGCTCTATACCAACAAGCGCAACAGCAACCGAATCAGCAGGAAGAAGCTAACGCTTAATGGCTAATCGCTTAAAGTCTTTTGCGGTTCTTGGAGCTGGCTCCTATGGAACCGCACTAGCCATTGTTCTGGCGAGCAATGGTCATCAGGTCTCGATGTGGGCGCGTGACGCCGCGCAGGCTGCTTCAATGCAGTGTGAACGCAGTAATACGCGCTACTTACCTGATGTGGCTTTTCCAGATAGGTTAACAGTGACTAATGACTTATCAGGCGCGGTATCGACTGCCGATGTTGTTTTGGTTGCTGTGCCAAGCCATGCATTTCGCACTGCGCTTCAATCTATCAAACCTCACCTAAACAAAGAGTTACCCATTATTTGGGCCAGTAAAGGGCTAGATCCTGACACGGGAGATTTGCTGGGTAATGTTTTGAAAGAGGAGTTAGGTTCAGAGCAGCCTCACGCGATTTTATCGGGGCCAAGTTTTGCTAAAGAGATGGCGCGCGGTATGCCAACAGCTATCAGCTTAGCATCAAGCGATCCTGAATTGGCAGAGCAATTAGCATTGGATTTCCACAACGAGCGTTTCCGCGTTTATATCAGTAGTGATGTGATCGGTCTGCAGATCGGTGGCGCTGTTAAGAATGTGGTCGCCATTGGTGCAGGAATTGCTGATGGCTTGGGTTTTGGTTCAAATGCCCGTACTGCATTGATAACCCGTGGCCTTGTCGAAATGAAGCGTCTTGGCGTGGCGCTTGGTGGTAAGCCAGAAACATTCAACGGTATGGCGGGTATGGGCGACTTGGTGCTGACCTGTACGGACGACCAGTCTCGCAATAGACGCTTTGGATTAGCGCTTGGACAAGGTGGTGATCGCGAAGGTGCGGAGCAAGCCATTGGTCAAGTGGTTGAAGGCGTTCGCAATGCTCATGAAATACATATGCTGTCAGAGCGTGTTGGGGTTGAGATGCCGATTTGTGAAGCCATTTATAACATTATATATGAAGGCGCGGATCCTAAAGTAGCGGCCCGAGAGTTATTGACGCGTGATCTTAAATCCGAGTCATAGAGTCTTACTGACACCCTTCAAACCCTAACTGACGCAATGCTTCAAACGCCATAATGGCGGCAGTGTTCGATAAGTTCAAACTACGACTCCCTTCTTTCATCGGAATTCTTAGCAGCGTTGTTGCCAGCTCCTCAAGAATATGGTTAGGCAACCCTCTAGTTTCTGGGCCAAAAATGAAGTAGTCCCCATCTTGATATTGAATGTGATGGTAGTGTTGTTTTCCTTTAGTACTTAATGCGAAAAGTCGCTGTGGCTGTTGTTTTTCTTTAAAGCTCGCAAAGTCGTCATGAATGATGACATTCGCCCACTCATGATAGTCCAAACCAGCACGTCGCATGCGTTTATCCTCTAGCTCAAACCCAAGCGGTTTGATGAGATGTAATTGCATCCCTGTATTAGCGCAAAGTCGGATGATATTCCCCGTGTTCGGCGGGATTTCTGGTTCAAATAAGACGATATGTAGCATGCTATTCTTCTTTTGTATCTGAGGCGGTGTCGTGCTGCCAGTAGTTTAATTTACGGGTTAAAGTATTGCGACCCCAACCTAATATTTTTGCTGCTTTTTGCTTATGGCCTTGGCTTAAGCGCAAGGCTGACTCAACGATAAACCGTTCGAACTCTTGTTGCATTTCAATCAGCGCTTGGTTGTTCCCCTGATGATAGTCGCTATCAATTTTCTTTTCTATCTGCTGTAACCACAGCGGCAGATCGTGACGCTCGCGCTGGCTGTCCATTGCGCGCTGGCAGAGCTTAATGACATGATTGATATCAAACGGTTTCGGAAGGTAGTCAAAAGCACCAAGTTCATGAGTTTTGGTGGCTAAGTCGGTATCGGCATAAGCGGTGATCATGATGACCGGCAAGTCAGGCCATTCTTGATTAATGCTTTTTAGAAGTTCTAAGCCGCTCATGCCGCTCATCTGGATATCGGTAATAACCAGCTGTGGTTTATCCTGGCGAATGATTTCCATTGCTTGTTTGCCGTTGTCACAGGACAATACTTTAAATTGCGCGTTACTCAAAGCGCGAGCTAAAACCCAGCGAATTGAACTATCATCATCAACAATCAATACGGTGCTGTTAGAAGCGTTACTCATTGCTAGCACCTGCTAGTGACGCTGTGTCGATCACCGGTAAGTAGACCGAAAAAACGGTCTTGCCTGCGCTGGATTTAAAATCGATTAACCCTTGCTGTTGCTGGACTAAACTTTGAGCAATACCAAGCCCTAAGCCACTGCTGTTCTTGCCGCTGATCAGTGGCACAAAAATATTCGGCTGAAGTTCCTCGGGAACGCCTGGCCCATCATCTTCTACTTGAATGCAAACAGTCAGAGGGTACTGTTTATCGCCAATCGTATGGCGCGGTAATGCTCTCGTCTTGATGGTGATGACGGCATTTGGCTCGGAGCGGCAAGCATCAATCGCATTTTGCGTAATGTTGAGCACCGCTTGGTAAACGGAGTCGGGAGCACAATGAAAGTCTGGTAGGCTTGGGTCGTAATCACGCTTAAGCTCGATATGTTTAGGCAGGTTAATCTGGCACAGCTCTAACACTTGCTCGGTGGTCTCATGAATATTCATCCGGACACGTGAAGCCTTGTGTGTCGATAGCAACATTCGATCCACTAACTGGGTTAAGCGCGCGGTTTCTTGCTCAATGATATCGGTAAACTCGGTAAAGTGTTTTTGTGGTTCGTCGGTGCATTCTTGAGCTAAGAGCTGGGCAGCACCACGAATACCGCTCAGGGGATTTTTAACCTCGTGTGCCAACTTCTGTAATAAACGTTCACTCACTTGATTTTGCATCGAGAGTCCTCGACTTTGGGCTCGGTGTGGATAGTGAACAGGATCTTGCCACTCGACGATAAGATATGGCTCTTCTGCTTGCAGCCAATGGCCAATCAAATCAACCGTGAAGGCTTTGCCGTTGAGTAGTTCTAAGTGCACATTATCCAAAACGAACTGTCCATTTTGGCGCAGCCCTTCAAGAATATCCCCCAAAGGTAAACTGTCGCTGGCAATAAAGTAACTGTAGCGTTTTCCAGTTAAAACTTTGCTGCTTGTCGAGAAAGCTTTTTCTGCGGCTTGATTGAGATAACTGAAGCGACCATGCGCATCAAACGCAATAATTGCTGTTGAGATGTGATCTAGCAGGCGCTCAAGTTGCATCAAGGTAAAGGGTGGCTGAGTGTTGGGTGGGGTATTATAGCAGTTAACAGGAAAAACGCACCGTTTTGGTGCGTTTTGCTGGAGAATAGTCTGCTGCCAGTGTTTAGCGGTTAAGGATAGACGCCCTCAGCAGGTGAAAGGTAACCGGCTGACTGGTTTGTAGGGTTTTCTTGTTAGTATCATTGATGACTGCCACTGACAGCTCGTGTGTACCCCGATCAACATTATTCAATGAGAAATACGGAACCTTCTGCTGTGAGCCTACTGGAGAACCGTCCATTATGAGTTGCAGGCTATGATTAGGCTGAAGACTTGGAGTTATTCCTACGATGACGTTCATATCGCCTGTATTAGCTCGTACTGCCTGATCATGCTGTGGGCTGTCAACTGCCAGCACTTGGTACTGGAAAGGCTTATCATCGTCCTCGGAAGACTCGTCTGAGTCCTTTCGCGGACGCAAAATGGGTTTAGGCGTATCCACAACATTGGTATTGGTTTTTATGGTTATCGGAGTGGAGCCGGGAATGGGTTTATCGGTGAAGGTGATTTTGCCATTCTCATCCACTTTCTTGTACATGACCGTTTCATCTGCAGAGCTAGCTACAGTAGAGGTGCCAAGCAATGTAATAGTTAGCAATATATATCGTAATGGCTTCATCATAATATCCTTAACATCATTCGCTATAACTAGTATCTAAAACTGCGGTGCTGGTGTCAAAATAAAAAAGCCCGGGCTGAGCCGGGCTTTTAGAGTAGTGCTTAATGTCGTTTGACGTTATAGGCTGTAGTATAAATCAAACTCAACTGGTGAAGGCGTCAATTTCAAGCGCTCAACGTCACCGCGTTTGAGTTCGATGTAAGCATCCAGCATGTCGTCCGAGAATACACCGCCACGGGTTAAGAATTCGCGATCATTATCAAGCTCATTTAAGGCTTCTTCTAACGAACCAGCAACCTGTGGAATCGATTTAGCTTCTTCCGCAGGAAGATCGTACAAATCCTTATCCATAGCATCACCCGGGTGGATTTTGTTCTGGATGCCATCTAAGCCGGCCATCATAAGACCCGCGAAAGCCAAGTAAGGGTTAGCCATAGGGTCCGGGAAGCGAACCTCGATACGGCGTGCTTTAGCACTGCCTACGTGAGGTACACGAATCGATGCCGAGCGGTTCTTGGCCGAGTAAGCAAGCATAACAGGGGCTTCAAAACCTGGTACTAAGCGCTTGTACGAGTTTGTTGAAGGGTTCGTTAAAGCGTTAAGTGCTTTCGCATGCTTAATAATACCACCAACATAATACAGTGCTTCTTCGGACAAGCCTGCGTATTTATCGCCAGCGAAGATGTTGTTACCGTCTTTCGCGAGTGACATGTGGACGTGCATACCTGAGCCATTATCACCGGCAAGAGGCTTAGGCATGAAAGTTGCTGTTTTGCCGTAAGCGTGAGCCACGTTGTGAATCACGTACTTCATGATTTGAATTTCGTCAGCTTTATTCACTAATGAATTAAACTGAGTCGCGATCTCGTTTTGACCGGCGGTACCGACTTCGTGGTGGTGTGCTTCGATTACTTGTCCCATACTTTCTAGGACTAAACACATTTGCGAACGAAGGTCTTGCGACGAGTCGACTGGAGGAACAGGGAAGTAACCGCCTTTAACACGCGGACGGTGGCCGGTGTTGCCGCCTTCATAACTTTTGTCAGAGTTCCATGATGCTTCTGGGTCGTCAATTTTGTAGAAAGAACCGCTAATATCAGATTTGAACTTTACATCTTCAAAGATAAAAAACTCAGGCTCTGGCCCAAAAAATGCGGAGTCCGCAATACCTGTGGACTTTAAATACTCTTCAGCGCGGCGAGCTACTGAGCGCGGGTCGCGGTCGTAGCCAGTCATTGTCGCTGGCTCTAGGATATCGCAGCGTAATAATAAAGTAGTGTCTTCATAAAATGGATCGATAAGGGCTGTATCCGTATTCGGCATCAACACCATGTCTGACTCGTTGATACCTTTCCAGCCTGCAATTGATGAGCCATCAAACATCTTACCATCAGACAATAAATCTTCATCAACGACACGCGCTGGGATGGTAACGTGTTGCTCTTTACCTTTGGTATCGGTGAAACGTAAATCAACGAATTTAACGTCGTATTCTTCGATCATTTTTAAAACATTGTCTACAGACATTCTGTGCTCTCCAAACTGGATTGAATTTAAACTGGTGACATTATATCAGTCGAAAAAATCAAAACCATAGAAAACAGAAGAGCAGAGACAAGTGAATGCACCAACTTGGTGCGGACAAGCTTTTGAAAATAAAAAATTAACACTGGGTGAATAAACAAAAATTTCGTGGTCAATAAATAGACAAGTATACGCTAAGTTTTTTATGGAGGGTCGAAAAATAAATTCAACAATATCAGCAAGTTACTGCTGGTTTATTAGTGTTGGGTTTAAAAACCTAATATGTAAATTTTGTTGACCAAGTAAAATTAATGTGATAACTATAGCATACTCCAAGGCTATCTTTCGCCATGGCCCCTTTTTTGTGGGGGGTGAAAAATAGTTTTGGTACAACAAAGAAAATTTACCAACTTATCTATAGGTAGGAATTTATGACTAACAAGACAATGATAGCTAAGGCTGTTAAAGTCGCTTTATATAGCGGTTTTGCTGCTTCTTTGGCTGTTGGCGCTCCAGCAACGTTTGCTGCTGAAGAAGAAGAGGGTGCTGAGGCTGAGAAGATTGTTGTTACTGGTTCACGTTTGAAGCGTACTGACGTTGAAGGCGCACTTCCAGTTACAGTAATCGATCGCGAACAAATCGATTTAAGTGGTGATGTATCTGTTGCTGATTTACTACGTAACACTACATTCAACTCTTTTGGTTCTTTCCGCCCACAGTCAGGTAGTTCTGCACAGTCTTTTGCTGAGCTTAGCTTACGTGGTTTAGGCGGTGGTCGTTCATTGATTTTGGTTGATGGACGTCGTGCTCCTTCTGCTCCACAAGTCGGTTCAGCGCAAGATTTGAACTCGATTCCATTGGCAGCGGTAGAAAGAATTGAAATTCTTTCAGACGGTGCATCAGCTATCTACGGTACAGATGCAATCGGTGGTGTTGTAAACGTTATCACTCGTAAAGATTTCGATGGCGCAGAAGTAAGAGTTGGCGCATCTGATCCAAAACGTCCAGGTGGTTCTACGGATGAAGGTTCAATCATTTTCGGTGCTTCTAGCGACAGAGCTAGTGCTTATGTAGGTGTTTCATGGAACAGCCGTGAAATCGTTTTCCAACGCGATCGTCCATGGTCTTCTGGTGGTGTTTCAACGTTTGGTAACAACTACCAGGCTCTAGCTACAACTACTGCATTCTCAGGCTTAAGCGGTGTTCAAAACTGGACTCCAGACGGTTCTGGCTGTGACGCAGAAGGTTTGTTCACGATTGATGGTGACGCACAAAACCATTGTTTCTATGACTTCACTGCATTAGCTGCGGATGAAGCTGAAATTAAAAATCACGCGATTTTTGGTCGTGCTCAATATCAAATCAATGATGATTGGTCGACTTACTTTACAGCTTCTAACTCACGTGTAACGTCTTTTGGTCGTTATGCTCCAACACCTTTATTCTTGTTCTTGCCAGCAAGCTCTCCTAATAACTATGTAGGTGAAGACGTGTTGCTTCGTCACCGTAGTTTAGGTACTGGTACTCGTGATACTAATTCAGATCAAGACCTTTATGCTGCTGAGTGGGGCTTCGAAGGTTACTTAACTGATACAGTAGAGATGGATTTTGGTATTCGTCGTAATGAGTATAAGTATGATGAGTTTGGTCGTAACTACATTGTTACTCCATTAATGGAAGCAGCAGCGGCAGATGGTACTTATGACATTCTAGATCCAGCTGGTAACCCAGATAGCGTTCTAAATTCTCTAAAAGCTACTATTAACCGTGAATCTAACACTATCCTTGATGAAGTTTACGTTAATACTCAATTCGACTTGTTCGAAATGGGCGGCGGCGCAGCTCGTATGTTGGTTGGTGGTGAATACCGCAAAGAAACATACCAAGATAAGTATGACTCTCTTTCTGAGGGTGGCGTGATTGGTGGTTCTGCTGGTAACTCTGCTGGCGGTGGTCGCGATGTTTCTGCATTGTACTTCGAGACTTTACTTCCTGTAGTTGATAACTTCGAGATCAACCTTGCGGGTCGTTACGATGACTATAGCGACTTTGGTGATAACTTTGCTCCTAAAGTATCGTTCCGTTACCAACCAATTGATGATGTAACATTACGTGCATCATGGGGTGAAGGTTTCCGTGCTCCATCTTTGGATATCTTAACTGCGCAGCCTGCATTCTCTGCAGACGGTACGACAGACCCGGATACTTGTAGATTCTTGACGAATAATGCAAGCTGTCAAACGCAAACAGAAGCATACGCTTTGGCTAATCCAAACCTAGGCCCAGAAAGCTCTGAGCAATTCAGCTTAGGTGGTGCATGGCAAATTACAGATGATTTGTCTATGTCAGCGGATTACTACAACATCCAACTGGAAGATCAAATCACAGGCATCGGAACAGCTGAAATCGTTTCTTGCTTACGTGGTTTTATCCCTTGCCCAGCAGGTGTATCGGAAATTCCTAACACAGCAAGACCTGGCGATGCGTCTAATGGTTTAGGTGCAGCATTCTCAGACCCAATTCCTTACGATCTTGATGGTGACGGAACTATTGGTCCTAATGAAACAATTGAGCCGATTTTATTTGTTCAACGTGGTTTCATTAACCGTGGTGAGATTGAGACTTCAGGTCTTGATTTGAACGTGAGAAATAGCCTTGATATGGGTGGCGCTGGTAACTTACAAACTAACTTCCAAGTTGGTTATGTACAGAAGTATGAAATTGACGGTACTGATTTCGTTGATCAACCAGGCGTACCAGAAGTTCGTGCTAACTTGAGCAACACTTGGTCGTTAGGAGACTTCGGTTTAACGTGGAATGTTAACTACATTGCCGATACTCTTTCTACTAACGGTACTTTCTGTGATGATTTCTCAGATACTGCTAACTGTGTGCCTGATGTAGACTACGATACAACACAGCCTCTACGTAACAGTAGCTGGGTAACGCATGACGTTCAGTTCAACTACGCTACTCCTTGGGATGGTCAAATCTCATTGGGTGCTAACAACTTGACTGATAAAGATCCTGTATTGGATATTTATGAGCCAGCTGGACGTGGTTATGACTTCAACCTATATGATGGTTACGGTCGTATCGTGTACTTACGTTACACTCAAAGATTCTAAGATAGATTCTTTATCTTAAAATCAAAAAAGGGCGTCTAACGCCCTTTTTTTTTAATAAAGAGGAATGAAGAACTTGGAAAAAAATGAAAATGTCTGGACTCGATATTGGTCAAAAGGCGTAATAAATTCTTGTTTTTATGATGACCCTTCAGGTAACTATGGTGGAGAAATAAAAAACTTTTGGGTATCTGTTGTTGAGAGACTAAGTGATAAAGCTTCAATGTTAGATTTATGTACGGGAAATGGAGCATTGATATCCCTAGTTATGTCACTAGAGCAGTCTGAAGGTTTTGATAAATATGTAGGCGTAGACTTAGCTTCAATTCAACCAATCTGGTTAGATAAAGTTGAGGCTGAAGCGAAATCAAAAATTAAAATGTTGGGTAATACAGCAATTGAAGAGCTACCAGTTAGCGACTCAGAGTTTAGTTTGGTCGTAAGTCAGTTTGGCGTAGAATATTGTGAAATTGAAGGGGTGATACACCAGGTTGAAAGAGTATTAAAAAATAACGGAGTGTTTGCCGCAGTAATCCATCACAAAGAGTCTTTAATAGTAAAGAACGCTGTAGAAGAAAAAGCACACCTCGATTACCTACTTACGAGTGAAACCGTAAAAAGTACTATTGAGATAATGTTAGGTTATATGGCTAAGCTTAAAAATAAGCAGAACTTAAAAAAAATTCAGGCTGATGCAGATGCGAATAAAGCAAAATTGCAGTTTAACAGTCAAGTCGATGAGTTGACTAAAAGAGCTAAAGCTAGCCATTGCCCAGATGTGATTTACGAGTTATTAGACATTGTCATGTTAAGTTTTAAAGCTGCCCAAAACGAAGGTTTGAAGTTTGCTAAGGGCACTATTAATAATTTTTGGAGTGAGCTAAGAGACTCTCGTGTGAGGCTTGAAAATCTTATTAATGCGTCTCTAACGGAGAGTGAAATTCAAAACTTAATTGATAAATTACATAGTAATGGTTTAAGTGAAGGTTCAGTTGTGAAGCTAAAGGAAAGCAACCAACTGTTAGCTTGGGGGCTGAGTGCAAAAAAAGTCAAAAAATAAACAAAAGCAGAGATATAAAAGATAGTCGAAGAACGGGGGATTTATGCTTGGAAAAATAAAAATACAGCCTTCATTTGCTGTGCCTATTATTGAGGTTATGAATGAAGACTGCAGTAATCTAAATAGTAAGCTTAAAGAGTTTTTTTTGGAAAAGGAACGAAAAGGTGAGTCCTATAAAAACAAGGATGAATACGTTCAAAAAAACAAGCAAGTGTATGAAAGTCGATTTGACTTATTTTCATGGAACAATAAGCATGTAGGTGAACTACGAGACTTTTGCTGGGCTAGTGTCTATAACGTAGTTGGGAAGCTAAACGATTATAGTACTGAAGAGCTCAGTAGACTTCATATCGCTAATTCTAGTTGGTTCCATATAACTAGGAATGGTGGCTACTTTGGAGTCCACAACCATGCTAACTCAGCTTGGTCTGGGGTATATTGTGTTGATCCAGGGGATGAGGGAGAGCAGGAAGAGGAAACTAATGGTGTTCTAAGTTTCATTTCACCAAATATGGCCACAACATCCTATATTGATAAGTCATGCTCAAACCTAAAAAGTGAATACTCTCGAGGAAACCTACAGCTTAAGCTCAAGCCGGGACAATTAATTCTGTTTCCTTCTTGGTTATTGCATGAGGTTAAACCTTACTTTGGAAACAAAGAAAGGATCACTGTTGCTTTTAACTGTTGGTTTAAATACGCAGGTTAGTTTAACCTGCTGATACTATTTTTTTATAACAAAAACAATTTCGTTATTTTGTTCGTTAGTAGATATCACTTGGTGCTGATTAATTCGGCACCAAGTGGGGATATCACTTAAAGTGCCGGGGTCGGTGCAGGTGACTTCCAGGGTGTCGCCTTCTTGAAGCTCTTTTAGTGCGTTTTGTGTGCGAATAACCGGCATTGGGCAGAGTAGGTTGCGGCAATCTAGGGTATTGGTGCTCATACGTGCCACTCCTGCTTAACGTCTTCAGCAGTCATTGGAGGAACGTCCATCACAAAGGATGTCCCTTTGTAGTTTTCGACCTGTACTGTGACTTGGTCTGCATTTTTCCCGCCGGAGTAACGAGCAGCAATCTGCGCAGCCAAGCGAATATCATCTTTATCAAATTCACCATCAAGCAGGGTCAAAGGACCGCCATGGCTGACTGTATGGATACTGGTAAATTGCTTTTTATAGCCACGAAGGAAGTTATTTTCCCCTTCTTCACGGCTAACAATTAACTTAAAGTTCTTCTTCGGACGAATATGTCGGCCGACTTTTAGTAACATAATATCGTCCAGTTCATAACGTCTTTCGCCGCGAGCATCCCACAAGTCAGCAAGCTTTTTAGAATAATTGGCATCGGTTAAGAAGCAGCAACCGCCAGCGGGTTGTGCGAAATCTTCGAAACCAAACTTTTTTGCGAGTTCGAACTGGGGTTTACGGCTACGACCTGAAAAATCATACAGCTCATCACGGTTTACCCATCCTTCCCGCTCTGGCAGTGTTGGGATGAGGTTTTTAGCACAAAGCGGCCTTAATAAACGATCATCAGCACCAGATTCGCGAGCAATGATTGGCATGGTTTCTTTGCGTTGAGATTTGGGGCGCTGACCAATTACTTCACCCGTGATGATAAAATCAAAACCATTCTCTTCTGCCCAGGCCCAGGCTTGGGCTTGGTTGACCATAAAAATCTTGCAGTCTAAGCAGGGGTTGAGGTTAGCACCATAGCCGTGCTTAGGGTTTAACACGATATCTTTGTACTCTTCAGAAATATCAATAATATGAAGTTTAATACCCAGCTGCTCAGCAACCCAAAGTGAGTTGTTGCGCTTTTGTTTATCTTTATCCTTTTTACGGATGGCGTGGGTATGGCCTTCAACACAAAAACCCGTGTAAAAGTTAATGCCTTCAACATGGATCCCTTGTTCTTGCACCACTTTAGCTGCCAATAGGGAGTCTAAACCGCCTGAAATCAAAGCGACAGCTTTACGCTGTTTCGGTGCATTACTGGTATTTTGTGGAGAAATATCTTGTGTCATAACAGAAAATCAATAACTTATGAAGAGCGCGGTGCTCAAAAAATGGACAGCGATTATATATTAGGAGAAGCGTTCAAGCAAAGAAACTCAGACTAAAAAATAAAAAAGGTTGTAAGTACTTGAATAACTTGCGATATTAGTCATAGCTAATGATTACTAGGGGAGTAAAGGCTGAATAGAATTCGGGGAACCATATTCAAAAGAGGTCGTTGGCAGTTTGGACTTGCTTTCGGCATATTAGCTTTTCTAGTTAATTACTACGCTTTAGTTCCTGTTTACGGTAATTTAAGCATCCACTTAGGGCAAGTATTTGTCCTTACCTGCCTTTTGACTCGCGGCACTAAGTCATCAGTTGTCACATTGACACTTTCTTCAGTAGGCTTATATCTTTCAACTCAGAGCCTGCCACTAATAGCTTTTACATTGGCCGAGTTCATGGTGCTCGCAGCTCTATGCCGTAGGGGTATGCTGCTAATCATGGCAGACATGTTATTTTGGGGGCTGATTGGCATCCCTTTTGCCTTGGTCGTTCTTCTGACGGTTTATGACATTAATTCTACGGACTTTACTCAGGTTATTTTGATTAAGCAGGCACTTAATGGACTGCTTAATGCTTCAATTGCGACCATCATTAGGGCTTTTATTCCTTTTCGCTGGTATAGCCCAGTCACGAAAACAAAGCCACCCAAACTGTCGAAGAGAATTTTTGAACTCTGTTTAATCAGTATAGCAATGCCATCGTTGGTTATTATGCTGATACTAAGTAATAACTCAGCGAATAAACTCGAAAGGGAGCTCATCGAGGAGCTGGATATTCGTGCAGAGCATTTGCGTGAAAGAACTGAGAATTATCAAATGACTCATGTCAAAGCCATGGAAACACTGGCGGCATCACTCAATAGTGATGGGTTAAATGGTCACAAACAGTTCTTAATGGACAGCTGGTTGGAGCGATACCCGGGTTTTATAACCATGATTGTGACTGATAGCGACGGGGTTGTGGTCAGTGGCGCACCTAAAGAGTCGTTCGAAAAGTTGCTGCAAGCTCCAGCGAAACAGCGGCGAGTTACGGATAGAGATTACTTTAAGGTGGCGCGGGATACTGGGCTACCCTATGTTTCAGATGTCTTTAGAGGACGGGGCTTTGGTAATGATCCTATTGTGGCTGTAAGCGTGCCTCTTTACCAGGGTAATCGTTTTCAAGGCATCGTTGAAGGCTCGCTGAATTTACCTCAATTTGAAAGAATAGATAACTCTGGAGTGGGTAGCTCTATACTGGTCATAGACTCTACCAGCAAGGTAATTTACGGGTCTGCAAGGTTGGAACTGAAACCACTAGATCTCGTCTCCATTAAAGATAATGAGCAACATTACGCGAATACCATTATGTCATTAGTATTGAATGGGAACGACACTTACAATTACAAAAAGATTGAAACTAGTAATGGTTGGTCTATATACGTTTTAAGTGACTATGATGATTTGTTGGTTGCATATAAAAATAATTTCTATGCTTTGTTGCTTGGGATACTACTAATTTCACTATTAGCTTCAAGGGTTGCACTAAAATTCTCGTTACATATCACACGCCCTTTGGAGCGTTTGGTGGAGTACTTTTCATCCCATCAGCCAGTGCCGGCAAAAGCAGCTTCTTACTTTTCCAGCCGTGAGATTGAGTCAGTGAGAGAGCAGCTTAGGGAAGCTCAGCACATCATGATTGATTTCCAAGAAGAGCTTAAAGAGCAAGTGGAGACACAAACCAAGGAGTTGGTTGTACTGAATGAGGAGTTAGAACGGTTAAGTACCCATGATGTATTAACTGGAATTTTGAACCGGCGTGGCTTTGAGCAAGTTATGGGCAATGTGTATCCTCTAGCTTGCCGTAATAAAACCCCAGCAACGCTCGCAATAATGGATTTGGATAACTTTAAGCACATCAATGACACCTACGGTCATAGTGCGGGTGACCTCTGTTTAATGGCCGTGGGTAAGACCATACGTGAAGTGTTCCAGCGAGATAGCGACTATGTGGGGCGGTTTGGTGGCGAGGAATTTATCGCGCTGATCCTCGGTGGAAGCATCGAACATCATTTGGAATTATTGGAACAACTTAGACAAAAAATTAATAAATTAACGGTTCCCCACGAAAACAAAGACATACAGTTCACCATAAGTATCGGCGCCTATAGTCAAGTAGAGCGCTACGAAGCCGGTTATGAGCGTGTGATTTCGCGGGCTGATAAATTGCTTTATAAGAGTAAGGAAGCCGGCAGAAACCGGATTAGTCACCAGTCACAGTAGTATTATCCTGAAATAACACCTAAATATTGATTATTTTCTGTGCGAACCGTTCTATCTAGTATAGAATGGCGCCAATTTTTTGCGCATACCAATTTGTAGAGACATTTATGATAGAGAAGTTACGAAATATCGCCATTATTGCTCACGTTGACCACGGTAAGACGACCTTGGTTGATAAGCTTTTAGAGCAATCAGGCACGTTAGGTGAGCGAGCAGGCGAGCAAGACCGTGTGATGGACTCTAACGACCTAGAAAAAGAGCGTGGTATTACGATTCTCGCTAAAAACACGGCGATTGAGTGGAAAGATTATCGGATTAATATCGTCGATACTCCTGGACACGCCGATTTCGGCGGTGAAGTTGAGCGTGTGATGTCGATGGTGGACTCGGTTCTGCTATTGGTCGATGCTCAAGAAGGGCCAATGCCTCAAACGCGCTTTGTGACGCAAAAAGCATTTGCTCAAGGCTTAAAGCCAATCCTAGTGATCAACAAAATTGATAAGCCGGGTGCACGCCCAGACTGGGTTATGGATCAGGTTTTTGATTTGTTTGATAATTTGGGTGCAACCGATGAGCAACTGGATTTTGACGTGGTGTACGCCTCTGCGCTAAACGGTTGGGCCAGCAACGACGCTGACGAACAAGGCAAAGACATGCAGCCTCTGTTCGAAACAATCGTCGAAAGCGTATCGCCTCCGCCAGCAAACTCTGAAGGTGGCTTCCAGATGCAGATTTCGCAACTGGACTACAACTCATACGTTGGTGTTATCGGCGTTGGACGTATCAAGCGTGGTAAGGTCAAAGTGAACCAGCAAGTGACTGTTATTTCAGCAGACGGTACCAAGCGAAACGGTAAAGTAGGCCAAGTTTTAGGCTACATGGGGTTAGATCGCCATGAAGTTAAAGACGCTGATGCGGGTGATATTATCGCTATTTCTGGGCTTGGTGATCTGAAGATTTCAGACACTATCTGCGATCCAAATATGGTTGAAGCACTACCACCGTTGTCGGTCGATGAGCCAACAGTGACCATGACCTTCCAAGTTAATACGTCTCCATTCGCGGGCAAAGAAGGTAAGTTTGTAACGTCGCGTAATATCCTTGAGCGCTTACAGCAAGAATTGGTGCATAACGTTGCGTTGCGCGTTGAAGAAACGGATGATCCGGACAAGTTCCGTGTCTCTGGGCGTGGTGAGCTTCACTTGGGTATCTTGATTGAGAATATGCGCCGTGAGGGGTATGAGTTAGCCGTATCACGTCCTGAAGTTATTATTCACGATGTTGACGGACAACTTGAAGAACCGTACGAGACTGTCACCATTGATGTTCAGGAAGAGCACCAAGGTAGCGTGATGGAGCGTATGGGTGAGCGTAAGGCTGAAATGACTAACATGTCGCCAGACGGTAAAGGTCGTATTCGTTTAGACTTTATGATGCCAAGTCGTGGTCTGATCGGCTTCCAAACCGAATTCTTGACGCTGACGTCTGGTAGCGGATTGATTTACCACACCTTTGACCATTATGGTCCATTCAAAGGCGGCGAAATCGGTCAGCGCAGTAATGGTGTATTGATTGCAAACTCGCAAGGTAAAGCTTTAACAAATGCTTTGTTTAACCTGCAAGAGCGTGGTCGCTTGTTCACTAAGCATGGTGATGCGGTTTACGAAGGTCAGATCGTTGGGATTCATAGCCGTTCTAATGACTTAACAGTGAACTGCCTTAAAGGTAAGCAGTTAACTAACGTTCGTGCGTCGGGTACTGATGAGTCGCAGGTGTTAACGCCACCTATCAAGCTAACGCTTGAGCAAGCACTGGAATTTATTAACGATGATGAGCTGGTTGAAGTAACGCCTGAAAGCATTCGTCTCCGCAAGAAACATCTGACGGAGAGTGAGCGTAAACGTGCTTCTCGACCACCGAAAAGTTAATCGCTAGTCTTATCAAAAACCGCTGCATTGTCAGCGGTTTTTTTATGCTGAAACTTTTTCCCGCTATGCTATAGTTGTGAGCAAAACAAATGATAAGGGTAGGTTTGCACATGCTTAAGGCAGTTGTGTATTTTTCAGCGATAGCAGGTCTTACAATTCTAAGCGGCTGTAGCTCAAACGGTGGTAATGATACGTTAAAAACCATCAGTAAACTGTTAGGGGGTCAACCGGATCAATCGGTCTTCAAAGATACAACAGTAAAAGAAGAGCTTGAGTATGAGTATCGGGTATGTCTCGGAGACAATGACGGTCAGCAAGAAGCGATGAGACAGTGTATGCAAGAAGCTTATGCCAAGGTTGTTGAAGAGAAGGGCATCGGTGAGCGACCTAAAGACGGTGAAGTCATTATTAAAGAAGTCGGTGATGATGAAGTTATTAATGATAGCTCAAATGAAACTGACGAGACAGATGACGATAACTAAATCGTTTAATTCATTATGATTGCATTAATTCAACGGGTGACCGAGTCAAAAGTCGTCGTCGATGGTGAAACCATTGGCGCGATTAATCAGGGGATCATGGCGCTGATCGGCGTCGAAAAAGAAGATGATCAAGCCAAAGCCGACAAGTTACTTAAGAAACTGCTCGGCTACCGCATCTTTTCTGATGAAGACGATAAAATGAACTTGTCGCTAGAGTCTATTGCTGGCGGCTTGTTACTGGTACCACAGTTTACCTTAGCCGCGGATACCAATAGTGGGATGCGACCGAGTTTCTCAAGCGCTGCCCCGCCTGCACAAGGTGAAGCGTTATTTGATTACTTGGTTCTTCGTGCTAAGGAGGCTTATTCAAACGTCGAGATGGGGAAGTTTGGAGCCGATATGAAGGTCCATCTGATCAATGATGGACCGGTTACTTTTCGTTTGCAGGTTTAGGCCTACTCTGTAGTATATTCGAGTTCGTCTGGCTTAGATTCTTCAATCAAGGTTTTAAGTTGTTCAAGGTTATATTGATGACCTTGATCAATGGTTGAGCTAAGTAGGAACAGTAAGGCATTTTGGACGATTCCTCGCCCGGTATAATCTAAGCGCAAGTCAATTGTGGTTGTGCCATTTCCAGTGTCTACAAAAGTGGCGTTGCTAGTACCTTCTAACCACTGGTTGTCATAGTTGTAACGAATCAGCTCGCTAGGTTTAAACTCGACTAAGGTTTGATCTAACGTGGTAATTTCGCCAGAACCCGTCGTAAACTTCAAACGATGCTTATTACCAATCTCATTCATCTGGCCCTCTAATTGCTCCAGAGCCTGAAAGTTAGTCATCCACCGTTTATACAGCAGCGGATTGTTGTACACCGCGAACACCTGATGTTTCGGCGCGTTAATTTCAATGCTGGCTTTACTTTGATAATCAGTTTTAAAGATGCCAATCGCAACGAGCGTTAACAAAATGACGCCAATAACAATAAAAAAGTACTTAACAAATTTCATGGTTGTTCTGCCTAAAAAGTTCTATGCTTAAATATGGTTAGGTTAAGGTTTGTCGTTCCTTAGCTCTTTAACCATAGTATACAAGTGTTCTTTGGTCGCTTCATCTGGAGATATCGGTTTAGCCACAACTAACGACACTTTTGTGCGTAACCGCTTCACTCTATCAAGGAACTTATTGACCTTCTTGCGACTGAATAAGCTATGCCACAAACCTTGCAGCGCCATCGGCACGACCGGAACAGGAGACTTTTCAAGAATGCGTTCGATACCGGACTTAAAGTCATTCATATCGCCATCTGAGGTGAGTTTTCCTTCAGGGAAAATACAAACCACTTCACCTTGATCAAGCGCCTCTGCAATCGTGTACATGGCTTCATTGAGTAATTCTGGGTCTTCCTTATGTCCAGCAATAGGGATCGCTTTCGCTGTCCTAAAAATGAAACTAAGTAGTGGAATTTTAAAGATCTTGTGGTACATCACAAAACGAATTGGACGTCTCACGGTGCCACCAATAATCAACGCATCAACATAGCTGACGTGGTTACACACCACAACACAAGCACCTTCTTCCGGTATATTCTCTAATCCAGTTTTCTTAACTCTGTAAACCGTATTGATCAAAATCCAAATCAGAAACCGCATTAAGAACTCAGGGATCAGACTGAATATATAAATCGCGACAACTGCGTTAAGGATCGCAGTGAGCATGAAGAATTGTGGAATGGTCATGCCATTACCAAGACAGATAGCAGCTAAGGCAGCTGCTATCACCATGAAAAAGGCGTTAAGAATATTATTACCTGCAATAACGCGAGATAAGTGTGATTTGTCACAGCGCTCTTGAACTAGGGCATAAAGAGGAACAATATAGAACCCACCGAAGATACCGACAAATGCACAGTTAAGAAGCGTTCTAACCGCACCTTCTTGGCTTAGAAAGGCAGAAGGGCCAAGCTCACCGAGATAACTGCTGGTAGGGTTGGCAAAATAAATATCCAGCGCAAACCATGTCATACCGATTGCCCCAAAGGGTACGAGACCGAGTTCAACTTTTCGGCCAGATAAAAACTCACAAAGCGCCGAGCCAACACCAATTCCTACGGAAAAAGTGGCCAAGATCATGGTTGCCACATTCTCGTTCCCATTTAAACTGACTTTAGTGAAGTTAGGGATTTGGGTTAGGAAAACAGCCCCATAAAACCAAAACCATGAAATTCCTAAAATGGATAAGAAGACTACTCGGTTCGCTCGTGCATATTGAAAGGTACGCCAAGTTTCGGTGACAGGGTTCCAGTTTATTTTTAGATAAGGCTGTGCCGACGGTGTTTCCGGAATCCGCCTACTGGCTAAGTAGCCAGACGCGGAAACAACCAGTAGTAGAACTGATAAAATTTGAACGCCCAGATCATCAAAGCCAATTAAAACGCCACCGATAACGGTACCGATAATGATCGATAAGAAAGTGCCCATTTCAACTAAGCCATTGCCGCCCAGTAACTCTTTGTCAGATAGGTGTTGAGGCAAAATGCTATACTTTATTGGACCAAACAGACTCGACTGAAAGCCCATAAGGAACAGTATGCCGAGTAAGAACCAAATGTTATTCAGATAGAAGCCTAGGACGGCTAAAATCATAATAACAATTTCCAGGACTTTAATTTTTCTGATCAGGGCTGACTTTTCATATTTCTCAGCAATCTGTCCCGCTGTTGCTGAAAATAAGAAGAAAGGGATGATAAAAAGCCCAGCAGCAATGTTATTAAGGAGATCAGAGTTTAACCCTAATTCATCACCAGCCCGAAAAGCGATAAAGATTAATAAAGCACTTTTAAAAATATTATCATTTAAAGCGCCCAAGGCTTGGGTGATAAAAAATGATGAAAAGAACTTTTGTTTAAATAATGAAAATTGATTTTGTGCCATTAATCGGTTCCTTGGCTATTGTTGTTTTATCGGCAGGTTAAAGAAGGCCACGGTATTATTAAAGCAATTTTTCGATAACTCTAATAAAGATTGCTCGCGACAGCTGGCAATTTTTTGTGCAATGTGGGGCAATAAAAATGGTTCATTACGATTACTCTTGAGCTGAGATTTTTGCTCTTTAGTCAAATCTCTTGGTGTTAAAAACGGAGCGTCCGTTTCAATCATCAGCTTGTCGTCTGGAATTAAGTGCACCATCTCTGCAAGCGCTTGACCTCTACGTTCGTCGCAGATCCAGCCTGTAATGCCAATATACAGGCCCATATCAATATAGGTTTCGAGGCTTTTCTGACTTCCTGTAAAACAGTGTATTACTGCCTTGGGAAGTTTAGATTGATATTGCTTCAATAAAGCAATCATGGCGTCGCCAGCATCCCGTTCGTGGAGAAACAGTGGTTTCTGAACCTCACAAGCGAGTTGGATTTGTTGCTCGAAAACTTTGAGTTGGGTGTCTTGGGGTGAAAAATTACGATTAAAATCGAGCCCACATTCACCAACCGCTACCACAGTATCGTGCTGCAGTAACGCTTTTAACGCTCTTAGGTCTTGGTCTTGAAAATCTTTAGCGTCATGCGGGTGACAGCCTGCGGTTGAATAGAGATCGGGGTATTCACGCGCTAGCGCTAATGCTTGTTGGCTTTCTTGGAGCGATGTCCCGGTAAGAATTTGCGTGATAACATTATGCTGACGTGCTGTCTCGATGACCTGTTCATAGTCATCATTAAAGCGATTGTTAGTAAGATTAACTCCGATATCAATAAAGGACATAAATTTGCAGTTTTAGCTTGTAGACTTGTGATTTTACTGTCTTGTTATAAACTATTTTGACAAGAAATGATACTTGCTACCAAAGACCAATTATTACAGGGAACCCTATGTCATCAGATATGAGTCGTGTCACCAACGTTTTACTGGCGATCGCTGCTACTTTTATTGTTATTGCGGGCCTGAAGGCCGCCAGTAGCTTTGTGGTGCCAGTTATCTTGTCCTTATTTGTATCGATTATCTTGGGCCCACTTTACTTCTTCCTTGCAAACTTAAAAATTCCAAAAATCGACAAAACGATTCCGGACTGGTTAGCGATGATTCTTGTGGTAGTTATCATGTCGCTGCTATTCTTCTTGATCGGACGGTTAGTCGGGAACTCAGTAGAGCAATTTTCGGCGAAGCTGCCTGAGTATGAAATTATGCTCAGAGCCAAGCTTGCTGGGGCCATGACATGGCTAGAAGGACTTGGTTTTAATATCCCAGAAGCATCATTAGCGGAACGTTTTTCACCGAGCACGGTAATGAGTCTTTCAGCTTCTGTGCTAAACGGCTTGGGGGGCATGCTGAGTAATTTGTTCTTAATCGTTTTGACTTCGATTTTCTTACTGATGGAAGCCAGTGTCTTCGGCGAAAAAATGCAACGTGCCTTCCCAAGCGCCGAAAGCAAAGCGCATTTAGGCTTAAGCGAAGTGATCGACAAAATAAAGCGATACGCCACCATTAAGTCGATCGTCAGCTTACTAACCGGCGCGTTAATCAGTGTGTGGTTGGTGATTTTAGACGTCGAGTACCCGTTCCTGTGGGGCCTGGTCGCCTTTATGTTTAATTTCGTGCCTAATATCGGATCGATTATCGCCGCCGTACCAGCGGTGATTATGGCCTGGTTAACCCAAGACTCGATCACCACACCGCTGCTGGTCGCTGCGGGTTACTTAACCGTTAACTTTGTCGTTGGTAATATCGTCGAACCTAAATTTATGGGTAAAGGACTCGGCTTATCGACGCTCGTCGTATTCCTATCCTTACTATTCTGGGGCTGGGTCTTAGGGCCAGTAGGAATGTTACTGTCAGTACCACTGACCATCATCGTCAAAATCATCCTCGACAGTAATAAAGAAACCCAATGGATCGGCATTATGCTGGGTGATAAGTGACCAGTATGATTCATTGTTAATGAACCGTACTGGTCATCCCCGCGCAGGCGGGGATCTCGTATAGACTTGTTGTGTACTATGATTGGACCCAAGCCATGTCATCCTGAGCTAGACTCAAGAGCTTGTGTGGGCTTGCCGTGAACTTTATTTTTCTTCGAAAGACACTGGCTCCCGCGGTAAGCGACTGAAGGAATTGCCAGTGGTGCCAGGGGATGACAAAAAAGGGATGCCACATCTACGAGGCTTTGACTCTGCTTGGAGCTTAAAGTAGTCTCTATATAAATATTAAACAATAAGTTAAGAATACAGGAATAAGGCTGTAGGATAATCGCCATTTAGTACACATTTTATTGGAATTCCGAGCGATACTGCATTACATGGCCGCCTTTACTAGGGTATTGACCACTTTTTTGGAATCCAGAAAATTATTTCTTGAAAATTAGTGAGTTATAAGCGAATTCGGGTATTCTTATGTTATGCGCAAGGAGAATTCGAGAGTGACTGAAGGAAAGCCAGAAATAATTGCAATAGATCATGATGACTATCATGCTCAACATATTGGTATTACAGAAAATGGATTACAGTTCTTTTTAACAAATCCATTTGAGCCAGGCGAATGCGAATACATTGCGCTATTTAAATTTGATCCTAAAGGTAATCTCGTAGATTCTGATATTGAGGCTTTAGGCGCTCGAGGAACATTTTCAGAAGATGAAGCGAGAGAAAAATACTCATCCAAGCTAAATAGCTTAGGAAAAGTTAATTTTCAGAGAATTGAGGTTAAGCCTTTTTCAGTTAAGTTTAATAATACTGATATCGGCCTAATTACGAGAGAACCTGAAGATGATATTTGGGCTGTAGAACTACTTCCCGGCAATTACATGGCATTTTTTGAGCCATGGGATAGTGGTGAGTATGACACGTAAAGCGCATAACAATCAGCGGCAGAGCGACAACCAACGCTACGCACCTTTTGTGTTACTCGCTGGCGCTCAAACATTAACACAAAAGGTGCTCCGCGCTGGCTGCGCCTGCGCTGGGCGTTATGTCACTAAAATGTTGTAGAAAAACAACAAGCTCCAAAAACCTTTTAAAAGACATCTAAACCCAAATGCAATTTCTTAAAATCAGCGTACATTTTGTCCCCAATTGTTCAATTTCATTGGTGCGTAAATAGGGAAAAGCAGGTCGTTCTTCAGCTATATCAGCGTCAACTTCGTTGGTAAGATTCTTATAGAATCATCCAGCGTAACCAACTTTCAAATTGTTGGGTGCTTTTGGGGCCGGTTATGGCTAGAATTTGGGTTATAGGTTGCTGCTGCTTCATTGCAAGTTTAAGAGCATTTAAAAGACAGTCTGCGCTAAAGCTGTCAGCAACATAACAAAAGGTTCAAACTGACGCCTGGCGGCGCAGTTTAACCAAACGTTAGCTTCAAAATCCACATCGCATTTATAACCAGCTCAGGAAGTTTCATGAAAGTTGAAAAAATGAACAAAAAGGAACTTGATGAATATTGCAAGTCATTAGGTATTGATATCAAAAAGAAGAAAAAGACGGAGCTTATCGCCGCAGTGTATGCTCTTGAAAGAGAGATAATTGATAGTGCAATCGTCAGTGGAACTTGCCTGAAGTTACTAAAAGAAAAAATTGGCAAGCTTTCTGATGAATATGCGAGCAATTTAAAGAGTAAAATTGTCGCACGCAAAGAGGAAATGAAAGAGGATGATAATTCTCACTATCTTATATATCGAGTATTAGGCATCCCACATGGAGAAGGTGTTTTAATCGACGAATATCAGAATACAGGCCGATTTTTATATAAGTATGCAGGATCATTCTTGGAAGAAGCCGCAACTTTATGTATGTTCTTCTCAAACAGTCAGGGCGGTAAAACCCTAGTCGAGAATACCCTTGGTTCAAAGCCAAAAACATTTGAAATTGATTTTCTTAATGGTTCAGACGCCGTAGAGCTAAAGTGGAGAGATGCTACAACTGACGGTGATCATATTACCAAAGAACATACACGCGTAAAGGTCATAAAATCACATGGTTATAAGCCTGTTCGTGTTATGTTCTACTACCCTCAGAGGGAGCAGGCTATTAAAATACAAGAAACATTGAAAACCATCTACGCAGGCGTAGATGGTGAATACTATGCCGGCGATGAGGCTTGGGATTATCTGGAGAAAGTTAGCGGATATGATCTCAAGGCGATCTTAACGGAAATAGCTGATAAACGAGATAAAGAAGTAACGAATGATTAATACAATTCTGAACGGTGATTGCCTAGATCAAATGAGGTCTATAGAGAAAAACTCTATAGACCTCATTTATCTTGATCCGCCATTTTTTACAGAAAGAAAACATACTCTAAAAAATAGAGAGCGCACAAAAGAATTCAGCTTTGATGATAGCTGGGGCAGTGATAGAGGTTATGCTGAGTTTTTGAAAAAACGCATAGAAATTATGCACTCTTTGCTGAAAGAGTCAGGATCAATATTTGTACACTGCGATAAGAGTGGTGAACATATTGTTCGCGCAATATTAGATCAGGTATTTGGCTCAGATAATTTTCAATCAGAAATCATCTGGTTTTATAAAAGATGGTCTAACTCAAAAAAAGGACTTCTTCCCAGTCATCAAAATATCTATTTCTATTCAAAGTCGAAAAAATTTAAGTTTAAAAAAATTTTTACGGCTTACTCGGAAACAACCAACATCGATCAAATTCTACAAAGAAGAACTAGAGATGAGCACAATAAGTCTATATACGACAAAGACAGTTCTGGAAATGTAAAAAATGGAGATAGGAAAAAAGGGGTGCCATTAAGTGACGTCTGGGAAATTCCTTATTTAAACCCAAAGGCAAAAGAAAGAGTAGGGTATCCAACTCAAAAGCCACTTTTACTTCTTGAACAAATCATCAAACTAGTAACTGAAGAAGGAGATTTGGTTCTAGATCCTTTTTGTGGCAGCGGAACCACCTGTGTTGCGTCAAAGCTTTTAAACCGAAACTATATTGGTATCGATGAGTCATTAGATGCTGTCGAGCTAACTAAAGAACGTTTAGGTAACCCTATAAAAACAGAGTCAAACCTTTTAAAAAACGGCAGAGAGTCATATGTAAATGTGGATACAACAGCGTTGAATCTGTTGGCGGGAATAGAGTTTAACCCTGTTCAAAGGAATAAGGGAATAGATGCAATTCTTGTAGAACAATATATGAATGCTCCCGTATTGATTCGTGTTCAAAAGAAAAACGAGACCATAGAAGAGGCTGCCTTTCTTTTAGAAAAAGCGATGAAAACCAAAAAATCTAAACGATCCATTTTGGTAAAAACGTCTTCAGACGAAGAGTTATTTGATACAGAACTAGATGTAGAAGGCATGGAAATTATCCTCTCGCCTGCATTGCAAGTATCGGCTCTAATGAAAAAAAGCTAACAAGGCGCTGCACTCGGACAAAATTACGCTGCGCTCCATTTTGCCGGTGAGCGCGGCGTTATGTGCCATTAATGCTTCGGAGAAATTTTGAGAAAAATTCTAGTTTTTGGGAATTCGGGTTCTGGTAAATCCACATTCGCTAAGCGTACTTCATCGAAGCTCGGCTTGGCGCATTTGGATTTAGATACTTTGGCATGGCTTCCGAAAACACCGCCTCAAAGAATGCCCATTCAGAAATCTAAAGAGAAAATTGACGTTTTCCTTTGTGAACATGAAAATTGGATAATTGAAGGTTGCTATACCGATTTGCTAGAGCTTCTGAAGAATGAAGCCTCGGAGGTTGTGTTTATGGATCTAACTATCGAGCAATGTATCGCCAACGCCAAGAATCGTCCATGGGAGCCGCACAAGTACGAGTCTAAAGAGGCGCAGGACTCCAATTTGAATATGCTTATAAATTGGATTAGAGAGTATAAAACAAGATCTGATTCATTCTCCTATGAATCGCATCGTAGGTTTTACGAATCGTTCCCAGGAAAAAAGGTAGTCTATACCGAGAATCAAGGCTGCACATAACAAGCAGCGGGAGAGCGACAGCCAACACTACGCGTCTTTTGTGTTACTCGCTGTCGCTCAAACATTAACACAAAAGGCGCTCCGCGTTGGCTGCGCCTGCGCTGGGCGTTAAATTTCAGAGGATATATGAAAGCTATTGCTTCAGTCGTTATTGCTTCGTTTGGTTTCTTTGAGGGGGTAAATATTCTTCTTCACTACATTACTGGCTTTTTAGCAGATGACAGTTTTCCTTTATATTTAAGGATGGTGTTTGATCACGGAGTTTACTGGGGGCTGCTATTTACCGGTATACTTGCCTACAAAAATAAAAACTACGCGAAGCACTTTGCTTTGGTTTTAGTTACGTATTGGGCATACATTCACTTTAATCAACTTACTTGGCCTCTAAATAAACCAGGGTTCTTTGGAAATACAGGTTGGTTAGCGTGGAAGCGTGCTATAGATATAGTTAGTGTAGGCGTGGCGTATTCTATTGCCTTATATGCGGCAGTATTTATCCTTTACCGCGAAAATTTAACAACGCGCTCAAGCAAGGACGCCGAAAACGGCGCCACTTAGCAAGGCGTTAGAGGTTAATTGAGTTGAACTACACTATATGGCAAATTATCATAGTTCTGATTGCTTTCGGGATGGTTTTGTTAAGTATGTTTTGTGTGCTTTTTCCGAAAAAACTAGTAGAGAGTATGCCATATCTCGTAACTTCAAAGGTAGCAAGATATAGCGATGTAGCTGTTAGAGTTATGTTGGGAGTTTCACTTATTTTGTCAGCCAACACTGCGAAATATCCGATAGTCTTTAGCTTTGTTGGTTATTTATCTATAGCTGCTGTACTAGCCATAGGAATACTGAATGATAGAAAATTAGAAGGTATTGTTAAATATTTGGGAGAGAAGCTGCCTATTTGGACTGTTCGATTGGTGTGTATTTTTAGTACACTTGGTTTTGCTTTTCTCATTTACGGCATCTAACAAAGTTACCTTTAACTAGTGGTTGGGTCGCGTCTTTTATTAGTTTCTCCAATTAGAGTTTACTACTCTCCTGCTTTTCAAGTTAACGTGATGGGCAAGCAAGTGGTAGTTTCATATAAAACTAATGACGGTTACCCTCAATTTGTTAAATCAATCAAGTATGATCGGTCTAGTAACTGTGCAAAGTATAGCTAACATGTTACTCAAAAGGACGCAAAACGCTTGGCTTGTGCTCCTTTCCTCGCTAATTTTAGTCAAGCAATTATGCGTCCATTAGTGAGGCGTTATGAATTTAAAAGGGTGTATATGAATTGAGTTACGCAAACATAAGTTATCGATTTCGCTGTGCGGTGTTTTTATTTTTTGCTTGTTGTGGTCTGCAAATTAAGGCATCACCTTCTATCAACGCAGAAAGAATTGATAAATATTTATCTGAAAATATACACAGAGGGGTTTCGGCTTCGATTTTAGTTACACAAGGTAACACCACCTTGATCAATAAAGGCTATGGATTAGCTGAAAGAGAAGCGAAGGTAGCTAATTCGCCATTAACAGTTTTCGACATTAGTTCACTAACAAAACAGTTTACAGCGGCTGCAATACTCAAACTGGTTGAAGAAGAAAAGCTTAAGTTAACCGATACGTTAGATGCCTACTTTTTAAAACTGCCGAATGATAAAAAGCATATAACAATACATCAGTTGTTAACTCATACAGCTGGTTTTAAAGAATATCCTGGAAGAGATTTTGACTATGTGTCAAGAGATTCCTACTTCGAGACAGTTTTCTCGAGTGAGTTAGAGTTCAAACCTGGAGAACGTTATAAATATTCAAATGTGGGGTATAGCATTCTTTCCGCAATCATTGAGCAGGTAGCTCAAACGGATTATGAAACATTTTTAAACCAGGTGTTTTTTAAGCCATTAGAGATGAAGCATACTGGATACCTGTTGCCTGATTGGAATACCTTAACGCTTGCTCACGGATATTATGAAGACTTCTATGATCGAGGGACATCGATTGAAAGATATAAAGAAAACGGTGTATCGCGTATTCTCGTAGGGAACGGAGGCTTACAGTCCACTCTATCCGATTTACACAAGTGGCTAGTTGCGCTTGATAATTTCGATATCTTGAGTGAAAAGTCAGTTCGACTGTTGACGGCAAGGCATGTTGAAACTCCAGCCCAGGTTGATGCCTTCCAGAGTTCAACTTACTATGGATATGGCTGGAAAGTAGGAACTTCCACTTATTCAGATCGAGTAATTGCTCATAATGGTAATAATGGAACATTTAGATCTTCTATAATTTGGCGTCCTGAAGAAGAAATATTTATTGTGTTTTTATCAAATACGGAGTCAAAAGGGACATTATGGCTGGCTTACGAAATTGATAAAATGCTGGCAGAAGATGGGTACAAACCTAAACCTGTGGAACTGAATCCATACAGAGTAATTGATGAGTACGTTACGAAAACGAAAACAGTCTCGGGTGTTCAGCTGCTGAACCATTATCAGCTAACAACGGGCAACAAAACTATCAGCTCTGCTGTAATTAATCGCTTGTCGAGGATCTATTTTTATGTCAATAAGCACACAGATTGGGCGTTAGAACTACTTAAGTTGAATGTAAAGTTATTTCCGGATGATGGAAATCTATGGGATAGTTTGGGTGAAGGCTATGTGGAAGTAGGGCAAATAGAATTGGCGATTTCCAGTTTCAAGAAATCGTTGAAGCTGGCGCCTGACGAAAATTGTCACTGGTGTAAAAATGCCCAAGAAAGAATAAGCAATCTAACGAAAAATTAAATTCATAACAAGTTGCTGCACAGGCTTGTTTACTGCTTCGTTTTTGCTAAAACAAGCACCAGAAAACTTTGCCTGTGAGTAAAGCGTTAATTTTCTCTGAGGATTAAAAAAGGCCCTGCTAAGCAGGGCCTAGGGGAACGGAGAGGAATAAACTTGCGGTTGTTTATTCAGCATCTCCAGAACGTGTCATTTCTGAATCACTTGCTTCAGCGTTCTTCTGAGGCTCATAAGTTACTGCTTTGTCGCCGCCGCCTAAAGCTTTGTATAACGAAATAACATTCGCCAGTTGTGCACGTTCGGTTTCGAGCAGCGCTTGTTCTGCCGAGAACTTATCTTGTTGCGCGTTTAACACTTCAAGATAACTCGCTAGGCCGGCTTTGTATTTTGCTTCTGCTAACCTCAGGCGTTTACTTTGTGCTTTAACCAGAGAGCGGTTGGCTTGCAGTTCTCCATGATAGGTTGAGCGGTTTGTCATTAATTGATAAACCTCGGAGAATGCTTGCTGCACGGCTTTTTCATATTCTGCTATTAAGCGCTGTTGCTGTGCTTCAGCGATGTCTACATTCGCTTGCAATCCATTGTTGAAAATAGGGATGCGAATTGACGGCATAAAGCTCCAAGTCTTCGAGTCGCTATCAAATAAATTATCAAACTCGGTACTGGAGTAACCGTATTGCCCGGTTAAACTGATGGACGGAAAGAAGGCGGCTCGAGCGGCGCCGATATTAGCGTTTGCGGCATATAAACTTTGTTCCGCAGACAGTACGTCAGGGCGACTTAATAGCACATCCGAGTTAATGTTGTCAGGAAGCTCTATAGCCATCTCAACCAACTGTAGTTGTTGGCTATCAAAGTCCACGGTAGACAGCGGTTTGCCGATCAGCAATTCTAATGCACTCTTGGCAGAGGCATGAGCGCGTTCAAAGCGAGCCTTCTGCGCACTAACGGTGGCTAGTGCGGCTTGAGCTTGTGCTAAATCGAGTTCACTGGCTATGCCTGTATCTAACCGCTTTTGAATTAAGTCGAGGCTATCCTGGCGACTTTGCAACGTCTTTTCTGCCAGATTTAAACTGCGGTGGGCCGAAATCCAACTGTAATAAGCATTTGCGGTTTGCGCAATCACGGTTAGTTTGACGGAGCGTGCTGCTTCGGCGCTGGATAAGTATTGCGCCAGTGCAGCATTATTCAGTGAACGTACACGGCCAAATAAGTCCAATTCGTACGACATTAAACCGACGTTTGCGCTGTACACATCCTGAATGCTATCAACGCCGGGAATCGTGAAAACGTTAGCCGAGTTTTTAGTGCGCGATTGACTGACTTCACCATTAATTGTGGGAAATAAATCCTCACGTTGAATTTGATAACGCCCTTCGATCTCCGCCATGCGCGCGATAGCAATGCGCAAGTCTGTATTCGACTGCAGTGCTTCTTCAATCATGACTCGTGCGTTGGAATCAGGAAAAAAGTCCTGCCAAGCTTCAAGCGTAAAAGCGGCATCCTGAGCTACCAGATTTTTCCCAAGGCTTTGCTCAATAGAAGTTTGCGGGCGCTCGTTACTCGGCGCCATGGATAGACAGCCAGATAAAATCAAACTAGCTGCCAAGGCCGTGACGGAGGTTAGGCTTTTGCTGGTTAACGATTTAGTCATCTTTAATCTCCATACCTTTAGCGGCAAGTTCGTAATGTTTTAGCTTTCTCGGGAAGATCTTACGCACCAGCAAGTAGAATACGGGCACGAAGAAAATGGCCAGCACAGCCGCGGAAATCATACCGCCCATAACGCTGGTCCCAATCGCTTGGCGACTGGCAGAGCCTGCGCCTGTGGCAAGTACCAAAGGCAACACGCCCATGATGAACGCTAATGAGGTCATCAGGATAGGACGTAAGCGTAAGCGACAGGCTTCGGTCACTGCTTCCAGCGCGCTTTTCCCTTCGCCCTGTGCCTCGCGCGCAAACTCGACGATAAGAATCGCGTTTTTCGCCGACAGGCCAATAATGGTAATTAGCCCGACCTTGAAGTAGATGTCATTGGCCATCGAGCTTAATTCTGCAAAAAGAATGGAGCCTAAAATACCGAGTGGCACGACTAAAACAACAGACAGTGGTACTGACCAGCTTTCATAGAGTGCTGCTAACACCAGGAAAATGACCAAAAAGGATAAGCTAAAGAGTAACGCGGTTTGGTTACCGGCTACTTTTTCTTCGAGCGATTGCCCGGACCACTCGTAACCAATACCTTTGGGTAGTTGCTCTGCAAATTGCTCCATTAACATCATAGCTTCACCCGAGCTAACCCCTGGGCCACCGTTACCGGTGATCGGCATCGACGGTGATCCGTTGTATCGAGTGAGCTTGGCTGGTGCTTCAGTCCACTTGGCGGTAGCAACTTCAGAAAGGTTAACGAGATCGCCCTTGTTGTTTCGGATCTGCATGCTGAGGATTTCATCGGGAGTGGAGCGTGTTTCTGCATCGGATTGAATCCATACTTGGCGGACTTTTTGACCTTCGACATAGTCATTGATGTAGGCTGAACCTAAGGCAATTTGTAGCGTGTTGTTTAACTCACCAATATCAATGCCCAGTGAGCGTGCTTTGACACGATCAACTTCAAAGGTTAGAAGCGGTGCTGGCGGAAGAGTATCCGGACGAATTTCTGCAAACTTGCCTGACTCACCGGCCATACCAATTAGCTGAAAGGCCGCCCCCATTAATTGTTGCGTGCCGACGCCTGATTTGTCCTGTAACTGGAAGTCAAAACCGCTGCTGTTACCTAAGCCTGGGATGGAGGGCATGTTGAAGACAAAGGTGTTGCCTTCTTGGAACTTTGTGAACTCAGCAGTGGCTGCACCTGCGAGTTGATCGGCGTGACGCATTTCTTCACGTTCGCCCCAAGGCTTCAAGTTAACAAAAGTAATCGACGTATTTTGTCCAGTTCCAAAGAAGCTGAATCCCGCGACCGTAATGATTCGCTCGACTTCGGGTTGCTCTAGGAACCATGCATCGGTTTTTTTGGTTAACTCTAAAGTACGAGCACGCGTTGAACCTGATGGCATTAACGACGATGCGACGATGAATCCTTGATCTTCGGACGGTACAAAGCCTGTTGGCATACTGGCAAAGCGCCAGCCAACAAACGCGGTAATCACAGCAAAGACGCCCATGGTGATCAACAAGCCGGTTTTGCTGAATAGCTTTTTGACGTTGGTCATGTAAGTATCAGTGAACGTGTTGAAGCCTTTATTGAACCAACGGAACGGCGCCCATTCTTTTTTTCTTTCTTTTTCCTTCTTCAATAGACCTTGCGCGATGGCTGGGCTTAATGACAAGGAGAGGAATGCAGAAATAGAAACGCTGAGTACAATGGTCAGCGAGAACTGCTGGTAAATGCGACCGACGGAACCTGAGAAGAAAGCCATCGGAATAAATACTGCAATCAACACAGCCGTGGTACCAATAATGGCGCCAGAAATCTGCTTCATGGCTTTCTTGGTCGCTTGATAAGGGCCAATATCTTCTTCGTCGAGAATACGTTTAATATTTTCGACAACGATAATGGCGTCATCGACCACGATACCGATGGCTAACACCATGGCGAACATGGTCAGCATGTTAATAGAGAAGCCGAGCAAGTAAAGCCCCATCCCCGTACCAATCAAAGAGACAGGAACGACGATAAGCGGGATTAAGGTGGTGCGCCAGCTTTGTAGGAATAAAAACATGACCAGTGTTACGAGGAACACCGCTTCAATCAAGGTCTGTAACACTTGGCTAATTGACTCGTCGACGAAGATCGACGTGTCGTAAGGAATCACCCACTCAACATCGTCAGGGAAGTATTGTTCCAATTCCGTCATTTTGTTTTTGACGGCCTCGGCGGCTTCCAGTGCATTACCAGCATTACTCAGCTTCAGCGCGAATGCAGCGGAATCTTGACCATTTAGCATGGCCGCGGAACCATAATTATTGGCGCCACGCTCAATGTCCGCAACATCTTTTAGACGAACCACGGCGCCATCGCTGGATGAACGCAGAATAATATTGCCGAATTCTTCGGGCGTCGATAATCGCGATGGCACTAAAATCGTTGCGTTAATTTGTTGGTTACTGGGTGAGGGTAACGAGCCCAACTCACCAGTCGCTAGTTGTGCGTTTTGATCACGAATAGCCTGAGAAATTTCACTCGGCGTAATGGCGTATGAAGCCATCTGTTTTGGGTCAACCCAGATACGCATGGCGTAAGTTGAGCTAAAGAGTTGGGCGCTACCAATACCATCGATTCGACGCATTTCGCCGAGTATGGCGCGGTCAACGTAATCACCCAGATCGGTAGCATCATGCGTACCGTTAGGGGAATACAGTGACACCACCATTAAAAAGTCTGGACGGGTTTTATCAATATTCACACCCTGAGTTCGAACTGACGCTGGTAAGCGTGCCTCAACCCGTTTTAAGCGGTTTTGCACCTCAACCCCAGCGATATCGGTGTCAGTCCCAGTAGCAAAAGTTAGGACAATGGTCGAAGTGCCGGTGCGCGAACTTTCCGACTTAATGTAGCGCAAGCCCTCGATACCGTTCATTTCTTCCTCGATGACGCTGGTTACCGTGTCTTCGATGACTTTGGCCGAAGCACCAGGGTAACTAGCCGTCACTGTGACCTGTGGCGGAGATATGTCTGGGTACGCCATTACGGGCAGGTTCTGCACGGCGAGCGCGCCGCCAAGCAGTATCAGTAACGAGATGACCCATGCAAAGATTGGTCGATTAATAAAAAACTGTGCCATAGAGAGTGCCTATTGTTGCGTATGAGACGCTTCTGGTTCTGTCGGTTTGGTGGTGCTTGGCAAAATTTGTACCGGTGTTCCCGGTTGTAAGAACTGGGTATTGCTGACGATGACTTGATCACCTTTACTGAGGCCTTTCTTGACTACCCAGCCAGTGCCTATCATGGGACCCAGCTCAACCGCCTGCATGGCTAATTTGCCCTCTTTAACGACTTTGACCATGGCGCCCTGAGCAGTCATTTGGACCGCTTTTTGTGGCACTTGCAGCAAGCTTTGTGAGTCAGCAACGGGCGCCTTCACTCGAACAAACATCCCTGGTAGTAGCTTGTAATCAGGGTTTTTTACGAGGGCTCTGAGTTGCACTGAGCCGGTGTCCGGATCGACCGATAAACTTGAAAACTCAAGGTGACCGGGGTGTTCATAGGGTGTGCCATCGTTGAACAAAATTTCGATGCTCTGAGTTTCAGAATCGGTCGCGTCAGAGTTCGAAAACAGATCACGCATTTTATTGAGTTCCGTTGGTGAGCGCGTAAAGTCGACGTAAACCTCGCTTAGCTGTTCGATGGTTGCTAAATGTGTGGCGTTAGTCTCGCTGACCAAAGTACCTTCGGTGACTAAGGCACGACCAATGCGGCCAGAAATAGGAGCTTCAACCGTCGCATAATCTAGGCTAATTTGTGCTTTTGCCAGTTCTGCTTTTGCTTGTTCCACGCGGGCATCTGCCTGCTGGCTTTGAGCGAGGTAAGTATCGTATTCTTGTTGGCTGACAGCGCCTTGCTTCAATAACTCTTCATAACGTTTTAAGGTTTGCTTGTTGAGTTTTTGCTGAGCCACTGCATTGCTCAAATCCGCTTTGGCTGCGGCGTAGTTTGCCTTCATGACGCGATCATCAATTTGGAATAAGGGTTGCCCTTGTTTGACATCTTGGCCTTCGGTGAAAATTCGCTTTTCGAGAATGCCGTTTACTCGCGCTCGAACTTCCGAAGTGCGAATGGCAACAACACGTCCAGGCAAGTTTTGTGTGATGGTTGTCGTCTCCGAAGTGACTTCAGTGACTTCTACGGGCACGGCCTGTTGCTCGCCTTGCTGTGCTGCAAAGCTCAGTGATGCGCTAGAGGCCATTAAAAGTGTGCCGACTAGTAATAGTTTTTTCATGCTGTCTGTCCTTGCGTCTTTTGCTTGGAGTTGCTTAAAGCAGCCCAGGCAAAGTTGACCATTGATTCAATTTTTTCGTCGGAAATGTCGATTTGGCTGACATAGTAATAATGCATTAAGTAGCTGATTCCACCATAGATCGATAAGTGTTGTTCGGGGGCATCTGGGGAACCAATGACACCTGCTTTGTAAGCATCTTCATAAAGCTTGATAAAGGTTTCAAAGACAGGGTAGAGCTTGTCTCGCGTTTCCTGCGTAATAACCGGAGAAAAGGCGTACAAGTGTAAAAACCTGAAGTAATGACAGTTATCGAGCATAAAGTGAATGGTCGAGGTATAGACCTTCTTGAAGCGCGCTTCAAAACTGGTTCCGGGATCATAGTGCTTGAGCAAAAACTCAACTTCATTCTGTTTGACATAGAGGAAGCATTCGTTGATCAGGTGTTCCTTCCCCTCGAAATAGTTGTAAACACTGCCTGTTGCAACTTCGGCTTCCTTGGCGACTAGCGCCATCGATGAGCCTTGCAGGCCGCGTTCGACAAAAGAACGAATCGCTGCCTCAAGAATTTGATGCTTCTTGGACATAGTTAAATACAATAAAATGAACGTTCATTCATTTTATGGGCTTTGCTGACTTGGTGCAAGCATTTAAAGACGGCTATAGTGTTACATTCTGTGTTTTAAGAGGGGACTCTCGCAAGATGCAGTTTGCTCGCTACGGTGGTACTATCAGTAAAGCCCTGATAAATCAGATAATTTTTAAAGCCTGTCCTAAACAGCTATCGGCAAAAAACTATGGGACGATAGGAGATTTCAATGAATGTGTGGTTAAAATGTAGTGTCATCGTGGCAACCTTATGCGCTTCGTTAACGGTTAAAAGTGAACAGTATGAGCAAGGATTAAAAATAGCTGAGTTGCCAAAGGTATTGTCGCATCGCGATCGAGTTGAGCCCGTTAATCGTATTTTACAGCATCGACTTGATCACTTGCTGCCGCGCTTAATGAAGGAATCAGAGCTTGATATGTGGTTAGTGATTAATCGTGAGTATGGTGAGGATGCACTATTTTATACTCTGGTTCCTGATCCTACGTTTGCTGCACGTCGCACGACGCTATTGGTCTTTGCTAAGAAAGGTAACACCGTGGAGCGATTTAGCGTCAGCCGTTACGACATTGGCGATTTTTACAAATCACGCTGGCAGGGTGGAACGGTTAATCAGCAGTGGGATCGATTGGCAGAAATCATTGAAGATTACGATCCGAAAAGTATTGGTATCAATGTCAGCGAAGAGTGGGCGTTGGCTGATGGGTTAACGCAAGGGCTGCATCAAAAACTGCTCAAGCATTTGCCGAAGACCTATCAGAAGCGATTGGTGAGTTCAGAGAATTTAGTTATTCGTTGGATGGAAACGCGCACGGCACCAGAGCTGGAGGTGTACCCTCAGATCGTTAAAATTGCGCGCGGGGTGATTGATGAAGCCTTTTCCAATAAGGTGATTACGCCAGGCGTGACGACGGATCAGGATGTCGCTTGGTATATTCGAGAGCGCTTTGAGACGTTGGGTGTTAAGCCTTGGTTTCAACCTTATGTCACGATTCAAAGACAGGGTGATAAGAATGAACCGAACTCACCATTCTTTGGTAAAAGTAATCGAACCATTGAGCCAGGCGATGTGATTCATACAGACGTTGGGATCTGTTATTTGAAACTGTGTACCGATACGCAGGAAATGGGGTATGTCGCTAAGTTTGGTGAATACGAGGTGCCGCAAGGCTTGGTCAAGGCATTAAAGGTCGGCAATCAATGGCAAGATATTTTTACCGCAGAGTTTAAAAGCGGACGAACGGGCAATGAAATATTAAAGGCGACCCATAAAGAGTCACAACGACAAGGGATAAACTCTAGCACCTATACGCATCCGCTAGGTTTTGTCGGTCACGCTATTGGACCCACTATCGGCATGTGGGATAACCAAGGGCCGACGCCGGTAAAAGGCGACTGGAAACTGTACCCGAATACAGGCTACGCGATTGAAGGGAATGTCAAAGTGAGCTTACCCGAGTGGGATGATCAACTGATTCAAATCATGTTGGAGCAGTCAGCAGTGTTTGATGGTGATCAGGTCATTTATCTAGGCGGTCGTCAAACGGAGTGGCACTTTGTGCGGTAAGATCGTTTAAACCAAGACTGAAAAGGCAGCGTTTAAGCTGCCTTTTGTTTCTTTGAAATATGGATTGTCTTCCAGACTTTAGCAATTAACAGTCCGTCTTCATCTTTAATATCAACTTCAAAAACAGGTTGGATTTTATCAGCGTTTAGGAGTTGCTGTTTTAATTCGTTAACCTGCTCTTGAGTAACGTGAAACTCAGCGAAAACGTCTTTTCGCCCAGGCTTGATGAACTTGATTTCAGATTTTTTATCCCACACCACGTAGTCACGTCCCATCTCATGCAAAAGCAGTAGCATATAAAATGGATCTGTCATTGAAAAAAGTGAGCCGCCGTAATGGGTGTTGACATAGTTTCGATTAAACCAGTATTTGCGTAACCGAACTTTGGCGTACGACCAGTCGTCGGCAAGTTGAAGAACGCGTATTCCAGCTCCCCAGAAAGGTGGCCAAAGGTTTAGGACACGCTTAAGAGTTTTGGGCTTAAGTGTTTTCATCACCGTCCTCAATTGTCTGACTCTCGGTTTTTTTAGGCGAGTAGGCCTTAGCGAATACCAGTCCCAGCTCAAATAGAATCCACATAGGAACCGCTAGCAAAACTTGCGAAATCATATCGGGTGGTGTTAGCAGCATCGCGAACACAAAAATACCGACCACGGTGTAAGGGCGAGTATTGGATAATGTCTCGTGGCTCACTAGCCCTGACCAAATCAAAAGCATGGTCGCGATCGGAATTTCAAAAGCAAGACCAAAGGCAAAGAACAGCTTCAATGCAATCGACAGTACGCTATTGATATCGGGTAGGTAATTGACGTCTTGTGGCCCAATGGTCGACAAGAAACCGAAGATGATAGGAAAAATAACAAAGTAGGCAAACGCAATACCAGCGTAAAAGAGTAGGATGCTGCTCACCAAGAGCGGTACGGCAAAACCTTTTTCGTGTTTATAAAGCCCTGGAGAAATAAACAGCCATGCTTGATGCAGAACAAATGGCATGGCGATAAAGATAGCCATGACAAAGGCTAGCTTAAAGGGTGCGAATAGCGGTGCAGTAACGTCGATGGCGATAAGGGTTGAGCTTTCTGGAAGCGCCTCTTTAAGAGGCTTGGAGAGCCATTCGTAAAGCTCATTGGCAAAGAAAGCTAAGCCAATAAAAATAACGATAATGACTAAAACAGAGCGTAGCAAACGCGAGCGCAACTCGATTAAGTGCGATAGCAATGGCATGTCATTAGCGTTAGAGTCACTCATAGGGGTTAGCGCTGTTTGTTTGTGTCATCGAGATTGGAGGCGTCGCTTTTCAGCGCTTGTTCTGCTTTTTGCTTAGCGTCTTCAGCAGCTTGAATTTTTCGCTCAGCTTCATCTCTGAGTTTTTGTAAATCGGTTCCTTCGGCTTGACGCTTAATCATGGCTTCGTGTTCGGCGAGCTTTTTTTTCATCTCGTCGAGTTCGAGTTCACGATTAACCTGATGATTAAAGTTGGTCACGGTACGTTTGGCTTTACCTGCCCAGCGCCCAAAGGTTTGCATAGCCTTAGGTAAGCGTTCAGGTCCTAGCACAAGGAGCGCTAGGATCAGGACTAATAGTAATTCAGAGAAGCCAATATCGAAGGGCATGAGCTACTGGAAAGTATCGGGTTATGATTTTTTATTGTTTTCAGTCTCTTTTGAGTCTGAAAATTCAGCATCAGGAGTGCTGTCATTACGGCCATCTTTCAACTGCTCTTTATCTTCCGACTGTTCATTTTCATCTTTAAACGCTTTCTTAAAGTTTTTTAAAGCTGCGCCAACATCGCCACCTGCGTTGCGTAATTTTTTTGTACCAAACAATAGCAAGATGATGACAAGAATAATGATCAATTGCCAAATACTAATATTACCTAACATTGGAACCTCTACTTAAATCAATTGGCGCTTACGCAAACGGCATTTTACCGCCACCACCAAGAATATGGATGTGTATATGATACACTTCTTGCCCGCCTTCATCACCTGTATTAATCACGGTACGGAAGCCTTTTTCACAGCCAGCCTCATGGGCAATCTGAGGAACTTTTCGCATCATGTAACCGAGAAGCTCCTGATCGTCGTCTTTAACCTCAGCTAAGCTTGCGATGTGCTTTTTTGGAATCATCAGCAGGTGAACCGGGGTTTTCGGGGCAATATCCTTGAAGACGTAGATTTTATCATCTTCATAAACCTTTTCTGATGGGATATCACCATCAATGATCTTACAAAATATACAGTCGCTCATAAGCTCAATTACTCCCAGCTTGAGATTTATTTTATCTTAATTGGCCACAGACTTTTGACCAAGAAGAGCAGTGATATTACACCTGTACTTAGGCTTGGAGCCCAGTCATGAGGTATTCCAAGGTAGAGCAGTCCGCTTAATAGTGCAAAGCCACTACCGATAATAGCGTGTTTTTGTGCCGCATTTTGACGCAGCTTATATTGCTCCAGCTGGGTCAATTCTTGCTTTAGGCCTTCAAATTTCTCTAGCTCTTGTCCTAGTTTTTGGACATTATCGAATAAAAGCCCTGGAATTTTTGGGGCTTTATGCAACCAGTCGGGTAGCTGAGTCTTCACTTCCTCAAAGATAGCTTTGGGGCCAATCTGTTCTCTGAGCCACTTTTTAAGATACGGCTGGGCCGTTTCCCAAAGATCCAGCTCTGGATACAGTTGACGTCCTAAACCTTCGACATAAAGGAGGGTTTTTTGCAGTAAAACCAATTGCGGCTGAACTTGCATGTTAAAACGTCGCGCAGTCTGGAACAATTGAATCAAGAAGTGACCAAAGGAAATTTCCGCTAACGCTTTGCCAAAAATCGGCTCACAAGCTGCACGAATAGCCGATTCGAATTCTGGGATAGAGACATCTTCATCAATCCAGCCGGACTCGACATGCAATTCTGCGATGCGCTTATAGTCTCGATCAAAAAAGGCGAGGAAGTTATGAGCAAGATAACGTTTATCATCTTCATCCAAGGTGCCCATAATGCCGCAGTCGATGGCAATATATTGAGGTTTATCTGGGTCACTGGTATCGACAAAAATATTACCCGGATGCATGTCGGCATGGAAGAAACTGTCACGGAACACCTGTGTGAAGAAGATTTCAACACCCCGATCCGCCAATACTTTCATATTGACGCCATCCGCTTTTAAGCGACCAACGTCACCAATAGGAACCCCTGAAATCTTCTCGACCACCATGACTTTGCTGCGTGTAAAGTCCCAGTAGACTTTGGGGACATATAACAGCTCTGAATTGGCGAAGTTATGGCGCAAATGCGAGGTGTTCGCGGCTTCGATTCGAAGGTCGATTTCGCGCTCTAACGTAGAATCGTATTCTTTTATGACTTCTTTGATACGAAGGCGGCGCGCCTCGCTTGAATACTTTTCAGCCCAGTTCGCCAACTCGTACATCATGCTTAAATCACGGCGAATTTTTTGTCGAATATTCGGGCGTAGTACCTTAATAACGACGGCTTCACCTGACTTTAACGACGCTTCATGTACCTGAGCAATTGAGGCCGAAGCGAGGGGGATTGGGTTAAAGTCACTAAAGACGGTTTCTAGCCTTGTGCCTAGTTGCTGCTCGACAAGCTGCTTGGCTTCCTCTGAAGGAAAAGGTTCTACTTGATCTTGAAGTCGGGCTAATTCATCGGCGATATCCGGTGGTACGAGATCGCGTCTAGTGGAGAGCATCTGTCCCAACTTGATATAAATTGGACCAAGCTCGGTTAACGCTAACCGTAGGCGCTCACCACGGGATTTATCGTGAGCTGTTTTTTTGAAGCTCAATGAAAACAGTCGTGCCACAGGACGTAGCACCGCCAACGGGGTTGGTGCTAGAAACTCGTCGAGACCGTAGCGAACTAGGGTACGGTTGATTTTTAACGCATGATGTAACTGTCGTATCGTATTCATCTAGTGCGACGGTTCCTGTTGTGGTTGTTCTTGTTGTGACTGCTGTCTTAAACGCTCTATGCGCATACCTAAACGTTCCACCCCAGACTTTAAGTCGGCGATGTCGTCATAGAAGTTTTCAAGCTCAATTGACGCTGGAACCGCTTTGGCTTCAAAACGCAGGTATTCACTGGCGTTGTTCTTGGCCGTTTGTGTGCTGCTTTTTACCCAGTCAAACATGGCTCGACCATGGTTAAACAGTTGGTGAGCAGCGATATCACCGATGTAGTGAGATAAATGTTCTTCCCAGTCGATATCCAGTTGGTTAAAGAACTTTTGGAAGTTTTGTGCAGTACTAATTTCACCTGAGAAGCGGACGTCACCTTTGAAAATAGGGTCGCTATCGTCTCCTGAGGCTAGGTTAAAAAAGGATAGCAGGCTGCCGGTTAGTTCTGCATCGGGCTCGACTTCAAGGTCACTCTTAACCACGATATAACTCTCATCAATGCTAAAGTACAGTTGTTGCCCGATATCGGTGAAATGGAAAGCGATAATTTTTTGATTTAATGGGTGTAAGCGCTGTTTACCTTCTGGATCAAGGCTGATAACTGTATTGATGACGGTTTCGATAGTCGGGGCAAAGAGCTCAACCAGCATTAGAACTTTTTCCCTATATGAAGCGCTACTACGCCGCCAGTTAAGTTGGTGTACTCTGCGTCATCGAAGCCTGCGTCCTTCATCATACCCATTAGCGTTTCTTGATCGGGGTGCATACGAATGGACTCTGCTAAATACTTGTAGCTTTCAGAGTCATTAGCCACCAGCTTGCCCATCGCAGGCAATAACGAGAAAGAGTAGATATCGTAAACTTTTGATAATAAAGGCAGTGCTGGTTTTGAAAATTCCAAAACCAATAAGCGACCACCCGGTTTTAATATACGGTACATCGACTTCAGCGCCTTTTCCTTTTCGGTAACATTGCGTAGGCCAAAAGCGATGGTGATTCGATCAAAGTGATTATCAGGAAATGGTAGGCACTCGGCATTGGCTTGTACGAAATCAACATTTCCGACGACACCGGAGTCGACCAGTTTGGCGCGACCGACTTTGATCATAGAATCATTAATGTCGGCAAGCGTGACTTGGCCTGTTGGGCCGACAATTTTAGAAAACTTAGCGGTTAGATCGCCAGTGCCGCCAGCAATATCCAGAATCTTTTGACCGGGACGAGCTGCTGCTCGCTCAATGGTGTAACGTTTCCATATACGATGAACACCAAAAGACATCAGATCATTCATGACATCATATTTGCCGGCTACCGAGTGGAAGACCTCGGCGACTTTCGCCGCTTTTTCTTCTTTGGCGACAGTTTGATAGCCAAAATGTGTTGTGCTGTCGTTTGTGTTTTCGTCTTGTGTCATGACTTTGAATCTTCTTTAGTTGTAGGGTCTGGAGTAAAGACTCCGACGCTGCTATCGGTAGAGCGTTGCAATCCAGCTGCGGCTAACCGTTTAAGGTAAGTCTGCCAATTGTCAGCGTAGTCACGCCCTAGCTCAAATAATGTTTGCCAAGTATACAGTCCGCTGTCGTGTCCGTCATCAAAACTGAGCTTAATGGCATATTGGCCGACTGGCTCGACGTCGGTGACGGTGATATTTTTTTTGCCACCTATAAGAGTGAGCTCTTGATTACCATGCCCTCGTACTTCCGCTGATGGTGAAAAAACGCGGAGATACTCATAGGGTAATATATACGTGTTACCCGAAAAGCAGACCTCAAGCTGTCGTGATTTCTGATGGAGCTTGATTGTGCTTGGAGCTTCGCTCATGGCTTTGATAACGAGTTGTTGGCGTTGGGTCGATTGTACCAGAGATAGGGCGTGAAACGTAAATCACATAATAGAGGTTGTGTATCCGTTAGACATAAAAAAGCCGACCCTAGGGCCGGCTTTCATCATCTATAAGTAAGATGAACTTAACGGGGTAGGATTATTCCCAAACAACGTTAAGTGTTACACCAGAGAACGTTTGGTATGCACGTAGGCTGATGTAGTAACGGTCTTGCGCAGGGTTAGAGATGTTACAAGTCTCTTCGTTGCCCCACTTGTATGGACGGCAGTCATACGCAGAAGTCGTTGGTTGTGAACCGCGACGTACGTATAAGTCAGCATCACCAGAACCGCCAGTAATAGTCGCTTGTAGTGAGCTCATACCTGCAGGAACGTCGATGTAGTAGTGTTTCCACTGACCGCTGCTCGCAGAAATGTTATTAACCGTCTCGTTACCGCCACTTGGTGGAGGAGGAGTGCTACCACCGTCATGGTTAGCTACAAGGCTAGCGTTTGAGTAGCTAGTGTAACCACGAACCATTACGTAGTAAGTACCTTCTTGAGCTGTGAAGTTACACGTCTCGCTGTTACCGTTACGGTATGGACGGCAATCGTAGCTTGAAGTTGTTGGAGCGCTACCGAACTTAACGTATAGGTCAGCATCACCAGAACCACCAGACATTTGGAAGTCAACCGAAGTTGCGCCCGCTGGTACGACGAATGTGAAGTCAGTTTCAGAGCCTTGAGCACCAGAGATAGTCTGAGCTACGCCGTTTTCTAACTCATTACCGCCTGGAGGTGGTGGTGGAGGTGTAGAACCGTCGAATAGGCTGTATAACAACAAGTTAGGTGAACCAGACTTAGCGTCGCTCACTTTACCTGGAGTTGCAGCGTCAAGTATAGCTTGAGTTACTTGGCTTACTGAAGCGTTAGGGTTGTCAGCTAAGTATAGAGCTGCAACACCTGCAACGTGTGGAGACGCCATCGACGTACCACTGATAGTGTTAGTACCACCGTTAGACCAAGTCGAAGTAATGCTTGAACCTGGTGCGTAGATGTCTAGACAGTTACCGTAGTTCGAGAAGCTTGAACGTGAATCACTAGAAGTCGTAGAACCTACAGTGATTGCGCTAGCTGCACGAGCTGGAGAGTAGTTACAAGCGTTTGAGTTGTCGTTACCCGCTGCTACAACGGTAGTAACACCAGCGTCAGTCAAACGTTGAACCGCTGCGTCAGTAGTGCTAGAAGCACCGCCGCCTAAACTCATGTTAGCAACCGCTGGTTTAACGTGGTTGTCAGCAACCCAATCCATACCTGCGATAACGCCAGAGTTAGAACCACTACCGTTACAACCTAGTACACGAACACCGTAAAGCGTTACGCCTTTAGCGATACCCCAAGTGCTACCACCTACAGTACCAGCTACGTGCGTACCGTGACCGTTACAGTCAGTCGCGTCGCCATCGTTATCAACCGTATCGATACCGCTGAATGAACGACCGCCGAAATCACTGTGAGTATTCAAGATACCCGTATCAATGATGTAAGCGTTAACGTTAGAAGCGTTAGTGTTGTAAGTGTAAGTGCCGCTTAAAGGTAGGTCGCGTTGATCTGAACGGTCGATACCCCAAGTTGCGTTGTTTTGAGTTGCGTTGATAGACATGATTTGGTCTTCTTCAACGATCTCAACGCTTGGATCTTGAGCGAGCTTTTGCGCTTGCTCTTCAGACATTTTATAAACACCGCCTTTTAGTACTGCTTTATAAGTACGAGTAACGCGTGCTTGGTATTTGTTAGAAAGTCTGTCGTTAACCATCTGGACAGCTTTTAAGTTCGCTTGAGAACTGAATAGACCTTCGTTCTCTTGAACAACGTTATCTTTAAGAACAACGATGTATTGTCCTTTGATTGCGTTTGATGGGACTTGCGCTGTTTTGAACTCACCAGCTTGAACGCCGATTGCTCCAGTCGCAAGTAGTACCCCTGTAACTACTTTAGTTAGTTTCATAGTTTGTTTAACCCCTTAGTGTTAATTTTTTATGACTCTTTTATTTCGAGCACTTGGACTGTATAAAAATTGACTTGTTAAAACAAACTAATTTATGCGAAAAGACTGTTTTGATTAGTAAATCTTGAGATTTATCACTTTTGTACATTGCGATACAAATCTGTGATTATTCGAAAAGGATTGCAAGGTCACTAGAATGTATTAAATATCAGTGAGTTACAGTGTCAAGAAGTGTAAGTTGTTGATTTCAGTATTTTGTTAGACATTCTCGCTTTAAAAAGAATTATCTTAGAATCAGACGTTGGACTACTCAGATACTGGAGTTTTGAGGCACTTTGATTAGTTCTATTAATGACTACCTTATTGTTAACGCCTAATAGTGGAGTGATATTGATTTCTTCATGGTTGTTAATAAAAAGCCGACCCTAGAGTCGGCTTAAGTGTGGAACAATGGGTTACACGTTTATTCCCAAACGACGTGTAACGTGACGCCTGAATATGATTGATAGGCGTATAAGCTAATGTATTGACTATAATACATAAAAAGGCCGGCTAAACCGGCCTTTAACTTAGGGGGACAAACTATCAAACGGATGTATTTAAAGGATAAATCGACTTAAATCTTCATCATCCGCCAGTTCAGATAATTGTTTGCTGACATAAGTTGAATCAATGGTGAGTAACTCATCGCTTTCACTCGCCTCAAAAGAGACTTCATCCAGCAAGCGCTCCATGACAGTGTGTAGACGACGTGCGCCAATGTTTTCAGTGGTCTCATTGACTTGGAAAGAGTATTCAGCGATTTTCTCGATACCATCCTCAGTGAACTCGATGGTTTTACCTTCTGTCGCTAATAAGGCTTGATACTGCTTAGTCAATGCTGCGTCTGGCTCAGTCAAGATACGTTTAAAGTCTTCCGGCGTTAACGCACGAAGTTCAACTCGGATCGGTAGACGACCTTGTAGCTCAGGGATCAGGTCTGACGGTTTGGACAAATGGAACGCGCCAGAAGCGATAAACAGAATGTGATCAGTTTTGATCATGCCGTACTTGGTATTGACCGTACAGCCTTCTACTAAAGGTAATAAGTCGCGCTGAACGCCTTCGCGTGAGACACCGCCTTCCTGGTTGTCGCTACGCTTAGTGACTTTGTCGATTTCATCGAGGAAGACGATACCGTGTTGCTCGACAGACTCAACGGCTTTAATCTTAAGCTCTTCCTGATCGATCATCTTTGCCGCTTCTTCTTCGGTCAGCATCTTGAGCGCGTCTTTCACTTTAACTTTACGCTTTTTACTTTTGCTCGGGCTCATGTTCTGGAACATGGATTGGAGCTGGTTGGTCATATCTTCCATGCCTGGAGGTGCCATAATATCGATCCCGACCGCCATCTGTGCAACATCAATCTCGATTTCTTTATCGTCCAAGTCGCCCTGACGAAGTTTCTTGCGGAACACCTGTCGCGCTGAAGAGTCTTCAGCTTTTGGTTTTTCTTCTTGATCCCATGCGGAGTCGGTCGATGATTGGCGGGCTGGAGGAAGCAAGGCATCCAGTACTTTTTCTTCAGCCGCATCTTGCGCGCGATTTTCAACTTTTGCCATTTCTTGTTCGCGTAGCATCTTGAAGGCTGCGTCCACTAAGTCGCGGATAATGGATTCAACGTCGCGACCAACATAACCGACTTCGGTAAACTTTGTGGCCTCAATTTTAATGAATGGCGCGTTGGCGAGTTTAGCCAAGCGACGCGCAATTTCAGTTTTACCGACACCGGTTGGGCCGATCATCAAAATATTTTTAGGGGTGATTTCATTACGCAAGCTTTCGTCGACTTGCATACGGCGCCAGCGGTTACGCAGGGCGATAGCCACCGAGCGTTTCGCTCCGCTTTGGCCGATAATGTGTTTGTCTAACTCATGGACAATTTCACGTGGTGTCATAGACATAATTAATTCTCTATATCAAATTTTGTTCTACATCAAATTCTGTCATTCCCACCTTCGCGGGAATAGCGGATAATGTTTTAGTAGGTTAATTCTTCGATGGTTTGATTGTGATTCGTATAAATACAAATATCACCGGCTATGGTTAAGCCAGTTTCGACAATCTCGCGCGCATCCAATTCCGTTTTTTGCAGTAAAGCTTTCGCTGCGGATTGAGCAAATGCGCCACCAGAACCGATTGCGATTAAGTCATCTTCAGGTTGGATCACATCGCCATTACCCGTGATGACCAATGAATGCTCTTTATCGGCTACCGCTAATAAAGCTTCTAATTTGCGCAGGGCGCGATCGGTACGCCAGTCCTTGGCTAGTTCAACCGCTGCGCGCATAAGTTTACCGCCATGAGACTCTAATTTGGCTTCAAAGCGTTCAAATAACGTAAAAGCATCAGCGGTTCCTCCAGCGAAACCTGCGATAACTTGGTCGTTGTATAAGCGACGTACTTTGCGAGCATTACCTTTCATAATGGTATTGCCGAGGGAAACCTGACCGTCGCCACCGATGACGACTTTTCCATTGCGACGCACCGATAAAATGGTGGTTCCACGATATTGTTCCAAAATCAGCTCCGGAGTTTTGTTCTTCGTTATTCAGCTAAATGGGGGCTGGGAGGGGTAATTCAAGGACAGATTGCGCGGATTTTGAGCTTAAAATGTTGCAGAGTATTAATTGATAAAGAAGGGATGGAGAGTGAGGTTGGTGGCTTCGATTGCTAATGATAGTTAACAAACGAAACCAGATTTATGAGTACAAGCCGACGGTAGGTTTTTACTACAGCGAAAGATTAAGGACTATTTCACTTCCGTCTTGCTTCTTTTCCACGGAGCCAAGTGCTACACGCGTATAGAGTCCGGGCTTGGAGTTTTCATCAAAAAACTTCATTAATTGGGATATTTCCGGGTTGGTATTGGCTCCAGCTGAAATATTGGCTTTCAGCTGACAACTATTGGCTTCACATTGAACATCTGAAACCTGAGTTGTGTTCTTGCCAGAATTAAAGAAATGGACAAGGTTAGTGACGTAATTACCGCGTTCATAATCGGTGGCTGGAATCACTTTTTCTTGGTAAGTGGCGGTGGTGGACTCAGTTGCTGCTTGCTGTAACTGTGCAATTTGTTGGTCTTTAGTTTCTAACTCTTTTTGCAAAAGCTGAGTTTTCTGTTGTTCTTTTGCCAAAGCTTGTTTGAGCGAGCTGTTATCTTCGCTTGATGTTGTCTCTAGTTGTTCGCTGGAGGCTTTTGGGGCGTGTTTGATTGGAATAAGTTTATGGCCAACATAATAACCAATGCAGTAAGCCACTCCAAATGTAACCGCCAGCAACACGATGGCCTGTAATACCTTTTTCATAAAGACTCCTTTAAACGTTCTTGTGTACTATCTTTTTTGAATTACCAAATTTGGCAGGTCTGATAGTTGTTGTTTTGTAATTTATGGCGGTCGCTCTCAGCGGTACGTTTGCTGTTGTAAGGGCCAAGTCGAACTCGATGCCATTCGCCTTTACTGAGTACTGTGGCTTGGAAGCCGATGAACGCGAGCTCGGCTTTCATGCGCTCAGCATCGGCAAGCTGCTTAAAAGCACCACACTGCATAATGTAAGTTTTATTGCTGTCGGTAGTTTTGGGCTTGGTAATGTCTACATTTACTTTCTTATTGGTGAGAGCCTCATGGTAGGTAAACTCGGTACCTTTGTCCTCAGTCTCGTCTGTTGTCTCTTCTTTATCAGTAGCTACGGCTGACTGGTCGGTTTGTGCCACAGGCTGCTTGTCATCAGAAACTAGTTCTTTCAACACATCAGGCTTTTTTACGATAGCCCACAAAAACACCGCGAATAGGGTGATTAAAATACCACTGATGAATACCACGATAGGAGACATTGGCTTTTTAGAAGCCGTCTTGGTCGGGGTGCGCGTATTGGTTTTGTTTCTAGTGCGCTTACGCTTGGCGTAATCTTTGGTCATGTTTTCGCTCTAAGGGTATCAGTATCAATGGTGCAAGGCGCCAAAGGCATTTCGAGGTATTTTAAGCCCTGTGCCAAGGAAGTCCAACGGCAACTGTTGGAAAAGCTAAAAAATATGAGACTGGCTAGACAACAATGGTTAAAAGACCTCCTGTGGATCGACGTCAATCGACCAGCGAACTTTGCGTGAGCTCGGAAGTTGCTCGAGTGATGGAGTGATCGGCGTTAGGGCTTGCTGTAGTACTTTACGCTGGCTGTGCTGTACCATTAACTGAGCTCGCATTTTTCCCGCGCGCTTAGGCATCGGCGCAGGAAAGGGCCCGAATACCGTGAGCTGAGTGTGATTAAGCTGCTGTTTGACTTCGTTGAGGAAGGTCATTGGCATTTCAAGAGTATTCGCTTCGGCACGAAAAATGGCCATCGCTGCAAACGGTGGAAGCAGTGCCTCTTCACGCTCCTGCAGCACTTTGTCACTGAGCGTTTGATAATCCTGAGTAAAGAGGTTGACCAGTAACGGGTGGTCGGGGTGATGTGACTGAATCACAACTTCACCTTTCATGCCTTTCGAACGTCCGGCTCGCCCAGCAACTTGAGTTAATAGTTGGGCGGTGCGCTCTGTGGCGCGGAAGTCTGCGCTAAATAAACAACCATCGGTGTCGACGACCCCCACTAAAGACAGTTTAGGGAAGTGATGGCCTTTGGCCAGCATTTGGGTGCCGATTAAAATATCAATGTCATCATTTTTAATGGCTTGGACAATGTCTTGCATCGAGTCTTTGCGTCGTGTGCTGTCACGATCGACGCGGGCGACGGTATGCTCTGGAAACAGCGCCTTTAATGCTTCTTCTAACCGCTCTGTACCAAGCCCAACCGGGTTGAGTTGGGGGGATTGACATTCCGGGCACCGTTTCGGCGTGAAGACTTGCTTGTCACAATGATGGCAATGCAAGCGTTTAAAGCGCTGATGATAAGTCATGTGGCGATCGCAGCGTTGGCAGTCAGCGATCCAGCCGCATTCATGGCACATTAACGTGGGAGCAAAACCACGCCGATTGAGAAAGATCATGCACTGTTGGCCCAGCTCTAAGTGCTGCCTCATGGCGTCGATGAGTGGCTGCGATAAACCTTGATTCAGGTGGCGTTGGCGCACATCCAGCACTTTAATATGCGGAGGCTTTGCTTCACCGGCGCGCTTAGTTAGACGCAGTAACGCCAGCTTACCTTGTTTGACGTTATGCAGTGACTCCATTGATGGCGTTGCGCTCCCCAAAACAACGGGAAGGTCTTCGTACTGGGCCCTGACTATGGCAAGATCACGGGCCGAATACCGAAAACCATCTTGTTGTTTGTAGGAGAGATCATGTTCCTCATCGACAATAATCAGGCCTGGCTCAGCCAAAGGCGTAAACAGCGCGGAGCGTGTGCCAATAATAATAGACAGTTGACCTTGTCGAGCTTTGAGCCAAATGTTCAAACGTTGTTTGTCGGTCAGCCCTGAATGGAGCATCGCGATGGGTACATTAAAGCGTCGCTCGATCCGTTTGACGGTTTGGGGCGTTAGTCCGATTTCTGGTACCAGTAACAGGACTTGCTTTTTATTACGCAACGTCTGCTCGATGAGTTGCATGTAAATTTCTGTTTTGCCGCTACCGGTGACACCATCAATCAAGAATCCCTTAAAGCTTCCCAGGTGAGGACTGATGGTTTCTACGGCTGCCGCTTGCTCAGCATTGAGTTCGAGCTTTTGCTCATAGTCAGGGCTGGGTTCATAAATACTGTGTGTGTCTTTGGTTTCTTTAACCAGCCACCCTTTCTCCTCAAAGGTTTTGAGGTAAGACGGCGTAAAGTCATGTTGACTGAGCAGAGGTTCATCAATTAACCCGCTGTGCTCTTGGCAGAGCTGGAACAGTTGTTGTTGCTTAACGGCATTTTTACGCAAGGTTGGAATTGCTTGCTCCCCAGCCAACGTGAGTCGCCACTGCCACTCCGGCTCTAGCTCGGCAGCCTCACCTTTTTTCAGTAATGTCGGCAGGCAACTGGAGAAAACTTCACCTATAGGGTGTTGGTAGTAATTGGCTGAAAACCGGATGAGTTTAAAGATAGAGTCCGGAAGTAAGGGCTTACTATCAATGATTCTTTTTATATGCTTTAGTTTATTGAGGGGGATATCCGTCGTCGTATCAGAAGAAAGTACCGTAGCGACCAAAGATTGACGACCAAAAGGAACTTCTACTCTACCTCCTGTTACCGGTGCTGCCCCCGTATAAAGGTAATCGAATGTTCTTCTCAGCGGTGTTGGTACCGCAAGCTTTACTACCTTTTGATGCTGCATGGGAATCGTTTGATGGGACGTTAAGACAAAGGATAGGGACTGTTACCAATGTTGGCAACTCAAAATAAAGAATTCTTTGAGTAAAAATAAGGTCGGGCGATGACGGTCTTCTTCCTGGTCGGACTTGTGATTGTAAGAATATCTGATAGTGTATGGCTCTAACAAGATTTTCTAATGCAAAAACAATAAAAGAACAAGATATACTAATTCTAATCAAGTGAGGAGGGGAGTTGTATGAAAATAGGTGGTATAGCGTTTTTGGCTGGACTAGCTGTAGCTGTTATTGGTGCCTTCATTGAGGTCAGCTGGTTTCCGCTATTATTGGTGGTGATTGGGTTGGTTGTCGGCTTGCTGAATGTATCTGGCAGTGAAACTAAGGGGTTCCTTATTGCTTGTATAGCATTTTTAATGGCTTCAACAGCGATCTATCCTTTAGAAGATGCGCTCAATAGCTTCGCCGGTGTAGGTAACATTATTGGCAATATAATGCACAATATTGGTTATATGGTCGGAGCCGCTACTTTGATTGTCGCTATTAAAGCTTTATTCGATATGGGGAAAGATTAATAAGAATAACGAGTTATAAAAGCAATAATAGGTAATCTTAAGCGGCTTAGGCCGCTTTTTTTACGTCTTCTCTATCAGCATACCCTTCAATAAAGACAATAACAGCTCTTTCAGTTGAGCCGCAAATCGATAAAAGTGACAAAAAATGTCAGCATTTGTCGAAAATTTATACAGCTTTTATCCCTACACCCCCTTGTAATGCATAAATGAAACCTTTAGAGTTACCGCAGATTATATCAGATATTTCTGTAACTTGTTGATCTATGCTGCTTTCAAAGGGTTGCAATGCATATCTGATTAAAAAGTGATCAAAAAAATGCAGATATGACTTACATTTTGAGCAATATGTGTGATAGAGTTCACATCCATTGCTTGGTAAGCAATTTAAATTTTATAGGGGAGTAATATGAATTTCTTAAAAAAATCTCTGTTTTTAGTAGGACTAGCTACGGGGTTTATCGCTTCAACATCTTCACAAGCGGCTAACTTAGACGTAGATGTTGATGTCACAATTCCTGACGTATTGATTTTATACGCGTACACAGACATTGACTTAGATTTCGCTGCGGGTGAGTTTGCAGCCTTATTGGATGCTAACTGTACGACTGATGACTGTGCTTCAGCCATCACTGCTGCTGAAGCTGGTTCAATTGCTTCTGGTGCTGTTGATTTAGGTATTACACCTGCAGCTACTGGTACAACGGCAAACATCGCAATCCAAAACAGCTGGGCAGTACGTGCGCTAGGTTACGGTACTTTTAACGCCTCTGTTACTGATAACGGCAGTGAATCAGCAGTTTCAAACTTGGTTATTTCACCAGCAACGGGTACGCCTTCAATGACAGCGACAGCAGGTGATGTTTCGTTTGATGTTGATTTAACGTCTAGTGATTTGGATGATGGCTTGCTACAAGCTAACTACACTATCACTGTAACTGGTTCGTAATTCAACTCGATTATCGAGAAGAGTGATGAATAGTTTACGGAAAAAGCCGAGCCTTTTGCGTTCGGCTTTTTTTGTACTGGCCATCGGCTTTTTATTACCTCAGGCTGAAGGCGCTATTAGTTGTGCTGGTAACCAGTTCGCGGACTCGGTGTCCCGAGCTGAAGTTTCTGGTGTTAACGGTGGTGGCCCCGAGCAATCTTCTGCTTTGTCAGCAACTCAAAATAATACCCTGATCAATCAACGGGTGGACTTAAACATTTCGTTTGATATTAATGCGATGTCTTCAGGCCTAGTGGTTGCTGAGAGCGCTGACTGGGTATGGCAGTTATCCGCTGAAAACAAAGATAAATTGAAAGGCAGTATTGTCGCTGACTATCAATTTAATTCAATGGGTGGCCCTGACAAAATTTGTTCGAGTAGTAATTCCTGTCTGGATATCCTGAATGTACAAACTAACGTTGCCCATACTCGAAGAAAAAATGGTCGAGTTATCTTCGCTGAAGGTAGGGTTATATTAACCTTAGATCTATCACAAGCGATAGATGCTGGTGCCTACAAAGCGGATGTGACCATTTCCTTACACCATAATAGTACTGCTAACCCATCACTTTGTCCCTAAGCTAGGTTTTAGACTGCCGTAGAGAAGGTTCTATACATGACTCAATTAGTGAACACCATTTATGTCACCTTATTATTGTTAAGTGTTACAGCAGTGAATGCTGCTGAGCAATCGAGCCTACAACCGCAGTTAGCGATTTCTCCGTCTCGTGTTGTGATTGAACCCGAAGCGGTGAAAGGGACGCAGAGCGTGACGGTTTTAAATTTAGGAGCAAGACCTTTACAGGTTGAAGTTTCGGTTCAGAACTGGGACTTTGATGAGCACAATAATTACAGAGCCTTACCGCCAACGCCGCAAAGTCTCGATCAATGGTTAATCATTAATCCAGTTCGGTTGACGGTTCCGCCAAAAGGCCAACAAACCGTGCGGATGGCGATTAGACCTAAAGCAAAGCCAGAAGACGGTGAGCATCGTGCCATGGTCTTTTTTAGGCAAGTGCCCTCTGCAGAAGCTAAAGGTGTTAATGTTCAGTTCAATATTGGTGTACCAGTTTACGCTTTCTTTGGTGATGTTAAGCGTGAAGCGACTTTGCACTCGCTGGCCTACGATAAGACAAGCCAGTCATTGAGTTTTGATATTACAAGCTCTGGCAACGCTTACGTCAGACCGGGAGGCTACTTTTTTATCCTTGAAAAGAGCGATGACGCAGACGGGCAAATCTTACAGCGACTTAATGTTGAAACTGGTGAAGTTAAAGGCGATAAGCCTTTAGCATCGGGCAAAATATCATCAAAACCTGTTTTTGCTGGAGAGCGTCGGACGGTGGATGTCGCTCTGCCCATGAATGAGCGGCCAGATAGTCAATTGCCGGAAGAGTATTTGTTAGCAATCAAGGTCGATGTTGCGGGCACTCTTTACGAAAAAGTCTATCGAGTTCAAAAAGATAAGTAGATAGCCATGCCACGATTAGGGACACAGTTAATCATAGGGATTGCCTGTTTAGGCTTGCCTCTGTGTGCCTGGGCAAAACCGGCCCCGCGGCAAAACGTTGAGAATGAAGAAGCTTACTTGGCTTATCATAGCCCCCGCCAACTCGATAGTGGGCTCTTTCAAAATGCCTGGGAAGCAAGCGGTTCCGCCTCTGGACATTCGTTCGGTTACGAAAAGATTCTGGTAGGACTGGAAGTTCGTGGCAAAGAGCTGATTGCGCTTGATATTGTTAAATCTGAAACCGACTACTTAATTCCTATAGAGCAAGTGTTTCCCGTCATTGGCGCTAGCTTTGAGTTAGAGCAGGGAATTTTGACGGTGACAGTTCCTGGGGCCACTGTTGAAATATCCGCTCGTCATACCTATCGTATTGATGGCCAGCTTTGGATGGGGTTAAGTGTTCTTAATGAATACCTCAGGGTTAATGGCCGTTTTGATCCAACGAAATATGCTTTAACCTTTGTTCCACCATGGGGCGATGAAAAGAAACAACAGCCCACTGCCAGAACGGTTCCAGAAGACAGTATCGATTACCGCCCTGATAGCTTCAGTTTACGCCAATTCCGCTTATCGCATGAAGTCGATGCTAAAAAGGAAGGCGGGCCTCTGGATTTTGAGCCTCAAAGCGAGCGTAGTGACATCCTTGGTAGTGGTGCTGCTGCGGGCGGCTCGTGGTTGATCGAGGCTGAAAAGTCAGCGGGAAGCGATTGGCGCTTAGATGAGTACTTTTGGTTAAAACGTACTGAGCGCTCGCAATGGCTGTTGGGCAAACAAACCATTAGTCCTTCGGTCGTCGCGCCAACGGTGACGGTGACAGGCGCACAGTATTTTTATAGTAATCAAGACATTCCATACGACCCTTATCAGGATATCAGCCAATCCCGCTTTTTCAGGGAGCTGGGTTCTTCGGTGCAAAAGATTCGTGGAACCGCAGAGCCGGGCGCTATCGCTCAACTGTATGTCAATAATCAGGTGGTGGGTGAAACCTTTGTGCGTTTGGATGGGACTTATGACTTCGGCGAAGTGCGATCTGAGTCAGGACTCTTTAATGAGATAGAGGTGGTTATTCTTGATGCCGTGAACCGAACAGAGCTTGAGCGTCAAAACAAAACCCGAGTGAGCTCCGACAGTTTGTTGAATAAAGGGCAAATGGTCACCAGCGCTGCTTTGGGTAAAAAGGGTAATTGGTTAGATCCTGACTTTGATGATGAAGGCGAGGCCGGGATGTTCCTGTATCGCTACGGTTTAACCGACGAGACGACGGTGGAAGCGGGCTATTTGTTGGATGAGGTTGACACCAAAACGGCTGGTATTGCTTCGTCACTTGGCAGTCATTTTGTGGGTGCTTATCGAAGTGCTTGGCGTAATGATGCGACTACACAGCAGTTGGAGTTGGATGGCACCGGAGAGAGCTGGCGTTTGACGACCTTCGTTCGCGAGCAAGAAGCTGGCTTCTCTGAACAAGAGGTTACCGATACGACGACAGCTAACGGTTACTTCTACTATACGCCCGATCCCAGTTTACGGTTGGAGTTAATCGGGCGCTACCAAGATCGCGGTATTGACGAAGATAGAGTCAGTTTTGTTAAGCCGGGTGTATTTTACAGCCCGACCAATCACTTATCAGTTGCGATGAGACCGGATTTTGACGGCTCTTATCGTACTGAGTTGTACTATCGTCCAGATGAGGACTCGCGCTTTCGCGTGACGCATAAGCCGGATGAGCAAACCATTCGCTTTGACCACAGCTTTAATCCAAGGTATCAAGGTTACATGTCGGGGCGCATGTACAAAGGTACGATTGGAGACAGAAACTACCAAAATACTATCATTGAGTCCGCGGCTGGTTTTTATTGGCAGCCGGAGGATTGGACCCGTTATGACCGTTTCCGTTTTGAGTTTAATCACTCCAATCAGTATGGTGCTGGATTTTTTGCAGAATATCGAACACAAGTGATGTCTGGGGTATTCCTTGATTTGCGTTTGCGTAATGCCGATCCGCAGTTTGATGGCGGCTTTTCAGCATTTGCACGGATTTCAATGGATTTTGCGATTGCAGGAGATCGGCTTGTTCCAGCGACTCGTCGTAACAGTTATGACACGCAAGGGACGATTGCTGGCACCTTGAACACTGGCAGTGATCAGTGTGATATTGAGCATGTTAGTGTGTTGATTAACGGTATTAATTATAAAGTGCCGGTACAGGACTGTACCTTTTACCTAGAGCGGGTGACACCGGGGATACACAGGGTGTCATTGGATGGAGAGTTTTTGCCGATTGAGTTAGTGCCGGATAGTCAAAGCTACATCGTTGAAGTGGGCTCCTCTGCCGTGACGCGTATTGATTTTGATGTACAGGCAAAATACAGCGCAGCCGGACAAGTTATAGCGACTGATGGTGAGCCAGCTCTGAATCATAAAGTAGTGCTTCTGAGCGCTGATGATGAAGTGATGACGACGACCTATAGCGATCAGTTTGGCTACTTCCGAGTCGATGGCTTAGTTAATGGCCGTTATCGGCTACAGGCCATTGATAATCAAGGAAATGTTGTGTCTCAGCGAGATTTTGAGATTACTGGTGACTTCCTGTTCGATGTCAATCTGACTATCCCAGCAAAGTAATATCGGAGCCTAGAAATCAAGGGCTCAATACTTGATCTTAGTGGTGATGGCGCGTATGATCGCGCTTCCTAAATATTTGAGTGGTGTTTGGCGTAGCAGGCTTCTAATGATTGAGGTTAGCGCTATAGCCCAAATGGCGACTCCAATGAAGAGAGATGAATTATGAAACAAGGTATCCACCCAGAATACAAAGCGATCAAAGCAACGTGCAGTTGTGGCAACGTTATTGAAGTTGGTTCAGCTGGCGCTGACATCAGCTTGGACGTATGTTCTGAATGTCACCCATTCTATACTGGTAAGCAGAAAATGGTTGATTCAGGCGGTCGTGTTGATCGTTTCCGTAAGCGTTTCGGTAGCCGTTCACTTAACAAGTAATCGCTACAGCACTTACGAGACATATCTTACGAGATATTATCAATACAAAAAAAGCACCTTCACGGTGCTTTTTTTGTGCCTGGGATTTGTGTCTGGAATTACAGTAGGGCGGCTAGAAAATAGATTCTGCTTCAGGCTCAGGTTGTGGCGTATCGTCCTCCTGCTCTATTTCCTGTTCCCCTTCTTGTAGCGAGTCTATCAGTTGATCGAGCTGCTCTTGATCGAGATCTTGTGGTGCTTGGTTCGACTCTTCTGAACCATTGCCATTGTAGAGTTGCCCGTAGTCGGTAGTAGCCTGGCTGACTTCGGAAGGAATATTATCGTCACGGAAATATTCAAATATGGCATTTTGTTGACCTAAAGCGGCTAGCTTACCCGTTTCTGGATCGATTTTAGCGGACACCACTCCAGGCGGCTGAATAATTTCTTGCTCAGGCACGCCTGATAGAGCTTTTTCCATAAATGAAGCCCAGATAGGCAGGGCTGCCTTGCCACCATACTCATAACGCCCCAGACTGCGGCGATGGTCAGAGAACCCCATCCATGCGCTAGCGACGAGTTTATCATTGAAGCCTGAGAACCAAGCATCCTTGTAATCATTCGCGGTACCCGTTTTACCAGCTAAGTCGTGACGTTCCAGTAGTGAGCTGTTACGACGGCGCAGTTGCGTGGTTGCCGTACCGCTATGAATGACATCTTTCATCATGTCATAAAGGATGAAAGCGTCACGCGGGTCGATAACTTCCTGAGCAATTTTGTTCTCTGGCAGTGGTAACTCTGGGTAATTGCGAATTTCAGGATTGTATTTCGCGTTACGGATCTGATTATTAATACGAATTTGCTCGCACTCGTCACAAACCACTTTAGGCGTTGCTTGATATAAAATATCACCGTAGGAAGTGGTGACTTGGTCGATGTAATAAGGTTCGACTTGGTAGCCGCCGTTGGCCAGCACCGCATAAGCCGTTGCCATTTCGAGTGGCGTAAAGCTCGCTGTACCTAGGGCCAATGACTGGTAGGGATTCATGTGTTCATCAGGTAAGCCGATCTTGACTAAAAAGTCTTCGGCGTACGCTGGACCTATGCTGTCAATCAAGCGTGTCGAAATGGTGTTGATCGAGCGTTTTAGACCTACTCGAAGCCGTGTAGGCCCATTGTATTTAAGATTGTCGTTTTGTGGGCGCCAAACTTCGTCAATTTCATTATTCACTTTGACGTAAGGGGCATCGTTGACCAAGCTCGCAGGGGTAAAGCCTTTGGCGAACGCAGCACCATAAATAAAAGGTTTGATGTTTGATCCTGGTTGGCGTCGGGCTTGTGTGACGAGGTTAAATTTGTTGGTTGAGTAGTCAAAGCCACCAACTAAGGAAGTGATGCCACCGTCTTTTGAGCGAATGGATACAAAACCCGCAGAGGCCTCGGGAATTTGGCTTAACTGCCACTTTTCACCGTCGACGTTTAGAATTCGCACCAGATCACCAGCTGTCGCGACCTCGGCAGCGATCTCGGGTTTGCTGCCAATGCGGCTGTCGCTGATAAACTTTGCTGCCCATTCTAGGCCCGCCCAATCAATGGTTATTTCTTGCCCTTGGCGATTTAAGACTGTGATGCTTTGCTCTTCAACCTCTAATACGATGGCTGGCTGAAGATTGGCGATTACTGGCGTATCACTGAGAATCTGGAGCAGTTGTCGAGTGTCTGTGTTGGCAAAGTCTTCTATTTGTAGTTCAGGTCCTTTATAACCATGACGTCGATCATACTCAAGAAGCCCCTCTCTCAGGGCCTGATTAGCAATCTTTTGATGGTTCGAGTTGATGGTGGTAACAATATCCAATCCATGGTTGTATGCAATGTCACGCCCAAAGCGATTAATCACATCCAACCTGACCATCTCAGCGACATAAGCCGCATTAATGTCTAAGTCTGCCCCGTGCTTTTTAGCACTGAGCGGGGTTTCTACTGCGAGCTGGTAGATATCTTGATCAATATAACCTTCGCCAAGCATTCGACTCAGCACGAGGTTACGACGCCCCAGTGCACGCTCAGGGTTCGAGATAGGGTTATAAGCTGACTCACCTTTTAGTAGTCCGGCCATCATTGCCGCTTCTGGTAAGGTTAACTCGCTGAGGTGCTTGCCGTAGTAAACTTCGGAGGCGGCGGCTAAGCCGTAAGCGCGGTGGCTGAAATGAACCTTGTTGGTATAAAGTTCAAGGATTTGCTCTTTGGATAACTCCTGTTCCATGCGCACAGCTAGAAACATCTCGATCAATTTTCGTTTAAGACGTTGGTCACGCGTTAGGAACATGTTACGCGCCGTCTGCATGGTTAAAGTACTGGCACCTTCTGAGAATTCACCGGTAGTAAGCGCTACCTTCATGACACGTAATAGGCCCTTGAAATCGACGCCGCTGTGTTCATAAAAGCGCTGATCTTCGGTTGAAATCAATGCATTGATGAAGTTGTCAGGGATCTGCTCAAAACTAACCGGCTCACGTCTAACGTCACCAAACTCACCGATAATTTTGCCATCTTCCGTGAAGATCCTCATTGGGGTTTGTAATTTTACATTCTTCAAAGAGTCTATTTCTGGCACTTGCGGAGTCGCATAGAGAAAAGCACCAAGAATCGTCATAACCACAAATATTGTGATAAAAATCACAAATAGGGCCAATTTCTTCAATATATAGATGGTCATTTTATAAGAAAGATTTATTGTGAAGCGTTGTAGCTGCTTTATGAATTGAGCACCAGTATACCTTTTCTAAAAAAAAAGGCTGAATTTTTTTGTAAATCAGTGTAAATATAGTATCTTAGAAGTGTTAGTTAACAAAAAAGTTTAACTTTATTGTGGATTTATAAGCACTTTTTTGGGGACATGTCTTAGAGATCAATTAAGATAAAACGAGCAAATGGACTTTGTTGAACCAACTTAATGAGGCATAGGATTTATGGTTCTGGGGTTATTCAAAAACAAACAAGTACCAGTGATAGGTATCGATATCAGCTCCACTGCAGTCAAGGTTTTGCAGCTTGGTAAGTCAGGCGGACGCTATCGCGTTGATAGATATTCCGTCGAGCCATTACCGCAAGGCGCTGTGGTCGAACGCGATATTCGTGATACTGAAGCAGTGGGTAATGCAATTAAAAAAGCTGTGCAGAAAGCCAGCGCTAAAACTAAAGATGCCGCTGTAGCAGTTTCTGGCTCCGCAGTAATCACTCGCTCCATTCAAATGGAGAAAGGTCTTTCTGATCAAGAGATGGAAGACGTTATTAAAGTCGAAGCAGATCAATACATTCCGTATCCTCTGGAAGAAGTCAACTTGGATTTTGAAGTCCTTGGTGATTCAGCCACGGACGATAACTTAGTTGATGTATTGCTAGCCGCGTCTCGAAGTGTGAACGTAGATACTCGTGTTGATGCGCTCGATATTGCTGGCTTAACGCCAAAAATCGTTGATATTGAAGCATACGCCATTGAGCGTGCTTATCAGTTAACAAAAAAGAAAACGATTGAACATTTGGACGACGCTATTGTGGCGATTATTGATATCGGTGCAACGATGACAAGCCTTAACGTCCTACAGAATGGTCAAGTTATCTATAACCGTGAGCAGTTGTTCGGCGGTAACCAATTAACAGAAGAGATTCAAAGCCGCTACGGGCTTTCTTATCAAGAAGCCGGTTTAGCTAAGAAACAAGGCAGCTTGCCTGATGATTACGAGACTGAGGTCTTGATGCCTTTTGCTGAAATTATCACGCAGCAGGTCGGTCGTGCGTTGCAGTTTTTCTTCTCTGCCAGCGAGTTCAGTTCGGTCAACGAAGTGATTTTGGCTGGTGGTTGTGCCTCAATCGATGGGTTGGACACGATGATTCAAGAGCACCTTGGAACACCCACTCGTGTTGCCAACCCGTTTGCCGATATGTCAATTTCGTCTCATGTGAACACACAAGCGTTAAGTGCTGATGCACCAGCAATGATGATAAGCTGTGGACTAGCGTTAAGGAGTTTTGACTAATGGCTCGTATTAACTTATTAGATTGGCGTGAAGAGTTACGCCAAGAGCGAAATAAAGAGTTTTGGCTAACTTTTGCCCTAATGCTTTTATTGGCCGGTTTAATTTGGTTTATGGTAAATCAGGTGATGTCAGCCAGAATAGATGCCCAAGATGCGCGTATTGATAAGCTCAATACGGAAATTGGCATTCTGAAAAAGCGTACTCAAGAAATTGAAAAGCTTAAAAAAGAAAAAGAAGAGTTGCTTAAGCGAATGGACCTGATTACTGACTTGCAACAAAGCCGTCCAGAAGTGGTTCGGATGTTTGATGAATTGGTTCGCGTAACGCCAGAAGGCATTAACTTGTCAACGTGGCAGCGTATTGAAATGCCTGTCACGGCTAAACAAACAACGGAGCATAAATTAGTGTTCACGGGGCAGGGAGAAACCAACCCTCGAATTTCTGAGTTTATGCGCAAGATGGATAGCTCTGAGCGATTAAACACCAGTGCTTTGAAAGATGTTCAAAAGCAGACAAAAGGCTTGCCAGCTCAAAACTTTACGCTTGAAGCTAAGCAAGTGATTCCTGGTAAAGATAAACCAGAGGAGGGCAAGTAATGGCTGATTTAAGTCAATATCAAGACTTCAATAATATTGGTTCTTGGCCTCTTCCTGGTCGTATTGTATTCATACTTATCGCCATGTTAATAGTATTAGGGCTAGGTTATTACTTTAATACGAGCGAGCAAATTAGTGAGCTAGAATCTAAGGCCAGACAACAAGAGCAATTACTTGCTGACTATAAGCGTGAGTATGAAAAAGCCGTGAACCTTGACGCTTATCGTGAGCAAATGGCTGAAATGAAGGAAACGTTTAAAGGCCTTCTTGAGCAGCTTCCTAAAAATACAGAGATTCCTGGCTTACTGGATGAGATTTCTTACGCGGCATCGGGAGCTGGAGTTGAGTTACTTTCACATAAGTATCTCGATGAAACAAAAAAGCAGTTTTATATTGAGAAGCCAATTGAAATCGTGGCTACTGGCAGCTACCACCAAATTGCAGATTTTGTTAGCCGTGTCTCAAAATTGCCACGAATAGTCACTTTGCATGGCTTTAAGATTAGCCCACAGCAGGGGCAAGCGCGTAGCAGTCGTGGGGGCTCTGGAGCGAACACTGAGGGCAACGAAAATTTAAACTTTAGCGTGCTTGCGAAAACATACCGCTATGAGTCAGAGGAGGGATAGTCATGAAATATTTTAGTCAAAAAAATACCATCCTTCTGGCTGGCCTTTTATCGCTTCTAGCTTTAACGGGTTGTGAAGATGATGGTATGAAAAAGCTCGATCAAGAGATTGAAAAAATTAAAGCTGAGACTAAGCAAAGTATTGAACCAATACCGAAAGTTGTTGCATATGAACCTTTCACCTATTCAGCTAGTGATTTAAGAAGCCCATTTGCCAAGTTGGATCCCGAGCATGAGTCTCGCTCTATGTTGGTTGACGGGGACTGCGAAAGTGATGTCCGCCCTGATCCAAACCGTCAAAAGTTTGAAATGGAGAAGTATGGTTTAGATGCTCTACAATACGCAGGAATGATTGCGAATAAGAAAGAGTTACGTGGTTTAGTTAAGATTCTTAGTGGAGATAGTGCTGGTGTCATTCAGCCTGTTCATGTTGGTGAGTACATCGGTTTAAACAATGGGCAAATTAGTCAGATTGATAGTAACCAAATCACCATCGAAGCGATTGTTCCCAATGGCAGGGGTTGCTGGGAAAACCGCACACAATACCTAGTGATAGGGCAGTGAGGGGTTGAGTAATGCGTATTATAAATGAAAAACGGATAAACAAGTCAGAATTAGGTAAAACGACTATGTTGACAAAGATGAAGAAGTTTATGAAAAGCTGTTCCTTATTGGCAGCAACGATGCTGTTTTCTTGGGGCGTACATGCCAGCCAATTGCAGTCGATAGACTACAATGTACTACCAGGTGACAAGTTGATGGTACGACTGAGTTACACAGATACTCCTCCTACCCCACAAGAGTTCACCACAGCTAATCCGGCAAGAATTTCAATGGACTTTTCCGGGGTTGGTTCTGGCTTGGACTACAAAACTAAAAATATTGGTATCGGGGCTGTTGGCTCAATTACTGCCATAGAAGCACAGAATAGAACACGTGTAGTAATCAATTTATCTGAACTGGTTACCTATAATAGCCAGATTCAAGGTACTGATTATGTAATTACTCTAGATGCCGGCTCTTCAGGTGATATGGTTGCTTCATCAAGCAAACCAAGCACCACATCGAGCTACTCATCTTCTGAGTATGATATTGCTGCAGTGGACTTCAGACGAGGAACTCAAGGCGAAGCTAGAGTATTGGTCAATTTGGGCGCGCCTAATGTCAACGTTGATCTAAGACAGGAAGGGCGAGCCGTAATAGCAGACTTTATTGGAAGTGACATTGATCCTAACTTTATCCGTCGACTTGACGTCATAGATTTTGGAACCCCTGCTCAAATGGTTGAAACCTCGAGACGTGGAGACAATGTACGTTTAACGGTAAGAGGCAATGATGCTTTTGAGTATCTGGCATACCAAGCTGATGATCTCTATACCATCGAGTTAAAACCATTGACTAAGCAAGAGATTGAACGTCGCGAAAGAGAAAAGCCTAAGTATACTGGCGAGCGATTAACGCTACAGTTCCAAGATATGGACCTAAAAGCCATCTTGCATACCCTTGGTGACTTTGCGGGCGTTAACATCGTCATCAGTGATGATGTTCAAGGTTCAATGGCATTAAATCTTGTCAACGTTCCTTGGGATCAGGCTTTAGATATCATTTTAAAGTCTAAGGGCTTAGATAAACGACAAGATGGCAATGTCATGATGATTGCCCCTGCGGATGTGATAGCAGCACGTGAACAACAAGAGCTAGAAGCTAATAAGCAGCAAGAAGAATTGGCTCCACTGCGAACTGAGCTCATTCAAGTTAATTATGCAAAAGCTGGTGAAGTGGCTGCACTCTTAAGCTCTGGCGGCGGTGGTGATGAACCAACAATAGGTATTTTGTCTAACCGAGGTGCAGTGTCGGTAGATGCTAGAACGAATACTCTAATTGTTAAAGATGTATCATCGAAGTTAGAAGATGTCAGAAGGCTAGTCACTCAACTCGATATTCCAGTTGAACAGGTGCTGATTGAAGCGCGAATTGTAACTGCCTCAGATGGTTTTACACGAGATTTAGGTGCTCGCTTTGGTATTAGTGATGCAATGAACTCGGGTGAGATTGGTGTCTCGGGTACTGTGCTTGATGCTGGGCGAATTAATGGTTCGGTAACTGGAGATCGTACACAAAACAGCGGGTTTAATGTTAATCTCCCTGTATCGAATTCTGCTGGAAGCCTTGGTTTGTCCTTTGCAAGATTAGCCGACGGTATTATCGTTGATATGGAGTTATCAGCCCTTGAGGCAGAAAACCGTGGTGAGGTTGTTGCCAGCCCTAAAGTTATCACTGCAAACCAAAAAGAAGCCTTTATTAAAGCGGGTGAAGAAATCCCTTACTTACAAGGTGGTTCATCAGGTGCTTCTAACATTCAGTTTAAGGAAGCAGTTTTAGAGTTGAAAGTAACACCGCAAATTACACCAGACGGTCGTGTATTCTTAGATCTATCGATTAGCCAAGATACGCGTGGTGAAGAGGTTGTGTTCACAACGGCAGACGGTCAGGCTGTAGGCGGCGCTCCTGCAATTAATACCCAGGAAATTGGAACACAAATCCTCGTGAATAACGGTGAAACGATTGTACTTGGTGGCATTTTCCAGCATCGAGTAACGTTGGATGAAACCAAAGTGCCACTCCTAGGCGATATCCCTATTCTAGGTTGGTTATTTAGAAATACTTCGAGAGAAAACGCCAAAGAAGAGCTGTTGATTTTCGTTACACCGAAAATTATCAAACAAGGCTTGAAATATTAGACAGCCATACCCAAATACTAAAAACCCGGGTATAATCGCGTGCCTGGGTTTTTGGTTTTTTACATTTGGTTAATTAAAGAGTTCAACGTTAATAATGAAAGGTAAGCGCAATATCTTCCTAGTAGGACCAATGGGAGCCGGTAAAACGACCATTGGTAAGCAGCTGGCTGAAATCTTAAAGCTTGAGTTCGTTGATAGTGATCACGAGCTTGAGGAGCGTACGGGAGCACCTATCGACTGGATATTCGATATTGAAGGTGAGGAAGGCTTCCGTGTGCGTGAAGAAAAAATCATTGAAGAACTGACCGAAAGACAAGGTATTGTCCTCGCAACAGGTGGTGGCGCTGTCGTGTCCGATAAAAGCCGCAACCATTTGGCTGCTCGAGGTGTTGTTGTCTACTTAGAAACCTCAATTGAGCAGCAGTTGGAGCGTACTCGTCGTGATAAACGCCGTCCTTTGATTCAAAATAATAACCCTAAAGACACGTTGTTATCTTTAATGAAAGAGCGTGAACCTCTCTATACGGAAATTGCTGACCTAACAGTGGCGACAAATATTAGCTCTGTTAAGTCCGTGGCTAAAGAGATCGTTGAGTTGATGGAACAACCGATTGCGTAGTGTCGAGCTTTGAAAACTCTTGATTTACACTTACAATCAAAAAGCTTAGATTATCAAATACTTATTGGGAAAGACTTACTTTCCCAGAATAAACATTTCACACCTGTTATTCAGGGGCAGCAAGTTTTCATTGTAAGCAATAAGACAGTGGCCCCTCTTTATCTTGAAACTTTACAAGCCAGCCTAAAAGGTTATGAATGCTCAGTATTTTTACTGGAAGATGGTGAGCAGCATAAATCTTTTGCAAGCTATCAACACATTCTCGATGCTATGCTAGATGCAGGACTTCGCCGTAATGCCACGCTTATCGCATTGGGCGGTGGCGTTGTTGGTGATATGGCCGGTTTCGCTGCAGCGACTTATCAGCGTGGAATACGCTTTCTCCAAATACCTACGACCTTACTGTCTCAGGTAGATTCATCGGTCGGCGGCAAAACGGCTGTTAATCACCCCAAGGGAAAGAACCTGATCGGGGCTTTCCATCAGCCAAGTCGGGTAATTACTGATATAAATACGCTAACGACATTGCCTGATAGAGAGTTTAAAGCTGGTATTGCTGAAATTGTTAAAGCGGCCATACTCTATGATGTAACCTTTTTTGAGTGGTTAGAGACAAACGTCAGCAAGATCCTTTCGCATGACGAAGAAATCTTGGTTACCATGATTGAGCGCTCTTGCGCGATTAAGGCTGAAATTGTAAGCCTTGATGAGAAAGAAACCGGCGTTAGGGCTTGGCTAAATTTAGGTCATACTTTTGGTCATGCGATTGAAAGAAGTTTAGGGTATGGTGAGTTATTACATGGTGAGGCAGTTGCGGTAGGCATCGCTATGGCTGCGGAATATGCTGTTAAAATGTTCGGGCTTCCTAGTGAAGACTCAGTTCGAATCGTGAGATTAATTGAGAGCTTTGGACTTCCAATTAACATTCAGAGTGAACAATACCACATAAATGCGACTATTTTGGCGGAGGCAATGACTCTGGATAAAAAGAATGTTGACGCAGATCTCACTCTAGTTTTGCCAAAATCTATCGGTGAAGTTACTATAAAGCATTCCGTTAAAGTTCAAGATGTCGAGCGTTTCTTAGTGGGCTATCTTGATATGAATATAGTATAAGGCACTGTCTTGCATGGCTTTTTCACAGTCACTGAATCCCAACGTTTTTGAGAAGCACAACCGAGTCTTATTCCTGCCTTCAAGCTGGAAGCGACTGATGAGCTTGATTAAATATCAGGTGCCAAACGGTGGTTTTGCGGTGATGGAGGGAGAGTTTGGGGCTGGCAAATCCGCCTTTGGCCGAATATTCGAGAAGAAGCTTGTTTTAGACGAAAATATCGACTGCCAGATCGTTCAAGTTCACCCTTTAAGTACGATTCAACAAATCCAAGCGCAGCTTCCCAAAGACCCAGAGAAGCCGATGTTAGTGATTATTGATGATGCTCACGAGGCTTCAACATTATTACTGCAAAAGCTAACAGTCCCTACTAAAAATATTTACTGGTTTTTACTCGCAGAACCGGGTATCAGCGAAAGGGTTGATGCTTTTGAGGAGCGTCGAGTTGAGCTGCCGTTGTTTTCAAAAGAGGACTGCTTTGAGTTTTTACAAAAACAACTGCAGGATCAGCCCAAGTATGTTCAAGTCTCGCAAATGCAGAGCGACACGATCTGGTATTCAAGCGAGGGGTTACCTAAAGAGATCATTGAGCATGCAAAAAAGAACTTGAGTAAGCTTTTTTCCGGTCATGAAAGCAGTGAAAACTTTGATAAAGCGAATAAAAGTTGGTACATGACTGCTGGACTCGGTGCCGCAGCATTGATTTTTATCATATTTCTTGCCATTAGCATGGGGGGGCCCGAGGATGAGGAAGGGCCGGATGCGACAAATGAAGTTGAAGAGGTCAAAACAGCCGACATTCCAACGGATGACTCTTCATCGCTACCTATTGATACTACCAAGACGGCTGAAGATCGAGTTGCGAAGCAAGAATCTGAAAAAAATACGCCTGCTGATGGTAACGAGGTCAGCGCTCTAAAGAACCCCTCAACAGAAGTCGAACAGGTAGCAAAGAATAGCGTTTCAGAAGAGGCTATGGACGGTAAGACTACTGCCAAAGGTTTAACGTCTGAAGAGGTTAAAGAGGCATCAGAGTCAGCCGACCCGATTGAGTCAATTGCCTTAAAAGTTGCAAAAAAAGAGTCGGTAGTAAAAGCTCAGCCGAATGTCTCTAAAAGCTTTAGTCAATGGTTGTCTTCCCATTCGCAAGATACCTATAGTTTGCAGTTATTTTCTCACTCCGAAAAAGCTGCTGCTAAAAGCTTCCAAGGGTCACTCGATCTAGCCGACAGCTATGTCTACCCTGCTGATATTGAAGGAAAAATTCGATATAGAGTATTGTGGGGAGCTTTTAAAACAAGGGCAGAAGCTCAGCAAGCGATTGATTCATTACCCTCAGAAATTCTGGCGCAAAAGCCATGGATTCGACAGTTCTCTGCGATCAGCCAAGAAGTCTCGACAAGCGCAAACTAGATATCGTGTCAGTATTGAGATGATTAAAGATTTAGGCTGTTTTCAGTCTGCGTTCCATTTATAATAACGCCATCAGAACATCAATTGATCAACCTTATGAGCCAATCACTGGTTAATGACCGTTATATAAAAGCGACGTTACAACAAGAGACTGACCGTACACCTATTTGGATGATGCGTCAGGCGGGACGTTATTTGCCTGAATATCGCCAGCTTAGAGCTGAAGCCGGTAGTTTTATGGATTTATGCACGAATCCAGAGTTGGCTTGTGAGGTGACGATGCAACCGCTTCGTCGCTATCCTTTGGATGCAGCCATTCTATTTTCTGATATTTTAACCATCCCAGACGCGATGGGACTGGGTCTATATTTTACCCCTGGAGAAGGTCCTGCATTTAAAAAGACGGTTAGGGATGCACAAACCGTTAAAGCGCTACCTATTCCTGATCCAAATCAAGAGCTGAAGTATGTCACTGATGCCGTCAGTACCATTCGCCGCGAGCTTAAAGGTAGCGTGCCGCTCATTGGTTTTTCAGGTAGCCCATGGACACTGGCCACTTATATGGTTGAGGGTGGCACGACAAAGAATTTTTCTGAAGTTAAGGGCTTGATGTACGAAAGCCCTCAAGTGATGCACCAACTCCTAGATAAGTTGGCTGATTCAATCATTGTGTATTTAAATGCGCAGGTCGAAGCGGGTGCGCAAGCACTAATGATTTTCGATACCTGGGGGGGAGTATTAACGCCACGAGACTATCAAGAATTTTCTTTACATTACATGGCAAAAATTATCGATGGCTTACAGCGTGAAAAAGATGGGCAAAAGATTCCTGTGACCTTGTTTACAAAAGGTGGTGGTAAGTGGTTAGATTTAATGGCAGCGACTGGCTGCGACTGCTTAGGGGTTGATTGGACCACTGATCTTAAAGAAGCACGCCAGAGAGTGGCGGGCAAGACCGCGCTTCAGGGCAATATGGACCCGTCGATGTTGTACGCTTCAGATGATAGAATTCGGGAAGAAGTGGAGACTATCTTGGCCAGCTATGGTCACGGTAATGGTCATGTGTTTAACCTAGGCCATGGTATTCACCAGACAGTGAATCCAGAAAAGGCCGGCGTTTTTATTAATGCTGTCCATGAGCTTAGTAAGAAGTATCATCAATAATTAGTCAATGCAGGGTATATGCTTAAGGAAAGCCATTTTGATCCACCTTGGTGGTTAAAAAATAGACATTTACAGACTTTTTGGGCGCCACTAGTGCCGAAGCTACCTTTGCCTAAATTAACGAGGCAGAGGCTTGAGTTGAGCGATGGCGACTTTATTGACATGGACTGGGTCAACCCTGAGCGAGATGCGCCTACCGTTGTTCTGCTCCACGGCCTTGAAGGTGATATCGACTCTCCCTACTTACGTCGAATGCTTTTTCAAATCCAGCAAAGGCGTTGGCGTGGTGTTTTAGTCTATTGGCGTGGCTGTAGTGAAGAGATGAATCGACTGGATAAAACCTATCATTCAGGGCGAAGTGAGGATCTGGATGAAGTGATTGCGGAGATCCATAAGAGTAAATCTCCCGATAAGTTATTTGTATCAGGTTATTCGCTTGGCGCCAACGTGCTTTTGAAGTGGCTTGGCGAAAACGAAGAAAACGCTCGAATTGATGCAGGTTGTGCGGTGTCGACGCCTTTCAACCTTTCAATTTGTGCGGACTCTATCGATCAGGGTTTTTCGAAAATTTATAAGTTCTACCTGCTGAACTCGATGAAAAAACGCATCGTGAAAAAATTCACGCCAGAGCGCTTACTGCAATTATTGAATATGTCGCCAAGAGATGTCATGGCGATCAACTCTTTCCGTGAGTTTGATAATCGGGTAACGTCGTTCCTTAACGAGTTTGAGGATGCGGAAGATTATTACCGTACCGCTTCCAGTATTTATTATTTAGGCACTATAAAGAAGCCGGCGTTAGTGATTCATGCTGCCGATGATCCTTTCATGTCACCCGAAATCATTCCCAGAGATGATGAGTTACCCGACGCTCTAGAGTTATTGATTAGTGAGCATGGCGGTCATGTTGGCTTTGTGTCGGCACCGACCAGCAAAGGAGTCAGCTTTTACCTTGAAAATACCATGCTTAATTATTTTGACCGCTTTCTATAAAGCTCAAAAAAGTGATTAGGTTAGGTTTCAAATCTCTGGTATGCTGGCCTAATTAACTCATTGAAAAGCCTGGCCTTTCTCATGGATTTAAAACTCGAGCATCAAGCCTTAGTCACTAATTACCGCGCAGCACCTTACCCAAGCTTTCAAACCAGACAGCAAAAGCTAGCCCAGCTTATTGCATTATTAAAAGAGAATGAAGAGCAGATTATTGAAGCTATCAGTGATGACTTTAGTTATCGCTCACCTGCGGAAACTGAGCTCGCGGAAATTTACCCATCCTTAAAAGCCATTAAACACACGCAGAAGCATTTAGCTGACTGGATGTCGCCAGAAAAGCGTAAAGTCAGCGTTTGGTTCCAGCCGGCTAAAGCCTCGATTATGTATCAGCCAAAAGGTGTTGTGGGTGTCATCGTGCCTTGGAATTATCCGCTATATTTGGCGCTTGGCCCACTAATTGGTGCTATTGCGGCGGGTAATCGTGTGATGCTAAAAATGTCTGAGTTCACGCCTCAGTTCAGTCAATTGTTTGCCAAGCTTTGTGAGCAGTATCTTGGCGACGACTGGGTTGGTGTGATCACTGGTGGGCCAGAAGTTGGTGAAGCCTTTTCTAAGCTGCCATTCGATCACTTGGTATTTACTGGCTCGGGACGAATTGGCAAAAAAGTAATGCAAGCGGCTAGCGAGAACTTAACGCCTGTGACATTGGAGCTGGGTGGAAAGTCACCAACGATTATTGATGCATCATTTTCGCTCAAGCTGGCTGTCGAGCGATTGCTATTTGGTAAGCTATTGAATGCAGGGCAGACCTGTTTAGCGCCAGATTATATTTTTGTACCAGAAAACTTAAAAAGTGAGTTCGTGGCTACGGCACAACAGGTCGCGAAAACGTTTTATCCTCGTTGGAAAGAATCCGAGTATACTGCGTTAGCGTCGAACAAACAGTTTACACGCCTGAATGACTTATTGGATGATGCGAAAAACCAAAATGCTGAGGTTGTCCCTTTATTGGACGAGGCTGAGGCGTGTGCTAGAAAAGTGCCGCCGGCCTTAGTGTTGAATACCCATGAAGACATGTTAATACGGCAAGAAGAGATTTTTGGGCCGATATTGCCAGTGGTGACTTACCAAGAACATGACGAAGTGATTGACTACATTAACCGTCATCCAAGGCCTTTAGCCTTATATTTGTTCAGTTATAATAAGCAGGTAACACGACAATATATGCTGAAAACGATTTCCGGAGGCGTTACACTCAACGATACCATCCTTCATGTGAGTCAAGAAGAGCTTCCATTTGGAGGTATCGGCGCCAGTGGCATGGGGCACTACCATGGCCATGAAGGGTTCAAAACCTTCTCCAAAGCAAAAAGTATATTTAAACAAAGCCGCTTCGCAGGAACAAAATTAATGTATCCACCACATAACAAATTTGCGAATTGGCTACTTGGATTAATGAAACGATAAAAATAAAGGAACAGGAATGTATAAGAAATTTTTTGAAGGCTTATTGTTTGGAGCGGGCTTCACTATCTCTATGCTGTTAATTTGGACTTTGTATACTCACTACCAGATCGAACGGACAATTCGCTCCGTTAATCAGCAGTTAGAAGATAATATTAATAGTCGAAGTGAAGTAGATATATCCAATAATCGTTACATTCAAAGAGTTGAGGATAATGACAGGTTTTTTGGATCGTCTGCACGTTATGTGTATCCTTTTGATTCTGATGAGGCTGGGGATACTTCACTTCCTGAAGGACCTGGTGTTTTAAAAGGCTTGGTTACGACTGATGGAGAGGGAGTCAGTGGTGTTAGAATTCGATTAGCTCTTAATCAGTTTGAGTATAGTCCTTGGGCTGAAACTAGTTCGGAGGGAGTTTATGAAGTCAAACTTCCTTATGGAAATTACAATATAAACGGCTACCAGCTGGGTAGAGGTAATACTCACAGGGTTCTCAGCGGAGCTATCAACAAGCCTGGTAATTTTTTTAACTCCAAGGTAGTTCAAGTTGAAAAAGGTAAGCCTGAGAGAGGCTTAGATTTGGCATTTGTGTCGACCGTGAAAAAGGTGCTGAAGCGGAAAGAGTTCGAGCGTAGTCAGGATGTCATTCTTGAGTGGGATAAATATCCAGGGGCTGAGCGGTACAGTATTGAAATACTGAAAAACAAGAGACAAAATAAAATAGAATTTGAAAAGGTATTGCCAACACATGATCTAGACAGAAATATCACTAATATTAGCTTAACTGATTTGGATTTAAACCTTGAGCCTGGTTACTATGTATACAATATAAAAGCTTTTGATGCTTCCGGTCAGCTTATCTCCACTTCAGGGCAAAAGTATTTAGGGTTTGACTTTAGAATTAAAGAAGTGTGATATGGCTTTCCAAAACGGGCGTTTTAGTTTGCCAAGTGCTTATTTTGAGTTAATAGCGTAACGTAAGGTATTATGAAAAAGATTGTGTTGTATCCAGGAACCTTTGATCCCATCACTAAAGGCCATATGGACCTTGTTAAAAGGGCTTGTCGTTTATTTGATACGGTAATTATTGCGGTGGCAGAAAGTCCTTCAAAAAAGCCGATGTTCAGTTTAAATGAGCGTGTTGATATGGTGCGCCAGATCTTCAAAGGGAATACTCAGGTCGAGGTTCAAGGATTTAACGGCTTGTTGGCACATTTCGCGCAAGAAAAGGACGCGTTAGCCGTTCTGCGGGGTATTCGAGCCGTTTCTGATTTTGAGTTTGAATTTCAGCTGGCCAATATGAATCGCCATTTAGACCCAGATTTAGAATCGATATTCCTGACGCCCTCGGAGAAGTACTCCTATATTTCGTCATCGCTGGTCCGTGAGGTGGCGTCATTAGGGGGTGATATTACGGCATTTGTTGATCCTGCTGTAAAAGATGCGCTTGAAAAGAAATTTTCAGAATAACCTCGAACTTGCTTACTATATAAGCGATAATAGAAACAACTGTTCATCAGCTCTTAGCGAGCTTTTGTAAATTGGTGTAGAAAGAGTATTTGGTGTAGAAACATATGGCATTAATAATTACCGACGAATGCATTAACTGTGACGTTTGTGAGCCTGAATGTCCCAATGAGGCGATATATCAGGGGGAGGAGATCTACGAGATTGATCCTGACAAATGTACAGAATGTGTTGGTCACTATGATGAGCCCCAGTGTCAGCAGGTTTGTCCGGTCGACTGTATTCCGTTGGATGAAGATAATCCTGAAACGAAAGAGCAGTTGATTAGCAAGTATGAAACCTTAACCGGCGAAGCTTACGTCGAACTCTAAGCCACTCTCAAGGTGGCTTCTGCCACAATCTCAACACATGACTCTAAAAGAATGGCTTTCGGCCGCCCCTTTCACGTTAACGCTATCGTCTGGCTTTTTCAGCTTCTATGCTCATACGGGCATGCTCAGTGCGCTCGAAGAAGAGCATTTATTACCGCGCCGCTTAACCGGAACTAGCGCCGGAGCTTTGGTTGCATCCTGTTGGGCGGCGGGCATTAATACTGCTCAGCTCAAAGATATTCTTTTTAAGTTAGAGCGGAAAGACTTTTGGGATCCTGGATTTGGTTGGGGGTTGCTTAAGGGTGAAAAATTCCGAGCCATTCTCAGTGATATTTTGCCAGCTAAAACGTTTGAAACGTGTCGTGCTGAACTATCACTGTCTGCTTATGACACCAAGTCCAAGTCTACCATCATCATTAATAGCGGTGGGCTGATTCCGGCGATTTATGCTTCGTGTGCGATTCCCTTTTTATTCCAGCCTTTAAAGTACAATGGCTACTGCCTGTTAGATGGTGGCATTAAAGATCGACCTGCGTTAGCGGACGTGAGGGCTGATGAGCGCGTTTTTTATCACCATATCGTTTCGGTCTCTCCTTGGCGAAAAAAAGGCTCTAAGGCCTTAGAGGTGCCGCGTAAAGACAATATGGTGGCGTTACAGTTGTATGATTTACCGCGCTGCGGCCCAACTAAGTTAGAAAAGGGGCCTGAGGCCTTTCATGCGGCTTATCAAGCCACCAAGAGGGCGCTACAACGCCCCATTGATAAAAACGACCAAGTTGAGCTTGCCGTTTAAACTGACTCCATTTCTACGATAACGGGCCACTTTCCTTGCATCACAAGGTAGCCTTTGTAGCGCTGAGCGCCATCGGTGGCGAACTCAAATTGATAACGCCTAAGAAATCGAATTCGGCCTTTATCATCCCTGTCAAAGTACACTTTCTTTAAGGCGACGTAACCGTCAAGGTTTTGCACTGATGCTTCTTGGCATGCCTTTTGCGCCGCTTTGTATGCAGATTCTTGCACGCGTCGAATATTGACCCAAGTGCCTACAGCTAGTGCGATCAGTAAAATAACCAGTAAATTTGTCATGGTGCCTTGTTCAGGATTTCCTGTTGCTTTTTCTTTGTGAGTTTCGAAAAGACCATATCGTAAGATTGTTGAATCAGTTGCTCAAATTCTTGTTGTGTTAAAGCATCGCAGCTCTCAACAGATACCCAGTGGTACCGAGCGAGGTAGGGCGCAGGAATGATACCGTCGCGGTCAGTGAGAGCCATGAAATCGGCTGGCGTGACTTTAAAGGATGCCCGGTCCATGCTGCCATTATCTTTACTGCTATCTTTCGAATCGGAGTAAAAAACCACGAACATTTTGCCGGCAACGCAGTAAGTACGCTCAGTCTCCCACTTAAGATCAAACTCAGCGCCTTTGAGGTTACTGCTAAATTGTTCTAGGTGAGCGAACATCTTTGGCTGTTTTTCCATTAAGTTATCGGCAATAAAAAAGGCGACCAAAGCCGCCTTTTATAAGCTTTTCTAGGATTACTTACCAGTAATCCAGCGCGCCACGTTAACTTTGGAAACTCCAGCGGCGTTGGCTTGGTCAACCGCCGTTACGAGAACGTCGTTAATCGCTTCTTCGTGTACACGAACCAATACTGGCGAGCGTGGGTCCGCTGCAAGCTGGGTTTCGATGTTGGCACGAATGGCCTCAGGATCAATAGAGCGCTCATCCATAAAAACGTTGCTTTGCTCATCGATTGACACCACGATCAATGGTGGTGGGTTCTTCGGAGGCGTTGTATCTTGGTTCGTCGTTGGACGTGAAATCTCAACGGTGTCTTCTCTCACGAACGAGGTTGTAACAATGAAGAAGATCAACATGATGAATACGATGTCTAGCATCGGTGTCATGTCAATCGCCGTATCTTCGTCTTCTCTATGTTTTCTACGCATAATATATCTTATCCTGTCGCACTTCTTGCTACTTTTAGCGAATAAAAGTATTTGGCCCACAAAGGCGGCATTGTTTAATGTAATCGTTAAAGTATAACCGCCACATTAAATGTGATCCAGTATTAAATGTCTACCCTAATTTGTGTAAAAAAGGACAAATCATACCTCTAACTGTGAACAGTCAGGCGGTTAACGCCAAGGAGCGACGCTGACGCTGGATATCCCCGCTTTGTTTGCCTGATCAACCGCTGAGACCATCGTGTAGTTATGGGCATCAGCATGAACTCTGACGATTAATGGCGTCTTAATGTCCTTAATCAGCTGACTTTCTAGGTTGGCTTGAATGGCTTCAATATCAATGATTCGGTCATTAAAGCTAATCTCGTTGTGGCCGTTGATGGTTAAAATCAGCGGCTGTGTCTTGCTTTTGCAGTCTTTAGCACAGTGAGTGGTGGGTTGAGCGATAACCAGTGAGTCAGTGGTGATGAAGCTGGTAGTGACAATAAAAAAGAGTAATAAAATGAATATGATATCGAGCATGGACGTCATGTCGACTTTGCTGTTTTCTAGATGATTTCTGAGTCTTCGACGTGTTTTTTTCATGAGACACCCCTTAGCAGTTTTATACTTTCTTAGAGCGCCGCCGGTGACTGGAATATCAGTCATCTGACCAGCACTTAAGTTTACTATAGCGCTAAAAATCAGCCTTGGCAATTTAGATGGCTATTTGGCGCTAGTGCTGACAGTGAGGGCAGTAAAAACTGGAGCGCTGTCCGAGGGTGATGTTTTTAATGATGGATTGGCATTGATAGCAAGCTTCGCCTTCGCGCCCATAAACGTTCAGCTGTTGCGCAAAGTAGCCTGGTGAGCCGTCAGCCTGCGTAAAGTCTTTCAGGGTAGTGCCGCCTTGTTGAATCGCTTTTGTCAGCACCAGCTTAATATTATTAGCTAATACCTGACAGCGTTCTTTACTCACGCGATTGGCGGCTCTTTTGGGGTGGATGCCACTAAGAAAAAGCGATTCACTGGCATAAATATTACCCACACCAACCACCACAGCGTTGGTCATGATGGCGTTTTTAATTGACCCTTTGCGTTTACTCAGTTTTTGATGGAGGTAATCACCGTGAAATTCATCATCCAGAGGCTCAGGGCCTAACGATTCAATAATATCAAGGGTTTCACCATGCGGCTGCCATAAAATAGCGCCAAAGCGACGAGGGTCATTAAGGCGAAAGGCAGTACCATTGGTGAAGATAACTTCAAAGTGATCGTGTTTTTTTAAAGGCGTTTCTGCGTCCACAACCCGCATAGCGCCTGACATGCCAAGATGCATGACCACAGAGCCTGAGTCGAAATGCCAGAGCATGTACTTGGCTCTACGAATTATGTTGCCGCTAACGGTGCCTTGCAACAGCTTTAGCTCTGGCGGTATCGGCCAACGAAGTTGAGGATGATGAATGTTAACCGCTTTAATCGTTTGCCCAGTGATATGAGGGGCTAAACCGCGGGTCGTTGTTTCAACTTCGGGTAACTCGGGCATAACGGTTAGGGGATAGTTTAATTAAGATTGATGGTGCTAAGAATAGCAAAAAGCCCAGCAATTAGCTGGGCTTTTTAATCGTTTTCTTGGAGGCAGAAAACTATAAAGCTAGATTAAGTGGTTTATATTACTTAATTTTTGCTTCTTTATAGATCACATGCTTACGGATAGTTGGATCAAATTTTTTGATTTCCATCTTGCCTGGCATGTTTTTCTTGTTCTTGTCAGTGGTATAGAAGTGACCTGTACCAGCACTTGACACTAAACGGATTTTATCGCGCATCTTTCAGCTCCTTATACTTTTTCGCCACGAGCACGCAATTCAGTTAGCACAGTCTCGATACCTTTCTTATCGATAATGCGCATACCTTTTGCTGATACGCGTAGTTTGACGAAACGCTTCTCAGACTCAACCCAAAAACGGTGAGTGTGCAAGTTCGGTAAAAAACGACGTTTTGTACGGTTTTTTGCGTGTGACACGTTGTTACCTGTCACTGGACGCTTGCCTGTTACCTGACAAACTTTAGCCATGATATAGCCTCCAAAAAATAATCATTACATTGCGAGAGGATAATGCCTTTCCTAACGCGACTCTTCAATTAGGGCGCACTTTATACCAGAAAGCCGCTGCTTTGACAACTAAACTGGCAATAAAAGCCCAATTTACTCCGGTTTTTTGGTCAAACCGAAAGTAAATGACGAATTCGTTTAAATTAAGCCGTTCTCCACGAAGGAGTAGCTTTGATTTTGCGCGATAATGATGTGATCCAGTGTTCTGATATCCACCAGCTGTAATGCTTGTTGGATGCGGTCGGTAATGTGCCGATCGGAGGGACTGGGTTCCAAGCAACCACTAGGGTGGTTGTGCGCCAATATCACTGCGGCGGAATGATAACTCAGCGCTTTCTCAACCACAACCCTTGGATGGACTTCGGCGCTATTTATTGTGCCTTGAAACAAGGTTTCTTGAACCAGTAGTTGATGTTGGTTATTCAAAAAAAGCACCACAAACTGTTCTCGCTTGTGATGGCTGAGGAGCGATGTCAGGAAGTGTTTTACTTCGTCTGGAGAGCTAAAGCTTTGATTTTGCTGGAGGCTTTGTTGCAAGTATCGTTTTGAAAGTTCTAGGCTAGCCTGCAGTTGGCAATACTTGGCATTACCCATGCCCGGCTGTTGGGTAAAGTCGGCTAGACTCGCTTCGAGTAATTGGCGTAACCCACCAAACTCTCTAAGCAGGTGGCGCGATAAATCGACGACATTTCGGTTTTTGGTGCCGGTTCTTAAAAAAATAGCCAACAGTTCAGCGTCTGAGAGGCTAGCAGCCCCTTGCTTTAATAAGCGTTCGCGAGGTCTTTCTTGTTGGGGCCACTCCATGATTTTCATGCTCACTTCCTTGTGAATGTATTTGCGTTGAGAATTGTTATCGATTGTTGCTGAGTGTAGAGCTTGTAGGAATATCTGTAATTAAGAATATGACTATAATTTTTGTGCGTAAAAGCGTAAACTTGTAACTCATTATAAGTTAAATCAATCGGTTAGCATGAGTTTGCAAGGTAAAAAAATCCTGTTGGGGATAACGGGCGGAATCGCTGCGTACAAAAGCGCTGAACTAAGTCGTTTGCTGATTAAGGCGGGCGCCGAGGTTCGCTGCGTGATGACAAGAGGGGCGCAGGCTTTTATTACCCCGATGACATTTCAAGCGCTGACAGGCAACCCTGTGCATGAACATTTGCTTGATACCGATGCCGAAGCGGCTATGGGGCATATCGAATTAGCCCGTTGGGCGGACTTGGTGCTGATTGCGCCCGCGACAGCTGACGTGATGGCAAAGTTGGTGGCGGGTGCTGCTGATGACCTTCTCAGCACATTATGCTTGGCTACCGCCTCGCCGGTGGCCATAGCGCCGGCGATGAATCAGCAAATGTGGGCCAATAAAGCAACCCAAGCGAATGCAGCGACATTAACTGAGCGTGACATTACAATTTGGGGGCCTGACTCAGGGGACCAAGCGTGTGGAGATGTTGGGCCTGGCAGAATGATGGAACCACAGCATTTAGTCTCACAAGTTGAGCAATTCTTTCACCCCAAAACGTTAAAAGGTCAGCATTGGGTTATTACCGCGGGGCCAACGGTTGAAGCCATTGATCCTGTGAGGTATTTGGCTAACCGAAGTTCGGGGAAAATGGGGTATGCGATTGCGGAAATGGCAGCCCGAGCCGGAGCAAAGGTAACGCTGATTAGTGGGCCTGTTTGTTTGGCTGCACCTTTTGGGGTTAACCGAATTTCAGTGGAAAGCGCTGAGACTATGCTAAATGCCGTTCAGAAATCTATTACCAAAGACTCTGTTTTTGTGTCTTGTGCGGCGGTTGCTGATTATCGCCCGCAGGAAGTTGCCGATGAAAAAATGAAGAAATCAGGCGATGACGGGCTTGTTATTGAGCTGACTCAAAACCCTGATATTTTAAAATGGGCGGCGCAAGAAAGCGGTGCATTCTGTGTTGGTTTTGCGGCAGAAACTCAGAATGTTAGCGAATACGCTAAGGCCAAAATGGAACGCAAGGGAATCACCATGATTTGTGCTAACGATGTGAGTCGTTGTGACATTGGTTTTTCGTGCGATGATAATGAGCTACAGGTTTTTTATCGTGATAATGACCACGTGAAAACTCAAGGCATAGGGCCAGCCAACAAAGCGTTAGTAGCAGAAGAGTTAATACAATTAATTAATAAAGTTCGCCAGTCGTAATATTTAGCGAACCCATTGGGAGTTAAGGAGTCTTTGATGACAAAGGGTAAGAGTTTAGCCAGCTTTTTTATAATACCTTTAATAATCGGGTTACTGATATTAGTCGGTGTTTCAGCAAGTCTATACTATTTGGGGATTCAAGATCCGCTTGAGAAACAAGCGAAACAGCTACTAGCATCGCGAACTGCTGAGCGCGCAAACCTTATCCAGCAAAGAGTGCAGCAAATTCAAATGTCGCTGGATCTCGCTGCGCAATCTGTGTTTTCTGAAGATGACAATGAGGTCATCGACAAGCTAAAGAAACAGGTGCCTCGAGTAGATCAGGTCGTTGTATTTGATGATGCGGATATTCAGCCTCAAGATAACGCCACACCTGCAATTACTCACGTTGTGGTTGATCTACTTAGGAAAACCGAGCAAGGCAACACGCCGCCACCTGAGCTGATCTTACAAAACGGTAACCCTAGCTATATTGCCTTCACTGAAAAGTTAGCTGATGAGCGCCTGGTATTAGCTACAGTGAGTTTAGAGCAAATACAAGGCTTATTAGGTAAGGCGGACGATCAAAGCCGCTTGGAGTTACGTCAAAAGTTTAGTGGGACGTCACATGTTGTAGCCTTTGTGGGGAATGAGCCTGCGCAAGGTAACCCTTTGGTTGAGTCTGGCAGTTTTGGTGCGAACTGGTCACTGGCTTTGTGGCAGCGAGTTGGAGCCTTCTCCACGGATGCCGGTAAGCTTCCTCTGTTGTTATTTATAGCTGCAGTCATGGCTTTTTTGATTGTTGGATTGTTACCGCTATTGAGTATGAAGCGTTTATTCAGCAGTGATGCGAGACGCTTTATTAAGGAAGTCAAAAGTAACTCTATAAACAGTAGAAAGTACCAGCTAAACTTTTTTAAAGAATTGGCTGCCAGCTACTCCAGAGTGAGTGGTGTGAGTAACGGTGTTTCTGGTGAGTTAGATGATGTCGATGAAGCCAAAAGTAAGAATAAGGGAAAACGTCGCGCGCGACCTTTGATTAATCCAGAAACACTTGAAAAAGAAGGTGCTGATACAGAAGATACTGGAACAAATGAGGTTGAAGATGAAGGTCTAGAGCCAATACCAGAATCGTCATCTGAACCGCAAGTCCTGGAGTTCACAACGTCTAAAGCTGACTCGCCAAAAGATGTTAATGAGGATGAAGTCTCGCAAAACATCCGCCCTGAAATTTTTCGCGAATACGATATTCGTGGAGTGATGGGGATAAGTCTAAACTACGAGACGGTATATGTTATCGGTAAGGCAATCGGCAGTGAAGCTTATTCAAGAGGTGAACAAAGCGTTATCGTTGGACGAGACGGTCGTTTATCGAGTCCAGAACTGCATAAAGCCTTAATCGATGGCTTACTGGCGAGTGGTCGAGATGTCATTGATCTTGGCTTAGTGCCGACTCCTTTGGTCTACTTTGGTACTCATACCTTAGGTTCTCGCTCTGGAGTTATGCTCACTGGAAGTCACAACCCGCCAGAGCATAATGGGTTAAAAGTGGTATTGGCCGGCGAAACCTTGTTTGGTAAAGACATTCAGGATTTACTGCAAAGAATTCAGATGCAAGAGTTCTTTAATGGTAAAGGGAGGTTAAAAGAAACAACCATTGAGAAGGATTATCTAGCGAAGTTGTTGGATGATATTAGTCTTGATAAGCCTTTAAAGGTTGCCGTTGACTGCGGCAATGGAGCAACAGGGGACTTCGCTCCTAAAATGTTACAAGCCCTAGGCTGTGATGTCATAGGCTTATACACGGATATCGATGGTAACTTCCCAAACCATCACCCTGATCCTAACTCTGCAAACAACTTAAAAGCTCTGATTAAAATGGTGACATCAGAAAAAGCCGATATTGGATTAGCATTTGATGGTGATGGTGACCGCCTAGGAGTCATTGACAATAAAGGTAAAATTATTTGGACAGATCGCCTTATGATGCTGTTCGCACAAGATGTGTTATCCAGAAATGCTGGCGCAGAAATTGTTTATGACGTTAAGTGCACGCGCTTTCTGAAAGATGTGGTTGAGCAGGCGGGGGGCAAACCTGTTATGTGGAAAACTGGACATTCTTTAATGAAAGCTAAAATGCGCGAAACTGAAGCTCCGTTTGGAGGTGAAGGCAGTGGTCACTTGTATTTTAATGAGCGTTGGTTCGGTTTTGATGATGCGTTATATGCTGCTGCCAGACTTTTAGAGATGCTTAGTAAAGCTGATTCAACTGCCTCAGAAGTTTTTGAAGAGTTACCAGAAGGGTTGACTTCAGAAGAGATCAACGTACCTGTACCGGACAAACTAAAGTTTAAGTTAATAAAAGCCTTGGTTAAGAAAGGCGACTTTGGGGATGGCGATGTGACGACTATTGATGGGTTGCGTGTGGATTATAAGCATCGCTGGTTATTAGCAAGAGCATCAAATACAACGCCGAGTATCGTCGTCAAGTTTGAAGCTGACAATAAAGCATCTTTGGATGCTGTAAAAAATGTATTAAGAGAACAATTATTAAAAATAGCACCAAAGTTAAAGCTCAACTTTTAACATTAAATTTTAAACAGAAATCTGAGAGACACATGACAACTAAAAACTCATCCAAGAGAAAGAATGAAATTTTACAGGCATTAGCATTAATGCTTGAGAAAGATCCTGGGGAGAGGATTACAACGGCGAAACTTGCGAAAGAGGTGGGCGTTTCTGAGGCGGCCTTATATCGACATTTTCCGAGTAAAGCAAGAATGTTTGAGGGCCTTATTGAGTTTACTGAGGAAGCAATATTTTCTCGCATGAATCTTATTGCAAAGGAACAGGGCGATATAAACACTCAGTGCCAGCAAACACTAAGCTTGATTTTAACTTTTGCAAGCCGAAACCCTGGGATTTGTCGTTTGTTAACGGGGGAAGCCTTGTCTGGTGAGCATGAGCGTCTTCGTGGGCGTATCAGCCAGTTATTCAATCGGGTCGAGACACAAATTAAACAGTTATTTCGACAGCATGAAGTGGCAACTATGGGTAAGTACACCCCTGAAATCGGCAGCCGTGCCAATTTATTAGTGGCTGTGGTTGAAGGGCGCATTCAACAGTATGTAAGAACAGACTTCACTCAGTCGCCATTGGCAAGCTGGGAAAACCAGTGGCAGCTATTACAGGCGACAACTGCTATCGACTAATCTTTTATATGTTGTTCTGTTGCGAGACGTATTGAACAAAGTCTTGTTTTAGCTCTGTTACAGCGTCACTGTTGCAGAGCTTTTGTCCTGCATCATTGTCCATGCATTGAACTTCTAAGACTATCTGCATCGACTGCTCTTTAGCTGGTATTCTAGTGATAGAAAGTCCCAGTTGATCGTCAGCTTGAGGTTTGCTGGAGATAATCAAACTGTCGGTCACAATTTCCAGTTTGTTTGAAGCATTTTCGTGAGCAAAAATTTGGGCTAATTTCCATGAGCGCTCACACTCATTAGAGTTATTACACATAACGGTTGTTGTTAACAGATCTTGACTCTGTCCTCGTGCGTACTCCTCAACCATTCTCATTGCTTGAAGCTCTTTAAAGCGAACTAAGTCAGCTTGGAATTGCTCTCGAATGGACGCTTCTTGCTGTTGATAGCGTTCAATTGAGGCAATATTTTCAGCTTCTTGCTCTTTTGTCGCTTCAATCTGATTCAGAGTGGCTTTAGGTACGGCTTTACCCTCACGCTCATAATTTGCAGCACTTGCTTGTAGATCTGCTAATTTTTTTTCGAGGGTTTTGTTATGGCCTTGAAGAATTGATATATTAATTTTTAGTGAGGCTGTTTGGTTATCTTCTGTCCGCTTGATATCCTCAATAGTACGGTATTGGCGCAATAACATTCGGTCATGTTGGCGAGCTTTACGGGCTTTTTCTTCTTGCTCAGCTAGTTTCTGTTGGCGTAATAACTCTGCATGTTTTTCTTTAGCCGTCATCACGGGGGGCACTCGCTCAATTAGCCGACCGCTTTCGTTAATAACGTCATACCCAGACTTGAGAGCCGAATTAGGTAGATAATCTTTTACCACCAGCCGACCATTACTATCTTTGTAGCGATAAAAGTTTTTAGCATCGACTGTTGTAGCGATGAAAGTGAGAGTGAACAGTAATAATATATGCTTCAGACTCATAGTGCTCCAATGGGGGATTCTTGCATCAACGACACGTATAGATGATTACTCAACACCATAAGCCTCTCTGTAGGCTAAGACTTTTGGGTAATAGTCACTAAATGTCGGGTGATTTTTTAAATAATTTAGCAGATCCGATAACTTTATAATAGAAAATACTGGAATTCCGTAATCTTGTTCAACTTCTTGAACTGCCGATAAGTTGCCAGTGCCTTTTTCTTGACGGTCAAGCGCAATCAGAACGGCTTTTGGAGTTGCTCCGTTTTGCTTGATAATGTCAATAGACTCACGGATAGCCGTGCCAGCACTGATGACATCATCAATAATCAAAACGTCACCGTTTAATGGGCTACCCACAATATTGCCGCCCTCGCCATGTTTTTTAGCTTCCTTTCGGTTAAAGCTATAAGGAGCATGAATATGATGATGATCGGATAGTGCCATCGTTGTACAACTTACCAGAGGTATGCCTTTATAAGCGGGTCCAAAAATAACGTCGAAAGGAATCGTGTTTTGTACAATGGTTTGGGCATAACAACGCCCTAGTTGCGCCAGATCTGCGCCATTATCAAACAGTCCTGTGTTAAAGAAATACGGGCTTTTTCTGCCGCTTTTTAAGGTGAATTCACCGAATTTAAGAACATTTTTAGATAGAGCAAGCTCAATAAATTGCTTTTGGTAGTCATGCATGGCTTTTGTGCTGAAGATTAGAGTTCTCAGTTATCTATAATAACCTGATTTCGGATGAAAAAAAACTGGGCTGATGGGAGAGCGGTGGGGCTTAAGCTGAGAAGGTCAGAAATAAAAAGCGGCTAAGTACGCCGCCCAAACTTGTTATTAGATTCTGTTATTGTCACTACCCCTAGTGTATCTAATGCTTAGCGCTAGCTGTTGGTGCCGATTAGTCGTGCTTATTGCTCACAGCTTAATACTGCTACGTAAGCTTATCCAAGAGGTGACCGTTTGGGTGTGATGAACTTCTCATAGGTACACTGTATCAGTGATACAGAACGCTTTACCCTAGTGCTGCTTGCATTAGGGAGACATCAACTGCTCTAGTCTCTAATAATCTCTAATTAATTAGACAAACTCAAGAGCAATGTGGTCTTCTTCAACACGAATAACTCGCATTGGATGAAGAACCATGTGGTCCTGATCTTCGCCTAATATACCTTCTATGTGAACTTTCACGGTATCTCCTTTCTTCAGCTTGCTTACTTGGTTGTTTTTGACCAATAACCCGCCTTCAGAAATGTCGACACTCTCGGAAATAAGCACATCAGAGTTTTGTTGCCTAATGGCAACAGGAAGGTGTATAGCTACTCTAAAAAAACGTCTGGCGTCGCTTGGACCCTGGCCTTTTATAGAGATTTTTTTTGACTTACCGTCTTGTTCGATTCTCATAGCCCGCTCCTCTACAATAACGCTCCCTGTATAAGATTAGACTAAGCAAAAAATGTGAAGAAGTCCACATTTTTTTTATGGCTTTTGATTTTCTAGGTAGTGGCAAATAGTGATGAAGTCTTGCAAAGATAAGCGCTCAGCTCTTTCTGTGGCATTTAGTCCGATGGTTGCAAAGTCATCCGCCGAGAGCCAGTCTTTGAGGCTATTTCTAATGGTTTTTCTACGCTGATTAAAGGCTGCTGTTACTATTTGTGAAAGCAGTTTCGTATCTTGTACTGGGTTAGCAATACTATCATGGGGCTTCAATCGAACGATAGCGGAGTCAACTTTAGGTGCTGGTGAAAAGGCACCAGGTGGGACGACGAATAGCATTGCGGTTTGGCAAAAATATTGGGTCATGACACTAAGACGGCCATACTGTTTGCTGCAAGGCGCGGCACAAAGTCGCTCAACGACCTCTTTCTGCAGCATAAAATACATGTCATGAATAACATGGCGCTGATCAAGCAGGTGAAATATTAGCGGTGTCGAAATGTTATATGGCAAGTTGCCAACAATTCTAAGTTTCTCATTTGAGGTTTTCAGCTGGGTAAAATCGAACTTTAATGCGTCGCTTTGATGAATGGAAAAGTTATCCTGTTGAGCAAACCTCTCTTGCAGCCTTGGTATTAAGTCCCTATCAAGCTCAACAACGTCAAGACTACCGGCTTGTTCAACTAAGTGTTCAGTGATTGCGCCTAGACCAGGGCCAATCTCGACAATATGATCATCTTTCTGTGGAGCAATAGACGTTATGATCTTATCAATATAGTGGTTGTCGGATAAAAAGTTTTGACCAAAGCGTTTTCTAGCTTGGTGGCCTTGGACAATTTTTGAGTTTGGCATGGTTAGTGTGACTGCTGTTTGCTGCGTCTAATCAGATCTTGAGTGAATTGTAACGTATATTGCATGCTTCCGATATCCGCAATGTTTTGTCCGGCGATATCAAGGCCGGTGCCATGGTCGACAGATGTGCGTATGTAAGGCAACCCTAGGGTGACATTAACAGCATTACCGAAGCCTTTGTACTTGAGAGTCGGTAGACCTTGGTCGTGATACATGGCCAATACGCAGTCAATATCTTTAATTTTATTGGGTTGAAAGGCTGTATCTGCAGGTAATGGGCCAATTAATTCTGCATTTAATGTGTCTCGAAGTTGATCTAGCGTTGGGATAATAATGCGAGACTCTTCGGTGCCTAAGTGATCATTTTCACCGGCATGAGGATTGAGACCACAGATTAAAATTCGCGGGTGCTGAATTGAAAACTTACTGCGGAGTTCTGTATCAACCACGGTTAGTACTTCAGTCAATAGCTGTGGGGTGATAGCGTCAGCTACGTCGCGCAATGGTAAATGAGTGGTGGCTAGCGTTACTCTCAAGCCATCGCAGGCGAGCATCATAACGACTTTTTTGCAGCCACTGTGCTCAGCAAAAAATTCAGTGTGCCCTGAAAACTTTAATCCAGAATCATTGATGATCCCTTTGTGTACAGGACCAGTCAAAATAGCATCGACTTGACCGCTCAGCGCCAGATCGTTGGCGGTTTTTAGAGTGTCCAGCACATAGTTTGCATTAGAGACATCGAGTTGCCCAAACGTCACTTTTGAGTGGAGTGACAGAGGAATACACCATAAGTGACCGGGACGGTGTTTCACAGCTTTAGACTGAGGTATAAACTCTGTCAGTTTTAGAGGGAGCTTAAGAAGGTTCGCTGCTTGCTCAAGAAGCGCGGGATCGGCACAGACGATTAATTGATCATCGCATTCAAGCTGCGCCATTTTTACCAGTATTTCAGGACCGATGCCGGCGGGTTCGCCCGCCGTAATCAGTATTTTAGCACTATCCATGCCATGTCCTTGGGACATTGAGGAGTAAATTAAGCCTCTTCTTCAACAACTTTTTTGACGTAGGCTTCATCACGAATCTCACGGATCCAGTTTTCCACTTCTTCTGAGAACTTTCTCTGACGGAGTATTTTCGCAGCTTGTTGGCGCTTCATATCTTCAGACTGGTCATCTTGGCGCTGACCTGTGAGCTGTACAATGTGCCAGCCAAAGCTGCTTTGAAAAGGGTCACTAATCTCGTTAATGGATAAGCTGCTTAACGTTTCTTCAAAAGTGGGATCAAAAGCTCCGACATTATTCCAACCTAATTCTCCGCCTACATTCGCAGAGCCAGGATCGTCAGAGTGCTTTTTTGCCATGTTTGCGAACTCAACTTCACCTGCTAAAACTTGCTCGCGAATATGGTTGAGTAGGTCTATGGCATCTTGCTCTGTGGTAATGGCGTCAGGGCGAACTAAAATATGACGCGACTTCGTTTGTTGCACCACATGTTCAAGATCGCCACGCTTGTCGTATAGTTTTAATATATGAAAGCCGGCTGGACTGCGGATTGGAGTGGATACTTTACCGCGCTCTAAATAATAAACCGGAGTTCTAAAAAGTTCAGGAAGGCTTTGTTCGCTATTCCAACCAAAATCTCCACCGCTACTCGCGTTCGAGCCATCCGAGTGCTTGACAGCCATAGCTTCAAAGTCAGCTCCTTGTTTAAGCTGGTTTGCAATATCTAAGGACTTAGCCTTTGCTGTTGCTATTTCTGCATCTGAGGCATTCTCATCGACGGATAGTAAGATGTGCCCAAGCTTGTATTCAACTTGGCTTTTCGCATTCATCGCTTGAACCAGTGAGTCGATCTCTTTATCACTAATTTTGATACGACGTTGAACAAAGGCATCTCTGAAGCGCGACGTAATGATTTCTTTATGTAAGTCGCTGAGAAATAGCTCCCAAGCAAGCCCCTTACTTTGTATCTGTAAGCGAAACTCTTCAACGGACATATTATTTTGTTGCGCGACCTGAGTCGCAAACTGTTGTAATTCGCCAGGTTGCACTTGCATACCCGCGCGAGTGGCCATTTGATACTGAAGGCTCTGAATGATCAGTTGTTCTAATAACTCTTTTTTTAAGATATTTTCAGGCGGTAGTTGACCGCCTCTGGCTAGAATTTGGTCCTGAGCTTGAATGACTTTACGATCAAGCTCGCTTTGCAAAATCACGTCTTGGTCGACGTGTGCGATCACTTTATCGATGGTTTCCGCGCTAACAGCGTTTTGTGGCGCTAATGTCATTAATGTAGCAGCCAACAAGCAAGCCGAAATCAAATGTCTCAATGTCATACTATTTGCCTAATAAATCGTCGTATCCGTAGATACTGTCTTCTAAAAATTCTGTGGTACTGCCGCGTAAACTGCCCACACCTTTAAGAACAAATTGGATATACACACCTGAGCTATGTTCGTCAGGTTGGTTTGGCACCAGCCCACCTTGGCTATCCAGTTGAATATTAATGTACCGTCTTGCGACTACGCGAACCGCCCAGCAGCAGGACTCATACTCTAGACCAAGAAAGGAGTCGTTAGTTCGATTTTCAGTTAGATCTTGGTTGTAGCGACCCAAAAGACGCCAATCTTGGGCTATCGGCCAAGCAAATGCAAGCTCTGCCTCTTCCTGAGTTCGGGTTGTGGTCTTGCGATAACGATGACCAAGATTAACAATGTGGTTAGTTTTGGGTTCATAGTGAAGGTTTACTAGCCCATGCTGGGTTTCATTGGTTTGATCGTCCCACTCAATCGCCGATTTGACTTCAATATTGTCTGTCCAGCGCCAGTTAACCTCAGCCAATAAACCAGATTGTTTATTGGTTTCAACTGGCATATTTAACAAAGTGACTTTACGATCTTTCAAATAAACGGTTCGGCCAATGGATATCGAAGCTTTTTCTTTTCCTTCTTCATCGAGGAAGCGGCTGGTGATGGCGCCACTGACTTGATTGGCGTCACCAATACGGTCGATGCCGCTGAAGCGGTTGCGACTGAATAGTTGTGTAAAGTTAAACGTTGGCAAGCTGGTGTCGTAAATACCAATACCTTGTTGATCTTCAAAAGGGGTGTAGAGGTAAAAAACTCTCGGTTCAAGCGTTTGTGTGATATCACCATCTTCAAAGTTGAGGGTACGCTCGAAGAACAAACCGGTGTCGACTGATAGTGTTGGTAGGCTACGATCGAAGGTTTGTTCGATGCCTGCTGTATCGGTTTGTTCGTATTGGGTATAGGCGAAACTCAACTCAGGTCGAAAGAAGCTGTATAGGGTTTCATGGCTCCAGCCAATAGATGGCTCAACATGATACCTGTCCGCAGTGACAGCATTGTCTTTATCGAAACGTGTCAATTCGGTATGGATTTTTGCCTCAAAGTCGTTTTCATTGGGTTCGAAAAAGCGCGTCAGTTTAACGCGGGGTGCTATGGTATAGCGCTCAACCGGGCTGTTGAGAAGCTGCCAGTCTTGATACTCTGTGCGCATTAGCCATTCGTTGCTGAGGTATTGCACGTATAAATTTTGGCTCAGTATGTCTTGGTTACTGTCTTGAATGCTGCCGCCGAAGTCCTGAAAAAAAGCGTCGTCGCTGACTTTTCGAGCTGCGATGCCGCTAGACCAGTTATCGCTAAACTGAGTTAAATGTTTAACATCGTACTGCCAACGTTGATCCGGGATATTCTCAGGATTACTATCTGTTGCAGCTTTATCATCGGGCAGGTACTCAAAAAACAGCTCGCCAGAATTCTGTTCCGTTAAATAACGAAACTCTGAGCCTAGCATTGAGCCACGCGAGGTCATGTAGCGTGGAGTCAGCGTTAAATCGTAATTAGGCGCCAAGTTGATATAGTAAGGGGCGCTGAGATCTCTACCATTACGGTTAGAGTTGCTAAAAGAGGGCGGTAATAGACCTGTTTTGCGGCGGTCGTCCACAGGGAACGTAATATAAGGTAAATAAAACACTGGAATGCCAGCGACCTTGACCACACTGTTGTACGCTTTCCCCCAACCACTTTCACGGTCGATAATGATTTCATCAGACTCAAAGACCCAGCTCTTCTGATCGTCTGGACAGGTCGAAAAGTCAGAATCAGTCAATGTTAATAATTGCTTATTATCAACACGAATATTATCAGCCTCACCGTTAGCATTGTTACTGTACAAGTGATAGCGAGTGTTTTGAATTTCAGTTGAGCCTTTGATGGAGTAATAATCGAGGCTATCCGCGCCGACCACAAAGTTTTGGTTGGTGAATAATAAGTCACCTTCAGCGCGGTAGGACTTATCAACATTGTTGGCAATGAGTCTATTAGCGGTCAGTTCTTGCTGATCCTGAGATACTCTAACGTTGCCCGAGAGGTAAGCCATATCGCCTTCGCGAGACGCTTCATCCGAATAAACGCGAATCGGCTCATGGGGGTTACTGATCCCCGCTTGATAGCGAATCGGTTCCACGGCTTGGCTGGGGCAGGTTTTAAACTCTGGAAACTGGTAGCGTCGAACTGAGTCGTTGCTTGAGTCGCTAGAGGCTGAGTCTTGCTGCGAGGTGTTTTCTTCGGAATCAGTCACAGATGCCGCATCGTCTGCAACACTCGGGAGAGCAGCAATAGCCAGCGTTGCGCTGACCGTTGATGCTAAAAAAGATTTTACCCAACGGACTTTCTTGCTTACCATGTACTTTTCGTGTTTTTCTACGGGTTGGTCACAAAATAAACAGCCCGTCGATTCAAGGGCTTACGATTTGTAACTGACATCAGTTATAAAGTCCTAATGATAAACGCTTACGCCACAGATTGAAAATTAATAATGACAAAAGATAGCCGACAATTAGCGCTAAAGGCATGGTCTCGCCAGCAAATAGAACAACTTGAAGGTTCTAGCGTGACCTCTCAGCAAACGATGGATTGGAGTGTGGTCTCTGGTGACGCTAGCTTCCGTCGTTATTTTAGATGGTCAATTAGCGAAGGAAATAGCTGGATTGCGGTAGACGCGCCTCCGAAGCATGAGAATAGCGAGCAATTTATAAAGGTTGCTAACATGCTGCAACAGGTCAATGCTCCGCGTGTACTTGCTCACGATCTTGAGCAGGGCTACATGCTGTTGAGTGATCTGGGTGATCAACTGTTGTTACCATTACTGAAGCAAGCTCAAGCGAATCAAGACCAACAGCGAGCCGATGAGCTTTATCATGCTGCTATAGATAGCTTGGTTGAGATGCAGGAAATTCCTGCCAGTCGCTTACCGGATTATGATGAAGCGCTATTGCGCGCAGAAATGGAGCTTTTTCGGGACTGGTTTCTAGGCGAGCATTTGAACTACGATTTATCGGCGATTGAGCATCGACTGCTGGATGCTACTTTTGAGCATTTGATCGAAAGCGCGCAGCAACAGCCACAAGTGTTCGTTCATCGTGATTACCATTCTAGAAACATCATGCGTTGCAAGGGCACGGAGCAGCCAGGCATCATTGATTTTCAAGATGCTGTTCGAGGCCCGTTGACTTACGACTTACTGTCCTTGTTAAGAGATTGTTATATCCAATGGACCCCAGAACAGGTTGAAGACTGGGTTGATTACTATTTAAAACAATCACCAGCTGTTTTGGATAAAGAGCAGCTGATGCAGTGGTTTGATTGGATGGGGCTGCAAAGGCATATTAAAGTTGCTGGGATTTTTTGTCGCTTGAAGTACCGAGATGGTAAAGAGGGCTACTTGAAAGATATCCCTTTAACCCTCACTTATATTCTTCAGCAAGCAGAAAAATACCCTGAAATGTCAGAGTTCTATCGATGGCTCAAAGAAAAGGTCATGCCTGTGTATGAGAAAAAGCAGGGTGAACTCGCATGAAGGCGATGATCTTAGCCGCAGGTCGTGGGCAGAGAATGCGTCCATTAACGGACCGCCACCCTAAGCCGTTGTTGAAGGTGGATGGCCGTGCATTAATCGAGTGGCACATCGAAGCTTTAAAAGAGGCTGGAATTAAAGAGATTTTAATCAATACCTCGTGGCTAGGTGAGCAAATTCCAGAATACCTGGGTGATGGAGCTTACTGGGGAGTAAAGCTCACTTATTCGCACGAACCCCAAGCATTAGAAACCGCTGGCGGTATCCGCAAAGCAATCGATTTTTTTGAGAACGAGCCTTTTATCGTGGTCAATGGCGACGTTTGGACGGAATTTAGTTACGACAAATTACTTAAACAGCCGAGTAAGTCGGCTCATATCGTCTTAGTCGATAATCCAGAGCACAACACTAAAGGGGATTTTTTACTACGGGATGATGGTTTGGTTGTCGCCGAAGGCAATGACTGCAAAACCTTTTCTGGAATAGGGGTTTACCATCCTGACGTTTTTAAAGAGGTACCCCTTGATGAGCCCGCACCATTGGCGCCACTGTTGCGCGAGTTGATGGTTGAGGCTGAGGTTACGGGAGAACTGTATCAGGGCCGTTGGCATGATATCGGCACTCCAGAACGATTAGAGGCGTTGAACCTGAGTTTTCAGCGCCGAATAAAAACAATTGAATATGACGGTAAATTATAACAATGAGCTGGTTCGGTAAAGTTATTGGTGGTGTTCTTGGATTCTCCTTAGCGGGAGGGCCTATTGGTGCCATTATTGGTGCGGTGCTTGGGCATCAGTTGGATAAGAAAGCAGAAGATTACCAAGAGCGTTATGCACCGGGCGATCAAGAGCGTGTGCAGGCTGCATTTTTCACAGCGACGTTCTCGGTTATGGGCCATATTGCTAAAGCCGATGGTCGTGTTACGCAGAACGAAATTCGTCATGCGGAAAATGTCATGCGCCGAATGGGGCTTGATGAAGACGCTCGTAAGTTCGCTATTGATTTATTCCAACAGGGCAAGGGTAACGACTTTGATTTAGAAGCGGTATTGGCTCAGTTTAAAAAAGAATGTCAGCGACGCCGCAACTTAATGCAAATGTTCCTTGAAGTGCAAATCACCATGGCCTTAGCCGATGGCACTATTCATGAATATGAACGAGCGATATTGCACCGCGTCGGTAAGCACTTAGGCTTCGCTGGCTTCATGATCGATCAGTTGATTAAGATGGTGCAGGCACAACAAGGTTTTCATCGTCACTCCCAAAGACAAGCTGGTGGTCATGGCGGTACTTACCAAGAAGCACCAAGTGGCCCAAGCGTTGAACAAGCCTATCAAGTGCTCGGTGTAAAAAGTTCAGACGATGAAAAAACGGTGAAGCGTGCTTACCGCCGATTAATGTCGCAGCACCATCCTGACAAGCTAGTGGCAAAAGGCTTGCCGGAAGAGATGATTAAGATGGCGACGGAGAAGACGCAGGAGATTAAGTCTGCGTATGAGTTGATCAAAAAAAGCAAAAATTGGTAGTTGAGCTAGTTGTAAAACTACTGCGCTTGAAATTGCTTTGTTAAAAAAGTTATTTAATCAGCTTATTTACTAGAGTAAACGCGCCTATTAAACTAACTTTTTTGCCTCGCACTTTCTTCGCTCGTGACGTTTTACGAGCGTAATTAAATGATTATTGAGTAGCGTAAAAAAACTTAAAAGTATAGAGATTAGAATGAATAAAGAATTGATGGTAAAGCAAATTGCGGTGATGCTGGAAATGCAGCATGCGATGAACACGAAAGTTCATGAGAAATGGTTCGACCAAAATTACGAGTGGTATCGTGCGATTTGGATCGAGTGTGCTGAGATGTTGGAGCATCATGGTTGGAAGTGGTGGAAGCACCAGAAGCCTGACGTTGAACAAGTAAAAATGGAGCTGGTGGATATTTTTCACTTCGGTTTAAGCTCTCGAATTGATGGCGAGTTGTCGTTTGATGAAATCGCGGAAGAGTTAGCCGACGAAATGTTAGAGCCCATCCTAAAAGATGACTTTAAACAAACGCTAGAAATTTTAGCGGGACAAGCGGTGATGTATCAGCACTTTGATGGTGCGAGTTTTGCTGGCTGTATGGAGCAGATCGAGATGCCATTCGAAGAATTATTCAAAAACTATGTTGGTAAAAATACCTTGAATTTTTTCCGCCAAGACAATGGCTACAAAGATGGTTCTTACATTAAAGAGTGGGATGGCCTCGAAGATAATGAAGTCTTGGTCGAAATTTTAGAGCAACTTGATCCTACACATGACGATTTCAAACATCGTGTTTACCAAGGTCTCGCCGATAGGTATTCAGTACTAAAGTAATTAACAATAAACATTGGAGACAATATGTCTGAAGGTTCCAACAAAGTGATATTAAAAGGATATGGAGATTTAGACAAAGGAAAGTATTACATTGAACATGCGCTTGCCGAGCTTTTTGGTATCGATGATAAAGTTGCTAAAAAGTTACTTGAAGCATCGGCTGAGAACGCAAGAACAGTTAAAACTAATGTGGATTCCAATACAGCAGAGCGCTACTTAAAAGCACTGAAGAAAACTGGCGCAATCGGTGAAGTAGTTGATACTCGTTATGACTTTAGCAGTCTTTCTTTAGAGTGATAGGATTGACGATATGGATATCGAGCCTGAAGTTTTAGCGTTAATTCAGCATGCTAAACGTGTGACCATTCTAACTGGCGCTGGAGTCTCCGCAGAGTCCGGCGTCGCTACTTTTAGAGCCTACAAAGAAGAAACCCAAGAAAGCTTGTGGAGCCAATACGATCCACAAAAGATGGCGAGCATTGATGGGTTTAGAGAAAACCCTAATCGCGTCTGGCAGTGGTATCAGTGGCGTCGCAATGAGTTAAAAAATAAAGAACCAAACGATGCTCACAAAGCCATTGCCAAGTGGCAACAATCTAAAACACAAAACGTTACGCTAATTACCCAAAACGTTGACGGCTTACATCAAGCTGGTGGCTCTAAAGACGTTATCGAACTTCACGGCAATATCTGGCGCAATCACTGCCTGCAATGTCTTGCAGACTATAACGGTGACGTTGATGGAGTGGAGACTGTTATCGAATGCCCTGAATGTGGCGGACAAATTCGCCCCTCCGTCGTCTGGTTTAGCGAAGCCTTACCCGAACAAGCTTGGCGCGACGCTGAAAGCGCTTCTTACTCCTGCGACTTATTTTTATCCGTCGGGACTTCCAGTCAAGTTTATCCCGCCGCAGGACTCGCCGCACTTGCCAAAAGCCAAGGCGCGACTGTGATAGAAGTTAATCCAGAGCCGACGGAAAGTTCGGTGGTGGATTATTGTATTGAGGGTAAGGCTGGAGAAGTTTTTAAAACCTTGAATATTTAAACTGTGATCACGTGGCTGGATCTCAGGAACCAGAGTCTTCATTAACAATAAAAAGCAAAGGATTGCAATGGAAAAGGAGTTTTACGTTTATATCATGGCGAATCATAGGAATGGAGCTCTATATACCGGCGTAACTTCCAACTTAATTAAACGAGTCTGGCAACATAAATATGACAGTACTGAAGGGTTTACTTATAAGTACCAAATTCATGACTTAGTTTATTTCGAAAAACATGAAAGTTCCTATTCTGCTATTCAAAGAGAAAAGCGTTTAAAAGAATGGCAAAGGAAGTGGAAGCTAGACTTGATCGAATCGGTGAATCCTTACTGGAACGATTTATACGAAACAATTATTTGAAGTCGCTGGATTCCGTGGTCAAGCCACGGAATGACGAGCATTCTAGTTTGAATCTCATTTCTGTCATCCCGCGATTTAATCGCGGGATCCAGTGTCTTTTGACTTTTAATCAACCAGCTTAAATTCGTCTTTTAAGATTTGGGTGATTTCTGCTTTGGGGTTGTCTGACAATTGAATTTTCTTACCAGTAATCTTTTCAGCAATTCCTGTGTAAGTTTTTGACAGGTTCATTAAAGCTTCTGTCGGTAGGTCGTTGTCACGAGCGAGTGTCTGGCGTTCGTCCATGCGATCTTTGTTTAGTAGAATGTCTGGGTCTTCAAAATGGTTCAGTAAGAACTGACGGAAACCTTCTTTTGAGTTTTCGACGACTTTGCCGTTGTCGCGGAAGGCTGAACCATCCCAAATACGTGATGAGTCAGGCGTGCCGACTTCGTCCATGTAGATCAGTTTTTCGTTGCCATCTTTATCAGTGACATATCCAAACTCGAACTTTGTATCGACAAACATCTGGTCAAGCTTTGCGAGTTCGTCGCTGATTAAGTCGAAACCTTCTTTCAGTAGCTTTTCGTATAAGTCGATATCGTCTTTACTGCGGAACGCGAAGGCTTGGTAGTTATCTTCGATGTTTTGTCGAGTTACGTTGACGTCGTCAGCTTCTGGTACGTCAGGGATGCCTTTTAAGATACCTTTGGTTGATGGCGTGATTAACAGCTCATCAAGTTTTTGATCTTTTTCTAGGCCATCAGGAAGGCGGATGCCGCAAAATTCACGTTCGCCTTTGGCGTAGGCGCGCCACATTGAGCCGGTGATGTATTGACGGGCGATCGCTTCGATTTTAACTGGCTTGGCTTTTTGTACAATCCACACAAAAGGATGCGGGATTTCAAGGATGTGGCTGTCTGCCAGCCCATTCTCGCTGAAACACTTGAACCAGTGGTTTGAGATAGCGTTTAACGCAGCGCCTTTACCGGGTACGCCGTTCATGCCGCCTTCACCATGCCAGATGGCGTCAAACGCAGAGATACGGTCGCTGATGACCATAATCGCTAACGGCGTGTCAGCAGCTACGTCATAGCCACGTTCTTTGATTAAACGTGCGCTATCGTCTTCGGTTAACCAGTAAACTGAGCGAACTTTACCGCTGTGTACTGGTTGGTTGGTACGGATCGGGAGATCGTCATTAACGGCTAAAACTTTATCAGCAAGGCTCATGGATGTGACCTATTGTGTCATGCAGTTAAATTCAAAGGTTACAGTGTTGTGCGACAACACCAGTTGAATACAAAATATCGCTGCGAAATGATACCAGAATTGGTGAATTTCTCCACGGTTTGCATGGTTAATCGGCAATTTTACAGGATCTTAACGGTCTAAGTTTTATGTTATTGATTATCTGTTGTATAGTGAAGAGTAGCGTGAAAATAGTTTAATTCATTGATTTTATTGTTTTAAAAACATTTTAATCCAAAGGGAGCCCATGATGAGCGACAAGGTTATTGATTGTAAGAAGTCTTTATCGGTTGGCGGTAAAGAGTTCGACATTTGGAGCCTGAAAGATCTAGAGGCACAAGGCCATGGCATTAAGAAAATGCCATTTTCTATTCGTATCCTTCTTGAGAATGCATTAAGAAACCATGATGGGCTAGCTGTAACTAGCGATCATGTGGACACTTTATTGCAGTGGAAGCCGAATCCAGAGAAAAAAGAGGTTCCGTACAAGCCTGCGCGTGTCCTGATGCAGGATTTCACAGGTGTTCCTGCGGTGGTGGATTTAGCGTCGGTTCGAGCTGAAGCGGCCAAGCATGGCGTCGAAGGTTCAAAAGTGAATCCATTGATTCCTGTGGACCTGGTCATTGACCATTCGGTGCAGGTTGATTTTTATGGCGACAAAGACTCGCTGGATAAGAATATTCAAATTGAGTATGAGCGCAACGAAGAGCGTTACCAATTCCTCAAGTGGGCGCAAACCGCGTTCAATAACTTCACCGTAGTGCCGCCGGGCATGGGTATTTGTCACCAGGTGAACTTAGAGTATTTGGCTCAAGGCATTGTCGAGCGCGATGGCGCCTTATTCCCTGATACCTTAGTAGGTACCGATTCACACACGCCAATGGTCAACGGTATTGGTGTTGTTGGTTGGGGCGTTGGTGGTATTGAAGCCGAGGCGGCGATTCTTGGTCAGCCGATCTTCTTTATCATGCCGGAAGTGGTGGGCCTAAAATTGACGGGCAAGTTGCCAGTCGGTACGACAGCCACAGATATGGTGTTAACGATTACGGAGCTCCTGCGTAAGCATGGTGTGGTCGGTAAGTTCGTTGAAGTCTTTGGGGAAGGTTTGGATCACTTGACGGTCACTGACCGTGCGACGATTTCGAACATGTCGCCAGAGTTCGGTTGTACCGTAACGTATTTCCCGATTGATGATCGTACGCTTGATTACATGCGCGATACGAACCGTAGTAAAGAAACCATTGAGCGTGTTGAAGCTTATACGAAGAACAACATGCTGTGGCGTGAGAACGAAGACGATATTGAGTACAGCAGTGTGGTTGAGCTTGACTTAAGCACAGTTGTTCCTACGGCGTCGGGTCCAAAGCGCCCACAAGATAAGATTGCTATTAGTAATTTGAAATCACAGTTTAAGTCGCTGATGGAGTTAAATTACGGTCGTGGTTATCAGCCGCTTGAAGATCGTAGTCCAGCGGATAACGACAACGGCTTGCTAAAAACGATCAAAGTTGATGATAAAGATAGTGATCAAGACTATGAACTGCACGATGGTTCCATTTCGATTGCAGCGATTACTTCTTGTACCAACACTTCAAACCCAAGCGTGATGATTGGTGCTGGTTTGGTCGCGAAAAAAGCGAACGACTTAGGCTTAACCGTGAAGCCTTGGGTTAAAACATCATTGGCTCCAGGTTCAAAGGTCGTTACTGACTACCTTGAGCACTCTGGTCTTTTGAGTGATTTAGAGGCGCTAGACTTCTTCTTGGTCGGGTACGGTTGTACGTCTTGTATCGGTAACTCAGGTCCATTACCAGACGCCATCGGCAAAGCGGTTAAGGATAATGACTTGGTGGTGGCTTCGGTATTATCTGGTAACCGTAACTTCGAAGCGCGTGTTCACCCTGATGTGAAAATGAATTTCTTGATGTCACCAATGTTGGTGGTGGTTTATGCATTGGCCGGTCGTGTCGATATTGATTTTGATCAAGAGCCAGTGGCGCATACACCGGATGGCAAGCCCGTTTACTTTAAAGACTTGTGGCCATCGAATGAAGAGATTCAGGAGATCATGAACAAGGTGCTAACGCCTGCTGATTTCGCGAAAAACTACGGTAAGATTTTCGACGGTAATGAGCAATGGCGTGATATGAAGGTCTCTACTGATAAGGTGTATCAGTGGGATGACTCTTCTACCTATATTAAGCAGGCACCGTTCTTCCAAGGCTTAAAGCCAGAAGTTGAGCAGCCAAAAGATATCGAAGGCGCTAGCGTTCTATTAAAACTGGGTGACTCCATTACTACCGACCATATTTCGCCAGCAGGTGGTTTCTCTGAAAATAGCCCTGCAGGTAAATACCTAAAAGGTCGTGGTATTGAACCAAGAATGTTCAACTCATACGGTTCGCGTCGTGGTAACGATGAAGTGATGGTGCGCGGTACCTTCGCTAACGTCCGTATTAAAAACCAACTGGTGGATAAAGAGGGTGGATACACTCGCTATATCCCTAGCGGCGAAACCATGACGGTGTTTGATGCGTCACAAAAGTATCAAACCGAAGGTACGCCACTGATTGTTCTCGCCGGAAAAGAGTACGGTAGTGGCTCATCGCGAGACTGGGCTGCTAAAGGTACGACGCTACTAGGCATTAAAGCAGTCATCGCAGAAAGCTACGAGCGTATTCACCGCAGTAACTTAGTGGGTATGGGCGTGATGCCTTTAGAGTTCGTGGATGGCGAAGATGCTGAAACACTGGGCTTAAGTGGCGAAGAAAGCTTCACTATTAAAGGTATCGCTGATGGTCTTGAAGTTAATCAAACTTTTGAGGTTGAGGCTAAGAGTAGCGATGGCTCAACAAAGAACTTTAAAGTGTTATCGCGCTTAGATTCTAAAGTTGAATTGGAATACTACAAAAACGGTGGTATTTTACACTACGTCCTTAGAAACTTTATTAATCAAGGATAAGTTACTCAGTGTCAAAGCGAACCACTGTTGAGCAAGTCTATGAGGCAATCAACAGTGGTGATGATGGGCGGGTCTGTAAAGATATTCCTGAGCAGGCCTGCGATCATCAACCAAAAAATGTCTCGACTCATATCATTTCGTTGGCATCGACCAAGATTGCCGATGGCCTTATTGATCCAAAGCTAATCCTCAGCTGGTTGCTGTCAGCGCTAGGCGCGTCGACTTTTCTGGTGGGCTTATTAGTGCCTATTAGAGAAGCGGGAGCTTTGTTACCCCAGTTGTTCACAGCGGGCGCCTTGAGACGTTTACCGCAAAGAAAGTGGGCTTGGGCGCTGGGATGCTTGGTACAAGGCTTGTCGGTAGCCGGTATGGTGGTGAGTGCTGTATTGCTAGAAGGTAAACAAGCCGGAGTTGCTATTGTCATTTTGCTAGGCATTCTTGCCGTTGCGCGGAGTGTGTGCTCCGTTTCTTATAAAGATGTTCTTGGCAAAACGGTTTCTAAGTCGATGCGAGGGAAAGTCACGGGCTTGGCTGCCTCAGTCGCGTCAGCAGCAGTTGTTGGCTTTGGCTTAATACTGGCGTCAGACTATGTTGACCGCATGACGCTAGTGCTCATAGCGCTTTCCATTGCTGCACTTTTGTGGATCTTTGCCAGCTTGATGTTCACTAAATTAGAAGAGGCATCAGGATCGACGGAGGGTGGTGGTAACCCGTTAGCCGTGGCGAAGCAGAATTTATCGCTATTAAAGGATAAGCAGCTATTACTGTTTATAAGCGTTAGAGCGTTACTGATTGCAACGGCGTTGGCACCGCCCTTTATGGTGACGCTAAATGGTGAAGGTGGCGTCGACAAGCTTGACTCGATGCTGGGCGGTTTAGGGGCATTGGTCTTAGCGTCATCGCTTGCCAGTTTCCTGAGCAGTTATGTGTGGGGCTGGTTGGCGGATAAATCCAGTCGTAAGGTCCTTATTTTTTCGTCAGTGGTGGCGATGGTAGCGTTAGCCGCAACCGTGGTTTTGGCGAAGTACCAACTGATAGCTCATAGCATTGTATTACCTGCGTTATTATTTGTTTTAATGGTGGCGTACCATGGTGTTAGGCTAGGCCGTTCGACCCATCTAGTGGATATGGCGACAGCGGATAATCGTGCCGCCTATACGGCTTTATCCAACACTATCATCGGCCTAATTTTATTAACGGGCGTAGGCTTTAGCGCCATTGCTCAGTACTTCGGGCAAATTGTGGTTTTGGGGTTAATGGCGGTAATGTGTTTGATTGCTGCAATCTTAGCGCTTGGGTTAAAAGAAGTTCAACACTAGCCGGAGTTGGCTAGGCTGTAACTTCTAACTGCGAGGAGTATAATGCCTCCAAATTTCTAGCGTCACGGCGTTTGCCATGAATTACCTCAGTTTTGTCAAAAGTAATAAGTATTTGCTGTTATTCGGTTTTCTTTGTGTTTTTGTTGGAAACCTTGGGCAAACCTTCTTTATCTCACTATTCAACAAAGACTTGATCGGTAATCTCTTACTGGAAAAAGATAACCTGAGTTTGGTGTATTCCGTTGCCACTTTGATCAGTGGTTTTACCATCTTTTTTGTCGGCGCCAAGATTGATGATATTGACGTTAAGACATTTACGACTATCGTTATCCTGGGCTTGATCGGCTCCTGTATCTTGTTCGCCAATAGTTCCAACCTAATCATGCTGTTCTTTTCCTATCTGGGGATACGCTTGTGTGGGCAAGGTTTAATGACACACATTGCAGTGACAACTCTGATGCGCTACATCCCACAGCACCGTGGAAAAGCGGTGAGTTTATCGTTACAGGGCATGGCATTTGGTGAGATGATCATGCCAGCGATTGCCGTTGGATTATTGAAAAATTACGGTCATACCACCAGTTGGCACAGTTATGCCATTGTTGCGTTGGTCCTAGTTTTTCCATTATTACTGTGGTTATTGAAAAAGGCGGATCTGGTACCGGTTCATGAAATGTCTGAAAAGACCGAGCAAGCTTCTGACGCAAAAGACTGGTCACGGTCGGAAGTGATGTCTGATTGGCGCTTTTGGTTAATATTACCTGCAATCATTGGCCCAGCGTTTTTAATCACCGGCATCTTTTTTCATCAGACAATATTAATTGATGGTAAAGGCTGGACATTGGATTGGCTTTCGATTGGGTTAATGCTTTACGGATTTATCCACTTTTTAGGCGCTATTCTTACTGGGCCATTAGTCGATGCTACGCACCCTCGGGTTTATATGAGGTGGTATTTACTTCCACTGGTGTTAGGGATGGTGTGTTTGTATATTGGCGACCATAAAGCTTGGTTGTTGGCATTTATGTTTTTAGCCGGAATGACAGTGGCATCCAGTGGCCCTGTTATTAATTCGTTTTACGCGGAAGTTTTTGGTAATACTCATCTCGGCGCGATTCGTGCGCTGGTTTCCGCAACCATGATTATCTCGACGGGGATAGCGCCTTACCTCTTTTCATTATTTGACAGTGTTGAAACCTTCTTAACGTTCGCGATTAGTTATGGTGTTTTCGCCATGGTGGTGATTCAGAAGAAACTGCTTGCTGAAAAGAACTGATAGTCATCGCTTTATCAGAGATAAAAAAAGCGCTCCGAGGAGCGCTTTTTAGTGACCATGAATTATTGATTGCTTAAGTATTGTTGCACGTTATCTCGGTGGAACTTGGCTTGTGCCATACAAAGCTCGATGGATTCTAAGCTTTGTTGGTAAGGCCTCGGAGCTCCGGCTAACTCTTCAACAATGGGTTTAAAGAATGCTTTATAGTCTGCCTTCATTGTGCTTGAACAAAAAAACTGCCCGACTACTGGTAGGCGATTCTGGCCAAAGGGGGGAATACGCGATTTAATCCCTTCGATATTGGTTTTGAACCACTCCCACATAGGCTGTTGGAGTTCGTCGTCATTGAGCTGGCCAACCATAATGGAATAAATTTCATTATCACGTAGCTCCTCGGACAGGATCAGTTCTCTTAACTCAGCAGCATATTCAGGATCCTGCACCGCTCCTAAGCCTCCTAAAAGACGACCGCGAACTGTGCCATCATTGGACGAATCAAGTTGCATTTTTAAGTGTTTAGCGAAAGGAGTTCCTAAATCTTCAACCGCTACTTGTAGTGCAGTACTAATCACATTGCTGTCGGCTTTTTCAGGATGCATATTGCCATCAACTTTATAACCTGTATAAGCAATCGCCATATCCGTCAGGTATTGTCGTACCGCTTTATCTTCACCCTGATCAGATAGAAAGTTAATTAAGCCCGTTCTCATTCGAATGGTATTAACCGAATCTTCTTTTTGGGTTTCAAGGCCAAGCTCCGTCAGTTTCTGTCCATAAAGAGATCGGTTTAAACTGGCTAGTTTAGCTTTTTGTTCGTCTGTCTTGGCGACCCTGCTATAAACAAAGCTTAATAATTTACTAGGCCCCATCGCAATAGCTTCTGATTCTGAAGCAATGATCTGAGGAGCTATCTCAACTAAGTCTGTAAAAGACATTTTGCCAGCATTAATCGCGCCTTGAAGGCTGTTATTGAGCGACATCATCTCTTCAGTACTTAGAGCTGCTTTATGACTCAACAGAGACTGCCAGCCCTCGCTTTCCATACTAAAGCGATAATAGCCTGCACCATTAGCATTCGGCATAACAAAGGCCGGGCAACCAGCTTCGTTAAGTTCAAAGCTTTGTTGTTGGCCCTCTAAAACTCTACAAACTTGGTGTTGGTTACCATCAATAGCATATTTAAAGCAGGCCGGAACCTTCCACGTTTGGGCTGTTGAGCCTTTAGAACCAATTGGCAGGTAGCGTGATTGAGACACTGAAACGCTAGCTTTTGCGTTCTCTTTACAGGTTAACTCAACACTTAATAATGGAATACCAGGCTGTTCCAAGAAGCTATTAAAAGCATCTTGAATGGTTTCCAAGGGAATGTGGGGTGACTTTTCGCCAATAGCCGTGATGAAGTCTTGAGCCGTAGCATTCTCAAACTCAAACTTTTTCATGTAGTGCTGAATACCAGCTCTGAAATTTTCAGGGCCGAGGAAGGCCTCTAGCATGCTGAGCACGCCGCCACCTTTTGAGTAAGTAATGCCGTCAAAAGCTGATTGAATATCATGATTGCTTTCAATGGGCTGACGAATTTGACGAGCAGTAATTAAGCTGTCCGAAGCCATCACATTCAATGACCGCTCAAGCAACGCCTGCCGGAATTTTTGTTTTGGATAAACCGTGTTATTAGAGACGTGAGCCATCCATGTGGCGAAGGCTTCATTTAACCAAATATCATCCCACCAGACTGGAGTGACAAGATTACCGAACCACTGATGCGCAAGCTCATGGGCATGCACATTCATGTAAGCGCGCTTCTGATCAAGTGATATGGTGTTATCGAACAATAGGAGCTGCTCACGATAAGTAATCAAGCCAGCATTTTCCATAGCGCCAGCGTTAAAGTCTGGTACCGCTACAATATCAAGCTTCTTGTATGGGTAGGGGATCTGGAAGTATTGTTCAAGGCCGTTCAGAATATCCTTGGTATTTTTTAAGGCATAGGTCAAACGGTGTCCTTTGCCTTTGGTTGCAATGCCTCGTAAAGGAATGCTGAAGTCTCGAACTTCTGAGCTAGGAATGTCCTGCCACTCAACAACATCAAAGTCACCCACCGCGAAAGCAATGAGGTACGTGGGTAGCGGTTTTGATTGAGCGAAAACGATTGTTTTCCAGCCGTTACCAAGATCCGTTTCTGATACTGCTGGTGTATTAGTGAACGCTCGGTGTTCGTTACGAACTGTCATGCTGTAGGTAAACGGCACTTTAAATGCTGGTTCATCAAAACTCGGGAAAGCCAGTCGAGCTGCGGTGGCTTCAAATTGAGTAAAAGCATAATTTAATTCACCATCTTTAACACGGTACAACCCTTCTAAAGCTTCGTTAAACGGGGCTTCATACTCAATCACTAGTTTGGCTGATTGCTGCGTTATTGGTTGTTCAAAAGACAGTTTAACCACGCCGGTATCGTCGAGCTGTTCATAGTTCCCTGATAACGGCTGCTGGCCTTTAGCGGTTAGGGTGACGCTCTTGGCGATGATATCTTTACCGTGTAACCAGATATGAGACGTCGCCTCATCAAGTTGCAATTGAATCACGACCTTGCCAGTAAACGTCGGCTCATTAGGATCAACCTTGAGGTTGATGTCGTAACTGGTCGGCTTTATAGATGAAGGAAGTCGCCCCGTGGGTAAGTCGCTGGGGTAGTTTGACGCCTTAAGTAGCTCTGCATCTTGTTGCTCGTTTTTATCATTGCCATTTTTCTGTGCCAACGACTGAACCACTTTGGTATTGTCAGTGGTTTTCTGGTTCGTTTCTGACTCTTGTTGGCAGGCTGCGATTAATGTTAACCCACATAAAGTTACAGCAAATCTTATAAGAATAAGTCCTACTTTATTCATTTTACGACCTTTTATAGTAGAAGATGCTCCATAGCATACATGGTTTAAAGGCATATATTAATAGTTTCATTATGGGATCAGAGTAACATCTTGTTACATTTATAAAGCTACACTTAAGAGTGCGTCTTTGACGAAATGTTTACACTAAGCAGGCTAGAATTTTGTGCTTATGTGGTTTTTAGAAAAACCTATTTATTTCAACTATTTACGAAAAAGTCTATGAACAGTAAAAAGAAAAATCTTTGGTTATCGGTTATTTTACCCATCATCATCCTTGCTGGAGTTATCGTTTTATTCAAGGTGATGACGAGTAGTAAGCCTAAAGCCTTTAATCGCAAAGCTCCGGAAACTGTCGAAACGGTAGAGGTTAGGCCGGTACAGTTTGAAGATTATCAAGTGTTTATAGACTCTTACGGTAACATTGAAGCCTCAACATCCAGTCAGCTCGTGGCGCAGGTTTCTGGGCAAGTGATGTCAGTTGCCGAAAACTTTAAAACCGGCCTGCCAATTGCTAAAGGACAGGAGTTATTAAGGATTGACGCTAGGGATTATCAGATTGAAGTCCGTATCGCCAGAGCTGAAGTTGCTAACGCTCAGCTTGCACTTAATGAAGAAAAAGCGCGTTCAGAGCAGGCGCTAAAAGACTGGAAAAAAATTAATCCTAATAAAACGGCAAATGCCCTCGTTTTACGTGAGCCGCAGTTAGCTTCGGCACAAGCTAAACTGGACGCGGCAATTGCTCGTTTAGAAAAAGCCAAGCTCACATTGAGTCGCTCGACCGTGGTAGCACCATATGATGGCTATATTGTTGAGCGCTTAGTCAGCGTTGGCGAGTTGATAAATAGCAATACTCCGGTTGCGACAATATTTTCGAGTGACTCGCTCGAAGTTAGGCTGCCTGTACCAAGTAACAAAGTTCAGTTTTTAAAGTCACCTAACAAGAAAGCTGCTCAAGTTAAATTAGAAGCTGACTTCGCTGGAGAAACCGAGTCTTGGATTGTTCCCCTTGATAGAAGTGATAGTGTGATTGATGAGCAAACGCGCCAGTGGTATATCACCGCTAAGTTACCCTCCGATTTTTTAAGCGCTAACCCTAAAATAAAGGTAGGACAGTTTGTCAGTGCCGAGATTGAGGGCGAGTTGCTGTCTGATGTGCTGGTCGTGCCTTCAACCGTATTAACCGCCGATGATCAGGTATTCTTTTATGCCAATGAAAGCGTTAGTCGACGTGACATTCATATCTTATGGCAAGATGAAAAACATACGGTCATAGCGCCAAATAAGTCAGAGCCAATAATCGAAGAGGGCGAGCAGTTGGTGACTTCCCGCTTAACTTTTGTCGCAGATGGCGCAAAAGCTCGCTTGAAAGATGCCGCGATGAAGGCTGAGGGTGATCCAGAAGCCAATGCCACCACAAACTCTACTGTGGAGTAGCCGAAATGATCAGTTGGTTTGCTAAAAATTCTGTGGCGGCGAACTTGTTAATGTTCGTCATTCTGATTGCGGGCGCTTTCACCATGTGGCAAAGAGTCACTGTCGAAACCTTCCCTAGCATCGAATTTGATTACATCAATGTATCGGTGCCATTTAGAGGCTCGACGCCGGAGGAGGTTGAGCAAACGGTCTCTACCCGAGTCGAGGAAGCGATATACGACCTAGAAGGGATCAAGCAGTTATCCTCGGTATCGTCGGAAGGCATGGGCAGAGTTAGCATCGAAGTGGAAGAAGGCTATGACGTCAAAGATTTACTCGATCAAGTAAAAAGTCGTGTTGATGCCTTAAACACTTTACCGTTGGAAGCTGAAAAACCGATTATTTCGCAGTCCATCAGACGCCGCGAAGCGATTAGCGTGGTTGTTAGTGGCGACTTGCCGGAAAAAGATTTAAGACGTTATGCTGAAATTATTCAACAAGAAATAGCATCGTTGCCTGGCTTATCCCAGATCGAAACCTCTGGCGTTCGTTCCTATGAAATCGCTATTGAATTTAACCAAGCTCAATTAAATGAGTATAACTTAACGCTACAAGATGTCGCCAATGCAGTGAATCAACGATCGCTCGACTTATCAGCGGGACAGGTACGGTCAGAGCGTGGTGATATTTTGTTGCGTCTTAAAGGGCAGTCCTATACGCGAGAGCAGTTTACGCGCATACCGATTTTAACTCGCACTGATGGCACCATATTAGAGCTCGGTGATTTAGCAGAAGTTCGGGATGGGTTTGAAGAGGAAAATATCAATACTCGTTTTGATGGAAAACCATCAATTGAGCTGGAAATTTATCGTACCGGCACGCAAAGTACCATTGATGTTTCGAAGCGCGTTACGGATTACGTAGACAATAAAGTGGAGGAACTTCCAGCGGGAGTCAGCTTGTCGGTATGGCGTGATCGATCGGAGCCGTTAGAGGCTCGGTTGAGCACCTTGGTCAGTTCCGCCATCCAAGGTGGGTTATTGGTTATTTTGCTACTGGCGTTATTCTTGAGACCGAGTATTGCTTTATGGGTTAGCTTAGGTATCCCCATCGCCTTTGCCGGAGGCATGATTTTCATGCCCGAGCTTGGTATTAGTGTAAACCTTATTAGTTTGTTTGCGTTTATCCTGGTCCTTGGCATTGTGGTTGATGATGCTATCGTTACGGGTGAAAATATTTATAACCATCTGAATAAAGGTGACAAACCTTTAGATGCCGCTATCAATGGAACCAAAGAGGTGGCGGTTCCTGTCACCTTTGGTGTGATCACGACGATGGTCGCATTCTTGCCGCTGGCTTTTATGGGCGGCGGCTGGGGCGTCTTTTATTCTCAGATCCCGTACATTGTCATACCGGTGTTGATTTTCTCTTTGATAGAATCGAAGTTAATTTTACCGGCCCATATTGGTCATACAAAGCCGAAGAGCGAACGCAAGAAACCCAATATAATTATTCACTATCAACAGAAATTCGCTAAGGGTTTTGAAAGTGCGATTTTAAAGTTTTATAAGCCTGTTCTCGCTTTTGTGTTGCATCGCTGGTTCTTGAGTTTAGTTATTTTTGTATCGATTCTGCTGATAGTCTGGGCGACGATTTCGAGTGGGATTACTCGGTTTGTTTACTTCCCACGCATTCAAAGTGAAATTGCACGTGTGTCGCTACAAATGCCGGAAGGAACTCCGTTTGAAGTTACTGACTCCTACATTGAGACCATTACCAACGCTGCGTTGCGCTTACAGGAAAAGTATCGCAACGACGAAGGTGACTCCGTTATTGAACACATTTTTTCATCGAGCGGATCAACTTGGGGCGGTGGTTCGGCATCTTCAAATATTGGTCGCGTGATGTTGGAAATGAAGCCGCCAGAGCAACGTGATGAGTCAATTACCAGTACCGGCTTGGTCGCCGAGTGGCGTGAATTGATCGGCCCTTTGCCCGGTGTTGAAACGCTGACTTTTAGAGCTGAGATTGGCCGCAGCAGCGACCCCATTGATGTGCAACTGCGTGGCTCGGATATTAACCGATTAAATGCGGCTGCTACCGAGGTCAAGGAGAGTTTGTCTACGGTTTCTGGGGTGTTTGATATCGCTGATAGTTTTAGTAAGGGTAAACAAGAAATTCAGTTTAACCTTAAGCCGCAGGCGGAAACTCTGGGGTTAAGTCTCAGTGATTTAGCGAGACAAGTGCGAAGCTCCTACTTTGGAGTGGAGGTCCAGCGAATCCAGCGTGGTCGTGAAGATGTGCGGGTAATGTTGCGACTGGCGCAAGAGGAGCGCGGAAGCTTGGAGGGATTGAATAGCTTACTGATCAATACGCCTTCGGGGGCAAAAATTCCTCTGTCACAGTTAGCAGAGTTATCCTATGGCAAAAGTCCCGCAACGATTTATCGCATTGATCGTCAGAGAACGCTAAATATTACTGCGGATGTCGATAAAGAAAATGCCGATATTGAAGCGATCAAGCGTCGAATTATCACCGACGCCACCAACATAGTGTCAAAGTATCCTGGCGTGGCCTTTAGTTTAGAAGGTGAGGCTAGGGATCAAGAAGAGTCAAACTATAATTTACTGATCAGTCTCGGCTTCGTGCTCTTCGCGATATACATACTGTTAGCCATCCCTTTCAAGTCTTACGTACAGCCCTTCGTTGTGATGGCTGTGATTCCTTTTGGAGCAGCGATGGCTACCATTGGTCACTGGATCATGGGAATGCCTTTATCAATCATGAGTATGATGGGAATGTTGGCGCTAACGGGAGTTGTGGTTAATGACTCGTTAGTGTTGGTCGACTATATCAACCAACAGCGTCGCAAGTACGGAGAGTCATTGTTGGATGCGGTTCTACATGCTGGAGTTCGACGTTTACGTCCAGTGATGCTGACCTCATTAACGACTTTTGCTGGTTTGATGCCATTAATTTTCGAGAAGTCCACTCAAGCACAATTCTTGATTCCAATGGGCGTATCGCTAGGGTTTGGTATCTTGCTGTCCACAGCAGTAACCCTAGTGCTAGTACCATTGATGTACTATAAAGCCACACACGTTAAGCATTGGGTGAAAAAAGCTTTTGTGAAATAGGAAGGCCTGAGAGCTTTAACTAAAATTAATGAAGGGATCAGTGGCGTAGGATATCCTACGCCTGCTTCCACATATGAGGTTGTTTATGGGGTTGCTTGGTAAGCTTGATCGATATACATATTGAGTGACTCGAATGGAGTGTACTGTGTATATCCGCCAAAAGCATCTTCGTACTTTATTCTGAATTGATGTTCGACAAAACCATCAGGGAACGTCTCTGACTGAACTTCGATACCTGCTGCCCTAAAGAAAGAGTATTCTTCAGAAGAAAATGGTGCAGGAATTGTTAGAGTTCTTTCACCATGGCCCATCCAGTTGGCTTTAATCTTAAAACCTTCACCGGTGAACTCGTCAAACTTTGGTTTTTGATGAAGAGTCAATGATAACTCGTCGTTTTGATGGGTTACAGTTTCTACATCAGCTACAACCGTCGGGGTGACGTCACTCAAAATGCCGTCCGCATTAAATATGACCACTCCATGAGAATAAACTGGGTCGTTTAACTCATAGGTTAGTTCGGCGACTTCGAGCTCAATGAATAAGTTCTTACCTCCAGAAATTGGACCGTCAGTAGTCACTTTCACGATAACTTTGCTGTAAACCCAAGCATCCTGTACTACGGCTCTATACACCTGTGAGCCACTATAGGAGTCATCTTCCTTCTTAAAGTTTTTTGCGACCAAGTTAGTTGCATTCTTGAATACCAGCTCTAGGTAGTCGATGTTTTCCATTGGATCATGGATCGAATTAGAGGTGTGCACCTTTATCGTTTCTACTCCGTTAAGATCTAAGTTAGGAAAAGGAACGGTAGAGCCATGGACTGGGTGGTAGATTTCGTATTGTGCAGTGCCTGCTTGTGCAGATAGAGTGAATAAGCACAGCAATAGGGTGGAAAGTAAAGCTTTAAAAGCTCTCATGTGTATCTCCTTATGTGATTGTTTTAATATTTCCTGATATGTGAAAGCGTAAAGATGCTAGCACAGGAACTTAAGTACAATCAATTGCTCCAACTACTTAATAATTATTAATCGAGAATACGGATGTCATACTATTATAAAATCTCTGTCTTATTATTGAGCTATTTACTGAGCTTTGCTCTTTTTTCAAAAGAGATAGCTATTACCTTTGATGACTCACCACGAGGAGCTTCAGGTTATTTCGATGGGCCCACGAGAGCAAAAACCTTAATAAAAGCACTCAAAGACCACAAGGTTGAGCAGGTTGCATTCTTTTCAGTGAGTAAGCGCTTGGATGATGAGGGCATAAAAAGGCTTAAGTCATACAATGATGCTGGGCATATTATTGCTAACCATACTCATAGCCATCCAGATATCAATAAATTGTCGCTTGATGAATATTCTGCTGATTTTTTAAAAGCAGATAAACGTTTGAGTCAGTTTGATAACTTCGAAAAGTGGTTTCGTTTTCCTTATCTAAGGGAAGGCGATACAAAAGATAAGCGTGATGGCATGAGAAGTCTTTTGTATGAGCACGGGTATCGAAATGCTTACATTACCTTAAATAATTATGACTGGTATATTGAGTCGCTATTCCAGGAATCAATAAAACAAAGCATGAATATTGATATGGATCGCATGAGTCGTTTCTATGTGAGTGTTCTCATGGAGGGGATTGAGTATTACGATGAATTAGCGGAAAAACACCTAGAGCGATCACCAAAGCATGTTTTGTTGTTGCACGAGATGGATATTTCTGCGTTGTTTATTGGAGATCTAGTTGATGAGCTCCGTCAGCGTGGTTGGAAAATTATTACTCCCGAAGAAGCCTACACAGATGATATTGCTCACTTCGAAACGGATACTGTTCTTAAATTTAATCCAGGTAGGATCGGTGAAGTGGCTATAGGTAAAGGGCAGAGAAAAGGTTTGTGGCATAAAACTTTGGATGAAAAGTATTTACAGCAACGCTTTGAGCAAGAAGTCTTAAGCAAGCCGAATCTAAGCAATGAAAACTAACAGGCTAAGGAAAAAGCATGATTAATCAGTTGCGATATTTCATCGTGTTGCTGTGGCTGTCACTCACTGCGAATGCTGGTGAATTTGTTGAGTATAATCAGACGAAACTGGCACTGATTCATGCCACGCTACTTGATGGCCAAGGTGGTGAAATAAAAGAAAATCAAACCATATTGATCAAAGGTGGCAAGTTTCAGAGTGTTGGTAACGACAATCACACAGCGATACCTGATGGTTACAAGGTTATTGATGTAAAGAATAAAACGGTTATTCCGGGTATTGTTGGTGTGCACAACCATTTGCAAACTCCCGGACAGGATTTTAAAGGAAAGACTCTAGCCAAACTTTACCTAGCCTCAGGAGTGACGACCATTCAGACCGTAGGAGCGGCATTTCCTGAGCAAGAACTTGCTCTAGCTCAAAGCATTGAGTCGCGGCAAGATATTGGTCCTGAAATTGTACCTAGTGGTCCGTATTTTGATGGACCTAAAGGTCATCAAAGTATGGTTAATGCTACCGATGACGATAACATAAGTGACATTATCGAAAACTGGATGGAGCGTGGTGTTAAGTGGTTCAAAGTATACCGTCATATTACGCCAAAGCAGTTAAGAACCATTATTACAGAGGTGCATCAAAGAGGAGGCTTTGTCACAGGGCACTTGTGCTCAGTGACTTATAGGCAAGCTGTAGACATGGGAATTGATGGTGTACAGCATGGCTTCAATAGTGTCAGCGATTTTAGAAAAGATAAAGAGCCTGGGCAGTGCAATGGAAGTCGGGGATATATTGACCGTTTGGACCTAGGTAATGATGCCGTCAGTTCACTAATTGAGTTGATGGTTTCAAACAAAACATTCATGACCTCTACGCTTGCCATTTATGAGTCAAGCATTTCACACCGAGCCGTAGCGGACAGACAAAGTTTAACTGTTATGAGCGATGTAATGAAGCGGCGATATGAAGCTATGCGAGAGAATGCTAAAGGAGAAAAAGACGTACAACGTGAGAAGAGGCTCAGTCGAATTATGGAGTTTGAATACCTTTTTTACAAGCAAGGAGGCTTGCTTGGCGCAGGGGTTGATGCTGGACGGTTTGTATTGCCTGGCTTCGGTGATCAGAGAAATTATGAGTTGCTACTTGAGGCTGGTTTTAGTACTAGCGAAGCGGTACAAGTCATGACTTCGAATGGTGCGAAAATTTTAAAAAGAGATGACATTGGATCGATCAAGAAAGGTGCGCGAGCAGATTTTGTCATACTCGATGGTGACTTAAGGAAAAGTCGCTCTATAAGAGATGTGCTCTATGTCTTTAAGCAAGGGGTAGGGTATAACGCTTCAAAGCTCCTACAAAGCCTCCATGGACAGTTTTAGCACTTCTATCGACTCTATTATCAGCGTGTAGCGGTGGAGGATAAATAGATCGTTGGGTGATATCGGGTTGTCGGCGGCGCTTATGTCTAGCGTAGGTATGAAGGAACGTTTGAGCTAGCTCAAAATTAATCGTTATGGCTGAGCGCCATGCTTGTATTCGATGCCTTTTTAGGGGCAGGTTAGTTACAGTGAATACTTTTCTAATGTTTCTAAAAGGTAAGTTTCTTCTTCTTTGTTATGAAAATGATCATGGATATGTTGCTTAATAAGATCTACCTGTTGGTTTAGAGCTTGTTGAGCGCTTTCTGACTTTAATGTTTGACTGATAGTTCCTATTAACTGAATCAGGTGGTGTAAGACGTCAGGTTTCGTTTTTCCAGCGTCTCTGATTTGTGAAAGGGCGCTATCAACAATATCTGATTGAGTCACAGATTTACCGATGAGCCTTAATTGATTTTTCTGATCATGATAAATGTGTTGTGGTAAGTCTTTGCTTAGGGCTTTGCTCAATACCCCTGATAATTTATCCAAGACAGTGATGGCTGTGAAGTTGTCGTTAATACCAGGTGACAGGGCTCGTAACCCAATTTCTGCTAAGTGTCTTATAGAATACTCAATATCTTGAGTGCCTGTTTTGTTGGAGCCAACATCAATACATTCGACAATACAGATCTCAACCTCTGCCTGAGCATGCTCTTTGGGAAAGAGAGTCCCAACTTTTTGCCCAGTAAATACATAGTCTCCAGCGCGACATTCAATGTTGATCAGAAGGTCATGCTTGTTAGCCAGCTCAACCAACGCTGGGTACTGTATATTTTGAATATAGCCGCTGCATGAACTATAAATATCACGTTGATTCTCTGAGTAATGCTTTGGTATTTGGGGGGCGGTTGAATGTTCTGTATGGTCTCTTGCGCTGTCAGTCAGTCGTGAAAGCGAATGCTCCAGCTCTTGAGTAACTCGTTCGATCGTCGTGTCGGCAATTCCTGAGCGAGCAACATGGTTAACGTATCCAAGCAATACAAAAAGGTTGATAAAGGTTAAAACAAAGCAGCAACTAATAGTGAGTTTGGGTGGTTGTTCAAAGGTAGATTGATCATGCAGTAAAATCAGTAGGGTTAGCGTTAGCGCAATACTGCCAAAGAAAACACCGATATAGATTTGAGTTAGGCGACTACTCATAAAGATTTTTATCAGTCTTGGCCCTAGCTGGGAAGCGGATAAACTGAGCACCACCATGGTTATTGATATCACTAAGGTGGTCATGGTAATAAGCGCAGAGAGTATCGTTTGAAGAATGGTTTTCGCGTCTTCGGTGGAACCTGCGTAAAGGAAGTCTAGCTTTTGTACATACTCGGTATAAGAAAGCTCAAGCCTGAATATTAGAAGAATCCCACCAATAAACATTAACGATATGATGACAGGAACATAAAATAAGCTACTTCTTGTCAGCTCCCATAGATTATAGAGTTTTGATGCCCATGACTGCATGGCGTGGTGTGCTCCCTTTGTTTTCGTTCATTGTTATGGAAAGTCAGGGAAGGATCAATGATTTTAAATGGTGGGCCCACCCCGACTTGAACGGGGGACCTGCCGATTATGAGTCGGATGCTCTAACCAACTGAGCTATGGGCCCATTTTGAGTAGGTCAACTGAGAAACAGTGACGCTAAAAATGTTAACGCGCAGGAGTTTACGAGAAAACGCCTGCGCGTGCAATATCAAATCGGTATAAATCCGATTGATTAAAGAGTACTACTCGTCAATATAAGTACGTAACTTTTCAGAACGACTTGGATGACGCAATTTTCGTAACGCTTTTGCTTCAATCTGACGAATACGCTCACGAGTGACATCGAACTGTTTACCGACTTCTTCGAGCGTATGGTCAGTATTCATATCAATACCGAAGCGCATACGAAGAACTTTCGCTTCACGTGCTGTTAGGCCCGCAAGGATTTCGTCCGTTACTTCTTTTAAGCTTTCGCCTGTAGCGGCATCTACTGGAGAGTCGATCGTCGAGTCTTCAATAAAGTCACCAAGATGTGAATCTTCATCATCACCAATTGGTGTTTCCATCGAGATTGGCTCTTTGGCAATCTTCAAGACTTTGCGGATTTTGTCTTCCGGCATTTCCATACGTTCTGCCAATTCTTCCGGTTGTGGCTCACGGCCCATTTCCTGAAGCATCTGGCGAGAAATACGGTTTAGCTTGTTAATGGTTTCGATCATGTGCACCGGGATACGAATAGTTCGTGCTTGGTCAGCGATCGAACGCGTAATGGCCTGACGAATCCACCAAGTTGCATAGGTCGAAAACTTATAACCACGACGGTATTCAAACTTATCAACCGCTTTCATTAAGCCGATGTTACCTTCCTGGATAAGATCCAAGAATTGTAAGCCGCGGTTTGTGTATTTCTTAGCAATTGAAATAACCAGACGAAGGTTGGCTTCAACCATTTCTTTCTTTGCACGACGAGCTTTAGCTTCGCCGATGGACATTTCACGGTTGGCTTCTTTAATCTCAAGCACGGATAAATCACAGCTTTCTTCGACTAGCTGCATCTTGCGTTGAGCTTTGCGAATATCTTCTGCGAACTCGGCTAGTGCTTCCGAGTACTTACTCTTTTTCGCCAAGTGACCATCTAACCACTCAGGGTTTGTTTCTGCGCCTGAGAAGGTTGAGATAAAGGTCTTGCGAGGCATGCGTGATTTCTTAATAGCAAGGTGCATGATGTAGCGCTCTTGCTCACGGATACCATCCATCTTAGTACGAAGGTTTTGTACTAAGTATTCAAACATGCGTGGCGCAAGTTTGATGTTCATGAAGTGTTCACGCATCGCTTCAAGCTGTTTTGCTGATGATTTGTGATCACGGCCGTAACGCTTAATAGCTTTTACGGTTTTGTCATACTGCTTGGACAGCTCAGAGAAGCGTTGCTCCGCTTCCTCTGGATCTGGTCCAGTATCAACTTCTGTCGAATCATCATCATCATCGTCGTCTTCATCGTCATCGATGTCGTCGTCATCAGCTTCGGCGGCATTAGCATTAGCAATTTGAGCTGCTTCGGATTCTTCTTGGACGAACTCCGCCTCTTCACCATCAAGGAAACCAGTGACGATGTCAGTGAGTCGAATAAATTCATTTTTATACTGCTCGTACTCTTCAAGCAAGATACGAACCGTGTCAGGGTAGTTACCGACAGCCGTTAGAACTTGGCGAATGCCTTCTTCAATACGCTTGGCGATATCAATCTCACCTTCACGCGTTAGGAGCTCAACGCTACCCATCTCACGCATGTACATGCGCACTGGGTCTGTAGTACGGCCAAACTCGCCATCAACGCTGGCTAAGGCGGCGGCTGCTTCTTCAGCTGCTTCTTCATCAGTAACAGACTCGTCGTTGATAATTAACTCATCGGCATCAGGCGTTGTTTCATAGACCTGAATCCCCATGTCGTTAATCATGCGGATGATATCTTCGATCTGTTCAGGATCAACGATATCCGGCGGTAAATGGTCATTGACCTCGGCGTACGTTAAAAAGCCTTGTTCTTTACCACGCGCAATGAGTAGTTTTAACTGCGACTGCTGTGACTGTTGCGAATTCTCTGACATCTAGAATACCTTTGTTGTGATCACACACCATTTGCGAACAAAATCTTGGGGGTTGCGTAAGACGCAATAAACCCTTGCGGTTGACGCATGGCGAACCGCAAATTATACAGAATTAGCCCCCATCTCAGCAAGCACTAGGTTTTCTAGTCTTTGCGGGGCTTTTGTTTGGCCAACAATAGTAATTGCTGGTATTCGGACTTTTCTGTAGCCGTTAGCTTTTGACCTGACTGTTTATCCTTTAACCTGAGGTAGTCCAGACGTTGGGTCTGGGCTTGGCGTAACAGTTGCTTCATGCAATCCTGAAGTTCCGCCTGTTCGTTGCCCTGCATGCGTTCTTCACGTTCAGTGATAGCGAGCTGAGAAAGCCTGTCATACAGCTTTTCATGCTGGCGCCAATGTTCAAGCAAGGTTCCTGTAGTGATATTGGGGTTGTTATGAATAATTTCAAGGAGTTGCTGTAACAGTGCTGGCCCTTTTTCAGGCAAAGTTTTTAACCAGGCAAAGTTGCTAACTTGTAGGCCCAAAGAGGGCTTTTGTAGCAGTAAAGTAAGTGCTAACTGTATGGTTTTATTCGCTTTAGCAGAGTTTTGCTGAGGTTGAGGCTTAACTTCTTTGCGCGGCTCTTGTTTCGGCTGGGCGATGATTTTTTCTAATTTCTCAACAGACAGCTGAGCTCTGTTAGCTAAAGCATTACTAAAAAATTCATGATAAATCGGGTCGGTGACTTTTTCCAAGTACGGTTTTGCAAGATGAACTAATTGGCCTCTGCCTGATACGGAGTCTAAATCGACCTGACCAGCCAAATGGTCCAATAAAAACTCGAAAAGCGGGGTAGAGGCTTCGACCTGCTCAATAAATTCTTCTTTGCCGACCTGGCGTACCATGGAATCAGGATCTTCGCCATCGGGTAAGAACATCAATTTAATTTCACGGCCATCGCGCAGTTGTGACAAGCCATGCTCTAAAGCTCTAAGCGCTGCGTCACGCCCGGCTCTGTCACCATCAAAGCATAAAACAAGTTCACGAGTGGTCCGAAAAAGTTGCTGCAAGTGACTCTCTGTGGTCGCTGTTCCCAGTGTCGCAACGGCATTAGTGATGCCAAACTGCGCCAGAGCCACAACATCCATATAGCCTTCAACGATGAGTAGTCGCTTTAATTTACGGTTAGCTTGACGTGCCTGATAGAGTCCATACAGTTCATTACTTTTATGGAAAATTGGGGTCTCGGGAGAGTTGAGGTATTTCGGCTCGCCGTCGTTAATGATGCGTCCGCCAAAGGCTATCACTCGTCCTCGTTTATCCTTAATCGGGAACATGATGCGATCACGAAAACGATCATAGACAGAGTTTTCCTTCTTAATTAGCATTCCACAGTCGATTAATTGTTTCTGCAACTTCTGATCAGTACCGAGCTTAGGGAATATTTGTTCTAAGTTGCGCCATTCGCCCGGCACATAACCAATGGTAAATTGCTTGGCGATTTCGCCACTTAGACCTCGCTTTTTAAGGTACTCCACGGCTTCTTTGCCCTTAGGGGCACTTAATTGTCGATGATAGAACTTAGCGATTTTTTCCATCAGTTCATAGAGGCTGACATCTACTTTGGGGCGGTTTGGAGCGCTTTCATCACGCGGCACCTCCATCCCTAAACTGGAAGCGAGTTCTTCAACAGCGTCTGGGAATTCCAGGCGGTCATACTCCATGACAAAGCCAATCGCGTTGCCATGCATACCGCAACCAAAACAGTGATAGAACTGTTTGTCTTGGCTTACGGTAAAGGAAGGTGTTTTTTCACCATGAAATGGACAGCAGGCTTTGTAGTTGGTGCCAGCTTTTTTTAAAGGCACACGAGAATCAATCAAATCGACAATATCGATTCGAGCCAGGAGTTCTTGGATAAACTGCTGAGGGATCAGGGCCATTTAGTTTTACTTAGAGAGTAACGTTTTATGAGACAATAATGTTTACTGACTCAATCATAGCAGAGCCTAGAAACTTTACCTAGTTTGTAAATAGAAAAGTCTTATTAAGACAGACGAGCCTTAATTTTACCACTCACCGCACCCATGTCGGCACGACCTTGAAGCTGTGGTTTTAACATCCCCATGACTTTGCCCATATCTTTCATCGACTCAGCACCTGTCTTGGCGACAGCATCATCGATCAAGGCATTGACTTCATCGTCAGTCAGAGGTTGAGGAAGGAATTCTTGAAGTACGTCGATTTCAGCTTTTTCGACGTCTGCTAGCTCTTGGCGTCCAGCATCTTCGTATTGTGTAATTGAGTCGCGACGTTGTTTAACGAGCTTGTCTAAGATAGCAAGAACGGCCGTGTCATCTAGCGTTTCACGAGTATCGACTTCAACCTGCTTAATAGCAGATAAAGCCAGGCGAATGGTGCTCAAGCGCTCTTTTGCTTTAGCGCGCATGGCATCTTTCATTGCCTCTTTAAGACGATCATGTATTGCTGACACGGCTACCCTCTACTTATTTATAAAATAAGCTCTTAATACAAGCGAATGCGACGAGCGTTTTCGCGAGCTACTTTTTTCGCTGCACGCTTAACCGCCGCTGCTTTTTCACGCTTGCGTACAGATGTTGGCTTTTCGTAGTGTTCACGCTTACGAACTTCAGCCAAAATACCTGCTTTTTCGCATGAGCGCTTGAAGCGACGTAATGCAACGTCAAATGGCTCGTTATCTTTTACTCTTACGCTTGGCATTAAAAATCACCTAACCTTAAGTTAATGTTAATAAAATCAAAGTGTTATCCTTTTGAGCTATATAAAACAACTCAAGAAGGGCGCAAATTTTAAACATTTTTGCGGCAAAGATCAAAGAAAAGGCCCCATTTAGGGCCTTTTTTTTGCTTATTGGATGCTGTAGTCGAGTTTTACGTAGTAAAAAGCACCGTTAATTCCGAATGGAGTCGACTCCCACGGGTAGATGTAATTACCAAATTCAGGGGCATCACTGATGAAACGGTGAACCGCATTGTCAGGTAATCTATCTGGGTATTGGTCGGTTATGTTATTGCCTCCGATGGTCAACTTGACGCCATTATCGAAGTTATAACGCACTTCTAGATCGGCTAACCACTTTGCACTTGAGCGAACGGCTGGCGATGGGTCGATTCCAAGAGCGCCATTACACACGTCTGGGTTCTCCGTTGGAATACCAAGGCCCTGACAGGTGAAGAACGACGTCTTAACCTTACCGTAACGATTAACCTTGAGGGAGGTTGACCAGTTATTGATGTCCCAGTCTAAGCCAAGCAATAAACGTTGACGCGGTTGCCCCGTTTCAACATTATCAACCTGTGCTTGCGAGAATAAGGTTTCAGGTAAGACGCCTTCTGGAGCATTAATCTCTTTAATCTCGGTTCGGTTGTAGTGAGTTAGCCATGTAAAGGTGAAGTCACCCCATTGATCCGTCGCCCAGTCATAGGTCAAGACTAAGTCCGCCCCAAAGGTTTCAGTGTCAATGGCGTTAGAGAAGAACTGACCTTTGTTGTAGCCATTAGCGTTAAGAAAATCTAAGGCTTCTTGATTGACGACAGGATTACCATTGGCGTCGGCATTCTGTCCGTTGAGACCGCCTCCAAGCACAATGCGATCCTCGATATCGATTTGGTAAGCGTCTAAAGACACGCTCAAACCATTACCAGGGCTGTACACCATACCTAAGCTGATGTTCTCTGATGATTCATGCTCAAGCTGATCAACGCCGTAGGCGGAAGCGAAGACACTCCCTTCAGGGGCATGGAAAGTTTGAGACAGTTCCGTACCATCAACATCCGTAAATACCGTGGTGAAAGAGCGCTGAGCTAAACTTGGGGCGCGGAATCCCGTCGATACGGCGCCGCGCAAACCTAAGGATTCTGTGACATCCCAACGAGCGGACACTTTGCCCGTGGTCGCGTCGCCGGCATCGCTAAAATCTTCGTAGCGAGTGGCGACTCCAAGCAAGAAATTGTCGCTTAAATTCGTTTCAACGTCTAAATATACTGCATAATTGTCGCGTTCACGCTGGCTTGAGGCTGCGATTTCTGGGCTATAGCCTGGGAAGCCTTGCATACCACAGGCCGCGGCAACGCTTGGATCAATGACTGATGGGAAGGGATTGTTGGTATCGCCAGTATAACCGCAGGAGTAAGAGACGAGATCACCGGCTCTGATGCCATAGTCTTCTTCGCGATACTCTAAACCAGTGGCGAGATAAATATCGTCATACCAGCCCCAGTCGAGAGCGCCATTTAAGTCGAAGTTATAGGTACGCTGTGTGAAATTAATGTTACCGCTGTCTGCCGAAGTAGGGCCAGCGTTGGCACGAATGTCTGCATCAGTTGCGCCTGGGTTATTTTGTAGGTACTCGGCAGCGATTGATGCGTTAAGTGAGTTTGACGCCGCGAAGGAGAATTGGTTATCGCCATAAACGGCGCTGATATCATACTCCCACGATGAGTCGCCGATGAAGTTACGGATACCAAACGCCAGCGAGGTATCTTTTACCGTTGTGTTTTGCAGCGGCAAGAACCCATCAGGATAGACTTGTGGCACGTTACGATCGGCGCGATCTTCAAAACGATAGAAGCCGCCTGACTGACCAGAACGGTTTGAAACGCCGCCGAAGAAGTAGGCAATGCCGGCTTCACCATTAAAGAATAGGTATTTATTTTCAGAAGACGAGTCACCTAAGCGCATGATCACGCGATCTTTGCGGTTACTGATGCCAGCACGATTAGTAGCCCCACGATCTCGGAATTCGGCAGTAAGGTTTAAAAAGCCAGTATCGCCCAGCTCGATGGTGCTGTTGGCAGATACTTGGTTGACTTGGCCATCGCCTTGTTTGGTTTCGCCCCACTTGCCAGACAGTGTGGTTCCTGCACCGCCACCTTTGAGGATGATATTGATCACACCAGCGATCGCATCAGAGCCGTACTGGGCTGCCGCGCCATCGCGTAGCACTTCGATATGCTCAATCGCAGATACTGGAATTGAGTTAATATCGGTACCGGCAGAGCCACGACCGATGGTCTGTTGGATATTGACCCAAGCTTGGCTGTGACGACGTTTACCGTTGACCAGAATTAACACTTGGTCAGGCCCAAGACCGCGCAAAGTGGCTGGGCGAATGATATCGGTACCGTCACTCACCGTGGTGCGTGAGAAGTTGAAGGATGGTGCGAGCTTTTGTAGCAGTTCGCCGACTTCGCTGGCGCCAGATTCAAGAATAATCTCGCTGGTGATGATGTCGACTGGAACTGCCGTATCCTCAATCGTACGACCGCTAACGCGAGTACCGGTGACGATCATGGTTTCAGCTTTTTTGCTTTCCTCTTTGCCTTGGGCGGCTTTTGCGTCTTCCGCAGATTGGACGCTTGTAGAGTAGCTGGCTGCAAGTGTTGCCACGACAGCCGCGTGTATTATGGTTTTTTTCATGTTGTTCCCCCTATATGGTAGAGGGCTAAGGTAACGAGAAGATGCGCGATAAACTATGAAATCGTTCTAGTTTATAACATCTGATGAGCAATTTTTTGTGTCATAGCGGCGACTCGCTTAAGAAGCATTATTTCTATATAATTCCTGCATTGTATTGGTGAACATTTAAAGCGAATTTGCATTGAAAATACTCGGTATTGAAACGTCTTGTGATGAGACTGGTGTGGCTATCTACGATTCTGAACGAGGAATCATTGGTGATGCATTGTACAGTCAAGTTGAACTGCATGCGGAATATGGTGGCGTAGTGCCTGAGCTAGCTTCGCGAGACCATGTCCGAAAGACGATTCCGTTGGTTAAAGAAGTATTAAAGCAGGCCAACTGTACTAAAGAGGATATTGACGCCATAGCTTACACCAAAGGCCCAGGTTTAATCGGTGCTTTGTTTGTTGGTGTTGGCGTTGGCAGGAGTCTTGCTTATGCATGGGATATTCCTGCGATTGGTGTGCATCACATGGAAGGGCACCTACTTGCGCCAATGCTTGAAGATGACAAACCAGACTTTCCGTTTGTGGCATTACTGGTATCCGGAGGCCATACGTTATTAGTCGATGTGCAAGGCTTAGGTCAGTATGAAATTCTTGGCGAATCAATCGACGATGCTGCTGGCGAGGCTTTTGATAAAACCGCAAAAATCATGGGGTTGGGTTATCCCGGTGGCCCTGCACTGGCCGCGCTTGCAGAAAAAGGCCGCGCTGGTATTTACAAGTTACCACGACCCATGACCGACAGACCTGGCTTAGATTTTAGTTTCAGTGGATTAAAAACCGCTGTGGCGAACTTATATAACGACTCTGATCAGTCTGAGCAATCAATGGCCGATATCGCTTACGCGTTCCAAGAAGCTGTGGTTGATACCATTTTTATCAAATGCCGTAGAGCCTTAGAGCAAACGGGTCATAAACGATTAGGTGTCGACCGAAAATCGCATCCTGCATTTTCGGCACTCCCACCTTCCCTGGTGGTCGCTGGTGGCGTAAGTGCTAATGTTGCCTTGCGGGCTAAGCTCTCAGGCTTACTCGAATCAAAGGGTGGCAAAGCCTATTATCCTCGCCCTAAGTTTTGTACTGATAACGGCGCCATGATTGCTTATGCCGGTTACTGTCGTTATCAAGCTATTTTGGAAGGCAAAGATCAGTTTGAAGAGCCAGCGGTACGAGCAAAGCCCCGCTGGCCGATTGTCGAGTTGGGGTAACTTTAAAGTTTCGCCTTTTGGCAAGCGACTCTCCGATGGGTTACGGCTTGCGCCTAACCCATCCTATGAGCTTACCTTTGTATAAGTATCGATAAAGAAATAAATCGTTATGCCGATGCTGGCAACAATCACAAAAAGCCTCACGTGGTGTTGAGACAGCTTTTTGGATAGGTTGGCGGCAATAAAACCGCCGACTAGCGCCCCAGCTAGGACAATCAACCCTTCAAACCAAGCTATGGCATCGTTGTAGATGAATAAGGCAATGGCGACTAACGCCACAACCGTCGAAAGTAGCAGCTTAATACCATTCATTGCGTTGATATTGGTGTAACCTGCGAGCGCCAAGTAACTCAACGTAATAATGCCTTGTCCTGCGTTAAAAAAGCCGCCGTACACACAAATTCCAAATAAAGTTAGCGCCAGCAAAACCTTTCCTACTGCCGAGGCGTGACGATGACGAGTGCCGAGTTTTTTCAATGAAGCGTTAATGCGGCCACCAAAAATAAACAAGAGTGTCGCGAATAATAATAACCATGGGATTGATGTCCGGAACATGTCTTCAGGAATTTGCAGTAGCAGCCAAGCGCCCAAAACACCGCCGAGCAGAGCAATAAAGATGAGCTTGGGTAATTCTTTTTTGTGGGCGCGTAAATCGTCCTTAAAAGCATAAGCGCCACTTAAGTAACCGCCACAGGAAGCAAAAGTATTGGTAGCGTTGGCACTAACGGGCGGTATACCCACAAACATCAATGCCGGGAAGGTGATAAAACTACCGCCACCGGCGATCGAGTTAACCATACCGCCAAGAAGTCCGGCACTAAAAAGAAGAAGCAGTTCAAACATAGATAAACCTAGTATGGACTATTTGATAAAGAATATTCCAGGCTGAAGAAGTTGTGACTTATTTATTTTCCTGAGACTCAATATGGTCAAACATACTGGTCATCATTTGTTCAATTTTTTTATTGTTTTCATTTAATTGCTCGATATGTTTTGGTATGTCTGTTGAAATGAAAATTTCACCACGTATACAGGCTAATACTTTTACGAATGACTCTGAGTGCTCCTTATGTTTTTGATAGGCTTTAATATAAAAGTCTCTTTTATTCTCATTTAATGCTTTCCAAGCAAGATCTCTATTTGTCGCAGCGACATCTAGTTGCTCTTGATTAAAATGCAGGCTTTGAGTAAGGGTTTCCCAAGTTTCAGGTGTCATTTTATTTTCTTCGTTGAGTTGTTTTATAGTTTCTAAGAGCCTGTTTACTTCATTTTCGTATCTTTTGTAGGTTTGTTCGCTAATGTTTTTGTGGGTTAAGCTATTTTGGACTGTACTGCTCTCTAGTAAAAGGTCGAAGTACGACTTCATATATTTTAGTAAGAAATCTTGCGTAGCAAACATAGTTTCATCTGAAGCAACCATATATACTCTATAAATAGAACGAAAAAAATCATTTAGACGATGGCTTGGGTTTTCTTGAGCTAAATTTATATCTCCTAAAGCAGTAAGTTGACTTTGCGTTGCATATAGCTCCTCGATGGCTTTCAAGTAGACATCTTTTTTCATATTTAAACTTTGCTGCTTATCTGCACTTTTAGCTTCATGCTTAAGTTTGTTGCTATGAGTTTTGTATTGGATTACCCCAGCTATGATTACACCTGTTAATGTTATTAGAGCGCCTATTAGTGCTGCCAAGATGGTGGGGTTTGCCTCAAATAAACTTTGCATTATCTACATTCTCCATTAGTTTGCTTCTGGACATTCAATATTTGCATCAATAAAACCAAAACAACCGAGCCCAGCACCAGCCACGCAAAATTACTCGGTGTGTCGTCGAACAGTAGGGCGAGTAGTGGGCCGGCGAGGGCACCTGAGCCGAAGCGGAGGGTGCCAATAACTGCTGTGGCGGTGCCACTTTTTTCGGCGAAGGTGTTGAGTACAAGCGCGTCGGAGTTGGTAGTGATAAAAGCGAGTGAGCCGAGCAGCAAGAAAATGGAGGCCGCTGTGGCGTACAGGCCTAAATCAAGTTGCAACACGGTGAAGAAAATTGTGCCGGTAAACAGTGCGTAGACTGAACCGAAGCGTAGCAGCTTACGCGAGCCAAAACGTTCGACAATGCGGCTATTGACGATGTTGCTGACGAAGAGGCCGATAACATTAATAGCGAAAAGAATACTGAAAGATTTCTCGCTGGCACCAAAGTGCGTGATGTAAAGGTATGAAATCGAGGTTAAGTAACAGAAAAACGCAAAAGTCGCGAACATGGAAGTGAAAATATCCAAGCGCACGGTTTTGTTTGTGAAAACGGATTTGTAATTATTGGCAAACTCTCTGAGCCATTGTCGGTTTTTCTTCTTGGGCATACTGCTCGGCAGTTTCCACAGCACCAGCGCGAGAATTAACATGGCATAAACGGCTAATACTAAAAATATGCTTCGCCAGCCAGTAAAGTGGAGAATAAAACTGCCGATAGTCGGCGCAATCATCGGTGCGATCATCATGATCATACTGACGTAAGACAAGCCTTTAGCCGTATGTTTACCGTACATGTCACGGATTACGCCGGGTACGACCACGGTTGCGCCGCTACTAATGGCTGCTTGGAAAAAGCGTAAGGTCAGGAAGCCTTCAATGGATTTTGAAAACGCTAGGGCTACTGAAAAAACAGCAAACCCCAACAGACCAATGATAACCACGCGACGACGGCCAATACGATCCGCAATAGGCCCAAAAAACAGCATGCCTAATGCGTATCCAGCCATGTAAATACTCAGTGAGTTTTGAACCGCCGTTGGCGTGGTGGAAAATTCTTTGGCAATGGTCGGCATCGCCGGCAGGTACATATCAATCGCCAGCGGTGAGATAGCGACGATAGACGCCAAAAGCGGCAGTAGCCGCAGAGGATTCTTAATGTGGGCTTTGCTCATTCGTTGACCTTAGGCGGTTCTTTCCTGTCCGACATTTTCTTGTCGGTAATTTTTCGCTCAGTACCGTGCCATAAGTTTTTGATGTTTTGGCGGTGACGCCAGGTCAGTATTAAAAACATGGCGAAAAGCGGGAAGAAGTACCTATGATCCATGTAGAAGCCAAAGGCTGCAACAGCAAAACTGGATAGTAGAGATGCAAGAGACGAATAGCGGCTGAAGAAAGCAGTAACGGCCCAAGTGACAACGCAGAAGGCCAATAATAGAGGCGATAAGGCAACCAGCGCACCGAAATAGGTCGCCATGCCTTTGCCACCTTTGAAATTGAAGTACAGCGGGTAAAGGTGGCCGATGAAAGCCATAAAGCCGACCCAGCCAAGATTCCGGTTGTGCAGATCTAAAGCATAGCCTATCAAGATAGGGATAATGGCTTTGAGCATATCGCCGAGAAGGGTGAATAAGGCTGCTTTTTTTCCACCGAGTCTGAGGACGTTAGTCGCGCCCGGATTGTGCGAGCCAAAGTCCCGGGGATCGGGTAGTTGCATAATACGACAGACAATAACGGCACTGGATATCGAGCCTGTCAGATAAGCTAATATCCATAACCCTACAACGTCCCACTCCATGAGTTATTCTATTCCCTTGTCTGTAAATATTACTTTGTGTGCCATCGAAGACATGCAACTCCATCTTGTCAGTGTTTAAGCAGAACTCTGTCTAAGTCCGCTATTAAGTGTAGTTTATACAAAAAATTACGCTATTGATAACAAATTGGCTGGAATTTGATATTCTAACGAGCTATTAACACGAATTTAGAGAAAAGCGTGGATATTGTTTTTATTGAAGATTTAAAAGTCGATACGGTCATTGGGATTTATGACTGGGAGCGACAAATTCGCCAAACCATTAGTATTGACTTAGAAATGGCGCATGACATTCGCCCGGCTGCCGAAGAAGATACCATCGATAAGTGTCTCGACTATAAGTCTGTGGCAAAGCGAATCATCAGCTTTGTTGAAGAGTCTGAATTCCAACTGGTGGAAACGTTGGCTGAAAAAATAGCGCAGATTATTCAAACGGAGTTCAATGTCCCCTGGTTAAAATTAAAATTGAGTAAACCGGGTGCGGTTCGTGGTTCAAAGAATGTCGGCGTTTTAATCGAACGTGGTACTAAGGCTGCTTAGAGTAAATGTGTTATGCCAAAAATTTATATCAGCATTGGCAGTAATCAAGATGCGGAGCGACAAATTCGCTTTGGGTTAATGCAGTTGAAGTATTATTTTTCAAACGTTGCCGTTTCTAAAGTGTATGAGAGTGAAGCAGTCGGTTTTGATGGCGATAATTTTTTAAACTTGGTGGCATCAGCGGATACTCAGCTGACGATTTCACAGGTCGATCAAGCCTTTAAGCAGATTGAAAAAGAGGCTGGCCGTGTTCGTGGCGAGGCTAAATTCAGTAACCGAACCTTGGACATCGACTTATTGCTGTACGATAACTTGGTTTGCGATACGCCGATAAAACTGCCGCGTGGAGAAGTATTGCATCATGCGTTTGTATTACTACCACTGGCAGAAATAGCACCTCAACTCAAACATCCTATACAACAAAAAACGTACCAGCAGTTGTGGCAAGACTTTGATAAAAGGGATGAACAGCAGCTATGGCCAATAAACTTTGATTGGGATACATCACAATGACTAGACGTACTGCTTTAATTACTGGGAGCGCAATCCGTGTTGGTAAAGCCATCGCCGTAGCACTGGCAGAACAGGGTTTTGATATTGCATTGCATTATAATCAGTCCTCCCAAGAAGCCGTGAAAACTGCTGAAGCGGTTAGAAAATTTGGTGTTGATGCGACCTTGTATCAAGCCAATCTGAGTCAGCCTGAACAGTGCCGTGACTTGATTGGACGAGTGTTTAAAGAGAATGATTTATCGGTGCTGGTGAATAGCGCAGCCGTTTTCCCTGAAACTGACTCTATTATGGAGGGGCTCGCGGATTGGGATGCTGTGATGGGGCTGAACTTAAGAGCGCCCTTGGAGTTGTCAAAAGCGTTCGTGGATAACACGCCTTTATCCGGCCATATTATTAATATCCTTGATGCAAGGATAAATCGCCCAGCGGGTGACCATTTAGTGTACCGCTTATCCAAAGCGGGCTTATGGCATTTAACCGAGTCGTTGGCGCAGGAGTTAGCACCGAATATACAAGTTAATGGTTTGGCACTAGGGGCCATTATGGCGCCACCGGGAGCGAGCCAAGATCATTTTGAGCGTATGGCCGAAAAGATCCCCTTGGCTCGAACCGGCACGCCCAAAGCCATTGGTGATGCGGTTGCCTTTCTGGTCGCGCAAGAGTTTATCACTGGCGTGGTTCTACCCATCGATGGTGGTGAGTTTTTGTAATGTCCGTTGAACCAGCTGCACTGCCCGACTTCTGCCGAAACTTTGATGATTATCTGAAGCTATTGGAGCAACAGTCTCGCGCTCTGGAAGTGCCAGCTCCTGAATCAGCTGCAGCTGAAATCAGTTTTCAGTTAGCACAAAAGATCGCTGAATATATTTACTTTAAAGGCAAAATGCCATTCTCAGAGTTTATGCATCAAGCGCTCTATTCGCCGGGCCTAGGCTATTACAGCGCTGGTAGTCACAAGTTAGGAGCCGCCGGTGATTTTGTGACCGCGCCAGAAATCTCGCCCATGTTTGGTCAAACGATCGCAAAAAGTTTGCAGCAGGCGTGGCGCAGTACTGAACCTAAAGTTCTCGAATTAGGCGCAGGCTCGGGCAAGTTGATGTGCGACATTCTCAAGCAGTGTCAACAAGACAAGATGCTTCCTGATACTTACTATATCCTTGAGGTTTCGGCCGATTTAAAGCAACGACAACAGCGCCTGCTCAACGAGCGTTTGCCAGAACTCAGCACCAAGGTTGTTTGGTTGGACAGGTTACCGAAAAACTTCGAAGGCGTTGTCTTGGCCAATGAAGTTGCCGATGCCATCCCTGTTGAGTTGTTGATGCAAACGGAGCAAGGGCTAACCCAAGGTTTTGTCGGGCAAACCGAGCAAGGCTTTAAGCTTGAGTTTCAAGTCAATGACTTTAGCCAAGGGTGGCAGAAACGACATGCAAACGTCTGTGCAGACTGGAGAGAAGGCTATCTTGCTGAGAGTTGTGAACACCGGAGAGACTGGCTAAAAGGTTTGCTGGCTGAGGTTGAGCAGGGCATTGTGTTATTGATTGATTATGGTTTTGAAGAAGAAGAGCTCTACTCGCCTTACCGACCACAGGGTTCTTTGCAGTGCTATTACCGTCAAAAGAAGCACTCTATGCCCTTGGCTTTGCTTGGTTTGCAAGATATCACCAGTTCCGTCAACTTTACTCAGCTGGCGCAAACCGCACTGGATTCGGATGCCGTCGTACTTGGCTTTACCACTCAAGCGGAGTTTCTGACTCAAAGCGGGATTGAGCAGTTTGTGGCGCAGGTAGAAGATTCTGATACAATGTCGAGCCTATCGGTAGCGCAACAGCTACAAACATTATTGATGCCAAACGAGATGGGGCAAAGCATTAAGGTTTTAGGCTTGTCCAAAAACTTTAATGGCTCACTGTCAGGTTTTGCTTCCCTTGGAATGAATAAGGTATGAAGAAACTAATTTTTGCAGGTTTTTTAGGACTGTTCTCGCCACTAGCCTTCGGTGCTGCTGCTGGCAAAGACGATAGTTGGTATTGGTTGCTAGCGCTTGCCGTAGTGATTTCGATTTGTTTATCGACCTTTCTGGTTTGGCGCAGCAAAAAACTTAATACCTTTACTTTAAAGGCTGTCGGATTCGGGGCTTGGTTTTGGTTTATTATTTTTATTGAGGTTATGATTTACGGTTTCTATGTAGGTCTCACTAAGTAAATCAGTACACATGCCTTTTTTATTTTATACTGTGTTAAAAATGTACTCGAATTCGTCATTTATAAATAATAAACTCCTCATCTCCGTGCATTTTTGCCTTGTCTAAAATAAAAAATCCTATGTGTTTGTTAAAGCACAGGCTTTCAGGCAAGTTATTGGCCCCTTTGGAGTTAGCTGAAAGAATTAAAGGTTATCATGCAAATTGGGCAGGAAGCCCAATTTAGGCAAGACGAAACAGGATGTTTCGTTTGGCGGCATGTTTTTAACCTTTAATGAGTGAAGGGAGTCGAAGACCTAACGACAGGGGCGTCTTTTCTTTTCGCCCTTTTCTTTGCCCCGCAGGGATTCCCGGTGGTCAGACGCAAAGAAAAGGGTAAGGAATTATCAATATAAACAATACAGAGTAATAAATATGGATTGGCTTCAGGCGGTATTTTTAGCATTAATTCAGGGGTTAACTGAGTTTTTGCCGATTTCGAGTTCGGCGCATTTGATTTTGACGTCGAAGGTGTTGGGTTGGCAGGATCAAGGGTTGGCGTTTGATGTTGCGGTGCATGTGGGTACTTTGACGGCGGTGATGATTTATTTCCGTAAAGAAATTGTGGAGATGGTTGTTGCTTGGTTTGGTTCGGTAACGGGGAAGGGATCGAGTCCAAATTCTCGCTTGGCGTGGGCGGTGATTTGGGGAACCATTCCTGTTGGTCTTTTTGGTTTATTCCTTGAGGCTTTCGATATTGTTGATAATTATTTGCGCTCGATTCCTGTTATTGCGGCGACCACGATTATTTTCGGTTTGTTGCTGGGCTATGCTGAAACTCAATATAACGGCAAGAAACGTCGCGATTTTAAGAATGAATATGACTTACGTTTGCGTGATGTTTTCGCTATTGGTATGGCACAGGCATTGGCTCTTATCCCGGGGACGTCTCGCTCGGGAATTACCATGACTGCTGCGGCGATGTTGGGTTTTTCAAGAACCGCAGCCGCACGTTATTCGTTCTTACTATCCATCCCAGCGATCCTGCTTCCGGGCGGATTAAAGGGGTATCAGCTAGTCGAAGAAGGTGCGAAGTTTGATTGGAGCTTTTTGATTCTCGGCATTATTGTTTCAGCCGTCAGTGCTTTTGCCTGTATCCACTTTTTCTTGAAGTGGCTTGAGAAAATTGGCTTTATGCCTTTCGTTTGGTATCGATTGGCCCTGGGTATTGGTTTGCTGATACTCTTTTATAGTTAAGATATGGTTTACAGTTAATAGAAAAAGCGGCTTATTGAGCCGCTTTTTCTTTTTCTAGGACTGACTTTATGCGGCGAATCCGCTCTCGTTCAATCGCGTCGCCCAGTTTTGCTCCTTCATAACCCCTTTCGATGAGCGGTTGTGCGTCAATTTTATTCGAGGCTGTGTAGCACTGATGCAATAGCGCTTTCTGCGGGTAGGGCTTATCTTCTAAGCCTAGTCGTCCGTTAAAGTCAGCTTCGCAAGCGAGTGAAAACTGTTCAAGAATGGCTTCTTTTTTATAAGCGCCGATAGACTTTAAAACTTTGTGTACGGTCTTTGCTCTTAACTCAAACATCTTGTGGCTGTGGAGGTGAAAGCGCGATACGTGAACCGCTAAGTTTTCATAATCTTTAGGCGCTTTTATGCGCCGACAGAGATTTTTGATTAAAGGTACGCCAGCTTCTTCATGCCCACGGTGTTGTGGCCATTGATCTTTGGGCGTGACACCTTTTCCGAGATCGTGAACCGCTGCAGCAAAGCGTACGCAGACGTCCTCAGTTTTTCGAGCCGCTTGCTCAAGTACCATCATGGTGTGAACGCCGGTATCTATTTCTGGGTGCCACTTTTCAGGGTTAGGAATCCCCCAAAGCTGGTCAATCTCAGGGAAAAGCACCTTTAAAGCGCCACACTCTCGAAGAACCTCAAAGTAAACCTGTGGTGATTTTGTTGAAAGGGCTTTGTGAGTCTCTACCCATACACGTTCAGCAGTTAAGTATTCCAGCTCGCCTTGATTGGAAAGCTCGGTCATCAGAGAGAGAGTTTCTGGTGCAACGCTGAAGCCGAGGTGGTGAAAGCGGGCAGCGAAGCGGGCGACCCGAAGAACACGCAATGGGTCTTCTGCAAAGGCAGGCGATATGTGGCGCAAAACCTTATTATTAAGATCCTCCTGACCTTGGTAGGGATCAAATAGGGTGCCGGTTTCATCTTGTGCGATAGCGTTTATGGTTAAGTCGCGCCGCTCAAGATCCTGCTCCAGAGTTATGTCAGAGGAAAAATCGACATCAAAACCTTTGTAGCCACGCCCCGACTTTCTTTCTGTGCGTGCCAGTGCGTATTCATCGCCTGTTTCTGGGTGTAGGAACACGGGGAAGTCTTTGCCAACTTCCTTAAAACCTTGCTGCTTCATCTGCGCAGGAGAGCTTCCTACCACCACATAGTCGTGATCGACAACCGTTAAGCCAAGCAGCTTATCGCGTACCGCGCCCCCAACAAGGTAAATATCCATAAATTAGCTACAAACCTGAGTATTTGGATTCTTAGCCATACAGTGTAACAGGGTATTGAGTTTTGGATCAGCCTTGTGACAATTCTCCAATGTCACTATGGTCTTTAATTCCTCCAGGGCGGTCAGTTTTTCTGCAAACTGCATGTCGTTGATGTTACCCTGTGACAACTCTTTTTCGATGCTCCGCTTATGGTTGGAGTAATTGCTGTTAAAGTTGTCGACGGCTCTCTGGCAGTCATTATTACTCAACACTTGAGTTTTGACCGGTCTTGGCATTTTGATCACGTTCATATTGTTTAAATCTTGCTGACTGGCCTTGATGTGCTTGTCTTTAGGCGGTTTGTCAGAGTAGTGGGTATTCCCCTCTTTATCGACCCACTTGTAGATTTTTGCCGGAGCTTCGAATACCGCCAAGCACAACATTAATAAAAATAATATTCGGCTGGCTGTAAGCCATCGAGTTGTCATAGTAATTGTACCCATTGAGGCTTTGTCATATATTACTCATAATAAGCAAAGCCTCAAATTTAGACAATATGTGTTCGCGCACAATGTGAGCCACTTATTTATGTATAACGATTTTTTTGGACTAAAAAGTACACCTTTTACCATTGCACCGGATCCTCGCTTTTTATTTATGAGCGAGCGTCATCGTGATGCATTGGCCCATTTGTTGTACGGCATTGGTTCAGGTGGCGGCTTTGTGATGCTGACCGGGGAGGTTGGTACTGGCAAAACAACGGTCTGTCGATGTTTACTCGAGCAACTCTCCAGTGATGTTCGTTTAGCCTATATTCTGAACCCAAAATTGAATGCGATTGAGCTGATGGCAACGATGTGTGATGAGCTGGGCATTCACTATCAAGAGGGTGAGCAAAGCTTAAAAGCCTTTACTGATCGTTTACGGGATTATTTGTTGGAGAATCATGAGAAGGGCTTAAAGACCGTTCTGATGATTGATGAGGCGCAAAACCTCAGCGTTGAAGTGATGGAGCAGATCCGTTTATTGACCAACTTGGAAACCAACGATAAGAAGCTGCTACAAATTATTCTGATTGGCCAACCGGAGCTGCAAGAGCTTTTGGCTAAGAAGGAATTGCGTCAATTAGCACAACGAATCACTGCGCGTTACCACCTTAGACCGTTAAACTTGAATGAAACCGCTTCGTATATAGAGCACAGGTTACGCATTGCCGGCTTACAGCGCCCGCTTTTTAAACCTGCCGCGGTAAAGCGCATTCATCAAGCCAGCGGCGGCATACCGCGTTTGATCAATGTGATTTCTGATAGAGCACTTTTAGGAACATTTGTTGAGAAAAAAAATGTCGTAACCGAGCCTATCGTAAAAAGAGCAATTCCAGAAGTGCTCGGGGATAGCCATCTGTTAGAGAGTCCTAGACGTCCTAAACGCTGGTGGTTTGGTATTGCAGCTACAGCTTTATTGCTTAGCTTAGGCTACCTCGTGATTACCCAATACCCACAAGTTATTAAAGCGCAAACTGTTGACGCATCGGCTCAAAATACTCCAAGCGAGGTTGCGAAGCAGCAAGAACCTGTAGAAGAGAAAAGCAACCAACCTCAAAATACTCAACAAGAGACAATCCAAGCCACCAGTGAACCTCAGTCAAACGATGAGCTGGCACAAGAGTTGTGGGGCGACCAAAGCTGGGATCGTAAAGGTTTAGTTTCGGCCAGAAATTTATTCGCCATCTGGGGCGTGAGTTATTATCCGTACCAATCACCAGAGCCATGTGAGTTAGCCTATAATTACAACCTGAGCTGTGACAGTGGCGTCGCAGACTGGAGTTATATCAAGCAGCTTAACCGACCGCTGAATTTAAAGTTTTCGACCAAAGAGTCCGGCGAATTTTGGGGAACACTGAAATCGATTGAGGGTGAGCGTTTGGTACTGCAGTTTGGTGATAACGAAGTAAAAATGTTGCAGAAGGACTTAAACCCGCTGTGGCAAGGAGAATACCATCTATTCTGGAAAATGCCGGACGGATTTGTTGAGCACACCAAAGTTGGTGATAGTGGACCGGCTGTGAGGTGGTTAACGGATGCGATTTACGACATTGATAATATTAATTTAACACCAACGGATCGTTTTTCGAAAGAAGTTGAAGACTGGTTAATGTTATTTCAAATTGAAAGTGGTTTAGTTGCCGATGGCATTTTAGGTAAGCATTCTGTGATTATGATTAATAATAAAGTCGTAACCAACATTCCGAAGCTTGTATCACAGGTAAAAAATATGCAGCAGGGGGAGCGTTGATGTCTTATATTCTCGATGCGCTCAAAAAGAATAAATCCGGTGATGAAAAAAGTGACGTTCCTGATTTGTCTAGTGAGCACGCTTATCAAGAGTTTGAGGAAGAAAAAAGCTTAACTCGATGGGTTTGGCCGTTGGTCGTTATGATTTTGGTGCTGACCATTGGCGTGTTGGTCTTTATGCTACTGAATCCTTCTGCGTCACATATTTCACAGCAATGGACCCAAAGTTCGCCTTCTAGCGTAGCGACTGACGCTAACCATTCGGCACAAGAATCGCCAAGTGTAACAGCGTTGACGACGGAGACTGAACAACAATCGAACTCGAAAGTGAGTGCCAACACTCCAGTTAACAATAGTTCACCGCAAATAATCTCCAAACCGTTAGAAGTGGCAGAGCCTGTGGTGCAAAAAGTTCAGCGTTCGACGATGACAAGACCTCCCCGCCGTAACGAAAAGCAAGCAGCGACTCCAGTCGAGTCTTCTGGCTCGGTGCAAATCACGAAAGCAGATTTACCATCTTTGATCTATACCACGCACATTTATGCAACGCAGCCGAAAGATCGTTTTGTGATGCTGAATGGACGTGCTTACGCTGAAGGCGATACCATCAGCAAGGACTTTAAAATTAAAGAAATTTTAGAGAATGATCTGGTGGTGATTTATAAAGGGCAAGAGTTTGTGTTACCAAATTTAGAAGACGTTAACGTCGATAACTAGCGAGCATGGTCACTCAACTCTGAAAAGGCCTTATCTCTAACCAGTTCCCTAGGTAAGTTGTTTTTGAGCTTATTACCCAAATGTTTGGCTAAGCCGAGAGGGTTTTGCTGATACGTTACGATCACTTCTTTGTGTTTCGGTGGTTCTTCGGGGGCAGGTAGAAAAATATCTTTCCCTTGGTAATACTCGCTCGCTTGTTGAGCCGTTAACTCAACGATCTGTTGAGTGAAGTGGTGGCCTAAAGTGGTTATGGCTTGATGCTGGATTTTAGGTCCGTGTTTGTTTAATTCTAATAACTTCACGCCGAAACGGTTAAGCTTTAAGCGTTGATTAAGCGCTGGAATTTCTTTTCCTATCAGCCATATCTCTTGCGTGTTTGCTTTGCCTTTTTTAACCCATAACTCATCTTGCAGCGGCGCTAAGTCCCAACCAAAAATATTGAAGTATGGGACTATCATTTCCAACTGTTTAGCGGATGGCTTGGTCAGATGTGTAAATTTAGAAGCCGGTTCTGCTGGTTCTTTTTCAACAGACTTACCGAGCTTTTCAAATGACGCAACAAAGAAGCCTTCGCAATCAAAAATGCTAGGGTAGACTTGTAAGTAACCTTCTTCAGTAATCGCTTGATCAGCGTTTGTAAACAAAGTGTTGAGCGGCTTGACGGTAACTTGCTCTGGGTAAGTCATTAAGAGGTGTTTGCACACGTCCTGATTTTCTTCTCTGGATAAAGTACAGGTCGAGTACACCAGACGTCCGCCTGGCTTGAGGGCTTTAAAGGCGCTGACGATGAGCTCTTTTTGGAGTTCCGACATCGAGCGCACGTTGTTAATATCCCAGTTGGCCAAAGCTTGCTCATCTTTTCGAACGGTGCCTTCGCCACCGCAAGGGGCGTCTAGCAAAATGGCGTCGAAAAACTCCGGTGTTTGTTGACCAAACTGACGTCCATCGGCATGTCTGAGTGCAGTATTTTCAAGGCCGCACCTTTGGATGTTGTAATACAGGCCTTTCAAGCGAGTGGACGATAATTCGTTAGCCACAATTAACCCTTGGTTGTGAGTTAACGAGGCCAATTGTGTGGTTTTGGAACCGGGTGCTGCAGCCATATCCAGGAATTTTGAATGGTCATTGACTTCAAGATCATGCAGCAAGGCTTTAACCGGCAGCATTGAGCTGGCTTCTTGTATGTAACATTGACCTTGGAGGTGAGGTAGCCAGTTGCCGATATTGTCTGGAAGAGGTTGCGTTGACTCATCAACCCAAAAACCTTCATCACACCAGGGTATCGGCAGTAAAGAGTAACCTGCTTTCTCAAACTGATCACGCAGTTCAGAGGTGGTGGTTTTTAAGAGGTTAGCACGAACACTTTTGCGCAAGGGGCGCTGACAAGCAGCTAACAATTCCTCCAGGCTAATATGCTGAGGAAGTTGTTTTTCAATATGCTCAATAAAATGTTGTGAAATTTGTGCCATGGTTCGATTGTTGTACGCTGATACAAAAAAGGCACAGACGAACTGTGCCTTTTATTGATTTTATCACAGGCCTCATTAAGAGTCTTTTTGCAAGAACTCCGGTGACACATCTTCATCACCCAACGATAACAAGGTGGCGTTACCACCAATTGCCGCTGTGTTATTGGTGCGTGTATGCTCAGTCGCGAAGCGGTACAAGTAGAAAGGACCACCAGCTTTAGGGCCAGTACCTGATAAGCCTTGACCACCAAACGGTTGCACACCCACGGTCGCACCAATCATGTTACGGTTAATATAGACATTACCCACTCGTGCGCGCTTGTCGATGTACATCGCCGTTGCTTCGTTACGAGAGTGAACACCTAAGGTTAAACCGAAACCATAGTCATTGATTTGGTCGATGACTTTATCCAAGTTTTTCGCTTTGTAGCGCACAATATGAACGATAGGACCGAACCACTCTTGGTCAAGATCGTTGATATGATCAATTTCAAATGCGACCGGTGAGAGGAAGCTACCGTGCCCCTCTAGACCTTCAGGCATAGGCGTTTCAGAAATCAATTTGCCTGCTGCTTTTAATTCCTCAATATGGCCTTGCAACTCTTCGCGTGCAGCCATATCAATCACAGGGCCGACGTCAGTGGATAAGTCCGTTGGGTTTCCAAGGCGAAGCTCTTGCATCGCACCCGAAAGCACTTCGATAATTTTGTCAGCAATTTCTTCCTGTAAATACAACACGCGAAGGGCTGAACAGCGTTGACCGGCGCTGGTAAACGCTGAGTGAATGACGTCTTCAACGACCTGCTCTGGTAGCGCTGAGCTATCGACGATCATCGCGTTTTGACCACCCGTTTCCGCAATCAGTGGTGACAACATGCCATCACGAGTCGCTAAGGTGCGGTTAATGGTGTGTGCTGTGGTTGTTGAACCAGTAAAGGCAACACCCGCAACGCGGTCATCCGACAGTACAACTTTACCTAACACAGAGCCGCGAATGGGTACGAACTGTAAGACGCTGCCAGGAATACCGGCTTCGTGCATGATCTGCACTGCACGATATGCAACCAACGTGGTTTGATCCGCTGGCTTAGCGATTACCGTGTTACCCGCGACTAAAGCGGCAGCAACTTGACCGATGAAAATGGCAAGCGGGAAGTTCCATGGACTGATACAAGCGAACACACCACGCCCTTGTAAGTAAAGGCTGTTACTTTCGCCCGTTGGGCCTGGTAAGTGTATCTCGTGACCAAACTGATTACGTGCGTTGTAAGCGTAGTAACGGCAAAAATCAATCGCTTCACGAACTTCATCGATACCGTCCTGAAGACTCTTACCACCATCACGGCTACACAAGGCAATCAATTCGTGCTTATGAGCTTCTAAAGCGTCCGCCACTTTATCCAGCAATGCAGAACGCTGCTGTACAGGCGTCACATCCCATGCGATAAAGTTCTCATGGGCCACTGTTAACGCCTTCAGTGCTTGTTCTTCAGTGGCTTTATGAACCGTACCGACGGTATGGCTATGGTCATAAGGGCAAATGACCTGCTCTTCGTCGCTGGTATACTCTTGACCATCAATGATTGGCTTTGCATGCCACTGGTTATCTAAGAAATGTTTGACCTGGTTCATAAAAGGCTCTATCTCACTATGAATATGTAAATTAGTACCACTCGAATTTATACGCTCTTCGCCAAAATCTTGATACAGCTGAGGCGGAAGCGGGATTCGATCATTATGCAAAGTTTCAAAACTTTTTAGGACTTCGCTTGGGTGCTCAACTAACTCTGCAATCGGAGTTTTCTCATCGACCAGCTGGTGAACGAATGAGGTGTTGGCACCATTTTCAAGCAAGCGTCTCACAAGGTACGGTAATAAGTCTTTATGGTTTCCGACAGGCGCATAAATACGGCAGCTGATGTCTGGGTATTGATTGAGAATTAAGTCATACAACGACTCACCCATACCGTGCAAGCGCTGAAACTCAAAGTTCCGGTTGCTGCCCGCAATGTCCAGAATGCTGTAAACGGTTTGCGCATTGTGGGTAGCGAACTGAGGGTAGAAAGTACCGTCAGTGGTTAATAAATACTTGGCACAGGCTAAATAGGAAACATCAGTACCACATTTACGGGTGAAGACTGGGTAGTTTGAATAACCGCCTTGTTGCGACCATTTGACTTCCTGATCCCAGTAAGCACCTTTGACTAAGCGAAGCGGAATACGACGGCCATGCTTGGTGGACAACGCATTTAACCAACCGAGTACCGGTAAAGCGCGTTTCGAATAGGCCTGTACCACCATACCGAAACCTTCCCAGCCATCACAAACCGCTGAGTCATACACTGCCTCGAAAACGTCTAGAGACAGTTCCAGACGGTCCGCTTCTTCAGCATCAATAGTCACTGCTACATCAAGGTTGCGTGCCTGCTCAACGAGTTTTTTAACCGTTTCAACCATCTCGCTCAACACGCGATCACGTTGACCTTCTTCGTACCGAGGGTGTAACGCCGAGAGCTTGATTGAGATGCTAGGGGCTTTCACGCCATCTTGTGTTTTAACCGCACCAATTTCATTGATGGCATTACTGTAGGCTTCGTAATAGCGCTTGGCATCATGTGCGGTGTAAGCTGCTTCACCGAGCATATCAAAAGAATGGGTATATCCTTTTTGAACGCTTTTCGAGCCACGCTTTAAGGCTTCTTTAATGGTGCGCCCAAGAACGAATTGTCGGCCCATGATACGCATTGCTTGGTTCATGGCTTGACGAATCACAGGCTCACCGAACTTGGCGATTAAGCCGTGAATCATGTTGTCAGGTTTACCATCGCCGTCTTTATCCGTATCAACAATCTTACCCGTTAACATGAGGCCCCAAGTCGAGGCATTCACAAGGTAAGATCCGCTTTGTCCAGTATGTTTCTCCCAGTCAGCGGCAGTTAGCTTGTCACGGATAAGGTTGTTCGCCACACGCGCATCAGGAATACGCAATAAAGCTTCAGCTAAGCACATCAGGATAATGCCTTCTTTAGTGCTTAAACTGTATTGCTGAAGGAATGCTTCAACGCCGTCTTTAGAGCGTTCGTCTTTGCGAATAGCCGCTACCAGATCGCTGGCTTGACGAGTGATTTTTTCAATGACGTCCTTATCAGGTGTGGCTAGCGCCAGCAGCTCATTCAGATAATCTGATTCATCGACTGCATAATTTTGGGTGATCAATCCCTGCCATTCGTCCAGCGACAGGTGCTTATAATTATCTGAAAATATATGACTAGCTCTTAACATTCTTTTTAATACCTAAACCATAAACCTGTAAACCTTAACGCCAGCCTGAGCTTTGACGTTTCTTTCGACTGAATCTTGATAATACCCAACTCAGGAACATACCAAACAACAACACCAGTGCGCCAGCGTAGAACACATCTTTGTGGAAACGGTCTTTTTGTAAAGCCGCTTGCTGGCTAAGGATGTTTCTTTCATTCTCAAGCTCAGAAACTTGTTGCTGCAAGTTGTTATTCAGTTGAATAATATTGTCTTTATCAGCGATATCTTGTGCTAGCTCTTCAACCTGTTGTTTAAGTTGAGAGTTTTCTTCTAGCAGTTGCTGGTATTTCGCACGGACCGTAGGCTCATCAGTGATGTAGTCGCTCTGAATCCAGCCGGTATCACCGTTAGCAACGCGGACTTCGCTACTATCGTTGGCAGTGTCACTTTGTAAGATAGTAATTGGCGTGCCCGCTGAAATTTTGCCGATCACACGGTAGCGGTTAGTTGGGCCGCTGCGCAGCACAACGCCAATATCATCCGATACATAATAATTAACGGGTGTGTCAGGGCTACTTGGAGTTGTTTCATCGGCTGCATAAACCCGATCAACGGGTAACACAGAAGTGAAGAATAAAGCCCATAAAGTCAGGATACGTCGCATAATAATCCTGGTCTGGTTAAACGGTTTGATGGGCAAGTATATGGAGGTTTTTATGCCCAAGCAACCTGAAAATTCGCGTTTCAAGCCTTTTGTATCATAGAACCGTCCAGCCTTACAATTAAAGCCCTGCTTTTCCGCTATAAACGCCGTCAACCAAAGTCATCCGACGACTTTGGGCTAAGTTGTGAGTTGGTGTGCAAATGGGGGAACGCGGGTTCTGTCGTCATTTATGGAATAAAAGTAGTCGGCATAAAAAAAGTGCCCACCGAGGTGAGCACTTTTTGATGCTAAAGCTAAGGTCATACTCTATAAACTTAAGAGAACATGGCCTTAAATATATAGAAGAATATGATCGATAGAATCGCGCCTGCTGGCAAGGTCACTACCCAAGAAACAAAGATGTTTCTAACCACACCGAGGTTAAGTGCAGCGATACCACGAGCCATACCAACACCTAATACCGCGCCGACTAAGGTTTGCGTGGTCGAGATAGGTAAGCCTGCGCCACTGGCGATAATTACGGTAGACGCTGCCGCTAGCTCAGCAGCGAAACCACGGCTTGGCGTTAAGTGCGTGATTTTCTGACCAATCGTAGCCATAACGCGGCTACCAAGAACAATCAAGCCAATCACGATACCAATCGCACCAACCAATAGGATTCGAGGATCAACAGCGGCTTTGGCACCAATTTCACCACCGTTTTGGATAACGCTAACGATTGCGGCTAGAGGACCAATAGCGTTCGCAACATCGTTAGAACCGTGGGCAAATGCCATACCACAAGCGGTAACGATCATAAGCACCGCGAATACCTTCTCAACGCTGGCGAATTGATATTCTTTGTTCTCTTTCTTGTCAACTTTAATGCGACTGATAAAGAGAGCACCAATTACCGCGATAATCAAACCGACACCGGCAGCGATTAAGTAAATCTCAAGCATGCTCAGCTCAATGCTCTTATCTTTAAAGACGTGCTTTAAGCCTTTCATGATGGTTACTAGTGCAATCACAAAACCAGCTAGGAACATGTAGAAAGGTACATAACGCTTGGCTCTTTGGAATGGATCTTCGGTATTGAGAATCAGCTTTTGAACGCTGAGAACAATGAGGAAGGCAATCACACCAGCTAGGAGAGGAGTGATAATCCAGCTACCAACGATTGAGCCTACTTTGCCCCAGCTCACAGCATCAAAGGCAACACCAACCGCAGCGAAACCGACGATAGCACCGACGATTGAGTGGGTGGTTGATACCGGCCAGCCAAGTTTAGATGCGATTAAGAGCCAAATACCAGCCGCTAACAGAGCAGCCATCATACCGAAGACCAGTAATTCAGGTTGTCCCTCGAAGTAACTGGAATCGATCATGCCTTTGCGGATGGTTTTAGTGACTTCACCACCGGCTAAGTAAGCGCCTGCAAACTCAAAGATCGCTGCAACAATAATCGCTTGTTTTAAAGTCAGTGCTTTTGCCCCTACGGACGTCCCCATTGCGTTAGCAACGTCATTAGCACCGATACCGAATGCCATGAGGAAGCCGAATGCTACGGCAATCCATATCATGGTGTCTGCATTTTGTAATAAAAAATCCAAAAGTTCCCCCTACCTGAACTTGGTTTATTAAATAAGGTTTATCAGTTAACGCGCGATAGTCATTTCTAGACGAGAGCCGACGCTTTGAGCGCTGTCAGCAAGGTCGCCAATATAGCGAATGACTTTGTACATGAACATGACAGCAACCGGAGGAAGCTCTTCCTCTTGCTCGAAAATTTTGAATAACAGCGCTCTTTGCAGATCGTCTGTATCGTTTTCGATAAGGTCTAGTTGCTCAATAAGCTCCTCAACTAACGTTGCCTCACGGCCACGGAAACCTGTCGCTAAAAGCTCATCAAGCTCGTTGATGGCTTTATAAGCTTGCTTTGAAGCATCGATAGAGCGCTGAATTAAGCCTAAAAGATCAGCGTGAACGTTTTCTGGGAAAGTCATTTTACGAGCAAAAACGACGCCAGAGATATCGCGAGCGATATTAGCAATTTTGTCTTGTTTACTGAGAAGCGATAATAAATCGGTACGAGCTACCGGCAAGAAAAGCCCCTTTGGAAGGTGCATTCGTAAGTCATGCTTTAAGTCGTCGGCATCGTTCTCAAGCTGGCGAATCTCATCTTTTAGTTTTTCTGCTTCTTGCCATTCCTGCGCAAGTGTCGCCTTAAAAAATGGAATTAACTGTTTAGCGCATTGGTGCACCTTGCCCATGTGATCCTGCATCGGGCGAATCGGTGATGACGCAAACATATCGAGTATCGAATTGGCCATATCTACCCCAGAAAGGTTAATCATTAGTGAAATTTAATGCCACATTATAGTGAAGATGGACTGGACTGGCTACAACAATAAAAGTGAGGGTTTTACAGAGTAGCGATAAAAGTGTAGACGGCTAGAGGCCTTATCGTCTATTTGTTTGTTTAGCTACACAGTAGGCGTGCCCTAATTTTGGTTTGGCAAGAAAGAATTAGCGCTGTAAACTGAGGCCATGAGTTTGCTATTAAGCACAATAACCAATGTCGATTGAAGTAGAATTAAAGCTATCAGCAAGCGCCGATAAAATACGCCAAGTTAAAACGTGGTTAAAGGACGTGGGACACCCCGAGGACAGCTCTGCAGAGTTGGAGTGGGAGCAAAAATGCCTCAGTAACACCTATTACGATACTAAGAACCACAGACTTAGAGCGACTGATATCGGTCTGAGAATTCGCAAAGATGATCAACGTTTTATCCAGTCAGTGAAGTCAGCTGGGCGGGTGGTTGGTGGTTTATACCAGCGTAATGAGTCGGAGCATGACATACCTGAACATAAGCTTCAGCTGGAACTGGTTGATGAGCCATACCTAATCATCTTGCTGGAGGAAGCTGAAGAGGAAGATGGCCCTCTGGCTCCTATTTTTACCACTAACTTTACTCGAGATGTGGTGACGATTGATTATGAAGGGGCTTCTGTCGAAATAGCTCTGGATCAAGGTCAGATCCACTGTGTCGGCTCTGATGTCGAAGATACTTCTCAAGACTTGTGTGAAGTTGAGTTGGAGTTAAAAGACGGTGATGCGAGTGTTTTATTTGATCTAGGCCAGAAGCTGATAGAGCAGTTTGATTTGGTTCTGGACAGTGAGAGTAAAGCTGAGCGTGGTTATCGCTTGTGCCATTCTGCGCCAGAATACACTAAATATCTCGATCTGGTGAATCTAACCTCTAAAACCTCTGCTGAAGCTGCCTTTGAAAGTGTTGCTCATAAAGGGCTAGGACATTGGCAGTACCATATTAAGAAGATCAAGCGTGAAGCCAGTCTTGACGCAGTGCTGCAGTTAAACCGAGCTTTAATGTTTATGCAAACGATGTACTCAGTTTTTGCCGCAGTCATTCCTCGCCACAGCCTGATTCATCTACGAAAAGATTGGCGTGAAATTACTAAGAATTTTTCTAGGCTGTTTACTATTGCTGAAGAAATTAACTGGTTAAAAAATAGTAAGCTATATGGTTTTCACTATGAAGAGTTAGTGCCTCAGGAAGAGGCCTTAGAGAAAGCCTTTGTTGAAGAGCATCAAGTGTTCGTCGATTACTTGATGACGCCGTCGTATAACCTCCGACTGTTACGTTTTTCACGCTGGCTTTACCTAAAAGAGTGGCGCGAAACTATCGGTGAGGCCAATGCGGAGAAGATCCAGAAAAAAGAAGTGTACCCGTACGCGACTAAGCAATTGCAGCATTTATTGCGTGATATGAAGCGTCACTTATCCGATAAAGTGACCTTGAGTAAGCAGGATTACATTAATTACTTACCGAAAATGACGCGCACCTTGGATATTGGCTTGTTCTTTGGCTGCCTGTTTGATGACCGCGCGCGACGTGAATACCGTCGTGGTTGGGCTGACATTGTGGCAAATATCCAGCTGTTACAGCAGCTGATCTATTTGGAAAACGCATTGGAAGCCGAAGGCGTCGAAGATCCTTTAATCGATGACACAGAAACGGAAACGCTAGTGGTGCTTAAAGGTATGCGCGAAGAAGCGCTAGCAAGAAATCCGTATTGGAATTAAAGTCATCAAGCTCAGAGCACTACCTTACTGCTTTGAGCTTAGTGAACTTGCTGCTTCTTTTTGTATGTTTTCAATCATCGGTGGGATAGGGCAATCCAAACACTCCGCAATCGCACGTAATAATTCAATTTCTTGATGTTCGATGACGCCATCGTGCTCAATCGCTTCTTCAAGACCATTCAGCAACGGCTTTTTCAGCATCGGGGATAAGCGACGGAGTTTGTTGAGGGCTTGGTGGAAAGCTTCGGCGTCAAAGTTTTTCTCTAGAAGTGATAATTGGTTTGAGCTAAAGCCATCGAATACCTGATGGAATACCTTTTCTTTAGTAGCTTGATCTTGGCCGCTTGCATGGATGACTGCTGATAATAAAACCTGCAACTCTTTTTCAACTTTGCTAAAGCGCATAATGGACTTTTGGCTTTGTTGACCGGAGCCTATTAAATGCTTATGAATTAAGCAATAAAGCACATATTCAAACTGGCTAACATGGCGATCTTGATGGATTAATTTGCGCAGTAAACTAAAGAACTGTTCGCGTTCACTTTTGGATAAACGACGTAAGCTTGGAATGGCTAAGTCCAGAATGGCCAAGCGCAGCTGGCGTTGCTCTTTAGTAATGTGAGCGGCGAGTTCTAATATTTTTTCACTGCTTTTGTCGCCATAGACGTTTTCGATTAATTGTAATGAGGAGTCGTCAACTTGGCCATGATCGCTCAATAGCAACGCGAAAGCCAAGTGCATGGCGTGGCTACTGGAGTGATGGCCATGAGCGGCGTTGGTGATGATGGCGGGTAACGCCATCAGTAATTCGCCAGCAGCATGTAAGTGCATGGTGGTCGGTTTACCAACGGTGTCCGCTAAGCCACCGATATCAAAGCCTTTATCTGCTTCTCCAGCTTCGGCTTTTGCCTGGTGGCGTTCCATATCACGAATTTTTTGTTCAGCCTTGCGCTCTGCTTCTTGATCTTTTTGCTCTTTGAACTGTCTCCAGTTGGGCATGATGGCAGACAGTCGCTTTTCAATCGGAGGATGAGTTGCAAGACTATTAAAACTCAGCTTTATTGGCTCAGAGATACACATGTGGCTGGTTTCTTCCGCGTGAGAATTATTGAGAAGCGAACCTTGGCGAGAAATTTTAATAAAAGCACCGGCTAGACCTTCGTTGTCACGGGCATATTGGATGGCTGAGGCATCCGCTAAAAACTCCCGCTGGCGTGAAATGGCCGCTTTAATCAGTCGCCCAAAAAAGAGTCCAATCGATCCAATAATGTAAACCGATAAGCCGATTAATAAAATCGCGACCACAAAACCACCGCTTTCTTTACTGCTGCGCGTTGAGCCTCCATAACGGAAGGCGCGCATCATAAAGTAACCGGCTTGTCCTAAAATCAAAATACCGGCGAGAATACTGATCAAACGGACGTTAATCTTCATGTCGGCGTTGAAAATGTGGCTGAACTCATGCGCCACGACTCCTTGTAGCTCTTGGCGAGAGAGTTGTTCAAGCGCACCACGCGTCACCACCATGACGGTATCAGCGCTTTCAATACCCGCGACAAAGGCGTTAATCGCATCTTCTTGATCCATGACGTAAACGGTTGGTACCGAGGTGCCAGAAGCAATCGACATCTCTTCGACCACATTCAATAGACGGCGCTCAAGCAGATCGTTAGTGTCGGGTAAAATTTCACGGCCATTAACCATGCGAGCGACCGCTTTACCGCCATCCGCCAGCGTAATCCAACGGTAGAGGCTACCGAGTATAATCAACCCAATCGAGCCGAAAGTAATGTAATAGAACCAACTTTCGTTCAGCCACTGGACGAAGGAGATACCTTGGCTGTCGCCATTAGAAGCATAACCGCTGGCGTTAAATATTCCCCAGAGGGCGAAATTTAAGGCGACAACGATCAGTACGACAGCGCAAAGAAAGTAAAAGACCAGCAGCTTGGTCTTGCGCCGAGCTGCTGCTTGATGCTCAAAGAAATCCATATCAGCAGTTTAGTCGAAGGATACCTTAACTGCTTCGCGAACTTGTTCATCTTCAACCTCGAACAGTTCCGCTTCTTTAAAGCCAAAAGGATTAGCAATAAAGTTATTAGGCACTTGCTCGCGGTAGGTGTTGTACTCCATCACAGAGTCATTGTAAGCCTGACGAGCAAACGCGATTTTGTTCTCAGTTGTGCTCAGCTCTTCCATCAGCTGTTCCATGGTTTGGTTGGCTTTCAAGTCCGGGTAAGCTTCTGATAGTGCAAATAAACGTCCTAGCGCTCCAGTTAACTGGCCTTCTGCTTGGTTTAAATGTTTAATGGCATCAGGATCATCAGGGTTAGCCGCGGCCGCTTGATTCGCTGAAACAGCGCTGTTTCGGGCGCTGATAACGGCTTCAAGGGTTTCTTTTTCGTGCTTCATGTAGCCTTTCGCGGTTTCAACCAGATTCGGGATCAGGTCATATCGACGGTTCAGCTGAACATCAATTTGTGCAAAGGCATTTTTAAAACGGTTACGCAGTGTAACGAGCTTGTTATAAATGGTGACAAAGAACAGCACCAGGGCGGCGATGACCGCTAATGTAATTATTGTGCCCATAATCAGAGAGACTCCTTTTCCAAGTTAATCAATTAATCCTAGCAGTGAAGCATAATGTAAACTACTTTTTCTTTGTAAACAACTGTAATCTGCTTATAATCAATGACTTACAAAGCATTTGTAGCGTGCGCAAATTGGCGTCATCAATTGATTTATGGCCCATATCAACGTATCGTCATAGCTTCTTGATCACCACTGTTATTGACCCAAAACAACGACCATGAGAACAGATTTTAAACCACCAGCGTCGCTTACAGAACTCGCCGATAAACGCTACCACGAGTGGCGCGACGCTCTGGTGTCTGAAGACAGGTTTGACGAGGATAAAGCGAGGCTTGTCTTAGCTTCCAGCGATTACATTGCGCGCTGGGCTGTGAAAAAACCAGAATGGTTGTTGGATGCGATTAATGGCGTTTCAATTGAGCAGGGTTTGAACCGATTGCCGGAGCAATTCGATGTGACCTTGTCAGAGTTCGATATGAAGCAAAAGCTGCGGCTAGAAAGGCACTATTGGTCGATCGTCATTGCCACTCAGGATCTGTTTCAGCGAGCAGATATCAAGGCGATTACTTTTTACCAATCAACGCTGGCCGATATTCTGATTCAAGCCGCATATCGTTGGGCTGAATATCATGGTCATCAGCACTATGGAAAGCCCCGGTCGGTCACTGGCGAGTTACAACAAATGTTAATCCTTGCTATGGGTAAGCTCGGTGGTCGTGAACTTAATTTCTCTTCGGATATTGATTTGATTTTTGCGTTTCCGGAAGAAGGTGAAACTGACCGAGAATCTAAGCCAGTCGAAAACCAGAAGTTTTTTATGCGTCTCGGGCAAAAGTTCATCAGCTTATTATCCGACATTACTTATGATGGTTTTGTTTACCGGGTGGATATGCGGCTAAGGCCATATGGTCAAAGCGGAGCATTGGTCACTAACTTTAACGCGCTGCAAGATTATTACTTAGAGCAAGGTCGGGAGTGGGAGCGCTTCGCGATGATTAAAGCTCGGGTGGTGAACGGTAGTGACGAGTTTAAAGCTGACTTAGAACAAATCATTCGACCTTTTAGTTATCGTCGCTACATTGACTTTAGTGTGCTCGATTCTATTCGACAGTTGAAGCAAAAAATCGCCAGCGAATTACTGCGTAAAAATGCTAAAGGTAACATCAAGCTTGGGGAAGGGGGAATCCGTGAGTTGGAATTTATTGTTCAGTCACTACAGTTAATTGGCGGTGGTCGTCATCCGGTGTTACAAACGAAAAATTGGTGGCACAGCTTAGATACCTTACAGGCGAAAGAGTTTATTCCAGCCAAAGAAGCATCACCATTAAAAATGGCTTATCAGTTTTTGCGTAAGCTGGAAAATGCCATCCAAATCCGCAATGAAGATCAAACGCAAGAATTGCCAGAGGATACTGTAGAGCAGTCTCAAGTGGCAGCGATGCTCGGTACGGAAACTTGGGATGCTCTGGTTAAAGAGCTTAGTCAACATCAGGATTATGTCGCCAGCTTTTTTAAAGGCTTGTTCCATGATCCACATGATGAAGAAAAAATCGACGAAGATTGTGAGCGGGTTAGAAAGTGGTTGGAAGGAAGTCTTGAGCAAAATAGCGAAGCCGACTTAGAGCAAAAACTTAATATCTCCCCGAAAATGATCGCGATGGTCAGCGAGTTTAGAAGTGAATTTTCGGAGCGAAAAATTGGAAGTCGTGGTTTGACCCGTCTGGATCAGTTGTTACCCCACTTATTAATAGAAGCAGGAACGCAGCCAGAGCCTGAGACGACTTTGCAACGCTGTATTGAATTATTGCAAGGGGTTGGACGACGTACCGCTTACTTTGAAATGTTAGCGGAAAACTTGCCAGTACTAGAGTACTTGGTGCAGCTAGTGTCCCGCTCTCGATGGTTAGCAAAACAGATGTCAATTTACCCATCGCTGTTGGACGAGTTGTTATTCCCCAGTAATTTTGGAAAGCAATTAAACAAGGGCGATTTAGCGAGCCAGTTACGACAAGCCCTGATCCGCATTGAGGCTGATGATATTGAGGAGCAGTTGGTAGCATTAGGCGGCTTTAAACAATCGAGCCAGTTTAAAATTGCCGCAGGCGACTTAACGGGGCGTTTTGACATCAGTGCTGTGTCGCAGCAGTTAACCGATCTGGCAGAAGTGATTGTCGAGTATTTATTGCAGTTTGCGTGGCGTGAAACCGTGGCGAAATTTGGAGTGCCGCCTCACTGTGAGGAAGGGTTAGCTTCCGGATTTTTGGTTTTAGGTTATGGCAAGCTTGGTGGCGATGAGCTGGGTTATGGTTCTGACTTAGATTTAGTCTTTCTCTACCAAGGCGACCCGCAATCTGAAACTTCTGGCAAAGATAACTCAGGTGAAAAATCGTTAGAACTGCATCAATTTTATACCCGATTAGCGCAACGTTTAGTCCATTACTTAGGGACTCGAACTCAGCAAGGCATCATGTATGAGGTTGATACCCGCTTAAGGCCTTCAGGACGTTCAGGGATGTTGGTGAGTCACATTGAAGCTTTTAAAAAGTACCAGCACAACGAGGCCTGGACTTGGGAACATCAAGCATTGGTGCGCGCGCGACCGGTTGCTGGCGATGACACCTTGCGTCAACGATATATGGAACTTCGCTCAGATATTTTAGCCAAGCCAAACTCGCCGCAATCTGAAAATAAAGATTTGGCTGCTGATGTTGTTGCTATGCGAAAGAAAATGCGTGATAACCTGAATAAGTCTGATAGCAAATTATGGGACATTAAGCAGGGCGAAGGTGGGCTTGTTGATATTGAGTTCTTGGTGCAATACTGGGCGCTAAGCCACTCAGGCACCTTGATACAGCACCCTAACCAAGAAGCATTGCCGTTCAATAACGTCGACTGGCTACAGTTATTGGCCAAGCATGGATTGATTTCGCAGGAGGTACGCGATCAATTAATGATGAATTATCGAGTGCTTCGTGACATTGGTAATCACAGTTCACTCCAAAGCCAACCGCAATTAATTGCAAATAGTGAGCTGGTTCAAGAACGGCAACAAGTCGCTGAGTTGTGGCATTCGACATTTAAAAATGTCGAGGTACAATGAATCAATCAATCATTAGAGGGAGCTGACAGTGAGTCATTCAAGCAATAAAACGCAAGCTGAACCAGCAAAGCAAAACGTCAACAAACAGCAGCCAATTCACATTACTGCGGATGACTTACCTTTGAGTTGCCCGACTCCCGGAATGACCCTATGGAGTCAGCACCCACGAGTGTTCATCCCAATAGAAGATGGCGAAGGCCACTGCCCCTATTGTGGAAATACTTTCCTTTTAAAGTCTTAAATCGAATTTCTACTCATGACAGATGATAATCAAAGACCCTCTTGGGTTGTTTTAAAATTTGGCGGCTCTAGTGTCTCTAGCAGAGAAGACTGGGACAATATTGTACAAATCGTGCAAGATAATTTGCAGCAGGGCGTTAAAGTCGCGATTGTTCATTCCGCTTTTAAAAATGTGACCAATCAGCTAGAGCGTTTAGCACAACTCGCGGTTGATAACTCGTCTAAGGAATTGCTGAATGAGATAACGGATTATCATCAGAAAATGGCCAGTCAACTGAAGCTGGATGCGTCTTTGTTAACTCCTTGGTTAGACTCTCTTGAAGCATCGGTGTCACGAATTTCAGACCATGGGACATTAACCTCTAAACTGAGAGCTGCGGTAGTCGCACATGGCGAGTTACTATCCTCTACGTTGGGGGCTGAATTTTTAGCGCAACAGTTAGGCGACGATCGCCAGACTCAATGGCTCGATGCGCGAGAGTTATTTGTGTCAGAAGCCGAAGCCAATAACAATGTTAATGATCAGTACCTTAATGCTGTTTGCCATCCTCGGCCTAACCACCAGTTAGCTAAAAACTGGTCAGAGAGTTTCGATGTGGTATTGACTCAGGGCTTTATCGCGAGCAATGACGATGGTGAAACGGTGCTTTTAGGACGCGAAGGCTCGGACACCTCTGCCTCTTATGTGGCAGCATTATTGGAAGCCAAAAAGCTTGAGATATGGACCGATGTGGCGGGCATGTTCACTACCGATCCGAATAAGTTAAATGAAGCGAAAAAGTTAGAACAAATCAGTTACGCTCAAGCATTTGAAATGGCGGAAGCCGGTGCTAAAGTCTTACACCCACGGTGTCTCAGTACGGTCATGCCTTACCGCATACCGATTGAGATTAAAAATACGCATCAACCGCTGGAAAGCGGCACAGTTATTAATGGCGAAGGTAGCGACTCGCGCTGGGTAAAAGCGATAGCCATTAAGCAAAAAGTTCCGGTGATGACTTTGCTATTGGGGCGAAGAGGGCAGCAGCCTGAAACGTTACAGAAAGTGTTTACCGTGTTTAATCAATTAGAGCTGGGCTGTGAATTATTAGCCTCAACGAAAGAGTCATTGGTGATGGCGGTTGAAACCAGCAATAGCGTTCACGGCGAAGAGATATTAAATGATCTTTCGGTGAAGCTGGCTGAAATGTGTCGCAGCGTTTTATTGTCACACAGCGCCATCATTACGCTAGTCGGCTGCCAGTCGAGCCAAGCCTTGTGGCACTTATTGCAAATTGACGCCGAGCTCCCTGAGCAATGGTTACTGCTTGGACATACCTCAAGTGATCAGCATTTATCCTTCCTCGTCAGCGACGATGAAGCTCTGGATATTTTAAAGTTACTGCATAAACATTTAATCCACTAAAGCAGAAAAAGTGTTAGAAAATTTTGTATAGGATGGGTTAGGGATTACCCGTAACCCATCAGACAATGTGTTGGGTTACGAAGACAAGCTTCTAACCCAACCTATGAAAGCAGCATAAGAATTTATTTAATACGGTCATTAAAAAAGGCGCTGAAAAGCGCCTTTTTTCATCAGTAACTAATGGAAATTAGTAATACGGGTTCTCACCGGCGGCGTGTTCGGTAACGTCTTTAACGCCTTTGACTTCAGGGACTTTTTCCATCAAAGTTTTTTCGATCCCTTCTTTCAGCGTGACGTCGACCATGCCACAACCTTGGCAACCACCACCAAACTGTAGAACCGCAATGCCATCATTCGTGAATTCTGTTAAAGCCACTTGGCCACCGTGATTCGCGAGTTCTGGATTGATTTCTGATTCAAGGTAGTAGCGAATACGATCGGCTGCTGGCGCGTCATCATCGACCTTACGCGCTTTGGCATTGGGTGCTTTTAACGTTAACTGACCACCCGTGGTTTCTTTCTGGTAATCAATTTCGGCTTCTTCGAGATAAGGCGCACTGTCTTCATCAACAAATGCTGAGAAGCCTTCAAACTTAAGCTCTGTATCGTTATCTTCAACCGCATCGGGTGGGCAGTATGAAACGCCACACTCAGCATGGGCTGTACCTGGGTTAACCACAAAAACACGAATGCCCGTATTCTCGTCTTCTTGTCCAGCGAGTAAGCGGCGGAAATGTTCTTGTGCTGCTTCTGAAACATTAATCATATACAACTAAACCGTTTTGCTATCTATAAATCTATTATAACTGATGTGAGGGCTTGCAGCGATGATTGCAACCGTTAGAATGAAGAAAACGACTAAAAATTGCAGAAGATGCCTAATTTAAAGAAAACGATATTTTTACCTTTATTATTAATAGCTTGCGTAGCATGGCCCGTACTTTCACAAGCCAAAGAGCCGACTTTAGAGTATTACTTCGATCAATCGATAGACTTTTCTGATGATGTTTTAACACCAAAAGATATTTTGGGGCATCAAGTCGGAACCTGGCATGTACGTCCTGATCAGTCTTTGGCTTACTTTCAGTCATTGGCGCATCTCTCGGACAAAGTTGAACTGAAAGAGATAGGCCGCACTCATGAAAATCGACCACTAATCACGACTTATATCTCTTCGCCTGAGAATATTGCGCGTTTGGATGCGATCAAAGCGTCCCGCGAGAATCTTGAGAACTACCAAGGTCCGAACTTGGTTTGGTTGGGATACTCGGTTCATGGTAATGAAGCCAGTGGCGCCAATGCTGCCTTGTTGGTGGCGTACCGACTAGCGGCGTCAAAAGAGCCTTGGGTCGAAGAGCTGCTGAAGAATACGGTGGTGATGATTGACCCTATGCTAAACCCTGATGGCTTGGATCGCTTTGCAGGCTGGGTTAATCGTTATAAAGGCCAACAGCTGGTTAGCGACCCTAACTCGATTGAGCATAACGAGGAATGGCCAATGGGCCGAACCAATCATTATTGGTTTGATTTAAACCGTGATTGGTTGTTGTTACAACATCCTGAAAGCCAAGCGCGAGTAAAGCATTTTTATCAATGGCGTCCGCACATTGTGGGTGACTTTCATGAAATGGGCACCAATTCGACCTACTTTTTCCAGCCGGGTGTGCCCAGTCGCCAGAATCCATTAACCTCAAAAGAGAACTTTGATTTAACCGCTGATATTGCAGAGTTTCACGCCAAAGCACTCGACGATTTAGGTTCGGCTTATTACAGTAAAGAGAGTTTCGACGACTTTTATTATGGTAAAGGTTCAACGTTTCCAGATATCAACGGTGGCATCGGGATTTTATTTGAGCAAGCCAGCTCTCGGGGACATTTGCAGGAGTCAGTTAATGGCAACCTAAGCTTCCCGTTCGCTATCCGAAACCAAATAGCGACGTCTTTTTCGACTTTGAAAGCGTCAATGGCGATGAAGGATAAGCTGCAAAACTATCAGCAGCAGTTTTTTGCCAGTCGAAGCAAAGCGGCGAATGATGATTCGGTTAAAGGCGTTATCTTCAGCTCTGAGGATAAGGGGCGTTTAAAAGAGTTTCTGCGTATTTTGAACAGCCATCAAGTGGAAGTGGAGCAAGTCACCAAGGATGTATCAATCAATGATCAGCGCTATAAAGCAGGGCAGTCGTACTTAGTCAATTTTAAACAAACACAGTATGGCTTGATTAAAGCCATGTTCGAAACGCGAACTCAGTTTAAAGATAATACGTTTTATGATGTGTCAGCCTGGACCTTGCCGTTAGCGTTTAACGTCACTTTTAACCACTTAGATCGAGGCGATTTATCGGATGTTACGTCGAGCACTATCGAGTGGGCATCGCAAGGGCGTTGGTTTGGTGGCAGTGATCCTGTGGCCTTAATTGTCCCTTGGGATAACTTTGATGCCGCAAAAGGGTTAAGCCGACTGTTAAAACAGGGTATCCCTACAAAAGTGAGTACCAATAGCTTCACGTTAGCGGTTAACAATCAAGCTCGGCAGTTCAAACCTGGTGCTTTAGTGATGCAGCTTCCTGCTGATACGAAGCGTAAAGAGCGCGTGATTCAAGCAGTCAGGGATGCATTTATTGCCGCAGGCGTTGATGTCTATGCGGTTGAGTCAGGTCTAGCGTTAAATGGTATCGACTTGGGCAGCCCGAGCATGGAGCCTCTAACCATGCCGCAACCCTTGCTGCTGATTGGTGGCGAGGTGTCTTCCTATGAAGCTGGGGAAATGTGGCATTTATTGGATACTCGCTTGGAGATTCCGCTATCGATGCAGCATGCTAACTATATTGATTTCAGCACATTGGAGCGTTATAGCCACTTAACTTTAGTGAATGGTTATTATGCGGACTTGAAACCTGAAGAACATCAAGCACTGATCGAGTGGATTCATAAAGGCGGTACTTTGGTCGTGACAAGAGAAGCGGTCGAGTGGGCGTATCGTAATCAGCTTATAACTTATGAAGTTGATATTCCTGAACTGCCGGAGCCTCAGGGACATGAGTTCAGTCACCGTGACGATGTTGTAGCGAAGAGCATTATTGGTGGGGCGATTTATCAAGCTGATCTTGATAATAGTCACCCGCTGGCTTACGGTTTAACCAAAGACACCATTGCTTTCACTAAAGCGGGAACTCAGGTCTTAAAACCTGCAACAGAGGACTTTGTTACGGTGGCAACTTACACCGACAAGCCGCTTGTGGCAGGGTATTCGTCAAAAGAAAACGTAGAACGCATAAAAAATACTCCAGCTGTCTTGGCTCAGCGCTTAGAACGTGGCAGTATCATAGTGTTCAACGACAATCCTGTCTTTAGGGGCTATTGGCTTGGTTCAGCGCGTTTGATGGTCAATAGTTTGTTTTTTAATAGAGCCTTTTAGTCAGGCCTTATAAAGGTCTCAAATTTAAGAAATATAAAGGGAATCGCTCATGCGACGTGTTATTCAGTCTACTTTTATTGCGCTAGTTTGCCTTGTTTGCGTGAGCGTCAATGCTGCTAGCTGGTCAGAAATTCGTAACCAGTCGAATCGTGCCAACGGCTTTATTCCTTATCAGGTCAGTAACAGTCAGGGCAAAATTTGGCTTGAGATTAGTGAGTTCAAGCAGCCTTTTATCATGTATACCGGCCTACCCTATGGCATTGGCTCGAATGATATTGGTCTTGATCGCGGTCAGCTGGGTGAGAGCCGCTTGGTTCAATTTGAAAAATATGGCGATAAAATTCTACTCAAACAGTTGAACACTCGATACCGCGCTGATACTGAGAATCAGGCCGAGCGCTCCTCAGTCGAGCAGGCATTTGCCAGCTCCGTGCTTTATGGTTTCAAGGTCGAAGCACGCTCAGGCAAGCGACATCTTATTGATATGACGCCGTTCCTGTTACAAGATTTACATGGCGTTAGTCAGCGTTTGCAAGCAACTGAACAAGGTTCTTACAGTGTTGATGGTTCGCGTTCAGCGTTAGTCACTGAACACAGTAAAAACTTCCCGAATAATACAGTTTTCGAAGCGATCTTGACCTTCACTGGCTCAAATCCTGGCGAATATGTGCGGCAAGTGACGCCAGCGCCTAACGCTATTACGGTGCAACAACAGGTTCAGTTTGTGGCTCTCCCTGATGACGGTTATCAAACGCGTGAGTTTCATCCAAAGAGTGGCTTTTTCGAGCTGACCTATGCGGATTATGCAACGCCTCTGACCGAGAACATTGAAAAGAAATTGATTTATCGCCACCGCATTACTCGCGACAAAGACGATGCCATCAAGCCAATCACCTATTACTTAGATCCTGGCGCGCCAGAGCCGGTTAGAACCGCTTTACTAGAGGGCGCACAGTGGTGGGCACAAGCATTCGACGCGGTGGGGCTTGAGGGGGCTTACGAGGTCAAAATGTTGCCTGAGAACGCCGATCCTCTTGATGTGCGTTATAACGTCATCCAGTGGGTTCATCGTGCCACTCGTGGTTGGTCTTACGGCATGGCAATAGCCGATCCGAGAACCGGTGAAATCATTAAAGGGCACGTTACTTTAGGATCGCTGCGTGTACGTCAAGATTTATTGATCGCGAACGCTCTAACAGGTTCAGCAACCAACGATCAGAAGCAACAAAAAGCCTTGGATATGGCGTTAGCGCGTATCCGTCAGTTATCGGCACATGAAGTGGGGCATACGCTGGGCTTAGCCCATAATTTTGCTGCAAGCGTCAACAACCGTGCTTCGGTGATGGATTACCCGCATCCTTATGTGACCTTACATAATGGCCAAGTATCGCTGGCCAAAGCCTACGCAGAAGGTATCGGTCGCTGGGATATTGAGGCTGTGCGCTATGGTTATGCCGAGTTTGATGCGGATAAGGAAGCTGAAGCTTTGCGTGAGATTGTACGCGATACCAGTTCTAAGGGGCTCTTCTTTATTTCCGATGCTGATGCGCGTCCACAAGGGGGCTCGCAGGCTGAAGCACACCTTTGGGATAATGGCGCTGACGCTGCTCAAGAGTTAAGTCGAGTATTGCAGGTTCGTCAACAGGCGCTACAAAACTTTGGGCATGCCAATCTTAAAGATGGTCAGCCTTATTCGGAGCTTGCTGAAACCCTAGTACCACTGTACTTATTCCATCGTTATCAAGTTGAAGCGGCAGTGAAGTTGCTGGGTGGCGTTCACTTTGAATACAGTGTTAAAGGCGATAGCTATAAGCCTGTTCGTGCGGTCAGTAAAGAGCAGCAGGATGCCGCACTCCAGATGCTGTTATCGACCTTGACGGTAGAGCAACTACAGCTACCTGATCATATTGTAAAGTTGATTCCACCGAAGGCTTACGGGTATTACAAAAATCGTGAAAGCTTCCCTAGTCAGCTCGGTTCGAGCCTTGATCCCGTAGCGATGGCTGATGTTTCGGCGCAACACACCTTAACTCTAATGTTGAACCCGCAGCGATTAGCTCGACTGCTGCAACAAAAAGCTCAGTCGCCTGAGCAGTTAGGCTTAGAGGAAATGCTGAGTGAATTATTAGTGACCACCTTACGCAGTACCGAAAGCAAAGGGCTGGGCGCATTAATTCAGCAACGAGTGGATTACTTGACGGTGAAACATATTTTAATGGCTGCATCAGATCCGAATGCTTCAGCAGAAGTACGCGCTCACTTGCATAGTGAAATTGGCAAACTTTCCGGGTGGTTAGTAACCCAAGCTAAACGCAATCCAGTTCGCTACCTGTGGTTAAAAGACTTGGTTGAAAAGTACCAGGCGGGTGAATTTGAAGTTGATTACGTTAAACCGTTGGCGATCCCACCGGGCTCCCCCATCGGGCAATAAATATTCGACCGACAAAAAAAGAAGCCGCGTTAAGCGGCTTTTTAAATGACACTATGGTTTAGTCATAATGTCAGGAGAGAAAAAGCTGATCTTGAGAGTGGGGAGTCGGATGACACTAGGGGGTATGTGTTAGGGGAACTGGTATCCGAACCTCTCAAGACCAGAAAACTTATGTCTACAATTTCTTTACCATCCAATCACTGAGCCTAGAATGATGCCAACGGCTAAAGGTTCCCAGTAACGGTGGTGACAGTGCCTAGTATGGATATGGTGTCTAGGGAACGGGTGGTAGTAGCCACCGTAGTAGTACCAGTCCTGACCTAGGTAATAGACATTGCTTGGATAGGTTCTAGGATGATAGTACCTATAGTGGCGATGTTTATAACGCGGACGGTCATGGTTACGGTAGCGGTCACGATCATGATAACGATGGCGATCATGAGAAACATGACGGCGACGGTCGTGATCACGAGAGCGATGCTCTCTACGATCATCACGGTGCGCTTCACGACGGTCACCTCGGTGACGCTGACGATCATCATCCGCTCTGCGGTTGAAGCCTTGTCTGTTTCCACGTTGGTGGTTACCACGATCTCGGGCGCTGTGTGAGCTGTAGCTCGACCCTCTATCTGCTTTCGGGCCCTTATGTTCTTTGGCTTCACCTATCTGTGAAAAGCCCAGTAACAGGGACGCGGTTATTGCAGATATGATGACTTTATTCATGGCTAACTCCTCGAAAAACACTATAATACGGTTACGAGTGAGAGGCTTGCTTGTTATGATGACCTTGCTCATTCGTTATCAGCTACTATATAAAACGTAAACTGAATTATTACTGAACATTATTTAAACACCGTGTAAGGATGTTATCTTGGATATTCGAGCCTGTACTGCTGATGATTTGGAGCTGTTAGTACCAGCCTTCGATCAGTATCGCCAATTTTATCGTCAGGAATCACAACCTGAACAAGTTCGAAACTTTCTTAAGCCATTGATTGAAGAGGAAAAATCGAAAATCTTTTTGTCTTTTGAAGATGATGAGCTAACAGGGTTTGTTCAACTCTACCCGTCATTCTCAAGCATAGGATTAGCGCCAATTTGGGTGTTGAATGACTTTTTTATCTTTGGTGGTTCGGATAGACGCCAAATTGCAAAAGGGCTGCTAGATGCCGCGAAAATGCTATGTGAAGCGAGCAAAGCGGTGCGGGTTGAAGTGACGACACGCAAAGAAAATCATAGGCTTCACAAGATTTACCGTGATTACGGCTTTGAAAAAGACTACAAATACGATTATTACTTTTTACGCATGTCGAAAGATGAACCTTCATCAACCATGTTGAAATAGACTGCTAAACTTCTATTTGTTGAACTTACAGGGTAACTTAGTTATAGTTGCTCTTCGCGCTGATTTGTTCCGCTTGCGGGCGCACTCTTTTTCAAAGTGGAAAGAGTAAAAACTGCTAAAGAGAACCTCTGAATAAGTTGTTTCTGTCCGCAAGCTTTGAACGCTAAGTTATTGAACTAGGTAAAGTAATGCTATGACAGAAAAGACAATTCCTGCCGGCGACAAGACCACGGCCAACCCTAACATTCGACAAAGCCACCTGAGCCAACAAGCTGATTCTGTGGCTGCGAGTTATATACCGTTGCTTCCTATGCTGGTCTTTTTCGCCTTATTTTTAGGTACGGGGATTTATTACACCGTTATTGGCGTGGAAAGCGCTTTTTACCAGTTGCCAGCTCCTATCGCGATTCTGCCAGCGATTGCTTTATCCGTATTGTTAGCTAGAGAGCCTATTGAAAAGAGTATTGGGCACTTGTTGGCGGGTATGGGCGACAGCAACATTATCGCTATGTGCTTAATTTATTTGCTGGCTGGAGCTTTTGGTGCGTTAACCACTCAGATTGGCGCTGTTTCGGCAGTGGTCAACTTGTGTCTCGACCTGATCCCGGCATCCTTTATTTTACCCGGCTTGTTTTTGATAGCGGCGGTGGTGTCGTTCTCCATGGGAACCTCGATGGGGACTTTGGCTGCGCTTGCTCCTATCGGTGTTGGTCTGACGGAAAGCCTGCAAGTTTCACCAGCTTTGGTGGCGGGGATTTTGCTAAGTGGTGCCATGTTTGGTGATAACTTGTCGGTGATCTCAGACACCACCATTGCCGCGATACGGACGCAGGGCGCGACCGCTACGGATAAGTTAAAGCAAAACGCACGTTGGGCGATTCCTGCGGCCTTACTCACGGTGATTTTATACAGTATCTTTGCGGGCGAGGGTGAGGCTGTGACGATTGGTGATTACCAATGGTATAACTTAATCCCTTACGCCTTTATTCTGGTTCTGGCGCTGATTGGCTGGAATGTATTCGTGATTTTAACCATTGGGATTGTGGTGGCGATACTGATTGGCTTGTTCGGTGGTGGCTTTAGCGAAGAGGCTGGTGTTGCGGTAACCATGTATCAAGGTTTCAGCAGTATGCAGGAAATCTTCTTACTGTCGATGTTGGTAGGGGGGCTTGGAGGTTTAATCAAGGCCCAGGGGGGCTTGCAGTGGCTGGTGCGTAAAATCAGTAGTCTGTTCAATGTGGCAAAGTCCCAGCTACGAGCTAAGCTTGCGATTTTAAGCACCACAGCCGTGACCAATCTGGCGATTGCCAATAATACCGTGAGCATCGTACTGACCGGTGACGTTACTCACGAGCTAGCAAACAAAAGTAATGTTGAGCCGAAGCAGAGTGCGAGCTTAGTGGATATTGGTGCCTGTAGTATTCAGGGCGTCTTACCCTATGGTGCTCAGTGTTTATTGTTGGGCGCGAGCTTTTCCATTTCACCGTTGGCGCCGGGGCAATATGCTTGGTATTTACCAATTTTATTGATTATCGCTTTAGTCGGTACAGTCAAAGCAAAACAGCCTGCTACTGAAACCGTCACCAGTGATTCTTGAGAGGGATTGGTTTAATCGAACTGGATGCGACTCCAGTTACGGCGTTGCCAAAGCCACACAAAGGCTCCAGTCTGTAGTACGCGGTAGACCGAGTAGGCAACCCAAATGATGGTTAGGCTCTTGCCGAGGTAAGGGCCTAAGTACCATGCTACGGGTAAGAACAACATCCACTGCGAGATAATTGAAACGTAGAGTGTCGATTTGGTTGAGCCAGCGCCATTCAGAGCATTGAGGAAGACCAATCCGACCGCATCAATAACAATGATTAAAGCTGATAATTTGAAGGGCCAATGAGCCAGTCGTAACGCTTCCGGTTCTTTAAGGAAAATGCCCATGATCGGATCCGTAAAGAAGAAGAAAATGGTGCCAAGAACAATGGCAAAGATAATCGCCATTTTTGCGACATCCCAACCCCATAAATAAGCATTGTGCGGATCACTACGCCCTAAAGACTGACCGACTAAGCTTGCTGCTCCTATGCCAAGCGCGATACATGGCAAGATAGCAACCAGCATAACGTTAGTGATGGCGTTAACTGCGGCTAGCTGATGCGTACCGACCATGCCGATAATCCAAAAAAGTGCCGTGAAACCACCAGCGAAGAACAGTTGTTGCAAAGCGGATGGAATCGAAATTTTCAAAATGCCACGAACGGTAGGCCAACGCGCCAGCTGTGATAAGTAACCGTAGTCTTTGGTGTGCTTTGTGGCGAGATAATGGTAATACATGGTGCCAAGAGCGACTGAAATGGTGGTGCCAATTCCAGCGCCTAAAGTGCCTAGCTCTGGCATTCCAAAATGACCAAAGATCAACGCGTAGTTGAGAATGATATTAATGGTATGCATGATCAACAGCGTTCTCAAATAGTACTGAGTTTGGTTGATCGCGCTCCAATAACTGCGGAAGCTGAAGTTTAAACCGACGGCCACAATACCTACGAAGCGAGCCTGCAAATAAGGGATGCCTTCTTTAAGCAGTTCAGGATCGTCATTCAGCAGGTGTAAAATTTTGGGTGCTAAGAAAAAGAGCGCAATACTGGTCGGGAGTGCGAGTAGAGTAATAATCGCTAAAGCAGCGTTCATCGGGTAGGCAGCTTCTTCGCTACGGCCTTCCCCAATTCGACGCGAGACCATGGCTTGTACCCCAGCAGCAAAGCCTGTGAAAAAAGCCACTGCCATGAAGTTAATAAAGCCGGAAATACCGATGGCGGCAATCGCTGCACTACCTTGTGTGCCAACCATAGCGGCATCGACAAGGTTCAGGATATTTTGTGAAACCATCCCACCGACAATGGGTAAGGAGATTTCGAGAACCTGACGGGAGCGGTCTTTATTTAGCAAACTGAGCGCCTGAAGTGTATTTCAAGAATTGTCGGCATTGTAGCAGTTCTTTCGGTATTGTGTCCGTTTAAAAGTGGATTTAGCTGACCTCGGCCGGTAACTTCCAATCTATCGGTTTCTGGCCATCATCGATCAGAATCTCATTGGCTTTTGCAAAGTGATTGCAACCGAAAAAACCCCTGTGCGCTGACAAAGGAGAAGGGTGGGGCGCTGTTAAAACATAGTGCCGGTGGCGATCGATGGCCTGTCCTTTTTTCTTGGCATGGCTTCCCCAGAGCAGAAACACGATACCTTCCCCATGCTGACTCAAAGCTTGAATCACGTTGTCGGTAAAGCGTTCCCAGCCGATTTTGGCATGCGAATGAGCTTTGCCTTGCTCAACCGTAAGCACGGTATTTAATAATAAGACGCCTTGCTTGGCCCAGCTTTGTAAGAAGCCATGCTGCGGAACTTCAAAGTCAGGGATCGACTGCGCTAACTCTTTATACATATTGGCCAGTGAAGGCGGTGGCTTAATGCCGGGTAGCACAGAGAAGCATAAGCCATGAGCTTGGTGAGGGCCGTGATAAGGATCTTGTCCCAGAATGACCACTTTTACCTGATCAAACTCGGTCGCTTTGAAGGCACTAAACACCTGCTCTTTCGGGGGGTAGATGATTTTACCTGAGGCTCTTTCACCCGCGACATAGTTCATCATGTCAATAAAGTAGGGCTTTTGCTTTTCTTGCCCAAGCACATCGCTCCAAGTGGTCATGCTTCCCCCTTCGAGACGAGTTTAAGGCCAACAATACCGCTAACGATAAGTAATAAGCATAGTATCCTGAGAATGTCTTTAGACTCATTAAACAAGAGCATGCCCATGATAGCGACGCCAACAGCACCAATACCGGTCCACACAGCATAAGCAGTACCGACGGGGATGGTTTTCATGGCGGCGGATAGTAGCCAAAAACTAATACCCATAGCGATAACCGTAAGCACGGAGGGTAAGGGCTTACTAAACCCTTCGGTGTACTTTAAGCCGATAGCCCAGGCGCACTCAAAGAGGCCTGCAACAAATAAATATAGCCATGCCATAACAGACTCCAATGGAAAATAGTGCCAGTAAAACTTTGGGGCTAGTCTAGCACTCGAACCCGCAAAGGTTAATCCTAATGAATCAAAAGCTGTCCGATCAAGCCGAGTAGGAAACCAGCAACGGCACCGAGCGGCGGCCCCCAATGGTTGTCGAGTTTTGCTTGTGGGGCAATGTCTTGGAAGGTGAGGTAGAGAATACCACCAGCGGCAAATACCATAATGGCTCCAACCGCTGTTGGAAAAGCTGATAGCCAGAAATAGCCTGCGAGACCCGCTATCGGGCCTAAAAGTGCCATCAGCAAGAAGGCGATAATAATGACGCTGGGTTTGAACGCTTTAGCGGCATCCATTTCACGAAACGCATTAAAGCCTTCGGGCAGGTTTTGTAACGCAATTAGGCCTGCTAACAACAGACCAGCAGTGCCGCCTTCAGCAAATGCAGCGCCAAGCGCTAAGGCTTCAGGAATAAAGTCGGATAACATCGCCGCCAGTTGACTAGCGGGGCTTTGGAGGTAATCAAGCAACTGATCTAGTGCCATAAAGGCGACACCACCCAGCGCAAAGTAAAGCGCGGTCTCGGTAACACTCAGTTTAGCGCTACCTTCGGGAATGAGGACGAGGGCGATTGCTGATAATAAAGCGCCGCCGCCGAAGGCTATAATACTGTGTCGAAGTTCTTGCTCTAACCATTGTGGGCGGATGGTTTCAAAGCGCGCGATTAACGCCCCTAAAGGCATGGAGAGCCCGGCAGCAAGCGTCAGTACGATAATCAATAACCATTCACTCATCAAACTTCCTAGCGCTTTAGCATCGTCTAGCTGTAAAAAGTGTTGTTACTTTATACTAGGGATATTTCGTTACTTGTCAAAGCGTTAGGTTTTAGCCAGACACCAAATATCGACGCGCTCAACGCCAGCTGAGAGGCATAACTTAGCTGCTTCATTAACCGTAGAGCCTGTGGTCACCACATCATCCACTAAAGCTATATGCTTCGGCAACCCCTCTTCTAATTGGAAAGCATCTTTGAGGTTTTGACGGCGTTGTTTTTCACTAAGGCCGACTTGGTGAGGCGTATCCTTGACCCTGCTCAAAGCTTTATTCGGTGGGATTCCCATCGCGTTGGACAAGTGCTTGGCAATGATGTCCGATTGGTTAAAGCCTCGTTCATTGAGTCTTTTGGGATGTAAGGGGATTGGAATGAGTGCCTTCGGATAGGGCGTTTCCTCATAACTCAGCCTAATTCGACGCTCTAAAACACTGGTCAAACTCCGAGCATAATGCAGCTGTTTATTGAATTTAAGATCACTCAAAGCTTTATCAACAGGAAACTGATAGCGCGTGGCGGCGACCAGTTTAGTGTAAAGCGGCGGATTAGTGACACACTCGCCGCATTGCAACGAGTCATTAAGTTGCTCGTGAGTAGCGTCATTAATCGCGCTAGCGCAAATACCACACGTCGAGCCCATCGGCTCTATTGAGGTTAAACAAGGCTCGCAAATGCCGAGATCCGCTTGGGCAAGGCCACAAAAGGAGCAGTTGCTGGATTGGAGGGTATTTTCAGCTGCACGACGCAGGTTATCGAAAAAACTCATTGTAAACCTAAATTCCCTTTTCTTGGTTGACAGTGTATTCTTGGGAAGTAAACTTGCACGCAGATTCCGAATTTCTTATGCAAAGCGTGCAAAAAATATACTATAAGGGTTAATGAAACAATGAGCAATCTAGATTATCTAAATAGTGGTAAGATTCGCAATGATTGGACCTTGGCTGAGATAGAAGCCATCTATAATCAACCATTTAACGATTTATTGTTTGCTGCTCAGCTGATCCATCGCCAAAACTTTAATCCTAATGAAGTTCAAACCAGTACGCTATTAAGCATTAAAACGGGCGCTTGCCCTGAAGATTGTGCTTATTGCCCACAGTCAGGCCATTACAATACAGGGTTGTCTAAAGAAAAGCTGATGGCGGTGCAAAAAGTCATCGAGAAAGCGCAACAAGCTAAGAAAAATGGCGCCACACGTTTTTGCATGGGTGCTGCATGGCGCTCACCGCGTGAAAAAGATTTGGATGTGGTGATTGAAATGGTACGTCAGGTTAAAGACTTAGGGCTTGAGACTTGTGTGACCCTTGGCATGTTAACCGATGAGCAAGCGGGCAAACTTGCTGAGGCGGGCTTGGATTACTATAACCACAACTTGGATACGTCGCCTGAATACTACGAGCAAATCATTACCACTCGCAGCTATGAGCATCGTCTTGATACCCTACAAAATGTTCGTGACGCCGGCATTAACGTCTGTAGTGGCGGTATTATTGGTATGGGCGAAAAGATTAATGATCGCTATGGCTTGATTAAGCAGCTAGCTAACATGCCGGAGCACCCACAAAGTGTACCGATTAATATGTTGGTCGCGGTTCCAGGCACCCCTCTTGGCGAAGTAGAGAAGTTAGATGAGTTCGACTTCATTCGCATGATCGCAACAGCTCGTATCGTTATGCCTAACTCGTACGTGCGTTTATCGGCAGGGCGTGAAGATATGAATGAGCAAACGCAGTCGTTGTGTTATTTTGCGGGTGCTAACTCCATCTTCTACGGTGAAAAGCTATTAACCACGGCTAACCCAGAAGCTGAGGCTGATTCTATCTTGTTTAAGCGCTTAGGCATTCAGCCAGAACAGCGTCATCACTCTAAAGAGCAGGTTGAAGAGGAAGCTGCAGAGATCGTCGCCAAAGGTGTCGCCAAAGCGGCTGAGGAAACAACGTCTAGCAAAAAGCCGTTGTTTTATGATGCGACCGTAGGGAATGCCCGTGGTGCGACCGAAGTGAACTAGTCGACGAGCTTTAGCTCAAAACTATTCACTGAATCAACCGCTAGGATACCTATGTGGAGTAAGCTCGAAACTCGTCTTAAACAACGGCGGGCGCAGGATATGATGCGTCACCGTTTGACCTTAGAGAGTGGCCAAGACACTGAGATCAGTATTGCAGGTGAGCACTTTATTAACTTCAGCAGTAATGATTACCTCGGTTTGGCAAGCCACCCCAAATTAAGCGAAGCAACGCAGAAAGCTGTGCAACGTTATGGCTCAGGCAGCGGTGCTTCTCACTTAGTTGTGGGGCATAGCGAAGAGCACCATCGCCTCGAAGAAGAGCTGGCCGAATTTCTAGGCGTTGAGCGAGCACTGTTATTTTCATCGGGCTTTATGGCCAACTACGGTGTACTAAGTAGCTTATTTGATCGCAAAGACCTGTTAGTACAGGACAAGCTGAACCATGCATCGTTAATTGATGGCGGGCGTGCTTGTGAGGCGAAAATGCTTCGGTATGCGCATAATGATATGGACTCATTAGAGCGACAGCTGAAACATAAAGTAGAGACTAAAATGATTGTCACCGATGGCGTCTTTAGCATGGACGGTGATGTTGCTCCGATTCCTGAGATATTAGCGCTGAGTAGCACTTATAAAGCACAGTTGATGGTCGATGATGCTCATGGTTTTGGAGTCTTGGGTGCCTCTGGTAAAGGTACCTTGGAGCACTTTGGTTTAGAGCAAAAACATGCCGATATCTATATGGCAACGCTAGGGAAATCTGTTGGCGGATATGGTGCTTTTGTTGCAGGCAAAGCGGTGTTGATCGAAAGCTTGGTGCAGTTTGCTCGAAGCTATATTTATACCACGGCCATTCCTCCTGCTGTTGCCGCGGCTAACCGGGCGGGGTTAGCGCTAATTCAAAGCGAGCCTGAGCGTCGTCAACAACTTAAGGATAATATTGCTTACTTTAAGCAGTTGGCGGATGAAAAAGGATTACCTCTTTTGCCATCGGATACGGCCATTCAGCCGGTGTTATTAGGAACTAATGAACGTGCGGTTGCTGTTAGCAACAGTCTCAGGGAGAAAGGATTATTGGTGGTGGCGATCAGGCCGCCAACGGTACCGGAAAATAGCGCGCGTTTGCGAATCACGTTAACGTCAAATCATCGGAAGACACACATTGAACAGCTAGTCGAAGCGATTTCGACTATATAGAAAGAGAGTAAGTGATACGTCATGAGCGAGTTGAAACCTTTTGTAGAGACAGTTGGCCAAGGTCCTGATGTAGTACTTCTTCATGGTTGGGGGTTGCACTCAGGCATTTGGGAGCTTATTACGGAGCAGCTGGCTGAAAAGTTCACCTTACACCTAATCGACTTGCCTGGGTTCGGGCGTTCGCCGCTCCCGGGTGGTGATTACTCGATAGAGCTTTTAACCGAGCAAGTATTAAAGGTTGCGCCTAAGACAGCGCATTATATTGGATGGTCGATGGGGGGCTTAGTGGCGACCAATATCGCTGTTAATCACGGACAGCGTGTTGAGTCGTTGATAACCGTATCTAGTTCGCCGCGTTTCGTGCAAACCGATGACTGGCAGCATGCAATGAAGCCTAATATCATGGATAGTTTTTGTCGCTACCTTGAAGAAGATTATCAAGGGACTATCATCCGCTTTTTAGCCATACAAGCAATCGGTAGCGAGACACAAAAAGACGACATTCGGAAGTTGCGCGATACGGTATTTATTCATGGTATGCCTGCGTCGAAAGCATTGCGTGAAGGCTTGAATTTATTGAATGATGTTGACTTACGCGAACAGTTAAAGAATATCGACGTGCCGTTTTTACGACTATACGGTCGCCTCGACTCTTTAGTACCAGCAAAAGCGGCTGAGGACATTCAAGCGTTAGCGCCACAGAGTCAGCATCATGTCTTCCCTAAAGCAAGCCATGCGCCTTTCTTATCGCATACCGACCAATTTGTTGAAAAAGTTAATGAGTTTTTAGTCGCATGAGTCATTTAAGTTCCAGTGACATCGCACGTTCATTTAGCCAAGCAGCACGCTCGTATGATGCGGCGGCTTTTTTTCAGCGCATAGCTGGAAAGCGACTGTTTGAGCGTTTGGATTATTTTAAGTTGGCACCAAAGAGTATTGTCGATTTAGGTTGTGGAACGGGAGTCTTTACGCGCGAATTGTCGCAACGCTTTCCACAAGCAAAAGTAACGGGCGTGGATATAGCAGAGGGTATGATTGCTTGGTGCAAACAGCAGTCACAATCAGAAGATTACCTGTGTGCTGACGCGATGAAGCTTCCTTTCGAGGACAACTCACTGGATTTAATCTTTTCCAACTTGGCGATTCAATGGCTCGAGGATTTACCTCAGTTATTTGCAGAGTTAAACCGTGTGTTGAAGCCAGAAGGATTGCTGTTATTCACGACCTTAGGCCCTGATACGTTAACCGAGTTAAAGCAAAGTTTCGCCGCTGTTGATGCCTATCAGCATGTGAATGATTTTATTGACATGCACAATGTGGGCGATGCCATGTTACACGCCAAGATGCTCGATCCGGTGGTCGATGCAGAACCGGTTGTCATTAGTTACGACAAGGCCATCGAGCTGATGCGAGACTTAAAAGATATCGGTGCGCACAATGTGAATAGCCGGCGCAGCTTAGGACTTATGAGTCCGAGAAAGCTAAAGGCGGTAGAAAAGGCTTATAAACAGTTTGCGCTAGGTAACGGGCAACTCCCCGCGACTTATGAACTGGTTTACGGGCAAGCTTTTGGCTCAGAGCAAAAAGCAACGCTGGATTATCATGAGTATATTGTGGAGTTAGCGGAAGGGAAAAGAGACGTATGATGTTTTATGCGGAAACAGATATTTGGCGATTAGCTCGCCAAATGCCAGATTTCTTTATTCATAAAGTATAACCTCGATTTCTTAAATGTCCTTCTAGGTAAGATTTTTAAAAAAATATTCTAGGAATTATAAAATGCGACAAAATAAGTATCACATAGGAAGAAAAGTAATTTTTATACTGATATCGTTAGTTTTAACTTCTTGTGGGTTACAAGAAAAGGAAAGAGAAATAATTAAAATAAAAGGATTTAATATAATTCAGGAAGACAGAACAATTAACTTTATCTTACCTGAGCACTGCCTTAGCTCTTACAAGGAGTGGTTTGGGCAAATGAATGACAAAGGCTATAAACTGAATACAAACATATACAAAATTGACCACTTTGCACCATTTGGGAATATTAAATACACAGCAATGATAAACTCGAACTACTTTAGCAACTCAACTTTATGGACCAAAGTGAATAATTACCTAACCAAGAGTTGTTATGGTGATACCTATGATGAAATTGATGCGGTACAACTTTTTAATAAAGATCAAGATTTGTTTACAATTTATCAGCTTGATGTTCCACTAACCAACATTAGGCTACGTAATAAAACAATTGAAGTTTATTATGACAGTGAAGTTTTAAGCGAATATATCAAAACGAAGAGGCAAAAATAAGGTAATAATAAAGGGAGATTAGGATTTGCATCAGTAGTACTCGTAAGGCCACTTGATGTGAGCTTGGAAGTGAGAGGGTAAGTCAAACTGTGCCAGTAATAGACTTCAATAAGCTCTAGGTGTTTGTATAACGTATTACGAGTTTTTTTTGTTCTCGAACTTAACCACTTTTTCCTCGAGTTCTTCATGTTTCGCTTTTAGGATGTCTTTAACATTCTTCATTTGAGCGTCGTGTAAAAAGTCACGAAGTGTTTCGAACTCGGTGCGATAAAAGTCTCGCTCATCGCGTAAGTTGTCAATATTTTTACTTTGTGTCTGGTTCGACAAAATTAAGCGCTGGTGACTTTTTTTGATGTGCTCGTAATCCGCAAGATGGTTTGACTTGAAGTTCTCAACTTCATCTTGAGACTCTTTGCGAACGTATTGCAGCTTTTCTTCATAGGAATCTTTCAGCTGCTCTATTTCGGTTTCAAGCTCTTGTTTGGTATCTGCGATGGATTGCAAAGCGTTCATGTAGTCTTTACGAGCTTCTTCGTAACTGGCTAATGTTTTTTCGTGTTTGGCGTTAAGCTGACGATGCTCTTGGACTAAAGTTGTGTTGCGCTCAGAAAGACTGGTTAGGGATTCTTGTAGCTTCTTATAATCCGCTTCAAGATCCTCGATCTTTTCTTTCTTTTTGGCAATGTTTTGAGTGTTCTCTTTGTTAACCTGCTTGAGCTCTTCATTCTTAGATTCAAGTTGGCGAACCAGAGCGTGCTTTAAAGTAGCCGTAACAACAGCGCCTAGCAGCAAGACCAGCGCTAGGATGCCTAAAACTAATATGATAGTGTTGTCGCCTAAAAAATTATCCATACATGAATCACTATTAAAGTGAATTGCTTGAATTTACAGTAACCTATTAATACAACAGTATATAGTAATCATACTCGATTAATTGTGCGAGGTATAACAAATTGAGTAACGCTAATCAGAAATACTTTGTCGCCGGAACCGACACAGAAATTGGAAAAACCTTCATCTCTGCGGCTCTAATTCGTGGGCTCGTGGCTAAAGGGCACGCTGTCGCTGGGCTTAAGCCTATTGCTTCGGGTGCTGAGCCAGTACAAGGGGTTTTAAAAAATGAGGATGCGCTACAGTTGCAACAAGCATCGAATATGGGGCTAAGTTACAGGGACATTAACCCTTTGTGTTTTGAGCCTGCTATTGCTCCACACATCGCCGCTGATTTAGCTGGGCAGCTGCTCAATGTTGAGGAGTTAGCGAACAAGGTGGTGATGCCGGATGACGCAGACGTTGTTTTGGTAGAAGGCGCTGGAGGTTGGTTGACACCGCTTAATCAAACCGAGACTTACGCGGACTGGGTTGAGCAGGAAAAGCTGGATGTGATTTTAGTGGTTGGCATGAAGCTAGGGTGTTTGAATCATGCCATGTTGAGCGTCAGAAACATCGAAAGCCGAGGCTTGAAGCTGGCAGGTTGGGTTGCTAACTTTGCTCAGGGGAAAATGAATATGGCTGAAGATAACTTAAAGTGGTTAAAAGACAATATGCCCGCGCCATGCCTTGGTATTGTGCCGTACCAAGACAAGTCAAAAAGCGCGGATGATGTTGCCCAGTTATTGGATGTGAGTACTTTGCTCTGATGCCATACACTGGTTGCGAATACAGCTCACTTTCGGCTTAGGCGTTACCACACAAGTCCCCATGATTTGGTTGTCTTGATTGTACTGACGGCGCTGCTCGCTATATGCTTGTCCCAGTGATTCGAGTCTATCGACATCGCTGTTGGTTTTCGAGTAAGGCATGTAAGCCTCTGGTCCACCGCACGGTTTATGACCTATTGGTAGTAGCGCACAGTCTGAGTGAGTCGTGCAGCCTTCGATGCTGGCGACTTGCTTGATTTGGCTGTATAAATCTTCGTGAGTAACGGAAGTGCTTTCACTGTTAGCTTGTGAGCATGATTGGACGAAGCCTAATGTGGCGATCATTGCGGCCAACAGTAACGATTTTTTTGAAAACATATCCCGATCCTTGTGTCGTTTAATGAATAATATAAGACTATAATTCTATTAGGTTTTTGTTCTTCCTAATAGCTCACAAATTGTAAAGAGAATCTCAGCATGAAGCCCGGAAAGACTGGTATAACACGAATAATTCACGCTTGCCACTACTCATGGCTTGGTTTGAAGGCCGCCTGGAGGCATGAGGCTGCTTTCCGACAAGAGGTCGTTGTCGCGCTCCTATTAATACCGTTAGCCTTCCTAGTTGGGCAAACGGCAGTGCAAATTGCCGTGATGGCGATGTCCGTGTTGCTGGTCATCTTGATTGAGTTGATTAATTCAGCCATCGAAGCGGTGGTAGATCGGTTCGGCGGTGAACATCACAAGCTTTCAGGGCGTGCAAAAGATATCGGTTCAGCGGCTGTCGCAGTCGCTATCCTCAACTTGCTTATTGTTTGGGGCGTTATTCTCTTTAAGAATTATTTGCTTTGAGTCGTTTGTGAATAAAGTGTCGCGCTTGCGCTGCTGCGAGTTCCCAGCTTTGTTCAGTGGTTATTGTTGAACGCTTTAGGGTTTCAAAGCTATGATTGCCATCTTCTAGCCACTGAACCTCAATCTGTTTGCTCAGTGAGTAGCTCGCGACGTCGTCAGGCTTACCAAAAGGATCGCGCGTTCCTTGGAGAATAAGGCAGGGCGTTTTTAAATCAGCCAAGTGCTCTGTGCGTGTTTTTTCGGGCTTGCCCGGAGGATGAAACGGATAGCCCATAGCGATAACGCCATCGACTGGCATATCATCAGCCACCATCGTGGCGACACGCCCACCCATCGACTTACCACCAATGATGATAATATCTCCGGTAACTGCTTCAATCTGCTTTTTATAGCATTCAATTAATGTAGGCATACGGTCGGGTGGTGATTTTTTACCCGTTTGTTGGCGGCGTATCATGTAAGGGAAGTCAAAGGTAATGACCTTGATCAAGTCATCGGCAATTTCGCGCTGCATATACTGCACAAACTCGGATTGCGAGTCGGCTCCAGCGCCGTGAGCGAGAATCAAGGCTATTTGTTTCATATGTGTTTATTAGATAAAGCTTTCAATCTTGATCGGTTTTGTTACACTGCATCTACAGCCTAGGATATCACCTAACATAATAAAATGTTAATAAACAAGAAAGTAGTTCCTCCCATAAAGTACCCAGGAGGGAAGCGGTTTTTAGTAGACCAGATGCAGGTACTTTGGAAGCTTTCAGAGAAGAAAAGGCTTGTAGAACCATTTTCAGGTGGCATGGCTATATCCTTAGGAATTTCTCCTGACAAAGCTCTAATAAACGATATAAACAAGCATGTTATTAATTTTTATCGTTGTGTTAAGAATGACTTAAGAATAAATATTAAAATGATTAATGATGAAGCATATTATTATAAAGCTAGGGAGAGGTTTAATAATTTAATTAAGCGAGAAGAGGAGAATACTGAGCTTGCAGCTTCACTATTTTATTATTTGAATAGAACTGGTTATAACGGGTTAATTAGGTTTAACAGATCTGGTTTGTATAATGTCCCGTTCGGGAGATATAAAAAAATTAATTACAGAAGAGAGTTCTCGGATATTCAAAGTGTAATAAAGGACTGGAATTTCTCATCTAAGGATTACAGTAAAGTACGTATTAACAAATCAGACTTTGTATATATTGATCCTCCCTATGATGTCCAGTTTACTAGCTACTCTGGTAATGAATTTGGTTGGAAAGAACAAGAGAGGGTCGTTAACCACTTTGATAAGTATGACTGTCCTTTAGTTATTTCAAATCAAGCCACTGAAAGAGTGGTTGAACTTTACAAAGATTACGGTTACAAAGTATTTTTGATCGACGCGCCGAGAATGATAAGTTGTGATGGCAACAGAACAAGGGCTCAAGAGGTATTAGCTATAAGGAATATGTCGATTAAAAGGATCGGTTAATCTGCTTTAATATCTAACTCATTTTGTAGTTTGACTGGGTATTTGTTTGATGTGAATATATCCCACCAGTTAAATCTCATGGCTAGAACTTGATCTAGCTCTAATGTGTTTGGCGTTCTCGAATAGTTTACATGGCTAAGATCTTCTGGCTCAGCATGAACAGCAAGCTCAGATGCTTCTAGCATGTGTTTAACACCTTTCGAAAAACCATCACCTCCATAAGATATATAGGCATCCATTTGCATTGCCCTTATATCGTTAAGAGTATATGGGATCTTTTCCTCAGCAGTACCATTAATGGTCTGAAACTTACACTCTATTGAGATTGCTTTGTTTTGCGCTTCGTCCACTAGAAGAATATCTACTCTTCTATTTTTTCCTATTATACTTTTCCCTATAGGCACTTCGCGATATACAGTAAGCCCTCTATCAGAGAAGTTATAAACAATGTAATTTGCAACCCAGTCTGAATATTGATTTCCATTCATAATTTTTCCTTTTTAAGATTTAACTTGCGCCCGAGTTTTCTAGCGCTGAATTTACAAAGTAAAGTATGGTCAGTATAAAAAGAATCACAAAAATAATGCCGCCTACAATAAACTGCACAGCGCTTCCTTTCTCAAAATCTTTGTGTCTTTGTTCTTCAGATTGAACGCCAAACATCGCACCTAACACGCTTTGTACGGTAGACCAAAAGCCAGTGCCTTTTTGGGGTTCTTCAGTGTGGTTGGAGTTTTCTTGTGACTCAGAGGTTTCTTCCAACGAGGAATCATTGGTTTTAGACGGTTCTTGATTCATTGTTTGATACTAAATCAGACTTGAGAGAGGGTTAATATAACTCAACCCTCACTTAAAATTAAGACTTTTCAAACAACTCCAAGAATTGGATGAAGTGCAAACTTGGCATGTTATGCGATTCTGTTAACCACGAATACCAGCTTGCCGATTTTTTCGTCGCATTAACGCTTCCCAGCTGAGCGGAGGCTGGCTCTAAAAGTTCTGGCTCGATTGATGTGATGATATGAAGTTCATCACTGTTGTAACCGACATGGTTACTCTCAGAGCAGACTTGAGCTTTCGCCATAGCACTAGAACCACCTAGTATGCTTAACGCAACACCAACTGTGATAAATAGCTGTTTAATGCTTTTTTTGAACAACATGGTTATCTCCTCACCATATTTTTCGCACCGATACATACTCCCCGGTTAGAGTATCTAACGAATATACGACAAAATATGCTGGTAGATCAAGAGTTTGAAGTGTTTTTTTGTTGGTTGGGGGCAGTCTGAGACTGGTTAATAAATAAACTATCAATCAATTCAAAGGCTTGGCTTAGGTTAAGACGCGGATCGACGAGGCTGGTGTAAGCCTTCCCTAAGTCTTGGGGGTGTATAGAGTAGCGACTACCGATGCATTCCATTACTGGTTGCCCCGTCATTTCGAGATGAATTGCGCCCAAGTGTGACTGGTATTCTTTATGAATATCAAAGGCTTGCTGCAACTCTGATTGGATATGCTGAAAGTCTCGCGTTTTGTAGCCATTGTTGCTGACGTGAGTATTGCCGTGCATCGGATCGCAGCTCCAGAGCACTTTTAAGTCAGCTTTTTGAATGGCCTGTATCATCTCGGGTAAGGTTTTGGCGATATCTTGGTGGCCAAAGCGTTGAGTCAGCGTTAATTTACCCGGCTCATTAGTTGGGTTGAGCCACTGGCATAAATCAATCAAATTATCAGCGGCGACTGTCGGGCCGACCTTTATAGCGATAGGGTTGGCGATTCCTCGTAGGTATTCTAGGTGAGCACTGTCGGTACGCACTGTTCTCATTCCGACCCAAGGAAAGTGCGTTGATAAATTGTACCAGCGACCATTCGAGGCTTGGCGGGTTAACGCCTGCTCGTAGTGTAAATGAAGCGCTTCATGGCTGGTATAGAACTCGGTCAGGTTTTTATGGGCAGTTTGGCGTCCATTAAATTGATGAAATAAGTTAATGGCTTGGCGAAAGTTACTGAGGCTTTGGTGTAACTCTTTGTGCTGCGCCAAGGCTTTTAACGAATTCACTTCTTCATCAAGATTAAAGAGCTCTTCTAAATCACCTTCGAGTAACGAACGAATATAATTTAACGTCAGCGATGCGTAGCTATATCCTTCAAGCATACGAGCAGGGTCTGGCGTTCTGGCCGACTCAGTAAAGTGAACATGGTTGACCAGATCGCCACGGTAACTGGTTAAGGTGGTATCACCTTGAGTCTCTGTCAGTTCGGAACGAGGTTTGGCGTATTGGCCAGCTATTCGGCCGATACGAGTAATCGGTTGTCGTGTTTTTTGACTGACCAACAGGCTTAGACTGAGTAAACTGCGAACCTTTTGAGAGATAGCGTCAGCATTGCAATCCGAAAAGGATTCTGCACAGTCGCCGCCTTGCACGATAAAACGCTCACCCGCTTGGGCCTCAGCAATTCGAGCTTTGAGGGTATCGACTTCTGAAGTAGAGACCAGAGGTGGTAACTGACACAACTTCTCTGTGACCTGAGCTAGGGCATCGTTATCGCCGTATTTTATTTGCTGGCTGACGGGTTTGTCTTTCCAGCTATCTGGACGCCAATTGGCAGCCGTCTTATTACCAGCAGTGTGGTCAACCATGAGAAATCTATTTAATTACTTCAATAAACTTATTCTATCCCATAAGATAAGGGCGAGCAAAGAACTCGAAAAGAAAGCAGTAACGATATAAACGAGATGGCGAAGCAACTAGAAAGCGAGCTGGATGCTCGACAAAAATAGAAGTTAGAAAAGTTGAGATGGTTAGTGTGTCAAAGAACCGCATTAATGTGTCAGGAGATCAATTAGAAAACGGTTTGAGCGCTTGGGAAAGCAAAAGATTAGAAAGGTTTAGATGACGCTAATCAAGACAAAATGGAGCGAAATAGCGGAGCTTGTTGTTTGATAAGTGAGCAGATTGAGCGACATTTTAACGATGAGTAGCGGAAATATCAGCTTTTCGGGAAATAAAAATTATGGCGAAAGTAAAAACAATCTATGTCTGCCAAGAGTGCGGCGCTGAAACACCGCAATGGGCAGGCCAGTGCGGGCAATGTAAAGCATGGAACTCGCTGGTCGAACAGGCTAATGTTAAGCAGTCGAAGGGCGAGAAAAGCTCGCGCTTTACAGGTTATGCGGGTGAGCAGAGTAAAGTTGTTCAAATGAACAAAGTGGACTTATCCGAAGTGCCACGCATGGGCTCTGGCTTATCTGAGTTGGATCGTGTGCTAGGCGGCGGCTTGGTTCCTGGCTCGGTAGTTTTAATGGGAGGCGATCCGGGTATTGGTAAATCAACCATCCTGCTACAGAGTTTGTGCAAGATCAGCGAAGAAATGCCGGTGCTGTATGTCACTGGTGAAGAGTCGATGCAGCAAGTGACCATGCGCGCTCAGCGCTTGGGGCTGCAAACAGGTGATTTCTCATTGCTGACGGAGACCCAAGTCGAGCAAATCACCACACAGGCACTGATGCAAAAGCCGAAAGTCATGGTGGTGGATTCGATTCAGACCATTTACACCGAAATGCTACAGTCAGCGCCTGGTGGCGTGGCTCAGGTGCGTGAAAGTGCTGCGCAATTAGTTCGTTTTGCCAAGCAAACGGGCACGACTTTGTTGGTGGTTGGTCACGTGACGAAAGACGGAGCTTTAGCTGGACCTCGTGTTTTAGAGCATATGGTTGACGCCGTATTGTATTTCGAAGGCGAGCGCGACGGTCGTTTACGCTTATTACGAGCGGTTAAAAACCGTTTCGGTGCGGTCAATGAGCTAGGTGTTTTCGCCATGACCGATGAAGGTTTGAAGCAAGTTAAAAATCCCTCGGCGATATTTTTATCCAAGTACACCGATCCTGTTGCGGGCAGCGCCATTGTTTCGACCTGGGAAGGGACGCGGCCAATGTTAGTGGAAATTCAGGCACTGGTGGATACTTCGCATGCACCACAACCGAAACGCGTGGCAGTTGGCTTGGATCATCAACGTATTGCGATGTTGCTGGCTGTCTTAAACCGGCATGGTGGTGTTGCAACCTTTGATCAAGACGTGTTTGCTAACGTGGTCGGTGGTGTCCGCGTCATGGAAACCAGTTCTGATCTCGCGTTAATTGCAGCTATAATATCAAGTTTACGCAACCGACCGCTGGAAGAGCACTTGGTGATTTTTGGTGAGGTTGGCTTGGCGGGCGAGGTGCGCCCAGTACCTAATGGTCAAGAGCGTTTAAAAGAAGCCGTCAAGCATGGTTTCAAAAAGGCGATTGTTCCTAAAGGCAATATGCCTTCAAAGTCGGTTGAAGGACTGCAAATTCACGGCGTTAGTCGTTTGCAGGAAATGATTGATTTGCTGTGATGAATTAATGGAGTAGGGAGAGCGATGTTTTCGACACTGAGAGAACGCTGGAATAGCAAAACGAAGTCATTGGGTAAGGCGCTCAAGGCTGAGTATTGGTTTCCTCATTGGATCATGGCTGTGTTGTTTATCCTGGGTGGAATTTGGTTATTCCAAACCGACTTAGGGGATAAATGGTTACCTTACCTTGAAGGGCTATTTACAGGGCAAATAGAACTGTCGCCGAAAAATTTGCCGCCTCTAGTACTAGGTGGTGGTATGATTTTGATGTCCTTTGGTTTGATTTGGCATTCCCGTGTCGCTTGGTCGATGTCGCTATTCCTCGCCAGTTTGGCCCTTATCAGTATCATCTGGGCTGATCGAAGTATTTGGCAGTTGGTATATTTTGTATTTCTTATTACTTCTTTGTCGTTGTTTCGACAGTCATTCTATAAATCAAGCGTCGCTGCAAACTCGTTATTTGCACTAACCTCAATGGTGATGTTGCTACTGTATTCGATCATAGGCAGCTATTATTTAGGCAAAGAATTTGACCCTTATATCGATGATTGGGTCACGGCGTTTTATTACTCTATCGTTACCATGACCACCGTCGGTTATGGTGATATTAATCCTGTTACTACTGAAGCTAAGTTATTCACAATATCGGTAATTATTTTAGGAGTGGCGGTTTTTGCAACCTCTCTAACCGCAGTCATCGCACCGATGGTTCGGAGTAGTTTAGCTAAGATTATGGTTCACAAAGGTAATTCTATGAAAAGAGACAACCACTATATTGTTATCGGTAATAACTCTTTAGCAATTAATACCTGCAAAGAATTAAAAGACCGAGGGAATCATGTCACTAGAATTGTCCAGCCTCACATTGACAAAGACACAGTGTCGGGCGATGACGTTGTGTTTGGAGAGCCGAGTGAGATTGATATTTTAGAAGAGTGTGGTTTGAAAAATGCAAAAGGGGTGATCTCACTTTTGGATGATGACTCAGAAAATGCGTTTGTTATTTTGGCGGTTAAGGAAGTGAGTCACGATGTAAAAACGGTGACTGCGGTTAACGATACGCATAACCTTAAGCGCGTGAAGTTAGTGCAGCCGGATATTGTGATAGCGCCGCAAATTTTAGGCGGAGAATTGGTTGCGATGCACTTGGAAGGGGAAGAGGTTTCTTCTGACTTCTTGATGAAGCGATTGTTTCAACATTAATTCTGAGTAGGACAAAGGTGGCAGGAGAACTTTATGATTGATATCAACTGGTCTGTAGTTTTGAATCACTCGGTGACCATGATGGTCGCTTATGTCTTGGCCTTTCCGATTGCTTGGAATCGTGAAAGCGAAACAAAAAGTGCTGGTATTCGTACTTTCCCTCTAGTCAGTATTGCTTCTTGTGGCTTTGTATTGATTGCGATGGATATTTTTAACGAGCCAGGAGCACAAGCAAGAATTATTGACGGCATCATTACCGGAATAGGCTTCATTGGTGGCGGTGCTATTCTAAAAAATGGTAGCAGCGTTACCGGGTTAGCAACGGCGGCAAGTATCTGGGGGACGGCAGCGATTGGTATTGCTGTGGGTACACATCGTCTTGAGATTGCGTTATTGCTGAGTATCGTCACCTTTATCACGCTTCAGGTGATGTCCAAAGTGAAAAGCAAAGTTCCTGAAAATGAAGACCGCTGTGACAATGACTCTTAGCGACAATCGATTATGATGAATCCAACCAAAGAGCGAGTGTTTAAACCCGAAAAACTCTTCGCCCCTCGAAATTTCAAAGCCCCTAAGCTTAAAAGCACTCAGTTTTTAGAGATTGGCGCTGGCAAAGGGATGCATGCGATGAAGTTTGCCGAAGCGAATCCTCAAAAACACCTTATTGCTGTTGAGCGAACGCGTGCTAAGTTTGATGTGTTTGCATCAAGAGCAAAAGATTTGTCACTGGAAAATCTGTCGGCTGTTCATGCGGATGCGATTCCTTGGGTGGTGCATGGTTTTCCGCCTAAGTCTTTGGATGGGGTGTTTTTGTTGTACCCAAATCCAGAGCCGAAGAACGCGAGTCAGCGTTGGCTGAACATGCCATTTTTTGAGTTCTTGCTGTCCCGAATGAAACCCAAGGCAACGTTGGTTTTGGCGACAAATATTAAAGAGTATGTGGATGAAGCCGAAGTATTGGCGCGAAAAGATTGGGCATTAAACGTTAAAAGAATCGAAGTGTCTAAGGACAGTGCTCGGACTCATTTTGAAGTGAAATACTTGGCGCGTGGAGAGGTTTGTTACCAACTGAATCTCGAAAAGCCGGCGGGTTATCAAACGCGTTTTGACGATTGGTTCGCTTAATCCTTATCCTGACTATTGCGCTCCCATAACGCTTGAGACTCTTGGTGAATGGTTTCTGGATCGTTATTGTATAAGGTCAGTATTGACCTCAGTTGCAGCATGCTATCGATATCAATTTCTTGGCATTCTACGCCGTAATCATGATCTTTATGGTAGACAACTTGAGCCTTGATATTGATCGGCGGGGTCAGTTCGTCGAAGATGATTTGAAGCTTGATATAGCTATCTTGTTTAAGATTTCCATCGGCTTCAGCTTGATCACAATAAAGGTGAGCGCCGTTCAGCGATATGTCTATCACCTTGGCAACATACTTGTCTCCATTCAATTCAATCAGCGCCTTAGCTGACAAAGGAACTCGAGTGAACTGTCTGCGCTCAGTGTCTATAACACTTGCCCTTAGATTAAAAACCTAATCTTAGATTATCAAAGCAGGTATGGGTTGTCGACGGTAAATACTTGATTTAAAAGACTGGTCCACGCCATGTCGGTGAACCAGTCTGTATTTTAAGGAAGGTTACGATTCTAAGAAAGGTTATGACTTAGTAATCTTGCGGTACTTAATACGATGCGGCTGATCAGCATCTGCACCTAAGCGGCGCTTACGATCCGCTTCATACTCTTGATAGTTACCTTCAAACCATACCGTTTCACTATCGCCCTCAAACGCGAGAATGTGCGTCGCGATACGATCGAGGAACCAGCGGTCGTGCGAGATCACGACGGCGCAACCTGGGAATGCGAGTAGAGCATCCTCAAGCGCACGCAAGGTTTCTACGTCCAGGTCGTTGGTCGGCTCATCCAGTAGCAAGACGTTGCCGCCACTTTTCAACAGTTTGGCTAAGTGCACTCGGTTACGCTCACCACCTGACAAGTTGCCAATTAATTTTTGCTGATCCGAGCCTTTGAAGTTAAAGCGACCGACGTAAGCGCGTGAAGGCGTTTCATAATTACCCACGGTGATAATATCCAAACCGTCGGAAATTTCTTGCCATACGGTTTTACTATCGTCCAAAGAGTCACGACTTTGATCGACGTAAGCTAGATCAACCGTTTCACCCACTTGCAGTTCACCTGAGTCAGGCTGCTCTTGACCGGTAATCATCTTGAACATGGTCGATTTACCCGCACCATTCGGACCAATCACACCGACGATACCACCTTGCGGTAGGTTGAAGTTTAAGTCGTTATACAGCAGTTTATCGCCAAACGTTTTGGTTAAACCTTTTGCGGTAATGACTTGAGTACCCAAGCGTGGCCCGGGTGGAATATACAGCTCACGCGTCTCGTTACGCTGCTGGAACTCTTTGCTTGAGAGTTCTTCAAAACGCGACATACGAGCTTTTGACTTGGCCTGACGGCCCTTCGAGTTTGCTCGCACCCATTCCAGCTCTTCTTTCATGGTCTTCTGGCGAGATGCTTCTTGTTTCTCTTCAATCTCCAGGCGTTTCGCTTTCTGCTCTAGCCAAGACGAGTAATTACCTTCCCACGGAATGCCTTCGCCGCGATCCAGCTCAAGAATCCAGCCCGCTGCGTTATCTAAGAAATAACGGTCGTGGGTAATGGCAACAACGGTACCGTTGTAATCGACTAAGAAGCGCTCTAACCATGCGACAGACTCAGCATCCAAGTGGTTGGTTGGCTCGTCGAGAAGTAGCATATCAGGGTGCTCAAGCAATAATCGGCAAATGGCTACACGACGACGTTCACCGCCCGATAGGTTGCCAACTTTAGCATCCCATACCGGTAAACGTAGTGCGTCAGCAGCGCGCTCAAGTGTATTTTCAAGGTTATGGCCATCTGCCGCTTGAATGATCGCTTCCAGCTCACCTTGGCGCTTGGCCAGCGCATCAAAATCAGCATTTTCATCGGCATAAGCGGCATAAACCTGATCCAACTCAGCCAACGCTTCTTTGACGTGAGTGACTGACTCTTCGACGATTTCACGAACGGTTTTGCTTTCGTCGAGTTGTGGCTCTTGCGGCAAGTACCCAATTTTAATGCCGGGTTGTGGACGAGCTTCGCCATCATGATCTTGGTCGATGCCAGCCATGATGCGTAATAAGGTCGATTTACCTGCACCGTTTAGACCCAAAACGCCAATTTTCGCGCCAGGGAAGAAAGATAGTGAAATATCCTTTAAGATGGTTTTGTTGGGGGGAACAATCTTGCTCACCCGATTCATGGTGTAGATGTATTGAGCCATTAAAATAATACCTTAATCAATGTTGCGGGCATTTTACATTGCCAGAACGGCTTAGGCTACAGGAGGAGTCATGAAACACCTGATTTTATGGGCGCTCGGGGCGCTATTCGGCCTTTTTAGCAGTATCAGTTTGGCCTGCGTTACGCCTGCTCAGTTGTACCAAGCTGCCGATCAGCGTGATGCAGAGCATGTTAACTTCAATAAGGCCCTTGGCTGCGAGTCTTTGTCGGCTGATACGCTAGAAGTTGCTTTGATTGCACTTGGTCGAGTAGGAGGCGAGGTAGCCATGAATAAAGTGCTGCCGTACCTTACTCATGAGCAAGCGCACGTTCGTCAGGCTGCTGCTTTTGCGCTAGGGATTGGTGGAGTGCCAACGCTTGGTGAGCACTTGGTGAAGGCGCTGGATAGCGAAATTGAACCTTCCGTCCAATACCGCATGGCATTGGCGATTGGCAATATGGGCTATCCCAAGGCACAACCAGTCCTTACCGATATTATCAATCAGTCAGACAGTCCTGAGAAAATTCGTGGCGCTCTTCAGGGGCTGGTAAATCTCAGCTCTTTCCATCCTTCCTTGATTGGTTCATTTGAACATCTAAGTTCAAGCCAGCTCATTAAAGCCTTGTGGGACCCGAAAACTCAACTCGAAGCCAGCTATTTGATGTCGCGCCGAAACTTGATGGAGATGCAGCAGGTTGATCAGGTGTTGCAGCAGCTTGATACCCTAGAACCACGAGCGCAAGCTAAGATGATCCGCGCTCTTGCTAATACGCAACTGAACAAAGTCTTACCCATGCTACTAACTCATATCCAAAAAGAGAATATTGGGATTCGTGTGAGTGCGATTCGGGGACTGGCTAACTTTAAAGAAAATCCAGCAGCGTTAGCCGGCGTTTTAATCGCATTAAAGCAAAAAGATGTCATGAGCCAAGTAACAGCCTTACAAACCATGAATAACTCTTGGTTAGAAAAAGACAATGTTCATTCCGCAGTAGCAAATCAATTGAACAGTGACAATACATGGGTTCAATATGAAGCCATGATGGCACTGATTCGTGGCGATAAAGCTGACCGTAAAATCGTGACGTTATGGAGCAAAAGCGACGATCCGAACTTACAAAGGGCAGCAATTGCGTACTTCACTAAACGAAAAGACCATGAAACATTGGAGACGTTAGCGAAAAGCGATAGAGCCATCATCGCCAAAGGCGCTCAGCAAGCCCTTAATCAGAAGGCTGAAACAGCGAGCAGTGCGGCCGCTACACCAGATAGATTGCCTGAATTACACACCGTTGTGTTGAACACAACAAAGGGCATCATCAAGTTAAAACTGTTCGAAGACACGCCCTATACATCGGCAAACTTTCTCAAGCTGGTTGAAGAAGGGTATTACGACAACAGCTATTTCCATCGCGTGATTCACGACTTCGTCGCCCAAGGCGGCAGTAATATCGGTGATGGTTCTGGTTCGGTCGGTTATAGCATTCGAGAAGAGCTCTCCTACCGTTCGCATTTGCCCGGTACTGTCGGGATGGCCACCCTAGGTAAAGACACTGGCGGCGCCCAGTTCTTTATCAACACAGCGCCAAACTTACACCTCGACAGCAACTACACTATCTTCGGTGAAGTTATTGAAGGCATGGGCGTTGCAATGTTGCTAGAACAGAATGATAGAGTGGTTAAGGCTGAAGTATTAACTGATTGAGTTCTTGCTAGAGAAGGTTCTGGATCCCGCGGTCAAGCCGCGGGATGACGATTGTAAAAGAGTTTGAGTGTAGCAGTGAAGTTGAAGGAGAAAAGTTTCTTTTTCATGACATTTGTTACAAGGCATTTGGGGCTGCTCTAAGCTGTCATCCCGCGGCTTGACCGCGGGATCCAGTGACCGTAAGAAGTAATGCCAAAAGAGGAAAAACCTACAAAAACATCTCCATCACAATATCACATCGATGATAATCTACGCGCGATTCGTGATTGTTAAACTCTTTAAACCCAAGCTTTTGATAAAGTTTCATCGCGGATTTGAGTTTACGGTTTGACTCTAAAAATAGACGTTTACAACCTCGATTTTTGGCTTCTTCAATAATGGCTTGGGCGAGTAACTTACCAATGCCTGAACCTTGATATCCTTCGATTACGCCCATCTTGGATAGCTCGTATTCATCATCGGTCCATTTCTTTAAAGCACAGGCGGCAATAATTGTGTTAGTCGTATCATTGTGAGCAAAGAGTATTTGTCCACCCGTTTGGATTAGGTATTTCTCAGGATTGTTAAGAACGCGTTGATCTTCTTCCTCAACTTCAAAGTACTTTTCAATCCAAGCTTGATTGATCTGCCTAAAATCGTCGGCCAGTTCTGGACTGAATGGAAGGATGGTGATGTTAGTATTATTCATTATGTATGGATCTCGAAAAATCAAACGGCTATGCTAAGATGCACTCAGTAAATCATAATTAAAGAGAACAAAGAATGGAACTATTTACTATCGAAAACCTATTTACTTTAGGTATGTTGATCGTGTTACAGGCCGTGTTAGGTTTTGACAACTTACTCTATATCTCCCTTGAGTCGAAACGTGCACCACTGGAGCAGCAAAAGAAAGTCCGTTGGTTCGGTATTGGCTTAGCGGTTGTTCTGCGTATTGTCCTGTTGTTCCTGTTGGTCAAACTGATTGATCAGGTTAAAGACACTTTGTTTACGATCCAGTGGGAAGGCGTCATTACAGGGGTATTTAATCTTGAAAGTATTATCGTCTTATTCGGTGGTATTTTCATTATGTACACGGCCGTTAAAGAAATTTGGCACATGATGGCGCTAGAAGTTGGTGATGGTAAAGAGCGCAAGCCTCAGTCAGCGGGTAAGATTATATTCCTCATCGTGCTGATGAACTTGGTATTCTCGTTTGACTCCATTCTAAGTGCTATGGCGCTGACCGATAATTTCTGGATTATGGCGATTGCCATTATCTTAAGCGGTATCGCCATGATTTGGCTGGCAGATACGGTATCGGAATTTCTGCAAAAGAACCGTATGTTTGAAGTGTTAGGTTTATTTATCTTACTGGTTGTCGGCATTATGCTGCTTGCTGATGGCGGCCATAAGTCTGAGTTACACTTCTTCGGTTACCCGATTGAGCCAATGAACAAAGCGACCTTCTACTTTGTGATTGCGGTGATGGTACTGAGTGATATTGTGCAGTCGAAATATCAAAAGACCTTGATGAAAAAGAAAGAAGCCGCTGCTAAGGCCAAAGCCGAACAAGAAGCGCAAGAAGAAATTCTGTAGTATTCATTGTGTACCGAAGCCCGCTACGTGCGGGCTTTTTTGATCCTGCATTATTTCAAAATAATGAAGAAAGCATGACATTGAGCCTATTTATGCGGTAATCCTCAAATTGAATATGCGTTAGTTATTTGTCATAAAAGCGTCTGCGTTTTGAAACATTCCACACGAATAATGCATTTTTTTATTACAAAGTGTGGAAGGGGATATGTCGAATTTCAAGAATACAAAATTGTTGCCTAGCTTAGTAGCTTTAACGTTGGGTACGTTAGTGACAGCTAATGCAAAAGCAGGTGTGATCATTTCAGAGTATGTTGAAGGCAGTAGTTATAACAAAGCGATTGAGCTTTACAATAATTCTAACAACGCGATTTCTTTAGACGATTACCAACTTAAATTTTACTTCAATGGGAATACCTCAGCTTCGACGACAGTCAGCTTGTCGGGGACTATTGCCAGTCAGCAGACATTTGTCATTGCCAACAATCGTGCTGATGCAGCGATTTTAAATGTGGCTGATTTAACCAATGGTTCGAGTTGGTTTAATGGCGATGATGCCATTGAGTTAGTGAATAGTTCAGGTCTAGTCGATAGTATTGGTCAAGTAGGAACTGACCCCGGAAGTTACTGGGGAGATAGCACTGCTAAGACGCAAAACATGACCTTATTGCGTAAACCAACTTCAAGCGCAGACACCAACAGTGGCGATGCTTATGACGTGGCTACGCAGTGGGATACGCTGGCGCAAGACGATTTTTCAGACTTAGGTCAATACGCTGGTGGCAGTGATCCTGTTGGCGAAATCGGCGCTTGTGGCGACAGCAAAACCTTTATCCATCAAATCCAAGGTAATGGTTTAGTCAGTCCATTGGATGGTCAGGGTGTGGTAATCGAAGCGGTTGTAACGGCGGATTTTTCAGCATCAGGACAGCTGAACAGCTACTTCGTACAAGAAACAGCGACAGAGCAAGATACTGACTCTGCAACTTCTGAAGGCTTAATGGTATGGCTGGGTTCTGGCGCTTATAACTTATCAGTTGGCGATCGCGTCCGTATCGCGGGTACCGTTGATGAGTATTATGACAAAACCCAACTGACCAATATCACGGACTTAATTAATTGTGGCGCGTCGCCAGTTCCTGCTCCGACGGTAATTCAGTTACCTCTAACGTCTGAAAATGATTTGGAAGCTAAAGAAGGTATGCTCGTCGAGTTTCAGCAATCATTAAAAGTCACTGAGAATTATAATCTGGGACGTTATGGCGAGTTAGTCTTAGCGACTGAACGTCTATTCCAGCCAACTCAATTACATCGTCCTGGCATTGACGCTCAACAGCTGGCGGATGCTAACGCGCTCAGTACCATAGTGCTTGATGATTACAGCACGGCGCAAAATCCTGAAACCGTTATTTACCCAACGGGTGACTTATCGTTTTATAATACGGTTCGTACTGGCGATACGGTTACCAACTTAGTCGGGGTCATTGATTACGGCTTCGGTGTCTATCGATTACAACCAACGCAACAGCCAAGTTTTAGTTCAACTAATACAAGAACAACGGCGCCACAGCTCGCTGGCACTGGCAACCTTCGTGTCGCTAGTTTCAATGTATTGAATTACTTCAACGGTGACGGGCAAGGTGGTGGCTTCCCAACTGCTCGCGGTGCCGATACCTTTGCGGAGTTCCAGCGTCAGCGTGATAAAATCATCAACGCTATCATAGCCATGGACGCCGATATTATCGGTATCATGGAAGTTGAAAATGATGGCTTTGATAGCGATAGCGCGATTCAAGACTTGGTTAATGGATTGAATACGCTAGCTCCAGCAAATGAACAGTACGCTTTCTCGCAACCTGCCGCATCACAAGTGGGTACTGACGCCATCGCTGTGGGTATTATCTATCGCTCAAGCTCAGTAACAGAAGAAGGTACTGCGGTTACCACGAATGCTTATCCATTCGATGACAAGAATCGCCAGCCGCTGGTACAAACCTTTAAGCACAGTGAGTCAGGCGAAATAATCACGGTTGCGGTTAATCACTTTAAATCAAAGGGGAGCTGCCCAAGCGATGGCAGTGCTAATGAAGATCAAGGTGACTTTCAAGGCTGTTGGAACGAGCGCCGCACGGAAGCATCGACCTATTTAGCGAGCTGGTTAGCGACCAACCCAACAGGTGTCTCGACTTCAAATATCATGATATTGGGTGACTTGAATGCTTACGCCAAAGAAGACCCTGTGCATGAGTTAGAGCAAAATGGTTATGTTAATTTAACGCAACCAACGGACTATAGCTATGTATTCAAAGGTTGGTCAGGCAGCTTAGATCACGCATTAGCAACAGGTGACTTAGCCAATAAGCTGGTAGATGTTACTGAGTGGCATATCAATGCTGACGAGCCACGTATTTTGGACTATAACGTCGAGTATAAAACACCGGCACAGATTCAAAACTATTACTCAACGGATGCGTATCGTTCTTCGGATCACGATCCTATTATCGCAGAGTTTAACTTCGAAGCAGCACAATCACACTCTGAAGTTATGGCTTTAGATGGATTGTGGGGCTTGCCGTTTTTCCCTCGCGTTTATTCTGTCGGATTGCCTGATGAAGTTAACAACTTAGAGGTTAACCTGAATGGGGGCTGGGGCAACGCTGATCTATTTTTATATAACAGCAATAGTAATAAACCGTTATGCCGTTCAAATAAACACGGTAACCAAGAGCAATGCGTGATGACTAATCCGAAGTCTGGCACTTGGTACATCGTCGTTAAACCACGCTGGTTTTATGTGGGTGTGGAGTTGAGTGCGAACATCGTAAAGTAATTTGTTGGGTTAGAATAAAAAGCCCGCTTTTTTTAGCGGGCTTTTTTATGAGAGTTAATTGCTAAGCATAGGCTTTAGGTATTTCCCGGTGTAACTGCCTTTTTCTTTGGCGACGTCTTCGGGCGTTCCGGTGGCGATAATTTGCCCACCTTTACTACCGCCTTCAGGGCCAAGGTCGACAATCCAGTCGGCGGTTTTTATCACATCTAGATTGTGTTCAATGACGACGACGGTGTTGCCATGATCGCGCAGGCGATGTAGGACTTTGAGCAGCTGGTTAACGTCGTGGAAATGTAGACCTGTTGTTGGTTCATCAAGGATGTATAGCGTTTGCCCTGTGTCGCGTTTCGATAACTCGCGAGAAAGTTTCACACGTTGCGCTTCACCGCCGGAAAGTGTGGTCGCGGCTTGGCCAAGTTTGATATACGACAGACCAACATCCATTAAGGTTTGTAGTTTGCGCGCTACGGCTGGAATCGCGTCGAAAAATTCGCGCGCATCTTCAACCGTCAGCTCTAACACTTCATGAATGTTTTTGCCTTTGTATAACACTTCAAGTGTTTCGCGGTTGTAGCGTTTGCCTTTACAGACATCACAGGCAACATACACATCCGGCAAGAAGTGCATTTCGACTTTGATCACGCCATCGCCTTGGCAAGCTTCACAGCGGCCACCTTTGACGTTGAAACTAAAGCGGCCAGGTTTATAACCACGAGCGCGTGACTCTTGTGTACCAGAGAACAGTTCACGAATTGGCGTGAAGATACCCGTATAAGTTGCTGGGTTAGAACGTGGCGTACGACCGATAGGGCTTTGGTCAATATCGACCACTTTGTCGATGTTGTCTAAGCCATCAATCGAGTCATAAGCTTTCGGCTGTAAACTCGATTTATTGATTTTGCGCGCAACAATAGGGTAGAGCGTATCGTTGATCAAGGTTGACTTACCGGAACCTGAAACCCCTGTAATACAGGTCAAAAGACCGACAGGTAAGTCGAGGCTGACCTCGTTCAAGTTGTTGCCAGTAGCGCCTTTGAGTGAAATAAATTTCTTTTTATCTGCTTGGGTACGCTCTTTAGGAACTTCAATTTTTAGCTCACCGGTTAGATATTTCGCTGTCAGCGAATCTTTTTTCTTGATGATGTCTTCCAGCTGACCTGCCGCCACGACTTCGCCGCCGTGAACACCAGCGCCAGGACCAATGTCTACTACATAGTCTGCGGCACGAATGGCGTCTTCGTCATGCTCGACTACGATGACGGTGTTACCTAGATCGCGTAGGTGGACCAGTGTTTTTAGCAGTCGATCATTATCCCGCTGATGTAAGCCAATCGACGGCTCATCCAGAATGTACATCACGCCCACTAGACCCGCACCAATTTGGCTGGCGAGGCGGATACGTTGGGCTTCACCGCCTGAAAGCGTGTCCGCACTGCGCTCTAGCGTTAGGTAATCGAGGCCGACATTGACCAAGAAACCCAGTCTATCGCAAATTTCTTTTAGGACTTTTGCTGCAATTTCACCACGCTGACCTGGAAGGTCGAGCGTATTAAAGTAATTGTGACTGTCTTCAATCGACCAGCGAGTAATCTCTGGAAGCGCCGTTCCTTCAATAAAGACGTTACGCGAGTTTTCGTTCAGGCGAGTGCCGTCACAGCTTGAGCAACTTTGCGTCGTCATGTATTTTTGCAACTCTTCACGCACTGCGCTGGATTCTGTTTCATGGTAGCGACGCTGCATGTTCGGGATAATGCCTTCGAAGCGATGCTTACGCTGGTAGTTGTCACCGCGGTCGTTGGTGTACTCGAAATTTATTTGCGTAGTGCCACTGCCGTATAAGATGACTTTCTGAGTTTTCGCATCAAGACTGCTCCACGGCGCCTCAATGTCGAATTTATAGTGCTTTGCCAAAGACTTAAGCATGTGGAAGTAGTAAACATTACGACGATCCCAGCCACGAATCGCGCCACCGGCCATTGAAATATCTTCGTTGGTAATAATTTTTTCGGGATCAAAGAACTGATCGACACCTAGGCCATCACACGTCGGGCAAGCGCCCGCTGGATTATTAAAGGAGAAGATACGAGGTTCAAGTTCTTGAATCGAGTGACCACACGTTGGACAAGCGTATTTCGCCGAGAAGACCATTTCTTCAGCATCTTTGTCTGAGTTATCCATCGCGGCGACTCGGGCGATACCGTCCGCTAACTCAAGTGCCGTTTCGAATGACTCTGCTAAACGTTGCTGTAAGTCAGGCTTGACTTTAAAGCGGTCTACGATCACTTCAATCGTATGCTTTTTGCGAAGTTCTAGCGTTGGCGGGCTGGCTAACTCGTGGACTTCGCCATTGATGCGAGCGCGCACAAAGCCTTTGGCCTGAAGCTCTTGCATCAATTGGATATGCTCGCCTTTGCGGTTTTGAACCACTGGCGCTAATAACATTAATTTTTCACCTGCTTCACGTTCCAATACCAAATCCACCATTTGGCTGATGGTCTGGGCTTGCAGCGGTAACTGGTGCTCAGGGCAGTGTGGTGTACCGACACGAGCAAACAATAACCTCAGGTAATCATAAATCTCCGTGATAGTACCGACGGTTGAGCGTGGATTATGCGACGTGGATTTCTGCTCAATAGAGATTGCTGGTGATAACCCCTCGATGTGTTCGACATCGGGTTTTTCCATCAACGACAGGAACTGGCGCGCATAAGCAGAAAGAGATTCAACGTAACGACGCTGACCTTCGGCATACAACGTATCAAAGGCTAGTGAGGACTTACCTGAGCCAGAAAGGCCGGTGATCACTATCAGCTTGTCACGTGGAAGGGTTATATCAATGTTCTTGAGGTTATGGGTTTTTGCACCGCGGACGTCTATGGTATCCATCAAGCTCCTATCAGATTGCTTGTCATTCCCGCGAAGGCGGGAATCTTATGAAGTATGTGTATTTAACTAGATTCCCACCTTCGCGGGAATGACGTAGAAAATTGCTTTTTTGCTACTCGATTGAACTGAACCTTGGTTCTAGTTGCTCGTAAAATAAATTTGGTCTTTACGCCATAAAATGCGAGAATCACAAACCGTTAACTATAGCGTGAAATGAGGCCTTGCGAAAAGCCTTTTAGAGATTATTAACTGATTCAACTATGAAGTCCTCACCACTAACCTCTGTAGAACGTCGTTCCGCGGTTTCCCTAGCCAGTATCTTTGCCCTACGCATGTTAGGGTTGTTCATGCTATTGCCTGTCATTCGTATTCTTGGTGAGGATTTAGAAGGCGCGACATTGCCATTATTAGGCTTGGCCTTGGGTATCTACGGTTTGTCGCAAGCGATTCTCCAGCTCCCTTTAGGGTTATTGTCCGACAAGATCGGCCGTAAACCAGTGATTTATGGTGGCTTAGTGGTATTTATCGCTGGTAGTTTGGTGGCGGGTTTCTCTGACACTATCTGGGGACTGATTGCGGGACGTGCGTTACAAGGGGCTGGCGCGATTGCTAGTGCTGTGATGGCTTTAGCCGCTGATTTAAGTCGCCCCGAGCAACGTTCAAAAATGATGGCCATGATCGGTGGTAGTATTGGTTTAGCTTTTGCTATTTCATTGATTTTAGGGCCGATTTTAAGTGAATGGTTATCGCTACAAGGTTTATTCTTTGTCATAGCCGCCTTGGCTTTTATCGCTCTCATCGTAGCGATGACAGTCGTTCCTCGGGGTGAGCAAGCGAGTAAAGTTCACCTGAATTTAAGTTTCAGCGAGCGCTGGCGCCATGTGACGGCGAAAGGACGAATCTTTGTTTTAGCGTTGGCCGTATTCGTGATTCACTGGTCATTAGTTGCCGTGTTTATGATTGTGCCTGAGAAGCTTGAGCAAAGCGGTTATCAGTTAGCGCAGCATTCGTGGATTTACTTAACGGTCTTAGTGTTATCCATCGTCTTGATGGTGCCGATGATGCTTGGTGCAGAGCGTAAGAAAATGCATCGCCAAATTATGCAGCTAGCCTTTGCGGTGATTGTATTAGCCTTAGCGAGCTTATTTACCGGCTTTACGCATATTGCTTTTTGGTTAGTGGTGCTGACATTATTTTTCGCAGGATTTAACCTGCTAGAAGCAAAGCTGCCGTCTACGGTATCGAATCTTTTTGGCTCTCAGTATCGTGGGACCGCCCTTGGGGTTTTTAGCACCAGCCAGTTTTTAGGCGCTTTTCTTGGCGGAAGCGTGACTGGCTATCTGCTCCCTAAGTTGGGTGTTGATGGCATTTTGGCCATGAATATCGTGTTAGCGGTGATGGCGGGAGTTGCATTGGCCTTTTTAGGCAAGTTACCTGAGATTGAGAAAGTTATCGTCAAGTTGGACTCAAATGAAGAAAATTCGAGCAAGAATGCCCAAATATCGGCATTAAAGATGCCAGGAGTGCTCGAAGCGATTGCGAATGACGGTGAAGGCAAGGTATATTTACAAGTTGATAAATCTAAAATCCAGCAAAAGGATTTGTTGAGTCTTGGCCAAATTGAAGGCTAATTGTTAAAGAATTTATAAAGATAGGAGTATTACATGGCCAGTCGTGGCGTTAATAAAGTTATTTTAGTCGGTAATCTTGGTAAGGATCCAGAAATTCGCTACACAGCGGATGGGCGTGCAATCGCTAATATCACGGTTGCAACCTCTGAAACATGGAAAGATAAAAGCTCAGGTCAACAACAAGAGAAAACTGAGTGGCACCGAGTGGTTATTTTCGGCAAATTAGCTGAAATTGCAGGTGAGTACTTACGCAAAGGCTCGCAAGTTTACTTTGAGGGTAAACTACAAACGCGTAAATGGCAGGACCAATCCGGTCAAGACAAATATACTACTGAAGTGGTGGTTGATATTAATGGTCAGATGCAAATGTTGGGCGGCCGTGGTGGCGGCGGTGGTGATACATCATTCGGTGGTCAGCAACAGCAGAAGCCGCAAAATCAACAGCCTCAGCCAGCACCAGCGATGGATGATGATTTTGACGATGATATTCCGTTCTAGTCGGAAGTCATCCCAATAACATATTCTCACGATAGAATTAATATAAGTAAGATTAGCTTGAGTTAAGGAGATAAGAATGAGCTACCAAGATATTCGACAACAAGAAGCAGCGGTAAACCGAACAGGCTTAGGTGATCGCGCTAAATTTATTACAAAAACCTATAACCATTTGCTAGGGGCTATTTTTGCTTTTGTCGCCATTAGCTTCTACTTCTACCAGTCTGGTATTTCCCAGGCTATCGCAGAATGGGTATTCTCGTTCGGCGCTGGTTGGATGATTTTATTAGGTGGCTTTATTGCGGCAAGTTGGGCGGCAACACATTTAGCCCACACATCTCAATCTAAAGCGACTCAGTATTCGAGCTTGGTGGGTTTCATTATTGCGGAAGCGATTATTTTCGCCCCTATGCTGCTAATCGCAGCCAATTACGCAAGTAGCGTTATTCAAAGTGCTGCGACGGTGACCCTAGTTGGCTTTGGTATTTTGACTGCTATCGTTTTTTACACACGTAAAGATTTTTCATTCTTACGCGGTATCTTAATGTGGGCTGGCGGTTTAGCATTATTAGCTATCGGCGCGGCTTTTATTTTCGGCTTCCAGCTAGGAACATGGTTTAGTGTAGGTATGATTGGATTAGCTGGTGCAGCAATCCTATATGATACATCAAATGTTTTACATCATTACCCTGAAGATCGTTACGTTGGTGCTGCGTTACAGTTATTTGCCAGTGTGGCCATGATGTTCTGGTACGTCTTAAGATTATTTATGGCGAGTGATGAATAATCAGAATATCGTCTGAATAAGCATCAAAAAAGCGGCTAACTAGCCGCTTTTTTTGTGCTTGCTGATTGCTGTAGGGCTGATCGCAGAACGACTAGTCAGACGGCTTTTCTGAGGAGCCTTCTTTTCCTTCTCGGCTAATTTCTTCGAGCTTACTTTCTAAGAATTGAGCCATCTGTTGCTCTCGTGCTTGGAGCTTTTCATAACTTGCCTTGAGTTCCTGCTCGACATCATCATTTTCCGCGTGCTTGATAGCTTCTTTGGCTTTTTCCATTCGTTGCAATAAGTCATTATGTTGCTCTTTCATCTCATCAAGCTTGCTGGCCTTATCGGCTTTATCGAAGATAACGTCTTCAGGTTTGTCCGTGTCCTTTTTCGCGTGATTATTGCGTTTTTTAGGGATGAAGACTTGCTCGTTGACCTGGCGCTGATTCATGAAGGTGGGCGATACAATTTCAATTTCTGCTTTATGCAGCGCGTCGAGCACACAGCGGTTCAAGGCAGAACGTGAAGATAGGGTCGTCTTTAAATCTTTGGCTAAGCCGTGAACTTTATAAACCACGGAGTAATCACCTAAGCTGTCGATATAGACGAAGGGCTTATCCAGCTCGGCGTCTTCAGCGGCTTTAATTAACACAGGCTCAATAACGCTATGATCTACGTCATAGCCTAAAGAAAGTTGCGTGGAAATAATGGTACCGTCGCTGTGCATCACTGTTACAGGGTTTGTCGCTAAAAATAAATTGGGTAATGTAATCAAGTCTCGATCAATGCTTTGTAGTTCGGTATGCAGTAAGCCTCGCCCTGATACACGGCCAAACATGTCTTGAACTTTAATGAAGTCACCCATGCGAAAATTGCGTACTGAACGTAGCCAAATACCAGCCATGATATTGCCTAAAAATGTGGCGGAACTTAGGGCTATTGATGCGGATAAAACGATACCAATCAGCGAAATGATTTGGTTTTTGATGCTGTCTTTTATCGGCAGAGCGATGACGAAAATAATAATCAACAATAAGATAAAAACGATGTTGGTGATTTGCTTCTGTAACACCAAGTTGCTTTCTTTTTTATTGCTGAGATTAAATGCTTTTTGTAAACCTTGGTAAACAAAGAAACCGATCACTAAAACTGCCACAGGCCACAGGATATCGGCAAGGTTGAAGTCGAATGAGTCTAGCATGGTGAATCCCTTTGTAAGTGTCATTCAATCATAGAGAATCGCAGAAATCATGCAAGTGTCTAAATACCATTAAGCACAAATTTAAAGCTCATTGCTTAGGACCGAAGAAATTAACAAGAAGGCATAAAAAAGGGCGCCTGTAAGCGCCCTTTGACATCCAAAGACTCAGAGAAGTCTTAGAATACGTACTGGAAACGAACTGCGATAGCGTTACCGTCTTTATCAACGCCGCCCTCAGTCATGTCGCCCATAACGTAGTTAACACCTACACGAACAGCTTTGTTTGCGTAGTAGTTCAAGCCTAGAGTGAAAGCGTCAGCTTCGTCTGAACCTGGCTCATAGTGGCTGAAACGACCAAACATTTCCCAAGCGCCGTTTTCACCTTTTGGCGATACACGCTTGAATTTGCCTTTGCTGTATGGACGAGATTCGCCAGTTAGAACGTAACCGAACTGAGCGTAGTAGCCTGAGATATCAGTATCAGCGTTAACACCGCCATCTACTTCTGCGTCGAAGAACTCAGCTTGTGCGTGGAAAGGTCCCGCAGCGTAAGCCACTTCGAAGTTGTAAGCCATGATGCTTTCGCCACCGATAGTACCCGCACCAACTTTCTCGTCAGCTGTGTGGATTTCTAAACGCTGGTCAGCGTCTTTGTATTCGTTGCCCGCTAAACGGCTTTGACGAACACCAGCACCAAAGTGTAATACTTGGTTCTTAGTAATTACTGGAGCAAAAGTCATACGACCGGTAACGCCAGTAGCAATGTTGCCACCTTCTTCACCGTGGTCATATAAACCAACCATCCAAGTGAATTCATCGCTGAATGAACCTAAAGACGCACCGTAGTTTTTGCCTGGAGCCAATGCGTTAGTAATCATTGTACGCTCGATAGCTGTGATGTCTTTAGAAGACGTTTGCTCTTCAAGGCCGAATGGCTCTTTGTGTTTACCAAGAACTAGCTCAAGGTCATCCCATCCGTTGTACTGGATGTAAGCGTCGCTTAAAGCTGTATCGCCGTCATCTTTGAAGTCGCCTTGTACTTTAGCTTCCCAGTCACCAAACTCACCGCTGACATAGATACGAGCACGACGTAGTTCTGAGTCAGAACCTGAGCCTGTGTTACCAGTGAATGCTTCATCATCGAACCAGTCGATGTCATACATTAAACGACCACCAACTTTGATGCTTACGTCGTCAGTTGTGAACTTTGCGCCGCCGCCAGCTTTAGCCTTTACTTCGCTTTCTGCGAAAGCTGGAGTAGAGATTACAGCTGCTACTGCTACTGCTAATAATTTTAATTTCATTGTCATCTCCAAAAAAAGAGGGTTTTATTAAAAGACGGTGTGAATTCTACGATTAATTTATGACAGTTACATGACAGAAACGCTAAGGGTTTGTGAAACAGGTAATATTACAGAAACTTTATCCTTATTCCTCAATCATCAATAGCTTACAGCTCGGCTGTCATATTTCAGGGCTAATATTACAGAGGTTTAACAATAGTGTCACATTCCTTTCTTATAATCTGCGCATGATTCTAGAATTGGTTTGCCATGAGTACCTCGATAAAAGACACCACGCGTAAGCTGTTAGACCAGCAAACGCAAAGTGGGAAGCACAAAAGGCGCAAGATAAACGACATACTCGCTCGCTACGGTATTGCCTTTGGCGGCATGTCGGTTATTGTTGCCGTTGTTCTTATCTGTTTCTACCTTCTATGGGTGGTTTTACCTATTTTTAAGCCTGCATCGATTGAACTGGAAAAGGATTATTCATGGTCACAGCAGCAATTATTACACTTGGAAGTTGAAGAATACGGTGAAATTGCTTTTGGTTTGGGTGCAAACGGTTCCATGCAGTTTACCGACGTTGAAAGCAATCAAGTGTTAGCCACGTTTGAGTTGCCACAGTCGCAGCCTATTACTGCGGCTGCACAGCTCGACCTTAAAGGTATGATGGCTGTGGCTTACGCTGATGGCAGTGTGCAGCTTTTACAACAGGATTATGCCGTCAGCTATCCTGAGAATAAGCGAAAGTTGACGCCAAGCATCATCTATCCGTTTGGTGAAGATGCGGTGTCATTTGCTGATAGCGAGATAAAGTTGTTAAACGCTAAGTTGTGGGAAGACGGCTTACTGCTAACCGGTGTGACCGTTGATAACCAGATTGTGACCAAAGCTTTTGATGTTGAGCAGTCTTTTCTGAGCGAAGAGCTAGAGCTGGAAGAGGCAAGTTCGGCAACCTTTGAAACCGCTTTCGAGCCTGCTTATCTACTAGCAACTCTAGGCCCTGACTGGTTGTATGCTATTGGTCAGCAAGGGCAAATGAGTGCTTATCGCTATGAGGACAGTGAGTGGCTACTGCAAGAAACGAAGCAGTTGACGGAGAATGGTGCAGAAATCACGGAGGCTCAATTCTTACTAGGCCAGGTGTCGTTAATGATTGGCACGTCTGACGGTGTTGTCAGTCAATGGTTCCAGGTTCATGAGGAAGGTGGCGTCAGTCAGTTAACCAGAATTCGAGACTTCAAACTAGCCGATGCACCGATTAAGCATTTAGTGCCAGAAACACGTCGTAAAGGGTTCATTGCGGGTGATGCTAAAGGCAATATTGGTATTTTCTACACCACCTCTGAGCGTTTGCTTAAAGAGTTAAGTTTTGGTCAGCCAATACAGGATTTAGCGATCAACTCACGCAGTAATAAACTGCTGATCGTGGGAGAAAACGGTCAAGCCAACACCTTTTTTGTAGAGAATGAGCACCCTGAGATTTCATGGTCATCCTTATGGAATCAAGTGTTCTACGAGGGTTACACAGAGCCAACATTTACTTGGCAATCATCAGCCTCAACCAATGATTATGAGCCTAAGTTCTCTCTAGTGCCACTAAGCTTTGGTACTTTGAAAGCGGCCTTTTACGCCATGCTCTTCGCGGTACCATTAGCCATTTTCGGTGCTATTTTCACCGCTTACTTTATGGCGCCAAAAATGCGCTCGATGGTCAAACCCACCGTCGAAATCATGGAAGCTTTGCCAACGGTGATCTTAGGTTTCTTGGCGGGACTGTGGTTAGCGCCAATTATTGAAGAAACGCTGGTTGGTTTTCTGCTAACTATAATTTTGCTACCAGTCTTTACAGTACTATTTGGTCTGGCCTGGAATAAAGCTCCAGATGTTATTAAGCATAAAGTACCGGATGGTTGGCAAGCGGCTTTGTTGCTACCAGTGATTGTTCTGGGTACTGTTTTTGCATTCTGGGTTGGTGAGCCAGTTGAAGGTTGGTTGTTTAATGGCGACATGCCTCGCTGGTTAGATGATCATGGCATGAATTACGACCAGCGTAACTCGTTAGTCGTTGGCTTAGCGATGGGCTTTGCCGTGATTCCTACCATCTTTTCGATTACAGAAGATGCGATTTTTAGCGTCCCTAAACATTTAACTAACGGCTCGCTCGCACTTGGCGCCAGCCAGTGGCAGACACTAACGCGTGTTGTTCTACCAACAGCAAGTCCGGGCATATTCTCTGCTTTGATGATTGGTTTAGGGCGTGCTGTGGGTGAAACCATGATCGTGTTAATGGCTACGGGTAATACACCAGTGATGGACATGAATATCTTTGAAGGTATGCGAACGCTTTCAGCCAATATTGCGGTGGAAATGCCTGAGTCTGAAGTAGGTAGTTCACACTATCGAGTACTGTTCTTAGCGGCATTTGTATTGTTCTTATTTACTTTTGCTTTCAACACCATTGCGGAAGTCGTGCGTCAGCGCTTGCGTAATAAATACGGTTCACTGTAAGGAGGAATGACTGATGAGTAAAAAATTCTTTAACAGTGGACAGCACTGGGTATGGTTAAATGCCGGCGCCATCAGTATTTCAATCATCATGGTTGTTGGCTTGTTATTACTGATTGCCGTCAGAGGGTTAAGCCACTTCTGGCCCGCTGAAGTTAAAACCTTTGAGGTTACTGAAGGCCAACAAAACATTCAGGTGATGGGCGAAATACATAACATCGAAGATGACATCCAAGGTGGGGTAGAGCGCAAGCAGTACCTGCTGAAGATGGGGAATCGTGACGTCTATGGCTTGGACTTTAAATGGCTGGATGTAAAAAATATCAAGGATACTCGCGTTAACGAAGATGTGATTGTTGTTGAGCGACGTGAGTGGGGCAACCTCTACGGCTTCTTAAGCTCGGTGACTAAGGACGGTACGGTTTACCAGGAAGATACTGAGGCTTTGCATGAGATTGTCGACCGCGCGTTAGAGATTCACGGTCAAATTCGTGACATCGAAACCGATGACATCGGTAGTATTAACTACGAGCTGGAACAATTACGACTAGAGCAGCGTCGCTTAGAGCTTGAGAACGAATTTACTGACGAAGCCAAGGCTAACATTGAACAACAGAAAGAAGCGTTGCAGCAGGAGTTCTTAAGTTACCAAGAAGAACTGCAAAACCTTTATACGGATATTAAACGCGATACCGCTGAATTTAATTTGATTGGCGGCGAAACGGTGACGCTAACGGCAGGCAATATTGTTAGAGCCTTTCAGCCAAACAAAATGGGCTTCTGGTCGAAGCTAGGACACTACTTCTCAAAGATTGGTGAGTTTGTTTTTGATGAGCCACGAGAAGCGAATACAGAAGGCGGCGTGTTCCCGGCGATTTTTGGTACTGTCATGATGGTACTTCTTATGTCCGTTATTGTGACTCCGCTCGGCGTCGTTGCTGCAGTTTACATGCGTGAATACGCGAAGCAGGGGCCATTGACACGAACCATTCGTATTGCGGTGAACAACTTAGCGGGCGTCCCTTCGATTGTATACGGTGTGTTTGGTTTAGGATTCTTTGTTTACTTCTTGGGTGGCTCGATTGATGAATTGTTCTATCCGGAAGTGGGGCCTTCACCGATGTTTGGTACGCCGGGTTTAATCTGGGCATCATTGACGTTGGCTTTATTAACCTTGCCAGTGGTAATTGTTTCTACTGAGGAAGGTCTGGCACGTATTCCTAAGTCAATTCGCGAAGGAAGCTTGGCATTAGGTGCGACCAAGTTTGAGACTTTGCGTAAAACCGTACTGCCTATGGCGAGTCCAGCAATGATGACGGGTTTGATTTTGGCAGTGGCTCGAGCCGCTGGTGAGGTTGCGCCTTTGATGTTGGTTGGAGTGGTGAAACTTGCGCCAACGTTGCCGCTCGACGGTAATGCGCCGTTCCTACATTTGGAGCGAAAATTCATGCACTTGGGCTTTCATATTTACGACGTAGGCTTCCAAAGTCCTAACGTTGAAGCGGCACGCCCATTAGTTTATGCGACGGCACTATTATTAGTGTTAATCATCATCTTGTTAAATATTGCGGCCATTAAGATCCGTAATAACTTGCGCGAAAAATATAAGTCGCTTGAGCAGTAAAGAATTCCATTGAGGTAATTGAAATGACACAAGTATTGGAAGAAAAGACAATTGAACAGCGTTTAGCCGAAGAGAAAATTTCGATTGAAGTTGAAAAGCTCAACTTGTTCTACGGTCAAAAACAAGCGCTTTATGACATCGACATGCAGATCCCTGAGAAAAAGGTCACGGCTTTTATTGGACCTTCGGGTTGTGGTAAGTCGACGTTGCTGCGTTGCTTTAATCGAATGAATGATTTGGTTGATATCGCGCGCGTTCAGGGTGATATTAATATTAATGGCAATAACATTAATAAACCTGGCGTAGACGTTGCAGAGTTACGACGCAATGTTGGGATGGTATTTCAGAAACCTAATCCATTCCCTAAGTCTATTTATGAAAATATTGCCTACGGACTGCGCTTACAAGGAATTAACAAGCGTCGTGTCTTGGATGAGGTTGTAGAGTGGGCTTTGAAAGGAGCGGCACTTTGGGACGAAGTTAAGGATCGTTTGCATGAGAACGCACTGGGTATGTCTGGTGGTCAGCAGCAACGTCTGTGTATTGCGCGAGCGATTGCTGTACAACCAGAAGTGTTGTTGTTGGATGAACCAGCGTCAGCATTGGACCCAATCTCAACCTTAAAAATTGAAGAGCTGATCCACGAGTTAAAAAATGACTACACCATTGTCATTGTAACGCACAACATGCAGCAAGCAGCTCGTGTTTCAGACTACACAGCATTTATGTATATGGGCGATATGGTAGAGTTTGATCAAACGGATACCATTTTTACCAACCCATCGCAGAAGAAAACCGAAGACTATATTACTGGTCGCTACGGTTAAGCTATTTAAACTTGAGGTAACGAATGATGGATACTGAAAACTTAGGGCAACATATTTCTAAGCAGTTTAACCAAGACTTGGAAAATATTCGTGAAGAAGTTTTGGCGATGGGCGGCTTAGTAGAAGAACAGTTAACAAAGGCTTTGGAAGCGCTAAACTCGCATGATATTGAGTTAGCTAATGAAGTGATTGATAACGATGATCGTGTGAATGACTTCGAAATTAACATCGATGAAGCATGCGTTAAGATTCTGGCTAAACGCCAACCGGCAGCGAGTGACTTGCGACTGGTGTCTACGGTTCTAAAAACCATTACAGATTTAGAGCGTGTTGGTGACGAAGCCGAAAAAATTGCTCGAATGGCTGTCGATATTGCTGAGTCAAAGGAAACATCGCCGCTTAGCGGAAAGCTACATTATGGTGCATTGCAGCACTTAGGCAGCTTAGTCAAGAATATGCTACATGAGGCGCTAGATTCTTTTGCGCGTATGGACACTGAGTCGGCTGTTAAAGTCGCTAAAAAAGATAAAAAAGCGGATGATGAGTACGATGCAATTTCGCGTCAGCTCATGACCTATATGATGGAAGAACCGCGCAGTATTACACAGGTGTTAGATTTCTTGTGGGCAGCGCGTGCATTGGAGCGCATTGGTGATCATGCTCATAATATTTGTGAGTACATTGTCTATCTTGTTCAAGGTCAAGATGTAAGGCATTTGACGTGGGATGAGATTCATAGGCTGGTAAAAACACGTAACTAACTGGTAATAACAGGAAACTAGAGCTATTATCCGTTTAAAAAGGAGTCTTTAGAATACATGAGTGCCAATATTCTCATCTTAGAAGATGAACGTGATATCCGCGAAATGTTAGCCTTTTGCATGACCCAGGCTGGCTATGAGGTGGAACAAGCTGCTACTGCTGAACGTGTGTTTGGATTGATCAAAGATGGTTACAAGCCGGATTTATTTTTAGTTGATTGGATGTTACCGGGAGCTTCAGGTATTGAGTTAACAAAAAAGCTCAAAAAAGATCCTGACATGAGATCAGTGCCAGTCATCATGCTGACCGCTCGTGGCGAAGAAGATGACCGCGTACAGGGACTTGACGTTGGTGCTGATGATTATGTGGTGAAACCATTTTCACCACGAGAGTTGTTGGCGCGGGTTCAAGCGGTTTTACGCCGTAGTGGATTAGCAGCTCAAGCTGATGAAAAGCTGTCTCATGGTTTTATCCAAATTGATACTGCCAGTCACAGAGTTATTATTAAAGGCTCGGAAGTTCACCTCGGCCCAACTGAGTATAAAATTCTGCATTTCTTTATGAGTAATCCTGAGCGGGTTTTTTCCAGAGGTCAGTTGTTGGACTCGGTTTGGGGACAACAAGTGGTGGTAGAGGAGCGGACAGTGGATGTGCATATTCGACGTTTACGTAAAGCTTTAGCAGAATATGAGGTCGAAAATTATGTTCAGACGGTTCGAGGCTCTGGTTACCGTTTATCAAGCAGATAAGGCTTTAGCCGATGTGGACTAACCGTTACTGGCAAACTGAGTTTTGGACGTTAGCCTTTGTTATTCTAGTAGTAGGCTTGATTGGATCTTTATTCGATCGAGCCGCAGCATCTATTGCGGTCATCATCTTTGGCTATCTCGTTTGGAATCTCGTCCAACTGTCTAGACTCTATAAGTGGTTAGTTAAATCTCGTTCGTTATACCCGCCCGCAGCCCCGGGGATCTGGGGAGAAATATTCAATCATCTCTATGTGTTACAGCGAAAAAATCGTAAAGAGTTGAAAAAACTCAAAGGGATTATTTCTGAGTTTAGGGCATCAACCTCCGCTTTGCGAGAGGGTGCACTTATTATTAGTAATCAGGGGGAGATTCGCTGGTTTAATAAAGCCTCCGAAAAATTGCTGGGCTTAAAAGCCAGTACCGACATTGGTCAGCGTTTGTTTAATTTGCTGCGTCATCCGAGCTTTATTGAGTATGAACAAGCGCGCGATTATGAAAAGCCGTTGACGATTCATTCCCCGGCTGATGAAAATTTAATTCTTAACATTCATATCACGCCCTATAACAATGATCAGCGCTTAGTGATGATTCGCGATGTCACTGAGAAGCATCACCTTGAGCGAGTGCGTCAAGATTTTGTGGCTAACGTCTCGCATGAACTACGAACCCCTTTAACGGTAATTCACGGCTATCTGGAAATGCTTGATCCTGAAATGTACCCTGAGTTGGCTAACGTGGAGAAGCCGCTCCAGATGATGCGACAGCAAGCGCTGAATATGGGGCATTTAGTAGACGACTTATTATTATTATCGCGACTAGATGCTAAAGATTCTGCGCAAAATGGTAAGCCGAAGGATATCGATATCAATATAATGTTGGATAGCATTTGTGCCGAAGCGAGAGTGCTCAGTGGCGAAAAGAACCAAACCATTTTGTTCCACTCTCACAGCAATGCAACCCTAACCGGATCTGAAAAACAGCTGCGCAGTGCTTTTTCTAACTTGGTATTTAATGCTGTGCGGTATACACACAAAGCAGGGCGCATCGATATCTATTGGAAAGAGTCGGATCAAAGTTACATGATGACGGTCAGTGACAATGGTCCCGGAATTGAGCCAGAGCACATCCCTCGCTTAACCGAACGCTTTTATCGAGTCGATTCGGGACGCAATCGCTCGCAAGGCGGAACAGGGCTGGGGTTGGCTATTGTGAAGCATGTGCTTGAAAGTCATGGTGGCTACTTGGATATAAACAGTACCGTTGGAAAGGGCTCTGACTTTACCTGTTACTTCCCTAAATCCCAGTAACCTTAAGATTGAATTTCCTGTCATATAGACCGTCATTATCAGCGATATCGCCTGTGACAGTGGCGAATAGTGGTTACCATTAGGCTTTAGTCTAGGACCTCTTGATAATACAACTTGTCGCTCTTAACTTACTGATTGCAATGTAATATTTCTATATTTTCGTTCCAAAAAAATTGTTTAATAAAGCAAATGCGACTTGTCACAAAAGCGTCATATTCTAGTCACAAGGCCTTAACATTAGAGTCCCATAATGACAGCGTCTGTTAATCATACTCACTTGGAGAATTCTAATGAATTTATTCAAAAAAGTTGCCCTAGCGGCAGCAGTTTCAACTTTCTCACTAGGCGCGTTTGCTGAAGCGAAAGTTGATCAAAACTTACCGACGTATAAAAAAACAAGCGGTATTTCTGGCAACCTTTCTAGCGTTGGTTCTGACACGCTGGCTAACTTAATGACTTTATGGGCTGAAGAGTTCAAGCGTCAATACCCAAACGTTAATATCCAAATTCAAGCAGCTGGCTCATCGACTGCGCCACCAGCACTCACTGAAGGTACTTCAAACTTCGGCCCTATGAGCCGCATGATGAAGGATAAAGAGCTTGAGTCTTTTGAAAAGAAACATGGTTACAAGCCTACTCCTGTTGCGGTTGCGATTGATGCATTGGCTGTATACGTACACAAAGATAACCCAATTGAAGGCTTAACCATTTCACAAGTTGACTCAATCTTTTCGTCAACGCGCAAATGTGGTGCGGATAGTGATATTTCTGATTGGAGCAACATCGGTATTGATGGTTTAGGCGACATTCAAATTTATGGTCGTAACTCAGTATCAGGTACTTATGGTTACTTCAAAAAGAAAGCACTTTGTAAGGGTGACTTTAAGAACTCAGTAAACGAGCAGCCAGGTTCTGCGTCTGTGGTTCAGTCAGTCAGCTTATCGAAAAACGGTATTGGTTACTCTGGTATCGGCTACAAAACATCGGGCGTTCGTGCTGTTCCATTAACAAAGAAAGACGACACAAACTTCGTAGAAGCGACTCCAGAAAACGCAATTTCTGGTGACTACCCACTAGGTCGTCAATTGTTTGTATATGTGAACAAGCACCCTAACAAGCCACTTTCTCCAATTGAACTTGAGTTCTTGAAAATGGTTCTATCGAAAGTTGGTCAAGAAGTTGTGGTGAAAGATGGTTATATCCCACTACCTGCTAAAATTGCTGAAATGCAATTGAAGAAACTTTCTAAATAAGTTGTAAATTTCTACCTCTTAGTAATACTTTACCGGCTGCCTGAAAAGGTTAGCCGGTTTTTTTTATATTTGAACCCGCCTCAGCTACAATGCATGGATTATCATTCAAGAGAATCCAATGATTGAGTTGAATCACTCGCCCACCCAAGTCGTCAAGTGGTCGCTAGCCGAGCAGAAATCTGTCAACGTTGATATTAAGCGCGATGATCTGCTGCACCCAGTCATCTCAGGCAATAAATGGCGTAAGTTGAAGTATTTGATAAGCGATGCGCAAGAGAAAGGGTGTTCTGAGCTTATTTCTATGGGCGGAAATTGGTCGAATCATCTGCATGCATTAGCGTATGTAGGGAAGGCGTTAAATTTAAGAACCCGAGGTTTTGTCCGTGCCCATCCAAACCAAGCCATAACACCGACCCTAGAGGATTGTCAGCGTTGGGGCATGAGGTTGCAATTTTGTTCTCGCCAAGAGTATGCGGCTTTGCGTCAAGACAACCATTGGAGTCGTTTTTCCGAGCAATCCCCCGACAGTTATTGGCTGAGTGAGGGCGGCTTTGGCCAGCTGGCGATCCGTGGTGTTGAAGATATTGCTCAGGAAGTCGATGAGCATTATGACTATATTTTTGTTGGCTGCGGCTCAGGGGCGACTTTATGTGGCCTAAGCAAAACTTTTAACCATAGCCATGTTGTTGGTGTGGCAGCTTTCTCGGGCGCTGACTATTTACAAGAGTCGTTGGGCAAGCACATTGGGCCGCGCGATTCTAATTGGTCATTGGATACGCAGCATCATTGTGGTGGTTTTGCAAAAAGAAACGCCGATCTTGATGAGGTGATAAGCTCACTGGAATTGACCAATAGCTTTAAGCTTGATCCGGTCTATAACGGCAAAACCTTTCTGGCACTACAATCTTGGCTCGCCTTAGGCAAAATTCCGTCGGGAAGTAAGGTTCTGGTGATCCATACGGGCGGGCTGCAAGGAACACGCAGCCCCTAATTCATCAACTGATAGAGGGAATAGCCGATAATAGCAACCCCAAAAATCCCTTGAAGTATAAACAGAGCTCTAAAGATAAAAGTGTACCTAAGGTACTTACTCAAGTTGGCTTCATCCAGCGCGAACAGCCGTGATGGCTCTGAGAACTCTTCCTCACATCGAATTAGCCCTGGTACTGTGAGTCTGAGTAAAACCTGGCTTCGAATATCCAGCACCATAAAAGCTACCGCTAAAATACAAATTAAGCCACCAATAAGCAGGAGCACAACAGGGTGGACGTTCTTTTCAAATGCGGCAAAAGCACCGCCATCGGTAAACATGGAAAGGGTCACGAAGAAGTTAAAGGCTCTTAACCGCTGCTCGGCGTTAAACTTAAAGTGTTCCCACAGGTAATTTTTTTCTTCGAGAAGTTTTGCTTCTAAATGATCCATTGCATGATTCTTAGTATGTCATAAAAAAAGCCCGCTTAGCGGGCCGGTTAGTGTATATCGAGATTCAGTCTTTTTTCAATAAATCGCGAATTTCTGTCAGTAACAACTCTTCATTAGACGGTTTTGGCGGTTCTGCAGGTTTTGCTTCTTCTTTCTTTTTCAAGCTGTTCATGCCTTTGACCACCATGAAGATAGCTAACGCAATGATGATAAAGTCGAGAGCTGTTTGTATAAAACTGCCGTAATTGATAGTAATAGCAGCTTTTTCACCAACGGCTTCTTTTAAGGTAAAGGCTAAGTCTGAAAAGTCAACGCCACCAATAAGCATGCCAACTGGCGGCATTAAAACGTCGTTGACGAAAGAGCTAACAATCTTGCCAAAAGCTGCACCAATGACGATACCGACCGCCATATCAACCACATTACCCTTTACCGCAAACTTTTTAAATTCACTCATCATACCCATAATAGACCCCCTCTATTAGTTTAGATAATTGTTATGTTTAAGCCGATAGGGCTAAACTATTTATTAATAGCACAAAATATGAGCAGTGACAGCGGTAAAGGTTTTCATTTACGACTAATTTTACAATCTTGTATGATATGATGACTTTTTTTCAGCGAAGGGGTTAGGATGAAAACAGGTCAGGAGTGGATCGCTGAGTACAGCGAGAGCCACCGAAATCCAACAAACAAGCTTCTGCATTGGATGTGTGTTCCAGCCATTATGTGGTCTGTGTTAGCCTTGTTGTGGGCAGTACCTGTACCCGAGTCCTTGCAGTTTCACCCTTGGCTGAATTGGGCGACAGTTTTTGTTTTTCTGGCGCAACTCTTTTATATTGCTTTCGGCATTGCCATTTTCGGCGTCATGCTGGTGGTTAGTATTGGTATGCTCAGCTTGGCATCCTGGCTTGAGCAGGTTGCACCGTTTGCCCTGTGGCAAATTGCTCTGGCGGTCTTTGTGCTCGCCTGGATTGGGCAATTTATCGGACATAAAATTGAAGGTAAAAAGCCTTCATTTTTTAAAGATTTATTATTTTTACTCGTGGGACCAGCGTGGGAGGTAAATTATTTCTTGCGTAAAATCCACGTTGTTTCTTAATATCTATAAACTTTTAACTCGCTTGCAATTTTGGGGATTGACTCATGGCAGTATCCGAAACTACTGAGACAGTAGCACTGATTCAGTCTGATGCCGTAGCCTTTGGCTTGATTATGGCGGTATTGGGACTTATTTTTTACACCTCGAGCCGTCAACACGGTTTTTGGCACAAATTCTATAAACACATTCCAGCGTTATTGTTGTGTTATTTTGTGCCTGGAGCTCTGAACTCTTTAGGTTTTTTCACCGCTGATGCGGGTGACAACATTTATCACATTTCATCACGCTACTTGCTTCCTGCGAGTTTGTTCCTATTGACCTTAAGTATTGATCTTAAAAAGATTTTTGGTCTTGGCTGGCGTGCGCTTGCGATGTTCTTTACGGCGACCGTGGGTATTATTATCGGTGGACCATTAGCCATTTGGCTATTCCACGTAATCAGCCCAGAGTGGGTTGCGGGCGACGTTTGGAAAGGTATGTCCACTGTTGCAGGTAGCTGGATTGGTGGTGGCGCGAATCAGGCCGCGATGAAAGAACTGTATAACGTTGAAGAAAGCTTGTTCGGCACCATGATTGCGGTTGACGTTCTGGTTGCTGAGATTTGGATGATCGGTCTGTTGATCATGGCCAAGAAATCAGATGGCATGGATAAAATGCTGGGTGCTGATAACTCAAAAATTGAAGACCTTAAGCTGACCGTCGAGAAGTATACTCGTGAAAATGAGCGCGTGTCTTACTTGAATGATTATATGATTATTCTGGGTATTGCGTTTGCGGTAGTGGGCTTTGGCCATCTTATCGGTAGCTGGTTAGGGCCTTTCTTTGGTCAGTTCGAGTGGGCGAAAGAGTACAGCTTGGACAGTCACTTCTTGTGGTTAATTCTGACGGCAACCTTCGCGGGTATTGGTTTATCCTTTACTCGAACGCGTGAATATGAGCATGCGGGTGCCTCGAAAATCGGCTCGGTATTTATCTACGTTCTCGTTGCCAGTATCGGTATGAAAATGAACTTGGGTGAAATTTACCATAACTGGCAGTTATTCTTTGTCGGTGCGGTATGGATGATGATTCATATTATTCTACTGTTCATCGTGGCGAAGGCGATTAAAGCGCCAGCGTTCTTTATTGCAGTTGGTAGTAAAGCGAACGTTGGTGGTGCTGCCTCAGCACCTGTCGTGGCAGCGGCGTTCCACCCGTCTCTAGCGCCTGTGGGCGTATTGCTCGCGATTCTTGGTTATGCGGTGGGTACCTTCGGTGCTTACTTGACAGCTGAGATGATGCGGATGATTGTTACCGGCTAATTCCTGGTTACCCATCATGTTATAAAAAAAGCGGCTCTCGGGCCGCTTTTTTGTGTCTAATATTAATTACTGTCTAGGCAGAAAGTTTTCGGCAATCATGCAGCGAGCGCTTCCGCCACCAATGCTTTCGATAGTGTGTATGTCGCACGGAATAAGCTTTCCATGGGCTGAAATCTGTTGCCGCTGTTCTTTAGTAAAGCCATGGTAGGCAGATCCAGATAAGACGATAACAGGGTCATTCCTGAGGTTTCTTAGCTGAATCACATTGGCACAGAAGTGCTCTTCGGCTTGCGCTAAACTGATATCAATAATCTGCTTTTTATCTGCCTTAAGCTGACTTTCTACGCTAGCTCTTTGCTGCGGATCTGTAATAGAGTCAAGACAAATCACCGCAAACTGTTCGCCCACACTCATCATGACGTTGGTGTGGTAAAACGGTGTGGCTTTGCGACTAAAACTATTGAAAGATATGGTCTCATAGCCACGTTGACGGTTGTAATCAGCGAGTAGCTGGCTGTCGCAACGCTCGGAAAGCGCCGCATAAGTTTTTGTATGGCGATGATCAAAAATCATAGCGCCAGTGCCTTCTAGAAAGGCTTCTCCGGAATCTTGAAGTTGATTAATTTCTCTAATTTGATAGCCATTATGCTCTAACAGCTTAGCCAAGGCCTCTGGACGGGCTTCAAGACGGCGATTAGGCGTCTTCATTGGCATAATATCAATCGTGCCGTCATGGCGCGTACAGAACCAATTGTTAGGAAATACCGCGTCAGGCATTTCGGGATCGCCGTGATGCTTGTTGAGTAACAACACCTCCACATGATGATCACGCAGTTGATTCACCATCAGGGTAAACTCTTCGAGCGCGCTTTCTTTGACGAGGTAGTGGGGCTGGTCAGTTTTTTGTTGAAATTCATTATCTTGGGCGGTTTCTGCATTGAAGCAAAAGTCGCTTGGCGGAACCATGATTACTGAGCTAGTGGTATGAGACATAGGACGCGGAATTTGTCAGACGTGGCGCTAAGATAAAAAAAAGGCTTGCAATGTGCAAGCCATATATTAGCAATCTGCGGGTCATTAGGACCAAATGGGGGTAGGTATATAAATTATGTCCCGCTCGCTAACTAAAGGAGTCAGTCTATGAAACTAAAAGTTACCAACTTACCAGAAGTAAACTTCTGGGTAGAATAAGCAGAGCTTATTCTGTAAAACCAGCAATGTTAATTTCTTTAATCATTAAAAAAATTAACAAAGTGTTTGCCTTTTGATAAGGGGATTTGACAAAATAGAGGCATCTGGCAAATATTTGTCTAGGCCAAGCCAACCTTAAAAGCTGGTTTGGTGTTGCCCCTCAAGGCAGGTCAAATAATATACAGTAGTATGACCAGATTCAAACGATATATTTTCATGGTTCAAATTAAAAAAACTAATGTTAAGGAGCGGTGATGCCTAGACGGTTGCCCCCATTGAATAGCCTAAGAGCTTTTGAGGCTGCTGCGCGCCATTTAAGCTTTACTAAAGCGGCTGAAGAGTTGTTTGTAACCCAAGCTGCAATTAGCCATCAAATCAAGGCTTTAGAAGACTATCTTGGTGTTGAATTGTTCATCCGAAGGAATCGGAAACTCTTATTGACTGATGAAGGCCAGCTTTATTGGCCGAAGATACGTGATATTTTTGAAAAGCTGGTGAATGCGACTGAGCAGGTTAAAGCTCAGGGTGCAACAGGTTCATTGACGGTTAGTGTGATTCCGACTTTTGCGACTTTATGGCTGGTACCGCGTTTGGCAGAGTTTAGTCAGCTGTACCCAGAAATTGATGTTCGAATTAAAGCTTCCGATACGGAAGTAGACTTTGTGCGTGAAGACGTCGATATCGCCGTCTATTATGGTAAAGGGGAGTATTCTGGTTTGCACTGCGATCAGTTGTTCCAAGAGCACTTAACCCCAGTGTGTTCTCCGGGCTTAGCAGACTCTGGCTCGCTGAATTCACCACAGGATCTGGCAAACCATACGCTACTTCACGATGCCACGACTGAAGAGTGGCGTACGTGGATTAAGCATGCCGATGTAAAAGGTGTTAATCCTGATCAAGGCCCAGTGTTCAGTCACTCAGGAATGGTGCTACAGGCTGCGCGTCACGGGCAGGGTGTTGCGATGGGACACAGTGTGTTGTCGCAAATGGATTTAGACACAGCGAGATTGGTCGCGCCATTTGATATTGTGGTTGATAGTGGGCACTCATACGATTTGGTTTGCCCAGAGAATTCTCATGATCGACCAAAAATTGTGGCCTTCAGAGAGTGGTTGTTATCGAAAGTTAATGAAGACGTTGATGATGAGGTTCTGTATTAACGGCTCATGGTATGAATTCAATGGTGGTTGAACGATGAAAAAAAGGCGCTGTTTCCAGCGCCTTTTTTATTGACTGACTTTCACTCGTTGGAGGCTTTAAGCGTCGCTTGAGTTAAAGTAATCGCGAGTGCCGTGAGCACCGACTGCTTCGCCAATTCGGCGGAAAGCCAGTGTGTAGGCTGCATTTCGCATACTTCGGTTTTCCGACTTAGCAAGGTCCCAAACTTCATTGAAGCTTTTCGACATAATCTTGCCGAGACGTTCTTGGACGGTATCCAAATCCCAAGCGTAACCTGAACGGTTTTGTACCCACTCGAAATACGAAACGGTAACGCCACCCGCGTTAGCGAGTACATCTGGAACTACATGAATTTCTTTGTCATGAAGGATTGCGTCAACATCACTCAGCACAGGACCGTTCGCAACTTCGACAATGTAGTTTGCTTTAATCTTGTCAACGTTATGTTTGCCAATGACACCATCGAGTGCTGCTGGGATCAAAATATCAACGTCCAGCTCTAATAATTGCTCATTAGAAATGGTGTTGTGTTCAACTTGCTCACAGACAGACTGGGTGCAATAAACCGCTTTGACTTGACGAGAACGTTGCTTCTCTTTGTAAATGCTCGGTACATCGAAGCCGCTGTCAGAGTGAATCCCGCCACGCGAGTCACTGATGGCAACGATCTTATAACCGCGCTCATGAAGTAGGCGAGCGGCATGATAACCACCATTACCGAAACCTTGAACGGCAACTTTGATGTCCGATGGATTCCAGCCATGTTTCTTTTCAAGCTCAAGAATACACATGTAAGCACCGCGACCAGTGGCATCATCACGCCCCAGACTGCCGCCTAAACTGATCGGTTTGCCCGTTATAACACCGGGAGCTTTTTGGCGAGTAATATGTTCATACTCATCCATCATCCAGCCCATGATACGCTCATTGGTATAAACGTCCGGTGCTGGAATATCGCGATCAGGGCTGATGATGTCCGCCATTTGACGAACATACGAACGTGATAAGCGCTCTAGTTCCATGCGTGATAATTTTTTAGGGTCGACGGTGATACCGCCTTTACCACCGCCGTAAGGTAAGCCAACGACGGCACATTTAATGGTCATCCACAAAGCCAAAGCTTGGACTTCAGGCTGGTTCACTTCTGGGTGGTAGCGGATACCGCCTTTAGTCGGGCCTAAGGCGTTATTGTAACGGCAACGGTAAGCTGTAAAGTATTCGGTTGAGCCATCATCCATTCTTACCGGTAGCGAGGCAATCATGGTGCGCATCGGGTGCATTAGGCTTTCAATAACCTCGGCGTTAACGCCTGCATTTTCACCAATTTCACGAACACGAGCCAACGCATCCTGATAAATTTGTTCGGACATGATGTATTCCTTGATCAAGTGTGTAGGGAAATGTGGTCAAGGTTATAACACGAGTAGCGAAGAATATAAAATTGCTTGAAGTGAGAAAGGCCTGGTCGGAGCATTGATTTTTGGTTATAACAAAGGAAAGTTTTAACGTAGAAATCAAATGCGAAAATTTGTAAATAAAACAATTTGGATAACTGGAGCCTCGTCAGGAATTGGTGAAGCGCTGGCTTATGAACTCGCTGCTCAGGGTGCTAGGTTGATTTTGTCGGCACGTCGAACTGATGAACTTGAACGCGTCAAACATGCTTGTGCTAATACTGAGCTTCATAGCATCGTCGCGCTGGATTTAAGCAAAAGTGTGGCTTTTGATGCGGTTGTCGAGAAGACTTGGCAAGACTCAGGTGGCATTGACCTATTGATCAACAACGCTGGTATCAGCCAAAGAGCTTTAGTTATGGAAACATCGATGGACGTGCACAGAAGGATTATGGAAGTGAATTATTTCGGCACTGTAGCCTTAACTCAAGCGTTACTGCCACACTTTTTACTGCAAGGCAGTGGCGGTGTCATTACTGTCAGCTCGCTTGTTGGAAAATTTACCACCCCGCTTCGGTCTGCTTACTCAGCTTCGAAGCATGCCATTACAGCTTACATGGATAGTTTGCGAGCAGAGCTGGACGGTAAGGGGGTACAGTTTACGACCGTCTATCCCGGTTTTATTCATACCAATCTGACCTATAAAGCATTGCTAGGAAATGGTGACGAACAAAACTCTATGGATAGAGCGCAACAAGAAGGAATGCCCGCTGCGAAGTGTGCCAAAAAGATTATTGAAGCTTATGAGAAAGGCAAAGCAGAAGTTTATATCGGTGGTCGAGAAACCAAAGCTGTATTACTCAAACGTTTCTTTCCAAGATTGTTCGCGAGAATCGTTAGGAAAGCTAAGGTCACATAGCCCTAAAGTATCTTGATGCTATGCAGCGCTAGGGCATGACCGATTAGATATGCACTCGGCCTTTTTGTTTCACTTTACCTTTTATTAAAATTTCATCGGCCGCTTCGATTAACTCTTCTGCCGTTACCGGAATATTCGGATCGGTTGTTACGCCACCAATGGTTACCATTACTGATAAAGCGCCCTTACCATTATCAACAATAGGTGTTTCAGTGATGCTTGAGTGAACCCGTTTAAGTAATTGAGCTGCATCACGCTGCCCTGATACCTCTGCGGCAAGAATAAATTCATCACCGCCATAGCGTCCAAGTAAGTCAAACTCTCTTAGTGCATCGCTGGTGCGTGTGGCGACTGCTCGTAAGATATTGTCACCCATGATGTGATTATATTGATCATTAATTTGTTTAAAGTTATCTAAATCAAGTAGCGCGAGAACCAGTGTGTTATCACTGCGGTGGATGCGGTGCAGCTCTTCATTCAGTCGTTCAATGAAGGCAGAGCGTCGCAAACAATTGGTCAAGTAGTCGTAAGTGGCGTTGTGATAATAAAGCCAGTGCTTGTGGATCAGGATCAGTGTTAGCGCTGTAAAAATAGCGATTAAAAATATTGGCGAGACCAATCCTTCAAGCTGGTTCATAAACGCGGGCAGTAACTGTAAGTCCACTAAGAAATCAAAAAGTACGGCGAGGATAAAGGTGGCCAAAGTCGTTGCCATAAGCTTTGCATAAGGAAGCTTTTCTTTGATAGCCCGATAAAACAAGAACACATAAAAAGGGATCAACACGAGAACACTGACTGCTTGTAATAGATGTACTAGGTGATAGATATAGTCAATATTAATGAAGACCGAGCTTAAGCAGTAAAGTACTAGAAAGCTGATGAGAGGAATTTTAAACCAGGGTGAAACGCGGCGTTTGAAAAAAGCGGTCATAAACATAAAGAAGAGCAGCGTTAATAACCCAAATAGCAATATATTGGCTCTAAAAATAATGTTGAGATGAATGCCTGAGGTAAACGCGAAGTGCGAGTACGTCATAATATATATGGCTTCAAAAACACAGAACAAGCCGAAGTATAAATGGTCTTTATTCTGCGGTTGGGCCGCAAAATAAAATCCTTGTACTGCGGCGATGATTAACATGATGCCGACGTAAAACATCAGTAGGCCTTCAGCTGCAACCTGCTCATCAGTAATCGTCTGAGAACTTTTGATTACAGGTATGCCGCTACTTAGGCCACCTTGGCGGGCGTGGTTGTAGACGCTAATGACAAGCTCGTTATTGCGGTTGCTGCCATACTTAAGTTTTGAGCTCGGCAGTGGATAGGCGCGAGAGTATAACGTCGCTTTCTCAAACTCTGGAGGAAACTGGCCGGTTTGAGCAATGTGATAACCATTGAGAAACACAATGTCGGCATCTCGAAGATGAGGAATATAAAGTGTTAATGGGGTATCTTGGTGCGACTCTTCAAGACTAAAGTCGGTTTTGTAGATGGCAATACCATCAAAATTTTCAAAATTACTTTCAATCGAACCAACGGTATTTTGTGTATCACACTCGACACTTTTATCATCATGCTTAATGCATAGCGTCCAGTAATTGTTGAGTTCAATAATAGGAGAGAGTGAGCTTGAAGCCGCAAAGAGCTGTGCAGCGAACAGAAGGCTGACAATAAATACTAGAGATAATGATCGTAGGTTTTTAATAACACGCCCTCCTAATGGCATACTATGTCAATCCTTTGTGCTTTGCAAAGCCTTTGTTTTAAGGCTTATAGGGAGTGCCAGTGAGAGAAGATTCCCTCACTGACAAGTCTTACTATTTTTGTTTCATGCTTTGGTCACGAATACTTCTAAACTCAGTACCTTCGTACCAGTTCGGGAAGTTTTCAGAGTTGCTCAGCAGGTAACCTGCTTCAAAGAAGATGCGGACATCATCAAGAGCGGCTTGCCATACCCAGTCTTCTTGGTATTCGTCGCATAGAGCGTGATAACACTCGCCACGCATTTTGCTCCACTTTTCAGCGGCTTCTTTATCAGCATCATCACGAAGCTCGGTACCGCCGCCGCCATAAACAGCAGGAACACCAAATTTAGCTAAGCTGAAGTGGTCAGAGCGGTAGTAACCGCCACGCTCTGGTGCGCTTTCAGGGCGTAACTCACGGCCTTGACGCTTTGCAGCTTGTTCGACGTACAACTCAACTTCTGATTTCGGATAGCCAACAACCGTAAAGTCTTTCATACGACCGCTAACGTTCATGCTGTCGATATTGAAAGCGCCCACAATTTTGTTTAGTGGCACGATAGGGTTGGCTGCGAAGTATTTTGAGCCTAACAGGCCTTGCTCTTCTGCGGCTACGGCAACAAAGGTCACGCTACGATCAGGAGCTTCAGGAAGCTGTTTGAATGCTTGCGCGATACTGATGATGCCAGCAGTACCGGTTGCGTTATCGATGGCGCCATTATAAACGTGGTCACCTTCCATACCTTCGCGAGAACCTAAGTGATCCCAGTGTGCCATGTAAACGACGTGTTCATCTGGACGTTTTTTGCCAGGAATGGTCGCGATAACGTTGGCAGACTGCGACTCTTTAATGGTGTTTTTGATGTCAACAGATGCTTTGCTATCAAGCGGTACCGGCTTGAAGTTTTTACTCAAGGCATCTTGTTGTAGCTTTGCTAAGTCTAGTCCTGATTGTCTAAACAGATTGTGTGCTTGATCCAGCGTAATCCACATTTCAGCATCCAGCTTCGGTACATCGCCGGTGCTCGGTAAGTGGTATTGTGGGCCTGACCAGCTGCTTGAAACCACATTCCAACCGTAAGAGGCCGGTGCTGTTTCGTGAATAATAATAGCACCTGCAGCACCTTGGCGAGCTGCTTCTTCGTACTTATAGGTCCAGCGGCCATAGTAGGTCATGGCTTTGCCCTGGAAGACTCCTGCATCAGGTTGCGCGAAACCAGGATCATTGATCAAGATCACCGCCGTTTTGCCTTCCATATCGATGCCTTCGTAGTCGTTCCAGTCATATTCTGGAGCAACAACACCGTATCCAACATAAACTAAGTCAGAATCTTTAAGGCTGATAGATTCAACCGTTTGCGACGTACCTGCTACGAAATCTTTGCTGTATTCAAGGGTGGCATCGCCCAGTTGAAGCTGCATGTTAGCGTCGGCTTCGATGCTGATAAGCGGCACTTGTTGGAAATAGCTGTCGCCGTTACCCGGTTCAGCACCAATGGCTTTGAACTGTTCTTTAAGGTACTCAGATGTTTTACGGCCGCCATCGGTATCTGGAGCTCGACCTTCAAACTCATCGCTTGATAAAGTTTTAACGCGCTCTTTATATTGGGTTAAATCAATATTGTCGTAAGCCGTAAGGAAGTTATTTTGATGCTTGCCAGCAAGTTGCTCGGCTTCTTGTGTAGACTGCTCCATCTTTGCTGGTGCTTTCTCGGCGGCTTGGGCGGCTTCATTGTTAGAAGCTGATTCGTTATCCCCACAGGCCGTCAACAATAGCGCAGCAATCGATAAACTCAAGGTTGTTTTTTTCATGATGCTACCTTTTATGTGATTAGTGGGCTCATATTACCCATGGCTTCAACGAATCTCAATGCTATGGCGGTAAAAAGGCAGGGCTAATCCGATCAGTTCAACCGCTACTGGTAGGTTGTGTCCGGCATCACTTGACTGTGCTAGCGAGGGGGGTAAGCTAAGTAAAAATCTTATCAGTGGAGTAGTTAAGTGGTCATAAAACAATCAATTCAATCATGGGTTGTGGCGGCAGGTGTGGCTGCGGCGGTATCTTTTACCGCTAATGTCAACGCTAAAGAGACAGTCAAAACGGCACTGACCCTTGAGCAAGTTATGGCGGATCCAGATTGGATCGGCAACGCACCAGAGTCACCTTACTGGTCAGACGATGGTCAATCGATTTATTACCAACAAAAAGTTAAAGGTCATAACGAGCGTAAACTTTGGCGCTTGGATGTGGACGCGAATGACTTGCAGGCGGTCACCGATGATGAGTTGTTCGAAGTGGACAGCCGTGGTGGTGATATTAGCCCTAATAAAAAAGTTAAAGCTTATAACCTTCGTGGTGACTTATACGTTAAGTATTTGGATTCAGGTGAAGTCCGCCAGTTAACGAAAACGCATGCTAATGAGGGCAGTCCTCAGTTTCTCGGAAACGATACCGTGGCTTATCGTAATGAGAACTCTTTTTACACCATTGAGCTATCATCAGGCTTAGTATCACAGCTGGTGGATATCCGCTTAAAAGATGACCCGAATAAAGAAAAAGATACGGGCTACTTAGAAAAGCAGCAAACTCGTTATTTCGATTATATCCGCAGCCAGCAAGAGGAGCGTGATTACAATAAGCAACGTCAGAAAGACATTGATGCAAGTAGTCCAAGAGCCGTAAGCGAACCTTGGTACCTAGGCGAAAAAGACATTCATACCTTAAGCTTATCGCCGAATGGTCAGTTTGTAGTTGTCGGAACTTATGAGAAGTCGGATAAAAAAGGCAAGAACGACAACATGCCTCGCTTCGTGACCGAAGATGGTTACGTTAAGAACGAAGAGGTTCGTCCTTTAGTTGGCACTTATACGCCGCGTAACGAAACCTTGTACTTGCTGGACTTAGTCAGCGGAGAAAAAACAGAGTTGAAGTACGATGACTTGCCTGAGCTGGATGATGATCCATTAGCAGATATCAAGCGCGCGACAGCCAAGCGAAATGGTGAAAAGTATAAAGCCGATAAAAAACCGCGCGGTGTTGCGGTGTTTGATTGGATCGCTAATGGCGGTATTGAGTGGAACGCGAAAGGTGATTCGGCGTTGATTATGTTGTACTCCGATGACAACAAAGATCGCTGGTTGGTGAGTGTCGATACTGAAGATAAAGAATTAGACACAGAGCATCATTTGCGTGATACGGCTTGGGTGAATGATTGGAACTTCAACGATTTTGGTTGGGTAAACAACGATACAATTTACTTCACCGCAGAAACTACCGGTTACAGTCATCTTTATACTAAAGAGTTGGGTGATCGTCCTGATGCGTTAACCAAAGGTCGTTATGTGGTGGATAGCGTCAGCAAAGATCCTAACAGTGACTACTTGTACTACCGAGCTAACAAAAAGCACCCTGGTATTTACGAAGTGTATCGCGTCAAAGCTTCGGGCGGCGACTCGCAAGCTGTAACCAATCTAGGCGGTAAAAACGATTATGTGTTATCGCCAAAAGGTGAGCAGTTGATCATCAGCCACTCCGAAGCGCTAACGCCGCCTGAGTTGTATCTCGTTCCGGCAGCTGGCGGTAATGCTAAGCAATTGACTTTTACGGTATCAGAAAAGTTTCAATCGGTACCTTGGTCTAAGCCTGAGTATGTTGAAATTCCTTCGCGTGAAGTGGATCAACCTATTTATGCACGCTTGTATAAACCGAAAGGTTTTGATGCCGAGCGTGCCGACAAATACCCTGCAGTGATTTTTATTCATGGTGCTGGGTATTTACAAAATGCTCACCAAGGCTGGTCAGGTTACTTCCGTGAATTTATGTTCCATACCTTCTTAAACCAGCAAGGCTATGTGGTATTGGATATCGACTATCGTGGCTCGGCAGGTTATGGCCGCGACTGGAGAACCGCTATTTACCGTAAAATGGGAACGCCGGAAGTGGTGGATTTAATTGACGGTGCTAATTGGATGGAAGCTAACGCAAATATCGATCGTCAAAATGTGGGTATTTATGGTGGTTCTTACGGTGGATTCCTAACCTTTATGGGGTTATTTACTGCTCCAGACGAGTTTGCAGCAGGTGCTTCACTGCGTCCTGTGACTGATTGGGTACACTATAACCACCCTTATACGTCGAATATTTTGAACACACCAGAGGTTGACCCTGTTGCGTATGAGCGCAGCTCGCCGATTGAATTTGCGGAAGGCTTGAATAAGCCGTTGTTAATTGCTCACGGCATGGTCGATGACAATGTGTTCTTTAAAGATACGGTCCGTTTAGTGCAGCGTTTAATTGAGTTAGAAAAGACCGAGTACTTTGAGACTGCGATTTATCCGATTGAGCCGCACGGTTTTAAAGAGCCATCAAGCTGGCTGGATGAATACAAACGTATTTATTATTTGTTTGAAGAACATTTAAAAGATTAATGAAAAGTGCTTATAAAAAAAGAGGAGCCTCGGCTCCTCTTTTTTTTTCGTCACTGCAAACTTACAGGCTTTTGTCTGACTTAGTAATGTCACCTAAGAATATTTCACGATAAGCAATATAAGTTACGCCAATAAATATCGGTAGTGCCAGTGCGTTAATTAACACATTGAAAAGGACATCCACAAAAGGGTTTTCCAGTAAGCTACCAAACATGGCTAATACCAGTGATGAAATTAATATTAGAACGAAACCGCAGACAATTAATACAATGATAAATACCAAGACTGCGAAGAAGTTCTTTAAACCGCCGACAAAACTATTACCAATGGCCGGAACGGCTTTTTGGTCACTAAATAAAATCAAACTAACCGCAAACCAAGTTGCTAGCGAGAACAGGATAATCAGTAACGCTGCCCATGGGATAGCCGGTGAGATGGTCTTTAATACCGACGTAAAATAGGCCTCATCACCGGACTCTATTCGAGCAGCGTCAATACCACTTAAAACCTCCATGCCTACTATCGACATTAGAATAAAGATAATGCCGAGACCTAAAGCAATTGCGGCCACCGTATAAATAACCAGCTGAGCAATGTTTTTGTGCTTGAAGGCTTCAAACATTTGTAGCGGCTTAATATCGCCTTGTTGCTTGTAGACATTATGCGCACCAATCAATAAGCCCGCGACAAGAAGTGGGTTAGCGATCGCAATAATAAGAGCGGTCGCAGGTACTAACGCTGGAATAATGCCTGTAATCGCGGAGTAAATCAGTGCTGCAACAAACCAGCTCTTAAAATTTGGCGCATAGATATCACTGAGGCTTCGCTCCAACCAGAAAAAGCCACGCAGTGGCGACACTGTTTGGCTTTGTGCTGGCTCTACGTCATTCGCCTTTTGTTCGTCCTCGTGAATAAACTCGTTATTATTATCCATTGGTAGTTCCTTAAATGATGGTATTTATATCATCAAAGTCAAAACGCGGACTGCGTGGGAATAAGTCTTTCTTAGTGCCGTAGCCTAGGTTGCATAAGAAGTTAACTTTGGTTTTCGTACCATCGAAAAAGGCTTCGTTAATTTTCTTCGGGCTAAAGCCAGACATAGGGCCGCAATCCAAACCTAGCGCACGAGCGGCCATGATGAAGTAACCGCCTTGCAGTGAACTGTTACGGAATGCCGTTGACTCGATGAATTTGTCATTGCCAACAAACCAGCTCTTAGCGTCGGTATGAGGGAATAGCTTCGGCAAGTGCTCATAAAACTCCATGTCCATGCCAATGATCGCGCAGACTGGCGCCGCCATGGTTTTATCGACGTTACCGTCCATTAGGCAGTCTTTTAATTTGGCTTTTGCTTCGTCGCTTTTAACAAAAACGACACGCATCGGAAGACAATTTGCTGAAGTTGGGCCCATCACGACTAAATCATGAAGTTTATGAAGAAGCTCATCAGAGACGTCTGTATCTTCAAAATCGTTATAGGTGCGTGCATCATTGAACAAGGTATCTAAGGCTTCTTGGTTCAACGGCTCTGCATGTTTTTTGCTATGTTCAGACATGTTTTCCTCTATATTTATGAAATTATGGTGCATTTTACCGATTGTTTTACCATAATAAAGGTATCTATAGCGTGAATTTTAATAAATCCCCATGATTTTTAACCTCTACAAGACCACTGCCGCGAAGGTTGCCGTCATAGCGAGCGTATGCTTAGCCATGCTGAGTGCTTGTGGTGAAGACGATCAGCACGCTAACTTGTGTCACACGCATTTCAAAACGGGTAACTACCAAGTCGCCATGAAGCACTGCAAAGTTGCGGCCGACAATGATCATGGCGAGTCGCAGTACTACTTGGGAAAAATGTTCCTTGAGAGCGGTAAGGCTGAAGCAGGGCATCAATGGATTGAGCGCTCTGCGGCAGAGGGTTATAAAAAAGCCGTGTTCCACCAAACGGTGGGCGCCTTATTATCCAAAGAGGTCGATGAGCGGTCAGCCGGTAAAGCCGTTAAAAAGATGCAGACATTCGCTGAGGCTGGTGATGATGTTGCCCAGTATTGGATGGGGAATGTGTTTCTCTTCGGCTATGCCGGGCAAAAGAACAGCCCCAATGAAGCCGCTTATTGGTATCAGCTTGCTGTGGATCAAGGTAACCACAGAGCGATGAATAATTTAGCCTGGATCAAAGCATTGGCCAGAGACAGCGACCTATTCGATCCTGAAGGAGCGATCGAGTTAGCGAAAAAAGTGACGGCAAAATACCCTAAGAGCCATGGTTATTTAGATACCTTAGCCGCAGCCTATGCCGCTCAGGGGGACTTTGGTAAAGCGGTAGAGACTCAAGAGCGAGTCTTGGCACTGGCCGAACCGTCTCAGTGTGAACATTGCTCGGAGCATTTGCTTGAGTACTATCAAGAACACCTCAACCTTTACCGCCAGAAGAAATCACTTGAAGAAGATTTAGTTAAGTAATATTGTTAAATAAATCAATAAGTTGTTTATTGAGTCTATTAACGGAAAAGCACTTAACGGAAAAACTATGTCCAACTCCAGAATGGTGACCCTCAGCTTGTCGGCTTTTGGCCTTGTATCCACTAGCCTGCTTGGTTGCTCGAACACGTCAGGTGTCACGGTTGTAAAAGGTGAGGAAGGCCCTTGGTTCTGTACCCCAAAAGGGCAGGAAGAGTGGAACTGTCAAGAATCCAAGCATGAGTACGATTTATTAGCTAAGCGTGAACAGACCTTATTAGAAGCAGCTACGCCCCCCTCAGATAAAACGACGGATCCAACGCTTCAGGTCACGTCCGAAGAATTAGCCCCGGTTGTTGCTGATGAACAGCAAGGCAAAGAGTTTCAATCACCCACAGTGGTTACGGAGACTGAACGACCAGAGACTCGGCAGCCAGAGACTCAGAAGAACGTGGCGTCTGAGCCTGCTCCAACCACCAGTGTCGAAGTAAGCAGTCAGGTTAAACCTGTTGAGGCGATGTCAACTTGGGTCGTGCAGTTAGCGGCTTACAGTACAGCGACTGCAGCAAACGACTTGGCTGAGCAGGTTGAGCGAGCAGCGGTATACCAGACTCAAGTCAGAGGGAATTTATACTTCACGGTCGCGGTTACTGGGTTTTCCCAAAAGTCTGATGCCGAACAGTTTGCCACGGCGCTGGAAGAGCGCCAGCTCGATTTGTCGCCTTGGGTCAGAAGTGGCGCCTCATTTGAAAATGTCTTGCTTGATTAATCATTTCTGATTAATTCTTACGGATAATATTCAGTAGCTCTAACTCAATCGGTTGAGAAGTTGTTTCAACGATACGCCCTAACTCCACTTGATTCTGATACACGATAATAGTCGGTGTGTATTGTACTTGAGCTTTTTTTGCCAACCCCTGCTTATCAGACTTGGTTCTATCTAAGGCGATTAGCTGTAATTGGATGTTGGGGTTGTTAAGCTGTTCTTTGAGCTTAAGTAAATTCGGAATCTCCCGCTGACTGTCATGACACCAAGTTCCGAAAAATGCGATGATCTGAGTTGGCGTGGTGACTTCATTCAATGCTGCTAACGCATTGGCATTAATGTCGTGGTTTCTTTTTACCGCAAAAATCGGGTAGCGACTTTGAAGTTGATCAGCAGTCAGTGGCCCTTCAGCGTCCAAGTGTTGCTCAAACCGACTGGGCTTATGATTGGTCTCCTGCGTAGGCGTGGTCGTCTTACACGCTGTTAAAGCAAGGCTGAGGGGAGCGATTAATATCGTGGCGATAAACTTCATGATTATTCCTGTTCGAATTGTAAGCTGACGGAGTTGACACAAAAGCGTTGGCCCGTTTCGGTAGGACCATCATCAAAAACATGGCCTAGGTGTGAGCCGCATTGGGCGCAAAGAATTTCGGTACGAGTCATACCGTGACTGGTATCGATCTTATAGGCTATAGACTTGTTATCTTTTGCCTGATCAAAGCTAGGCCAGCCGCAACCGGCATCAAATTTTGAGGTATCTTTGAATAAAGGCGAGTCACAACATACGCAGTGGTAGGTACCTTGTTCCTGATGCAGGTTATAACTGCCGGAAAATGGCGGTTCGGTGCCGTGTTGCTGAGTGACCTGATAACTCAATGCATCCAGCTGCTTGGCCTTGTCATCGGCAATGGATTTTAAGGGCGGGTGAGCAATGTGAAAGTCGCTCCACAATCGCCAGTTATGCGGTGTTGGAAACTGATGCTTGGCTGCTTGATCCAGTAAATAACCATTGATCGCGTTAATTTCAGTGGTTTTCTGGTTGAGAACGTCCTGCAACATGGATGACTGGTTCTTTGCGGTTGCTTCAATCACAGCCAAGGTAGCGTCTTTAAGATGATCACTGATGCCCAGTTTTAGTGTGTTTGCAAAACGCTGATTTTCAGCTATGAGCGACAGAACGTTACTTTTTTTGTCGGCGTCAAGCAACTCACCATTCCGGCATTGGTAAATAGCCGTTAAGGGGTTAACGACTGCATTGATAAAAAGCTTTTGCCATAACACGGTTTGAATGTGCTCATGCCAAGAGCCATTCACAGCATTCAGCGTCTCGGGGTCAAGGAAGTCAGGCTGTTGAGATAGCTCAAGATGACCGAATGAAACTTGCCCAACTCCAGCATAAACCACCGACTGAGCGGCTTTCTTGAAAGCGCCATGGGTATTGCTGGCGAAGTACATTTGAGCAGGCTGCAAATACTTGGCAGCGACTTTGTCATGGCCCATACCATTCTGAAAAAACACCACCTTGGTCGTGTCTTGTATGGCGTGGCTCACGCTTTTTAGCGCACCTTCTAACTGGTTGGCCTTCACGCAGACCCAAACTTGCCCTAATTCATCACAATCTTGAGCCGTTATTGTGGGGATTTCATGGTAAGTTTGTTGCTCTTGCTGGATCATCAACCATTCCGAGCGATACTGAGTACCGGCTCTGACAATTAGCTGGCAATCGATAGACGCTTCGGTTAGTTTATGGGCTAGTAGTTGGCCTATGGCGCCAGCACCAAGTATTGAAATCATGCACAACCATAATTAATGAATTGAGAAATATCTTATAGTGATTTTGAAAAGAATAAAACTCCCCCAAAGTATTACTAACTTTGTCTACTTCCAGCCTGAAGTATTCAGAATGTTATTTTTGGGTTTTTCAGCGGGACTTCCGTTACTGCTCGTGCTCGGAACTTTATCGCTATTGCTCAAAGATGCCGGTATCTCTAGGAGTGAGATCGGCTTTGCCTCTTGGATCGGACTGGCTTATTCGATCAAAGTTTTTTGGTCGCCCATCGTCGATAACCTTAAGTTGCCCCTACTAAGCAGACTGCTTGGCAAACGGAAAAGTTGGTTGCTATTTGCTCAGGTCGGCATAGCCATCGGCTTGTACATGATTTCGCAAACCGATGCAGGAACGGACACGCAGCGATTGGTGATTTTTGCCCTAATCACTGCTTTTTTATCGGCCACCCAAGATATTGTCATTGATGCCTTTCGAGTGGAGTCTAATGACGATAAGAAGCAAGGCGCCGCTGCTGCAACTTACATCATGGGTTATCGAATAGGAATGATCGTTGCGGGTGCTGGTGCATTAAAGCTCGCGGCGAGTTTTGACTGGGAGATTAGCTACCAGATCATGGCTGTTTGTATGGGGGTGGGAATTTTAGGTGGCTTGTTATCACCAGAGCCGCCTCATAAAAAGGTGGAGCTAGGGAAAACTCAACTTGAGCAAGATATTTCGGCAAAAGTACTAGGCCCATTAGCCAGCAGAAGAGCTGAGCTAAAGCAGAAAATTGAGTCGCTTCCTGCGTTCCAATACTTTGTAAAAGCGATCCTTTCGCCTTTCGTCGATTTTTTCCAACGTTATAAATGGTGGGGCTTGGTCATCATCGCATTTATTCTGTCATTTAGAGTAAGCGACATTGTTCTCGGTGTTATGACCAATGTGTTCTACGATGATATGGGGTTCACCAAAGATGAAATTGCTGATTACTCGAAAATATATGGCGTGATCATGACCATTTTAGGTGCCTTTATTGGTGGTTACGTTGTTAATAAAGTGAACATACTTTGGTGCCTGTTATGGGGCATTATTCTGGTGATCCTGACCAATCTTTTGTTTGCTTATATGGCGACTCAGCCGAAGGATGTTGGTTTTCTGATAGCGGTTATCAGTGCCGATAATATGGCGGGTGGTTTTTCGATGGGAGTTTTAATGGCTTATTTTGCGACCTTGATTAATCAAGAGTTCACAGCTACTCAATTTGCTTTGTACACCTCGCTAATGACGCTAACCGGAAAAATCTTGGGTGGTTATAGCGGCGTCAATATCGATAACTGGGGCTACCCCATGTTTTTCACCTATGCAGCCTCATTAGGCATTCCGGCACTGCTGTTGATCTTAGCCTTACTCTATCGAGAGCGAATCCTAAATAAACAACAAAGGCGCTAAAAAGCGCCTTTGTAATGATGGAGATTGTATGCTGGGTTTTACAGGTGAAGAGTAAAGCCTGCGTACACACCATCAATTTTGACATCGCTTGATAGTGAGTCGAAGTCATCAAACTCAAAATCAAAAGTACGATAACCTAGTTCGACGCCAAAGCCGCTTTCGCCTTCATAAGCAATATAAGCTTTGATATCTGACAGTTTATCACCTGACTTTTCGCCGATGTTAACAATGGCACCCGTTTTCAAGCCGGTGAAAGGTAAGTCAAACTGAGCTTTACCGTAGATTGTTGGAATGGTGCCTTTAAGTTCTACGCTACTACCAACGATGCCTGTAGTTGCTGTGTAATTAATTTCAGTAAAGCCATCGAAGTCCTTGCCGGTAAGACCTAAGTCTAGGTTGACCCAGTTATCTAACAGTTCATAGTAAAGCGTATAGTCGATGTGTGATAAATCATAGCTTGAAGTCAGCTCGCTGCCCTCTACGAAAGTAACGCCATCAAAGTTGAAGGTCTGTGACGCTGTGCCAATGGCGCTTCCTTCTAAGTTATTTTGTTGGATTTTGACATTAGGCAAAAAAGGAACGGGATGCTCAAACGCTAGGTAATACACATTATCGTCGTCATCTTGAAGGCCAAGGTCTTGATTCAGATCAACTCTGTCACTGCCTGAGCTAATATAACCGTCTATGTCATAATTCCAGCGCTCAGCTCCAACGTAGATACCTAAAAAATCAGCGCTTGCTGCGCTAGAAGCCGCGAGCAAGGTTGTGGCTGTGATTATTTTTGATAGTTTCATATGCATTCCTCAGTGTTATGGTTGCCATCATTTTATAGTTTTTTTGTGCTAAAAAATACCTAACTCGTTATCAGTCCTAACGATATAACGAATGAATTGTTATAATTGTGACAATTTCAATCAATGACTCTTCGTTTTGGATACTCGTTTCGGTGGTATTGCTCGCCTCTATGGTCAGGCTGGGCTAGATAAATTTAAACAATCACACATCTGTGTGGTTGGTGTTGGTGGCGTCGGCTCATGGGTCGCGGAAGCGTTGGCTCGTTCGGGTATTGGCAAAATCACCATGATTGATCCGGACGAAGTGAGTGAAAGCAACATCAATCGGCAGCTGGTTGCTCTCGACAGTACTATCGGTCAGGGGAAATGCGACGTCTTGGTTGAGCGTATTGCAGATATTAATCCTGAGTGTGAAGTGACGGTGGTTGAGGATTTACTGAAGCCTGAGAATACTCGCGAGCTAATAGGTACTGAGTTTGATTATGTGGTGGATGCGATTGATAGCGCTCGCAGCAAGGCAGCATTAATACGCCATTGTAAGCGGAATAAAATTCCCATGGTTTGTATTGGTGGTGCCGGAGGGCAGATTGACCCACAGCAAATCACCGTCGCGGATATTACCCGAACCCATAATGACCCTCTCTTAGCCAAAACGCGGTCAATCCTGCGCTATGACTATGGCTTTTCGAGCAATTTGAGACGCAAGTACCAGATTCCCTGCGTCTACTCCACAGAGCAGTTGTCTTACCCCTTGCCAGATGGCACCATGACTCAGCAAAAACCTGACTCTGACAGGGCCATGCGGATGGCTTGTGATGTCGGCTTGGGCTCGGCGACCCACATTACAGCGACCTTCGGTTACTTTGCTGTGGGGTTATTGTTAAAGAAACTCGTTACAAAAAAACACTAAAAATATAGTGGCATAACCTATAAAATCACCTCGAAAATTTAATTTTACGTAAAAACAAGGACTTAAAATGAAAAGCGCAATCGTATTCCTCTTTGGCTTGCTATTCGTCACTGTCTCGCAATCCAAAAATATACCTATTGAAGACTTTGCGAAAAAGTCTCAGTTTAAAGAAACCAGAATTTCTCCCGATGGTAAGCATGTAGCTTTTACCTATGAGGACGGAAATCAGGTAAAGCTGGCCGTTATGGACCTCGAAAATAAGGAAATAAAGATTTCTTTTGAGGCTGGTGAGGACCGCGAAGTCACAATGTTCTTCTGGGTTAATGACGAAAGAATCGTGATGTTACAGAGAAAAATTACGGGTTGGCTAGATGGTGCTAGACAATATCCTGAGTTGGTGGCTGGCAATATTGATGGCACAGACCGTGTGCTTCTATGGGATTATCAACGCTCTGGCATACGTCCTATTTCTAGGCTAGAAAATGATTCGGATAAAATCCTACTGGGTAAATATCATTGGCAGGATAGTGATGTAAAGTTACACCGGATGGATGTTTATAACGGAAATATGTATTACAACACTGACTCTCCTCGACCTGAGGGTGAAGACGGTATGATTCGCTCGATTGACGTTGATTTAAACGATGTGCCTAGGATTGCTGTCGAGTTTGATCCCGTTGATGAGGATGATACAACTGATGATATTCAGCGATTGCATATTAAAAATAAACATGGCGACTGGGAAACCTTAATTTTACCGAGAAAGCGAGAAGACTTTCCATCAGTAGCTGCCGTGGGCTTTAACAAAGATAATGATAAGTTCTACTTTACCTCTAATCATGACCTTGATTACGACGGTGTTAGAGGGTTGTTTGTCTTAGATACAGAAACTAGAGAGATTAAACTGTTATTTAGACACGCGGATGTTGATGTGTTGGGAGGTATTTATGGTGCTGATGGAGAGGTTATTGGTGCATATTATGAACCGGGGTACCCAAGTTATTTCTATTTGCAAAATGATTCTGTTGCAAAGGAAGTTCAGTTTCATAAATCGCTGAGAGCAAGTTTTAATGGCTCTAAGATCGATATGAGCAATTACAGCGCTGACGGAAAACTCACGGTGGTTAACGTCTCTAGTGATAAAAATCCTGGTGACTTCTATTTATTTAACCGTGAAACCAATAAAGCAAAGTATATTGCCAGCTCGATGCCACACATCAAGCCTGAGCAAATGGCGGTTGTAGAGCCGTTTGCAATGAAAGCTAGAGATGGGTTGAAAATGTATGGTCAAATGACGATACCTAATGGCAAAGAGTTGAAAAACTTACCACTGGTGATTTTCCCCCATGGTGGACCTTATGGCGTAGCGGATCGGTGGGGCTTTGATTGGCGTGCACAACTGATGGCGAACCGAGGCTATTTGGTCATCCAGTTAAATTACAGGGGGTCAGGTCTGTATGGTCAAGACTTCCAAGAAGCTGGATATGGCGAGTGGGGAACTAAAATGCAGGACGACCTAGCTGATGCTACCCTGTGGGCGATTAAACAAGGCTATGCCGACAAAGATCGTGTTTGTATGCATGGTATCAGTTATGGCGGTTACGCATCGATGCAGGCTGCAGTGAGACATCCTGATTTATACCAGTGCGTTATTCCTGAGGCCGGTTTGTATGATGCTGAATTGCAATGGGATAAAGCTGACTCATTCCGTAATGCAAGCGAAGAGTATAAGAATAGCTACTTAAGACAATCTTTTGGTTCTTCTGACTCAAAAGTTCTTGAAGAGCGTTCTCCTGCTTTCCATGCAGATAAAGTTAAGGTGCCTGTATTCTTGATTCATGGTGAAGACGATGTTCGTGTACCGATTGAGAATGCTTATGTGATGGAAGAGGCTTTGAAGAAAGCTGGTAAAGAAGTTCAAACTTACTACAAAGAAGACGGTCATGGCTTCCAAAAAGTTGAGTACCGTATTGAGTCTTTTGAGTTGATCTTTGACTTCTTAGAAGAGCATATTGGTAAGTAGTTTTGTTGTAGTGAATGAAAAGGCCACCTTCGGGTGGCTTTTTTTATGAGCAAAAAATTATGAAAACAATAAGCCTTGAAAAAAAGTGATTCGTTCCTATATCTATTGTGAGCGTTAAGTCTCTGAGAGATTAACGCTGTGTTTTAACAATGAAATATTAACTTTATATTGCTTCTATTGGAGGATATACCTTATGAACAGAATCGATCTGTCACCCTTATACCGTAGTAGTGTGGGTTTCGACCGTTTAGCGTCGCTCTTGGATAGCACGTTACGTGGTGAACAAAGCACAGGTGGTTACCCACCTTATGACATCGAAATTATTGACGAAAATCAGTACGCAATCACGATTGCGGTAGCTGGTTTCGAGCAGGATGAGCTAGATATCCAAACCGAAAAAGGCGTTTTAACCGTCCGCGGTCGTAAGGCCGACGGCGATAAAGAACGTAATTTTTTGCATCAAGGGATCGCTTATCGTGCCTTTGAGCGTAAGTTTAACCTAGCCGATTATGTTGAGGTTACAGACGCTACGATGAACAATGGTTTATTGACCATTAATTTGGTCAAAGAAATTCCAGAGGCGATGAAACCTAAAAAGATTTCCATCGGCCATGGTAACAAAACGACCATTGAACATCGGTCTGACGATAAAGACCAAGCTGCATAATTTAAGTTAACCTTAAATCTTGCTTATAGATAAAAAATAGGGGCTTTCGAGCCCCTATTTTTATGGTTGTGTAAATTAACGTTTATTGTGCCAATCTGAGCAAGGTGTTGAGTAGAACTTGGGTCCCTTTTTCGACGTCTTGCCAGTGTGACCATTCGTCTGGGGCGTGACTCACGCCACCGACACTCGGAATAAAGATTAAGCCGGTCGGAGTCAGTTCAGTAAAGAATTGAATATCATGTCCGGCGCCGCTTGGCATCTTCATGTAGGAATAATCTAACTTCTGAACTTCTTCTTCAATTAAGTCCACGACTTCAGGACTGAAGTATTTAGGTTCAAGCCAACTCATTTGTTCGTACTCGAAATAGAGTTTGTGTTTTCGAGCAATGGAAGAAAGCACTTTTCGGCAGCTATTTGCTAGCTGGTGCATAACGTCTTCCTGCATATCACGACCGACAATGGTAAAGTGAGCTTCGCCTGGAATGGTATGAGCATAGCCAGGTTTAAGATCGACTCGACCAATGGTAAGGCGACTCTTGTCAGTACCTTCTTCGTCAATGATGCGATGAATTTCATGAGCGAAATCAGCGAGCCCCATAAAGGCATCACTGCGCATATCCATGGGTGCGGTACCAGCGTGATCGGCTTTGCCTTTAAGCTTAACTAACCACTTAAACACGCCAGAAATGCCATCAACCACACCAATACATTTGTGTGAGTTTTCTAACACTGGACCTTGCTCAATATGCAGCTCAAGAAACGCTTTCATGCTGGATGGATCGCGACGTGCACGCAGCGTGTCATGAATATCGAGGCCGCAATTTTTAAGCGCATCTTTTAGATATTCTCCCTTGGGATCGCGCGCGGACTCGAGCCAGTCGAGTGTTAAATGACCGCTCAATGCCTGCGCACCCAGCATGCCACCAAACCGGCCTTCCTCTTCACTGGTGCCAATAATTTCAATAGGACAATTAATCTCTATATCGTTTTCTTGGATGACTCGAATACACTCAAGTCCTGCTATCACTCCAAGTGTTCCATCAAACATGCCTCCGGCTGGAACTGAGTCGAGGTGAGAACCGATTAAAATAGCTGGCTCATCTGGATCGCCTAAGCGTCCACAGACGTTACCCGCACCATCCATGTGTGTGGTCAGGCCGTAGCTTTTGAATTTATCCATCATCCATTGACGGGCTTGCATATCAACCTCCGTTAAACCTTGTCGGTAGATACCTTTGTCTTTTTCGTTAAAACCAAACTTAGACAGTTCATATAAATCGTTCTCGATACGCTCAATATTGATTGAAGTGATAATGACTTCCTTAGTTAATGTAAGTCTTGACTAAATTATAACCACTTGTTTGCTTTGATTTCAAAGCTTTGCTAAGGTTGATTGTCTTTCGCAGAGACAGCAACCTTAGGTTATGACCAAATACATAGTATCGGTCTTCCTGTTCCTGCTGATGGTTAGTAGCGGGGCAATAGGCAGCGAATGCAAGGGACAGCAGTGTTCATTGGATTTGCAACTTAAAGAAGGCAAGGATGAGGTGATCCCTGCTGGGCATTTTAATTTAATTTGGCCAGTGTCGGAGGATGACTCGACCACTTCAGAGCATCAGGTTTCTGAGGGTGATAGGGGAGATCAATCTTCAGCAATCAAAGATGTCTTGGTTGATGATGAGCACCATTCTGCGACACAACTTAAACTCTCCTCGGAACAATCTTTTTCTCAAGTTAGCCACACCATAAGAATTCACTCGACTCAGCGGGCTATTAGCCTCACCGGCTTTTCTAATGGCGTTTACTACGCGCAGCTCTTTAATGCTGACGACCAGCCAGTAAGTAATATCGTTTCGGTAAAGGTCGAGCATCACTCCATGTTTAAAGTTTGGGTGATTTTTATTTCGGGAGCCACATTATTCTTAATTCTTATTGGCTATATGGTGGTTAAAGTTTTTCGTCATAAAGAAGAAGCATAACTATGGGCTATAATCCAATCTCAATAACCACAGCACTGGTACTGTTAGTTGTCTTTGGTGTTGTGTGGATCTTTTTCGGCTGGTGGTTAGGTCGAAAAAATAAATCACTTGATGACTTTATGCTGGCTGGACGAAATGTCGGCTTGGCATTTGCTGGCGCTACAGCGATGGCTACTTGGATCACCAGTAATACGACCTTAGTTGCACCACAGCTAACCTACGAGTTAGGCATCTGGGGCATGGTGGGTTACTCGTTGGCGGCGCTTGGACTTATTTTGTTCGCGCCAATGGCGAAGCGCATTAAGGAACTGATGCCAAAGGGTTATACCTGCGGTGACTTTATTCGGGTGCGTTACGGCAAAGCTGCTTGGATTGCTTTTTTAGTGGTCTCGTTCTGTTATGCCATGGGCTGGCTCGTCAGTCTTGGTATGGCTGGTGGTGTCCTACTCGATACCCTCAGTGGATTAAGTTACCACGTTGGCATGACGGTTATACTGGTTATTTGTGTCGGCTACACCTTGCTAGGAGGCCTTAAAGCAGTTATCGCCACCGATTATGTACAGACAATTATCATCATTGTTGGTGTCCTGATTATCGGTTTCGTGTGTTATCAAAATGTGGGCTTAGAGAAGGTTCATGAGTTTAATAAAACCAACCATCCTGAATTATTAAGCCTGCTATTTCCAGCTGCAATGATGTTCCTCTTCAATAACATTTTCTTTGGGATCGGGGAAATATTTCACTCCAATGTGTGGTGGTCACGAGCATTGGCGTTTAGGCCTGGTATAGGTAAAAAAGCTTATTTAATGTCTGGCCTTTTATGGTTGCCGATTCCTATCGTGACAGGATTTATTGCACTATCGGCACCGGTTTTAGGGCTGTACCCCGATTCAAGCGACATGGTGGGGCCGTTAGTCGCCGCCAACTTACTTGGTGATATCGGTGCGATTTTTGTATTTATCGTAGTGTTCTCGGCTTTGGCGTCGAGTCTGGATTCGTTATTGGCTGCAACCAGTGATCTGGTGACTCGTGATATTTATAACGGGTTAATCGATAAGAAAGCCAGCAAAGAAAAACTGCACAAAATAAGTAAGTTAGTTATTTTGGGACTTGGGTTTGTAACTTGGTTAATTTGTTTACCTAAAATAGCAACATTAGGTGCGTTACTGAACTTTACGGGCGCTTTTGTCGCAAGCACAATTTGGCCGATTGTATTAGGTCTTTATCAGCGTCGCTTGTCAGGAGACTTTGTGACGGCTGCTTTAGTCCTTGGTACCACATGCGGACTGATTGGCTTCCACACGATAGGCTTTTATGTGGCCGCACTCTTTAGTTGTATCGTATCCTTTGTGATTTGTATGATTGGGCTGATGGTCAAAAACGATAACTTTGACTGGCAGCGCTTGAAGAATATGGAGAAACCGCAATGATCATTTCTCTAGACGTATTAGAAACATTAGTACTGGCGGCCATGGCAGTAACGTGCCTATCGCCAGTGATTTTAATTATTTTATTGATCAAGGATTGGTGGAAGGATGAACTATGGTGAACCCAATGGTTGATGGCAGCATGAAGTTCTCGCGCGTTAAACCGGATGTGTTTGGCGACGCACACCCCAAAGCGCTTTTGAAGCGTATACAAGAAGATGGCGATAAGCTACAGGTACTGGCGAATCAACACATTGTTTCTGCGGAGCAGTTTGATGCAGATACCATTCTGCAACTCTTCCGACTGGCCAGTAAATACGAAAGCAATCCGCTTCGTTTTAATGATCCGCTTAAAGGTAAAATTCTGATCAGCGCATTTTATGAACCCAGCACCAGAACGCGTTTGTCTTTTGAAAGTGCTTGGCACCGTTTAGGCGGTGATATTATGTCGATTACTGACCGGGCTACAACGGGGATCGCTAAGGGTGAATCCTTAGCGGATGTTGGTGAGATGTTTAATAATTATGGCGACTGTGTTGTGCTGCGCGAATCGAACGAAGACTCGGTTACAGAAATGACCTCGACACTTCGTATTCCAATTATTAATGCCGGAAATGGAACCCGCGAACACCCCACGCAGGCGATGGCTGACCTCTACACCATTTTTAAGTGGAAACCAGAGTTGCTAGAAAATAACGGAACCAAAATAAAGATTGGTGTTATCGGCGTGCCGAGCTTTATGCGGACTGTACGTAGCTTGTTAAAACTGTTTGCATTGTTTCCTGATATTTTTGAGGAAGTGGTGCTGATTCACGATAGTGAAAAGGACGAAATCTTTACGCCTGGTCAGCGCGAAAAACTGGAAGCAAAAGGTTTGAATTTAACCGTTAGCAGAAGCCTTGATGATGTTTTGCCAACGTTGGATGTGGTTTACATCAACGCCATTGCGTGGGTTGGCGATTCGTATGAAGAGCATGGTACTAAGTTCAAACTGGATAAAGACTCACCCCTAAAAGACGACGCCATTATTTTGCATCCTTTAGCAAGAGGCGATGAGTTATCGACCGACTTGGATGAAACCCCTCATAACTGGTATTTCTCTCAAGCACGTGGCGCGGTGTTTTTACGCATGGCATTACTGACGTGTATGGTTGAACGGACCGAGCGGGTACTTGACGTCGTTTAGTATTTTTTAAAGCAATATTCTATTATTTTAACTTAAATCCGAGGAGATTTAGTGTATGTGCGGAATCGCGGGTGTTATACATAGTGATAAGAACCGAGCAATAGATTCGCAAACGTTAGTTAATATGGCGGCGATTCAATATCATCGTGGCCCTGATAATTTTGGTTACCATAACCCACAAGGCGCTGGCGTGGGCTTAAGTCATGCTCGCCTAACAATTATTGATTTAGACGAAGAGCGCGGACGTCAGCCGCATGTGAGTGATAGCGGCCGTTACATGATGGTTCACAATGGCGAGTTTTACGACTTCCAGCGTATTCGAGCTTCAATGACGGCGCAGGGTGCTCGCTTCCAGAGCAAGAGTGACTCTGAGCTAGTGTTGCAAATGTATCCGCATTACGGGATCGAGAAAACGGTCGAGAACTTACGCGGCGAGTTTGCATTTTCTATCTACGATCGCGAAGAAGAAACCATGTACTTGGTTCGAGATCGTTTTGGCATTAAACCGCTTTACTGGACTGAAACTGAGCACGGCGTTGTGTTTGGTTCTGAATTAAAAGTGTTGTTCGCTCATCCCGACGTTAAGCGCGAGATTGATTCCGAAGGTTTGTACCACCAGTTGATCCAGGTGATGGTACCAGGTTCCACAGCTTTTAAGGGCGTTCATCAGGTTCCGCCAGGCCACTGGATTAAAATACAGCGTAAAGATGGCAAGTTGACCATAGAGCAACATAAATACTGGGACATCGACTTCCCACAAGCAGAAGAGCACTTAAAAGTTAAAGAAGAGCAAGAGTATATTGAAGGGGTTCGTGAGCAATTGCTTGAAGCTGTTCACTTGCGACTCAATGCAGACGTTCCCGTTGGTGCTTATTTATCCGGTGGTATCGATTCATGCTCCATTCTTGGCTTATCGGCCTCGGTGCGACAAGACCCTGTAAAAGCATTTACCATTGGCTTTGACGATGCGGACTATGATGAAACGCCTATTGCCACTGAAATGGCTGAAATGACTGGCGCGGAGCAAATTATTTTAGCGCTCTCGGCAGAGCACCTTTATGATCACTTTGAGCGAACTATCTGGCACACAGAGCGTACGATTTATAATACTTTGGGCGTGGCTAAATTGCTGATGAGCCAAAAAGTTCGTGAACAAGGCTACAAGGTGGTGTTAACGGGTGAGGGTAGTGATGAGCTGTTTGCTGGTTATCCCGCCTTCCGCAAAGACATGTTCCTTTATGGCTTGTCTGATCTACCGGACAATTTGAAAAGTGATTTGCAGTCCACCTTAGCAGAGTCTAATGAACTGTTTAAAGGCGCCATGTTACCGCGAGAAGAGTTTAAGTCCGAAGCGATCGATCAAAAAGTCGGGTTTACCCCAACGTGTATTCAAAGCTGGATGGGCTGTGATGGGTTCGCGCGTAATTTAATGGCTAAAGACCACGTCGATGAGATTAAGGATTATGATCCGGGTACAGCGATGGCTGAGCAGTTTGATGAAACGCAATTAGAAGGACGACACCCGCTTGATAAAGCCCAGTACGTATGGATTAAAACCATGCTCGAGGGACAAATTTTGACTTGGGGTGGTGACCGAGTGGATATGGCTAACTCAATGGAGGCGCGTCCGCCGTTTTTGGATCATCACCTAGCCGCCTATGCGGTTAATATTCCGCCGCAAATGCGGATTAAAGGCCCGGTAGAAAAATACGTTCTAAAAGAAGCGATGAAAGGCCTACTGCCAGAAACACTGTATAAACGCCAGAAGTTTGCGTTTATGGCGCCACCAGCTCATACCGATGAGAAAAAGTGGAGTGCTTTAATGGAGTTGATGGACGAGTTTGCCAGTGAAGAGAAAATTAAAGAAGCTGGACTGATTGATTATGCTGCTTTGCAGGATATGCTTCGGAGCCATGATGACCCAACGGTGCCTCGTGATCATAAAGTTCAAATGGATGCGATTTTGAACCATGTATTAGGAGTACAGCTTCTTCATCATCATTTTGTTAAGCAGGATATTCCGAAAAGAGCCGCTGCTAAGGCCCACGAGTTAGGCTGGGCTGCTTAACTAATCGCAATGCGCCCTTTTTTACCCTGATTGGGGCGCAACCTTCTACAAGTAACTGTTGGGTAACTATCGATGAGTTGAAGCATATCTGACTTCGACGCGTTCACGGATATGTAAAATTATTGCTTGTGCACTACAAATTGAGGACTGTTGGAGTATACTGAAAGTAACGAATGGTCAAAACGTCACTATAAAAACATGGCTACTTAATGGCTTGATCGATTTAGGGAATGTCTATGCATATTACGAGATATACGGATTACTCATTGCGTGTACTGATATATTTGTCTTTGAATCAGGATAAGCGTTCGAGGATTAAAGACATAGCTGAGAGCTATGGCATTTCTAAAAACCACCTGATGAAGGTGGTTCATAATCTTAATAAACGCGGTTATGTTGAAACTCTGCGTGGAAAGAACGGCGGCATGCGCCTCAGTAAAAACCCTGAAAATATTAACATAGGAAAGCTGGTATTAGAGCTTGAACCAGACTTTAACCTGGTTGAGTGCTTTTCCCATAACGGTAACTGCGTCATAACGCCAGTCTGTGAGCTGAAGTCTATTTTAGCGGCTGCGCTTAGTGAGTTCGTGCGCAAATTAAGCGAGTATACGCTGGCTGACGTCATCATAAAGGGTGACGAGAATAAAGCTACTGAGCTTCTTGGGTTGAGCGAGAAGGAGGGTGACAAAAGCACCCTCATCCCGGTCAGTCGTGTTAGTTAGTCTTTATACCATAGAACGATAAACACTAGATTCTTTCCCAAACCCAAAACATTCCGAGAGCAAAAATTGCCAGTGATGACGCTGGAACAACAAATTTGCGCAGAGATTCTTTGGCTTTAAGTAACCACAATACTGGCAGCGCAGCCAGAATGATTGCGATTTGCCCTATTTCCACACCTAAATTAAAGCCGATGATGCTGGTTAATTGGTGGCTTTTACAGAGACCTAGTTCACTCAATGCACCAGCAAACCCTAGTCCGTGTAATAAACCAAAAGCTACCGTCATTAGCATTAAACGTTTAATCCAATGAGTGACCACATTTAAAGCGGAGTAGGCTACTGAAATAGCGATCCCGACTTCTGCCCATTTAGAAGACACGGATATCCAGTCGAGAGCCGTTAAAGTTAAGGTAATCGAATGGGCTATCGTAAACCCAGTGACTAGCCAAACCATAGACTTTAGATTAAAAGCGTTCGCTGTTTTTAATGTACTAGTGTTTTGAGACGCCGGTTTATTCACAAAATGCAGCAACAAAGTGAGCACGAATAACACATGGTCTAAACCAATCCAGATATGGATCATGCCCTGATACAGATAAAACAAGAAGGTATCCCAAGCGGACTGACTTGAGGTACTCACTGCAAAGGGTTGCTCAGGAGATTGAATAATGGCTTGTGTTTGGCCCTCAGTAAGCTCCCAGTTAATTAAGAGCTTATGATCTGAGGTAGTATTAAAAAATGCCGTGTAATGGACGGTTATTGGCTGTGAGCAAGTGATGGTCACAGGTTGTTTTAATAATGTTTCGCCATAACTGTCCTGCAATGATATGTCAGAGCCCCAAGAGACATCACAGCTTTCATCGCTGCTATTAAAATCAGCACTCTTTTGAAAGTAGTTAATAACTTTGGGGTGGCTGCTTTTTAGGTCTGCCCAAGTAAGGTTGCCGTCATGAGTCGGATCAAGATTCAAGGTCTGCTGAAGATCGCTTAAAGCGATGGCCAAATAGCCCTCGTGTCTATCATCCGCTGTTTGCTTTAAAGTCAAATTTGCAGTGCTAAACTCATGAGCCTGGGTTGCGCTTATCATGAAAAACAGCGCGAATAGAATCAGTATGCGCATAGTTCCCTCAGTTATTTAGTTGTTGTGCGTGTTCAAGCAACTCGCGATCTGCCGGTTCTTTAACATGTTGCCAATTTTTTTGAGCCCAGGTTAATGCAACTTCAGGATTTGGCGAAACATAAGTGTAGTAATATGCGATGTCAGCAGCATGAATATCGTCTTTGCGAAGTATTCTTAAAGCAATTTTTTCATTAGCCAGCTTCTGGTACTGTGTACCTGTGTCACTGAGCTTTTCAGCGCGAGCTAATCTTACTAACAAGCCATCTTCGATCGTCGAATAACGGTCAGCTATTTTAGACAGTTGTGTGTAAGCTTCCTTAGGAGAGCCCGAAGCAAAAGCCATATCGGACCATTGGTACCACTGGCTGACAGGGGCTTTTTCTAAATGATATTGGAATTCTATTTTTGCCTGTGCAAAGTCATCCATCACTCTGAACATGGAGCCTTTAACCTGGTGGTAATATCGAGTTAAAGGACTTTCAGTGTCCTTATATTTTCTTACTAACAGCTTTACCGAGCGTAATACTTCTTCAGTTTTCCCTTGATGAACTTTAGTTTCAATTAAACACAGCTCAGCTGCAGAAACATGACTTTTGATAAGCTCTCGGCACTTTTTTTCAGCCTCGCTGAGGTTGTTTTCAATGATGTGTATCCTAGCGGCAATTAAAAGGCGCTGAGGATGGTAGCGGCTGTTAGGATCAATGTTTGATAAGTGAGCAAGTGCTGAAATAAACTGATGTTTACTTTGTGCGATATTGGCTTTAGCCAGATAGTACTGGTTGCTTAATTCTTTGCTAAGTTCGCCAGGCTTTATAGTTGCGAGCTGGTTTTCGGCAACCATCAAACGGCTACTTTTACCTGGGTATTGTGACTCTTCTATTAATGTCTCTACACTGTCCAGAACGGTTTCAGGAGTCTGGTCAAGCTCTCCTGTTACAGCTGATTTATTGACAGGGTATTCTAAAATAATGTCGTCAGGATTCTTTGGAACCCACTCTTCAGCATTTATTGAAGGGGCATAAAAAAACACCAGCAGCGAAAGCGCTGCTGATGTTAGAGGTTGAAGTTTATTGTTCGCCATCTTGTACCAAGTCCTGATAAGTATCAGTTGTTGTGACATCGAAAATAAACTCACGTCCGTTAACGCCGGAAGGGTCGTCACTCGGTGAGCGTTGGTATGACTCACGACTGTATGAGCTAAACACTTCCTGCTTGACGTTCACCGTAATGTCGACCTCTGTGGTCGCACTGTTGAACTCACCATCACTGGCTACGAAAGTGAACAAGTCTGTTCCCGTGAACTCATTGTCAGGCGTGTAGGTAAAGCTACCATCACTACTCAGCTCGACCGTTCCCGATTGAGGCTGATTGATGACGGTGAAGGTTAACGCATCACCGTCAGGGTCGTCTGCCTCAAGCTGCTCCATCACTGGTGTATCTGTCACAGTCATGATGGAAAGTTTACTGGCTACCGGAGGTTGATTCTCCTCATCTGAGTACGAATCACTGTCACTACATGCCGCTAAGACAAATACTGACGATAGGGCCAGATACTTTAATAGTTTAAAAGTATTCATGAATGACTCCTATGATTAGTTAGGTGAACCAGCGATTGGCGTTTTCAAGTAAGGGAAACTTTCGTCAACGTCACTTGCCGATAAAGGCGCGCCATCCGTAAATGGTGCATCACCAACGTTTGCATCTGAAGGTGAGCAGTAGCCTAGGTTGGTAGGGTTGCCGTTAACAGGGAAGTCGTAACATAAGCGACCCATAACTACACGTAGTGCAATATCGACCACATCATCACCTGGGCGACGTCCGTTAGGGAAGCCTGCTAAGTCATCACCAACGACACCGTAAGGTGATTGTTGTGATGCTGGTACTGCTGGAATGGCTGTGTTTAAACGCAGCATTTCAGAAGCCGTGACCGTTGCTTGTTGATTCACTCCTGGGAAACCTGTTAAGAAAGCTGCAACTAAGTCTTCACGAGGGAAGTTGGTTGGAGCGATAGTTTCAAAGTTGGTTCCGAGCGTTGAGTTAACCGCATCTCTAAACAAAATGTTCAGAAGTTCTGGAAAACTTGGGTGCGTGACATAATCCGCAAACTGGCCATCACCACTTGGTGCAGACGTTGAGAACTTGTCTTTGTCAGGTAAACCAATAACGACCTCGTTAACGAGAGGGTTACTTAAACGTGAGATTTGCACCATGGCACCGCCATTAACTTCAGGCTTTGCGAAGGTTGCATTTGGGTTTTGGATACGAGCTTGTGGTACATAAGCTGTTGTCCAAGCACCAATAACGCCGTTACCATCACCAATTAAGCAGCTTTTCGGTAGCTCAAGGGCAATCGTAGTTACGTTTTTATCAAGCAAATCATCGTTAGCTGTGTCTTGAGTAATACCACCTGGGAAACCATTACCATCTCCGGCACCCGGTGAACTATCACCTTCGACAGGAACATAGTTGACTAAATCAAAACTTTCGCCAAGATTAACCGCGAATGCATCAGAGCGCTGTCCAACGAACACCTTGCCTGGCAGTGAACAGTTAGGAACACTGATGTCATAGACGTATTGATTGGCATAAGCTTGATAGTCGGCAGCAGAACTAAAGGTTTTGTCACCAATATAGTCCCAAGGTTTGGTAAATGTTGACTCACCACCAGCAGACGTGACCGAAGAGCTCGTGCCTGTTTTTACAGGGCCTTCAACCACATCAAGCGTGTACTGCTCGATGAAATTTAAAACTGAGTTGTCACCAGCTGAGATTCCACCTGCATTTTTTAAAGGAATGGCAATCTGTTTTTTCGCGCCATCAGGACCAATGGCTAACTGAATGCCAGCGCCGCCGCCTGCAAGAGTATTATCGAACTTAAACTGATACGTCATGTCTTCGACGGCATCGCCATCACTATCAACATGAATGTTATAATGAGCGGCTGGATCGAGTGCGAAGTAGTTAGGGCCACCGTATGCGTCCTGTAAAGGCACATAGTTTGCTATCAGAGTAACGTAATCTTCCCGACCAGTTTCGTAACTGTTGAATACATAAAAATCGGTGGAGTCCAAGGTCGGATATCGTGTAATATTGGGTGCTTCTCGGTGACTTGAAGCCGCCGCATCCTGTGCTATGTAAGCGCCTGTTATGCATAAGCAAACTGCACTTGTTATAATATGCTTCTTCATTGTTCATACCTCGTTTTTGTGGGGTATTTTTGTTGTATTACGATGTATGTTGTGTGTGAAGTCGTAAACAACACTGATACCCCCGTCTAATTGCAGTACAAATCTTGCTATCTTGTACCTGACAACTACCCTAAGCCTTTGTATGTGAAAGTTATGTAGAGAGACACATCCGATGAGCTGTTTATAATTTGAACTCATAGACAGTATCAGCAACAAAGGGAAACTATTGATTTGTGCAAAAAATAAGCCTATAACGTCGAGCAAGTATGCTTGATACATCTTAGAGGACTGTGTTTTTGGATGAGTTATATTTAGACAATGCCGTAATAAAGCCTATAAAGGAGTCGGGCAATGGCTTGCTATTCACTAAAATCGCTAAAGATTTAAGCGACCAGGGGTATAGCGTCACTCCCGACGGATTACCGAAGTCGTTGGCTAGCGCGCTTTATAAGCAGCTAAAAGCGATGAAAGACAGTGAGTTTGATACTGCTGGTATTGGTCGTAAACAGAACCATAGGGTCAGTGATGTCGTCAGAACAGATGAGATTTGCTGGATCGATGGTACCTCCAAGGCGGGGCAGGAGTGGCTAGAGTGGTCCTCTGAGTTGCGTGAGTTTTTAAATTTACAGCTGTTTCTGGGGTTGTTTTCTTTTGAGAGTCACTTTGCTCATTATGCGCCTGGCGATTTTTATAAGAGACACTTGGATGCCTTTAAAGGAGAGTCCAACCGCGTGTTGTCCTTGGTTGTTTACCTTAACCCTGATTGGAAGGCTGAAGATGAAGGGCAGCTAGTGCTATATAGCGATGCTGATGATAGGGAGGGAGTAAAAGTTACTCCAAATTTTGGCACTGTCGTCGCATTTTTGAGTGAAGGTTTCCCCCATGAAGTGTTGCCTGCAGCTAGAGACCGTTACTCTATCGCTGGCTGGTTTCGCCTTAATACAAGCCACATGGATCGGGTTGACCCTCCTAGGTAGTAGCTATGAGCTATCGCTGTAGCTTGGTTTAGCCCTCAAAACGCTTCGTTAGCCTGAAAGGAGCAAGTTACGAGTTGTTTGACGCATAGACTGGCAGACAAGAAACTTAGCCATGCTTTTTATCGGGGTTTTTTGTATAATTGCGCAACAATTTTACAGCGAGATAGAAATCGCTGGCGCGGCACCCCCTCGATGCTCAGCTCTGATGTACTGTCATCGCACTGCGTTATTTAAATTTGTATCATTTTCATGAGGAGTGGCAATGAAAGTAGGTATTATAATGGGCTCAAAGTCAGACTGGCCCACCATGCAGCATGCGGCAGACATGCTTGATAAGTTTGGTGTGGAGTATGAAACTAAGGTCGTTTCAGCTCATCGCACTCCTCAACTACTCGCTGATTATGCTTCTTCTGCTGCAGAGCGCGGGATTAAGGTCATCATTGCTGGTGCTGGCGGTGCTGCGCACCTTCCCGGTATGGCTGCGGCCTTTACGTCGTTGCCGGTGCTTGGGGTACCGGTCAAGTCCAAAGCCCTAAATGGGGTAGACTCTTTGCTGTCAATTTGCCAAATGCCAAAAGGCGTCGCGGTGGGCACATTAGCCATTGGTGATGCTGGCGCTGCAAACGCGGGCTTGTTAGCTGCACAAATATTAGGGTGCCAGCAACCAGAACTCCTTGCAAAAATTGATCAGTTCCGTAGCGAGCAAACGGAGACCATTTTGGCCAATCCTAACCCAGCTGAATAGTGAGCTTGATATGCAAATGTTAGTACTCGGAGCGGGACAGCTTGCACGCATGATGGCGCTTGTGGCGGCTCCCTTAGATATTCATATTCGAGCTTACGACGTTGTCAGTGAGCAAGTACTGCATCCGGTGACCGGTGAGCGCTATGAGCAAAACTTGGCGCAAGCTATCGCCGCTAGCGACCGTATTACTGCGGAGTTTGAGCATATCCCGGCAGATGTGCTGGCGCTATGTGAGCAAAGCGGTAAATTTTTCCCTGGTAAAAAAGCCATCGAATGCGGTGGCGATCGTGCAAAAGAGAAAGCTTTATTGGATGGGGCGGGTGTACCCAGCGCTCCTTATGTACTGGTTACCGAGCGTACTCATCTTGATCAAGCTATCGATGAGTTAGGCTTACCGTTGGTGATCAAAACCTGTCAGGCAGGATACGACGGCAAAGGTCAGTGGCGTCTAAAAAACATTCAGCAAGCTGACGACATTTGGCAAGAAATGCGAGCATTTTTAGATAAAGATACGGCGCATAGCATTATTTGCGAAAAGATGATTCCGTTTGACCGTGAGGTGTCTGTCATCGGTGCACGCGATGCACAAGGCAATGTAAAAGTCTATCCGGTTACTGAAAATGAGCATACCGATGGCGTGTTGAGCTTGTCAGTAGCAGGTATCGTCAGCCAAGACATTCAAGCTCAAGGGATTGATGCATACCATAAAATTGCTGATGCGTTGGATTATGTTGGCGTATTAGCCATCGAGTTTTTCGATGTTGATGGCGAGTTAATGGTTAACGAAATTGCCCCTCGGGTGCACAACTCAGGTCACTGGACGCAGCAAGGCGTTTATTGCTGTCAGTTCGAGAATCATGTGCGTGCCGTAGCGGATTTACCGCTGGGGTGCACCGATTTATTGCAACCCAGTGTGATGATTAATGTACTGGGGCAGGCCGCTATTCCGAAGCAAGTCTTAGCAACCACTGGTGCGCGTAGTCATTGGTATGGTAAGACTGTAAAACCAGGACGGAAAATGGGCCACATCAATGTTAGTGCTGATACATTGCACGAACTTGGAGAGCGTCTTAATGAGCTGCATGAACATCTCAGTGAGCAGGACTATCCAGGCGTTGAGTCCCGTGCTCGTCTGTTGATGGCGCAATAAGTTTTCTTGATGAATCCTGCTGGTTTGGCAGGAGCTTGAAAGCTGGTGGAGAATGGCTAGGTTGGGCTATTGAGCTGAGAGCGCACTCAAGCCCTAGCTTCGCTAATCATTTAGGAAAGCCCTTTTCATTGCAGTCACTCAACTTTATTCATGTGAAAACAAAAAAAGCTACCTGACGGTAGCTTTTTTGATTTGGTGGAGACGGCGGGGGTCGAACCCGCGTCCGCGAATCCTCCGCTTCAAGATCTACATGCTTAGAACCATCTTTAATTTAACCAGTGACGAGCCAATGGTCAGGCTTTCAAAGGCGGTCTCGAGGTAAGTTTAACAGTTGGCTGCCGAGCACAGTTACCTGCGAGTTCCTGTATATGACTGTCTATCCCCTACCAAGAACGCTCAGAGTAGACAGTTAGCCTTAAGCGGCTAAAGCGTAGTTGTCTTCGTTTGCAACTATAAGTTTTCAGCTTTGATTTTACGAGATTCGCTGAACATCTCGACATGCACTTAAAGTTTTGTAATCCACGTCGAAGCCAAGTCGCCCCCAGAATTTTTGGATTATAGGCTATATGGCTGCCATAGCAAGTGGCAAAAAATGAGATACGGATATCCTGATAACCCGAGGGAGGCTTTACGCCTCCTTTTTATTGTGATTTAAATAAAGTATTAGATATCTATCCCTAGTTTAATTGTGTTCACTCTGTTTTTGACGAGCAAGATAGATTTCTACGGCTTTATTAAATTGCGACACAAAATCTGCTGTTAAAGGAGATAGTTCGCTTAGCAATTTGCGATAAAGTAAGTCGCCATTGTCACCATTGGTTAATATTACGATGCCCTGATTAGTAGAGGGAATAAATATAATAATAGTGCGGACGCCTGGATCTCGGCCATCGTGGTAAATTACGTGGTTTCCGTTCGAGAGCTTGAGGTTCATCCAGCCATAGCCATAAGTGAGTAAATCATCAATCATCGACGAATGTGGCTTTTGTATTTCTGCAAACAATTCTGGCTCTAGTCCTGCTCCTGCTAATACATGCTCTCCAAATTTCAAATAATCATCTGTAGTGGATAGAATATTGCCTGCAGCTAGGGCTTTATAATATTTTTCCGTTTTATATTGTTTACCATCTTCATTAAAGTTCTCTGCATACATTGATTGTTCAACTGTTTCATCCCACCAAAATTTGGTGTTGTTCATTTCTGCTTTATTAAATAAAACTTTATGAGCGATAGATTCAAATGGACGGGAAAACTTATGTTCTACAGCTTTTTTCAAATATTCGAATCCTTCTCCAGAATATTCAAATTTTTCACCTGGATCAAAAAGGAAATTTAATTTTCCGCTATCGGTTAAAAACCTCCAATTAGGTAACCCAGACAGTTGATTTAATACATGTCGAGTTGTTAGTTTTTTATTTCTAGGATCATTCACTACATCAGGATCTGTCCAGTAATTGGCAAGTGGTTCATCTAAATCCCATAGTCCTTGATCGACCATTTTAAGAGTGACTAAAGCGGATACAGGCTTCGTTATAGATGCTACTTTGAAAATAGTGTTTGAGCTCGCCTTGACTCCTTCAGACTGATTGCCGAATACTTTAGAATAGGTAGTTTTTCCATCATTAATAAGGCCTATTCCAACGGCAGGGACATTCAATTCTTGCATCCAACCTTTAAGTTTTAACACAGTTTCTTCGGTTATCTCTAGCGGTGGCGTAGTAATAGGTTGATGATCATAGCTGACAATTCTCGCAAGCTTCCATTTTTTATCTTTTACTTTCCAAAGGTGAACAAATTTAGCATCATCCATAGCAAACTCTATTCCATCAGGTCGTGTTTCGTAAAACCTGTGCGTACCAATTTGTAATGCACCATAATTATTTAGTGGATATACTTCAGTGCTTAGTAACTCTCTTCTTTGCCAGTTTTTCTTTCCAGTTTCCTGAAGTGCCCAAATACGCAACCATCCATTTAAAAACGCTTCCCCCGATTTAAACATCAGACCACCTTTGTCGTGATAAAACTCTAAATCAACTTCAAATAAATCCTTCAGGTATTCTTCATCTTGACTATTGAAAATAGCGTCATATAAGAGTTTATCTTGCTCGACAATTGTTTGTTCTAAACTAGATATGCTTTTTGGGTGGCCTTCTTTTGCATTTACGGGTGAACACAAAAAAAGAGTCAGATAAAGTGAAAATATAAAAAAAATAGAAAATTTATTAATGATCATCATTGATTTCTAACCTTGTTGTTATCTCATAAATAAATTTAGATTCAGAAAAGACTAAAAAGGTTTAGTTAAGTCTTGCAACGAAAGGTATTTTTTAAAGGTATTAAAAATAAATAATAATAAGGGATTTTAATTTGTACTCTAGGTACCAGAAGTTTTTTATCATAACCCACCCGATTTATGTATCACTTTTATGTGGCGCAAAGCTAAAAATGTTTTATAAATCAAATGTATAGGTGATTTGGTGGAGACGGCGGGAGTCGAACCCGCGTCCGCGAATCCTCCGCTTCAAGATCTACATGCTTAGAACCATCTTTAATTTAACCAGTGACGAGCCAATGGTCAGGCTTTCAAAGGCGGTCTCGAGGTAAGTTTAACAGTTGGCTGCCGAGCACAGTTACCTGCGAGTTCCTGTATATGACTGTCTATCCCCTACCAAGAACGCTCAGAGTAGACAGTTAGCCTTAAGCGGCTAAAGCGTAGTTGTCTTCGTTTGCAACTATAAGTTTTCAGCTTTGATTTTACGAGATTCGCTGAACATCTCGACATGCACTTAAAGTTTTGTAATCCACGTCGAAGCCATTTCGTCCCCGTGGAAATTTCATTATAACTGATATAAGGCTTGTGTATATAGACTTCAAGTGCGATATTGCTAAAAGTAATTTGTGGCTTGGTTAACATCGCTAGGTTTAACAAAAGGTTACACTTTACGGGCTAGAGTAGGAGGGTCAATGTCAGAACAAAATAATAAGCGGCTTGAGTCGGCAATGCTAACTCATAAAGGCGTTTCTCGTGAAAATAATGATGATAAGGTTTATGGTTCCTCAGAGCTTGGTCTGTGGTTGCTGTCTGATGGTGTCGGCGGCTTAAAGCAGGGTGAGCAGGCGAGCCTGTATACCGTTAAAGAAATACGTAAGTCGATTGCGAATGGCTCGAATTTATTCAATGCTGTCCATTCTGCTCATTCTGTTATTAAAGCTTATAATCGTCATGAAGAGGAAGATAGGGGGGCTACTGTAGTCGCTGTCCACTCTAAAGATGATAGTTATGAGATCGCTTGGGTGGGTGATAGTCGTGCCTATCTATGGAATGAAGTAACCGGAGAGCTGACTCAATTAACAGAAGATCATACTCTAGTGCAAAAGCTTTTAAATGCTGGTTTGCTAGAGGCCACCCAGGTTAAACATCATCCTAAGCGTCACGTTATTACCCAGTGCTTGGGGATTGAAAATGATAACCAGCTGGATATTGGCTTTCTGAGTAGAGAGTGGAACTATGGTGAGCATTTGTTGCTAGCCAGTGACGGTTTATATGATGAGTTATCTCGGACCGAGCTGATTGGCGCATTGCGCATGCAGCGTGATAACCAAGCGAAAGTTGAGTATATGGTTACGCTTGCATGTGAAAATGGGGGTAGCGATAATGTCTCTGTGATTCTTGTTTCTTCGCCGGTTAAAAAACCGAAGAAAAAGAAAAAGAAGAGCATTATTGAACAAATTAAAGAATTACTAAAAATAGGTTAACGTGAGGTAAGTATGTCGTCACAAGATTCGTCAAAAAACAAACCCGACCCTAAGAAGGGGTATAGAGAAGATAAGGCCGGGCCACAAGGAACACTTGTTTTTGACTCAAAAGAAGTCGATAGGATGATAGCTGCTGAGATTCAAAAGTTAGAAGATGATGGGACTAAAATTCCAGCTTTGTTAGCGACCACAAAGCCTCATGCAGGTGAAGCATATATCTTAGAGTATGGAAAGAATGTCATCGGTAGAGGCAAGGGGAATAGCGTTACTATCTATGATCCAGCGGCATCCTCAACACACGCTCAAGTCACTTACTACAATGGGCATTGGAAGATATTAAACTTACTCTCCTCTAACGGAACCATCGTTAACGGTGAAAAAATCACCGAGCGAGAGTTAAAGTTTGGTGACAGAATTCAAGTAGGACACACCGAGTTTCTATTTACACTCATTGATGCTAAAGAAGAAGACGAAGAAGATAAAGCTGAAATAAACTGGATGCTGGTAGGCTCTCTCGGTATTGCAGCTGTAATCTTAATTGGTGTTCTGGTTTGGTTGTTCCTCTAATTCGTAAATGTCTAATAAGTTAACCATAGGTCGCTACGAACTGATCGAGGAGATCGGTCGTGGCGCTATGTCAGTTGTTTATCTAGCGAAAGATCCTGAAATAGGCCGCTCTCTGGCAATCAAGCTTCTAAAGCATGACTTGGTAGAAGAAGAGGAGTATCGCAACTTATTTCTGAGAGAAGCACGAGCTGCTGGGGGGTTGAGCCATCCTGGAATCGTTACCATATATGACGTAGGAATCTGGCAAAATCGACCTTATATTGCGATGGAGCTTCTCGAAGGACAGAATTTGGATGACTATTTACAGGAGCACGGTACTTTTTCTATCACTGAAGCCTTAGATCTTGCTTTGCAATTAACCCATGCTTTGGATTACGCGCATAGTAAAGGTGTTATCCATAGGGATATCAAGCCTGAAAACATTCTAGTCCTCGATGGTGGTAAGCGCTTCAAAATAACTGACTTTGGTATCGCGCGCATAGAGCATCAGTTTTTAGAGGGAGAGAGTGAAGAAAATCAAGCCAAGGTTATGGGGACTCCGGCTTATATGTCTCCAGAGCAAATTTCAGGCCAAGATACCAACTTCAAAACCGATTTATATTCTTTAGGGGTAATTCTTTACAAAGTTACCAAGGGGGAGTTACCTTTTCAGGCTGCGAACTATGGAGCCATGATGAAAGCAGTGCTGCATCAAAACCCACAGCCATTGAACGCGTATTCTGAGCAGGGCTTTATTTGGCAAAGTATTATATTTCGGTTGCTGCAGAAAAACCCCGACCTCCGTTACTCCCAAACGGAAGAGTTGATAGAGGAGTTAGGCGCCCTTGAAACTGAGATTGAGCAAGAGCGGCAAGGGATTGGTGGCATTCGCTTTGTTTCAATGCGTGCCCGCTGGGCAATCTCATTATCGTCACTAGTATTAGTGGTCATGGTTTTGGGCATGGTTTGGGTGTATAAAAAGCAGAATAGTCTGATGAACCAACTGGTTTATGATTATGGCAGCTCCATGGCTCAGATTATTTCCAGCGAGACAGCTGAGCCGCTACTGCTTGGTGAGGATGTCGCTCTACAAGCCATTACAGTTGACATCGTAGAAAGCTCGGAAATTCTGTATTTATCCATTCGTGACAAAGATGAGTTGGTTCAAAGTAGTAGTATCCTAGAGCAGGTAGGTAAGAAACATAGGGCCTCTGAATCCAGTAAACTTATCAGTAATCGAGGTGAAGGACGTATTTTTGAAAACTTGAACGACTATCAGCAGGAAGCTTTTATCTTTGAAATGCCTATTTCTTTTCAGGATAAGGAAATCGGCTTTGCAACCATCGCCATTGGTCGAAACAAACTTATCAGCGCAACCCAGTCGTCGCTCTTGACCATGATCATTTGGATGTTCGTAATTATGTTAGCGGTATTTTCCGGAGTTTATTGGTTAGCCAATAAGTTTACGCGGAAAATCAATAAAACTCGCCAAGTGATAAAAGATATTCGCTCACATGGCCAGGCTGATATTATCAAAATTGATACTCATGACGAAGTAGGGCGGCTTCAACAAGAGGTCAACGACTTAACCCATAAGCTTGCAGGTCTTACAAAGACTCAGCACATGGGGGGAGGGGTTACAGAAGTCGACCCATCGTTAAGTGATCTAACCGAAATTGATCAGACCGTATTACTCGATCACCCTAACACCGAGAAAAACACAGACTGAATACAGAAGCCACAAAGCCAGAAACTCTAACTGCTTGCTATAGGTTTTCGAGTTTGTTTTGTAGGGCTTTTACTCTATCTTGGTAAACTAACGCTAAGTCGTCATTAGGGTTAATCGCCAGAACTTTATCCCAGTATGACAAGGCTTTATCTAACTCCTGATTCCGGTAAAGCCTTAGAGCTTGTTGATGATAGTGTTCAGAAACTTTGCTTCTAGTTGTGGTGAAAAGAATGTTTTCTTCCAGTGGTTCTCCGACTTGATCCCAAGATAGCAGTAAAATGTTATAGGACTGATCGAATTTGGATTGCTCGGCAAATCTTTTTGCAGTAACCAGTTCTTGCTCAGCTTTAAGCGTCGCTAATTCTGCGATTAAGCGCTGCCGGTTTGTTGCTGCCAGAGGTGATTCGCTAATCAGGCCAGAAAGCAGAGTTTCGGCGTCGCTCGTTTTTTGCTGTCTTTTATAGCTTTTTGACTGTTTAAGGGCGAGCTCGACCAGCGTAGCTTGTAAGTAGTCTTCATCACTTAAATCAGGTTGCTTGACTATCCACTCAATAGCTTGGTTGTGTTTTTTTTGCTCAATCAAAGCGTCAAGCTCAGGGTAAGTCTTTGTTTTCTCAGGTGCACTATTAGACACTACATTACTCGGTATTTCTTTTGGAGTAACGAGTCCTTTTGTCGGCAACTTCAGCTTTTGACCGACATAAATCGAGTCGCTTTGCTTTAAGTTATTAAGCTTGAGTAACTCTTTATATCGCTCTGAAGAGCCTAAGTATTTTCGGGCTATAATGCCCAGTGTATCCCCTGAGCGAACAGTGTAGATATAGGCTGAGATTGAGCTAGGTTTTGTTTCTTCTGCGGTTTTAAGGTTTGAGGTTTTTGTAGGAGTCGCATCGATAATCGGTACGATAACATCTTGCCTATCTTCTTTAAACGAACAACCTGACAAAGCTAAAGCGACGGCAATGGCTGTTAGCTTGGAACTTGTTATAATAGTGCTTGATAGTATGTTTACTGTATTCAAACCGCTTAGATTCCTATAAATGACAGACAAATAATAGTAGCAGGTATCACCAAATATCAGTGTGTTAGCCACTCATAATTAGAACTGTGTCACACACTGTGCTTCATCAGTCGTTCTTTGGTTTTATTCCACTCACGCTCTTTCTCAGTAGCTCTCTTGTCGTGTTGCTTCTTACCTTTGGCTAAGCCAATTTCAAGTTTAATGAATGCTTTTTTCCAATACATTTTAAGTGCTACTACGGCGTAACCTTGCTGCTCAACGCCACGAAATAACTTTGCAATTTCATGATTGTTTAAGAGAAGCTTTCTAGTCCTTAAAGGATCCGCCACTACGTGAGTTGAAGCCGTTTTTAGTGGGGAAATATGACAACCAAATAGAAAGGCCTCACCATTTTTAAGTAAGACATAGCTTTCCGACAGATTTACCTTACCTTCTCTGAGACTTTTTACCTCCCAGCCTTGAAGAGCCAAACCTGCCTCAAAGGTTTCTTCAATAAAATAGTCGTGACGTGCTTTTTTATTTAACGCAATAGCGCTATTTGAGCTTTTTTGCTTGCCTTTTTTAGCCACTCAGTAATCTCTTAAAGTTATAATGTATGAAATTCAATCTACATTGGATTATAGGCGTCATAGCCTAATCTCTCAATAGGCTAGGATTTTTTAAAAGCCCAATGTTACAATTGCGACAACTTATTTGAGCTTAAATCGTATGAAAACCATTAAACGACAAGCGCTAGTCCCTTATTCTTCTCAGCAAATGTTTGAGTTGGTCGATGATATCGAGAAGTACCCTGAGTTTTTGCCAAATTGTGCTGGTGCGACAGAAATTGAGCGAAGCGAAAATCTGGTGATTGCGAATTTGGCGGTGGCCAAGGGTGGTTTTGAGAAAGGTTTTACAACACGAAACACAAACAACCCTTATAATACTATTGTTATGGAGCTCGTGGACGGTCCTTTTAAGCACTTGACGGGACAATGGGCTTTCACAGCTTTGGATGAAAATGCTTGTAAGATTGAATTAGAGGTCAACTTCGAGTTTTCAAATGTGCTGACCAGCATGGCTTTCGGTACAATCTTTAATCACTTGACCGAGTCTTTTGTCGAGGCATTTTCACAACGGGCTAAATCGGTATACGGATAAACTATGACAGGTCAACACTACTATGTCCTCTGATAAGCAACCCGTTCATAATAATGGTACGGATAAGATTGATGTAGAGGTCTGTTACGCACTGCCGGAAGAACAGACCTTGTTGTCGTTGCAAGTCATGCCTGAAGCAACCATCGAGTCAATTATAGTGCAATCAGGCATCCTTGAGTTGTATCCGGACGTTGATTTGGCTCAGACAAAAGTAGGTGTATTTAGTAAGCTAGCAAAGTTGACTGATACCGTTCATGATGGTGACCGTATAGAAATTTATCGTCCACTTCTGATTGACCCTAAAGAGGTCAGAAAAGAGCGGGCATTAAAAGCGAAGCAAGAAGCTGAGCAAGCCAATAAAAATAACGTAAGACACAAAAAAAAGGGATAATTAGGTGCTTCGATACCTTTACACATTTGTTTATTATTTATGCGCGCCATTACTTTGTTTGCGATGGATCTACAAAAGCTTTAAGCCCCCCCAGTATCGAGAGCCAATGCGCGAACGGTTTGGTTTCGTGAAAAAGCAAGATCGACCATCACTATGGTTTCATGCGGTATCCATGGGAGAGTCGATCGCAGCCAAAGCTATCATTAGCAAGCTGTTAGCAGCTAGACCACACCTTAATATCGTGGTTACCACGACAACCCCTACCGGCGCAAAGCAAATTATCGAAGGCCTTGGAGATAAGGTCACGCATCATTACTCTCCTTGCGATTTGCCAGGAACCATCAAGCGTTTTGTTAAGCGTATTCGCCCCTTAGGCTTGGTGATCATGGAAACCGAGCTTTGGCCTAACTGGTTATATCATATGCGTAAAGCTAAGCTTCCTGTCGTATTAGCGAATGCAAGAATGTCTCAAAAGTCGGCAGATAAATACGCTAAAATAAGCTCACTAAGCGAGCAGATGATGCAGTCACTCTCATTAGTTTTGGCCGTTTGTGAAAACGATGCGGAGCGGTTCATTCATTTAGGTGTTAAACAAAAGAACTGCCTAATTACGGGTAACATCAAGTTTGACCAGCACTTTGTGCCAAGTGATATTAATGAATACTTTCCACCATGGAAGGATGACTCGAAAGGTTGCATCTGGCTAGCCGCTAGTACCCACAAAGGAGAAGATAAGCTTCTCTTATCGGCGCACCAAAAAGTATTAAAAAGCTGCCCAAAAGCTAAGTTAATCATAGTGCCAAGGCATCCTGAGCGGTTTGATGAGGTGGCTAACTTGGTTTCGGAGTATGGCTTAAGTTTAGCGAGACGGTCACAGCCTGGCAGTTGGGACGGTCAGTGTGATGTGCTGCTAGGTGATACTATGGGGGAGTTAATGCAGGCTTATGAGCTCTCTGATGTTGCCTTTGTAGCAGGCAGTTTGGTGCCCATCGGTGGTCACAATATGATAGAGCCAGCTATGTTAGGAAAGCCTGTCTTATCAGGTCCTTATGTTCATAACTTCCAAGAAATATTCAACGAACTCAAAGAACACGCAGGAATCAGACAAGCTGACAGCGCGGAGGACATTTGCCGAGAAGTGGTTGAGTTGTTACAAAGTCCTGAGCAGAGAATGGCGATGGGTGCAAATGCGAAAATGGTGGTGGAAAGAAGCCGTGGAGCTTTAAACCGAACGGTTGAAGCTTTGGAGTCTTTCCTGCTGGATAAAGCATGAAAGACTCCTCGCAGGGTGATGCTTAAGTGATGGCTTAGTTGTTAAGTAACCACTGATTGACTATCTTTAAGTCTTCTTCAGTCAAAGTACCAACAGCCTGCTTAAGGTTTAAGCCGTTAATTAAATAATCGAATTTAGCACGACTCAGCGAACGCTCCGCTGCATACACAGCGCGTGTCGCTTGTAGTACATCAATGATATTCCGTGTACCTGCTTGGTAACCATCTTGTGTCGCTTCTAGAGAGCTTTGGCTTGATTGTAAAACGCGCTTGTTCGCTTCGAAAGACTGAATGGATGCTTCCAGTGTGGTAAACGCAGAGCGTACACTTCTTTGAACTAGGCGGGCATTTTGCTCGAGCTCATGGGTGGTTCGTAAGTAATTCTGTTTGGCTTTTTCTGTTTGCGCTGATGTTCTGAAGCCAGAGAATAAAGGTACTGACACCGTGACAGCGGCATTGTAGCCTTGGCTAAGCTGGCTTGAGCTAGTGGTGGTACCTGGAGGCAGTGCTGGTACACCCGAGGTTCCTTGTGGGAAATAACGGTCTGTATCGCTGTCTTGATCACTGTAAGTCACACGGAAGTTAGCGCTAGGATAGTGACCGCTTCGGTTACGTTTGACCTCATCTCGCGCTACTCGAACGCTCATTTGTTGCGCTTTTAGACCCAAGTTTGACTCTGTCGCAACGCGCATCCAGTCATCCATATTAGCCGGGCTTGGTTGTGTCATAGTGATATTATTGCCGACATCTTCGAGTTCTGCGTAATACTGCCCGGTAACTTCTCTTAATGCTTCTTGGGTATTCACCAAGTTGGTTTCTTGACTGATCTCATTTGCCACCGCTTGGTCATAGTTTGCTTGGGCATTTAAGAAGTCGGTAGCATTCGCTAGCCCTGACTCATATTGCTCTCGGGTTAAGTCTAATTGTTTTTGTAATGCGGACTTTTCATTGCGTGTAATCGCTAAGGTTTCTTCCGCGGCTAGCACATTGAAATAAGCTTGTGAGCTACGAATCATTAAGCTTTGAAGATTCGCACCATGGGTTAACTCTGCAGCACGAACCCGCATTTCAGCTTGATCGAGTGCAACCCATTGTCCCCAATCAAATAACACCTGATCGAGTTGTACTGCGTAAGTGGTTGAGTTGACCTCGTTAGTAAACGGATCAGATGGACTGCCGTCAAGGCCTTGACCTTCAATATCAAAGTCTCTGCGGTCACGGCTAATACTTCCGCCAATCTGTGGCAGTAAGCTTGAGCGTGAAATACGGTAGTCTTGCTCGGTGGCCTTTAACGAAGCTTCGCTAATTTTGTACTGCGTATCGTTATTCAGCGCGTCTTTATAGACACTTATTAAGTCGGTGCTGGCCATGCTCAAATTAGTCATGCTACCGATTAGCACTGCCGCTAAAAGTTTATAGCTTGTTGTCATCTTCATCTGAAATTGTCTCTTCAAAGTTGTTTTCGGCTGCAATTGGGTTTGTTATCGCAGCATTAAAAATCAAATTGGGGCTTAGGTTTACTATTAATTAAACTTGGGATCACCGTTTCATAAAGGCTTTCATTATGCCATTCATCTTCTGAAACACGAGTGATCAGCTGCGCCTGCATTGCGGGCTCTACTCCAGTCACACAAAATAACCGTCCGCCGATGGTTAAGTGATTTAAGTATTGCTCAGGTAGTTGATAGTAACTACCGGTTATCGCAATCACGTCATAGGGCTTGTGATGTGGCCAGCCGTTGACCGCATCGCCTTCCTCATACTCAATATTGGACAGCCCTAAGTCGTCGGTTAGCTGGCGCGCAGATTCGATATACTCTTCTACAATATCAACGCTGTAGACTTGCTTTGCGAGGCTGGCGATAAGGGTCGTGCAGTAGCCGGTTCCCGTACCAATTTCTAGCGCGACATCCGTCGGTTTGATGGCCAAAGCTTGCAGCATTCTTGCTTCTTCTTTGGGTGTCATCATAATTTGGCTGTGGCCAATATCAATTTGAGTGTCAGCGTAAGCGATGGGCCGATATTCTTTTGGCACAAAGCGATCACGAGCCAAGCCATGGATCTTATCTAGCACTCTTTGATCGAGAACATTCCAAGGTCGAATCTGCTGTTCAACCATGTTATGACGGGCTGTTTCAAAGTCGGTTGCCGCGCTTGTCATCAATACCTCACCTAGTTAAGGTCTTTCGACGTTAATATTGCGAATAGAAAACCTAGCAATAGGTTCAAAGAATAGTCATTTCTGACATTTCAAACAACACGCTAAGTGTAACAGATTATGAAAGAGTGTTATCCTCAATTCAGTTCAGCCAGCGTAAAGGCGTGGGATATAGCATAGAGGAGTAAGTGACTGGTGCCGCAGTTTACACAAGATGATGTGAAGTTTCTGGGGGAAGAGCTATTGTACGATGGCTTTTTCTCGATGAAGAAGTACCGTTATCAGCATCGCCGCTACCAAGGTGACTGGAGTCCCGTGGTCGAGCGTGAAATCTTTGAGCGTGGAAATGCTGTTGGCGTTTTGCTTTACGATAAAACGAAAGAGCTGTTCGTCATGGTCGAGCAATGTCGCCCCGGAGCTATGCCGGGCGAGTCTTCACCTTGGCTGCTTGAGGTTGTTGCAGGCATGGTTGAATCTGGAGAAAAGCCAGAAGAGGTCGCCCTTCGTGAAGCGCAAGAAGAAGCCGGTAGTGAGATTACAAAGCTCATTCCGATGAATGGTTACTGGGTTAGCCCAGGCGGCACTACTGAGTATGTGGACTTATTCTTAGGTCTAGTCGATAGCGATGAAGTAGCCCAATATGCAGGTCTCGACACGGAGCATGAAGACATTAAAGTGCTGGTCATGGATAGAGAGGAGCTATTGAAAGCGCTGCAACAGGGACGGATTAACAACGCAATGGCGATAATTGCGGTACAATGGTTCCTGATTCACGAGAACAGTATCGAGTATTAACCCGACTAAAGACTGATATGACACGAGTTAAACGAAAGTACATTCCAGATTTAAAAGAGTTTATGGCGCTTTGCGCGAGTAACTATGCAAAGCTTGCCCGTTTAACGATGCTAACCGAGCTTGCGCTTAATCAGTCCTTTTCTATTCCCATTGAGGGGCAACCTAACCTCTTGATTACATTGAAGCAGAAGAGTAAACATACGGCGACCTACGAGCTTAAGCAAGAGTCCCACCATTTTAGCCTGAAGCGACAATATCTTGTTCGAATGTATCATGATGCTAAAGTTGCTGAGGTTTTGACTGGCCTCAATCAAGGTATGCTACCACCAGTCTTTGCTTACCCGAATGATGAGATGAAACAACCCGATGAAAAAATTCAATTGAACCGCTTTTTAGCCGAATGGTTAAATTTTTGTTTAGAATTTGGGCAATCTCACAGTTTAAACACGACCCAATTGGTTTTTTTTGAGTAAAAATACAGTAATAATAAAGCCTAAGCAATAAGAGGGTATGGTTTGAACAAACAGCAAGCACGACTTTTTATCGGACGCTCTGAGATGAAGGTTCTTCACCTGTCCGATCCTCACTTGTTTGCGGATGGTCACTCAACCCTGCTGGGCGTCAATACCAATGAAAGCTTACTGGCGGTGATTGACGATATCAAAAGCCGTAACATTAACCCTGACCTATTTGTGGTCACCGGGGATATTTCTCAAGATTACACTCCAGAGTCGTATCAAAAGTTTGTTGAGTACCTAGCGCCTTTTAAGAAGCCCGTTTTGAGTTTAGCTGGCAATCACGACGAGCGCCCCAAATTATTGCAATACCTGTCGCAGCAACCATTTTTGCCAGCTGAGCAATTAATTACTGAACATTGGCAACTACTGATGTTGAACAGCCATGTTCCGGGCAAGGTTCATGGTTGTGTGTCCGATGAGGAATTATCTTGGCTTGAATCTTGTTTAGTTGATAACCAAGACTTGCCGACGATGGTGTTTACTCATCACCATCCTATTCCTGTGGGGAGTCACTGGCTGGATCAAATTGGTATTGATAATGGGCAAGAGCTGGTTGATTTGTTAGCGCGACACCAGCAGGTGAAAATGTGTGCTTTTGGCCATGTCCATCAGTCCACAGACCGAACTCATAAACACACCCACTATCGCTCCGTACCTTCGACCTGCGTACAGTTCAAAAAACACTCAGCCGATTTCTCGGCGAGCCAAGAGAAGCCTGGCTATAATGTGTACAACTGTAGCAAAAGCGGTTTGGTTGAAGTGGAAATGTTCCGGGTAGACAGTTATTTACCTTCTGTGAATATGGCCATTTCAGGCTACTAAAGCACCTGAACTTTCTGAGTTTTAGCGTCATTCCTCTCTTCTTTCGCAGAAAAAATATTTTGCTTGCACAAAAAGATCTGCCTTTATAGGATAAGGCGATATAACAATATATAGCGTCTTTTAGACTCACACAGCACTAAATCACATAGAACATAAGAATTTATGGCAAAAAACCAATATACCGCTGATGATATTGAAGTCCTCAGTGGACTAGACCCTGTTAAAAAACGTCCGGGCATGTATACCGACACCTCTCGTCCTAACCATTTAGGGCAAGAAGTGATTGATAACAGCGTGGACGAAGCCTTAGCAGGACATGCGAAGACTATTCAAGTTATCCTTCATAAAGACAATTCCCTAGAAATTCAGGATGATGGACGCGGTATGCCAGTGGATATTCACCCTGAAGAAGGCATTCCGGGTGTTGAGCTGATCATGAGCAAGCTGCATGCCGGTGGTAAGTTTTCAAACAAGAACTACCAGTTTTCAGGCGGTTTACACGGGGTCGGCATTTCTGTGGTGAACGCGCTTTCAAAGCGAGTAGAGGTCACTGTTAAGCGTGATGGCAAGCAGTATGAAATGGCCTTTGAAAACGGGCATAAAGTCTCGGACCTCGAAGAGACTGGTGACGTTGGGAAACGCAACACAGGAACGAGCGTTAAGTTTTGGCCAGATTCCCAGTATTTTGATAGTCCTAAGTTTTCAATTTCGAAGCTGAAACACTTACTAAAAGCGAAAGCCATTCTCTGTCCTGGGTTAAAGGTTGTTTTTGATAATAAACCAAGCTCCGAAAAGGATGAGTGGCATTATGAAGACGGCCTAACCGATTACCTGCTGGAGCAAGCGGGTGATTTTGAAAAGCTTCCTGAGGAGCCGTTCGTTGGTTCGTTGGCGGGCGATACGGAAGCGGTTGATTGGGCATTTTTCTGGATGCCGGAAGGTGGTGAATGTCTTGCTGAGAGTTACGTTAACCTGATCCCGACTGCTCAAGGCGGTACCCATGTAAATGGTATGCGAAATGGTTTGCTTGAAGCTATGCGTGAATTCTGTGAGTTCCGAAACTTACTGCCTCGTGGCGTTAAGTTAACGGCTGACGACGTGTGGGACCGCATCAGTTATGTTCTATCCGTAAAGCTTGATGACCCTCAGTTTTCGGGGCAAACCAAGGAGCGTCTATCCTCTCGGCAGTGCGCCACTTTCGTCGCTGGTACGGTAAAAGATGCGTTTAGTCTATGGCTTAATCAACACTCAGTGATAGGTGATGCGTTAGCCGAAAAAGCAATTAGTAATGCTCATAAGCGAATGCGGGCGAGCAAAAAAGTGGTCCGCAAAAAAGTGACCCAAGGACCTGCATTACCCGGCAAGCTGGCGGACTGTGTGGGCCAAGACAGTATGAGTAGTGAGCTATTTTTGGTGGAGGGTGATTCGGCGGGCGGTTCTGCTAAACAAGCCCGTGATAAAGAATACCAGGCCATTATGCCGCTACGCGGAAAAATTTTGAACACTTGGGAAGTGGAACCCGAACAAATTTTGGGCTCACAAGAAGTGCATGATATTTCGGTCGCCATTGGCTTAGATCCAAACACGGATGATTTATCTAAATTACGCTATGGAAAGATTTGTATTCTGGCGGATGCTGACTCCGATGGGCTACACATTGCGACGCTTTTGTGTGCGCTTTTTGTTCGTCATTTTAAACCGCTGGTAAAAGCCGGTCATGTCTACGTTGCCATGCCACCACTGTATCGTGTGGATATTGGTAAGGAAGTTTTTTATGCTCTGGACGAAGACGAAAAACAGGGGATTGTTGATCGTATTAAAGCGGAGAAAAAGCGCGGCAAAATTCAAGTAACGCGCTTTAAAGGTTTGGGTGAAATGAACCCTAAGCAGTTACGCGAAACCACCATGGCGCGTGAAACTCGACGACTAGTACAGTTAACGCTTGAAAATGGCGATAACTCTGAGCAAGTGATGGATATGTTGCTATCCAAAAAACGTTCTGCCGATCGAAAGATCTGGTTAGAAGAAAAAGGCAATAAAGCCGAAATCGAAATTTAAACGAATAGTGAGCTAACGTGGAAGAAATAGATTACGAAGGTATTGAGAAACGTTCTCTAGCCGAATTTACTGAGCAGGCGTACTTAAACTATTCGATGTACGTCATTATGGATCGTGCCTTGCCTCATATTGGTGATGGCCTGAAGCCTGTGCAACGGCGAATTGTTTATGCCATGAGCGAGCTTGGCTTAAAGGCAACGTCTAAATACAAGAAATCGGCTAGAACGGTGGGTGATGTATTGGGTAAGTTCCATCCTCATGGCGATTCTGCTTGTTATGAAGCGATGGTCTTAATGGCTCAGCCATTCTCGTACCGATACCCTTTGGTTGATGGTCAAGGAAACTGGGGCGCGCCGGACGATCCTAAATCGTTTGCCGCCATGCGTTATACAGAGTCGCGGCTGGCGGCTTATTCTGAGGTCCTACTAAAAGAGGTTTCGCAGGGAACTGTTGATTGGATACCAAACTTTGACGGTACCATGAAAGAACCGGCAGTTTTGCCAGCGAGAGTACCTAATTTGCTACTTAATGGTACTACGGGGATCGCTGTCGGTATGGCGACTGACGTTCCGCCACATAACCTGACGGAAGTGGCGAATGCCTGCATTCATATGCTGGAAAACCCAAAGGCCACGGTGGAAGACTTGATGGAGTATGTGCAAGGCCCGGACTTTCCTACCGATGCTGAAATTATTACCTCCAAAGACGATATCGTTGAGATGTACAAAAAGGGGCGTGGCTCGATTCGTATGCGTGCCCACTTCGAGAAAGAAGAGGGTGAGATTGTCATCACGGCTTTGCCTCATCAAGCTTCTGGCTCGAAAGTTCTTGAGCAAATTGCAGGACAAATGCAGGCGAAAAAGCTGCCAATGGTCAGCGACTTGCGAGATGAGTCAGATCACGAGAACCCTACGCGTCTAGTGATAGTGCCGCGCTCGAATCGAGTGGACACTGATGAGTTGATGAAGCACTTGTTCGCGACTACCGACTTGGAAAAGACCTATCGCGTTAACATGAATATGATAGGTCTTGATGGACGTCCGCAAGTTAAAAACTTGCAGATGTTTGTTAAAGAGTGGCTTGATTACCGCTTAGAAACCGTTCGCCGCAGGTTACAGTATCGCTTGGATAAAGTGATGGATCGCTTGCATATTCTGGACGGTTTATTAATTGCCTACTTAAATATTGATGAAGTGATTCATATTATCCGCACTGAGGATAAACCAAAACCGAAACTGATGGAGCGCTTCAAGCTTTCGGATACTCAGGCCGAAGCTATTTTAGAGTTAAAGTTACGTCACTTGGCGAAACTTGAAGAAATGAAGATCAAAGGTGAGCAGGAAGAGCTGGAAGATGAAGCGGATTCACTGCAACTGATCCTTGGTTCAAAACAGCGCATGAAAACGGTGATTAAAAACGAGCTTAAGGAAGTCATTGAAGAGCACGGTGATGAGCGCCGCTCGCCGATCGTTGAGCGTGAAGAAGCGAAAGCTTTATCGGAAACAGCGTTAATCCCTACAGAGCCGGTTACTGTCGTGCTTTCTGAAAAAGGGTGGGTGCGTTGTGCCAAAGGGCATGATGTTGATGCCGCTGGTATGAATTATCGCTCTGGGGATTCTTTCCTTGATGCGACACAAGGTAAAAGTAATCAATATGCGGTATTTCTTGATTCCACAGGCCGTAGCTTTTCACTACTGGCTAATACGCTGCCCTCAGCCCGTGGGTTAGGAGAGCCTGTAACAGGGCGTGTTAATCCTATTGCCGGTGCTGAATTTTTATCAACAATCATGGGTGAAGACGACGATAAGTTCCTGTTTGCTTCTGATGCAGGCTACGGATTTATCGCTAAATTTAGTGACTTGGTTTCAAAAACTAAAAACGGTAAAGCGTTCTTAAGCTTGCCATCGGGCGCTAAGGTACTGAAACCCAAGCGTTTGCCTAAAGAAGAATCACTGTATTGTGTTGCTGTCTCTAACGAGGGAAGGATGCTGGTATTCTCGCTACAGGACTTACCTGAGCTAGCAAAAGGTAAAGGCAATAAAATCATTAGTATTCCGACTGCGCGTTCAAAGAGTCGTGAAGAGTTTGTGGTTTCGGTGGCTGTCGTGTCCGAAGATGATAGTCTGGTGATTCATTCTGGCAAACGACACTTGACCTTGAAACCCAAAGATTTAGAGCATTATCGTGGCGAGCGTGGGCGTCGAGGCAGTAAATTGCCACGAGGATTCCAGCGCGTAGAGTCTATGGAAGTCGAACCAAAGTAACTTATTCGTCGCTCAAGAATCGAACCTGGCGTGCAATCAAGCCCAGCTGCTCGGCGTCAGGTTCTTTTAATTGACAAAGCTCTATCACGTCATGGTCATCCAGCTCGATATCGATCACTTTCTTTACCGTCCAGTTTAAATCATCTTTGGCTTGTAATGATTTTTCAAACCATATTCCCGACTCAATAATTCTGAAGAAGGTTTGATACATTTCGTGCTCGAAGTCTAAATGGTGCAGTAAGATCTTTGGCCTTAATTGAATATTCAATAGACATCGCTCTAACGCATAAAGTGGGTTGCGGCCGATAGGCGTATGCTCGGCATCCACACCGAGAACTAATAACCCACGGCTAAACTGGGTAGCCAGTAAACCATTTTGCGGCAACCACCGGCTTAGGACTCGAAGTAACAATGCATTACGCGGTTCATCAAGACTGCCCCAGTTAGCGCTAATAACTAAAGACTGTTTGATCGTTTTATGCTGGAGTTGCTGGCGGTTATGCTTAATTAAACTCTTCAGTTGATGTCCGTTACTATGATTCCGCGGTGGTTTATCGTCAGGTTCAATAGAGCGCTTATCTGCGAGCTGCCTTTTCTGACCTCGGTGCCTGAGCTGTAATACGAAAAAGATAAGGAACCAGGTGGCACCACCAAAGAGCCATATGAAATAAGGATTAAGCCAAAAGGCTGTCACGCTGTTTGCGGTGTTTAGTGTGTCTGCAAAATAAATGACCAAGTAGCCGTTAAAGCTGTCCTCGTAGGCGATATTGGCAATAACGGGCTCACTCAAGGACGTGTTATCACTGTCTTTAAGGAATACCTGTTCACCACTACGTCGATAAATCGCTATTTTTTCAATGGAAGGATTTTTCGCCAGTCGTTGTCCGATTGATTCGATAGCTTCGGTGTTTTCATCTTCGATTAAGTGGCCCAGAAAAGCAGCGCCTAGATCTGCCATGCCTTGATTATAGCTAGTGTTAAACTCACCTTTTTTATAGTCTTGGACATTTTGATGCCAATAGAAGGTTAATGAACAAAGCGCTATGATTGCTATCGCGGCGGATATCAAAATCGGTAGGCGAGTTGTCTGCCGGAAGCTAGGTTGGAACTTTTTATCTTTACTCACAAAAATTCGTAGAGTTCTGCTTTGTTGGTAATATATCATAGATTAATCGATTGAGTAGCACTGTATAATGATGATGGAACGAGCAACTAAGAATACAACAAGTGATATAACAACTATGGACAATACTTCAAGCTGGCTATTACTCTCTCCTGAGGTTATTAACCTAGACGCAATAAAAAAGCATTTTGCAGAATTTGAATTTACCCTAGACGGTAATAAGGGATCGCACGATCAATCAGAACTGTCTACTAGAGGGTGGCAGTACTATGGTTCGGCAGAGCTCAGATTCTATCAGTCTGCCTGTCAAATACAGTTACCCTGCTCAGTTGAAGTTTCTAGACCTCTTATAGAGCGAGTTTCAGAGCATTTCAAATGTGATTACTGTTTAGTTAAAGAGTCACTAGACACGCTAAAGGCAATTAAACTTGCTGTTTTTGACATGGATTCTACTTTAATTCCAATGGAGGTGATTGATGAGTTGGCGGCGGAAGCTGGGGTCAAGGAGCAAGTAGCTGAGATTACCGAAGCGGCAATGCGAGGTGAGCTGGATTTTGATCAAAGCTTTGAGAAGCGATTATTGTTGTTGAAAGGTATGCCTGTAGATGCCGTTAATCAGGTAAAAGCGAGATTAACCTTTAACCCTGGTGTAGAAACATGTATTCGCTACTTATCCCATCAAGGAGCAACGGTTGCCGTAGCTTCTGGCGGGTTTATTCCTTTCGCTAAAGCATTAGCTCATCAAGTCCCGATCAGTAAGATTCATGCTAATACACTGGACTTTGAACAAGGAAGGTTAACGGGCAATGCCATGAAACCGATACTCAATGCTGCCGGTAAAGCCGAGCAAGTCAAAGTGTGGCAGAGTGAACTTGTTATTGAACAGCAGGAGATTTTAGCGGTGGGTGATGGTGCCAATGATAGCTTGATGCTAAAAGCGGCGGGGCTCGGTGTTGCTTACAAAGCTAAGCCTTATTTACGACAGCAAGCTGACTGCGTCATTCAATTTGGAGAAATGGACGGTTTAATTGATGTGATTGAATTACTATGCGCACACAATTAAGAGACAAAAAAGCCCAGATTACCCGGGCTTTTGTTTCGCTCTGTTAGGATTCGTTCGCGGTTAACGCTTAAAAATCACTGTCTGCAAAGTCATAGTTCAGCTTACTAATCGGCTTAGAGACATAGTTACCCATGACAAAGTCGATGCCTAGTGGCCAAATTTGGGCTAGAGTTGATGCATCTTCAAGGTTACTAATAATCGTTTTGGCTTCTATATCTGCCGCTGCTTTTATGACTTGCTGTACTTTGTCAGCGCCGTGCTCTTTTAGCGTATCAATAAAGTTCGGCGCAAAAGAAACAATGTTAGGTTTGATGGAGCGTACTAACTCGGCGTTATCGGTTTCAACCCCTGATAAGCAGAAGGGTACGCCTAACTTTCTTAAGCTGGCTTTTAACTCAATAACTTTCTTCAGGTAAGTCTGAGCGGTGTGTCCTTTGAGGGCCAGTACCAAATTGGCGCTATCGATTCCGGCCACACCAATTAACTTTTCTAGCCACTTATGCAAGTCATCGCGGAGTAGACTGTTAGGACTCAAGGCAACGTAAAGCTTATTACTGTTATTTTCCGCTTTATCCTTAGCTAGCATTTTAAGCGCATGCTTAATGGTCACTCTATCAATGTCCGCGTCGATGCCCACTTTCTCAAAGATAGGGAAAATATCCTCGCCCAGACCCCAGCTGCCATCTTTCAGTTTGTAGCGGAAGTAACACATGTATTGCTTGTTAGGGCTACCTTTGAGACTCATCATTGGTTGATAGAATAGAGTCATGTTACTTTCTTCTCGAGCAAGACTAAACTCTTCGTAGATCTTGCGTTCTTCATCATTCAGCAAGCTATCAATCGATGGGTTAAAAATTTGGAAGTTGTTGCCGCCTTGCTCTTGAAGGTTGTGCGCAGCCGTTGTTGCATGCAACAGTAATTTGCTGGGCTCAACTTCATTATCCGTACATGGCACACCGCCTATACTGAAGGTTACTTTAAGCGTTTGTCCAGACACTTCAAACAACTGTGACTCAACATCTTTTAATAGCTTCTTTGGGAGTTCGGTTGGCGGTTTATCAGTGGCGCTTAACATCAGGCCGAAGCTGCTGTCGCTGATACGGCCAATGACATCGCTGCTGTCACAGCTATCGCGTAGCCATGTCGCGACATCTTTCAGTAAAACGTCACAGTCAGCGATACCAAACTTACTTCGATAATTGGTGAACTTGTCAATTTCGATCATGTAGAGAACGGCGTTGTGCTTCGCTTCGCGTGCGGCCTCTACGGATTTGGTAAAATGCTCCATAAAAGCTGGTCGATTCAGCGCGCCAGTGACTTGGTCAATTTGGCTCACTTCTTTAAGCTTTTTCATGAGTTCTTGCTGATCGCCGATGTCTCTAACCAGCAACTGAACACACTCTTCATCATCATAAATCGCTGAACTGATAATGAAGTCAGCTTCAAACTCTTCACCAGAAGCGGTTTTACCTTTTAAGACTTCGCTAACTTCGGTGCCTTCTTGTGCTTGTCGTTTGAGCAGGGCTTTTACTTTATCTTTATCTTCGTCGCTGATCATATCCATGATGCTCATGACGATAACTTCATCTTCTTCATACCCAAAACGCTTGATATACGTTGGGTTGGTATAGATGTGCATGCCTTCATGAATGTAAGCGATGGCATCTTTTGAACTATCGAGTAATAGCTCGTTTCTTTTGTTCGTTTCGTAAACCAGCTTATTTGCTTGTTCAAGAGACTGTAGGGACGTGACAAGTTGTTGTTCGCGTTTAACAACCATCGTCAATAAATCGAGAGATTTTGCTGGAATATAATCTTTTAGGCCCTGAGCTAAGAACTCTAACCGTTTTTCTTCATCATATTCATTGGCTAACATTACAGCGGGTACCGTAATGGGCTGTTTTTTCAGCTGGCTCAGTACCTGCTTGATGGGCAGGTTGTCCAGTACATCAATAAATATTGCCTGTTGCCAATGCTTTGCATCCGTCGCTTCTTTGAGTTGCTCACTATCAGTAACCACTTGATGCCTGACAGGCAGCCCCATATTTTTCAGATGGCTCGCTACCTGTTCGCTGTCGTTGGGCGACGAGGAGAAGATGAGCGTGTTTATGGGTGTCTGCTTTACCTTTTCTTTCATCATTGCTATCTGTTTTTTATTTATTGATCTCCAAAGATCATTCTATCGATTTTCTTTGGAACTAAATGTAACTAGGCCACAAATTCTACAATAATTAGTGATTGATACAATCGTAACTCATTGCCTAGTAAGCGTTATTTTCGTCGAAACTGGAACTGGATAAAGTTATCAGTCTCGATTATTTTTTTGTTTAACTCAACTTTAAACTCTTCGTCGGGAGTCATGATGGCGACTATTTGACCTGAGCGGTAACCGAGGGGGGGTAAGATGATACTGGCATCAATACCAACGTTCGACATTTCAGGTAATAACAGACCATTATGATGATAAGCTGGCTTAGCATAATCCCAGTCGAGGGTTGCTCGAATAGGCATTGCCTCTGGAGCAATTATTTCAACACCAATCAGGAATACCGAGTCTTTATGCCAGCGATTCCAACGAATCATGCCTAAGTTGAACTGTTCTTGACCATTTTTGATGTTTTGGATAGTGATAAGTTCATTAGCCTCAGCATAGCTGGACGGAGCTTTTTCAAAACCTAAGCAAAACCCAGCTGGACTGACGTCCCTAACGATACCTTGCGTCCACTGGTAGCGTTGCTTAGTTTTAATGTCCTTAAAAGGCTTATCTTCCATCTTATGCTGTTTGTCTTTATGACTCATTGGCTTGTAGATAGAAGCGAAGGCATCCGTTTCCTGCTCTGCATTTGTGCCCATGTTACTGCTAGAACGGTTTTTCCAGACAAAGCTGTGTTGACTATCTTCCTCTTGTTCTAGTTGCAATGAGTCAGGCTCAATATTGACGGAGCTGGTTTTTTTCTGACCAAAAAAGCGTTGCTGAACGTCTTGACCGAGCTTTTCCACTAGAAAATGGTGGGATGCTGCAAGACCAACACAGACTTCTGTGGTGGCTTGAGAGTTCATGCGAATAAAGTTTCGATTGAGCTGTTTGCTCCAGTGCGTGATTAAATGTTCCGCAAGATCCTTATCCAGCTCAATGTCAGGGCCTTTTTTCTTAAAACGACTGAAGAAGCCATCTGAAGAAGACTTTAAGCTATTTTCAACAGCTTCACTGAGTTTCTGAAGGTTGAGACCTACGACCGTTTGCCCTTCATGCTCAATGGAGTTAACAGGCTGTGGCGGAATGTCACTATCGGGTAAGTAAGCGAATAGACAACCTTTGATACTGTCCATTTGAAGCTCTGCAAGGTCAGCCATCTCTTCTAGATTGCTGTAAACCTCGTTAATCTCACCGTGCTTTAACTGGTAAGGGTTAGAGACCGGTAGGATCAAATTAATAAGCAACTGTTTTTTTATGGTGCCCAATGACATGGAGTCTTTGCGAAGTTTATGTTCAAGTAAGTCGAATGCTTTCGCTAATTGAAAAATAACGTTTTGTTGTACCCATAGCTTTGAACCTACAGTTTTATACAGCTGGTAGCGCTGTAGCTGGATAAAACCTTGGAATTGTAAGCTATTGGCGCATGCCGCTGGCAAAATGGTCTTTTGATATTTTTCAAGCTCAGGCGGGTCTTCGTTTAAATCTTCGATAACCGTGTTAAAGCCAAACACAGTCTCAGAGGCAATGGCGTGTACTAGCTCAGAAGCGGATTGTAACTTTTGTGAATACTTTAAAGGACTATGAATGTAGACGGTGGCAAGAGAGTTTAAGGTGTTTAAACAAGAAGGCTTAATTGCTTCAAGAATTTGTAAGCGCGTTTTGGGGTCTAAAGGGGATTGGTTGAGATCGTAAAGGTAATGAAATATCTTGGATGCCGTTTCTCCCATATCCGCAACAGGCAAATCATCAATCCACTGCTTAGCTGCTTTTACAGAGGCAGGAATGTCCGCAACCATTGCACCATTTTTGACTCTAACGGTCAGCCCTAAGGCTCCTTTCGTAAGCGCCACTATACTCCCCTTATAGTCCTAGCCAGTTTGTTACTTTCCATCTTAGCGAAAAGTAGGCGCCTGCGCTAGTTATTTCTAGAGGTAAGTTATTGATTATCCTTGTCTAAATTAATCCATGATTTATGCGGCTTACCGGCTTCTTCTCGAACCAGCTTTGGGACTAAGAATCCAGCAAGTTCCACCTGAAGTTGCTGCATAATATCAATGGCAACTGACTCTTCAACATCAAAGTGATGAGCGCCAGTGACTTTATCCAGAAGGTGAAGATAATAGGGAAGAATTCTCTGTGCAAAGAGCTTTTCGCTTAATTCGGCCAGTGTTGCTGCATGGTCGTTAATACCGCGTAATAACACCGTTTGATTTAATAGGGTAATCCCAGCTTGGCTCAGCCGTTGCATGGCTTGAGCAAACAAAGCATCCATTTCGTTCGGGTGGTTGATGTGCGTCACGAAGACGGTTTGCAAGCGGCTGTTACTCAATGACTGGATCAAGCTAGAGGTAATGCGCTGCGGGATAACCACCGGTAATCGGCTGTGAATCCTAAGTCGCTTAATGTGACTAATATCTTCGACCATGTTGATAAAGTCGGATAAATAATTATCACTGGTTGCTAATGGGTCGCCACCACTTAGAATAACTTCGTTGATCTCAGGGTGTTGTAATAAGTACTGTTTGATTTGCGGCCAGCCAGAACGACCTAGCTGATTGTCCGAATAAGGGAATTCACGCCGAAAGCAGTATCGACAGTTAACCGCACACGCTGTAGACAACATGACCAACACCCGACTTTTGTACTTGTGCAATAATCCCGGTAAAGTGCTGTCGTGTTCTCCAAGCGGATCAGAGACGTAGCCAGGAACCACGCGGTTTTCTTCGGCGATAGGGAGTACTTGCAGCAGTAACGGATCGGTTGGGTTGCCTTTTTGCATACGCGAAACAAATGGCTCCGGCACTCTTTGCGCGAAGGCATGATTCGGAAGAATCGAGTAGGGTAAGCCCTCTACATCAAGTTCCAGGTGCTCTAAAAGCGCAGAAGGTGAGGAAAATGCCCCAGAAAGTAACTTTTTCCACTCATTGTCCTGCCAATAAGAGTCATTTCGCGTTAAAATCTGCAAGTTTTGAATCATAAATATATCAAGTGTTAGAGGAACTCATGGGAACAATTACCACAAACGACATCCGCAATGGTACCAAATTGATACTCGATGGCGAACCTTGCACGGTAGTCGACAATCAATTTGTTCGTCCCGGCAAAGGCCAAGCATTCAGTAAAACGAAAGTATTATACTTACTAACAGGGCGAACTGTTGAGAAAACTTTCAAATCGGGCGAAAGCATCGAAACGGCCGACGTGATTGATACCGATATGGACTACATCTATAACGATGGCGAATTCTGGTACTTCATGGATCCAAACTCCTTTGAGCAAGTGCAAGCCGACGCCAATGCTGTAGGCGAAGCAAAAAACTACTTGATCGAACAGGATAAATGCCAAGTGACTTTATGGAACGGTAGTCCAATCGCCGTAACGCCGCCTAACTTTGTGGTGCTAGAAGTGACAGATACAGACCCAGGCCTTCGCGGTGATACCTCAGGTGGCGGCTCAAAGCCAGCGACGATGCACACAGGTGCGGTGGTGAAAGTGCCTTTGTTTGTGAATATTGGCGATAAATTGAAAGTGGATACACGAAACGGCGAGTACGTTTCACGCGCCTAATGGGCTAAAATTAACTTGGTACTTTGTTGGATAATAATTATTTTTTGCTCATTTACTGTTCGTAAACTCCGCAAAATAATTATTATCCGCCGCGTCCAAGCAAATTTTATCTCCATTAGATTTAATTGGTAAGATACCTGTTTTAAATGTGAGCCTGCTTTGTCTAGCAATAGTTTTCCGTCGCTTGGCAGGTATGTTGGAACTGGTTCCGCGACTAATCAAATCTGATGCCGCGCCTAAGAATATTTTCCCTGTGCTAGGGATGCAATCTCCTAGTTAATGCTCACCCCTTTTTAATTCGTAATTAAGATGCCTAACTGGAAACCCACAAGCTCAATCGAAACCCTAAAAGCTCGTGCAATGATTATGGCGCGGGTGCGTCAGTTTTTTGCGGAGCGGGATATTCTTGAGGTTGAGACGCCGTTACTTAGTCAGCATAGTGTGACGGATCGTTACATGAAGTCTTTTCAGGTAAAGGATTTCATGGGTGGTGATGGCTATTTGCAGACGTCGCCGGAATATGCGATGAAGCGCTTGCTGGCGGCGGGCTCTGGTTCGATTTATCAAATCTGTAAGGCCTTTCGTCAGGATGAGCTGGGGACTCGGCACAACCCTGAGTTTACGATGTTGGAGTGGTATGTTGAAGGCTTTGATCATTACCAGCTGTTCGATCAGGTTTTTGAGTTACTTAACTTCCTATCGCAAAAGCCACTAACACTGAGCCGTTTCAGCTACCAAGAAGCGTTTGAGCAGCATCTCAAGATTAATCCTTTCACTATTTCTAACCAAGACCTGGCAGTTCTCGGACGCGAGCTTTTGGGTGAGTTGCCTGACGGCTTGGAGAGGGATGATTATCTCGCGCTTTTGTTTGAGGATCGTATAGAACCGGTATTAGGACTGGGTGATGAGGTTTCCTTTATTCACAGTTATCCAGTGAGTCAGGCTGCTTTAGCAAGAGTCGATACGGATAACCCCGCAGCTGCATGCCGCTTTGAGGTGTATTGGCGCGGAGTAGAATTAGCCAATGGCTTTTATGAGTTGACTGATTCAGATGAGCAACGTCAACGTTTTGTCGCTGACAATCAATGGCGAAAAGAAAATGGGCTGCCCAAAGTGTCCATAGATGAACGCTTGATAGCAGCCCTAAATGTTGGCCTCCCCGAGTGTGCTGGCGTAGCCTTAGGTCTCGATCGACTTATTATGATTTTGTTAGAGCTAAGTGACCTGACCGAGGTGGTTGCTTTCCCTGCAGATAGGGCTTAAGCCCTTAGGCTGCCGTCGAGGTAAGCACTGGTGAAATATTTGCCTCCTTCTCTACTGCCTTAATAACTTTTTGGTAAGTACGCTGATCGGACGAAGCGATGAAACGTCTTTTATCTTTCAGTTTCACCATAAAAAAAACGATGTCATCGCCTGAGGCAGAAACATATTGCTTAGTGTCTTCATCGATATCAAGAAGTAACAGGAACTCTTCAGTAGCCTCATCAATAAAAGTCACCTGCTGGGCTGACACTGTTTCACAGAGATAATGATTTTCATCTCCCGGCAACGTAAAATTTCTAATGGTAAAGCGACCAACTCCCGAAGGAAAGTCCCCAGCTATAATGGTGAGTTTAGACATAGTTACTACCTCATATTCCTTAACTGAGTGGAGGCTTTTAAGTGCATCTTTCTATGTTTTGTTTGTCTGACTAAAAGATGTATTTAAAAGGCGTTTTATATACTTTTATAGAACATAAAATAAACAGTCAAACGAATTGAGAGATTCTATTTAGAAGTTGAGACAGGGTTATTATTTTTTGCAAATATGACTTGTAGTTCAAGCATAACTGCTTGAACTACAAGTTAAAATTGAATTAGTTAATGTTAGGCGCTACTGACAATTGATGAGTTTTCTTGGCTTGCACTTTCTTTCATCGACTTTTTTATCTTATGAAAAGTCACATCGTCGGTTTCGGCGATAAAGCGTCTTTGATCGGCTAATCGAACCATAAAGAAAATTTCATGATCATCAGCGAGCTTCATCTTCTCTTCGAGTTCCAACTGCAACTCTTCCGCCAGCGCCGGATCTTTGTTGAGGAGAAGCGCCATCTTAGGGTTGGCGGTATTGATAAACTCAATTTGTGTGACCGATACGGTCTCACATAAGTAGTGATCTTGATCACCAGGAAGAGTAAAGTTTCGAAAGGTAAAGTACCCAGTCCCTCTGGGAAAGTCGCCTGCTAGAATATTTACTTTTGACATGGCCATAGCCTCCTTGACACGTCATGTTGCCAACCTTTCACAGTGAAAGGCGTTTTTTCCTTAAGTCAGCTATAGTTGTATCTTGTTTATTATTTGTACTACCCTTACAGTGATACGCTAAATTGTGAACTGTTTCAAGGTGTTTTATGTCTTACAAATTTTTGTTTTGAAATTTACTTTGTAAGCCATTGATTTATAAGGGTTCGAGAAATCGAGTATTCAAAAGGTAATACCAGTGAACCGTTATTAATAGCGGTATTAATCTGGTTTTTGGAGAACCAACGAGCTTCTTCCAACTCTTGATCCCGTAGCTTAATGTCTGAGGTTGCCGACTCGGCAGTGAAGCCCACCATTAAAGATTGTGGGAAAGGCCAAGGTTGAGACTGGTAATAGTTAATTGTAGAAAGGACCAATCCTGTTTCTTCATAGGCTTCGCGCGCTACGGCTTGCTCCAATGTTTCACCAGGCTCAACAAACCCTGCTATGACTGAGTAGCGTTTCTCTGGCCAGTTTTTCTGTCTACCGAGCAATAACTTATCTTCATAAGTAATCGCGCAAATTACTGCACTGTCTGTCCGCGGGAAGTGTAATTGTTGACACTCGGAGTCCGCGCAAGTTCGGACAAATCCTGCCTGCGTGGAGTAGGTTTCACTTCCACACTGACCGCAGTATTGATGACTGTTATGCCAATGCTCCATAGCCACTGCGACATTGCAAAGATGAGCTTGCTTGGTATCAATGTAATGCAACAAGTCTCGTAGGTTACATAGCTTTGCCTTGGTATGGGTGAGACTTTTTTGAATATTGTCTATCAGTTGAGCTGATTTCAAGCGATAAGTAAAGTAGTGCTTACTATCAAGTTCTCCTAGGTAAATAAGGTGCTTGTCATTAACTTCACCAAAAGATGTGGAGAGTTGATCATAACTTAGCCATAAAGGATTTTTATGATCTTCTTGCGTTGTGCAGGCGATGGACTGTTTAAATACGGGCAAAAATCGAGTTTGAGCTTGATCAATGACTTTGCTGATAAAGTCCGGTGTATGGCGAATATCGCCGTGGCGGTTTAATGGATTTTCTTGAAAAGCAAACATTGTAATATCCGTAACTACCAATGAATGACGGCGAATAAGGTGCTCATAGATAGCACTAACCAGAGTATCACACCAAGCCACAGAGCTTTTATTGGGATGGTCTTAATAGCTTGTTTGTTAAGACTGGTTCCCATCCATAATAGACTCAGTGCGAATAAATTTTTGGCTGCTGGTTGGATGTAGCCAGCCAAAGCTTCTAAATTGATGAAACTGCCAATACTGCTGGCTAATAAGAAGAAAACGATAAATAAGGGGATGGTCAGTCGAAATTTGCCCGAGCTAACGGCGAAAGATGCTAGCAGAGCAACAGGTATGATCCATAGGGCTCTGGCGAGTTTCGCGGTGGTCGCGACTTCGAGTGACTCAGCACCATAATCGGCGGCAGCGCCAACGACGCTACTGGTGTCATGAATACCGAGGGCTGCCCAAAGGCCGAACTGTTGCTGGCTTAATTCTAACCAATGGCCAACAGCTGGGTAGACGAAGAGTGCGACAGCGTTAAGCAGGAACACAATTGCTAATGAGACAACCATCTGTTGTTGGTTGGCTTTGATCGAGGAGCCAACGGCTGCAATCGCACTACCACCACAAATCGCCGTTCCAGAGCTGATCAGCCAACTTTGGTGGTTGTCCAGCTTGAAGAGCTTGCCGAGTAACAGTCCTAGAATAATCGCACCAGTAATGACCGCAATAGTCAGCCAAAAACTGTCTCCAGCATGACTGACGAGTTCTCCAAACGGCAAAGTGAAGCCCAATATCACAATCGCTACCTTTAATAAGAGGCTAGCCCATGAGCTGAGTGGAAGTTGGTGGGAACCTGAGAAGAACCAACCCCATGCTAGCCCTGCTGCCAAGGCGTAACTCGCTTTTAAGAAGCCTGCGATGCAAAGAATAGTCAGAATAATCAATAAGATATTGGATACAAGCTGGAAATTTTTATTGCTTTGGGCAGCCATAGCTTATATTAGGAAAACTTAAACTTAGGTCGACAGTTTACGCGCCTGAGGGTAGATATTCACCCACTAATTCGAGAAAAGTATAAAAATTATTCAAAAAAGTGCTTTACTGATTAGGTGTTATATGTAACTATAACACCATATCGGTATGACAGTTTGATTTATCGTTAGATTAAAACCGTCTTATTGACTCTATAAGCAGGCCAAAAATAGGAATTTATTTGAGGCTTAGACGTAAAAGGTAACGATGGTATGCAGATACAGTGGGATGACTCACAACCAATCTACCTCCAACTGAGGGATCGTGTTCAAAACATGATTCTAGAAGGGAACTTAGCAGAGGGTGAAGCTTTGCCGTCGGTAAGGACCGTTTCAGCAGAATATAAGCTGAATCCAATTACCGTATCAAAAGCTTATCAGTTGTTAGTGGATGATCAGTTAGCGGAGAAGAAGCGAGGGTTAGGTATGTTTGTAGTAGATGGCGCAAAAAGTAAATTATTGCAGCAGGAGCGAGAGTTATTTTTAACGACTGAGCTGCCTGCGTTGTTGAGAAAATTAAAACGATTAAATATTACAAGAGAAGAGCTGCTGGATGCGCTCGATAAGGAGGAATCTGACAATGGCTAGTGTCATTTCGGCGAAAAATGTCAATAAATCTTATGGCAACTTTAAAGCTTTGAATGAAGTAAGTTTCGAGCTCGATAAAGGCCGTATTCTTGGATTGATTGGTCCTAATGGGGCGGGGAAGACAACCTTACTAAAAGCGGTTCTAGGCTTAACTAACTATTCCGGTGATTTGAAAGTACTTGGTTTAGATCCGCATAAGCAACGCGATGAATTGATGCAACGCGTGTGCTTTGTGGCAGACGTGGCTGTGTTGCCGCGCTGGATCAAAGTGAGCCAAGCGATAGATTTTGTGGAGGGAGTCCACCCTAAATTCAACCGTGAGTTATGTGAGCAGTATTTATCAGAAACCAAGATTAAGCGCGATAGTAAAGTTAAAGCCCTTTCAAAAGGGATGGTGGCGCAGCTGCATTTAGCGTTAATTATGGCGATTGATGCAGACTTGTTGATTCTTGATGAGCCAACACTTGGGTTGGACATTCTGTACCGTAAATCATTTTATGAAAAACTCTTAAATGATTATTTCGACTCAGAACGTACCATTATCATCACCACTCACCAGGTTGAAGAAATTGAGCACATTCTAAGTGATCTAGTCTTCATTCAAGACGGCGGTATTGTGTTGGATGACAGCATGGAAGCTGTTGCTCAATCTTACTTCGAGGTGATGGTGGAGAAAGAGTTTGAAGAAGCTGCTATGGCACTGAAACCCATGAACGTACGAGAAGTATTTGGACAGAAGGTCTGCTTGTTTAACGGCGTGGACCGAAGTCAGTTAGAAGAAATGGGCAAAGTTAGAAAACCGAGTGTTGCCGATCTGTTTGTGGCAAAAATGAGGGGAGAAGAGAAAGCGAAAGGAGAAGCAGCATGAATACGTTTGTAACCTTGTTAAAGAGAGAGTACTGGGAAAACAAAACCAGCTTTTTCTGGGTGCCGCTGGTTATTACGGGGATCACGATCTTCACTGCAACTTTGGGCTTAATTATCGCCTCGAGTGGAAGCATTCAAACCGGTGAATACGGCTCTCATGATCTTGGCGGCTTATTTAAGCTATATGATGTGTCTGTCGATGCTGACTTCAAAGCCTTTGCCACGCAGAGTGCACTTTATTCAGCGGTGTATAGCTTTTATATCGTGCTCGCGATCGTAGGCTTCTTCTATTGCCTTGGTGCTTTATATGATGATCGCAAAGATAAAAGTATCCTGTTCTGGAAGTCGATGCCGGTGTCTGATTCGCAGACGGTTTTGTCTAAAGCGATATCAGTGATTATCGTGGCACCATTTATATATTGGTTAGTGATTATATCGACTAATCTAGCCATGTTGATCATAGGAACGGTCTTTGCTTGGTTATCTGACGTTAACGCTTGGAGTGCTTTGTGGGCTAACTCAGGGTTCTTCAAAATTGCGGTGTATCAATTAGCCGCTATGTATATGGCGATGTTATGGGCAATACCTTTTGTGGGCTACCTCTTATTAGTCTCAAGCTGGACCAAGAAAGTCCCATTTTTAGTCGCAACGGTTCCGCCTGTCTTGACGGTTATCGCGGAAGGCATGATTTTTAAAACAGCGCACGTCTTTAGCTTCCTGGGCGAAAAGATGTTTGGTGTGGTGCAAGCGCTCGTGGCCCCTTTTAACGCGTTAGCGGTAGAGTTTTCGCAGAAGCGAGCCGATGTTGAAGATGACATTCCTATCTTTGATGAGCTTGAATTTATGTCTTTTGGTCAGCAGTTCCAAGATAGCGGTTTTTGGATTGGAATTATTCTTGGTGCGGCGATGATTGCAGGAGCTATCTACATTCGCCGATTCCGTGACGAAGCGTTTTAATTGAGTACAGATTAAAAGGAGAAACTGATGACTTACAACAGGAAAACAAGCAAAAGGGTGAATCAAATTTGTTTGTATGTAGCAATTGCCGCAATGGGTTATATCGTTGCTGCGAAAATGAACCGCGTACAACCTGAAGTAGGTGTACTCAATAGCTTGGAAACGGTCGAGACCATTCACAAAGGACTGAAAAATATTTTCGTTAGTCTCGATTCATAATTAACTGATCCAGTCTATGAGCCCTGAAGCAGATTTGTCTGCGACGGGCTCTTCTTTAATGTTATTCAAAAATCTACCAAAACGGCTTAAAAGCTAGCCAGCAAAGACTCTAATCGCAATTTGATACTTTCGTTTAGACGTCTAAATTTTTCTCTCCGTTATATTTCTTGCTTAAAAGTAGAAATTATTGATAGTATGCAAATTAACAAGTGGTATGACGTCTTATGGAAAGCCGCTTAATAAATAATGTTATAAACAGTTAATTCCTGTCGATGGGGGAAGGAATTGTATGAATAGTAAGAAACCTCTAATGACCTTATCTAAGATTGCCGCTGGTGTCTCAATGGCTGTAGCCGCATCTGCATCTAATGCTGTAGGTTGGGAAAGTGAAAACTTTGAATATAGCTTCGACTCAACGATTTCAGTCGGTGCAAGTATGCGCGTTGAAGAGCGCGACCGTAATTTGGTTGGTAAGGCAAATCTTTATCAACAAGAAACGGGGATGTCGATTACCAACCTCTATGGCTCTGGAACAGTGCCCGATGGTGCGTGGTCGAATAACTCGGATGACGGCAATCTGAATTTCAACAAAGGCGATTTCTTCTCTCAAGTCATCAAAGGCACGCATGAATTTGATATGCGTCATAAAGACGGTGATTATGGTTTATTTGCCCGTGGCTTGTGGTACTACGACCGAGTATTGATGGATAAGGAGTTACGATTCCGTGACCTAGATACCTATCCAGAAGGTGCTTATGCTGCCGGCGAGACAACAGCACGTAAAGAGCAAGGTTATGATGCTCGTATGCTGGATGTGTATGCTTGGGCTAACTTTGAGGTCGGTGACTATAGTATTTTACAAGTTCGCTTAGGTGAGCAAGTTGTTAGTTGGGGTGAAAGTACTTTTATCCAACACAGCTTGTCTGAGGCCAATGCGGTTGACTTGAGAACACTAAGAAACCCTGGTGCAGAGTTAAAAGAAGCCTTCATCCCATCGCGCATGTTATGGGCATCGATCGATTTATCAGAAAGCTGGGCTGCTCAGGCGTTTTATCAGTTTGAGTGGGAGCCAGTGAGAACAGATGAGCCTGGTACTTATTTTGCAACTCGTGACTTCTTAGGCCTAAAGGGCTCGGAAGTGCACTTGGGTTTTGCACAATTCCCTGAAGGTCAGCCTGGTACCGTTGCACGCCGTGTAGATACGCGTGAAGCAGACGATAATGGCCAGTATGGTTTTAAATTGGGTTATTTCAGTGAAGGCGGTACCGAGTGGGGCTTCTATTACATGAACTACCACAACCGTCGTCCTATTATTTCTGCCAATGCTGCCGATAACACGGGTACCGTTCGTGGTTTCCTAGAGTATCCAGAAGATATTCAAATGGGTGGTATCAGTTTCAATACGGCAACTGACAGCGGTTTATCGTTAGCCGGTGAGATTTCTTATCGTAAAGATGAGCCTTTACAGGTTGATGACGTAGAGTTGCTTTTTGCGACTTTAGAGCCTATTGGTCAAATCCCTCCCGGTACAAGCCAAGTAGCTAACGGCGTTGGTCTTGGAGAGGAAATCTCGGGTTATCGCTTGCATGACACTATTCAGGCCCAGATGACTATTACTAATCTTCTTGGACCTACATTCGGCTCTGATCAAACGGTATTCTTAGTTGAGTTTGGCTTAAATCAGATTTTAGATATGCCAGATCAAAGCGAACTACGTTATGAAGCTGAGGGTACATTCCGTTCAGGCAACCCGGATCGCGCTGTAGACGCTAATGGTAATGGCCGAGTTGGTGGTGTTTTTGAATTAGCGCCTCCTGGCAGTACGCCTTGTGGCTTTACCAATCCAGCAACTGGACAACGTGTAACAACCGAGTGTGAAGGCATGACCGATGGTTTCGCGGATGACTTCTCTTGGGGTTACCGTATCGCCATGCGCTGGGATTATAACGACGTATTTAGCGGTTGGAACATGCAGCCTCGCATCGTATTCCAGCACGACGTAAAGGGTAATACACCAGCGCCTATTTCGAACTTCCTGGAAGATCGTCAGTCTATAGCGCTAGGTACGAGTTTTGATTACCAGCGCCGCTGGAAAGTCGATTTCGCATATAACTCATTCTTTGGTGCAGGGGATAAAAACCTAATTTCCGATAGAGATTACGTTTCTCTGGCACTAAGTTACTCATTCTAATAAGGGTATTAACAGTTTATGGCTAAGATTATGAATAAATGGTTATTGGCGAGTGCAGTCGCTTCAGTACTCTTTTCGGGAGTAGCTTCTGCAAAAGTCACACAAGAAAAAGCTGCCCAGTTAGGTGGAGATGTTTATACCCCAATGGGCTCGGAAAGAGCAGGTAATGCAGATGGCTCTATCCCAGCTTGGACCGGTGGTATTCAGCAAGCTCCTGAGGGTTATGAGGTTGGGGACCACCACCCTGATCCTTTTGCTGAAGATGAAGTTGAATTTACGATTACGGCTTCAAATTATAAAGAGTACGAAGATTTTCTTACGGTAGGTCAGGTTGCGTTATTCAAGACCTACCCTGAAAATTATAAGATGAACATCTACAAAACTCGTCGCTCAGCGTCATTCCCACAGAATATTTATGATGCAATCAAAGCAAATGCGCCGCGCGCAGAATTGATTGAAGGTGGTAATGGTATTAAAGGCGCTTCTATTGGTGTTCCATTCCCATTTCCTGAAAATGGTTTACAGTTAATTTGGAACTCAATAACGCGTTATCGCGGGGTTTCGGTAGAGCGTGAAGTTGGCCAAGCAACGCCTTTGGCTGATGGTGATTATGTTCTAGTAAAGCTGAAAGACGAATTACACCACATCTACAATGAGCCAGACATGACGCCGGAACAATTGGCTGAAGGTAACGTCCTGTTTTTATTCCGCCAAATCGTTGAAGCTCCAGCGCGTCTAGCGGGTACAGCATTATTGGTTCATGAAACCATGGATCAGGTTGCTGAGCCACGTAAAGCTTGGACTTACAACCCGGGTCAGCGTCGTGTTCGCCGTGCTCCAAATGTTGCTTATGATGCACCGGGTACAGCATCTGATGGCCTACGTACTACTGATGATTTTGATATGTTCAACGGTGCTCCTGACCGTTATAACTGGACAATCAAGGGCAAAAAAGAAGTTTATATTCCATACAACAACTATAAGCTTCACTCTGATCAAGTCGAGTATGACGAAATCATTAAGCCTGGCGTTATTAACCAAGATTTAGTGCGCTATGAAAAACACCGTGTATGGGTCTTAGAAGCTAATTTGAAAGAGAACACTCGTCACCAGTACAAGAAACGTGTTTTCTATATTGATGAAGACAGCTACCAGATCGTAGCCGAAGAAATGTACGACGAGCGTGATGAGTTGTGGCGTGTAGCGATGGCTTACCCTATCAACTACTATGACGTACCAACCTTATGGTCGACATTGGAAACTTACTACGATCTTCCTTCTGGCCGTTACCTAGTGATTGGCCTTGATAACCAAGAAGATATGTATAACTTTAATGCAGACTTCAGGGGCTCACATTTTACTCCATCGGCGCTGCGCAGAATCGGTCGTCGATAAACACTACACAAGCGGTCGGGTTCACCGGCCGCTTTGCTATTACTATCAAGAAAATACCAAAACAATGAAAACTGTCCTACAAGTTCTAATAAGTGGCTTGGTCCTAGTGGCATCAATGATACTTCAAGCAGGACCTGCCGTAATCGCTCCAAAAGCTAAAAGCTCGCTCCTACTCGACATCGTTAAAGTGTCTGATGAGCGCTTCGTTACTGTCGGTCAACGGGGCCACATCCTTATCACCGATGATAGCGGCCAGACGTGGCGACAAGTCCCTGTTCCTGTTGATGTGAACCTAACAGCTGTTGACTTTCTTGATGACAAGCGCGGTGTGGCAGTTGGTTTTGATCAAACCGTATTGTTGACGACTGACGCTGGGGAAACTTGGGTGCTCAGTCATCAAGAGGTCTCGAACCTACAGCCAGCATTATTTAATGTTCTCTATACCTCAGAAGACAATATTACGGCTATTGGTTCCTATGGTCTATATCTAGAGAGCACAGACGGTGGAGAGACTTGGGAAAACAGAGAAATTGCCAGTCTGAGTGATGTGTATGATGGTTTCAGTCACTTTTATGACCTCGAACAACTGTCTGGCGACACTTGGTATATGGCTGGCGAGAAGTATATTGCCGAAGCCGATGAGATGGGTGAAGAGTTTAGTAAAGGCATGATTGCGGTAACAAAGGATGCTGGTGAAACATGGCAAAAGCTGGATTCGCCTTATGAGGGTTCTTTCTTTGGTATTTCGGTTAATGGCAGTGATATTTATGTTTATGGTTTGAGGGGGAACTTATTCCACTCAAATGATGATGGAGTGACTTGGACGTCGATCCGCTTACAAAATGAAGCGGGTTTACACGATATGTTAATCACGCCACAAGGTGAGTTAGTGCTGGTTGGTACCGGTGGTGTGTTGGTGACCAAGAAAGGCAATGATGTATCCATTCGTAAGCGAACCGATCTTAAGGGGCGCGCTGCGCTAGTTGGCTTAGGTGACAATCGATTCATTATTGTGGGAGAAGGTGGTGTTGAAACGTTTGACGCTGTGAGCTCTAAAAAATCAGTAAAAGAAGGTCAAAAAGATGGCAAATAATAAATTAGAACCTTTTGTTAAGTCCCTGTTATTTTCCAAGCGTGCGATATGGGTTGCTCTTTTTGCCATCGTAACTGTGGTAATGGGATATTTCGTCTCTCAACTCAGAATTGATGCAAGCTTCGAAAAAAATATTCCGCTGAAACATGAGTACATGCAAACGTATCTGCAGTACCAAGAAGAGTTTGGCGGTGCCAATCGAGTATTTGTCGCCTTAGAAGCCAAAGAGGGAGAAATTTTCTCCGAAGATTTCTTTGAAGCGCTACGAAAAGCTGATGATCGTGTTGAAGGCATTGAAGGCGTTAATCAGTCTCAGGTCCAATCATTATTTTCACCGTCTGTTCGTTACATCGAGGCAAGCGAACAGGGCTTAGAGGGTGGACCTGTTATTCCACCTGAGTTTGAGCAGGTGAGTAAAGACGAAGCTTTCGCCAAAGTCCGTGAAAATATCCTAAAAGCGGGGATTCGAGGACGCTTAGTGTCTAACGACTTCACGTCAGCCATGATTTCAGCTCAGTTGTTTTCAGAGTATAACGACCCTAATGCTGAGTTAGAGTTAGATGCTGATGGGAATGCACTGTCACAGATGGTGCAAACAGACTATGTGAAAGTTGCACACCAGCTAGAGACGCTGCGTACGGATATCGAGGCAGAATACCCTAACGTTGAAGTTCATATCATCGGCTTTGCCAAAATGATTGGCGATGTCAGTGATGGTGCTGGCAATGTCATTTTCTTCTTCTTGATTGCCTTTTTGATAACTGCGCTATTGGTTTTCTGGTACTCGCGTTCTATCAAACTAACAATATTGCCGTTATTGACTTCGAGTGTGGCAGTTGTTTGGCAGCTAGGTATTCTGACAGCCATGGGATATGGCATCGATCCGATGTCCATTTTAATTCCATTCTTAATCTTTGCGATTGGCGTCAGTCATGGCGTACAAATGATCAACGGCGTGCAACATAATGTGGGCAAAGGCTTAAAAGTATTCGATGCCTCTATCGTTGCATGTGCAGGTTTGATTGTACCGGGTGGCGTCGCGCTACTCAGTGACACCATTGGCTTCCTGACGTTGCAGTTGATCGAAATTGATATAATTCGCGAGCTTGCCATTACAGCCAGTATTGGTGTGGCCGTGCTTATTCTGACTAACCTAATACTGTTGCCGCTGCTGATTTCGTACACGCAGTTCAGCGATAAGTTTGTCAGTAATGTTCAAAAGCGAGAAAAGTCTCACGAAGTGATTTGGCATAAGCTAGCGGTGTTTGCTAAACGGCCAATGGCGACGGTAGTTGTGGTGGTCGGTATTTTGCTTGGACTGCTGGGCTACTGGGGATCACAGAATATGAAGGTCGGTGATCTTCATGCGGGTGCTCCAGCATTAAAGCAAGATTCGCCATATAACATCGACACAAAGTTCGTTACCGATAAATACTCCATCGGAACGGATGTCATTTCAATCTTGGCGGAAACACGCGAAGATGGTTGTACCTACTACAATATTATGGAAACCATCGATGACTTCCAGTGGCAAATGGCCAATGTTGATGGAGTTCAATCGACCTTAAGCTTGCCTCAAATTTCTAAAATCGTTAATGGTTTGCTTAGCGAAGGAAATTTGAAGTGGAAAATGCTACCGAAAGATGAGGCTGTCTTGCCTTATACCATCGCCCGAGTTGAAACCAGTACAGGATTGCTTAACACAGGGTGTAGCGTGATGCCGGTGATGGTGTTCTTAAAAGACCATAAAGCTGAGACCATTGAGCGTGTGGTGAGCTCGGTTAAATCATTTAAAGCAGACTATCTTGCTCAAGAAAAGTCGAATGTACTGTCTGCTATTGACGCTAATTTCGCCAACCTTGAAGAAGAGCAAAAAGAATCCATTAAGAGTCGCTTAGACGGACTGATGACCGAATACGCAGACCTGTCTTACAGTGACGATAATGACCGACCCACGCTTGAGACGTATGTTGATCAACAGTTACAAGAGTCGACTGATATTACGCAAGAGCAACTAACCGAAATTAAAGCAACCATCAAAGAACAACTGCCTGCGAGTGGTTTTAAACCAGTTAAGTTCCGCTTAGCGACAGGAGCGGTCGGTGTGATGGCTGCGACTAATGAGGCGGTTGAAGCGGCTCAAGTGCCCATGATGATTTGGGTCTATTTAGCCGTGACTCTCTTATGCTTGATTAGCTTCCGCTCGGTTAGAGGTACAATCTGCGTGGTGTTACCGCTGGTCGTGGTGTCTCTGCTGGCGCAAACATTAATGACGTGGCTAGAAATCGGCTTGACGGTGGCAACCTTACCGGTGATTGCATTGGGCGTAGGTATTGGTGTCGATTATGGTATCTACATCTTCTCGCGTATGGTCGGATTTATCCGCGAGGGCCGCTCTGTATCGGAAGCCTATTTTGAAACCCTGAAGTTAACGGGTAATGCAGTGCTATTCACGGGGTTAACCTTAGCGATTGGTGTGAGCACGTGGATATTCTCTGCTTTACAGTACCAAGCTGATATGGGAATTATGCTGACCTTTATGTTCTTAGTGAACATGTTAGGTGCAATTTTCTTATTACCCGCATTAGCTGCATTATTCTATCGCCGTTAAATATCTTTAACTGGTTGTAGCAGTGTGAAAAATGGCACCTTAATCGCAAATTAAGGTGCCATTTCAGTTGTAAATGTCCTAGAATTAGGTAACGTTGAAGTTACGTGATTTCACTCATAATTTATTCTTGGACAGGACAATGGCCAGTGTAAGCAATACTTCCAAATTGTTGGAAAACGTCCAGCAAATCTGCGATAAAAAATTCTCAAAGCGCCAAGCAGAGCTTGTAAAACAATTCTCAGAACTGATCTACTCTAGTGTTTCCGAATATGAATTCAGCGAAAGACGAGCTGAAGAGTATTTTAACTCCGTAAATAGCCTATGGGGCTTTATTCAGGAGTTTGATGGATCATGTAAAGTCAGAGTATTTAATCCTGACCTGAAAAAAGATGGTTGGGAATCGCGAAATACCATCATTGAAATTAACCATCGTGATATGCCGTTTTTGGTTGACTCCATTCGCATGGAGCTCAATCGACACGGTGTTGATGTGTTACTGCATATCCATGTTCCGATGTACGTTAGACGTACCGATAAAGGCAAAATTTCAAAGCTAGACGTTTCTTATAATAAAGGCACCAAAGAAGGTGCGAATATAGAAACGCCGATGTACATAGAAGTCGAACGTATGATCGACCCTAAGTTCATGAAAGCGCTTGAAGAAGACCTTATTAGGATTTTGCGAGACGTTCGCTCAGCGGTTACTGACTGGAAGCCGATGCGGGAGAAGATGGTAAGCATCATTGATGAGTTGGAGTCTAACCCTCCACCAATGCGCCAAGACCGTATTCAAGAAGCTGAAGATTTTTTACGCTGGGTAAAAGAAAATCACTTTGTCTTCATGGGAGCCAGAACCTATGATCTTGAAGGTGAAGGGGATGATTTGTATCTGAAGTCTGTTAAAGGCTCTGGACTTGGTATCCTGGCTGATGAGCGTAAGTATTCAGAATATCAGTTATCACGCTCACCGAAGGGCGCGAGGAAATTAGCTTTATCCACCGATCATATATTGGTGCTCACTAAAACCAGTACCTTATCAACGGTACACCGTTCGAGTCATGTGGACTATATCGGTATTAAACGCTTCAATGATAAAGGCGAAGTGATTGGAGAGCACCGCTTCTTCGGTCTTTTCACCTCTGCCGCTTACAACATGGATCCTCAGCTGATTCCCGTATTGCGTAAGAAGATCAACAATGTGCTGACTGAGTCTAAGTTGAAGCCTGGTGGTCATGACTATAAAGCACTTAAAAATATTTTGGAGACTTATCCTAGAGATGAGCTTTTCCAAATTCCAACCTTAAAGCTGCTTAATGTGGTGATGGGTATTTTACATATCCAAGAGCGCCGCCAAGTTAGAGCCTTCGTTCGTCGTGATCCTTTTGGGCGCTATTTTTCTGTTCTGACATTCGTTCCAAGAGATACCTATAACACCAGAATTCGCTTGAAGATGACGGACATTCTATCAGAAACATTCGACAGTAAAGGTGAAATTGAGTTTACAACATACTTCTCGGAGTCGAATCTTGTAAGGACACACTTCCGTGTCCCGGTTGAGAATACAGAAGCCATTGAGTATGACATAGACCAGCTTCAGACAAAGTTAGAGAAGGCGGCCTTGAGTTGGGAAGAGGTGTTATCTGACGAGATTAACAAGCAATTTGAAGGTGAAGAGGCCGCGGTTTTATTGAAGAAATATCGCGAGGCATTCCCACCTAGCTTCCAGAATCAGCAGAGCGTCGACTCTGCCATGATCGATATTAAGAACATTGAAAACCTGAGTGATGATTGGCCACTGGGTATGTTTTTATATCGTTCTGGAGATGACCAGTCATTACGATTTAAGCTCTATCATAAGGATACGCCTCTGCCGCTGTCTGCCGTGATGCCAATGCTTGAAAACATGGGCTTAACGGTCATTGATGAGACCCCTTACGAAGTTTCATCAGAGTTCCTAGGCGACTACCGAATTTTAGACTTTGATGTTCGTTACGAAGAGTCTGAAATTGATGTTGAAACTATGCGTGACAAGTTCCACAAAGCATTTGGCAAAGCCTGGTATAAGCAGGCTGAGAATGATGGCTTTAACCGCCTGATTCTTACCGCAGGATTGGATTGGCGTCAGGTCGCGGTATTGCGTGCTTATGCAAAATACATGTGGCAAATCAACTTCACCTTCAGCCAAGTTTACATCGAGCAAACGCTGGCTCAATACCCCGAGATAGCGACAGGCTTAGTGGAATTGTTCGAACTGAAGTTCAATCCTCATGAGGAATACAGTCAGCGTAAATACGCACTCAAGAAAAGCCAGTTATTGAAAGATGTACAAGACGTTGAGAGTTTGGATCAGGATAAAATTATCAACAAGTACATTGAACTGATTGAGGCTTCTCTTCGAACCAATTTCTTCCAGCCTGATGAGCAAGGTAAAGATAAGCCTTACATCTCATTCAAGCTCAACCCAAGCATCATCACGGATATGCCGAAGCCGGTACTGATGTATGAGATCTTTGTCTACTCGCCACGCGTCGAAGGGGTTCACCTTCGTGGCGGTAAAGTAGCGCGTGGTGGTTTGCGTTGGTCAGATCGACGAGAAGATTTCCGTACCGAGGTTCTCGGCTTGGTAAAAGCTCAGCAAGTCAAAAACTCAGTGATTGTTCCTGTCGGCGCAAAGGGTGGCTTTGTTTGTAAGCAGCTGCCTAATTCAGGCGGTCGTGAAGCTTTCTTTGCAGAAGGGGGTGAGTGTTATAAAACTTTTATCAGAGCACTGTTGGACATCACTGATAACTATGTTGAGGATAAGCTCGTTCATCCTCGCGATGTTGTGGTTCATGATGAGGCTGATGCGTACCTCGTTGTTGCTGCCGATAAAGGTACAGCAACATTCTCGGATATTGCAAACAGCATTTCAGAAGAATACGGCCACTGGTTAGGTGATGCATTTGCCTCAGGCGGTAGTAATGGCTATGACCATAAGGCCATGGGTATTACGGCGAAAGGTGCCTGGGAATCTGTTAAGCAGCACTTCCGCGAAATGGGCGTTGATTGTCAAAACGAGGATTTCACTGTGGTTGGCTGTGGTGATATGTCCGGGGATGTTTTTGGTAACGGTATGTTGTTATCAAAACATATCCGCTTACAGGTAGCATTTAACCATATGCATATCTTTGTTGACCCTAACCCGGATGCGGCAACCAGTTATAAAGAGCGTGAGCGTTTATTCAAAATGCAGCGTTCTGGCTGGAATGATTATGATCAAAAGCTTATCTCTAGCGGTGGTGGCATATTCGAAAGAAGCGCTAAGAAGATTGAGTTAACGCCTGAAATACAAGAGATGCTCGGTGTTAAAGCTAAATCGTTAGCACCAAATGAGTTTATTCATGCTGCTCTAAAAATGAAGGCTGATTTGTTCTGGAACGGCGGTATCGGTACTTACGTTAAGTCTTCCAGTGAGACTAATCAGCAAGTGGGTGATCGTGCAAATGATAACTTGCGAGTTGATGGTAAAGACATGCAGGTTAAGGTCATCGGAGAAGGTGGTAACCTTGGCTGTACTCAGTTAGGTCGTATCGAATATATGCAGCATGGCGGACGTGCCAATGCAGACTTTATCGATAACGCGGGCGGCGTTAACTGCTCAGATAATGAAGTTAATATCAAAATCCTCCTTAATGGCATTGTTGCTGATGGCGGATTAACCGTTAAACGCCGTAATAATTTACTCGCTCGTATGACGGATGAAGTGTCGGATATCGTCATCAAAGACAACTACCGACAAACACAGTCGATCAGTATTACGGAATCGAGAGCGCCATCAATGGTTAAAGAGCATATGCGATTTATCCATGGCTTAGAGAAAAATATTGGCTTAGACAGAAGCCTTGAGTTCTTGCCTTCTGATGACGAACTGCTGGAACGGGAAGCAAACGGTCGAGGTTTGACTCGTGCAGAGTTAGCCGTGCTACTGGCTTACGGTAAAATGGGACTGAAAGATTCGTTGCGTATTCCTGAAGTGACTGAAAACAGCTATTTTGAAAGTTATTTACTGGAGTACTTCCCTAAGCCACTTCGCAAAAACTATGTCGACAACATGACTAAGCATCCTTTGAAGGATGAAATTATTGCCATGTGTTTAGCCAACGAAATGGTTAACTTGATGGGCACAAACTTCGCTTTCCGTGTGATTGATGAGGTCGGTGCAAATATTGGTGAAGTAGCGCAGTGCTACGTTATGGCAAAAGAAACATTTGACCTGACGGGTTTATGTGAAAGCATCGAAGCGTTGGATAATAAGGTTCCTGCGGCAGTTCAAACGAAAATGATGTTTCAGGCTCGCCGTATTGTTCGCCGTGCGACTCGTTGGTTCGTTCGTAACCGTAGTAAAGACCAATCGATTGACGAGGTTGTTAACTTCTTCAGAAAAGGCGTTTTAGAGCTTCAAAAGAATATTCATAAGACACTTGAAGCGAAAGAAGCCCAAGGAATTGAAAAGGACATTAAAGAGTTGGTCGAGCAGGGTGTTCCGGAGAAGTTGGCGAAACAGGTCGGCTATCTCAGTACCATGTTCTCATCAATGGATATCGTTGAGTTGTCGACGCAATATGAGCTGCCTATTCTTAGCGTTGCAGAGGTTTACTACAAACTGGGTGCAGAGATTGATTTGCATTGGTTCTTGAATCAAATTATTGCCCAGCCGGTGTCCAACCATTGGCAAGCGTTTGCGCGTGCTGCTTTCCGTGAAGAACTGGATTATCAGCAGCGTAACTTGATTGAAGCAGTATTGCCTTTGACGGCTAAATACAAGTCTCCTGAGACGCGTATTAAGCACTTCTTGGCCGATCACGACGATTTACTGTCTCGTTGGAGTGAGATGGTTAGTGACTTTAAACAAAGCAATACGCATGAGTTTGCTAAGTTCTCGGTGGCATTAAGAGAGCTGCAAATTCTGGTGCAACGAAGTCATCGCTTAATAAAGTGATAGTACTCACAAAACCAAAAAGCCCGAGAAATCGGGCTTTTTGGTATCTGGACAAGCAAAAAAGTGTGATTTGCCATAATTCGCCATAATTGATTCATTGAAACTTCAGATTCCTTTGTTCTACTAGACTCACCAAAACAAAAGTTATATCAATTTCAGGAGTTAGATATGTGCGTACTCGTAGTGCCGGATGAAATGAAGCAGTCTAAGCAATATACGGAAATGTTTGAAACCCATTGGCAGGAACAGCAAAAAGATAAGCGTGAATTAGTTGCAGACGAACGCGGTCAAGATCGCTCATTTTTAAACATGGTGAAAAAAAGCACCAAGCAATAAGCTGGTGCTTTTTTCTTACTGAACTAGAGGCTAGAAGCCTCGCTTTATTGCAGCCTTGCTGCAGCGTCTAAGCGGATAGTGGTTCCGTTTAGATAAGCGTTCTCAGTAATGTGCTGAACAAGATTTGCATACTCTTCTGGAGTCCCGAAGCGAGAAGGGTTAGGAATACCAGCAGCAATTTGCTCGCACACTTCTGGAGTGATTTTTTCCATCATCGGTGTTTCGAACACGCCTGGAGCAACTGCCATCACTCTCACTTTAATTCGCGCAAACTCACGTGCTAGCGGCAAAACCATACCCACAATGGCAGACTTCGTAGCTGAATAAGCGGTTTGGCCAATTTGACCTTCGTAAGCTGCAATCGATGCGGTATGGATGATGACACCGCGCTCACCGTTAACCTCTTCATTTTCTTGCATATGACGCGAAGCAGCTCGAGTCAGCAAAAAGCTACCAACTAAATTAATATCGACAACTTTCTGGAAATAGTCTGCAGGCATAGGGCCTTTTTTGCTATGAATAAGACCTGCGCCTAAAACACCAGCGCAACCAACGGCGAGGTTAATGCCGCCCATAAACTCAGCTGCTTTGTCTGCGGCTTGCTCGACATCGTTCTCTTTGCTGATATCCGTAGCAATAAAAGTCGCGTTATCGCCAAGCTCTTTGGCAACAGCATCACCTTGCTCTTGATTGATATCCAGCAAAGCGACTTTACCGCCTGCTGCAATAATGTGCTTAGCTGTGGCCAAACCTAGGCCTGAAGCGCCGCCACTGATTAACGCTTTTGATTGCGAAAAATCCATAGTCTATGTACTCATTGTTATCGTCATTTAAAGCCAAGCATTGTACCAATCCCTGCGATACATGCCAATTGACCCCAGGGTGGTTACTTAACGACGCTAGCGGTCGGTGTTGTATAGCTCAGGTAATCTTTGCTGAGTATTTTTCATTGTTGAGGATTTAAAACCTGCGAGTAAGTGAGCCAATTTCTGCCCCTTCCAGCTTTGGTTTCCTTGTTTAGAGTAGCAATGTTGCTGTAACCGCTCTAGCTCTTTGGCTAGATCACTTAGCTCATGAGATTCGCAGAAAGCGATAAACTGCCTGATATTGGTGGCAGAAACATTAGTTGCCGCTCCCCGTAACCAGGCGCTTAAGCATTGGATTGTCGCTCGAGGGTCATTGGCTTTAGCAGCTTTAATGGCGCGCTTTAAACTAGCACTCAATGCTTCATCATCGCCGGATCGATCTTGATTTAGATCAGAAGCCTGCGGATACGCCGGTTGTGATTTTTGTCGCATTAATAAAAACAACGTCAGCAACCATAAGATACCGAGTGCGAAGGTAATATATTTCCAATAGTTCTGCTCATTGGTCAGTAGCGTTTGTTTTTCTTGTGCCTCTGGCTCTTGCTGTGTAGCAATTTGTTTACCTTGTGGAATCACCGTTTGATTGTCATCACTGGTGATTTGCTTACTGCTTTGCTGAACTTGAATGGTTTGAGCGGGTAGAGTCGCATACTCCTGCTGATCCGTCTTGACGTTCCACCAAGGGACTTTAATTTCAGGAATTGTAATCTCACCTGACTCACTGGGAATGACGGCAATTTTTTCAAAATGGTAGCTGTTCACCCCAAAGCGGTTGATGCGCTGACGATACTGGGGCGTGTCACGATAGATGGTAACGCCCTGTTGCTCAGGAAAGGTGACCGAGGGAAGTTGCGTTTTAAGCAGCCCGGTGCCTTTGATGATAAAGTCGAGGTTTGCGGGATCACCGACTCTAAATGTTTGGTTTTTTGGTTGCCACTCGGCCTCAAGTTCCAACTTAGTCGCTGGAAGCCAAGGCTCAGCAGCATTTTGCGGTTTGGGTTTAACATTCACCGTGTATTTTTGTGTGCTTAAACTTAATGGCTTGAGTTGTGAGCGCTGCCAGGGTGAACGCCCTTGGCTCTCTTCTAGAACGGTAGCGCTGTAAGTCATCGGCTCAATGGTCATTTCGCCGCTTTGCTGAGGGAAAATGGCATAGCGTTGTTCTACCACTCGAAAATCATTACCGTCTTTGACAACATCAAAAGCTTTGCTATCACCAAGTTGCTCAACCAGCGCATTGGTCACACGAATCGGCGTGATTTGTTGGTTTCGAGCGACCACTGAGCGATAGATTCTCACCGTGAAAATCAATTGCTGTTGTACATAGACCTCAGTATCACTGAGGTTGGCGCGGAGCTTGATTTTGGCGTTAGTGGTATCACCAAGATCATTTTGCTCAGGTAAAATGCGAATAGTGAAGGGCTCTGAACGTTCGTTCCCGATACTCAAAGCTGGAATGGTATACGTTCCAGCGCTGGTTGCCAGAAGTTCAAAATCCCAACCCATCTGGGTGATGTATTTGCCATTGTTTACGATGCTGTTGTTGTATTCTTGGCGACTGCGGATTGTGATTTCTTCTGGAATGAAATTGACATTCGCACCGGCTCTTAAGGTGCTTGAGTCTTCTACCCGAACTCGCAAATGAAACGTTTCATTTTCATGCACATCACTTCTATCTAATGATAGAGTAATTTCAGCGTTAGCGCTTTGGCTCAAGGTAATACTCGCTAATAGGAGCAGGCTAGATAAGATTCGTGTTATCAATGTCATAGGTTATTACCAGTTTTCTTCAACATGTTGCTTATGGCCACGGCGTTGGTATTCACGGTACATTTTGCGTCTCAACAGACCTCCAGGATCATCGGATAGACGTTTAAGCCATTGCTCCATTTCTTGATCTTTTTCATCTTCTTTAAATTGCTCTTCAAGCTGCTCAGGAGTTAATCGCTGTTGTTCCTGTTCTTGCTGTTCTTGTGCCTGTTCATTTTGTTCCGACGACTCTTGCTCACTGTCTTGCTCAGAATTTTGCTGATTTTGTTGCTGAGACTGCTGATCTTGGTTTTGTTGCTCAGACTCTTGCTCCTGATTCTGGCCATTATCATTCTGCTGGTCTTGCTGCTGCTTCATTTGCTCAATGATACTTTTATTGTATTCAGCGTCCGCATGACTTGGGTTAATTTCAAGCGCTTTATTATAAGTGTCGATCGCCTGCTCGTAATCGCCATTAAGAGCCAATGAATTGGCTTTATTGTAGTAGTCATCAGCGGTAAGCGTTTCTGTGGGAAGCTTATTGAATAAGTTTTGCGCGGTATCAAAACTGCCCATACGATATGCCGATACGGCTTTCCAGCGTTGATCTTCAAAGGTGCTGTAAGCTTTAGCTGGCGACTTTTTATCGAGCAGTTTTTTGCCTTGTTGGTCCTTGTTTAGAAACAACTTCTCGACCGTGCCGATTTCTGCTTCAACTTTAGGCTTAGCCTCTGAGGCGGCATGTATCGGTGTGGAGACAATGCTTGCGAATGTGACGAAACATAAGCAACCGAGCAAGTTTCGATGTTTAAAGCTTAGAAGTGCTATCGGCAGTAATAAGAGTATTAGCCAGTAACCCAGATCAAACCAATCGTCAGCAAACTTGTTTTCCTGATCCGTACCGGTTGTCGGGATGCTGCTGGCTTGGGCCATTAATTGGACGTCTTGGTTGTCGACGGTGACGGGCGTCAGCAGGGCGTCAGTATTTTGCGCAAACTGTGTCAATAGTGAGTAATCAATTTGAGGTATAACAATATTGCCATTTCGATCTTTTAAAAAGCCTTCCTCGTCAGAGAGCTTAATCGGAGCACCATCTTCGCTGCCGATAGCCAAAATATTAAGTTGATAAGGAGTATCGTCCAACTGCTCGGTGATATCGTCGAGGCTCTCTTGGTCAGCGCCATCGGTGAACCATAAGATTTTTCCTTGAGCTAATCCGGTGTTGTCCAGCAAGTCGATAGCAAGTTCAAAACCTGACTCAGGACGGCTCCCTAGAACGGGCATGATTTTGGTCGATAAAGCGCCAAGAAGATTTTCAATAGTGTCTTTATCGCTGGTCAATGGGCTTAAAATAAAACCTTCACCAGCATAAACCACCAAGCCTGTTAACCCTTCATGATGCAGTTTCAGGTAATCTTTGATTTTGAATTTTGCGCGTTCTAGGCGGCTGGGCTTAATATCATCCGCATCCATCGACAGCGATAAGTCGAGCAGGATGACCTGAGTGGCTTTACTGGAGAAAACTGGCTGAGGTGTTTTCTTCCAAGTGGGGCCGGCTAAGGCAACGCTTGCGATAATCCAGAAGCTCAGCAGCATGATGGGTAAATACTTGAGTGCTCTAGCCTTGTCGGAACGAGGCATGATCCAATCCAGCAGGTGTTGATCAATGATGGCGCTCCATCCTTCTTGCTGGGTGCTTTGGTTTTGATACAGCCAGTACAGGATGATAGCTGGAACTATCAACAATAAAGCCCAAGGGCGAATAAAATGAAATAGACTCAAATCAGGCATTATGCAGCTCCTGTTGAGCGGTATTGGTTTTTCTGCGAGCAACTAGGACTCGCAGTAACACTTTGATAAAGCTTAGAGTGATAGCCATTAATAATGGGATAAAAAATAACGCTTTGCTGGGGCGATAATTTTGGTCCAGATCTTCAACGGGCTCTAACTCATCAAGCTTGGTGTATATCTGCTCAAGCTCTCGAGTGTTTTTGGCCCGAAAATATTGCCCACCTGTTTTTTCAGCAACCGCTTGAAGTGTTGCTTCGTCGAGTTCTTTCGATGGGTTGATCGTACGGTTACCAAAAAAGCTGTTACGAACCACCATTTTTTCGGCACCGACACCGATAGTGTAAATGGTAACCCCGGCATGCTCGGCGAGTTCAGCAGCTTGTAAAGGATTTAGAACGCCTGTGTTGTTCTGACCATCGGTTAATAGGATTAGCACGCGATTGTCAGCATTGCGATCTTTGAGTCGCTTGACGGCGAGACCAATACTGTCGCCAATCGCTGTTCTTGAGGAACCGGCTAAACCAATTTCGGTTTCATCCAGCATCAGTTGAACGGTTTTTAAATCAAATGTGAGTGGTGTTTGTAGGTAAGCTTGCTCGCCGAATAGAATCAAACCTAGGCGATCACCGTCACGGCGTTCAATAAACTCTTTCATCAAGGCTTTAACCGCAACTAAGCGATTCACTTGTTGATTACTGAGCATCATGTCCTCCATTTCCATGGAGCCTGAAATATCAATACTGACCATTAAATCGCGACCACTGCTCGGCAGTGCGACGGAGTCGCCGACCCACGTTGGGCGTGCAACTGCTATGATTAAGAGTAACCACAATAAAAAGTTATACCAAGGGAAGTGGCTTTTAATTTTCTTGCCTTGCTGGCGTTGCATTTTCCAATATAGAAATAAAGGGGCACGTAACGCTTGTTGGCGTTGCTTGCGCTCCTCGAGCCACCATATGAACAGAGGAAGCGGCAACAGTAACAATAACCACGGCCATTGGAACTCAAACATGAGCCGACTCCTCGGTGGATGACTGTGGGTAATGTTGTATTTGTTCGGGCAAGTCGGATGCCCAACCTATAACCTCGTTAATAATCAGGGCTTTATTCAGACTTTCGCTCGCTTCCACGGGCTTGTAGGGTAAGTCGACAACAGCATCTAAAGTGTCTTGGCTTAACTGCTGTTGATTGGTGCTTTGAAGCAAGCGTAACCACTCAGCTTGGCTCAAAGAGCTCACTAGCGCTTCATCGCCATAACACAGGCATAGTCGGCGCATGATATTGTGGCACTTGGCTAACCATCTGGGCTCATCACTGTTAGCTAGACTTTTGAGCTCGCTTGTCGCAAAGCGGACGTAGCGGTAGTGGTGCTTTTTGATTAAGGTTTTGATCAGCAATAAAACTAGAATAAGCACAACCAACCCAATAACGACCCACCAGCCAATAGCCAGCGGCCACCAGCTCACAGTTTCCGGCGTATGAATGTCTCGAAGTTGTTCGAGTAACTGGCTTTGGGCCGAGTTTAAAAACGTCATATTCATGGCTAAGCCCCAGCCTTTGCAAAAGCGATATTCGCCTGTATCGCCGGATCAAGTGATAAGTCGGTAATTGAATCGGCCGTGCTGCAAAGCGCAAAAGCTGACTGGGTCTGAGCGAACTCTTGGCGGATACGCGCGACTCTTTGTTCAAAATGATGTTGGTGACGTTGCATATCTCTTTGATTGCTGGCATCGATACGAATGTGGCGCAAACCATCGGTTAAGGTATATTGGCCCGGCCGTGGAATAGAAGCTTCCAGAGGGTCGGAAACCATGACGCCATATATATCGTTGTGCTGTGCTAAGTAGCTTAGATGTTGGTGGCAGTCATCATTAAGGTTCATAAAGTCACTGAAAATATAAATCAAACTACCGCCTTTGACTAAGTGGCGCAGTCGTAGCAGCATATCCTGTAGCGATTGCTGATTGACGTGATACGCATCAGCGTCGCTATAGATGGCTTCTAAGCGTTGATTGTGCAGCTCCATCAGGTGTTGCAACAAACGTAAACCATTTTGACGGCGATTTGAGGGCTTTAGCTCGATGTGCTCTTGGGCGGTGCTAAACAAACCTGCAACTCGGTTACCGCTATTAAAAGCTGCCCAAAATGCTCGTGCTGAATGTAAGCAGGCGAGGGTAGACTTGAAGCGGTTTCTTGAGCCAAAGAACATGGTGTCTTGTAAGTCCGCCACGATAAATACCGGGCGCTCACGTTCTTCTTGAAAAATCTTGGTGTGTACTTTGCCGGTACGGGCGGTCACGCGCCAATCAATGGTTCGAATATCATCCCCGGGTTGATACTGACGAACTTCAGCAAACTCCATGCCACGACCTTTGAACGGTGATAAGTGGCCACCGACAAGATGGGCGCGGGTTTTCTTATGCGGTAATGGGATAGACTCCTTGGCCCAATATTGACAAGCAATAAGTTGCTCCAAGCTCAGTTCAATACTGTGCTCACGTGCCTGTTTTGCAGTTACGTTATGCTCTGTCATGTAACACTAAGCTATCACTAAGGAGTGGGGACAAGTTCAATTAACTTGGCGATGACGTCGTTGGTGCTGACACCTTCGGCTTCAGCTTGGTAACTCAAAATGATGCGATGCCTTAATATTTCGCCGAGAATTTCTTGAATATCCGCTGGTGTGACATAGTCACGGTCATCCAGCCATGCTTGGGTACGAGCGCAGCGATCTAACGCAATGGTTGCACGCGGGCTGGCGCCATATTCAATGTAGTTGGTTAATTCACTCGCATGTTGCTCTGGAGCACGCGTGGCGATGATCAGCTGAATCAAATACTGCTCAACTTCTGGTGCCATGTGAACCGTTAGAACTTCTTTGCGTGCTTGGAATAAACTGTCTTGGCTTATGCTTAATTCGGTTGCAGCTCCGCCGGACAATGCCTCTTGACGATTAACCGCCAGTATTTGGGCCTCAGCATCATGGTTTGGGTAACCCACTTCAACATGCATTAGGAATCGATCCAGCTGCGCTTCCGGCAATGGATAGGTGCCTTCTTGCTCGATCGGGTTTTGAGTCGCCATGACTAAGAAAAACGGCGGTAACTCAAAACTTTCGCGGCCAACGGTAATTTGGCGCTCTGCCATCGCTTCTAGTAGCGCTGACTGCACTTTCGCTGGAGCACGGTTAATCTCATCCGCCAAAATTAAATTGTGGAATAGCGGGCCTTTCTGGAAGTGAAAGCTGCCATCCTGTGGGCGGTAAATTTCGGTACCGGTTAAGTCCGCAGGCAGGAGATCGGGGGTAAATTGCACGCGGTGGAAACTTCCTTCCATCGCGGTCGATAATTCTTTAATGGCACGAGTTTTAGCTAAGCCTGGGGCGCCTTCGACCAATATATGGCCATCGGCTAATAATGCGATGAGCATCTTATGGACAAGACTCTCTTGACCAATGATTCGTGATTTTAGGAATGTATCTAATGCTATAAATTGTTCTTTTATACTCATGTCTGCCTTGATGCACGAAAAAGTGTGTTCAATGTAAAGGATCTAGAAGATGTTTTGTATCAGAAAACCATAAAAAGTTGCAACTAATTGTTACCACATGAAGCTTTTATACACTGTTTGGCGAAATGGGTAAGATTTGGATTAAATTCAAACATGTGTTTGAAATATGGCAGTGTTTAGGTAGAATCAAGAATAGAATACTTTATCAGGAGTCATCATGAGCGAATCAAACGCTTCAAAAACAACGAAAAAGACAGCGCGAAGCAAGAAGGAAGATCGCGTTGCGATTGTTTCAGGGTTAAGAACACCGTTTGCTAAACAAGCTACTCATTTCAGAGGAATTAATGCGATTGAAATGGGAAAAATGGTGGTTAATGAACTCATCCAGAAGACAGAACTGGATCCAAAGCTGATTGAGCGCGTGGTTTTTGGACAAGTCGTGATCATGCCGGAAGCACCGAATATTGCTCGTGAGATTGTCTTAGGTACACCAATGAATGTGCATACGGATGCTTATTCCGTATCACGAGCATGTGCGACAAGCTTTCAAAGTGTTGCTAGCTTAGCCGAATCAATCATGGTTGGGGATGTATCGGTTGGTATCGCGGGTGGCGCTGACTCTTCTTCGGTCGTGCCGATTGGTGTCAGCAAGAAACTGTCTCTAGCGCTGGTTGATCTACAAAAAGCGAAAACAATGGGGCAAAAACTGTCCATTCTAAAAACACTTCGCCCTAAAGATTTAATGCCAGTACCACCGGCGATTAAAGAATACTCTACGGGTTTAACCATGGGGCAGAATGCTGAGCAGATGGCGCGTGATCGTGGGATTACTCGTCAAGAACAAGATGAGCTTGCGCATCGTTCACACACCTTAGCTGCACAAGCGTGGGAAGCGGGTAAATTGGATGATGAAGTGATGGCGGCTTACGTTGAGCCTTATACCAAGGAACCGTTGTTACGCGATAACGTGGTGCGCTATGACTCTACTTTAGAAGGGTATGCCAAATTACGTCCTGCTTTTGATAGAAAGTATGGCACCTTGACGGCAGCTAATTCAACACCGCTGAGCGATGGTGCGGCGGCTGTAGTCTTGATGAAAGAATCGCAGGCGAAAGCATTAGGTTATGAGCCTTTAGGCTACATTAAGAGTTATGCTTTTGCGGCCATTGAAGCGGATCATGACATGCTGATGGGACCTTCTTACGCAACGCCTAAAGCGTTGAAAAAAGCGAAGCTGAAGCTGAGTGATTTGGATTTGATTGATATGCATGAGGCTTTTGCGGCACAAACCATCTCCAATATCCAAGCTTTTGGCTCAACACAGTTTGCCAAAGAAAAGCTCGGACAGCGTACCAAGATTGGTGACATCGATATGGATAAGTTTAACGTGTTGGGTGGTTCTATTGCTTACGGGCATCCATTTGCTGCCACTGGTTCAAGAATGATCACGCAGACATTACATGAGTTAAAACGCCGTGGTGGTGGTTTAGGTTTAACCACGGCATGTGCCGCTGGTGGTATTGGTGCAGCAATGATTTTGGAGGTTGAATAATGTCGGATAATACATTCTTTACACTGGAGCACTCAGACGACGGGATTGCTATCATTGCGATTGATCTTCCAGGAGAGTCACAAAACGTGCTCAAAATGGAGTTTATTGAAGAGTTAGAGCCAGTGATTGAGCAGATTAAAACGGATAGCTCAGTTAAAGGCTTAATCATTAAAAGCGGTAAGCCAGGAAGCTTTATTGCTGGAGCCGATATCACCATGTTCGGCAAGATGAACACAGCAGATGATGCTGAGCAACTATCAGCTCAAGGTCATCAGTTTTTTAATACCTTAGAAAAGCTGAATAAACCGGTTGTTGCTGCGATTCATGGTGCTTGCTTGGGTGGTGGTTTGGAGTTGGCCTTATGCTGCGGTGGCCGCGTTATTTCCGACAGCCCTAAAACAAAGCTCGGTTTACCGGAAGTCCAGTTGGGGGTTTTACCTGGCGGCGGCGGGACTCAGCGTTTGCCGAGACTGATTGGTATAGCGCCATCATTGGATATGATGTTGACCGGAAAGCAGCTGTTTCCTAAGCAGGCTAAGAAGCTTGGGTTAGTGGATGAGGTGGTGCCCGAAGCGAACTTGATGAAAGCGGCGCGCCAACGCATTGCTGATTTGCGTAAAGGTAAAGAAAAGAAGACCTCATTCGGTAGCTACTTTAGTGTTAAAGGCTTACAAAAGCTCGTTTTAGAGTCTAACCCTGTGGGCCGCAACATTATTTTTGATCAAGCTCGTAAAACCGTTGAGAAAAAGACCAAAGGCAATTACCCAGCACCGAAAAAGATTATCGAGTGTGTCGATAAGGGTATGTCTCAGGGAATGAAGGCCGGTTTGGCCATCGAGGCCCGTAATTTTGGGCAACTAGTCGTTTCACCTGAAGCTAAAGCACTGATCAGTGTTTTCTTTGCGACCACAGAGTTGAAAAAAGATAATGGTGTTGATTCTGATGCCGAAGCCGTTCCGTTGCGCAAAATAGGCGTTCTGGGCGGTGGCTTGATGGGCTCTGGCATAGCCTATGTGTCCGTCGATAAAGCGAAAAAACAAGTTCGTGTGAAAGACGTCAGTCCAGAGGGTGTGAACGGTGCCTTGAATTACTCTTGGAAGCTGATCGCTAAAAAGATGAAGAAGCGTATTGTCAGTGAGTCTGATGCTCGTCGCACCATGTCGCAGCTTACAGGAGCCGTAGACTATGCTGGCTTTAAAGATACCGATATGGTTATCGAAGCGGTATTCGAGGATATAGAGCTAAAGCACAAAATGGTCAAGGATGTGGAAGAGAACTGCTCTGATAAGACTATCTTCGCGACCAATACTTCTTCAATTCCAATCACCAAGATTGCCGAAGGGGCTAAAAAGCCGGAAAAAGTGGTTGGGCTGCATTATTTTTCTCCGGTCGAAAAAATGCCGCTGGTAGAAATTATTGCAACAGAAAAAACAGAAGACTGGGTTATCGCGACATGTGTTGAGCTTGCAAAACAGCAAGGCAAAACACCTATCGTGGTCAATGATGGCGCTGGTTTTTATGTTAACCGAATCTTGGCGCCATACATTAATGAAGCTGGTATTTTGCTCAATGAAGGGGGTGCCATTGAAAAGCTGGATAAAGCCATGGTACACGCCGGATTCCCGGTTGGACCTATTACCTTATTGGACGAAGTTGGTATAGATGTTGCGACCAAGGTAGCTCCTATCCTAGAAGATGCTTTTGGTGAGCGGATGTCGACACCTAAAGCTTTCGAAAAGTTAAAAGACGATGATCGCAAGGGTAAGAAAAATAAGCGTGGCTTCTATAAGTACGACGGTAAATCTAAAAGTAAAGAGGTCGATGAAAGCGTTTATGCCGTATTGGGGGTGAGCCCGGACAAGCATGTCGAAGGAAAAGAAATTGCTGAGCGTGGCATGTTACTGATGGCCAACGAAGCGGCACGTTGTTTGGATGAGGGAATCATTAGAAGTGCTAGAGATGGTGATATTGGTGCTATATTCGGTATTGGGTTCCCACCGTTTCAAGGAGGGCCATTCCGTTACATGGATAGCTTGGGTATTGACCATGTTGTGGCCAGACTTGAGCATTATCAAAAGCTTCATGGTGATCGGTTTGCACCAGCCGACATCTTAGTGAAAATGGAGAGTAATGGTGAGTCTTTCCACTCATAAATGAACTTGATACATTGAAAGCCCTAACTGCTTGGCATTAGGGCTTTTTTTCTGCCCATTTACATTTAAGCGGTCGGCGATGAGAGTCAGTGTTGGGAGTCAGTGTTGAGAGTGTCGGTGTTTAGGTTATTTAAGGTAAGAGAGTGGTATTGGGAGAAAACTTCCAGGCAAAAATAAAGGTGGTATAAAACCACCTTTGAATTATAACCTTTTAACTATAGGTAGAATGGTTATTCGAAAATTCTTTTTAATAGAGGCTTTGCTAAGATTGTCAGCACCAAAGCACCCAATAACTCTTTATTTTGTTGAACACTTTCTAGAATCATGGGCTGTTCGATTAAGAATTTTATGCCCACTACTCCAGCTATTACAGCAAGCACGTATTTCATGACTATTACCTTTCGCAATGGATTCGTTTAAGACTGTCTAAAATTTTAACAACATATAAAAAAGGTTCTGTGTCATAAGTCTCACAGAACCTTGATTTTGTGTGAACAAGTTTGCAAAAGGAGGATTTTGAGTGTCAGAAACGCTTACAGTCTTAAAATAACGTAAGTTTGTTCTTACTAACCCGGTAACCTTTTGTTTTTAATGCTATTAGAGGTTGAACCTAAAGTCAAACCCAGACGTTAATCCAGTGATTTCTTCTGAAACTTTGATCCCAAACGACCAGTTTTTTGACAAGTAATAACGTCCTTCTAGACCGTAAGTGGTTGAGGTAGAGTCTTCGTGAAGAGCTTCGTTAACATACTCAGAGTAGTCGTAGTCCTTATAGCCTGCAAAGACCTTATATTCCCAGCTGGTTGATAAGCGACCACGAAAGCCGGTATTCACCAAAAAGCCGTCTTCATCGTTACCATACGTGGACTGAGGGATGATTCCATCACCATCAAACTTTAAATAACCAGCCTCTAAGAAAAAGTCATCCGTACGAGAGGTCGGGACGTGAAAGCCAATGGCCATAGAGTACTCTGTAGCGGTTACGTCACCTTTAGAGTCTGCTGTCCATACATCGGCAGACTGAGATTGCAATGTGCTACGAACATACCAGGTGTCATCAAAAGCTAAGGAAAGGTTAAACTGGTAACCCGTTTTGTCTGATGTGCGCTCGCCTGCGCTGTGAAGGTAACCAAAGTCTATATAGTCATAACGGAGCTTGTCGCTAGCCTGAGCGGATAGCGTGAAAGCAATAGTGAGCGCCGTCGCTACAGCAAGTGTTATATGTTTTTTCATTATGTCGAAGTCGTTTTTCGTGTGTGAAATTTGAGCTTAGTGTACTACAAAGCTATGAGGTGAGAAATGTTCAAGGCATTAAAAAGGCCGCTAGAAGCGGCCTTTCGTGCTGCAGCGATTAGAAGCTGTAACGGAAGTTAGCACCAAAGTGGTTGTCTAGCTCGTCGTCATTACCAATCTCAACACCAACAGACATGTTACGGTTGAAGTGATAACGGCCTTCTAATATTAAGTCGGTAGACTCTAGAACGTCAGAGTACTGAGCATAACCACCAAGTTCAAAGTTTTGGCTTGCCATGCCGCGAAGACCTGCTAACGCGTTAAAACCTGAGTCATCAAAGCCACCGTCTGTGTCATAGTTTTCGTAACCAGCTTCAGCAACGAAATCGACAGCGTTGTTGATTGGCGTATGAAAACCAACGTTTAGGCGAATACGGTCAACATCAATGTCGAAGTTGTCGGTTTCACCTTTGAATAGTTCGGCTTTACCGTACCAGTTTTGGTTGAAAGACATTGAGCCTTCAAACTCTAGACCATCAAAGTTGTCGTCATAATCCTGAATACCACCTTGTAGATAGTCATAGCTCACGCCATTTGCCATTACAAGACCTGAAGATAGTGCGATACTTGTTGCTATGAATAATTTTTTAAGTGACATTGTCGTCTCCTCATAAATTTATTGTTAAATAATGCAAGTGTATTATGGTTTTAGTAAACTGAATTCTGACTGAATTAAACTTTAATTGCTCTATCTTAATGAGAAGCCATTCACAAAACCTTCCATAAACTAAGGAAAACTATGAATTCTCCTATTTTACCGGTGCTAGAACAGCTCAATAAAGTGGTGTTAGGCAAGCCGTTTCAAGTAAAGCTTGCGGTTGTTTGCCTGTTAGCAAAAGGCCACTTGTTGATTGAGGACTTACCCGGAATGGGTAAAACCACGCTTGGACAAGCCATGGCCAAAGTGTTTGGTTTGGACTTTCAGAGAATTCAATTCACCAGTGATATACTTCCAGCAGATATTGTTGGAGCCAATATTTTTGATCGTGAAAAGTCCGCATTTGAGTTTCACCCGGGGCCAGTTTTTTCACAGCTGGTTCTAGCTGACGAAATTAATAGGGCGACTCCGAAAGCGCAGAGTGCTTTGCTTGAAGCAATGGAGGAGCAACAAGTAACGGTAGAGGGGAATACCTACGAGTTGCCAAATCCATTCTTTGTCATAGCAACACAGAACCCGACGCATCAAATCGGAACCTACCCATTACCCGAATCTCAGCTTGATCGGTTCTTATTTAAAATCAATTTAGGTTACCCAGACCCTGAGTTAGAAAAAGTTTTATTGAAGGGTGAGTCGGGTCGAACGAAAATGGCGACGCTGGAATCGCTGCTGGATTTAGAGACACTGAAAAAATTACAACAACAGGTTTCTGAATTAACCGTAACAGAGCACTTGTTGCAGTACGTTATGGACTTAATTCAAGTCACTCGACAAAGCCCTGATTTTGCTCATGGACTTTCTCCACGAGCGGGCTTAGCGATTGTTAGTGCTGCTAAAGCTTGGGCTTTTGTCGATGGTCGCGACTATGTCCTACCAGAAGATATTCAACAGGTCTTCGTTGCTTCAGCGCGTCATCGTTTGCAATCCATTAAAACGTCTTCTGCCTCTACCATTGAACTGATTAAAGAGTTGATGGACGACGTGGCAGTTCCTGCTTGATGGTTACATGGGTTAAGCAAAAATTCTTTGCATGGGTAGATAAGCGCTCCCCAAGGCAAACGTTGACACCTCTAAAGCAAAACAACATTTATATTTTGCCGACGAGGTATGGTTGGTTAATGCTTGGAATACTTGTATTAATTTTAATTGCCTCGACCAATTACCAAAACAATATGGGGTTTATGACGGGCTTTATTTTGCTCGCTGTCGGCTTTTTATCGGTTTTTTATACTTTTCGTAATCTCAAAGGAATTGAGGTGCGCTGTCAAAAGTCAGGGGCCGTCTTTGCTACACAGGACGCAGTGGTTCGGGTGCAGCTGGTCAACAACACTAAAAGTCAACGCTTAGGAGTGGGGGTCGGGCTAGCGAAGAAGAGTGTCATTTATCTTGATGTTGACGAGCAGGCTAAATCTGAAGGGGTGATATATTTGTCTACGGAGCGCAGAGGGTTGCTAGATGTGCCTCGTATTGCTTGCACAACCATGTTCCCTTTCGGCATCTTTGAAGCCTGGTCCTGGGTTAGGACGCCTTACCAAATATTGGTCTACCCTAAACCGTTGCCTTGCCCAGAGCCTTTAATCGCTTCGAGCTCAGGCATAGAAGAGGGGCAAACTCGAGAAAAGGGTAGTGAAGACTTTCAGAGCTTGAGAGATTATCAAGCTGGAGATCCGATAAAACAGGTGATGTGGAAAGCTTATGCTCGGGAGCGGGGGCTTTATAGTAAAGAGTTTGAGGATTATGTGGGTGAACATCATACGTTAACTTGGGACAGTGTCGCTCATTATGACAAGGAGCTTGCGATTTCTTATCTAACGGATGCGGTGCTAGCTGCGGAAGATAGCCAGAATGTCTATGGGCTTGAGTTACCGCAACAAACCATTGCTAAAGGGCAGGGTGCTGAGCATTTGCACTCTTGCTTAAAAGCGTTAGCCTTGATGTGATGGGGTGATTTAATATGAATGTCAAAGAGCTTCCGATCACCCGCCCAGGCATTGTTCCTCTCTTGGTCCTTGTTCAGGCGGTTGTGTTACTCCCTTTGTGGTTTTATATCCCGGCTTGGATCAGCGCAGTCACCATCGCTTTACTACTGGGCAAATACTTTATGCATCGGCATGGTGCTAAAGCGCCGCGTTGGATACTGTTAATCGTCGTATTGTTATGTGTTGGCGGTGTTTTTTGGCAATTTAAAACGTTAAATGGGCGCGATGCAGGTATTGGCCTGATTACACTGATGTACGCATTTAAGTTGTTAGAAGCCAGAAGCTATCGTGATGCATCCCTCATTTTATTTATCTCTTTCTTTATCGTAGTAACAGCTTTTTTCTACAGCGAAGCCATATGGATGGGGTTGTACCTACTAGCGGCCATCTTAATGATTTTGTTAGGTTTAGTGGCGTTAAATAGCCCCAAGGGCGTCGAGGGGGTTGGACGCATTGGGAAAATTTCAGGAGTAACTTTGTTACAGGCCATACCGATTATGGTGCTGTTGTTCCTCTTTTTCCCCAGAAGCTCTGCACCCTTGTGGTCAATGCCGAGCGATACCCAAGCCGGTAGCGGTATTGATGACACTATGAACCCGGGTAGTATTGGAGCGCTACGAACGTTTGATGATATTGCTTTTAGGGTGGACTTTGAGGGTGACGTTCCACCGCGCTCTGAAATGTATTGGCGCGGCTTAGTGCTCTCAGAGTTTGATGGGTTCACTTGGTTTAAAGAGCAGCACAGTCCAATAAGGCAAGAGTTAGAGTTACCTATGACTCCAACCTACGAGTATCGTATTCAGATGGAGCCCAACAATCGTAACTGGATTTTTGGTTTAGAAGATCTTGCCGAAGCTCCTAATGGCGCTTATTTGTTTAGTGACTTTACTTGGAATCGACGGCGCCAAACGACGCAGCGATTTATTTACTCTGCACAAGCGTATGAGATTGACTTTAGTCAAAGGCCACTGACTGAGTTTCAATTAAACCGTTATTTACAGCTTCCCGATAATAGTAACGAAGATACGCGTGAGTGGTCAGTGGAGCAGCGACAAAACCATCAAACTGATGAAGGCTTTATTCGATGGGTGTTGTCGTATATTCACCAGGGTCAATTTTATTACACCTTGACCCCCCCTGTTATTGAGGTTGATTCGGTTGATGGTTTTTGGCTGGACTCTAAACAGGGGTATTGTGAGCATTACGCTGGGGCTTTTGTTTATATCATGCGTGCGGCAGGTATTCCTGCGAGAGTCGTGACGGGGTATCAGGGGGCTGAGTATAACCCCTACGGTGATTATTACATTGTTAGGCAGTCGGATGCTCATGCTTGGACAGAAGTTTGGCTTGAAGGAGAGGGATGGCGCAGAATTGACCCCACTGCAGCGATTCATCCCTCTAGAGTGGAAGAGGATCTAAGAAGCGACGCCAGTTCTCGTGATGGCTGGATGGAAGAGTTTGGTTCTGATACCGGGTTTGAAGCGCCACAAGGCTTCTTGAACAATCTCGCACTGCGCTGGGACGCGTTGCAAAGTTTCTGGAGTGAAACTGTAATGGGGTATAGCCGTGACATGCAGTTTGGCTGGTTGCGAAAGCTAGGAATTGAACGCCATCAGTATCGCTATCTAGGGTACGGTTTGCTAGCGACAATCTTGTTGGCAGGCTTTATCTTTGGGTATCTAGTGCTGAGAAGCACTCAGCGGTTAGAGCCTGTAACCAAGTACTATTTGTTATTGCTTAAAAAACTGCGTGACCATGGTATTGACTGTGATCGAACCATGGGGCCAAGGGATGTTTTGCAGTTGACGCGTGCCACTTCTCAGAAAGTGTACTCGAGAGCTGCGCCAGCACTCAAAACCTACATTGCTATGCGTTATCAGAACGAGCAGCTAGACAGTGAGGCTGTGAAGCGCTTTAGGCAACAAGTATCTCGGGTTTAGCGCCAACTGACATCCGCCGGATGAGTCGTTATAATGTGCGCCATTCAATGAGTGGCCCTGATACAAGCTGGTACTATTTATGGCAGATACAATGACGGAGAAAGCCGTCGATATCACTCCTATTCAGCAATTTCTCTATTGCCGAACGCCCGATGCATGGCTTGAATATGCACTGTCGGATTTAGAAACCTTACTTATCGACCATGCGCACTGTGAGAAAAAAGCTGCCGCCACAGCCGTTAAGCTCATGTTCCGCTACCCGGAGCACATAGATTTACTTAAAAAGTTATCACAATTGATTCGAGAAGAAGTGCTGCATTTTGAGCAAGTCTTAGAGTTTATTGAGCAGCAGAATATTAAATATCGTGCAATTAAACCCTCACGTTATGCTGCAGGCTTGCATCAGTTTGCTTCAAAAGATGAACCTCAGCGATTAATCGATGGTTTAATTATTGGTGGCATTATTGAAGCTCGTTCTTGTGAGCGCTTTCATGCTTTAGTGCCGCACCTAAAAAGAGATTATCCTGAGCTTGCCAAATATTATCGCTTCTTGTTGAAGTCCGAGTCCCGCCATTTCATGGACTACATTGAGCTGGCAAAACAGTATTCAGAAGATCCCATTGATGAGCGGCTGGAGTTCTTTTTGCAAAAAGAGCAGGAACTTATCGAGTCAACGGATCCTTTGTTCCGCTTTCACTCGGGTGTCCCCGTATAAATTCAAAAGTTAAAGGTTTGTTATGGCTAATCAAAAACTGTTATTACTCAGCTCGTCTCGTGAAGGGCAGACTGACTATTTAGAGCATGCGTTACCACTCATTGATTCCTTTTTAGATAGCAGCATTAAAAAGGTGTTATTTATTCCTTATGCGGGCTTTGCGATGGGCTATGACGCCTATGAAGATAAGGTCAATAAGCCATTTAAAACCATTGGGAAAACGGTCGTGTCGATCCATCGGTTCGATGATCCGGTACAGGCAGTACAAGAAGCGGATGCCATAGCGATTGGTGGTGGAAATACGTTCCACCTTTTAAAAGCGCTGTATGACAATGAACTGATAGATGCCATCCGCAAGCGAGTCGGTGAAGGGGTGCCTTATATGGGCTGGAGCGCTGGCTCTAATGTAGCGGGGTTAACGATCTGCACGACCAATGATATGCCCATTGTTGAGCCACGCAGTTTTAAAGCTTTAGCTTTGGTTAATTTCCAGATTAATCCACACTACACCGACTATCAGCCGCCAAACCATAACGGTGAAACGCGCGCTGAGCGATTGTTCGAGTATGTTCGAGCTAATCCACATCGTTATGTGGTGGGAACGCGTGAAGGCACGGCTCTCCAGCTTAAGGATAATCGCTTGACCTTAATGGGTGATAAACCAGGGCTAGTCTTCCGAGATGGCGAGAAAACTCGTTCGATTCAATGCAACACTGACATAAGCTGGCTACTTTAGTTGCAATTATGACTTAAGTGGTTGGATTTGTTGAAAAACTCTTCCTTCAATAAAAAAGCCAGCGATTAGCTGGCTTTAAAGTAATGCTCTGACACCGAATCACCCTCAATCGTAAGATAGTGCCCTTGTTCGCCCCAGTCACTTAAAACAATTCGTTGACAGTGTTTACCATCGACTTCAATGTCATGAAAGTCTGGGCGGTGAGTATGACCATGAATTAAAACTTGGGCATTATTGTTTTGTAACACCTCTTCTACCGCCTGCGGGTGGACGTCAGTGATGGCGCTGGCTTTATTTTCTTGAGCCTGACGACTTTTGGCGCGTAAATCAGCGGCAATTCCGCGGCGTACTTCTAGCGGCTGCGATAATAACTGTTGTTGCCATTGTTCTGAGCGCACCATCTCACGAAACTGCATATATTCTTTATCGTCCCAGCACAGACTGTCGCCATGCATCATAATCGCTGGTTTGTCGCCGAGTTGGATAGGGTACACCTCAGGCAGTAATTCTCCACCGGTTTTATCTGCAAACTCCTGACCCAGTAGAAAGTCTCGATTTCCATGTTGGAAGTATAGTTGCTTACCGCTATCAGAATAGTTTTTGAATAAAGCGATGGTTGATTCAACAAAAGCTGAATCATCGTCGTCGCCAATCCAGCTTTCGTACAGGTCGCCAAGAACGTAAAGCTCACTGGACTGTGGCGCGATTTCTTGCATAAAATGCTCAAAGAGCGCCGTCAAATCTGGGTGCTCTTCGCAAAGGTGTAGGTCTGAAATTACTAACGTCATAATTAGCCGTTAATCTCAGCTTTCTCGATCAACACCGTTTCTTGAGGAACATCTTGGTGCATGCTGTAGCTACCTGTCGGCACCTCTTTAATTGCATTAACCACGTCCATCCCCTCAGTCACTTTACCAAATACGCAATAACCCCAGCCATTCATCGACTCATTCTTGAAGTTAAGAAAGTCGTTGTCATTGACGTTGATAAAAAATTGGCAAGACGCTGAATGAGGTTCCATCGTACGAGCCATCGCAACAGTGCCGACTTCGTTGCTTAAGCCGTTGTTTGCTTCGTTGGCGATGGATTCTTTGGTTTCTTTTTGCTCCATGTCTGCAGTAAAGCCACCGCCCTGTATCATGAAGTTAGGAATGACGCGGTGAAAAATCGTACCGTCATAATGACCATCTTCGACATAGCTTAAGAAATTCTTTACCGTTTCAGGTGCTTTGTCTTGATATAACTCAAGTGTGATGTCGCCGTGGTTAGTGGTGAATGTGACCGTAGGATTGCTCATGGGAATTTCCTCAAAATTAGTGTTTACGCTAGCCTCAGTGCTTGTAGCTGGTTACAATGCTAGGCTGTTTGGCGCATATGATACTAATTTTAGTATTAAATTGCGATTTTAGCGAAAAATAGTCGACATTAATAAGTCAAAAGAGAAGTGAGCATGTTACAGATTTTTAATAACTTAACCCGTCAAAAAGAACCCTTTAAGCCATTAGAAGAAGGCAAGGTGTCGATGTATGTGTGCGGAGTTACAACTTATGATCTGTGTCATATTGGACATGCGAGAACTTATTCCTCGTTTGATGTCATTAACCGCTACTTAAAATTTAAAGGTTATGATGTGACTTATGTCCGTAACATTACGGATATTGATGACAATATTATCAACCGTGCTAATGAAAATGGCGAAGCGTTTGATGAGTTAACGAAACGTTATATTGCCGAAATGTACACAGATTTCGATGCCATTGGTCTACAGCGTCCAGATATTGAGCCTCGTGCTACAGCCACCATGGCTGAAATCATCGAGATGAACCAAACCCTGATTGAAAAGGGTGCGGCGTACGCCACCGAAGACGGTGATGTGTATTTTCATGTCCCAGCCTACGATGACTATGGCAAGTTAAGCCGTCAGGATTTAACGCAATTGAATGCGGGCGAGCGTATTGATGTCCGTGACTCGAAAAAAGACCCCATGGACTTTGCCTTGTGGAAAGCATCTAAACCGAGCGAGCCTTCGTGGGACTCTCCGTGGGGTAAAGGTCGCCCAGGTTGGCACATCGAGTGTTCAGCCATGAGCAAAAAGTGCTTAGGTGAAACTTTTGATATTCACGGCGGCGGCTCGGACTTACAATTTCCACACCATGAAAACGAGATCGCCCAGTCGGAGTGCGCTAACGGTTGTACGTTTGCCAATACTTGGATTCACACGGGCATGGTGCAAGTGGATAAAGAAAAGATGTCAAAATCATTGGGCAACTTTTTCACCATCCGCGATGTATTGAAACAATACCGTGCGGAGTCGGTGCGTTATTTCTTAATGAGCGGCCATTACCGCAGTCAACTGAGTTATACCCAAGCGAACTTAGAGTCAGCAGACGCCAGCCTAGAGCGTTTATACACGGCACTGCGTGGCGTGGACCTATCTGCTGCGACCGATGCTTCTTATGACATCATGGATAAAGCACAAGCGGACTTCACTAAAGCTATGGACGATGACTTCAATGTACCAGAAGCTATGCCGGTACTGTTTGATTTGGCTAAAGAAGTAAATCGTCTGAAAGCCAATGATATGGCCAAAGCAGCAACCATTGCCGTTACATTAAAAGAACTTGCAGGTGTGTTGAGCCTACTGCAGCAAGATCCAGAAGAGTTTCTGAAGTCGGGCGCTAAAGATAGCGATGTGTCGGATGAGGATATCGATGCGCTAATCAAAGAACGCCTACAGGCACGCGCCGACAAAAACTGGGCACTTGCCGATAAAATCCGTGATCAACTTTCTGCACTCAACATTGAGCTTGAAGATGGTGCTGGCGGCACGAGTTGGCGTCGGAAATAGTAAGGAAGAGATTTTTTGGGTGGTAGTGTTAATATGAGGATGAAAGAGTTAGAAGGAGAAAATATTCTTGCGATAGAGTTACCGGCTGATGAAAGTTATTTAAAATTTGTAGTTTCAGCACCAGAAAGCTCAGAGTACTCTACTTTAAACGCTCGCTTCTTTAATAGTAATGGGCTTAAAGTTGAAGTGGAGTTTTTAACCCTTCATCTAAACTTGCTTTGGGATTCTGATGATAACTCAGTAACACTTGGCGAGTTTGAGTATGTTGACTTGGTGGATGGCGGCTATTTGATTTCAGGTGATTTCGGCCAAGTAATGGTACGCTGTAACTCGTGTTCTCCAAACATCTGATATTGCGTTAAATCTATGTGAGAAAGATATCAGGCTGACTACCGCCGTAAATCATTAAACACCGATAACTCCCAATTGCGTAACCCTACCACTAAACTGGTGCCTTTTTTGCTCTCCAATTTAACATTTTTGTCAGTTCTTAACTGTTGTCGGTAAGCGGTGCCAAGTTCTTCTATTAAGCCTTGTATTTTCTTATTGGATTTATTGCTCAGCATGCCTGATATAAAGAGGATTTTCTCTGTGGGCTGATCAAAGCGTGAATTAAAGAATTCGCTTTGGATATGCTCCGCGAAGAATTGACGAACAGGACCGTCAGTTTGCCATTTAAAGTGTGGGCTAACGCGCTTTCGAATACGGTTGCTGGGTAAGAGTTCGATAAAGTCTACACGATCGAGTTTAGCTAAATACTGAATCAATTGATGTTCAGTGAACTGGTACTTGTCGAGCATTTCCTCAAAGGTCCAGTCGGACAAACACAACTGAGCGACCAATAACAGCCTGTAGTCTTTTATAAGTTCCTTTTCCTGAGCAAGAGTTAGCTCTGAAATCTTATGTTGTTGATTTTGTGCACTTTGCGCTAAATGCAGAATATCCATGTGAAGCAGGTTGCAAATCGTTTCTAAACGTTCCAAAGAAAGCTTATTTTGTGAAAACATACGCTTAACATTGGCTTCGCTCATGGAAAGGTGCTCAGCCAAGCCTTTGTAAGTAATGCTTTGGCTGCGCAGATGTTGCTTCAAGGTTTCCATCAGCTGACTGGTTTGTTGACTCATCCCGACTCCGTAAGAGCGCTAAAAGTATAGTTATTTGATACTTTACAGTTAGTTTTAAGCAACTATAGCATATTTGGTGGCGCTTTTATCGTCTTTATGGGAACTTTACCCCATCGAATGATAACAATCGCTCAGTATAGAGCTAAAGGATTTAACATGATTTCAGTCTACCAATTAAAACCCAAGTTTCAGCAGTTACTGCGACCCTTGGTAAGCGGACTTGCCAATGCAGGCGTTACAGCTAATCAGGTAACGGTTGTTGCGATGTTATTGAGTATAGCGACAGGCGCAGTGATCTTATGGCAACAAAGTCTGGTTTGGTTTTACCTTCTTCCCATTGTGTTATTTATTCGAATGGCACTGAATGCTATTGATGGCATGTTGGCGCGTGAACATGATCAAAAGTCAACGCTTGGCGCTTATTTGAATGAGTTCGGTGACGTGATCTCGGACGTTGCTTTACTGCTACCGCTAGCGATATTGCCGGGCATTTCTATTGAGTTACTTGCTGGATTTATTTTCATGGCAATGATGGTTGAGTTTGTCGGCGTGATAGCTCCGATGGTAGGAAAGGAACGTCAATATCAAGGGCCGATGGGGAAGAGTGATCGTGCGTTAGTATTGGGGCTTTTGGGAATGACACTCCCATTGTGGCCGATCGTGGGTACGTATCTGAATTATCTGTTTATGGGACTTATTATTTTGTCAGTCGTGACTATGGTTAATCGCGTTAAAGCAGCGCTGTAAGCACTGAACAATAAGAATTTAAGGAGAACACCATGTTATTTGATTTTGAAAGTATGCGAACCGTAACCCAGGTCTTTATGTTTTTGTTGGCTGGACTGTCTATCGCAACTCTAGTCGGTCTAGCGTTATCACTTTTTAATAAAAAGAAAGACTATACCGAGCTAAAGCAACGTATTAACTCGTGGTGGATCATGATTGGTATTTTCGGTCTAGCGTTATTGATGGGGCCGTTAGTCACTGTACTATTATTTGCTATTTTGAGCTTTGTTGCACTCAAAGAATACTTCTCGATGACGCCAACTCGGTTAGTCGATCGTAATGTGTTGTTTTGGGCGTACCTGACGATACCGTTGCAATATTATTGGGTCGCCACTGGTTGGTACGGCATGTTCATTATCTTTATTCCAGTGTATACCTTTTTGTTCATTCCTTTTCGAATGGTGTTAGCGGGCGAAACAAAAAACTATTTGCGCGCGGTAGGTAACATTCATTGGGGGCTGATGTTGACGGTGTTTACGCTAAGCCACTTGGCGTATCTAGTGATGTTGCCAAGCGAAGGTGAGTACCAGTCATTAACCATGTCGGGTGATGGTGCGGCTTTACTATTGTTTTTGGTGGTGTTGACGCAGTTGAATGATGTTGCGCAATACATTTGGGGCAAGATTTTAGGAACGACGCCGATCGCGCCGACCATTAGTCCTAACAAGACACGTGAAGGCTTGATCGGTGGCGTGATTACAACGGGTATTCTGGCAATGATCTTAGCAGGATTGCTGACGCCAATGATCTGGTGGCAGGGGTTGTTAGTCGGTTTAGGTATTGGCATTGCCGGTTTTATTGGTGATGTGTCTTTATCAGCGATTAAGCGTGATATTGGTATTAAAGACTCGGGGCAGTTAATTCCTGGACATGGCGGTATCCTAGACCGTTTGGATAGTCTGACCTTTACCGCGCCATTGTTCTTCCATGTCATGCGTTATTTTTACTTCTAAGGAAGGATAGCAACATGAAGTATATAAACTTAGCATTACGGTGGTTGTTTTTTGCGGTGATTATCAAGCCGATCGTTAAAATTGTGATTGGCTTGCGTTATCAAAATGAGCCCATTCTCCCGCAGGGTGGGCCCGCCGTCTTAATCGCAAACCACAACAGCCACTTGGATACGATGGTGTTGATTTCGCTATTACCCTTAAAGATTCTACACAAGGTACAGCCAGTGGCCGCAGCGGATTACTTTCTGAAAAATAAATTTATGGCGTGGTTTGCTTTAAACATTATCGGAATCTTACCGATTGAGCGTCAGGGAAAGGACAAGAGTGTTAACCCGATTGAGCAGTGCGCAAAAGCATTGGATAGCGGCAAGATATTGATTTTCTTTCCAGAAGGTTCGCGTGGCGAGCCGGAAAAGATGACCGACTTGAAGTATGGGGTGGTCAAGCTGGCCGAACGCTGCCCCCAAGTGCCTTTTTACCCGATTTATATGCATGGGCTAGGAAAAACCTTACCTAAAGGTGATGCGCTGTTTGTGCCGTTCTTTTGCGATGTGGTGTTTTCAGAGCCTGTGAACTACGACAAGAGTGGTTCAGCGTTTTATGAAGAGGTAAAAAACCGTTTCGCGACGCTGCAAGATTCGATTAAATTGCCCAAATGGGATTAAGCCGCATGAGCCCATACTCAAGAAAAGCTGCTTGCGGAGGATGGGGCTTTGCTGAAGCGACATTATTCTTTATTTTACCCGACGTGCTATTGAGTTACTTCGCGCTTAAAAGGAAAGTGAGCTTATTGCCGCTGATTGCTTGGGCAACGGTCGGAGCCATTATTGGTGGTGTGCTCATGTATTATTGGGGAACGCTTTCGCCAGAGACCAGCTGGCAATGGGTAGAGAGAGTACCGGCCATAAATGCTGAGCTGTTGTATACCGTAGAGCAGCAACTAACATCACAGGGCGCTGTTTCGATCATTCTTGGCCCTTTTCAGGGGTTACCCTATAAAACTTATGCGGTCCAAGCGTATGATGCGGGTATTAGTTTAGAAGTATTTGTTGTTATCTCGATAATTGCGCGGGTGATGCGCTTTATGTTGATTGGCTACGTAGCTAGAGGCATCAGCCATCTACTAAAACGGCGGTTTGGTTTTGAGCAAAGAGGTTGTGTAATGACGTGGGGCTTGGTCTGGTTTGGCGTGTATTTGGCTTACTTTTCGGCGTTTCCTTCATAAATAAAAAAGTGCACCGAAGTACACTTTTCATGGAAACGCCTTCTATGAATGCTTTATAGAATTAACACTATAAATGCACAAACTGCTAACGCGAGACCTAAAGGAATCTGAATAGAAATGAGTTTTTTCGCGGCTTGAGCGCCTTTTTCTTGGGCCGTTTGGTTTTTGGATAGCAGCTTGTCTGAAAGTAAGTTGTAAGACAGGATGAAGCCGACCAAAATCATCAGTATTTGCATGATAAGACCGAAAAGCCCTGCGGTGTACTTCATCATGGCGCCTAAGTGCGGCAAGCTATGAAATAAGAAGTAGTAAAGCCCAAGAACTAACAAAATGACGCCAATGATGCCTTGGTAGGGCGAGAGTTTTTTCAGTGCTTGGCCAGCATCTTGTGACTTTTGTGCAATAAGGCTGGAAGCGGCTAAGAGGCCTCCAACAATAGCTAAGAGCGGGATCAATATGTCCATTTACGAGTCCTTACATTGATTATGCTTTCTAAAGATTAGCGCAAGTCATTGAACTCAAATAGGTTTTTGCTAAAAAAGAGTGAGGTGATTCACACTTTATGTGGAGCCATTCCCGCAGAAGCAGGAATGGCTAGAGAAATATCACTTAATCGTGCAGATGTTCACAGGCGTACAAGGTGTTGCTCATTAGCATGGCAACGGTCATCGGTCCGACGCCACCCGGAACAGGGGTTATCCATGATGCACGCTCTTTAGCCACATCATATTCGACATCGCCAGCGAGCTTGCCGCTCTCAAGGCGGTTAATACCCACATCAATCACGATAGCACCAGGCTTAATCCAGTCGCCTTTGACCATGTTAGGGATTCCTACCCCGACGACGACGATGTCAGCTTCCGACACTTTCTTTGCTAAGTCTTTGGTTTTACTATGCGTAAAGGTGACTGTGCAGCGCTCCATCAGCAGTTCTAAGCCCATCGGACGCCCCACAATATTGGATACGCCAACCACGACAGCATCTTTACCGATAAGGTCGATCCCTGTTTCTTTTAGCATGACCATCACGCCGTAAGGCGTACAAGGGCGCATGGTCGGCATTTTTTGCGCTAAACGGCCCATGTTGTAGGGGTGGAAGCCATCGACGTCTTTATCCGCTTTAATGCGTTCTAAAATGACGTTGGAGTCGAGATGATCGGGCAGCGGTAACTGCACTAAAATACCATCGATAGCAGGGTCTTCATTTAACAAATCTATCTGTTCCAGCAAAGCGTCTTGTGTGGTGTCTGCTTCCATCACAATTTTGCGTGAAATGAAGCCAACTTTTTCACATGCTTCGACCTTTTTGTTAACATAGATTTGTGACGCGGGATCGACTCCCACAAGTATTACGGCTAACCCCGGCGCACGTAGGCCTTTGTCTAGGCGAGCCTTTACTTTTAGGGCTAATTCGTCTTTAACTTTGGCTGAGATGGCCTTGCCATCAAGGATTTGAGCGGTCATGCTAAATAAATTCAAATGATTGTTTGAAAGGCGCTATTGTCGCAATATTGAGCAACATACTCAATGCTTTTGTAAGTGACGAAGAAAATAGAAAAAAAGCGACAAAAAGTGTTGACGGGTATAGGGGAAATCAGTAATATGCGCGTCTCGCAGGGGCAAGCCCCTAGCGACAAAATTCGGAGATTAGCGCAGTCTGGTAGCGCGCCTGCTTTGGGTGCAGGATGTCGGGGGTTCAAATCCCTCATCTCCGACCAATTATTTTCTCGCCTCGACGTCAGGATAAACATGCGTCCGTAGCTCAGTCGGATAGAGCAACGGCCTTCTAAGCCGTGGGTCGCAGGTTCGAATCCTGCCGGACGCGCCATTGCTTCGAGCAAGCGGGTCGGGGAGAACAGTAAAGAGAAAGGTTGATGGTGGGCGTAGCTCAGTTGGTAGAGCCCCGGATTGTGATTCCGGTTGTCGTGGGTTCAAATCCCATCGTCCACCCCAGATTTCTATTAGCGAAATTCAGTTAATTAGAAATTACAATATGGTTCGATGAGGGCTCAGGGCCCGCAATCTAAAACGCGAGAGTGGTGGAATTGGTAGACACGCTGGATTTAGGTTCCAGTGCCGCGAGGCGTGAGAGTTCGAGTCTCTCCTTTCGCACCATCTTTTTTCTAGGTTTATAAAAACTAGTATAGAAAGATGGTTCCTCCCTTATAGTCTTCATCTGAAAACCTGGTCATATATTATTAATAGCTATGAAAACGTAGCCTATCGGAGATCAGCGAATGCAAGTTTCAGTTGAAGCCAGTAACGGTCTAGAAAGAAAATTAGTTATCGATGTACCTGCCGAAAATATTGACGGCGCGGTTCAAAAACGCCTTCAAGAAATGACACGTACCGTTAAAATGAACGGTTTCCGTCCAGGCAAAGTTCCTTTCAAAGTAGTTAAGAAGCGCTATGGTGATGCGGTTCGTCAAGAAATTCTTGGTGAAGTGATGCAGCGTAACTATTTTGAAGCTATTCAAAAAGAAGAGTTAATGCCAGCAGGTTATCCTCAGCTTGAGTTGATTGAGAATAAAGATGGCGAAAACTTAAAGTTCTCAGCGACTTTCGAAGTTTATCCTGAAGTAGACGTTGCAGATCTTTCTGATCTAGAAATCGAAAAGCCAACCTCAGACGTGAGCGACGATGATTTGTCTAAAATGATGGACACGCTTCGTGAGCAACGTGCATCGTGGGTAGAAGTTAAGCGTAAAGCCAAAGAAGGTGACCAAATCGTTATCGACTTTAAAGGCTTTATCGACGGCGAAGCTTTCCAAGGTGGTGAAGCGAAAGAATTCCCATTGGAAATCGGCGCTGGCAACATGATTCCTGGTTTCGAAGAGCAACTGGTTGGCGCTTCGGCGAACAGCGATGTTGAAGTAAAAGTCACTTTCCCTGAAGACTACCATGTGGAAGACCTTAAGGGTAAAGAAGCTACTTTTGAAACGCACGTTCATGTTGTTAATAAGAAAGAATTGCCTACAGCGACTGAGTTAGCTGAACAGTTAGGTGCTGATGACTTGTCTGCACTTAAAGCTGACGTTAAGAAAAATATGGAGCGTGAGCTTCGTAATGCTGTTAAGTCACGCGTTAAAGGCGCCGTGATGGATAAGCTGGTCGAGAAGCATGAGTTCGACATGCCTAAGGCTATGGTTGATCAAGAAATCGACCGTATGCGTCAGGAAATGGCTCAGCGTATGAATGCTCCAAAAGATCAAACTCCTGACCTTCCTGCGGATTTATTTGAAGAGCAGGCAACTCGTCGCGTTAAACTTGGCCTTGTGGTTGCGGAAATCATCAAGTCTCAAGAGCTTAAAGCTGACGAAGAAAAAGTTCGTGCGCAAGTTGAAGACTTGGCGTCGGTATATGAAGAGCCACAAGAAGTCATTGACTGGTATTATGGCGACCCTCAGCGTTTACGTGAAGTTGAGTCGCTAGTACTGGAAGACAGTGTGGTTGACTTGGTGCTAGAAAAAGCTAAAGTAACCGAGAAAGCCGTTAAATTTGACGAGTTACTAAACACGAATAAACAATAAGTTTAGTCTCAAGTCACATAAACATCAGAAGCGGATTTAATCCGCTTCTTTTGTATTTAAAAGAAGGAATCATCGAAATATGAGCAAAATTGATCAACCCATCAGCAATGCTTTAATTCCAATGGTTGTTGAGCAGACCTCGCGTGGCGAGCGCTCTTACGACATTTATTCGCGTTTGCTTAAAGAGCGTGTCATTTTCTGTGTGGGCCCTGTTGAAGACAATATGGCTAACTCTATCGTGGCTCAGATGTTGTTCCTTGAGTCGGATAATCCTGATAAAGATATATACCTGTACATTAACTCGCCTGGTGGTGTCGTTACAGCTGGCATGGGGATTTATGACACCATGCAGTTTATTCGTCCAGATGTATCGACAGTTTGCGTTGGCCAGGCAGCGAGCATGGGAGCTTTGTTGTTAGCAGGCGGCGCAGCAGGTAAGCGTCACTGCTTACCGAACTCTCGTATGATGATTCACCAGCCACTTGGAGGCTTCCAGGGGCAGGCATCTGATATCGCAATCCATGCACAAGAAATTGGTCAGATGAAAAAGCGCCTTAACAGCATCCTATCGCATCATTGTGATAAGCCGATTGAGCAAGTTGAAAAAGATACTGACCGAGATAACTTCCTGTCTGCAGAGGAAGCTGTCGATTATGGTCTAGTTGACTCTATTATCAATTCGCGTAAATAGCGCAACTCAGCGTTGTCAGCCACCCAAGACTAAACAGTGTTGGGTGGCTTTTTTTTGCCTAAAAATTTTCTTACTAGAATAACACTTTTCGTGATTTTGCTTGTCTAAAGACTAGGTCTGTCGTAAATATAATAATGATATAGCTGTTGGATTCTTGGTGGCTTGTTGCAAGTGTATTAGGAGGTTCTAGATGGAAGAACGCCAACACTATAATGTCATTGAGCGATGTCTGGCGCGCTTTGTGTGGATTCGTGCCGGAGAAGGCGTGGGCATTCTGCTGATGTTCTTCAGTCTTTTTCTCCTGATGCTTGCCTATTACCTTCTTAAGGTCATGCGTGACCCACTGATTTTGTCGGACGGTAGTGCAGAATTAAAAAGTTATACCACTGCCGCTCAAGCAACCATTCTGCTAATTGTGATCCCTTTTTTTAGTCGCTTTTATTACAAATACTCAAGCAACAAAGATAAGTCTTTGTTTTTGAGGAAAGTGTTACTGTTTTTCTTTGTCAATCTGACGCTTTTTATCATCGCTAATCAGTTGTCTTTGCCCATCGGAATTGCTTTTTATATTTGGCTGGGAGTCTTCAGCGTGGTTATGGTGGCTTTGTTTTGGGCTTTTTGTGCCGATTGCTTTAATGCCATGAGTGGTAAGCGACTGTTTGCGGTGATTGCAGTAGGCGGTACTAGCGGTGCTTGGGTTGGAGCAAAGCTTGGTGGTTATTTGTTCCCATTAATTGGAGTCTCTGGATTAATGATCCTGTCGGCAGTGCTGTTACTAAGCCTGAACTTTTTGACACAGTTAGGGTATCGAGCGATCCCTCTTGAGTCTCGCGCTGACGAAAGCAACCTCAAACCGGGTATGACTCCAGTGTGGTGGCGTGGTTTGTCGAGGTTTTTTCATAACCGCTATCTATTACTGATTGCCGTTTTCATCTTACTTTATAACTGGATTAACTCCGTTGGAGAATATGTCTTAGCGAAGTTTGTGATTGCGCAGGCCGGGCAAGTCGCCGAGCGAGGCAGTTATCAAGAGCAGCTCTTCATGACAGAGTTTTATTCGGATTACATCGCATGGTTTACGCTAATCGGGCTGCTGTTGCAGGTATTTGTTGTGGCACGTTTGTTTCGCTGGATTGGCGTTGGCGCTTCAATCTTTATTTTGCCTTTCGTGATGGTGATTAATTACAGCTTAATCCTATTCTTCCCGTTCTTTGCGGTAGTGAAGTGGGCGCTGATTGCGGAGAACAGCGTCAACTATTCGATACAGAATACCAGCAGGCACGCATTGTTTTTGCCAGTGTCGCGGGAAGACAAATACCTTAGCAAAAATACCATGGACACCTTTTTCTACCGTTTTGGTGATTTGATGTATGGCGCTAGTGTGGCTATCGGGGTTAATGTATTTGGGCTCGGTACATTTGAGTTTATAACGTTTAACGCTTTATTGGCGGGTCTCTGCTGTTGGACAGCATTGGCAATCCGTAAGCGCTATAAAATTCAATACGGAGATGTTGATCAGGGACATCCCCCCATTCTTGCTTCTGGACTAAAGCCACATACCATAGCGGCTGGCAAGAAAAGCATTCTCACCATTCCTGAGGATACTTTTGTTGAGCCGGATGCAGGCGATATTATTCGTTACCAGTTACGCGCAGCAAATGGCGTAAAACTTCCGGCCTGGTGTCAGTTTGATCACGAGCGACTGACGCTGTCATTAACGCCTCCGAGCGGGCATGACAATAAACTCAAACTTGAAGTGATTGCAAAAGATTTTGCTGGTTATGAAGTCAGCACTTACTGGAAGATCACTATTAAAGCAGAGCTTTAGCGCATTATCTCTAAGAGCTTATCTCGTCTGATAAGGAGCGACTGGATTTGTCTTTTATGCAAATACTGCCCAAGCACTTTTTCTAGGGTGTCGGAATCCAGTGACGCTAGCTTGTCTCTGTATTTGGGAGATAAATAACCTGGGATAGAGCGCGTGTACTCTGGGAGTTCGCTTTTTACTCGAAATGCACGAGTATGATCAATCAACCATAAAAAGCCCGTATCTTTGCTGTATAAACGATTGCCAGTATTTCGATCATCGTTATAAATCAACCAGTCAAAAATGTGCATAATATCTTCGACATCCTGGGTGCTACAGAAGCTATAAAGCGATTCTCCACTATCAATAAGCTCGGTACGAGTAATAGAGTCCTCGACCCAGTACTGCAGAATTCCTGATTGATCATTGTGTTGATATTCCATGGTGTAAGGCACCATATAAAGCCCGAGCAAGCGATCAAGCTTGTAAGCGGCTAAATCATAAATATATCGGTCGGACACATTACCTAGACGACGGTGCCACTTTTTGTCTTGCATTTTGGGGTCGCTATCGAAATATTTAAAAATAGCGTTATGAGTCTTACCACCGTACTCAAAAGTGAGTTTTAACGGTTTGCTGTAAAAACTATCTAAGTTTTTTTCTTTGACCACGGATGCTTGGGCAAAAAAGTCAGCTAAATAGGCGTCACTATAACCATTCGGGTAGAGAGGCTTGCGAACGGGGTCCGGTAAAGGTGCAGTAGCGTTTTTATTATCAATATTAACAACGTTCAGTTCGTCATCCTCGATGACTACAGCACTGGGATGCCCATTATAGTGAGTGCGCAGCATTCCTGTGTCCAACAGGATCAGTTTGTTATCAAATCGAGAGCGTACCATGCGACTATCGTCTGGCGTGTGGCCAACCAAGATTTGCTTTGCCGAAAAGTGCGCTAGCGCTTTGTCTAGAGTCTCTTGCTCCGAGTATATATGGCAATAAATATTGCCACGATACCAAATTGGACCAAAGGTGGTTAGCATCAATGAGTCAGATACTTGGAGAAAGTCTTTCGCCTTGGCGCGTACCGCTCTGCGGTTAAGGGCTCGGGATTTGATTTTGTTATCAAGCAGTAATTGAGCTACTTGCTTACGTTCGCCTTTATCGAAGTAATGTTTAAATAAGCCAGCGTCAATGAGCTCGTGGTATAAAGTGGCATATTGTTTTAAGTCGTGGCGAAAACGTTGGTTGATCTCATGTTCATTAAGTTCCAACGCTAGCAATTGAGGTGAAATGCCGCCATGAACATAAAGTCGACCGTTTACGGTTCGAAGGACATCTTTACTCAAGAGCCAGCGGCCATAGTAGCCATCTGGAGCAAACGCAGCAACTAGGCCAAAATAGCCTGGAGGGTACATTGTTAAGAACGCCTTTTTGCTGTCGCGGTTATCATCTTTGCCACTGTAGTCTAGGTAGTCTTGGTAAATCTTTTGGCGGTAAGACTGAGATTCTTCGGGAATGAAGGCCGCAAACTCCTCATCGGCCACATAACGGAGGTCGGGCATAATGTTCATTGCTTCATGATTGCCGAGTAATGCAATGACTTCACCGCCAGCCTTTTCAGCTTCTTTTTCAAGCCGAATCCATAAATCTAAGACTTTTCGTGATTCAGGCCCTCGATCTAAATTGTCGCCAATAATCACCAGCGAATCGGTGGATCCCGTCCAGTGCAGCTTATGGTCAATGACTTCGCTTTGCTGAAGGACCTTAAGTAGATCTTGATAAGCGCCATGAACGTCTGTAATCGCGACCGTTCGCTCCGCTGAACTGGTCCAAGGAAGTAATAATCCAGCAAATAACAGGAAAGATGAGAGAGTGTAAGCTTTTAGAAGTTTCATGGGCTGTATTAAGATGGAAACCTTATTTTGAGTATACCACAGGCGATAAATCGTGAGTGACATGCACCTCAAAATAGCTTGAGCAATAATCTAGGATAATTGGTTAAGTTTAGAGCTGTTATGGGATTGCGAGGCTTTTTGCTTTTGTTAGTTTGAGATATTTGGTACTGTTATGCTATGGGAAGCTGATTTTGTCAGTATGCAAGCAAAGCAAAGCGCCTTTTATACTTGAAAAATCAACAATCAGCCTCATTTCTTCATTTAGAGAGAACTGGCTTTACACGACTCAGTGTTTAAAAGCATAACTAAAGCCCCGCCTTGCCAAATAAGGCGCCTGCTTGAGGTAGAAGATGAGTAACGAAAACTCCGATGATAAAACACTTTATTGTTCTTTTTGTGGCAAAAGTCAGCACGAAGTTAAGAAGCTGATTGCAGGACCACGCGTGTTTATTTGTAATGAATGCGTGGATTTATGCAATGACATCATCATTGAAGAGATTCAAGACATTGCTTCAAAAGAAGCAAAGGAAAAACTACCAAAGCCAAGAGAAATTGCCGACTTTTTAGAGCAATACGTAATTGGGCAAGAAGATGCCAAAAAAGTCCTCTCGGTGGCGGTTTATAACCACTATAAACGATTGGAACATGAGCCGCATTCAAGCGAGCATCAGGACGTTGAGTTAGGTAAAAGTAACATCTTGCTGATCGGTCCGACAGGTAGCGGTAAAACATTATTAGCTGAAACGTTGGCGCGGATGTTGGATGTGCCTTTCACTATGGCTGACGCAACCACCTTAACGGAAGCGGGTTATGTCGGTGAAGACGTTGAAAATATTATCCAGAAGCTGCTTCAAAAATGCGACTATGACGTCGAGAAAGCCGAGCGCGGTATTGTCTATATCGATGAAATCGATAAGATTTCTCGTAAGTCAGACAACCCTTCAATCACACGTGACGTGTCCGGCGAGGGTGTTCAGCAGGCATTATTGAAGCTGATCGAAGGTACTGTGGCATCGGTTCCACCTCAAGGTGGGCGTAAACACCCGCAGCAAGAGTTCCTGCAGGTTAACACTGGCAGCATTCTGTTTGTCTGTGGTGGTGCTTTTGCTGGACTGGAGAAAGTTATCCAAGAGCGTACGGAAAAGGGCGGCATTGGGTTTGGCGCTGATGTCAAAGAAGTGAACGACAGCGTAAAAGTTGGAGAAATGCTTCAGAAGGTTGAGCCTGATGACTTGGTGAAGTTTGGTTTAATCCCTGAGTTTATCGGACGTTTACCGATTTTGACCACGTTAAAAGAGCTTGATGAAACCGCACTGGTTCGTATTTTAACGGAACCTAAGAATGCGCTCACCAAACAATACAGCAAGCTGTTCTCGCTGGAAAATGTGGAGTTAGAGTTCCGCAAAGACGCTTTAACCGCAGTCGCGCACAAAGCCATGGCCCGCAAAACCGGTGCTCGTGGTTTGCGTTCGATACTTGAAGAAATCTTACTCGATACCATGTACGACTTACCTTCGTTAGAAGGGGTAAGCAAAGTGTGTATTGATGGTGCGGTGGTTAAAGGCGAAGCTGAGCCTTTATTGATTTACGATAACCAATCAAAAGCTGCATCTGAGTAATAAATACGATTGGCTACGCTGCTTGATGGCGTAGCCTGATCCCACTGATTCATAAAATCCCAGGAAAAGTGAATTCATGCCATTAGAAACGAAACAACTTCCATTATTGCCACTGCGTGATGTGGTGGTGTTCCCACACATGGTTATCCCATTGTTTGTTGGTCGTGATAAGTCGATTCAGGCTTTGGAAGAAGCAACCAATGGCGACAAGCAGGTCATGTTAGTGGCGCAAAAAGAAGCCACTGAAGACATGCCAGATACAGACCAAGTTTATGATTACGGTTGTGTCGCAACCATCTTACAAATGCTCAAATTACCAGACGGTAACGTCAAGGTTTTGGTCGAAGGCGTGCAGCGAGCGAAGGTCGTTAATTATGTACAAACTGACCCGATGTTCATCTCAGAGGTTAGTTTTGTTGAAAACCAGTCTGGTGAAGAAGATCAAGAAGATGCTTTGGCTCGAGCTGCACTGAACAGCTTTGATAAATACGTCAAACTGAACAAGAAGATTCCGAGTGAGATTTTGACCACGCTTGCGGGAATCGAGAACCCGAGTCGTTTAGCGGACAGCATCGCTGCTCATATGTCATTGAATATTGAGGACAAACAGGAAATCCTGCAGATGGAGTCTGTGGTTGAGCGTCTTGAGCATCTAATGAGCAAGATGGAAAGCGAGATGGATTTGCTGGAAGTCGAGAAGCGAATTCGTGGTCGTGTAAAGAACCAGATGGAAAAAAACCAGCGCGAGTATTATTTGAATGAGCAAATCAAAGCGATTCAAAAAGAGCTAGGCGATGGAGAAGAGACTGCTTCTGAACATGAAGAGTTAGCGAAAAAGATTGAAGAAGCTGGAATGACTAAAGAGGCCAAGGAGAAAGCTGAGGCCGAGTTGAAAAAATTAAAAATGATGTCGCCGATGTCTGCTGAGGCAACAGTGGTTCGAGGCTATATTGATTGGTTATTGGGCGTTCCTTGGAAAAAGCGCAGTCGCGTAAAGCACGACTTAGTCAAAGCCGAGGATGTCTTGGATGAAGATCACTATGGTTTAGAGAAGATTAAAGACCGTATCCTAGAGTACTTAGCAGTACAGCAACGTGTTAAAAAGCTAAAAGGACCAGTGTTGTGTTTGGTTGGCCCGCCAGGGGTGGGTAAAACATCATTGGGTCAATCTATTGCACGCGCTACCGGTCGTAAATACACACGTATGGCGCTTGGCGGCGTGCGTGATGAAGCTGAAATCCGTGGTCACCGTCGTACTTATATCGGCGCTATGCCTGGTAAGTTGATGCAGCGCATGAGTAAAGTCGGCGTCAAAAACCCGTTATTCTTGTTGGACGAAATCGACAAGATGGCGATGGATATGCGTGGCGATCCGTCTTCAGCATTGCTAGAAGTATTAGATCCTGAGCAAAATCATACCTTTAGCGATCACTATCTTGAAGTGGATTATGATTTGTCTGAAGTCATGTTTATTGCGACCTCTAACTCGATGAACATTCCTGCACCGTTGCTTGATCGGATGGAAGTGATCCGTATCCCGGGTTATACCGAAGACGAAAAGGTTGAAATTGCGAAGCGTTACTTGCTGCCAAAACAGATTAAAAATGCCGGCCTTAAGAAAAATGAGCTGGACCTTGCTGAGAGTGCTATTCGTAGCATTATTCGCTATTACACGCGAGAGTCGGGCGTTCGTAACTTAGAGCGTGAGATCTCGAAAGTGTGCCGTAAAACGGTCAAAGAGCAGCTGTTAGCCAAAAAAGCGCAAAAGACCATCAAGGTTACGGAAGATAACATTGACAAATACCTTGGGGTACAGCGCCATGATTATGGCCGTGCCGGCGAAAGCAACAAGGTTGGCCAGGTTACAGGTTTGGCTTGGACTTCGGTTGGTGGTGAGTTACTTACCATTGAGTCGGTTGTGGTGAACGGTAAAGGTAAGCCTGTCTTTACGGGACAACTGGGTGATGTCATGAAGGAGTCGATTCAAGCGGCCATGACGGTCGTCAGAAGTCGATGCCTAGCCTTAGGCATACAACCTGACTTCTACGAAACCAAAGACTTACATATCCACGTTCCAGAAGGCGCCACGCCAAAAGACGGCCCAAGCGCCGGTATTGGCATGTGTACGGCGTTAATTTCTTGCCTTACCGATATCCCTGTTAGGAAAGACGTCGCCATGACAGGCGAAATTACGCTGCGGGGCGAAGTGTTACCGATTGGCGGCTTAAAAGAGAAGCTGTTAGCGGCGCACCGAGGTGGTATTAAAACGGTGATTATTCCGAAAGAGAACGAACGAAATCTTGAAGATATTCCAAAAAATATCAAACAAGATCTAAAAGTTGTTGCGGTGAAATGGATCGATGAAGTGATTGATATTGCACTTGAGAGACTTCCTGAGCCCATCAGTAAGCCGGTTGAATCTGACCCTAAATCTACTTCTTCCGGAAAGGATGAAGCGAACAAAATTCAACCACATTAAGCGGGAAATGCTGATTTTTAGAGACTTTTAGCCATATTGCTCTAAATTATCTTGACAGTTTTAACAGTCAGTTGATATAACAGAGCACCTTGAGTTATGCATAAAAACTCTAAGAAACGCAGTATATTTTTTAATCACAGATTTTCTAAAAATTAAAGGGGAAAGTGAGTGAATAAATCAGAATTAATTGATGCTATCGCAGCAGGCGCAGATATTTCTAAAGCAGCAGCAGGTCGTGCACTAGACTCAATGCTTGACGCAGTAACAGATTCTCTTCAAAAAGGTGAAGGAGTTTCTTTAGTTGGTTTCGGTACGTTCTCTGTAAAAGAGCGCGCAGCACGTCAAGGCCGTAATCCTAAGACTGGTGAAACTATCCAAATTAAAGCCGCAAAAGTTCCTGGCTTTAAAGCTGGTAAAGCGCTTAAAGACGCGGTAAACTAGCGCCGTTTTTTGTGGGTGGTTAGCTCAGTTGGGAGAGCATCGCCCTTACAAGGCGAGGGTCACTGGTTCGAGCCCAGTACCACCCACCAAGTCTTTCACTACAAGTTTGTTGAACGCTTGTAGTGAGGACTCAAAAATTCGGAGCGGTAGTTCAGCTGGTTAGAATACCGGCCTGTCACGCCGGGGGTCGCGGGTTCGAGTCCCGTCCGCTCCGCCATTATTTTGAGCGCGCCTTAATGGCGCGTTTTTTATAACTAGGGTACGAAACTGGTTATAGAGTCAGTTTAAAAGTCATAGAAAAGATAAACCAAAGGTAATTTCAGCCATGATGTTGGAAAAAATTCAGCAGAGCATGCAAAGCCCAATAATGAAGGCGTTGATGTTCATCATTATTGTGTTTTTCATTGGAGCGGGCTATTTCGGCGCTAATATGTTTGGTGGTGATCCGGAGAAGATTGCAGAAGTTGAAGGCGTATCAATTAGCGGGCAAGCTGTTCAGCGCCGTATTGACAATATGCGTCAACGTGATGGTGCGGAATTCGAAAAGCGCTACCCGACAGAAGCCAGCCGCGAACAATTGCGCCAATCCATCGCACAGCAGCTTATCAGCCAAGAAGTGGTCGATGCGGGTATCGCTAATGCCGGCATGACAGCTTCTGATGAGCAGGTCAAAAAATGGATACGAACTTTTGAACCATTTCAGTCAAACGGTGAGTATTCATCATTTCAAGCTCGAGAATTTTTACGTGCTAACGGCTGGTCAGAAGACTACTTGAATGAGTACGCGCAAGAGCGTATTGCAGCTGAGCAGCTTCAAAATGCAATGAATTCTAGCGGCTTTGCTTTGAATAACGAGATCGAAACCCTTTACCGCTTGCAAGAGCAGACGCGTAACGTTCGTGTGCTGAAAGTGCCAGTGGCTAGCTTCTCTGAGAGCGTGACTTTTGAAGACAATGAGTTGGAAGATTATTACAACAAAAATAAAAGTCGATTCATGCAGCCTGAGCAAATTAATCTTAAATACGTGCGTTTGTCTGCCGATGCGCTCGTAGAAGCTAAAAAAGCAGATGTCACTGAAGAAGACATTCAGGCGTATTATGAGCAGCAGTCGTCGCTGTTAAGTGATCCGGCAGAGATTCAAGTGGCTCACATATTGATTGATAACTCTGTCGATGATGCACAAGCTAAAGCGGAAGAGTTATTACAGCAAATCAATAGTGGTGCAGATTTCGCTGAGCTAGCAAAAGAGCACTCAAGCGATACTTTCAGTGGCGAAGATGGTGGTCAACTGGACTGGGTTGACGCTGTTGAACAAAGTGAAAATTCAGCCGGAACGGGTTGGGCTCCTGAATTTGAGAAAGCTGCGCTGGCTTTAGAGAACAAAGGTGACGTCACAGAAGTTGTTGAAACGGACTTTGGTTTCCACATTATTAAGTTATTGGACCGTCGTGAAGCTGAAAAAACACCACTATCAGACATGCGCGATGAGATTGTCCAGAGTCTAGCGAAAGAAGCTGCGGACGATGAGTTCTATACCAAAGAATCAAAGCTTGCAGAAGTTTTATTTGAGTATGGCGACAACATCGATACCTTTGCAGAGCAGGTAGGGCTGGAAGTGCAGGAAACGGGTATGTTTAGCCGTGACAATGGCACAGGCATCGCTGCTGAGCCAGCGTTGGTGGAGCAAGCATTTACTGCAAAAATTATCGACTCTGAGCAAGTCAGCGATAAAATCGTCCTTAGCAGTAAGGATATCGTATACGTCACCGCTAAAGATTATCAAGCTGAAAAAGTGAAGCCTTTTGAAGAAGTGAAGCCACAAATTGTGGCGACTTTAACCCAAGAGAAAGCTGCAAAAAATGCAGAATCTTTTGCAAACAAGGTGTTAGAAGCAGTCGAAAGTGGTGAGTCAGCGGGTGCTATGATTGCTGAGCAAGGCCTAGAGTGGCAAGAAAATGATGCGTTGAAGCGTCGTGATTCTGGTATGGATTTTGCTTTGGTCTCGGCGGTGTATCAAATGACGGCTCCAGAAGGCGAAGACTCTCAGTTGCAAGTTAAGCCGCTATTTAATGGCGACTATGCTGTGATTGAGTTAAAAGAGGTTAATTACCCTGATGTCTCATCGATGGATGAAGCCACAATGACACAACTTAAGCAAACAGCTAAGAGTCTAAATGTGCAGGCAGATACTGCCAACCTCATCCAACACTTTAGAAACTCTATAGAGGTTAAACAGTAATTTATTGCTGGACAAAAAAGCCACTCTTTTGAGTGGCTTTTTTTATGACGGCTAATTTATTCGGTAAAGACTTACCTTAATCAAGTGACAGACTTTTTATAACCTGCTGAAGCATTGAGTAATTCCAGTGTGTACTGAGATTTTGGCTGACTGAATACATCAGTCACACGTCCGTATTCTACCTGAGTGCCATTATTCAAAACCAAGACTTTATTGCTAAAGTGCTGCACTAACCCTAAGTCATGAGAAATGAAGACGTAGGCGAGATCGAGCTGATCTTGTAGATCGAGCAGTAAATTAATAATTTGGGCTTGTACTGAAACGTCTAGAGCCGAAACTGGCTCGTCGGCGACAATGACCTTAGGGCGCAGTAACAAAGCACGAGCAATGGCGATACGCTGACGTTGGCCGCCTGAGAAAGTATGAGGGTAACGTTCGGCATATTCCGGCCGTAAACCGACCATCTCAAGCACTTCAATAATTCTATCTCGCCTCTGGCTGGCTGTGTACTGGGTACCATTATGCAGCGGTTCCTCCATACTTTGCCTGATTGTTGCGCGGGGGTTCAGTGAAGCTGAAGCATCTTGAAAAATCATTCGAATATTCTTATACCATTCAAACTTATGCTTACGTTTGAGAATGTCTTTTCCCTCAAAGAATAGTTCACCGCTATCAGGCCGATCAGCGCCGACCAGAATGCGCGCTAAGGTAGACTTACCAGAACCAGACTCGCCAACAACGGCAAGGGTCTGCCCTGCATTCAGGCTAAAGTCGACACCATGCAAAACCTCAAGCTGCCCTTGGCGTAAGGGGTTATTGGAGACTCGATAGCTCTTACGAATATCTTTGGCGCTGAAAAGGTTAGGCATAATTAATCATTCTCCTCCAGTAGAGGGAAGTGGCAACGAACTTTGCGTCCTTTAATGGAGCGAAGAACTGGAGCCTGTACGCACTGCTTGTTGGCATAAGGGCAGCGTGGACCCAAGTAACAACCCACCGGTAGATGATCCAGAGATGGAGTGCTTCCTTTCAGGTTAAATAAACGCCGTCCTTTCTTATAGTGCATCCCGTAATGTGGGACGCTATCTAGCAATGACTTAGTATAGGGATGATAAGGTTGGCTCAAAAGATTATAAGTCCGACCGGACTCGACAATTTGACCGCCGTACATGACATAAACTTTATCGGTCGTTTCAGACAGAATGGAGAAGTCATGGGTAATCAGCATCAATGCCATGTTGTGTTCTTCGTTAAGGCGTAGCAGCAAGTCCAAGATTTGCGACTGAACCGTAACGTCTAAAGCTGTGGTGGGCTCATCCGCAATTAACAGTTTAGGCTCACAGGCTAAGGCCATGGCAATCATGACGCGTTGGTTCAATCCACCGGATAGCTGATGCGGGTATTCTTTAAAGCGTCTTTTACCATCAATAATTCCGACTTGAGCTAAAAGCTCTTGAGCTTTGTCATAGCGTTGCTTGCGCGTGCCGCCAGCATGAAAGCGGATGGTTTCATCAAGCTGGTAACCGATAGTCAAGGAGGGGTTCAGGCTTGAAGTCGGCTCTTGGAAAATGATAGAAATATTACTACTAATGAGCTTTTGCCGCTCAGTCGGACTCATTCGAGTTAGATCGTGACCATCAAGGTTAAAGAGATCGGCGCGCATTGTCGCGGCAGGAGAAAGCAGTCCTGCGATGGCTAAAGCCATGACACTTTTTCCCGATCCTGATTCGCCAATGACGCCTTGAACCTGACCTGAGTTAATCGAAATTTTTGCGCTGTCGACAGCGGGAATAATACCGCTATCAGTCTTGAAGTCGACGCTCAAATTTTCTACTTGCAATAAGCCCATATGGTTAACCTAACGGTTCAAGCGCGGGTCAAGTGCGTCACGTACGCCATCGCCCACAAGGTTAATAGAAAGAACGGTTAAAAAGATGGCTAAACCCGGTAGAGTCATGGTCCAGGGTGCAAACTGAATAAAAGCGCGTGATTCAGAAAGCATGGTTCCCCATTCGGCCATAGGTGGCTGTGCGCCTAGCCCTAAAAAGCCGAGCGCTGCAATGTCCAAAAGCGCGGTGGAAAAGCTAAATGTCAGTTGCACAATTAATGCTGGTACGATGTTTGGCCAAACATGGTGAGTTAACAATCGTAGCCGCTTAGCACCATCCAGTTTGGCCGCCATGACGTAATCTTTGTTCAGCTCTTCGGTAATGGAGGACTGGGTGATGCGCACAAATTGAGGCACTAAAACAATAATCACGGCGTAAACCGCATTGGGGAGTCCGGGGCCTATGATTGCCACGATGGCGATAGCCAGTAATAATGACGGGAAAGATAATAATAAATCCATGATACGCATTAATAGTGAGCGTAACGTTGGGTTTAAAAATGCTGCTGCAGCGCCCATCACAACCCCAGTCAAGGCCGCGATCAAAACAACGACCAAGGTAAGCTGCAACGATAGGCGGGCGCCGTAAAGCAGCCTCGATAGCATGTCACGGCCCAGATCATCGGTGCCGAAGAAGTACTTAAAGTCACCGGCCGAATCCCAGATGGGTGGGATCAACACTTTATTGCTGAACTGATGCGCTGGATCATGTGGTGCAACCCACGGGCCTATGAGCGCCATCAGCAATATTAAGCAGAGCACTAAGAGGCCAATCATGGCACCTTTATTTTCACGGAAAATAACCCAAGCCGCTTTTTGGTTAGCGCTGACCATCCGCTTTATCATGATGGTCTCCTGAGGCGTGGGTTGAGGTAAATACTGATAAAGTCCAATGCCAAGTTAAAGGCGATCACAATAATCGACAAGGCCAAGACCCCGCCTTGAATACTGGCGAAGTCACGGCGAGACACTGCTTCGAGTAGCCATTTGCCGATACCGGGCCAGGCAAAAATGTACTCGGTAATAATAACGCCGGACATGATGATGCTGATTTGTACACCGCTAATGGTCAAAATGGGCTGTAGGGCGTTACGAAGGGCATGCACCCAAATGATTCGTTGGTTGCTGATTCCTTTAGAGCGCGCCGTACGGATATATTCAGACTTCAACACCGCCAGCAGCGAAGAACGCGTCATCCGAGCAACAATCGCCATCGGAATGGTACTCAGTGTGATGGCAGGTAATACCAAGTGATGTAACGCATTTAAGAAGGCACTGAAGCCGTACTGATTGTGGTGAAGCAGGGTGTCAATCAGCATAAAACGGGTATAGGGTTCAATATCGTAGGCAAAGTCGATACGTCCTGCGACCGGAGTCCAACCAAGGGTCAAAGAAAAGAGCAATACCAATAGCATGCCCCACCAAAAAATTGGCATGGAGTAGCCAATCAGTGATGACGTCATTAAAGTATTATCAAGCCAGCCACCACGACGTGTTGAGGCGACAATTCCCAGCCCGAGCCCAGCCGTTACCGCTAACACCATGGCCAGTAAAATCAGTTCAATGGTAGCAGGGAAGTGCTGTAAAAAATCTTTAAGCACGCTGCGCTTATGAATGCTTGATGTGCCCCAGTTGCCATCCAGTAAAAATTGTAAATATTCAAAATACTGGATAAAGACGCTGTTGCTTTGATACGTGTGGACCGGTGTGTCTGACTGTAAACTGAGAATAAAGGTTAGAACCGTCAGTCCCAAAAGACTGATAATTAGTGTGCCGATTTGTTTAAGCAAAGTAGCAAACATTTATTGGCGCTCCTTTGTCTCAGCCGGCTTCGATTTTCCTTCATGAATCGTGACCCCTTCGAAGTTAATGTTACCAATCGGGGAAACGGTTAAGCCACTAATTTCAGGTTGGATTAATACGCTGTTGTTGGCGTGAGCAATGGTGAGCCACGGTGCTTCGCGCTTAAACACTTCTTGCGCTTTTAGGTAATACTCGGTTCGATCGCTCTGCGCGGCGGATGTTCGTCCTTTTAAGATAAGGTCATCGAATTGGTTATTGCACCACTTGGCGTAGTTGTTGCCACTAATGGCAGAGTTACAGCTGAGTAACGGGCTGAAAAAATTATTTGGATCGGCATTATCTGCATTCCAGCCCAGTAGCACACTATGATGAAGTCCTTGAGCGAGGCGTGATAAAAAAGTACCCCATTCATAAGTGATGATTCGAGCGTCAACGTTAATATCCGCCAAATCTTGCTGAATCATTTCAGCCATTTTACGGGCATTAGGGTTGTATGCTCGCTGGATTGGCATGGCCCAGATATCAATGGAAAAGCCATTGGCATAACCTGCTTCAGCCAAGAGTTCAGTCGCTCTGCGCTTACTATAAGTCACTTTTTGGATATTTTTATTGTAAGCCCATGATGATGGAGGTATGGGGTTGGTCGCTAGGGTCGCTTGGCGGTCGTAAACGGTTTGAAGGATCGCTTCACGATCGATAGCCATGGTTAAAGCGCGTCTCACTTTTGCGTCGTGAAACGGTGGTTTTTCCGTATTGAAAGCCCAGTAAGCCACATTGAGGCCAGGAGTTTGTACTACTTTAAGGTCATTTTTCTGAGCGACTCTCAAATGGACGGGGAGCGGGTAACTCATGACATCACACTCGCCAGCACTGAAACGTGCAAACCGCATAGCAGCATCGGGAGTGATGGCAAAGACTAAGTTCTTCACCCGCTTGCTCTGGTTAAAGTAGTTATCAAAACGCTTATAGCGAATATAAGCGTCAGGTTCGTAGCGCTCAAAGCGGAAAGGACCTGTGCCAATAGGTTTACTGTCAATCCACTCTGGACGGTGAAGTCGATTTAATTGCTGTGCATATTCGGCCGATAAGATGGATGCGAAAGGCGTTGCCAAGATTGACAGAAATGGACTCTCAGGGCGGGTAAGGATGAACTCAACTTGGTGCTCACCGGTCTTGCGGATATCTTTTATTAGTTGACCCATACTTTGTGCCGTAAAGTATGGGTAGCGCCCGCCTGAAATACCGTGGTAAGGGTGACTGCTTAGGCGTTGCCGGTTAAAGCTGAAGATAACATCGTCGGCATTCATTGAGCGACTTGGAGTGAAAATTTGGCTGCCATGAAAGGTAATGTCGTCCCTTAAATTAAAGGTATAACGCAAACCATCATCACTGATGTGCCAGGACTTTGCTAAAGAGGGAGCGATTTCAGTAGTGCCAGGTTTGTAGGTAACCAACTGATTATAAATGATATTTGCAGTTGCATCGTAAGAGGTCCCGGAAGTGACGAGCTGTGGGTTAAAGCCATCAGGACTTCCTTCGGAGCAATAGACGAGGAGGTCTTTTGCGTCATCAGCCTTCTCATTATCACTAGGAGCGCAGGAGCAACAGGCTAAAGCGGCCAGCGAAATTAATAGCCGCGCTCGGCGAGAGAGGTCTCTGTACAGACTGCTATTTATCATCAGGTCATTGTTTTCGTTAGATTTCTTAATCATAACAAGCTTATTGCCTAGTGCCTAGAGTTGCTTTGTCTAAGTCCTATCTCAGCAAGTATCGACGAGTTGTAACAAGCTGTGAACAAGCGCCAACTTTAGCCCGTAACAAGTTGAAAGGACAGGGGAAACTGCTATACTTTAATAACGATGATTGTTTACTTCTAGGTGTTTCATGTCTTCGTTTAAGAAGCCAGCGTGACATCAATAAGACGTTAACAAACACCATAAAAAAGCCAAGTTGGCCCAAAATATAAAAGTAGCACTGGCAAAGCCTAGTGACTTGAGTGACAACAATGAAATTGACCAGCCAAGTAAAAGTAGTTACTGCATTAGTTCTAATGTCGCTATCGGGCATTGCTACGGCTCAAGATGTTTCTGCGTCCGACAGTTGGACTCCCTATTTTTTTGACGGCGGGGCTGGCGAGTCAAATTCACCTTTATCTTCAAAAGTGATTCCTCTGTATTCTGAACGTTTCAATGATGCTGCGTTTAACAGTAACAACGAACTGTCGATCGGCCTTGAAGATGGTAATGAAGGTCTTTGGAAGTTTTCGTTGGATCTCAATCAGTCGCCAGAGTCACTTTTTTCGGAAGAGCAGTATCACTTAAATGCAAGTTACACTCCTGAGGGTGATAACTCGACCTTCTACATCAACTATGGAAATAAACGCGTTCCCGTATCGATCAAAGTTGATGAGTTCTTAGATTATAATCAAGCAGGTGCGGAAGGCTCTGACATTGCTTTAGGCTTTGAACAAAATGTAAACGATAACTGGGCAGTAAGTATTAGTTATACTAAGTCTGAGTTAGAAAGGCTGGATGTAGACAGCTCAACAATCGGCTTCAGCAACAGCTCGCCAGTGAGCCAGCAATATTGGTTTGATCTAAATAAGGATGGTTTACCCGAAGCGGTTAATTTAATGTCTGACTTAGGAGCCACTCCTGGCTATAACAAAGCACTGGATGGAATCGAAATTCGCTTAACCCGACAGGTGAGTGATTACATTTCTGTAGGCAGTAGTCTTTATCAAAGCAGCACTTCGTTTGACTGGCAACCATATCAGTTTAATGATCTGGAGTCTTTTGCCAGCGAGCTTAAAGAAACTGGTATTTCATTATTTAGTCAAATTGACTTCTCTTCTGAATGGTCAATGGATACGAGACTGAGCCACAAAAGTTACCAAGAAAGTTCGCCGCAAATTGTATCGCTTATCAGCGAAGAAACTGACCGTTTAGATTTTGATAGTACGACCCTAGACATTGGTGTGAAATACCAAGGTCGCTGGCAGGATATTGGTCTAGTCATACGGATTGATTTGGTTAATCTGCTCGGAACAGAGTCTGTCGGCGAACACCAACAATCGTTCGATAACAATGGTCTTGCCCCTTATACTTTCGAGACACCAAAATACATAAAGCTCAGTGGAAGTATCAATTTTTAGTGACTAATAATTGGAATAATTATGACTAATGTCACTGCCGCATCAAGCGATAAATAAAAGTTATCTGAAACTATTTCTAAATGTAAATTAACTGTAATGTTTTGTTGACCGTTACAGTCCTTCTCCTTTATAGTTGATTTCTTTCACCAGAGAAACACCAATTGGTTAAAGTTTAGCTGAAAGAGACCCTTTTAACAGTTCGGACCTTTAATTCCTTGATTTTTGGTCTCGAACCTACTAAGTTTCTTTAGCATCGACTTTTTAATGAAACGATTTCTGAACAGAAATTTGGGTAAGTTTATGAAAAAACAAGTACTTTTTAAGAAAACGGCTGTTGCCATTCTTGCCTCTGCTGTGATGGGCAGCTCGATGGCGGCTGGCGAGTTCGGTTCTTCTATGACAGTAGAGAAGCGAATTGATAACAAAGCAGCAAGCGCACAAGTATCTGTAGATCGCCTAGCAGAGCAAACCACTGACTTGGCATTAGAATACAGAAACACTTTACAACAAGTTGACAGCTTGCGTATCTACAACACTCAACTTGAAAGACAAATTGCATCTCAGGATAAACAGATTGCTGAGAGCAGCAAAGAGATGGAAACCATTGACGAAACTGAGAAGGGTGTTCTTCCTCTTATGGACGAAATGATCAAAACCCTTGATGAATATGTTCAATTGGATATTCCATTCAACATCAAGCAGCGTCAAGAGCGTGTACAAAACCTATATGCTTTGATGGACACTGCTGATGTTACGGTTTCAGAGAAGTATCGTAAAATCCTAGAAGCTTATCAAATTGAAATGCAGTACGGTAACGCCGTATCAGCAAGCTCTGGGACAATTGATAAAGATGGTGAAGAGCTAAACGTAGACTTCTTACGTGTTGGTCGTTTGTCTTATGTCTACCTAACTGTAAACGGTAAAAATGGTGCGTATTGGGACAAAACATCAGGTCAGTGGGCAGCGCTTCCAGAAGAGTATCTAGATTCTGTGAGCAACGCTATTAACATGGCTAAAGGTGTCGCAACTCAAGAACTATTTAAAGTACCAGTCCCAGTTACGGAGGCAGCACAATGAGAAACGTTTTAGCATTAACACTAGCTGGCGTCTTCGCGTTCAGTGTTTCAGCGGTATCAAATGCTGCTGAAAGTTTGTCGCACTCTGACCTACTTAAGAAAGTAAGAGATAAAGAGCGTATCCAAGAGCAGGTGAACAACCAGCGTGTTCAAACGTTCCAACGCCAAAAAAATCGTCAAGCTGACCTTTTAGCTGATGCAAAAGCAAAGCTAGCCGCAGAAGAAGCTAAAAGTGAGCGCTTAAAAGCTACATTTGACGAAAATGAAAAGCAATTGACTCAAATTGCTGAAGATTTACGTATTAAGCAAGGTAACTTGGGTGAGTTGTTTGGTGTCGTTCGTCAAGCAGCGAACAGCCTTTCTGGTGATATCGCATCATCGCTTGTGAGTGCACAATACCCAGGTCGTAGCGCATTACTTAATAAGTTGATTGAAGCTGAAGAACTTCCAAAAATGGACGATCTACGTGGATTCTACGTACTTATGCTTCAAGAGCTTTCTGAGCAAGGTAACACAGCAAGTTTTGCTGCTGATGTTGTGAATGAGGAAGGTCGTACTGAAACTCAAACTGTAGAGCGTATCGGTACTTTCAACTTGCTATCGGGTAAAGATTATTTGTTCTTCGAAAAAGGCCAAATCAAAACATTGCAAGTTCAGCCATCGGCAGAAGTTCGTGGTTTAGCGTCTGAGTATGAGTCAGCAACGTCTGGCTACGCAGGTCTTTACATTGACCCTACTAAAGGCGGTATCTTGCAGTTAGAGAAGCTTAAAATGAGCCTTCCAGATCGTTTATGGAAGTTTAAAGGCTTTGCTGGCTCGACGGTAATGATTCTTTTAGCTATCGGTATTCTGATCGCATTAGAGCGTCTATTTACGCTATACATGGTTACAGGTCCGAAAGTTGCTTCACAGAAGAAATCAAGCACTCCAGGTAATAACCCGCTTGGTCGCGTGATGAAAGTTTATCTTGCGAATAAAGATGAAGATGTTGAAAACCTAGAGTTGAAACTTGATGAGGCTGTGTTGAAAGAAACACCTAAGATTGAGCGTGGTATTAACCTAATCAAAGTTATTGCTGCACTGGGACCTCTATTAGGTCTACTAGGTACAGTAGTTGGTATGATTGAGGTATTCCAGTCTATTACATTACATGGTACTGGTGACCCACGATTAATGGCTGACGGTATTTCTCAGGCGTTGGTAACAACTGTTTGGGGTCTGTTAGCAGCAATTCCATTAACCTTCTTGCACGCTGTTGTAGCTGGTAAAAGTAAAAGCATTATTCATGTCTTGGAAGAACAGAGCACAGGTTTGATGGCTCAACACGACGAGAATAACGCATAGGAATTTCCTTATGGAATTAATCTATACGATATTAGAGTTTATCGGTAAAGGTGGATGGGTCCTATGGTGGATAGGACTTGTTCTCTTCCTAATGTGGACATTTTTGATTGAGCGTTACTGGTACATTTATGGTCAGTATCCAAAAGAAGCTCGCTCAATCATCGCACGTTGGAACTCACGAGACGACCAAACGTCATGGAAAGCTAAACAAATCCGTGACGCTTGGGTTTCTATAGCTCGGGAAGCTTTGAACCAAAGAATGTTGCTCATTAAAACATTGATTGCTATTTGTCCATTGTTAGGACTTCTGGGCACTGTAACCGGTATGATCGATGTATTTGATGGTATGTCAGGTCAAGGCTCAGGTAGCGCACGCCAAATGGCGGGCGGTATCTTCAAAGCTACAATTCCAACAATGGCGGGAATGGTTGCCGCATTATCTGGTATCTTCTTCAGCAGTCGTTTAGAGCAAACGACTTATGTTAAGACTCACCAGTTAGCCGATAACCTTTCACACCATTAATTATTGGGTGAAGACTAGATGGCGATTCAAGACAAAAGAAAACAAGAAGATGTAGAAATTGACATGACACCGATGCTCGACATCGTATTCATCATGTTAATTTTCTTCATCGTTACAACGGTTTTTGTGAAACAAGCGGGCGTAGATGTTGTCAAACCAGTAGCGAGTACTGCAGAAGAGCGCAAAAATGCTTACATTTTTGTCGCTATTGATGCAAAAAACACGATTACGATTGACAAAACGACTGTTCAGCCTGCTGAAGTTAAGTCAAAAATCCAATCATTGCGTACTGAAAACTTAGAAGGTGAGGTTGTCATCCAGGCAGACAAAGAAGCAAAAGCAGGGCTAGTCTTAAAGGTCATTGATTTTGCGAAAAGTTCTGGCGCTAAGGTTTCAGTTGCAACAGACAAGGTACAGTAAACTATGTTGAGAGTTATATTAAGTGCACTGTTTGCCTTTGGTATTGTGGTTGGCTTATTTCTATTGATGAACTTTTTGATTTCTACAGATAGCACGAAAGACGAAGTTGAAAATATCAAAGTAGAAGTAGCGTTCGTTGAAGAAGACAAACAGGTACAGCGTAAAGAGCGCCGTCCTCCTAAAAAGCCACCACCACCAAAAGAGCCACCACCGCCTCAACAACAGGTGCAGCAAAAGCAACAGAAGGTTGTTACCGCGTTGGTCGATATTAAAATTGATAATATTGATGCGTCGATGGATGGGACTGGTATCTATATTGGTGGTTTAGGCCAAGGTCAGACAGACTTTTCAGGCATGGGTGATGGTGAAGCGATACCTGTTTACCAGCCTCAAGCCCAGTATCCTGTTCAGGCAAATCTGAAAGGTATTGAGGGATACGTTCTGTTTACTATGGATATAGGGCCCGATGGCTCTCCTTCAAATATCTCTGTAGAAGATGAAAGTCCACGAGGCGTATTTAGAAGAAATGCTCTGCGAGCGATTCGCAAGTGGAAATTCAAACCAAGAATTGTGAATGGTCAGCCAATTCCACAACGTAACATGCGTTACAGAATGGAGTTTGAGCTGGACCAGTAACATTTAAGTGTGATTAATATGAAAAAATTACCAATTGTTTTAGGCGTGACAGGTTTGTTGTTTGCTGGTAGTGCTCTTGCGCTACCACAAACGAAATATACATCTTCATGTAAACCTCTGGCTCCAACAGAAGGCAATTATGAAGAATCAAAGGGCGTTGGAACAATCACTTCACAATCGGCATTTAAGAAGATTACCGCAGGTAATGAAGCTTATGCTGATGGAAATTATAATGAATCGATTGCTATCTTAAAGGATCTGATCGCGAATTCAGGTGACAAAGTTGCTGTTGGGCGTGCTCATCAGCTGTTGGGTGTTAATTACCAAGCTACTGAAAACTACAAGGCAGCAAGAGCGTCTTTCTTGAAAGCGATTGAAAGTGGTTTTTTGCGTAAACAAGATGTTGTACAAATGCGTCGAGTCATAGCGCAAACATATACTATCGAAGAAAACTTTACGCAAGCGATTAGCTGGATGAAAAAGTACTTTGAAGATGTTATAAAACCTCCAGCAAATTCGTATGCGGCTTTTGCCAGTTTAAATTACAACAATGGTAACCTTAGAGAGTCTATATGCCCTGCTTATATTGCATTGCAACTAGGTTCTAGCTCAAAAAAACCGCTTTATAGTATGTTGTTCGGCGCCCACATTAAGCTAAACGACAATGCGGGTGCTGAAGTTGTGGGTGAAGAAATGGTAGAGCTTTTCCCAGCAGAGAAGTCTGTCTATAACAATTTATTTGCTGTATATAGCAGACGTGGGAAACATGAAGATATGTTGGCTTTAGCTGAACTTGCCCGTATGAATGGAGTATGGACAAGTGAAACTAACTATAAACAACTCGCTGCACTCTTCGCTAACAATAAAACTCCACAATTAGCAGCAGATCGTTTAAAAGAAGGAATTGAGGCTGGTGTTGTTGAGTCTAACGAAGATAACTGGAAGCGAGTAGCCGATAACTATTTCTTTGCTAAAGATCTAGAAGGTGCTGTTGAGGCTTATGATAAAGCTTCAAGTTTTACTTCATCTGGTAAGTATGACTATAAAGTTGGAATTATGTATCAAGACCGTGACGACTACCGTAACGCTGTTGCTAAATATAAAGCAGCAATACGCAAAGGTGGCCTGAGAGACGGTGACCTTGGTTATGCTTATATGAACTTAGGTATGTCTCAATTCCGTCTAGGCCAAGAGGATGCCGCCGTTGCAACAATGCAGCAAGCCGCAAAATATCCTAAAGTTGCAAGAAATGCTAATGCTTATATTAAGTACATTGGCGACTTGAAGAAAATGAAAGAGTCTATTGCTGCAATGGAACTTCAAGAGAGTACCCCGCCTGGTGAAGGTGGCGAATAGTCAAAAATAGCTTCATCTTAAAAGCGCTACTTCTGTAGCGCTTTTTTTATGGTTTGTATTCAGGTTTTAAGGTGCGCATTAATAAATTATTACGTTTTCTAATATTTGCTACAAAAGTTATGGGATATACTAAATTGTTGACTAAATTAGGAATCTTATGAGCTGGCTTGATGCAACACTGAAAAAATCGCAACACCTTCTTGAGCGTGGACTAGATCGCAATGTGCGTCTAGCTGTTACCGGCTTAAGTGGTGCAGGTAAGACAGGTTTTATTACATCATTAATTAATCAACTTTTAACTGCGCCTACTTATCATCAACTGACTTTCTTTAAGCCAAATGCGGACGGAAGGTTAACTGCTAGTAAATTAGCACAGCACCCAGAACTCCACATCCCCGGGTTTGATTATCATGGTGCGATAGATAGGTTAACAGGAAACAATCCGGTTTGGCCGGCTTCAACGCGTGGTGTGTCACAAGCACAAATTAAATGTCGCTTCCATGTTTCAAACAAATGGGTTAAGAAAGTGCAGGCCGACAGTACTGTCACTATTGATATTATTGACTATCCTGGAGAGTGGTTATTGGATTTGCCTCTACTGGGAATGTCCTTTAAAGAATGGTGCCAAGCTTGCGTAAAATACCTTTCAAGCGAAAGACGAGAAGCATTCTGCAGTCGTATAAAGTCAGAGATAACTGCTTTAGATGTAACCCAAGCAGTTGATGAGACCTCTACCAGTAATCAGCTCGGAGTCGTTGCCAAGAAGTACACTGAAGCGCTGCTCAAGTATCGTGAGCAGCACAATGATTTTAGCTTAGCTTTACCAGGTCGATTTATCCTCCCGGGTGAGTTTGAAGGTGCTCCAACCTTAGAGTTTTTTCCAATATTAAATGAGGATATCTTGTCGTTGGATTGGGGGACGGTTCCTGCCAACTCGATAATTAAAGTGTTAGAGAAGCGATTCAATTACTATAAAAATGAAGTGATACGACCTTTTTTTGATGAGTATTTCTCAAAAGTCGATCGCCAAATTGTATTAATCGATACCTGTTCGGTTCTTGAGTCGGGGTATGACTCCTATATCGATCTCAAGCAAACAATCGAGAAATTACTGGATGGTTATAGTTATGGACGCTCCAACTGGCTCAAGCGACTATTTTCACCATCTATTGACAAGCTTTTAATTGCGACCTCTAAGGTTGACCTAGTTCCTCCAGATCAACATGCCGCTTTAGAGTCTTTTATGCAAAAAATGGTGGCTCAAGCGCGCAACAATGTTGGTTATGAGGGGGTGGACGTTGAGACGATGGCAATCAGTGCTATCAGTACTTCTGAACCTGTAATAACGGAACATGATGGTCAAAAGCTACATTGTGTAAAAGGAAAAGATCGGGGTTCAGGAAACTCTGTTATCCATTACCCTGGGAAAGTGCCTGAGACGATACTCAGTCGCAGCCAGTGGAACCAGCTAGAGATTGATTTTTCACCCTTTGATATCCCTGAGCTTAATGCCGACGAGCCGTTGCCGCACATTCGAATGGATAAAGTGCTTCAATACTTAATTGGAGATAAATTTTTATGAGTGATAAACCGATAAAATTCTCGAGTAGTGATAAGGCGCATCAAAGTACAGAAGAATTATTGCGTGAAGACATTCTTCAGTCGGGTAAAGATATGTCACCTCAGTCTGGCGAAGAGAAGGTGCTAACAACAGGCAGTTCCGCAGAATTGAGGTTCAAACAAAAAAATAAATCAATCTTAAAGAAACTTTTTTGGCCTTCATTTTCCGCGTTTATTGTGACAGCGGCTGGTTATGAAGCCTATCAGTTTGTGACCAACCTGTGGGATAGAAGCTGGTTGCTGGGGCTCGGTGTTGGGACCTTAGGAGCCGCAGCCGTCATAAGCGGGGCCTATGCGCTGATAAGAGGATGGAAAGCTCGCAGACGGTTTAAATCTCGTCAACACCATCAGCAAGAATTTACAAGCTTAATGGCCGGAAACACTTATGGCCAATCTCCAGACTTAATCAATACGGTTAATAGTCAAATAGCTGAGCATGTCGACTTATCTGGGTTAACGTCAAAATATCAACAACAAAAACAACAAGTTCATAACGACCAAGAATTGATCGAAATCTACTCAAGTACCGTGTTGAGCGGATTAGATAAGATGGCGATTGACGTTATCACTAAGCACGCTACTGAAGCGGCTGCTATGGTTGCCTTAAGTCCACTCGCAGCGGCTGATATGGCATTAGTGGCTTGGCGTAGCAGTAAAATGATCGAGCAGCTATCGCAGTTATATGGCTGCCCCCAAACCGCGCTCGGTAGATTTGAGATGACGAAAAGTGTTTTTAAGAATATGATGTTGGCCGGGGCAAGTGAACTTGTTGCAGATGCTGGCGTAGAGCTGCTTGGGAAAAGCTTAACAGCGACGATCTCGGCAAAAGCTGCCCAAGGCATAGGTGTTGGGGTTTTAATCGCTCGTATGGGCTTACAGACAATGCGTTTGTGTCGTCCAGTGCCATTTGGAAAGGATGATAAGCCAAGGCTGGGACAGATTCGTAAATCGGTTTACCAAAAAGTTGTGGGTTTACTCAAAAGTGTTTCAACGGGTAAATCCGAACTCAAAAAAGATTCGGAAGACAATAAAAAGTAGGGGACTATTTCAGAATGATTGAAATTAAAGGTTTAGCCAAAAGTTTTGCTTACGATAAGAAAGAAGCAAAAAAGAAGAAAAAGAAGGTTGCGACTGATCCGCGCGAAGGAGAAGGCGTCTTTCACGCGGTCCGGAACGTTAGCTTTAGTTGTGAGAAAGGTAAAGTACTCGGATTGTTGGGACCTAATGGTGCCGGCAAGACGACGACCCTTCGTATGCTATCGACAGCACTGCAACCGACAGAGGGCGAAATTTTAATTAATGGGCATGACGTGACTAAAGAGCCACGGTATGCGCAAAAATTAATTGGCTTTTTATCGGGGAAAACAGGACTTTACCATCGTCTTACGGTTCGTGAGAATGTAGAGTATTTTGGTCGTATGCACGGCTTGTCAAAGCAAGTAATGGATGAGCGTATTGACAAAATTTTCTCTATGCTTGATATGCATACGTTCTCTGGTAAACGAGCAGATGACTTATCAACTGGTATGATGCAGCGGGCCTCGATTGCGCGAGCAGTCATTCATGACCCCAAAGTATTGGTTTTCGATGAGCCAACAACCGGTCTCGATGTCATTTCAGCCAAAACCGTTCTCGACTTTATCGAAAGTTATAAAGAAACTGAGATGTCAGTGATTTTCTCAACCCACCACTTGCATGAAGTAGAGCGCTTATGTGATGACGTTTGTTTAATTGATTTGGGTGAAACCAAGTTTTTTGGCAGCACTCAAGACTTTGCAGCGCAAACATCATCAGGCAACTTATATGATGCCTTCTTAAATAACGTCAATAATAAGAAAGAGGTGGCTTAATATGTGGTTAGTTTATAAAAAGGAATTGCTAGAAATTCTGCGTGATAAAAAAACACTCATCTTTTCGATTTTATTACCGACAATCATTTTTCCTGTATTATTTTTTGGTATCGGTAAGTTTACACAAAGTAAAACTGAAGAAGCTGAGACAAAAGAGTTAAAAGTTGCGTTTGTTAATGCCTCTGCATTTGAGGGATTTTCGTCGTTATTTACAGCTGAAAAACACTTCAAGAAAGTTGAGCTCAATAGCAGCGATTATAAAACAGAAATTTTAGAGGATAATGTCGACTTTATCGTAGAGATTCCTGAAGGTTCTGCGCTGCCCTCTGAAAGTCGCAAGCAAGAAGTGATCAATCTTTATTACAAAGGTTCTTCCAAATTAGACAACATTTCTAGCCAACGCGTTAAAGATATTATTGAAGCCTATAATAATACTGAGCGATTGGCGCTAGGTGCGCGTTTTAATTTGTCCACGGATAACATTAAGGCATTTAATAAACCTATCGCCGTGGAAAATCAAAACTTTGCATCAGAGCGCGAGCGCATGGGGGAATTTGTCGGGCCGCTTATTGCTTACATTCTTATTGCGTTGGCAGTCTCTGGGGCAATGTATCCTGCGCTAGAACTTGGTGTTGGTGAAAAAGAACGCGGTACGCTCGAAACTTTACTGTTAACGCCGATGACCAAAGGCAAAATTGTTATGGCTAAGTTTGGTGTGATTTTCACAGCAAGCTTCTTTACCGTTATAGTCACCTTGCTCAGTTATTTCGTATGGACTTATATTTTCACCATGGGTGGAAAGATGGGTGGCCTTGACTTCTTGTCAAATATATCCGGGCTTGATCTATTATTGGTTGCCGTATTGCTGGTGCCATTAACCAGTATATTTGCATCAATTATGTTGAGTGCTTCTATTTATGCGAAAAACATGAAGGAAGCGCAAGCTTACATGTCACCAATTTTCATGATTGGTTTTATGCCTGTGATTGTGGCGTTTGTTCCGGGTATGGAGCTAAACGTTCAGACGGCGATGATTCCAATTACTAACGTGGCTCTTGCTATGAAGGACTTGGTCAAAGGTACCGTCGACTACGGTATGATCATGGTCTTACTCGCATCAACCGTTGTTATTGCTGGCGCGTTATTATATTTCACTACGCAGTTCTTCAAGAAAGAAAAAGTATTGTTCCGTAGCTAGTGTGGCGTGGAAGTAGAAATAAAAAAAGGGCCTTTCGAGGCCCTTTTTTTGTAGGTATTGCTCGTTCAATTTCTAGTGATAAATGGTTAGCGTTTGGCCGGGACGAATAATGCTACGCTTGTTAAGACGGTTCCATTTCGTCAGATCGCTAACTTTAACTTTGAATTTGCGTGCAATCGTGGAGAGAGAGTCGCCACTCCTAACTTTATAAGAGGTCTTAGCTGAGGCAAACTGCGAGTAACGTTTAGGCCAAACTTTTAAACGCTGACCAATGCGTAATGTGCTGTTTTTATTAATGTTATTCCAGCGAGCGACCTGTGCAGAGCTGACACCAAAACGCTTGCCGATGCTCCATAAATTATCACCACTACGGACTCTGTAGGTTTGATAACGACGACGCTGGCGATTTTTATCAAGCGTGGCCATGAAGTTAAGCTCATGCTCAGAGGCGTTGGCGAAGCCTGGCATTTTTAGAATTTGGCCAATCTTCAAGAAGTCTGAGTTGAGCTTGTTAAGGCTCTTTAGGTAAGTCACGGATGTATTATGCTTCTTAGCGATTGTGCTCAGGTTATCACCTGACTTAACCGTGTAGGTGAGTAGGCCTAAAGCCTTGCCTGGCTCAATATCCATAATACCTTTTTGGAAGTGTTGAACGTTTTTGGTCGGTACTAAGATCTTGGCTTGGCCATGCTCCTCAGGAATGAAGAGTTTGTTGTAAGCTGGGTTGAGACGATAAAAAACATTCTTATCAATATTCGCTATCTTTGTCAGCTCCATAAGGTTGGCAGGCGCGTCAATAGTGACTTCTTTAAAGGCTGGCGTATTTTCAATAAACGGTAAATCCACGCCAAAGTTTTTGGCGTTTAGGAAAATATTAGACAGTGCGATCCATTTCGGAACATGACGCATGGTTTCGCGGGGTAGCTTTAAGGACCAATAATCCGTTGGCTTGCCTTGGCGACGATTGCGTTTCATAGCCTTGAGAACATTGCCCTGCCCAACGTTGTATGCTGCAACAGTGAGCAACCAATCACCATCAAATAATTTGTTGAGGTACTCATAATAGTCGAGCGCGGCATGTGTTGAGGCAACCACATCGCGACGACCGTCGTACCATTGATCGATCTTGAGTCCAAAGCCTTTGGCTGTTCGTGGCATGAACTGCCATAATCCTGCTGCCTGTACCACCGAGTGTGCCAGCGGATCAAAGTTACTCTCGACCATCGGAGTAAAGGCCAATTCAACCGGCATACCGCGGTTCTCAAGCTCTGTGATGATGTAGTGAAGGTAGGGCGCAGCTTTATTGGCACGCTCAATCAAGTGATCCGTGCGGCGCAGAAACCGCTTTTGATGCGATGCTACACGAGCATTACTGATATGAGTTAGCGTTTGCTCTTTTGAAAGCTCATCCCATAAGTTAATGGGCTGAGCTGGTGTTAAGTCTTTAGTCACCAACTCTACTTCTGGCGATACTTCATCCTGCGCTAAATCGGGCGTTGGAAGAGGCTCGCTACGGGAAGCTTTGTGGTTGTCAGTAATTTCAGAATCGTTTTTTTGGAGACTACTACAGGCGGTTAAAGCAAGTAGTGACACTATGGCAATGCGCTTCATATACAATTTATTTTGCTTAAAAATTATCTTTTAGTTGCCGGATTGTAGCAAAAGTTCGCACGGGATCGGAGAAAGTTTTTGTTTCTGAGGCTTGGCTAGCAGTTTGCTGCAAAGCATCTTGGTCGCAACGCAGGAAGGGGTTAAAGCTAAGCTCCTCGCCAATGGTCGAAGGAAGAGTGGGTTTGTTTTTCTCTCTAAGTCGTTGAGAATATTCGATTTCTTTATGTATCGCAGGGTTGTCAGGCTCTACAGAAAGGGCGAATTTGAGATTGGTTAGGGTGTATTCGTGAGCGCAATAAACCTTTGTTTCTGCGGGTAAAGCCGCGAGTTTTTGCAGCGATTCTAAGAATACCGGAGGGGTTCCTTCGAACATGCGCCCGCAGCCTGCCTTAAATAGGGTATCGCCGCAGAATAGACAGCCATGCCCATAGAAGGCAATGTGTCCCATGGTGTGCCCTGGGACCTCAATGACTGAAAATTGGTATTCATCGTTAAGAATACTCACCTCATCACCCTCGACGAGATCCTGATCAGAAAATGACTGGTTATCACGTTTTGGCGCGAAAACGCGGCACTGATAGCGGTTTTTCAAGGTTTGTACGCCGCCAATATGGTCATTGTGGTGATGTGTGATTAAAATGGTTTCTAGCGACAAGTTGTGTTGCTCTAAATAGTCAATCACTGGCGTGGCATCACCCGGATCGACGACTGCAACGGTATTCGAGTCGCTAGAATGAATGACCCATATATAGTTGTCGCTAAACGCACTAAGTGGAATAATTTTCATCATAGTTTTAACTTGGTCGTCGGTAGTGTTTGCTTGAGTCTATAACTCAGGTTAGCATGAGAATACTCTACAAGACAGGCTAAAACCTAGCAACTGAACAGGTAGCAATGGAACGATTATTTGAGTTGAGTTGGCCTAACATACCCGCAGGTAACCGTTTACGGTACTTGTGGCAGGAGTGGTTGCAGCAGCATCTAGAGGAATACCATGGTGGCTACTTACTTACATTGGACAGTTTGACTCAAAGTTTAAGCTTACCCGTCAATGTGTTTGAGTATCATGTCAAACTAGGTGACGGCTTAGGCCACTCGGTACAAGCGTTACCGGATGAACTTCCGATAATGACGGACTCTATTCAAGCCGCGGTTTTGAGTAATGTATTCGAATACGCTGAAAACCCCAGTGTTTTGTTAGGTGAAGTCCATCGCTCACTAGCGCCGCAGGGGATACTGTACGTGTTACTCTACGCCCCTTTGAGCCCTTGGATGCTGAAAGCAAAGGCTCGATTGACGGCTAATAGAAAAGAGTTGCCTACACACTCCATTGGCATTCATCGATATGAGGAGTGGCTCAATTTACTGGGCTTTAAAACGCTTGAGCTTGAAGTCGTTGGTTGCCCTTGGTGGCGTGGTTTCAAAGAGTTTGAGCGAAAATCAGACATGCCTAATGCTTGGTTATCGGCACCTATCGCGTACATGGTTAAGGCGCAGAAGAAAGTGTCAACCATGACACCGCTGCGGCCAATTGAGCAAGAGGCATTAGCTTTAGGTGGCAGATTAGCTAATATCTAAATAACAATAAGGCTTCACAACGTTTTGAAAATCATAGAAATATTTACTGATGGCGCCTGTAAAGGCAATCCTGGCCCCGGAGGTTGGGGGGCTCTGTTACGTTATGGAAAGCATGAAAAACGATTATATGGTGGCGAATTAGAGACGACCAATAATCGAATGGAGTTAACGGCAGCGATTGAAGCGCTTAAAGCTTTGAAGCGACCATCCAAGGTCGAGCTGACTACTGACTCTGTGTATGTCAAAAACGGCATTAATCAATGGCTTGAAGGTTGGAAAGCCAAAGGTTGGAAGACTGCCGCTAAGAAACCCGTTAAAAATCAAGACTTGTGGCAGGCGCTGGATGAGCAGGTTTCGAAGCATCAAGTTAGTTGGCATTGGGTGAAAGGGCATAGTGGTCATGTGGAAAATGAGATTGCTGATGAACTGGCCAACTTAGGCGTTGATAAAGCATTAAACCAACAATAATAGGGTGAACATGAGACAGATTGTTCTGGATACAGAAACTACAGGCTTAGAGCCTGCTGATGGGCATCGCATCATTGAGATTGGGTGTGTTGAGTTGGTTAACCGTAAGCTAACGGGGAATCATTATCACCAATACATTAAGCCTGATCGTGAGATTGATGAAGGCGCGATTGAAGTCCACGGCATTACCAATGAGTTTCTTGAAGATAAACCACGTTTTGAAGATATTGCTGAGCAATTTCTAGAATACATTGATGGTGCCGAGTTGGTTATCCATAACGCGCCGTTTGATGTTGGCTTTATGGATCATGAGTTTAAGTTATGGGATCCCACTAAAGGTAAAACGGCGGATTATTGCACCATATTAGACACCTTAGTCTTGGCGCGCCAAATGCACCCAGGTCAACGCAATAGTTTGGATGCTTTATGTAAGCGCTATGATATTGATAATAGTCACCGTGAGCTGCACGGCGCTTTACTGGATTCGGAGATCTTGGCTGACGTTTATCTCAGAATGACGGGCGGTCAAACCAATTTAACCCTAGGTCGTCAATCTAGCCCGAGCGCAGAAACCGGTGAGTTGCCCGTTCGAAAAATTTCGACTAACCGACCAAGTTTGAAAGTGATTAAAGCCTCTGAGCAGGAGCTTGATGCTCACCATAAAAAGTTACAAAGCCTGAATGACCCTTTATGGGAGCAAGGTTAGATTAGTTTTTCTTATGGTTTGGCCAAGAAAAATGATGCTTCTTGGCCAAAAAGAGGGCAAAACACCCCTTAAATGCGCTCAAAAAACAATCAAACTTGAGCACTTTCTTTGCTATAGCTTTTACTCGGTTTTTTCTTTAATGCTTGTTGATAGCGATACGTATCGTTTATACCCAACAAAAAAATTGAAAAAAATGGCCATTCTAGACAGCTTATTTATGTAGTTATTGAGACTTCGCTTTTGCTCAGAAAGTGGTCTGGGCTTTGCTTGCGCGGTATTTTGGGGGTTGCTACAATCATTTGAGTTTGTTGTGAAGTTCACACCATTTGATGTGAAGGCTCCTGTTAGTTGCGGAGCTTTTTTATTGTTCAGATTAGGTACATTAAATTTAAATGAAAAAAAATAACAGCCTTCGTTACATTATCAGTTCGATAATTGTGTTGTCGCTCATATGGGTGGGTAACTCCGGCTACTTTAACGGTTTGTTACTTTCGCTCGGCGCTGTCTCGGTGGCTTTTGTCGTTTTCATGACATACCGTTTAGGGATTGTCGATGAGGAATCCCAACCTCTACATGTCAGCAGACGAATTATCGTTTACTGGTTATGGCTGCTGAAAACTTTAGTGCAGTCGAACATCACCGTGATTAAGCGCATTTGGCTCGGCCCTAACTCAATTAACCCAGTTGTCGCTCGTATACCAACGAGCCAAAAAACTGAAATGGGCCAGACAATCTACGCTAACTCAATTACTTTAACGCCAGGGACGACCACGCTCGATATTGACGGCGATACGCTGATTGTTTACGCCTTGTCATACGAGGGAATCAGCTACCTTCAAGGTGGTGAGATGGATCGTCGCGTTTCGCGTTTGGAGGAATAATGTTTTTAGCTGCTGCTATCGCTATTTTAGTGGCTATGGTGCTTGCTTTATTGCGCGCATTCATTGGCCCAACAATTTACGACCGCATTTTGTCGGTTAATGTCTTTGGCACCAAAACAGTGCTTTTTATCGCCATACTCGGCTTTCTGATGGGGCGCCCTGAGTTTTTGGATATTGCTATAGTCTATGCCCTGATCAACTTCATCGCCATGATCGCGATTTTACGATTCTTTGAGTACAAAAAGGCTGAGCCTAGCCCTGCTGAAAGCGAGGAACAATCATGAGTGCGATTCTCGACGGATTTAGCTGGGCGCTATTAATTCTCGGCGGCTTTATTTGTGTTTCTGGTGCTATTGGAATGCATCGCTTTCCTGATTTTTTCAGTCGTATGCATGCGGCGAGTGTGACGGATACGCTTGGCGGGACTTTGGTTTTAATGGGATTGATGCTGCAAACCGATGGCCAGTACTTGGTGTTAGTGAAGCTAATATTGGTGCTCTTGTTCATTCTCATTACCAGTCCAACCGGCAGCCACGCATTGGCGAAAGCCGCATTACACGGTGGTTTGCGTCCTAAACTTGGAAGCAAGCAAGATGAAAAGGACGCGGATGTGTTAAATAACTTTGGGCATCAGCCGACGTCTGACACTGATAGCCGTTCTTTCAATACAGATAATAAGGAGTAGAGCCATAGAGATTTTAATTAATGTCATCCTGCTGGCGTTCTTAGCAATTACTGCTCTGTCCTTAGCGTTTACTAAGGATTTATTCGCCTCGGTGATGCTGACCGGAATATACAGCCTGCTATCAGCAGCATTTTTTGTATTGATGGATGCTGTCGATGTGGCTTTTACTGAAGCTGCTGTGGGCGCGGGTATATCGACCATCTTGATGGTGACGACCCTAACCATAACGGGCCGCTATGAAAATCGTAAGTTGTACCATCCTGTTATCGCACTGAGTGTGGTTATTGTGACGGGTGTGATGCTGATCATCGGTACTATGGATATGCCGGCGTTTGGTTCTGATACAGCCCCTGCACAGGTTCATGTTGGACCTTACTACATCACACATTCGGGTGAGGATATTGATATTCCAAACATCGTGACCTCAGTGCTGGCGAGTTATCGAGGCTTCGATACGTTTGGCGAAATTGTGGTGGTGTTTACCGCTGTGATCGGTGTTTTGGCATTGCTTGAGTTTTCGCGGAAAGAAAACGAGGTGGTTAATACGCCAGCGCCGATGTTCCAGCACAAAATCTTGCGTATTGTCAGTAAAATCTTGATTCCGCCGATCATGTTATTCGCGATGTATGTGCAGTTCCATGGTGAATACGGACCGGGTGGTGGTTTCCAAGCGGGTGTGATTTTTGCCTCCAGTATTATCTTATACGCGATGTTATTTGGCATTGAGCAAACGCGTAAAGCCGTTTCGATGCCGGTGGTCAAAATATTATCGGCGCTGGGTGTTTTGATTTACGGCAGTGTCGGTATCGTCAGTATGCTCAATGGTGGTAACTACCTAAACTACAGTGTGCTTGCTGAGAGTGATATTACCGGACAGCATGTCGGCATCATCATTATTGAGCTTGGTGTCGGTATTACGGTAGCTACAGCAATGATTTTGATCTTCTTGACCTTTGCTAGAAGAATTGGCAAATCCAACCCCAATTCTGGTACGAAGGAGGGGACGGCATGAGTTTTCTAGAACAGTACAATTATTGGATTGTGATTTTGCTCATGATGAGCGGATTTTATATCGTGATTGCTCACGGTAATTTGGTCAAAAAGTTGATGGGGTTGACCATTTTTCAGACTTCGGTGTTCATTCTATACATCAGTATCAGTAAAGTGATTGGCGGAACCGCGCCAATTCTGGATGATCAATACACCATTTACTCAAACCCTTTGCCTCATGTTCTAATCCTGACGGCGATTGTTGTGGGCGTTGCTACAACAGCGCTAGGGTTGGCCTTAGCGGTGCGCATAAAAGAAGCTTATGGCACTGTTGAAGAGGACGTTATTCAAGAAAAAGATTTACAGCAAGAGGGTTCTGCAGAGTGATTCAACATTTACCTATTTTGCAGGTAATTATTCCATTACTTGCAGCTCCAATATGTTTCATCCTAAAAGAAGCGCGTCTGGTGCGTTGGTTCGTATTAATAGCCAACGTCATGGCTTTTGCCATCAGTATCATGCTGCTTCAACAAGTCAATCTACATGGCACGCTGGTGTACTCGTTAGGGGGTTGGGAAGCACCGATCGGTATCGAGTATCGAATTGATGAGCTTAATGCTTACCTACTGATACTGGTGACGTCGATCAGCACCATCACCTTAATGGCGGCGGGAAAAAGCTTAACCAAAGAAATTCCTGAGTCTAAGATTACCTATTTCTACATTGCTTACATGCTTTGTCTTACGGGCTTGCTCGGCATTGTCGCGACGGGTGATGCGTTTAACGTGTTTGTATTTTTAGAGGTGTCATCCTTGGCGTCTTACACCATGATTGCTATGGGTAATGACCGCCGCTCGTTATGGGCTTCTTATCAATACCTGATCATGGGGACTATCGGTGCGACTTTCATTTTGATCGGTATCGGTTTGATGTACATGATGACGGGTACTTTGAACATGAATGACTTGGCAGAGCGTTTGCCTGAAGTTGAGCACACCAAAACGGTGTTCACGGCTTTCGCGTTCTTCTTGGTGGGTGTTTGCTTGAAATTAGCACTGTTCCCGCTGCATTTATGGCTACCGAATGCTTACGCTTATGCGCCATCGATTGCCACCGTCTTTCTGGCCGCGACCGCAACAAAGGTTGCGATCTACGTTTTGCTACGCTTTATCTTTACGGTATACGGCTTCGAGTTCTCGTTTGCTCACCTGCCGTTGACGGAAATTCTCGTCAGCCTTGGTTTGCTCGGGGTTATTGCGGCTTCGATTGTGGCGATTTACCAAACCAATGTTAAGCGTCTTTTCGCTTATTCCAGCGTGAGCCAAATTGGTTACATGATTTTAGGTACAGGCATTGGTACTAAAACAGGGTTAACCGCGACCATGCTGCACCTGTTTAATCATGCCCTGATGAAGAGTGCGATTTTCTTAGCGTTAGCAGGTGTGGTGTATCGAGTGGGTAGCGTGAATATTAAAGCGTTCGCCGGGCTTGGGCGTCAAATGCCTTGGACCATGGCGGCGATCGTCATCGGTGGCTTGAGCTTGATTGGTGTGCCGTTAACGGTTGGTTTTGTCAGTAAGTGGTACTTGGTGTTGGCGTTATTAGAGAGCAACATGTGGCCAGTTGCTGTGTTAGTGTTAATCGGCTCGTTGCTAGCGATGGCATATATCTGGCGCATTGTTGAAGTCGCTTACTTTAAGCCTGCGCTACAAAATAACCAGTCGTATAAAGAGGCGCCATTGTCCATCTTAATTCCTGCATGGATTTTCGTGATAGCGAATATTTACTTCGGTATTGATACCAGCTTTACCGCCGGTATTTCGGAAAAAACCGCTGAACTCTTGTTCGGGGGCGTTCGATGAAAGGGGCAATGATGACACAAGACGTATTGATGCAGTGGATCATTGTTTTGCCGTTATTGGCGATTCCCGGGATTCTACTGTTCCATAAAAAACCAAATCTACGAGAAGCAGCGACCTTGATTGTCGGTGCGCTTTTGTTAATCGCGGTTATCGCTTTCTACCAAGGTTTTGACGCTGGAGAAGCGCCATATGTTCATTGGTGGGAGTTGATGCCTGGCTTGGACATAGCGTTTCGAGCTGAGCCTCTGGGTGTATTGTTCAGCTTAGTTGCAGGCTCTTTGTGGTTAGTGACGTCAATTTACGCCATAGGCTACATGCGTGGCCATGGTGAAGCGAATCAAACACGATTCTACTGCTGCTTCGCGATCGCGATTTCAGGCGTGATGGGCTTGGCCTTTGCCGATAACTTGTTCACGCTGTTCGTATTCTATGAAGTGTTGACGCTTTCAACCTATCCGCTAGTCACTCACGCGGGTACAGACAAAGCCCGCCATGGTGGACGCGTTTACTTGTCGATCTTATTGTCGACCTCGATTCTATTCTTCCTATTCGCGATTATCGGCACTTGGAGTGAAACCGGAACCTTAGCCTTTACTGCGGGTGGTGTGTTTGACGACACGACTTCCAAAACAGTGTTGTCGGTGCTCTTGGTACTGTTTATCTTTGGTATCGGTAAAGCCGCTGTGATGCCTTTCCATCGTTGGCTACCAGCTGCAATGGTAGCGCCGACACCGGTTAGTGCTTTATTACATGCAGTAGCGGTGGTTAAAGCCGGCGTGTTTACCATTCTGAAAGTCTGTGTCTATATTTTTGGTATCGACTTATTGGCTGATTTAGCCGTGACCGATTGGTTGTTGTATTTGGCCACGGCAGGTGTGTTATTAGCCTCGCTGGTGGCGATGCGCCAAGATAACTTAAAAAAGCGTTTAGCCTACTCAACGGTAGGCCAGCTAGGTTACATCACCATTGGTGCTTTGTTAGCAACCCAGGCGGGTGTTTTAGGCGGTGCGTTGCATATCGTGGCCCATGCTTTCGGTAAGATCACGTTATTCTTCTGTGCGGGTGCGATTATGGTCGCTGCGCACAAAACGGAGATCAGTGACATGCGTGGTCTTGGTAAATCCATGCCGATTACCATGATTGCGTTCTTTATCGGCAGCATGAGTATTATTGGTTTACCGCCAGCTGCGGGTATGTGGAGCAAATGGTATTTATTCATGGGGACGTTGGAGGCGGATCAGTTAGCGGTGATGATTATTTTGATGATCAGCTCATTGTTAAATATCGCTTATTTGTTGCCGATTCCATTACGCGCTTTCTTTGATGGCGAGCGTAGTGTGGTAACTATTCAACGTGACCAAATCAAAGAAGCCCCTTGGCCCAGTTTATTAGCATTGAGTATGACTGCGATTATGACAATGGTTTTCTTTTTCTGGCCTCAAGTTTTCTATGGCTTAGCTGAGTCGCTTGCAAGCGTCGCTGGAGGGACTAATGGATAAGCAAAACGATAACGAGAAACAGTACTTATTTGATAATCCTAAAAACGTCAAACGTTTGCTGTATATTGTGTATGCCTGCTGTGCGGTATTGGTTTTACTAGAATTTGTGATTCACCGTCACATTTACCATTCGTGGGAAGAGCTGTTTGGCTTTTACCCAATCTATGGTTTTGTGGGCTGTGTTGTGTTGGTGTTGGTCGCTAAGTGGATGAGAACCTTTTTAATGCGTGACGAAGATTACTACGACAAGTTAGAAAGCAAGCAACACCCTAAGCCAGCGAACAAAAAGCAGACAGAAGCTGAGCAAGCGCAAGGAGGCCATGATGTGGATGCCTGAGTTACCAGTGTTTGTACCATTTTTTATCGGTGCGCTGATTGCTTTAGTCACTACCGGAAAGGTTCGTCAGGCGGTGTTATTGATTACACCAGTCTTGAGCGGCTTGCATTTACTGACGGTGCCAGTGGGTACTGTACTAAGCTTTAGTTTCTTGAACTTTGAACTCGAAGTTTTTGAGGTTGATAAGCTCAGCTTACTATTTGGTTATATTTTCCACATAGCAGCCTTTATTTGCATGCTGTTCGCTCTGCACGTTAAAGACACGCTACAGCAAGTCAGTGGTTTACTCTATGCCGGTAGTGCGATTGGAGCGGTGTTTGCAGGGGATTTGATCACTCTATTTATCTTCTGGGAGCTACTAGCCGTTACCTCAGTCTTCTTGATCTGGGCTCGCCGCACAGAGCGCGCTTATATTGCGGGTCTCCGTTATTTAATCATTCAAGTCTTGTCGGGTGTGGTTTTATTGGTAGGCATCGTTTTCTATGCTTATAAGCACCAGTCGATTAACTTCGAGTTTATTGGGCTGAACGATACCGCAAGCTGGTTAATCTTTATCGCCTTTGGTATCAAGTGTGCCTTCCCAATGTTACACAATTGGTTAACCGATGCTTATCCAGAAGCGACGCCAACGGGTACGGTTTTCTTAAGCGCCTTCACCACGAAAGTGGCGGTTTATTCTTTAGCTCGCGCTTACCCTGGTACAGAGCTGTTGGTTTATATCGGCGTTATCATGGCGTGTTTCCCAATTTTCTTCGCGGTGATCGAAAACGATTTACGCCGCGTGTTGGCTTACAGCATGATCAACCAGATTGGTTTTATGGTGGTGGGTATTGGTATCGGTACTGCCTTGGCAGTCAACGGTGCCGTATCTCACGCTTTCAACGACATCCTGTTTAAAGGTCTGTTGTTCATGTCGATGGGAGCCGTCTTACACATGACCGGCAAAATCGACGGTTCGCGACTGGGTGGCTTGTATAAAACCATGCCTAAAACCGCGATCTTATGTATGGTTGGTGCCGCTTCGATTTCTGCATTCCCACTGTTTAGCGGCTTTGTCAGTAAGTCGATGGTCATGTCGGCAGCGCTAAACAACGGTTATGGTTGGGCTTGGTTACTGTTGCTGTTCTCGGCGGCAGGCGTATTCCACCATGCGGGTATCAAGATTCCGTACTTTGCATTCTTTGCGCATGATTCCGGTATTCGGACCTCCGAGCCACCGAAGAACATGTTGTTCGCGATGAGCATTGCGGCTGTATTGTGTGTTGCGATAGGTGTTTATCCACAGGCTCTGTATAGCCTGTTACCATTCGATACGGGCTATAACCCTTACGATGCGACGCACGTTCTGACACAGACACAGTTGTTGTTCTTCTCAGCGTTGGCCTTTGTCTGGCTGAACTTGAAGAACATGTATCCACCAGAGTTGCCGTCAGTTAACTTGGATATCGATTGGTTCTACCGTCGATTATTCCCGGCAATCTTAACACCGTTCTTTGCTATGTTCTGGGCTGCCGATAGAGCTGTTCGAGGCGTCTTTATGCGTGGCGTGAATGGAGTGCTTGGTTTAGTAGCGCGTCATGAGCCAGACGGTATTCTATCTAGAACACAACTATCAGGTAGTATGGTGATTTGGGTCAGTATCTTATTGGCGGTATTTTTGATACTGAGTTTTTGGTAGATGTACTCATGAATAAAAGCTGGCTTCGGTCAGCTTTTTTTATATCTAACGCGTCAGGGTTGCTCAGCCTCGGGTTGGAGGCCTTGACGGTCAGCTTGAATCGAGCTGGCACCCTTACTGTATCAGGGTTTATCTTTGTTGTTTTTTAGGGTATTTTACATCGATTGCATAAATAAAGAATAAGCCTTTAAAAGAGCTAGATAAGCCCGAGCAGGGACACCCAAGGCCTACTGGAGTAACAATTTATTGTTGTTGCTGGAAAATATTCACGCTATATGCTAAAAACGAGGTGAGAGTTGACCTCTTACCAGTTATTTCAATACTAAATTAAACGGGGACGGCTGATGGCTTCTACAGCTAAAGCACTAACGCCAGCTGCATTTGCTGAGCAATACATTGTTGAGTCTATTTGGAATGGCAAGTTTCCTGCAGGCTCTATTTTACCAGCTGAAAGAGAGTTGGCAGAAATTATTGGGGTCACTCGAACCACGTTACGTGAAGTCTTGCAGCGCCTAGCGCGTGATGGATGGCTAACCATTCAACATGGTAAACCAACCAAAGTGAATGATATCTGGCAGTCAGCGACATTAAATGTTCTTGATACCTTGGTGACACTGGATGATGCTGGTTCCATGACGCTGGCTGATAATTTGCTGCGAGCGCGAACTTCAATAGCCAGCATCTTCTTACGAGATGCGGTTAAGAATGATCCTGAAAAGTTACTCGAAGTATTGGAAGGCCTCAGTAGTGTCGCCAATACCGCCGAAGCGTATATTGATTTTGATTGGCACTTTCACCACTCAGCAACGCGCGCTTCAGGCAACCCTATCTACACATTGATGCTGAATGGCTTTGAAGCTATTTATTACAAAATAGGACGCTTCTATTTTGGCTGGGAGCAAACACGTCGACTTGCTCACAATTATTACCGCCAACTTTCAGCCGCAATTAAGGATAGGGACGCCGATAAAGTCGTAGAAATCTTATGGGATTACGGGCATCAGAGCGGTGACTTATGGAGCAAAGCTAAAGGGGAAATGAAGTCCTTTAGCGAAATCGGTTAATGTCCAGCTGGTAAGTCCACTTGCCAATAGGGGGCTTTACAGAGTAGGATTAAAGCAATTTTATATAAACATAACTATCGGTTTAAAACCGTATAAAACGTTTCACCAAAACGGGAGTTAGAAATGAAAAAAGCATTTTACGGAGTCGCGCTAATCAGTAGCCTCGTGCTGACTGCGTGTAGTGATGGGCCTGCCGAACCAAAAGTACCCGGCTCTGGCGATGGTAGTACAAAATTTGTTGCTCCAGTCTATGCTCCTGGGGATGGTGAAATCCCAGTCCCAAACGATTTGTTATTCAGTGGCTCAGCTGATTTAACGCTAAATATCCCAACACAAGACCCAACGGATATGTCTGACCCTCAAAACGCTGTCAGCGGACTTGATGGTTGGTCAACTCATGCGCCGTTTAACATTGAGTTCCGTGGTGCTATTGACGCAAGCTCTATTGCACCAGGCCAAAATGTTCGTGTCTTTAAAGTCACCACTGCGCGCGGTGAAGTTGCTCCAGGTATCCCAGGCCCAACAGGTCCGGTTACCGGTGTTGAGGCAGAATTAGCCGCTGGCAGTCAGTTTGTAGCAGTGCCTAATGGTCCAGCTGCTATCGGTGTTGTGCCATTAGCGCCTTTAGAGCCACAAGCGAGCTATATGGTTGTTGTCACTAATGGGATTACTGATGTAAATGGTAATGCCACTATCTCAGACTCTCAGTTTACAATCGCTAAGTCTACTGACCCGATTCCATCTGGCGCACCTACCTCTGGTTTAGAGCCTGTGCGTCAATTAGTTAACGCCATGTTAGCGGCTGCAGAAGGTGCTGGTGTTGTTCGTGAGGACGTGGTTCTTGCTTATCAATTTACGGTGCAGTCAGTTTCGAACTCTTTGGTTGCCTCTAAAGGTTTATATGTAGACTCTCCTTTGGCAACGGCTGGCGCGTCGAGCTTTTCAAGCTTAATGACGGACACCACTCCTTTCACTGGTATTGGTGCAGCGAATTTATACAAAGGTCAGTTTTCATTGCCTTATTTATTGTCAGCGCCTTCAATGGAAAATCCAATTGCACCACTAAATTCACAGTGGGTGGGTGCGGATATGGTTCCAGACGGTCAGGGTGGCTTTATGGCTAACCCATTTGCCGGTGGCAACATTACTTATGCAAACCCTTTGCCACGAAAAACGGGTGAAGAATCCGTTCCTTTATTGGTGTCATTGCCTAAGAACACGGCATGTCCAAAGCCGTATCCTGTGATGATTTTCCAACACGGTATCACGAGTGATCGTACAGCGATGTTAGGTATCGCTGATACTATGGCAAGCGCTTGTACGGCTGTTGTTGCTATGGATTTACCGTTACACGGTATTGCCGAGGATAACCAAGTACACCTAGGTTTACAGCAGGCAAGTGGCGGACTTATTGGTATCTTTGAAGGTTACTCTCCTGGTGCTACTCGTGAGCGTACTTTCGGTGTGGATTACGTGGTGAATGCTTCGAGTCAGCCAGGTCAAGACGGTATGGTTGATGAGTCCGGCGCTCACTTTATCAACTTACAAAACCTATTAGTATCTCGTGACAACGTGCGTCAGGGCGTACTTGATTTGTTAGCGTTAGAAGCTGAGATTGGCAATATGGATGTTGATGGCGATACGATGGCGGACTTTGATGCTTCAAGCATCAGCTTCTTTGGTCATTCGTTAGGGGGAATCGTAGGTTCTGACTATATGGCTCTGTCCGCGAATGTTCAACAGGGCGTTTTAGCGACAACATCAGGAAGCATCGCTCAGTTATTGAACGGTTCGCCAACGTTTGGCCCAGTAATTCGCGGCGGTCTTTCAGCTTCAACAGGCGTTGCAGTTGATGACCCAGCCTTTGTTCCAGAGGTGTTAGCGCCATTCATGTTTGCAGCGCAAACAGTGGTCGACTCAGCAGATCCTGTGAACTATGCGGCGATCGCGATTGCAAACAACAAGCCTACACTGGGTATTCAAGTTCAAGGCGATACGGTTGTGACGAATACTGTTAGTGGTGCGCCTTTAGCGGGTAATACACCTCACGCGGCTTTATATGGCCTTCCTGTGGTGACAGATACCGCTCAGCAGTCTCGTGGCTCTATTAAGGTATCTACAGGTACCCACGCAACGCCTTTGACGCCTGCGGGCCCTGGCGGAGCAACTCAGTTCATCGATCAGACAACCCTGATTCAGAACGCTATCGCGAAGTTTATAGCGTCAGGTGGTGTTCTGATTGAAATTACGGATCCATCGCTAATTGAACCCTAAGCTGATTGAACCGTAAGCGCTTATCCATTAGGATGAAAAGCCCTCACTTCGAGGGCTTTTTTTATGGGCGACGGTTTCTGATCCAATTTGCCTAAAATTGCAGTAGAATCACTGCTTACATTATGGTTTCGCTAAGACTTTCGGGGTTTATGGCGAGCATTGATTGAAGGGTACTATGATAGAGTTTATCGCTGAATACGGTTTGTTTTTACTTAAAACGGCTACTATTATTGTTGGCATTATTGTGATTTTGGCCATGATTATTAATGCTGGGCATAGGCAGCACCCCGCTACGCGTGGAGAAATAAGAGTGACCAATCTTGGTGAAACGATTAAGGATCATAGCCAAGCGATAAAAAATGAGGTGATGTCTAAACATCAATTCAAGCAAGCGCTGAAGCAAGAAAAACAAGACGATAAGAAAAAAGACAAAGAAGAAAAACAGCAGCTAAAAGCGAAGAAAAAATCTGAGCAAAATACTAATTCCACCGAAACGGATGACACTCGTGAAGAGAGTACGCCGTCTGCTGATGACAAGGCGAGAGTGTATGTGATCGACTTCGATGGCGATGTTGAGGCAAGTGACGTCGAATCAATGCGTGAAGAAATAACAGCCATTTTATCAGCGGCAAATAAAGGCGATGAAGTAATGGTGCGCCTTAAAAGCCCCGGCGGAATGGTGCATTCCTATGGTTTAGCAGCCTCACAATTACAACGTGTACGTCAAGCGGGTTATGAGCTGACGATAGCGGTGGATGAGGTTGCAGCCAGCGGCGGTTATATGATGGCTTGTGTTGGCGATAATATTACAGCAGCACCTTTTGCCGTTATTGGTTCGATAGGAGTTGTCGCTGAGTTGCCTAACTTTCACCGCTTATTGAAAAAAGCCAATGTGGATTACGAGCAGCATACCGCAGGGGACTATAAACGAACTTTAACCATGTTCGGAGAAAATACTTCGCATGGGCGTGATAAGTTTAAAGAGGACCTAGAAGAGACGCATGTGCTGTTTAAGTCCTTTATCAATCAAAATCGCCCTCAGCTAGACTTGGACAAAGTTGCTACCGGTGAACATTGGTATGGGTCTCAGGCGAAAGAGCTGGGCTTGGTCGATGCGTTAGGTACCAGTGATGACTGGATCATGACAGCGCTTAAAGACAAAGATGTGTATGCGGTTAAGTACAATATCAAAAAGCCAATCAGCGAACGTTTATCGGTCAGTTTGTCACGAGGCGTTGAAAAATTACTGACAAAGCTGATCCATCGTTCATCAAAGCAAGACTTATTTAAGTAATTTTGACCAACTGTTAGAGGTCGTATGGACTTTGAGTTTTGGGATAACTGCTGGGGAAGACCAACACAACCGTTTCATTTAACGGCTCCTCACCACTTTTTGGTTGAGCAGTTTGAATCTTATTTTTCGGATCAGAAAAAGGTGCTGCTACCACTGTGCGGTAAGACTCTAGATTTAAACTTTCTTGCCAGTCAGAAGTCGGATCGTAGCCATGTCGTTCTGTGAGCCAAGGAGTTGCCTGTCAAGCTTGTCTTCCTAAGACCGCTTGGCCTCCGACTTGTTTCATTTAACGGCTCCTCACCACTTTTTGGTTGAGCAGTTTGAATCTTATTTTTCGGATCAGAAAAAGGTGCTGCTACCACTGTGCGGTAAGACTCTAGATTTAAACTTTCTTGCCAGTCAGGGCATCAATGCGGTAGGGGTGGAATTCAACCCCAAAGCAGTAGAGTCTTTTTTCACCGATAGTGGTCTAGCACCAAACATCGAGCAAGCAAGCAGTAAGACTCATTATTCAGCGCCAAATATTGATCTGTGGTGTGCTGACTTTTTTGAGCTTAAGGTTGAGGATACGGGAGGCTTTGAGCGAATCTTTGATCGAGCTGCCTTGGTCGCCCTGCCAGAAGAGCTCAGAACAGATTATGCGGCACACCTACTCAGTTTTTTGAAGCCAAAGGGCCATATTCTTTTGGTCACTATGAGTTACGATCAAAATGAAATGTCGGGGCCGCCATTTTTCGTTGGTCTCGCAGAAATCGAGCGACTATTCCCAAACTCTAGCATCAAAGAACTCAATCGAATCAGCATCTTAGATTCACATCCGAGGTGGCGTGAACTTCAGTTAAGCCGTCTGGATGAGGTGCTGTATGACATTCATTTAGATTAATGATATCAGTGTATGACTCAAGAAAATAAAACGATACAACCTTTCGGGCTTTGGGACTCTCCTATCAGTGCCGAGCAACTTGCGAGTAAATCTACCCGCTTAGGGCAAATTCAAGCGACCGGCGACGCTATCTATTGGCTGGAAGGCCGTCCAGAAGAACAAGGACGTGGTGTTATTGTCCGTTGTGTGGATGGCAAGCGCCAGGATATTACGCCAGCAGACTATAATGTTCGCACCAGAGTTCACGAATACGGTGGTTGCGACTTTTGGCTGAATGATCGCTACTTGCTGTTTGTCGATGATGAACAGCAACAACTGTATCGACAAGATTTAAAGACCCTGGAGGTCGTTGCTTTAACACCTGAGCCGCCTAGCAAGCGTAGCTGGCGTTACAACGATGGCACGATTGATGAAACCTCGTCTTACACGATTTGTGTTCGTGAGCGTCATGAAGAAAATGAGGTGATTAATGAGTTAGTTAAAGTTCCTCTGGATGGCTCGCAACATATTGATGTCGTGGCTGAGGGCTATGACTTTTACTCAAACCCACGTATTAGTCCTGATGGAAAACGTATTAGCTGGCTTTGCTGGAATCATCCCCACATGCCGTGGGATGAAACGGAGGTTTGGTCTGCGGAACTGAATAATGGCAAGTTAACGAATGCTAAGCCGGTGATTCAGCAATCTAACGTCTCAGCGTATCAGCCTGAATGGACTAGCAACAGTGAACTTGTATATGCGGCTGACTTTGAGGGCTGGTGGCACTTGTACAAGGAAGGTCACGAAGCTCCGCTGCACAAAGCGGAAGAGATCGAGTTTGCGCTGCCGCAGTGGGTTTTCGGATGCCGTATTTGGCATGAGTTGGATGCCAGTACATTGCTAGCCATTGGTACTCGTAAGGGATCTCAGGCGTTGTATCTTATTGATTTGAACGATCAGTCTATAACCACTCTGAGCGATAAGTGGACGGCTTTTAGTGGCCAAATGGTGGTGCAAGAACAGAATCATCAGCAGCATGTCTACTTTTTGGCTGCTAACCCTACTCAGCCTGAGTCAGTGATTGAGGTGGTGCTTGATGAGCGATACCAGATAATAAGTGAGTGCGTACTGTCAGATTTAGACAGCAAAACGGATCAACGCGACATCTCCCAAGCGCAACATGTCAGCTTCCCGACTTCTGGCGGCGAAACGGCTCATGGTTTCTTTTATCCTCCGACGAACAGCCAGTTCCAAGGCCCTGATTCCGAGCTACCGCCGCTTATTGTGATGAGTCATGGTGGCCCAACAGCGATGGCTGACAGTGGCTTGGATTCCAAAGTACAGTTTTGGACCAGTCGAGGCTTTGCTGTGGCGGATGTAAATTACCGTGGTAGCACGGGCTATGGTCGCGCTTACAGGGATAAACTAAAAGGACAGTGGGGTTTAGTTGATGTCGATGACTGTATCGCTATGGGACGTTACTTAGCCGCGGAAGGGCTGATTGATGGCGATAGAATGGCCATACGCGGCGGTTCTGCGGGCGGTTATACCACGTTATGTGCCTTAACCTTCCATGATGTTTTTAAAGCGGGTATGAGCCGTTACGGTGTGGCTGACTTGGTGTCGTTATCTCAAGACAGCCATAAGTTTGAAATTCGCTATTTAGACAGTGTGGTTGGTTCCTATCCAGAACAAGCTGATATTTATCAGCAGCGATCACCGGTCAATCATACCGATCAGCTATCTTGCCCTATATTGATTCTTCAAGGGCTTGAGGACAAGGTGGTGCCTCCCAACCAAGCAGAAGCCATGGTTGAGGCACTAAAAGAAAAAGGTTTGCCTTACGAGTACATCACTTTTGAGGGGGAAGGGCATGGCTTTAGGAAGCCCGATACCATTATCCGTGCTTTTGAGGCTGAATTGTCTTTTTACCAGCAACATCTAATCTAGGCTTAAGATCTCCCCATACTCATACTGTTCTATGGTGAAAGGAGTATGGGGGCAGGCTTTGGTAATGAGACGCTTAGGGCGAAGAGCTCATCTTGTCATAGTCAATTTCAAAGTCATCAATGAGCGTGAAGTAACCGTCTTCTGCATCGAGAAGCAGCTCAGCGGTTAATCTGTAAGGCCCTGGATTCTGTTTATCCATACCCCACCGAATTGAAAAATGCAGCTGACGACTTCCAGTGGGATGCTTCTCGGCTATTGTTTGTTGTATCTCTTTAAAATCCTCAATGGCTGACGGTGAAAGCTTGAAAACCGTGACATGCTTGATGGAATCTTCTTGAAACCAATGCTCTTCATTACCGAGGGTCTCAGAAACAATTTTTAACGGTAGTGTTTTGTCTATTTTTTTGGACGGACTGACCAACACAAACTTTAGTGACGTTTTCTCTTCAGCAAACTTATCAGCAACATCCGTTGTAATTTTAGCTCTTATAGTCTCTGGTGTGATTTGAGCGAAGTCCTCCTCGTCAAAAGAGGACATGCTTAACATGGTTGATAAAGGAATGTGGGAACAGGCACTGACGAGGAATGCCAGTGCTGCGATCATCAGAACTTTTTTAAACATACAACGTCCTTGTCTGGGTTTTTAGTCGTCGAAATTGCTTCGGTTGTTAGTATCGTTAAAGGTCTCGATATCAATTTCATCTTCGGATTTAGCGACGATGGTTGTTACCGCAGCGTCGCCCGTAATGTTAACCGCTGTTCGCGTCATATCGAGTAAACGGTCAATACCAAGAATCATACCAATGGCTTCGACTGGTAGATTCACCTGAGTTAGTACTCCTGCGAGTAGAATCAAACCAACACTCGGAACGCCTGCGGTACCGATAGAGGCTAATGTTGCGGTCAGAACTACCGTCAGCAACTGCGCCATGCTGAGGTCAACGCTGTAAGCCTGCGCGATAAACAGGGTAGCGATACCTTGCATGATTGCGGTGCCATCCATGTTGATGGTAGCACCGAGAGGCAAAGTGAACGAAAAGGTGTTTTTATGAACGCCCAAATTAGCTTCTGCACAACGCATAGTCACTGGAAGCGTCGCGTTACTGCTTGATGTACCGAACGCCGTCAGCATGGCAGGCCACATCGCTTTAAAGAACTTAATCGGGTTGAGGCGCGTAAATAGCGTGATGAGAACGCTGTAAGTTAATAGAGCATGTAACAGAAGGCCAACGATCACTAAAATAAAGTAACTGCCCAACGAACCCACCAGATCGGAGAATGGGAAAGTGGAAAAGGTTTTAGCGATAAGGAAAAAGACACCGTAGGGCGCGAATCGCATAATGATGTTGACCAGCTCCATAACCACTTTATTGGCATCTTCGAACCAGTTACCGATGCGTTTGCCTTGCTCACCGGATAAAGTGATTGCCAGACCGACCAAAATGGCGAAAACAATGATTTGAAGCATATTGGCACTGACCATCGCTTCAAAAGGGTTCGTCGGCACGATGTTGATAATGACATCTGAAAGGGGTGGTTTATCACTGGCATCAAAATTTGCTTCACCGACCGGCATACCAACACCTGGTTGGAAAATTGAAGCTAACGTTAACGCTAGAGTAAGCGCTATTGCCGTGGTTAGAAGGTACAGGCCAATCGACTTTAAACTTAAGCGACCGAGTTTTGATGGATCTGCCAGAGAATACACACCACAAACCAGTGACACTAATACTAACGGCACCATCAACATTTTCAATGCATTGATAAAGAGACTGCCGCCAATATTAAACAGGCCTTCGACGAAATAGGTATATGCCCAACTGTTTTCCTGAAGAGCCTGACACTCGCCCTCTGCTAAACTTTTGGCGCATTGATAGTCGCCAAACTGAAGGAAAAGTACCCCAACGATGGCCCCGAGAACCATGAAAATTAGAATTTTGACGCTTAAGTTCATTGTTTTAGTCATTTGTTAAAGATTCATGAACTCTAAGTCATTGTTAAAAAAACTGCAAATTTATACTTGCTTATTAATGATTACAGGTGTAATCTTTAGTTGTGGATTACATGTGTAATCAATTTGATTGCTAAATGCAGTATTCATTTAAACAACCCTAAACTGATATGAGTCGAGTATGACAATCAGAGTGAGTGAAGCAGAAAAAAATGTGATGGATGTTCTGTGGCAGGAATCTCCATTATCCAGTCTTGAAGTCGTTGAAAAACTACAATCTCGAGAGTGGAGCGAAAAAACAGTAAAAACCTTTCTTAATCGTTTAGTTAAGAAGGGTGTTGTCTCCTACGAGAAAGATGGTCGTCGTTATTTGTACTCTCCCGCCATAGAGCGAGAAGAGTTCTTAGCCGACGAAAGTGAAGGTTTTCTTGATAAGGTCTTTAAAGGCAATATGAAAGAATTACTGGCAACCTTTGTTGAAAATAAGCAGTTGTCACAAAAGGAACTGGATTATTTAAAAGGGTTACTTGACGACAAGGAAGGCAGCGATGTTAAGTGATTTAAAGTTTAATGGTTGGTTAGATGCCTTCTGGCAATTTAATCTCGACCTAAGCGTTATTGTATTAACGGTTTTAGTGGTTCGATTTTTTATCCGAAAAACCACGAAAAGTTACAACTCCTACTTACTGTGGCTGGCGATTCCTTTAGGGTTTGTGGTGGCAAAAGTCATTGCTTCCATTGATTTTTCCAGCGCCAACTCCAGTTATATCGGCCAAGCCGTGAGCGTTATGATCATTAAACCTGTTGAAACTCTGCAGAATTATTGGTGGTTGGGCGCTTTATGGTTATCAGGCACGACATTATTATTATTGCGACTGATTATTCAGCACATTGAACTGCGCAAAAACTTGAAGGATATTCGTCGTCCACTTGATGATTTGCCTGGAGCGGAATTATTTAAAGCTCGGCGTTACCAAGTTATTGCCGTAGAGCATAAAGATATGTCTCCGGCGGTGTATGGTTTTATTAAACCGACCATTTATTTTCCGACGCACATTGCGAAACAACTGTCAGTACAACAAATCCAACTCATTATTGAGCACGAAGAACAGCATATTAAGCAAAAGCATTTGTGGCTCAATTTGTTGTGGGATGTGTTGGTCTGCGTCGGTTGGTTTAATCCGCTGATTTATATCGCCCGCAAAAATTTTCGACATGACCAAGAGTTATTCTGTGACTACTTAGTGCTGAATAAAACCAGTGAATCACGGACGAAAGACTATGGTCATGCTCTGCTTTCAACAGTTTCTGCCACTCACTCTGTAAGTCTGCTTTGCTCATGGAAGGTTTTTAACCAACTTGAGGAACGCATTATGAATATAACTAAACCTATTAATCGCAAAGGTAAGGTAACGATGACACTCGGCGCCATGCTCGCACTAAGTTGCTGTGCAGTTTACGCCGCAAATAAAGAGGTAAAACACAGCCCGGAAAAGCACATTGTCGTTTCGGAAAATGTGACCGTTGATGAGAATCGCCACGCACAATTTGTGGTTCAGTACGACAATGATGATGCGCTTTATATTCAAGAAAACGATAAGTTTTATATTGAAGAAGACGGTAAGCGTCGTGAAATGACCGAAGCTGAGCGTGTTGACTTCGAACGTAAGCATGAAGAGGCTATGAAGGAACTAGCGCTTTCGGAAGATGAGTTGATTCAAATTGAAAAAGAAATTGAAGATGCCCATAAAGTATTAGAGCTACATGCTGATGAAATTGAGCTCGCTCAAGTTGAAATGGAAAGCGCGCGCGAAGAGATAGCTAAAGCCCAACAAGAGATTCAGCTTGAGTTTGAAAAAGGCAATCTTTCTAAAGAGGAAATGCATCGTTATAAAGAAGATTTGCATCGTGCAAAAGAGCAGTTAGCTCGTGATAGAGAAAATATTAGAGTTGATATTGAGCGCGCAAGACAAGACCTTGAACAAGCTAAGAAGGATGTCCATGAACAACGCATCTATCAGCGGAGTCGTGCCCCAGGTAACGATTCGCATCGAACCGTTGTAGTCAGTGAAAACATCATTAAAAATGGTTCAAGCCGTACCACCGATATTATCAAGCTAGTTGATGATAATGGAAAAACTTATATCAAGTCGAACGGTCAGTATTCTATTGAAGTCGATGGTAAAGAGCGTGAAATGACCAGCGAAGAAAAGGCGTTTTTTGATAAAAAGTTCAAAGCAATCCCGCATCCACCTAAGCCACCAAAAGCAGCCAACGCTCCAACTCGTGTGCGAGCTTCTGAGCGAGTAATGACGCGTATACCGCCCATGCCTCCTAAAGCAGCCAACGCACCAACTCGTGTGAGAGCTTCCGAGCGAGTAATGACGCGTACACCGCCCATGCCCCCTAAAGCATCAAGTCCAGTTGAGCCAATACATCAGCCTAGAGCAAGTTACCCTAAGGCTGCAGTGGAGCAAAATATTGAAGGCTATGTGGATTTAACCTTTGATATCAATGACAGTGGCAAAGCAAGCAATATCCAGGTAACCGAGTCTAGTGACAACGGGCTCTTTAATAAAGACGCTATTGACGCTGTTAAGCAGTGGGAGTTTGCTGAAAAAGATTACGGTAAGAAAGGTATGAAGTATAAAATGAAGTTTGACTTGGATTCGAAAGATTTAAGCCTGTAATTTTGTTAGGTTAATAAAAAGCCCGCGCAATGCTAGATTGACGCGGGCTTTTTTGTGCTTTAAAAAATTAATCGAGTTGGAACGGATAAACGGAGCCAAGGTTTAAGATTTGAGTGAGTTCATCCAGCGCAGTGCGTGACTCTGTTAATAAACTTGGATCAGCCAAGTCGTCTTCTTCCAGGGTGTCACGGTAATGCTTATCAACCCAAGTATTCAACTCACCAAACAGTTTGTCCGACATAAGTACATTTGGGTTCATCGCATCGATTTCAGTTTCGTTCAAAACGACACGTTGACGTAGACACGCTGGACCACCGCCATTTTGCATGGATTGCTTCACGTCGAAGATTTTCACTTCTTTGATTGGCGTATCCTGCTCCACTAACCAATCTAAGTATTCTTTGACTGACGGTGTGGTTTCACATTCGCCCGGCGCGATGATGGCCATATCGCCGTTATCCATCGTGATTAGCTGACTATTGAATAAATATGACTTAACGGCATCTTCAACAGGGACGTCGTTCGCGCCAACTTCGACCACATGGAACTCTTCGCCATCAAATGCTTGTTCTAGGTCGGTATAAACCTGCATCTGATTTAAGAAGGCTTTTTGGTGAGCAAATAACACGTTGCCGTTACCCACAGCGATTACATCGTTATGGAACACGCCTTTATCAATGACGTGGGGGTTTTGCTGGGCAAAAACCGTGTTATCCATATCCAGCTGATGTAAGCGCGATATTGCTTGTGATGCTTCAAAAGATTGACGCGCTGGGTATTTGTGAGGCGCTGGCTTGCTGCTATCAAAAGCGTGTTTACCATAGACAAAAAAGTGTAAGCCTTTTTTGCCATAACCTTTGTCTGCGTTGATATCGACGAAACGCGTGTGGTTAGCAGCACCCTCGTCACCAAAGTGATCGCCCATCGGCAAAGCAGGGTGGTGGGCAAAGTGTTTATCATCTTTGAACATCGCCTGCAAAATACGGCCAGTGGTGGCGTGCTCAATCGAGCGGTGAAACTTATTCGCTAAGTTAGCTGGCGTGAAATGAGCTTTACCGTCGCCAGTGTCGCTTGATGGTGCCATAGTACAAGCGTTGGCAGTCCACATACTCGATGCAGAGCTGCACGCTGCTAAGACTTTAGGAGCTTGCTTTGAGGCTTTGATGATGACCTGGGCGTCGCTACCGGTAAAACCCAGCTTACGCAACGTATGCACGTCAGGGCGTTCCATAGGCGCTAATACGCCTTGTTTTAAGCCCATGTCATGCAGTGCCTTCATCTTAGCAAGCCCCTGCTTAGCCGCCTCTTTAGGACGAGCGACTAAGTTGGCGTTAGCCGTTGATGCGACGTTACCGTGCGAGAGACCGGCATAGTTATGCGTTGGGCCGACAAGGCCATCAAAGTTAAACTCAAAAGCTTTTTTGCTCATTTACAGCTTCACCCCTGGTGTTAGGTTTTCAGGTAAAGAACATGCGTTGTTCTCAATGGATGCAACCGGGTACGCACAGTAGTCTGCTGCGTAATAAGCGCTTGGCTTATGGTTGCCTGAATTACCTACCCCACCAAACGGTGCTGTGCCTGCGGCACCTGTTGTTTGGTTGTTCCAGTTGACGATACCCGCGCGAATTTTTGTGTAGAATTCGTCGAACTGGGCTCTGTCGTCACTTAATAAACCTGCCGATAAACCGAAGCGTGTATTGTTGCCTTCAACAATCGCATCTTCGAATTTTTCATAGCGAATCACTTGTAATAGAGGACCAAAGTACTCCTCATCTTCTAATTCAACATCGCTGACGTCCAAGATAGCAGGGTTAACAAAACCTGTACCTTTTTCTAGGTGCTCCATTTTAACTAATGGTTTAGCACCTTTAGCGATCAGCTTGTCTTGTGCTGCTAATAAATCTAGCGCTGCTTTTTCTGATACCACTGGGCCGATAAATGGTTGGTTATCGTCGTTGTAATGGCTGACGCGGATATTAGCAGTGGCTTCGGTTAGCTTATCTAGGAAGATATCGCCTTCTTTGGTGTTTGGTACGAACAAACGTCGCGCACAAGTACAACGTTGGCCAGCCGAAATAAAGGCCGATTGAATGGTGTGATAAACCGCACCATTAACATCTTTAATATCGCCCACGATCAGTGGATTATTACCACCCATCTCTAATGCTAGTACTTTGCCTGGTTCGCCACCAAGTTGAGAGTGCAAGATCTTACCGACGGTTTCACTACCGGTGAATAAAATGCCGTCTACTTGCGGATGATTGGCTAAAGCCACACCTGTTTCAACTTCGCCTTGAACCAAGTTAATCACGCCTTCTGGTAGGCCTGCAGCTTCCCATAAACGGATGGTTAACTCAGCCGTGGCCGGAGTCAGTTCACTTGGCTTAAAGACGATAGTGTTACCTGCGATTAATGCAGGCACAATGTGACCGTTCGGCAAGTGAGCCGGGAAGTTGTAAGGGCCGAACACTGCTAAAACGCCGTGAGGTTTATGGCGGATTGCAGTTTGCCCAGATGGTGTTTCGGTTTCTTTAACGCCAGTACGCTCGTGGTAGGCTTTAATTGAAATATCAATTTTGCCGGCCATAGCGCCTGCTTCGGTTAAGGTTTCCCAGAAAGGTTTACCGGTTTCTTGAGAAATGATTTCTGCAATTTTTTCTTTATTGTCTCTAACCAGCCCTTCAAATTTTTTGATGACCTCGATACGTTCATCAAGCGTCTTTTGACTCCATTCCCAGCCTGCTTTTTGCGCGGCCATAATAGCGTCACCGACTTGATCAGGCGTTGCGCTATTGGATTCCCAAACGGTACTACCGTCAGCTGGGTTGATCGACTTGAACGACGTGCCTTCACCAGCAAGCCATTGATTATTGATGAATAAGTTTTTGTGCAACATATAATAAACCTGAATTTATTGAGTTTTTGTCGAGCCCGAAGGTCGGAACTTGTTAAATAACGCAACCGCTCTAACCGTATCACCGGCGCTTAATCCTAGTGCGTCTATCGACGACTGAGGAATCATGATGTGATCATCTTCTATGCGGCTTTGGGCAACCACACAGCGGTAATCCTTTAATTTACGATTGCTGATCATGATTGGCAAGGTGTTGCCGCTGACTTCTCCAGCGACCAGCTCGACAATGTGACTGTTAGCGATAGTTCTGATGGCATTTCTCTGAACTTCAACCGTTGGACCGCCATCAAACACGTCAACGTAGTTTTGATGGGTAAAGCCTTCTTTCTTTAACAGCGATAAGGCTGGAGCTGTATCCGCGTGAACTCTACCAATAACTGCTCGAGCTTCCTCGGGAAGCATATCGACATAAATAGGGTATTTAGGCATTAGTTCAGAAATAAAGGTGTTACTTCCCAAGCCTCGAACTGCATCAGCCTTGGCGAAATCCATCTTGAAGAAACGTTTGCCAAGAGCTTCCCAAAATGGTGAAAAACCATTGTCATCAGAGTAGCCGCGCATTTCGGCGATGATTTTCTCGGAAAAGCGCTCAGGATGATCGGCTAGGAATAAAAAACGTGACTTTGATAAAAGGTGGCCATTAGTGCCACCACGATGCCCCTCGGCGAGGAACAACGTCGCAATTTCAGTCGCGCCGGTGTAATCGTTTCCTAGGATAAGAATTTGGTGAGGATTATAGACCCCCAAATCTGGGCTAGCACTAACCTGAGTACTGAGTTTATAGCTAAAGAAGCCGTCATCTAAGCCGACTGCTGATACTAAAGCGCTGGTTCCAATAACTTTCTTTTCTTCGGTATCTTCAAGCACAAAAAAGTAGCACTCTGAGCCCGGCTGTTTAATTTCTTGGGAGAGAGCTTGTACTGAGTTGTCGATTCTGTTGGAAATCGTTTCAGGATTGTGGGGTAGAGTTGTCAGTCCTGTGCCGGCGCTGGCAGCCAACTCCAAAATATCTTCTAAATCAGTGCTTTGTGCAGGGCGAATTACCATAACTATGCGACCTAAGTCCTTAAAGTTGTACTATGCAAAATTAGTATTTGAAAGTTAGGGAAGGGGATGATAGACAAAAGTTCCCTTAAGTAAAAGCGATATTCTGAAGTAAAATGCGGTATTTTTCCAGTGAAGGCTGGAATTTTGAGTTGAAAACAGGGATCATGTGCGATTAATCTTTGATGAATATGTACGCTGAGATCGTCAGCTTAGACAAAAATTAAGGTGTTTTTATGTCCGATAGTTATACTAGAGCGACCTTCGACGAGGTCATGGTTCCGAATTACAATCCGTCAGAAATTCTTCCTGAGCGCGGCGAAGGCTCGCGTGTATGGGATCAGAATGGAAACGAATATGTAGACTTTGCTGGTGGTATTGCGGTTAGCATTCTTGGCCATAATCACCCTGGTATGGTTAAAGCTCTTAAAGATCAAGCAGATAAAATCTGGCACTTAAGTAACGTATTCACGAATAAGCCAGCTTTAGAGCTTGCGGACAAGCTGACGGAAGCAACTTTCGCCGACAAAGTGTTCTTCGCTAATTCTGGTGGCGAAGCAAACGAAGCCGCGTTTAAATTGGCTCGTCGTTATGCACACGATAATTTCGGTCCTGAGAAAAGTGAGATCCTTTCTTTCTCTAAATCGTTCCACGGGCGTACGCTATTTACGGTTTGTGTGGGTGGTCAGCCGAAATACACCGAAGGTTTTGAACCACTTCCAGGCGGTATCTTACACACTGAATATAACAACATTGAAGCGTTCAAAGAGCTAATCTCTGACAAGACGTGCGCGGTTGTGATGGAGCCGATTCAAGGTGAAGGCGGTATTATCCCGGCTGATCCAGAGTTCGTGAAGCAGGTTCGTGAATTGTGTGATAAACATAACGCGCTATTAGTTTTTGACGAAGTTCAGACGGGCTTTGGCCGTACAGGCGACTTGTATGCTTACATGGGCATGGGCGTCACTCCGGACATTTTGACGACGGCTAAATCAATGGGCGGTGGTTTCCCAATCGGCGCGATGCTAACAACGACTAAAATTGCTGCGAGCTTGGTTCCAGGTACGCACGGTAGCACTTATGGCGGTAACCCGCTGGGTTGTGCAGTATCGCTTGCGGTATTAGACGCGATTAATACGCCAGAAATGATGGATCACGTTAAAGCGCAAAGCGCCAAAATTAAAAGCGGCCTTGAAGCGATTGGTGAGAAATATGGTGTATTCTCTGGTGTGCGTGGTAAAGGTATGTTGTTGGGTGCTGTATTGTCTGATGAGTGGAAAGGAAAAGCGCGTCAATTCCTAGAGGCAGGTTGGGCGAACGGCGTTATGTGTTTAGTTGCTGGCGCTGATGTTGTGCGTTTCGCACCGGCTGCAACGATTACTGATAACGATATCGAAGAAGGCTTAGCGCGTTTCGATAAAGCAATTTCGAATTTAGTTAGCTAAGTTTAAGTCAAAATTGCAGAAAAAAAGGCTCCTTCAAGGGGCCTTTTTTGATCCAAATGAGGCAAATTTAATGCATATTTGCCAAGTCGATAATTCCTTGATCTACATCAACTTTTTAAAATTTAAAGCTGATTATTGTTAATTTGATTTTAACAATAAAAGGAAGCTAATAATGATCAAGTCTTTAAAAAATCTCACTGCAGTTACAGTTGGGGCTCTCGCTTTATTGGGGGCAATTGAAACACAAGCTCATGAGGAGGGTGACTTTATTTTGCGAGTGGGTGCGGCTCATGTCAGCCCTAATGATGATAGCTCTAATGTGTTAGGAACCGATGATGGCGTTACTGTCGATTCATCCACTGGATTAGGTTTTAGCGGTACCTGGATGCTGACCGACCGTTGGGGATTCGAAGTGCTCGCGGCGCTTCCTTTTGAGCATGATGTTGAAGGAACTGGCAGCTTATCGGGCTTGCCGATCGGCACGGTTAAGCACTTACCACCAACTGTCTCGTTTCAATATTACCCTGATGTCGATGGCGATGTCTTTAACCCGTACTTTGGTTTAGGCGTTAACTACACCTTGTTTTTAGATGAGGAGGCGTCTCCAGAATTAAAAACAGCGTTGGGTTCTGATGATGTGGAACTGGCTTTGGATAACTCGGTTGGGCTCGCTGCTCAGCTTGGCGCTGATTGGAAAGTTGGCGACAACTGGTTTATCAATGCAGGTGTTTGGTATGTGGATATTGATACCGAAGCTGACGTTATCGTCAATGGCGCCACAGCCACCACGGTGGATGTTCAGATTGATCCATGGGTAGCGATGTTAGGGTTTGCGTGGAGTTTTTAATCCTTTATTTATTTTGAGTGATGATTTCGCTCTTACAGCGAGTTACTTTCTCTTGTACCTAAAGGCATTCCTTTCAGTCTTCATGCAAGAGAAAGTAACCAAAGAGAATATTTGATCTAAGCACCTACAGATCTTATTTCCAAGGTCTTAAGCGTGTACCTACATGTATATGCTGTAGACTGCGAAGAAAAAGAAAGCTAACTTATGTGCTATTGTTGAAGCAATGCCGATTTTGCGTGAGCGTTTACGTAGAATAATGTAACTGCTGTTGAGCACCAATACAATCCAGCTAGATATCAGAATAGAGAAAGCGCCATTGGACCAGTGATATAAAACCCCATAGGCTAGTATACCTAAGATCGCACCAAGCCAAGTAGACCTTGCGAACTTTGCGCTTAGCTCAATAGTGATAACAGTAAAGCAGAGGGCTTCAAGTATATATATTGGGATTCCAACACCAAGAAATAAAGCCAGAGGAGCTTCGGATATTTCTTGAAGCGTATTCTCATCAGCAGCTTCGGAAAATAAAGAAAAAATAGCAAGCCCACCAAATAGTAGAATAGCTGTGCTTAAAATAACGATGTATGTTGGAATTTTATTCAATGTAAATCCATTTAGATAGCCTCCACCAAGCTGGCTATGCTAGCTATAAAGCTACTTAAATACAAGCATGTGTCCTAATTTTTAAATTTTATATCTCGCCTGATTTTATTCAGGTGAGCTCAACACTTCCTGCACCTTCGGCCAGACGTTGTCGAGCAGAATGGGTTGTGCTTTTTCATTGGGGTGGACGCCGTCTTTTTGCATGAGGTCGTCTTTACCGCCGACGTTTTCTAGGAAGAAGGGGACGAGGGCGATATTATTACTGTCAGCGACTTTTTGGTAGTTGTTGAAGAAGGCGTCGGCATAGCGTTCACCGTAGTTAGGGAAGATTCGCAGGCCTAACAGTAGCACTTCGGCATCGGATTGTTTTGACATCTTGACCAACTGATCGAGGTTATTTTTGATGGTTTTTGGCGGGAAGCCGCGAATACCGTCGTTACCGCCTAGTTCAATAATCACCATGTCGGGTTTATGAACTTCCAGCAGTTTGGGTAAGCGTTGTAGGCCCTGTGTGGTGGTATCACCGCTGATACTGCTGTTGATGACCTGATAATTGATGTTTTCTTCACTCAGTTTCTTGTCTAATAGGGCAACCCATGTTTTTTCAGGGCTAAAGTTATAGCCTGAGCTTAGGCTATCGCCTAAAACAAGAATTTTGCCCTGTTCAGTTGTCTCCGCATGCAGTGGCAGCGCGAGCAATAAAGTCAGCACTGTAACAACTGGAAACAAAATTTGGGCACAAAGTTTTTTAAACATGGTAAGTTTGCTATTACTGATTAGTCGATTCATACGAGTCAATTATTATCTCAAGGTTTGTCGAAATTATGTTACGAACACAAGAATTAACCAAAACTGTTAACTCTCAAGGTCATGATTTAACCATTCTATCTGACGTTAGTTTAACCGTAAATGAACGGGATACGGTTGCTATTGTTGGTGTATCCGGTTCTGGTAAGTCAACATTATTGTCACTACTGGCTGGCTTAGACCTGCCGACGGGGGGCGAAGTTCACTTAGCAGGCGAGCCTTTGCACGAGTTGGATGAAGATCAGCGTGCTGCCGTGAGGGCGCACAATGTTGGCTTTGTGTTCCAGTCGTTCCATTTGTTACCCGGCTTGAGTGCGCTGGAAAATGTGATGCTGCCTATTGAGTTGAAAGAGCAGGACCGCGCTAAGCAGCGTGCTACTGAACTGTTGGAAAAAGTGGGGTTAAAAGACCGCTTACAGCATTACCCAAACCAACTATCAGGTGGTGAGCAACAGCGAGTAGCGATTGCGCGCGCTTTTGCTAGTGAGCCTAAAATCCTTTTTGCCGACGAGCCGACGGGAAACCTTGATACAAAGAATGGTGACAAGGTTAGTGACTTATTATTCGATTTAAATAAGCAGTTAGGGACAACGTTAGTGTTAGTGACCCATGATGACCGTTTAGCAGAACGCTGTCAGCGCATTGTTCGTTTGGAAGGCGGTAAAGTGGTTGCTGATAATGCTGCCGAAGCTTCTCAAGAGCAAGTTTTGCAAGATCAAGTTTCTCAAGATCAGGCTGCGGAGCAATAATTATGTTGAGAATGGCGTTACGCACTTTTCGCCGTGACTGGAACGCTGGCGAAGTCAAAGTCTTGTTGTTCGCACTAACCATTGCGGTAATGGCGATGGTGGCGATTGGCTCGATCACGGACCGAGTTCATCGGGCTATGGGCGAGCAGAGCAGTGAGTTCTTGGGGGCAGATTATACCTTCGATTCGCCAAGAGCGGTTGATGAGTCATGGATTGAGCGTGGAGTTAGCGATGGTTTAGCGATCACTAAGTCGCAATCGTTCGCAACCGTGTTATCCAATAGTGATAATTTTCAGTTAGTCAGTGTAAGAGCACTGGGTGGCAAGTTCCCGCTGAAAGGCACCATTGAAATTGCGGATAAACCCTTTACCCAAGGCGTCGTGCAACAAGCCCAGCCTAAGCCCGGGACTATTTGGCTTGAGCCTAGAATCTTAGGCATTTTAGGGGTTGAGGTTGGCGATACCATCGATTTTGGTTCGATTCAACTTACTGTCGACGGTGTTATCGTGGCGGCTCCCGGCCAAGCGAGCGAAGTGTTTAACGTAGCGCCGAAAGTGTTGATTAATCTTGAGGATGTGCAAAAAGCCAACATCGTTCAAGAAGGTAGTCGTTTACAGCACACCTTGTTTATTGCAGGTCAGCCCGATATACGCGAGCCTTATATTCAGTGGTTAAAGTCGCAGAAAAATCCATCGCAAAAGATCACTGGCGGCAAAGAAGGTACGCCAGCGCTTAAGGCTGCACTGGATCGCGCTGAAACTTTTTTACGCTTAGCGAGTTTGATCTCGGTTGTTTTGGCTGGTGTAGCGATTGCCGTTGCCGCTGGTCGTTATAGTCAGCGACATTTTGATTACTCAGCGATTTATCGTTGTCTAGGCATGCAGATCCGTCAGGTCCATAAACTGTATTTATGGCAACTGTTGATGATCGGTTTGATTGGCTCAGGACTTGGTTTGGCGTTAGGTTTAGGCCTTCAGTCGCTGATCATTAATCAATTCTCTGATTTCTTACCAAAACCCATGGTTGGCGTTGGTCTGGCGCCCGTGTTAACCGGGACATTGAGTGGTTTGGTGGTATTGCTAGGCTTTGCCTTGCCGTCATTTCTACAAATTGCCAAAGTTCCGCCGCTGCGAGTGTTGAGAAAAGAATTGCTGCCGAGAGCGATGTCGAGTTGGATCATTTATTTATTGGCAATCAGTGTCATGGCGTTATTGATGTGGTGGCAAAGTCAGTCAACCTTATTAGTTGGGATACTCTTAGCCGTTGCCGTGGTGACTTATCTTTTGATACGCCTAATCGCTTGGTTTATTTTCAAAGTGGGCGTGTGGTTGAGTAAGCGAGGATCACTGCCGATACGCTTTGGTGTCGGTCAGTTAAAGCAATATCCAGCCTTTACTATCAGCCAAATCAGCGCTTTTGGCTTGGCGTTTATCATTATGTTGTCGACGGTATTGTTGCGCAGTGAACTCTTGAGCGAGTGGCAAAGTCAGTTACCAGAAGGCGCGCCAAACCATTTCTTAGTCAATGTGCAAGAACAAGAAGTTGAACCGCTGGAGCAGTTACTTGAAGAGAGTAACGTCAGTACCGAGGGGATTTATCCGATGGTGCGTGGCCGCGTGGTTGGTTTAAACGATATGTCGCTGGAGGAAGCTCTGGATGAAAACGAGCAACGCGTCGGTGCGGTTCGTCGTGAGCTGAACCTAACGTGGATGGCTGACGTCCCTAAAGCGAATGCAGTGACTAAGGGCGAGTGGTGGTCTGAGGCCGATGTTGCTGATGACCGCGCGGAATTGTCTGTCGGTGAAGAGTTGGCTGAACGGTTGGGGCTTGAGATTGGAGATGTTCTCAAGTTTTCAATCGGTGGTTTAGAGGTTGAGGGTGAAATTACAAACCTACGCTCTATTCAGTGGGATTCGTTCCAGCCGAACTTCTTTATTATTTTTGAACCGGGTGGGCTCGATGGTTTTCCGGCGAGTTATATCACCAGTTTTCATTTGCCGCTTGAAGATAAGCCTGTGCTGAACCAGATCTTAAAGCAGATGCCAACCGTAACCATTATTGAACTTGATGCCATTATGGAGCAGGTTCAGTCGATTCTCGATCAGGTCACCATGGCGGTTGAGTTTATTATGCTGTTCGTGCTGCTAGCCGGAATTGCGGTGTTGTATGCGGTGCTTCAAGTCAGTCGAGAAGAGCGCTTGTTATCGGCAACGCTATTAAAAGCATTAGGGGCTCGCAAGAAGTTTATCCGTGCCAGTATTTTAGCCGAACTGGTATTGCTGGGTTTATTCTCCGGGGTGCTTGGTGTCATAGGCGGCGAAGTCTTGGTTAATATTCTGTACTCGCAAGCTTTCGACATCGATCTGGTGCTTCATCCTTGGTACTGGTTGTGGGTTCCGCTACTAAGCGTAAGCTTTATTGGAATCACTGGCTGGTTGGGATTGCGTCACCTTTTAAACCAACCTGCACATCAAGTGTTACGAGAATACTAATCTTAAGATGGCCTACTGTTTACCCAACCAATAGGCCAACAAAAAGTCGGTTAAAGTAAAATAAAGGTAGACACCGACTAGCTTTGATTGTTATTAATAAAAAAGGATAGACAGGTCAGCCCACATTAGTTGCCCTGTTTTTTGTATATATAAAACTAGTAAATCATTGATTTCAAAGAAAAAGATTCTTTTATGGGTAAATCCTTAGTGATCGTGGAGTCGCCAGCAAAGGCGAAAACCATCAACAAATATCTTGGTAATGACTACGTGGTTAAGTCCAGTGTAGGCCATATCCGTGACTTGCCAACAGGTTCAAAAAAGAAGCCGGTGGACGCTAAAGAGCGTGCGCGAAAGGCTGCTGAAACCCGTAAGCTGTCGCCAGAAGAAAAAGCCAAGCATAAAGCACGCAAAGAAAAACAAGCGCTGTTTGACCGCATGGGGATTAACCCTGAACAAGGCTGGGATGCGACTTATGAGGTGTTACCCGGAAAAGAAAAAGTATTAAACGAATTAAAAAAACTGGCTAAAGACGCCGATGAAATCTATCTCGCAACGGATTTGGATAGAGAAGGAGAGGCCATTGCCTGGCACTTACGCGAGTCTTTAGGTGGTGAAGATACACGCTTTAAGCGCGTTATCTTTAACGAAATTACAAAAAAAGCGATTCAAGAAGCGTTCCAAAAGCCGGGTATCTTGGACATGAATTATGTTCATGCCCAGCAGGCGCGTCGTTTCTTAGATCGTGTGGTTGGCTTTATGGTGTCGCCACTGTTATGGCGTAAAATTTCACGGGGTTTATCAGCAGGGCGAGTGCAATCTGTAGCGGTACGTCTGCTGGTAGAGCGTGAACGTGAGATCCGTGCTTTTATTCCTGAAGAATATTGGGATGTTCATGCAGATACCTTGACGCAGAGCGATAATGAGCTGCGTTTGATGGTTAACAAGCATCAAGGTAAGACTTTTAAGCCAACCAATGAAGCGGATACCAATAAAGCGTTAGAAGAGCTAAAGCAACACAGTTATAGCGTTTCATCTCGTGAAGATAAGCCGCAAAAAAGTAAAGCACCTAAACCTTTTATTACTTCAACTTTGCAACAAGCAGCAAGTACGCGTTTAGGTTATGGTGTGAAGAAAACCATGATGATGGCGCAGCGCTTGTATGAAGCGGGTTATATTACCTACATGCGTACCGACTCCATGAACTTGAGTCAGGATGCTGTGGCGGCTTGTCGCGATCATATTAATGATCAATATGGCGCTAAGTATTTACCGAGTGACCCAAATATCTACTCCAGTAAAGAGGGTGCTCAAGAAGCGCACGAAGCGATACGTCCGTCGGATGTGAATGTTCGTGTGACTCAGCTGAAAAATATGGAAAAAGATGCGGAGCGTCTTTATGAACTGATTTGGCGTCAATTTGTGGCATGCCAGATGACTCCGGCTGAGTTTGATGTGACGAGCCTTAAAGTGACGGCTGGTGATTATGAGCTGAAAGCTCGTGGTCGCGTGATGAGATTTGATGGTTGGACAAAGGTTCAGCCGATGCAAAGCCGTAGTAAAGAAGACCAAGAACTGCCGAATGTTAAAGAAGGCGAAGCGCTTAGGTTACAGAAGCTCGATCCTAAGCAGCACTTTACGAAACCGCCAGCGCGTTACTCTGAAGCGGCGTTGGTGAAAGAGTTAGAAAAGCGTGGCATTGGTCGTCCATCAACTTACGCATCAATTATTTCGACGATTCAAGATCGTGGCTACGTGCGGCTTGATAATAAGCGATTTTACGCGCAAAAGATGGGTGAAATTGTTACTGATCGTTTGGTTGAGAGTTTCGATGATTTATTGGATTACTCTTTTACCGCAACGATGGAAAAGCACTTGGATGAAATCGCAAAGGGACGCTCTGACTGGCGAATTACGCTGGATGAATTTTATGATGAGTTTTCCGAACAACTGAAAAAAGCTGATCAATCTGAAGACGACGGCGGTATGCGTCGCAATGAAGCTGTTGAAACTGAGATTCAGTGTGAAAAGTGTGGTGAACATCATTTAGCGATTAGGAATGCCAGTACGGGCGTTTTCTTAGGCTGTACGGGTTACTCCTTACCGCCTAAAGAGCGCTGCAAAAATACGGTGAACTTGATTCCGGGCGAAGAGTTTGTCGCTGCTGATGACGATGAAGAGGCGCGTTACCTTCACAGTCGCAAACGTTGCCCTAAGTGTAACTCGACCATGGATGATTATTTAGTGGATGAACAAACGAAGCTGTTCATCTGTGGTAATAACCCTGATTGTGACGGTTACGAAATTGAAAAGGGCGAGTACAAAATTAAAGGCTACGACGGTCCAGTCTTAGATTGTGACAAGTGTGGTAGTGAAATGCAGCTTAAGACCGGTCGCTTCGGTAAATATTTTGGCTGCACCAGTGAAGATTGTAAAAATACACGTAAGCTCCTAAAAAATGGTGAGCCGGCACCGCCAAAAGCGGATCCGATCCCAATGCCGGACTTGCAGTGTGAAAAAGTGGATGATCACTATGTGCTGCGTGATGGTGCTGCGGGTATTTTCTTGGCCGCGAGTAAGTTTCCAAAGAACCGCGAAACACGAGCGCCAGCGGTAGACGAGGTTAAGTTAGTTGAAGACCAGCTAGATCCTAAGTATAAATTCTTGGCCAAAGCGCCGGTGAAAGATCCTGACGGTAATCGAACTTTTGTGAAGTTCAGCCGTAAAACCAAGGAACAGTATGTTGCTGGCGTTAAAGATGATGGTAAGGCCAGCGGTTGGGCGGCGTTTTATAAGAATGGTAAGTGGCAGGAGAAAGAATAACTGCCAACAAACAGACAAATACGTTAAAATAGGCCAGCTTTCAATGCTGGCCTTTGCTTTTCTAGCCTAACATACTGTACTGATTGGGAATTTTATGTATTCGTTACTCCGTTCTATCTTATTCCAGCTCGATGCTGAGCGTTCACATCATCTCTCACTGAACTCACTAAAGCTGGCACAAAAATTGAGTCTGACAGGCTTACTGGCAAAGCCAGCAGTGGATGACCCGGTGGAAGTGATGGGCATCAAGTTCCCTAATCGTGTTGGCTTGGCTGCTGGTTTAGACAAAAATGGTGAGTATGTCGATGCCCTCAGTAGTCTGGGATTTGGCTTTGTGGAAGTTGGTACGGTAACGCCTCGCCCCCAGCCCGGTAACCCTAAGCCACGGTTGTTTAGAATTAAAGAAGCTGAAGCGATTGTGAATCGCATGGGCTTTAACAATGACGGCGTTGAGCAGTTGTTGGAAAACGTTAACGGCGCGAGTTATGACGGTGTGCTAGGCATCAATATTGGTAAGAACTTTGATACCCCAGTAGAGAGTGCTGTTGACGATTACTTGATCGGGATGGAGAAAATCTATCAAAAAGCGGATTATATGGTGGTGAATATTTCTTCGCCAAATACTCCTGGTTTACGTGACTTGCAGTTTGGAGAGACTTTAAAAGCTCTGTTGGGCAGTTTAAAAGAGAAACAACATCAGCTACACAAGGAATACGGTGTCTACAAGCCACTTGCGATTAAGATTGCGCCTGATTTGTCGAGCGATAATATTCAGGAGTTAGCAGAAACCTTTACTCAATTCGAAATGGATGGCGTCATCGCGACCAATACCACCTTTGACAGAAGCCAAGTTAAAGGGATGGATAATGCCGATGAGCAAGGTGGTTTAAGTGGCAAACCACTAGCCACTCAGTCAACCAAAGTTATTCAGCGCTTAGTTGAAGCGATGAACCATAAAATTCCAGTGATAGGGGTTGGTGGGATTCATAACGCTGAAACTGCTGTCGAAAAAATTGAAGCGGGAGCCTCTTTGGTTCAAGTCTATTCGGGCTTTATTTATGAAGGTCCTGAGCTGGTACACAGCGCCGCTACAGCAATTCAAGAGCGATTCGGTCGCTAACATTTATTGATAATCGAGAATCATTATGCAGTTTTACGCGATTTGTCCTAAAGGTGTCGAAGGTTTGCTTGCCGACGAACTTGAGTCTTTTGGCGCAACCAATATAAAAGAACATCCTACGCACATTGCCTTTGAGGGTGATCTCAAGCTGGCTTATACCAGTTGCTTACATTCTCGATTAGCGAATAGAGTGTATTTATGCTTGCTAGACGATAATTTTGACTCTGTGGATGAGCTTTATCAAAAGGTTAATACCATTGAGTGGAGCTGGCATTATGATTTTAAACAAACTTTTCTAGTGAATTGTGTCGCCCGAAAGAACAAGCATATTCGTCACTCAGGCTTCGGTGGTCAGAAGGTCAAAGACGCTATTGTCGATTACTTCACAGAGCGTTATGAGCAGCGTCCATCGGTAGATAAAGAGAACCCTGATTATCGCGTGCATGCGCTGGTAAACGGCAATCAGATTAAAGTCGGTATCGATTTATGTGGGCACGGTCTAAATCAGCGTGGTTATCGTGAAGAGGGTGGCCGCGCGCCGATAAAAGAAAACTTAGCCGCAGCACTCTTGTTGCGAGCTGATTGGCCTGCTCTAGCCGAGCAAGGTTATGACTTTCATGATCCGATGTGTGGTAGCGGAACCTTGCTTATTGAAGCTGCAATGATGGCAGCCAAGATAGCACCAGGTTTGCTCAAGCCTGAATACGCCTTTAAATCATGGAAACAGCATGATGAGGCGCTGTGGCAAGAGGTTTTAACCGATGCTATGGATATTGCTGAAAAGGGCAAGCAAGGGCTTAAAAACCACTTCTACGGCAGTGACAGTTTCCGTAAGAACTTACCCTTAGCTAAAGATAACTGCCAAGCGAGTGGCCTAGCAGAATTTATCACTATTGAAGAACAAGATATTCGTCACCCGAAAAAAGAAGCCATTAGTGATAAAGGATTACTCCTTTCGAACCCTCCTTATGCTGAGCGGTTAGGTGAAGAAGAGCAAGTCACTCAGTTGTATCGTGATTTTGGCGACTATATGAAGGTGCGTTGCGACGGTTGGAAAGCGGCCTTTATCACTACGGATGAACAGTTTGCCAAAGCTGTAGGGATACGCTCTCATAAGCAGTATAAGTTCAAAAACGGCGCGCTGGATTGCAAACTTTATCTGTTTGAGGTTACTGAAGACAACTATTACAAACCTTTTGATCCGACAAAGTGGAATCGGGACTGGGAAAATAATTTAGCTGAAGGCGCTGTGATGTTAAAAAATCGTATGCGCAAAAATATGCAGCGCTTAAAGTCTTACCTCAAACAAAATGACGTTAGCTGTTACCGTTTGTATGATGCGGATCTTCCTGAGTATGCGGCAGTGATTGATGTGTATGAGAATGAAGTTCATATTCAAGAATATATGCCACCTAAAGAGATCCCAGACAAAGTTAGCCGCAAACGTTTGCAGGATATTGTCAGAGTAACTGCGGGATTACTAGAGATCCCTGAGGTTAATGTTCATTTAAAACAGCGTCAGCGTCAGAAAGGGAAGCAACAATACACGAAGCAGTCCGGTGATGAGGACTTTAAGGTGGTGTATGAACATGGCTTTAAGTTTCAGGTTAATTTAAAGCAATACCTTGATACGGGGCTTTTCTTAGATCATCGAAAAACTCGAAAAATGCTGATGAACGATGTTGAGGGTAAGAAATTTCTGAATTTATTTGCCTACACCGGTTCGGTAAGTGTTTATGCGGCTATGGGCGGCGCCTCGACGACGACGGTCGACATGTCAAAGACCTACCTAGACTGGGCTAAAAAGAATTTTAGTCTTAACGGTATTACGCCCTATGGGCATAGCTTTGTTCAATCGGACTGTATGCAATGGTTGGAAGAGCAGTCGGGTGAGCGTCAGTATGATGTCATCTTCTTAGATCCACCAACCTTCTCCAACTCTAAACGAATGGAGACGACTTTTGACGTTCAGCGTGATCAGGAGCAGCTCATTTCTCTGACAATGAGCTTGCTTGCCCCTAAAGGGAAGCTCTATTTCTCGAATAACTTTAAGAAGTTTGTGATGGAGGAGGCTATTGGTGAACAGTATCAGGTTCAGGAAATAACGGGTAAAACCTTACCGCCAGACTTTAAGAATAGTCGAAATCATCATCGTTGTTGGTTAATCCAGCATTCATAAAAAAAGCCCAGCATCCGCTGGGCTTTTTCGTTTTACGTAAAACTCTACAGTCGTATTACTTTTTCTTCTTAGTAACACGTTTCTTAGCTGGAGCTTTCTTTTTTGTAGCAGCTTTCTTCTTAGCCGGAGCTTTTTTCTTAGCTGGGGCTTTCTTTTTAGCAGGAGCCTTTTTCTTGGCTGGTGCTTTTTTCTTAGCTGACTTTTTCTTTGCAGGAGCTTTCTTCTTGGCTGGAGCTTTCTTTTTTGTAGCAGCTTTCTTTTTAGCTGCTGCAGCTTTAGCCTTAGCTTTTGCTTTCTTTTTCTTTTCAGCAGCTTTTTTCTTAGCTGCTGCTTTCTTAGCTGCTGCTTTTTCACGTGCAACACGCTTTTTCTCTGCAGCTTTAACTTTTTTCTCTTCTTTAGCAGCCCAGTCTTTTTCAAACTTGGCAATTGCTTTCTCTAGAGCGTCTTGTTTTCTAGCAACTGCTTTACCGTCGGCTAGTGCTTGTTTTGCTTTATCTTGAGCTTTTACAGCTTGGCTAACAGCTGTTTTAGCTTTACGCGCTGCATCTTTGGCTTTCTTTGCAGCAGCTTTGTTCGTTTTATTAGCTTTGTCTTTTGCTTTTTTAGCAGCAACCTTAGCTTTGTCATTTGCTTTCTTGGCAGCGTCACGAGCTTTCTTAGCTGCAGTTGCAGTTTTCTTTTCAGCAGCTTCAAGCTGTTTTACTGTTGGAGACTTTGGCTTGGATTTTTTAGCCGCAGATTTAATGGGTTGTCTAGCCATGATTGTTTCCCCTATTTGTCGTGTGATGTTTTGATTAAATTTCAATCAAATTATACGAAAAGAATTTGTAATGTTAAACATTAATTATGATAAAGTTGCCTTATTGAACTGTTTTTTGATGTTTTTTATTAAAAACTATGCCAAATAAGCAAAAAATAATTTTTTATACAACTTTTGGTTGTCACTTATGCGAAAAAGTTGAAGCGATGATTTTAGCTTTAAACCAACAAAAAAATTTAGTATCACGTTATGACATTATCACTTTTGATATTATTGATGATGAAAAAATTTTAGAAGAATATCGAACCAGTATTCCAGTTTTGAAAAATGATTTAACCGATAAAAAATTATTTTGGCCGTTCAGCTATGATGATCTTGATCAGTGGTTAGATTGATAACTTAGTTTCACTGGCTTTTCCAACCTCCTTTATTGAGCATCCAAATTTTCGTTTCTTTTTTTTTGATTTGATCTGTCTTTAACTTATAACGTTACTTTTTTATAGACGGCGAGTCACTTCTCACACCTATTATGCATTTGTCTTGACAAAATTCCGTTTTGAACGTATGTTTCAAACAAGTGTTTTATTGTGCGATAGCTTACTATTTATGAGTTTACATGATTCTACCCAGACCAGAATCCTTGATGCTGCTGAGTTTCTCTTTGCAGAGCGGGGTTTTGCTGAAACTAGCTTAAGAACCATTACTGGCCGAGCTAAGGTCAATTTAGCCAGTGTCAATTATCACTTTGGTTCTAAGAAGTCGTTGATTCAGGCGGTATTCGACCGCTTTCTACAGGATTTCACTACCCAATTAAGCATTCGCTTGAATGAGCTTGAGAAAGAACCTGTTGAGGAGCTTCAGGCTGAAACCTTATTGTCAGCGCTGATTGAGCCTTTGTTGTCGTTAAATAACACACGAAAAAACGCGGTATCTATTTTCATGCGTTTACTGGGTAGAGCCTACGCCGAAACTCAAGGGCATTTGCGCCGGTACGTCACGGAACGTTATGGGCATGTTTTGGTTCGCTTTACACACTTATTCCAAAAAGGTTACCCGCAGCTCAGTAATGACCAAATCTTTTGGCGCTTACATTATATGTTGGGTAGTTTAATTTTTACGTTGGCTGGTAGTGATGCGCTTAGGCAAATTTCAGAAGCTGACTTTAATCGTAGCCTGGATGTTAAAGACGTGATTGAAGAAATGGTCCCGTTTTTAGCCGCTGGTATGAAAGCATAATTCGTTGAAGGTATTGAGGATAAATAATGATTGGGTTGATTGAGCTGTTAATCATGTTAGTCGTGGTGGGGTTTTGTGCCTACCAACGCTTAGCCATGAAAAACGCAATGCTTATTAATGGTGTGGCTCTTGTCGTACTACTGTTTGTATTTGATAACTCTTGGGGCTTTTATGCGTCGTTAGTTATTTACGCGGTGGTATCACTATTTTATTACTTACCTGATCTTCGTGTGGACTGGATCTCACGTAAACTGTATCGCTTTATGCAAAAAGTCTTACCGCCGATGACTGATACTGAAAAAACAGCACTGGAAGCGGGCGATGTTTGGTGGGAAGCAGAATTGTTTCGTGGCAAACCAAAGTGGGACACACTGCTTAATTATAAAAAACCTGAGTTAACTGAAGAAGAGCAAGCTTTTGTTGATAATGAAACGGAAGAGCTTTGCTCGATGTTGGATGATTGGGATATCGTCCATAAACGCAAAGACTTGCCACCAGAAGTTTGGCAGTTTATTAAGGATAAAGGCTTTTTAGGTATGATTATCCCTAAAGAGTACGGTGGTAAAGGTTTTTCTGCATTAGCGCACTCAACAGTAGTCACAAAAATCGCGACGCGCAGCGGCAGTGCTGCGGTGACGGTAATGGTGCCTAACTCCTTAGGTCCTGGTGAGCTTTTGTTGCATTATGGGACACAAGAACAAAAAGACCATTATTTACCGCGTTTGGCTGAAGGTAAGGACATTCCATGCTTTGCTTTGACTTCACCGGTGGCTGGTTCAGACGCTGGTGCTATTCCGGATAAAGGAATTGTGTGTAAAGGCGAATTTAATGGCGAAGAAACACTGGGTATTCGTATTACCTGGAATAAGCGCTACATCACATTAGCGCCTGTGGCGACGATTGTTGGTCTGGCCTTTAAATTATACGACCCAGAAGGTTTGTTGGGTGATAGCGACAAAGACGATTATGGTATTACTTGTGCTTTGATCCCTGCGGATCATCCCGGGGTTGAGATTGGTCGTCGACACTTACCGATGAACCAAGCCTTCATGAACGGTACTACAACCGGTAACGATGTGTTCATTCCGATGAGCATGTTAATCGGTGGTCAAGAGTACGCCGGCCAAGGTTGGCGTATGTTGATGGAAAGCTTAGCGGCGGGGCGCTCTATTTCGTTACCGGCGATGGGCACGGCGGTAGCAAAATTGTCCTACCGTATGACTGGTGCGTATGCGCTAGTGCGTGAGCAATTCAAATTGCCGATTGGTCGCTTTGAAGGTGTTGAAGAAGCCATGGCACAGATTGCTGGTCTTGCTTATCGTACTGAGGCAAGTCGTTTGATGACGGCTGGTGCGGTTGATCTTGGTGTGAAGCCTTCGGTGGTGTCAGCCATTGCTAAATATCACATGACAGAGATGGGGCGTGACATCATGAACCATTCGATGGACGTGCATGCCGGGCGTGCCATTATCATGGGTGAGCGTAATTATTTGGCGAATGGCTATATGAGCCAACCGATCGGTATTACGGTCGAAGGTGCAAACATTCTAACTCGCAACCTCATGATTTTTGGTCAAGGGGCTATTCGCTGCCATCCTTACGTGTTGCGTGAAATGTTAGCAGCGCAACTTGATGATGAAGAAGAAGGGGTTAAGCGCTTTGACAGTTTACTGTTCCGTCATATTGGTTACGGCGTGAGCAACTTCTTTAGAACACTGGGGCTAGGGGTTACAGCGGCAAAAATTGCAGACAAACCTGTGGCCGGTGAAACCGGTAAGTATTACCAGCAATTAACGCGTATGAGTTCGGCTTTAGCTTTGACGTCTGACGTTGCGATGAGTGTGCTAGGCGGTGACCTCAAACGTAAGGAACGTTTATCAGCGCGCTTGGCCGATGTCTTAAGTCATTTGTACTTGTGCTCTACGGTGCTGAAGTATTATGAAGATCAAGAGCGACCATTAGCAGACTTACCTTATGTTTGTTGGAACATGGAGTATGGTCTCCATAAAATCCAAGAAGCGTTCTATGATTTCTATGACAACTTCCCAAACAAAGCTGTTGGTAAGCTATTAAAAGTTATTGCTTTCCCTTATGGTAAAAGTTTTAGCAGGCCTTCAGATACATTAGAGCGAGAGTTGGTGTTACCGATGATGAAAGATTGCGAAATTCGCGATCGCATTACTCAGTATGCTTACGTCGGTAAAGCAGACGATGATGTTACGGGGCGTGTCGAGTTAGCCTTTAAAAAGGTGTTGGCTGCGGATGAGGTTCGCTACAAACTTCGTAAAGCGATGAAAGCCAAAGATCTCGATAAAAACCTAACCAACATGGAACGAATTGAACAAGCGATAGAGAAAGGCATTATCAACCAAGAGGAAAAACAACTCCTTACGGATGCTGAAACCGCGCGTATGGACGTGATTCAAGTTGATGATTACTCAAATGACGAAATATCCGGTGTGGTTGATTAAGTGTGGTTGACTAATTATTGGACAAAGTTTTAAGGCGCCGTTTGGCGCCTTTTTCATGTAAATCAATAAGATATTCGGTTGTCGAACCAGTGTTACGGACTTATCTTTCAGCGCCATTATTTGGTATTCTAGGGTATTAAGTTTATGATATAGCTAGGCCACGTAAGCGTTGGCACTACATTTATAATTGAAAGAGACCGAATATATGTCAAAAGATAAATTAGTTATTTTTGATACGACTTTGCGTGATGGCGAGCAAAGTCCTGGCGCGTCAATGGATAAAGAAGAAAAATTAGAAATCGCGCAGCAGCTAGAAAAGATGAAAGTGGATGTGATCGAAGCGGGTTTTGCCGTAGCGAGTCCTGGTGATTTTGAAGCAGTGAAGTTGGTTGCTGATACTATTAAAGACAGTACGATTTGTTCGTTATCGCGTGCTGTCGCTAAAGATATTGAAGTCGCTGGTGATGCGCTTAAAGGCGCCAACTCGGGGCGTATTCATACCTTTATTGCAACCTCACCTTTGCACATGAAGTACAAGCTTCAGATGGAGCCGGAGCAGGTTATTGAGCAAGCAGTGAAGTCTGTCTCACTGGCGCGCAGTCTTTGTGATGACGTTGAGTTTTCATGTGAAGATGCTGGGCGTTCCGATCTCGATTTCATGTGCCGTATTATTGAGCAAGTGATTGATGCTGGCGCTCGTACCATTAATATCCCTGATACTGTGGGTTATAACATGCCCGATCAATACGCTAACACTATCGAGCAGTTGATTAAGCGTATTCCAAATTCTGATAAAGCGATTTTCTCAGTTCATTGTCATAATGACTTAGGTTTAGCTGTAGCAAACTCTTTGGCCGCAGTGCAGAAGGGTGCTCGTCAGGTAGAGTGCACGATTAACGGCTTAGGTGAGCGCGCGGGTAATGCGTCGCTAGAAGAAGTGGTCATGGCGATAAAAACGCGTCCAGACTACTTTAATGTGGAGTTGGATATTGATACGCGCCACATCGTACCGACGTCGCAATTGGTATCGAAAGTGACTGGTTTCCCAGTGCAGCCAAATAAAGCGATTGTGGGTGATAATGCGTTTGCTCATGAGTCGGGCATCCACCAAGATGGCGTTCTTAAAAATCGCGAAACTTATGAAATTATGCGTGCTGAAGATGTGGGTTGGGCTAACAATCGTATGGTTTTAGGCAAGCACTCAGGGCGAAATGCATTCAAGAGCCATTTAGCCGAGCTAGGTGTGCAGTTTGAAAATAGCGATGATTTAAAAGAGGCGTTTGTTGCCTTTAAAAAACTCGCCGACAAAAAGCACGATATTTTAGATGAAGATTTATTAAGTTTGATAAAGCGGTAATCATGTCTCACTGGAATCGAGCTTATCTTGATGCGTTAGAGGTACCTGTTTGGGTGCCTCTAAACGATCAGGCAGAAGAAAAAGCTTCTCAAGTTGAAAACGAAGATGTGCATGCGGCGGCTGGTGATGAGCCAAGTGACTCTGAAGCGGTGATACAAAACGATGCCGTCACTATCAGTTTTATTCAAGGTGACTCACAAGCTGACTTTATTTTTGTCGTTGCCACAGGTGCTGATAAAAGCAAGGCGCAAGCGGCGTTGAAACAAATGGAGTTTGCGTGGAGGCTGTGGTTAGAGCAACCATTCTCAGCTGCGCTTGCAGAGCTGTCTCCTTCCTCTGAACTGACCACACCTATAGAGCAATGCAAAGGCAAAGTAATTGCCTGTGGCTTGGGTGAGTCGCTTGACCATCCTAGTATTCCGGCGCCAGACTTAGACTTTTCTGTGGCCAATAAACGAGACTGGTGGAGTTTGCTCCAGCGATTACACTAATGCCGCTAGAGTCTATTATCCGACCGCTGGAAGCCACTGATTTAGAGCAGCTGGTCGCGATCGAGCAAGACGCTCACGAACATCCTTGGAAAGAAAGTATTCACCTCAGCTGTATTGAGCAGGAGTACCCCAGTTTAGTCTTAGAGATTAAGGGGGGCGTGGTTGCTTACGTGGTTTTCAATTATTTGTACGACGAGTGTAACTTGATGAATATCACTACGACCCCGAAGCTTCAAGGTCGTGGCTACGCCAGTCAATTAATGCATTCGCTCTACCAGCATTCAAAGCAAGCCGGGATGAAAAGTGTTTTATTAGAAGTCAGGGAGTCTAACCAGCCGGCTCTATCGTTCTACCGCAAGGAAGGGTTTGAGGAAATAGGGCGTCGCTCCAGCTATTACCCAAAAGACGAGCAGCGCGAAGATGCGGTGGTGATGCGCCGTTCTTTAGATGAGTTACCTTCAACACCGACGGGCTTGTTGGTAGACTAGTCACCAATTATCGTTAAACAAGGTTCTGACATGCAGCAAAAATTTAGTCAGTGGTTACAGGCCCAAGGATATGAGTTTACGGACATTACTGCCTTGGTTATGGTTCTCGGGCTTATTTTACTCATTTCGATAGCCATTCATTTCATTTTCCACCGAATTGTTCTTCGCTTTGTTGACCGAATGGCCAAAAAGTCACAAAAACATTGGCGCAAAGCATTTTTTGAACGCAAGTTATTCACCCGTATTGCTCTAGTGGTTCAGGGTATCATTATTTATATTCAGGCTGGGTTGTGGTTAAAACCTGAAACCGCGGTCCTTGAGTGGGTTCTAACGACCTCTTTGCTTTGGGTCTTACTTTATATTTTGCTATCGGCTTTTTCACTGCTTGATGCCTTATTAGACATTTCACAAGGCGAGTCTCGCTTCAGAGGTTTACCGCTAAGAGGTTTGTTCCAAAGCGTTAAATTGGTTGCCACTATAGTCGTCATCATTTTAGCGATTTCGGCGTTAGCCGGTAAATCACCGCTGATTATATTAAGCGGTTTAGGCGCGATGACCGCGGTGGTGATGCTGGTCTTTAAAGATCCGATCCTCGGGTTGGTGGCGGGGGTTCAGTTATCAGCAAATGATATGTTGGAAGTTGGTGACTGGCTAGAAATGCCATCCTACGGCGCTGATGGTGATGTGATTGAAATTGCTTTGACCACGGTAAAAGTACGCAATTGGGATCAAACGATTACCACCGTTCCAACCTACGCCCTAATCTCTGATTCCTTTAAAAACTGGCGAGGGATGATGGAAGTCGGCGGTCGCCGAATCATGCGTCAGGTTTTGGTGGATGCAACGAGCGTGGAGTTTTTATCCGATGAAGATGTTGCTCGTCTTAAACGGGCACGTTTATTGGAGCCTTACCTTGAAGAGCGTCAGAAGGAAATTAGCCAATACAACGAGGAACATCAGTTTGATTTGAGTTCTCGTGCCAATGGACGTCGCTTAACCAACTTGGGGACTTTTAGAGCGTATCTTTTGAATTACCTCAAGAATCGGGACGATATTCGTCAAGACTTGGTGCTTCTAGTGCGTCAGGGGCAGTCATCATCGACGGGTATTCCGATTGAAGTTTATGCCTTCACTGCAACCACCAAATGGGCTGAGTATGAGAATATTCAGTCGGATATTTTTGATCACATTTTTGCGGTGTTGCCAGAGTTTGGTTTGCGTCTACATCAGTCGCCAACAGGGCATGATTTCTCCAAACTTGCGATGCGCCAAGATAACGCGGTTAGTGGTCGCGAATCCACCCCGAAATAGCTTATAATGCCCGCTTTTGCGGGCTTGCGTCCCCAATCCTTTTAACCTTGAAGAGAGTGGCATGTCTAAACTGACGTCTGAAATCGAGAATCGTCGAACTTTTGCAATTATTTCGCACCCAGATGCGGGTAAAACGACCATCACTGAGAAGGTCTTGTTATTTGGTAAGCAAATTCAAGAAGCCGGTGTGGTTAAAGGCCGTAAGGGAAAGCATGCGACGTCTGATTGGATGGAGATGGAAAAGGAGCGTGGTATTTCGGTGACGACGTCGGTGATGCAGTTTCCGTATGGCGGCAAGGTGGTAAACCTTTTAGACACGCCTGGCCACGAAGACTTCTCTGAGGATACTTATCGAACTTTAACCGCTGTCGATTCTGCTCTAATGGTTATTGATGGTGCTAAGGGTGTCGAGGCGCGGACCATTAAGTTGATGGAGGTCTGTCGTTTGCGCGATACGCCAATTGTGACTTTTATGAACAAAATGGATCGTGATATTCGTGATCCTATTGAGCTGTTGGATGAGGTCGAAGACGTACTTAAGATTAAGTGCGCACCTGTGTCATGGCCGATTGGTATGGGTAAACAGTTTAAAGGTGTTTACCATTTGCTCGAAGATAAAACCTATCTCTATAAGTCTGGTTTAGGCCATACCATTCAAGAAGAACGTGTGATTGAAGGGTTAGATAACCCTGAATTGGATCAGGCGATTGGTAGTTTGGCTGCCGATCTCCGTGATGAGCTTGAGTTGGTGTTAGGCGCGAGTCATGAGTTTGATCTTCAGGAATTCCTTGATGGTCAGTTGACACCTGTGTTTTTTGGTACTGCTTTGGGCAACTTCGGTGTTGATCACATGTTGGATGGTTTGGTTGAGTGGGCGCCATCACCTTTGCCGCGTGAAACGGATAACCGTGATGTACCGGCGACGGAAGACAAGTTCACAGGGTTCGTGTTCAAAATTCAAGCCAACATGGATCCCCAGCACCGTGACCGTATTGCCTTCGTGAGAATTTGTAGTGGTAAATACCAAAAGGGTATGAAAATGCGTCATGTTCGTCTTGGTCGAGATATTGCTGTCAATAATGCGCTAACGTTCTTGGCAGGAGATCGTGAGCATCTCGAAGAAGCCTATGCGGGAGACATTATTGGTTTGCATAATCACGGTACGATCCAAATTGGTGATACTTTTACCGAAGGTGAAGAACTTAAGTTCCGTGGCATTCCAAACTTTGCACCTGAGCTGTTCCGCCGCGTGCGCTTGCGCGATCCAATGAAGAATAAAGCATTATTGAAAGGACTGGTTCAGCTCTCAGAAGAGGGCGCGACGCAGGTCTTTAGGCCGCAAAATTCAAACGACCTGATCTTGGGTGCAGTTGGTGTGTTGCAGTTTGATGTGGTTGCAGCTCGATTAAAAAATGAATATAAAGTAGAGTGTATCTATGATCAGGTGAGTGTGGCGACTGCACGCTGGGTCACTTGTGATAATGAAAAGATGTTTGAAGAGTTCAAACGCAAAAATGCCGATAACATCGCTCTTGATGGTGGGGATAACTGGAGTTACTTAGCGCCGACCATGGTTAATTTAAATCTAGCCATGGAGCGTTGGCCTGATGTTACCTTCTTAGAAACACGAGAGCACTAAGACTAGGATTTACTAACACCATGTTTAAGCCTAAGCACAAAACACCCAATATTCGATTATTCGACAGCCACTGCCATTTAGACTTTCCAGTCTTTGATAATGATCGTGATGCTATTTTTGAGCAAATGCGGAAAGTCGGAATAGAAGGTGTTTTGATTCCTGGTGTGAGAAAAGAAAACTGGCGGTTTATCCGCCAGCTAGCTGCAATTAAGGATGGTGTTCAGGTTGCTTTAGGCTTACATCCGATGTTTTTGAAGGAACATCGAAAAGAACATATTCATGATTTAGAGTTGGCGGTAGGTATAAAGCCCTTGGCCGCGATTGGTGAAATAGGCTTGGACTTTTATGAAAAGAATCTCGATCGCAAAGTGCAGATTGCGTTATTTAAGACACAAGTTGAAATTGCAAAGTCATGCCAGTTACCGATTGTACTTCATGTTAGAAAAGCCCACGAAGATGTTTTGCTGTATTTAAAGGGCATGAAGTTCCAAGAGGGTGGTATCGTCCATGCCTTTAATGGCAGTCTGCAGCAGGCTGAGCGCTACCGAGAGCTTGGTTTTAAGTTAGGGTTTGGTGGGGCTATGACCTACGAGCGTTCAGTAAAGCTGAGGGAACTAGCTACCAAGTTGCCGCTGACGGATATCGTATTAGAAACTGATGCACCAGATATGATGCCAGCTGGGTGCGAAAAAGATCACAACAGTCCTTTGAATATCTTCCAAAACTTCAATACCTTGGTTGAATTGAGGGAAGAGAGTGCAGAGGAAATAGCCTTACAGACGACGGCAAACTCTTACAAAGCGTTACGCGTAACCTAATGTACAAAGTCTAATCACTTCACACTTTAAATAAATCTCAATTGTTATTCAGTATTGATTAAGCTATAACGCCGGAGCTTGTATCTTTTTAAGTCAATAAAGATCAAGCACTTATAATCAATTAATAAATAACAAATGGGGATTATCATGGATAAAAATTTCTTTTTTCCACCCGTAAAACAGTTATTGGTGGCTGGCGCAGTACTTACCGCGTTAGGCTTCAGTAACTCCACCATAGCTGCGGAAGAAGACACTAGCGCTGATGCTGAGAGCATTGTTATTACCGGTTCTCGTATTCGTCAGGCGCAAGCTGAAGGGGCTAATCCAGTACAGGTTCTCGACCGTGAATATCTTGAGCAGACAGGTATGAAAACGGTAGGTGACATCCTTGCTCGTTTACCCGCTGCAGGCTCTGCATTAAACACTCGTTTTAACAGTAGCGGTAACTTTGGCTTCCCGCCTGATGGTGGTGGAATCGGTGCCGGAGCTTCTCAAGTTTCACTGCGCCATATGAATGCAAAAAGAACCTTGGTTTTGGTTGATGGTATTCGCTGGGTTAATGGCTCGTCAGCATCGGGTGTATCAAATTCTGTCGATTTAAATACGATTCCAATCAGTATGATTGATCGCATTGAAATTCTTGAAGATGGCGCTTCATCGATTTATGGTTCTGATGCCATTGCTGGTGTGGTTAACGTTATTACGCGTAAAGACTTTGATGGTATGGAGTTTAACGCTTATGGCGGTATGTTTGATGAGGGCGACGGCGAAACCAGTCAGTTTGACCTAGCGTTTGGTGCTTCAGGTGATAAGCATCGTGTCTTTTTTAATGTCAGTCATTACGAACAAGAAGCGGTTGACTCTATCGAGCGTGAGTTATCTGCTTTGCCATTACCTAATACGGGCTTGACTCGAGGTAGTTCGGGTACACCGCAGGGCCGCTTTCTGTTCTTCGGACAAGATAATGATGGCGACGGGAATCCGGATGTAAATAACTTGACCATTAATAATGGCGTCACCGGTATGCCAACTTATGATCCAAATAACCCGGGTGGACCGAATGATGACTTCCATTCCTTCACTAATAACGATCGCTACAACTATGCTGAGTACAATCTGTATGTAACACCAAGTCAGCGAACCTCGATTTTTGGACAAGCAGATTATCAGTTGACCAACAGTGTTAACTTTTACACGAAAGCATTGTTCAATAACCGTAAATCGACTAACCGAGCTGCTCCAGAACCTTTATTTCTTGGCCCAGATGCCGGTACAGGTGGTTTAGCAGATACAGTCAGTATTCATGAAACCAACCCATATAATCCTTTTGGCATGACGCTGGATGAAAACAACTTAATCTTCATTGGTCGTCGTCCTATTGAAGGTGGCCCACGTATATTTAAACAAAATGTTGATACCACCTATGTTGGTATGGGTTTTAACGGTGACTTTATTGCCGGCGACAATAGTTTTTATTGGGATGTTAACTACACGCACGGTAAAAATGAGGCCAAGCAAACCACCTATGGCAGTTATAACATTCGCCATATTAAAAATGCGCTTGGTCCTTTAGCAGACTGTCAGGCCCTGGCTGGCTGCGTACCACTTAATATTTTTGGTGGACAGGGGAATGGTTCTGGGACTATTACTCAAGACATGCTGGATTATATTCAACCAGTACTCACTGATCAGAGTGAGAATGTGATCGATACCATTTCTGCTAACATTACAGGTGATTTGTTTGAGATGCCAGCGGGGTATGCCTCTTTCGCAGCAGGTATCGAGTCACGTGAGTATCGTGGTTTTTACCAACCAGATGCGCTCGTGGTTGCCGGAAACAGTAATGGTGTACCATCTTCGCCTACAAGTGGCTCTTATGAAGTAGATGAATACTATACTGAGTTTAGAGTTCCGCTTTTAGCCAACATGAGTGCAGCTGAAGAGTTAACTTTAACTCTAGCGGCGAGAAACTCTGACTATAGTACTTTCGGCTCTGAGACTACGACTAAGTTTGGCGTTTTATGGAGAATTACTGATAGCTTTATGTTGAGAGGCTCAAGCTCAGAAGGGTTCCGAGCACCGAGTATCGGCGAGTTATTTGTGAGTGATTCACGTTTTGATGAACCATTAACCGATCACTGTAGTAATTATGTTGTGGGAACTCCTGTTGGAGACAACTGTGCGGCATTAGGTGTCCCTGATACTTATGAGCAGGTTAATAGTCAAATCTCAGTAATAACAGGCGGTAATCCTCAATTAGCCGCTGAGACTTCTGATAGTAGCACCCTAGGTTTTGTTTACAGCCCAGAATGGAACGTAGACTGGATCAATACGCTTGATTTTAAGGGGACTTATTATAAACATGAGTTGAAGGATGCGATTGAGCCACAGAACGCACAGCTTAAAATCGATGAGTGTGTGGCTGATATAACTTCACCATTTTGTGATGATATTGACCGAACTGCTGGAGGAACAATACGAGCAATTGACAACCGACTGGTAAATATCGGTAGTATTGAAACTTCAGGTTATGACATAACTGTTAACTACACCAGTCCTCAATATGACTGGGGTATGTTGGATGTAAGCTGGGTAAATACTTTTGTTGATGAATATGTAGAGAATGGCCGAGATTTGGCTGGTCGTGAGGAGAATAACACTGGTATCCCCGAGTGGAAGTCACGTCTTGCTATGGGCTGGAAGTATGAAAACTTGTCGTTTAACTGGACCATTCGTCATGTCGATAGTTTGACGGAATCCTGTAGTGATTTTCTTAACGGTACTCCCGATAGTTTGACGGCACTTGGATTATGCTCTAACCCAAATACGGCAGACGAATCACTGTCAACTAATGAGCTGGATTCTCGTACTTATAGTGACTTCCAATTTAGCTATTTCCCTGAACTGGAAGGCATGGATATGGAGTTAACTGTGGGTGTTAACAATGCATTTAATGCGCATCCACCAGCATGTTATAGCTGTTCTTTGAATGGTTATGACCCTTCGGTGTATGACCCAGAAGGTAGCTTCAGTTATCTTTCAGTGAAGATGAAGTTCTAGGCAATATCCAGCAGTTAAGAGTGGGGCTTCGGCCCCATTTTTTATTGGCCAACTGTTATGAGTTTCGTTAATTGGATCGAGTTTCTTAAAGAGTAAGCGACTAACCCTTTGAAAATAAGGCAATATGCTTTAATCTGGAGGTACGGATCAAAGGAAAAACAATTCGATGACATCGCCATTATCAACGTTCCATATTCTAAAACTTTTGCTACAGGCTGATTGGATCTCGCAAGAGCAGTTTGATGCTGCCAAAATTCATCTCAGGCAAGTAGATCCAAAGCTTCACCCTATCGAGCAAGTTGCAGATCTGTCTCTGACAAGGCATGACCATCATCAAAAAATTATAGACGAGGAAGTGCTGACGCGCTTTTTAGCAGGGCTGTATAAGTTGCCTTACTACCGAATCGATCCGCTAAAAGTTCACGTCGATGCCATTACCCAGGTGATGTCCTATGCTTATGCGCAGCGCCATAATATTCTGGCGGTCGAGGTCAATGAGCACGAAGACACGGTTAAAGTGGCGGTGATGAACCCAGACGACTTAAGCTGGAAGGAAAGCTTAGGTCAGGTGGTTAGCAAAGACATTATTCCTGTTTTCGCAAACCCAGCCTCGATCAAACGCTATCAAAAAGAATTTTATCAACTGTCTGCATCGGTTGCTGGCGCTAAAGGCACTAAGCTGCAGAATGACACTAGCGTGACGAACCTAGAGCAGCTCATCGAGCTGAAAGGTGGTGAAGAAGCTGACGCTAACGATAAGCACATCGTACAAATTGTTGACTGGTTGTTGCAGTATGCTTTTAAAGAGCGCGCCAGTGATATTCATATCGAGCCACGTCGAGAGGTTGGTAAAATTCGTTTTAGAATTGACGGGGTCTTGCACGATGTGTATGAACTACCAATATCGATTACTCATGCTGTTATTTCGCGTTTAAAGATACTCGGACGGATGGATTTGGCTGAGCGTCGTAAGCCGTTGGATGGGCGTGTGAAGACCCGAGCGCCAAATGGACAAGAAATTGAGCTGCGACTTTCGACATTACCAACAGCATTTGGTGAAAAGTTTGTCGGACGTATTTTTGACCCAACGGTTCTGACACGTGAATTTTCAGAGCTAGGGCTAGAGCCCGACACTGAGCATACGTGGCGCGAAATGATCGGTCAGTCCACAGGCATTGTATTGCTAACAGGACCGACAGGATCGGGTAAAACCACCACGCTCTACACCTCGTTGAAGCTACTAGCGACTTCGGAAGTCAACGTCTGTACGATTGAAGATCCGATAGAAATGGTCGATCCAAAGTTGAATCAAATGCAGGTTCATCATGATATTAATTTAGACTTTGCGGCTGGTGTTAAGGCTTTGTTACGACAAGATCCCGATATCATTATGATTGGTGAGATCCGTGACAAAGAAACGGCACAGATGGCAGTACAGGCTGCTTTGACTGGCCATTTAGTGATATCCACACTGCACACCAATGATGCGCCCTCGGCAATGACTCGATTGATTGAAGTTGGAGTCGAACCTTACTTATTGAACGCCACAATGCTTGGCGTTATGGCGCAACGTTTGGTTAGAACCTTATGTACTCATTGTAAGCGTCGTGTAGAGGTTAATTCTGAAGCTTGGGATAGTCTGGTGGGGGATAGTCTGAATGGCACATTAGAAAAGCCCGAATTTACCTATGAGCCGGTTGGTTGCGATGAATGTCGTCATACCGGCTATCAAGGACGACAAGGAATCTATGAGTTATTGAGTGTCACTGATGAAATCAAAACCCTGGTTCATGATGATGCGGAGATTCGAGACCTACGTAAACAAGCTCAAAAACAAGGCATGAATTTGTTGCGCGTCAGCGGAGCTTATAAGGTGGCACAAGGTTTAACCACCATTGCCGAAGTATTGAGAGTATCGCCGAGAGATAATAATTAGAGAGGTGTCTAACCCCTGCAGCAACTAAGGCTCTGAACTTAAAAGCTCAGAGCCGCTTTATTATTGTTCGGTGTCCTCACTATTTTCAATATTATCTTCAACGCCATCTTCAACATCGCCTTGCTGATCCATAGCTTCTTCAATAATGTTTTCTGCCGGTTCGATATCGTCGTCATTGGCTTCTTGCTCTAGCTCAATATTACCGGATTTTGGCGGTTCAACTTTTTTCAACACTTGGTAATAGCGGCGAATATTATTGACGTACTTAACCGGCTCATCACCACGGGCATAGCCAAAACGTGTTCTGGAGTACCATTTCTTTTGTCTCAATAACGGTAAGAACTTTTTAACCACCAACCACTTGTCTGGGTTTTCTCCGGCATGTTGCGCCAGACGGCGTGCATCCTCAAGGTGACCAAAGCCAACGTTATAGCCCGCTAAGGCGAACCAAGTACGATCGGGATCGCTGATTCGCTCAGGAATCTTATCTTTCATCAACCTGAAGTATTCAGCGCCACCCATAATGCTCTGCTCAGGATCCAATCGATTTTCGATGCCTAGCTGTCTTGAAGTGTCTAGTGTTAACATCATTAAGCCGCGAACCCCGGTAGGTGAACGCGCATGAGGCTCCCAGTGTGACTCCTGATAGCCCATGGCAGCCAAGAAACGCCAATCCAAATCATCGCCTGCGGCCTCGTAAAAATAAGGCTTAAACTCGGGTAATTTGCTCTCGATAGCGCGGTGAAATGCCCGACTGCCTACATAATCGAATTTAGATAGGTGGCCGTAGTAACGCTCGACGAGGTAAGACAGTGTGCCGTCTTCTCGTATTTTGCTAAAAAACTCTATCGCTTTGATAAATAAGCTATTATCACCATTTTTATTGAAGGCCCAAGCGAGCTCCTCTGGCTCTGAAACACTGAAAGCGACCGCTAACTCGGGTTGAACTTGGCGCATTAAATCCAGCTCGTTCGAGTCAACAATGGTGTATGTGATTTCTCCAGAAAGCACCATGTCCATAAGGTCTTGCGAGGTTAAATCTGAACGCTCTGTCCAGCTTAGTTCAGGGTAGTCTTTTTGGACTTCGTACAAGTCTTCCGAGTGGGAACTATTCGCGATAATGGTTAACTGCTCGTCAACTTGGGAAAAGTCGCGCGGTCGATCCGTGCCTTTCAAGTAAACCAGCTTACTGGTGATATTCTGGTAAGGAGGGCCAAAGCGTAAGCGCTGTTGTCGCTGTTGAGTCACGGTTAAGCCCGCTGCAGCGAAATCGACCTCTCCTTGCTCAACTTCATTCAAAATTTTGGCGATGTCATTGTGAGTCACAATTTCCAGCCGAACGCCTAAGTCTTCGGCAAACAGTTTCACCAATTCATATTCAAAGCCCGAAAAGCCTTGTTCTCCGACTGACATGGTGGTCGGTGAAATGCGGCTGTAAACCTTGATGTAACCCTGTTCTTTAATGCGATCGAGCTGTGATTCCTGCTTATAATCACAAGATGTCAGACCGCCAATAGTAAGAAGAAAGAGCGCCAGAAAGCCTAATTTTTTGTAGAAGCTTGTTATCATTAAAGATTATTCTTGATGAGTAACTAACTGCATTATGAAGGTAAACACCAAAAAAGTGCAAATTTAAGCGTTTAAATTTCCTCAATGACTTATCAAAAAGTCCTAGATGGAGTAAAATTTGCGCACTAATTGGTATCCACCCCTCACACAGTTTAGAGAAGCCGAGAAGTTTATGCTCATACTACGCGGAAATCCTGCCTATTCACAATTCCAGAAACAACGTCTACTTGAAGAAGCGAGTGCCATAGAGCCCCGTATCGCTGAGGTTTATGGTGAGTTTGTACACTATGTTCACGCTAGTGCCGAGCTGACTGAAGACGAGTTACAAGTGCTAGACCGTTTATTGGAATATGGTCCTGACCGCGCTGCGAGTGAGCATAGCGGCCATCGCATGATTGTGGTGCCTCGTCCCGGAACGATTTCACCTTGGTCATCGAAAGCGACCAACATTGCGCAAAACTGTGGTTTAGACAAGGTTATCCGCATTGAGCGCGGCGTTGCCGTTTACTTCAATAACCCTGAGGGCGAGCCACTAAACGCCGAGCTGGCCGAAAAGTTAAAGCCGCTAGTGCATGATCGCATGACTCAGGTGGTATTAAGTCAACACCAAGAAGCTGAGCAACTGTTTGTTCAAGAAAGCCCAAAGCCTTATTCAACGGTGGATATCCTAAAAGGTGGCCGCGAAGCTTTAGAAATTGCTAACGTAGAAATTGGCTTAGCATTAGCTGAAGACGAGATTGATTACTTGGTGGACAGTTTCACACAGCTGGGGCGTAACCCGGTTGACGTTGAGCTAATGATGTTTGCGCAGGCCAACTCTGAGCACTGCCGCCATAAAATATTCAACGCATCTTGGACCATTGATGGTATCGAAAAAGACTTATCCTTGTTCAAGATGATCAAAAACACCTACGCCAATAATTCTGAAGGCGTCTTGTCGGCTTATAAAGATAACGCGGCAGTATTTGAAGGTTTTAGCGCGCATCGTTTCTTCTCTAACGCTGAAACTAATGAATATGAGTATCACTTAGAGCCAGTTCATGTGTTGTGTAAAGTTGAAACGCATAACCACCCAACCTGTATTTCGCCTTACCCAGGCGCTTCGACAGGCTCGGGCGGTGAAATTCGTGACGAAGGCGCGACCGGTATCGGCGGTAAGCCGAAAGTGGGCTTAACGGGTTTTACGGTATCGAACCTTCGTGTTCCAGGCTATGAACAGCCTTGGGAAACTGATTTTGGTAAGCCTGAGCGTATCGTAACGGCTCTGGACATTATGCTAGAAGGGCCGATCGGTGGTGCCAGCTTTAACAACGAATTTGGTCGTCCAGCGGTTAACGGTTACTTCCGTACTTTTGAAGAAGAGTTTACTTTTGAATACGGCACTGAAGTGCGTGGTTATCATAAGCCGATCATGATTGCCGGCGGTATGGGCAATATTCGCGAGCAGCACGTTGAGAAAAAAGAAATTAAGCCAGGCTATAAAGTTATCGTACTGGGTGGTCCAGCGATGTTGATTGGTCTTGGTGGTGGCGCAGCCTCATCAATGACTTCTGGCTCAAGCCAGGAAGATTTAGACTTCGCCTCTGTTCAGCGTGACAACCCAGAAATGGAGCGTCGCTGTCAGGAAGTGATCGATCGCTGCTGGTCGATGGGCGAGCGTAATCCTATCGAGTTTATTCACGATGTGGGTGCGGGCGGCTTATCAAACGCAATCCCTGAGCTGGTGCATGATGGTGAGCGCGGTGGTAAGTTCGAATTACGCCGTGTACCGAATGCTGAAAAAGGCATGGCGCCAGTCGAAATCTGGTGTAACGAAGCCCAAGAACGTTACGTTTTGGCGGTTTCCCCAGATAATGTTGAAGCTTTTGAAGCAATTTGTTCGCGTGAACGTTGCCCGTTTGCGGTGGTGGGTGAGGCGACAGAAGAGTTGCACTTAGAGCTTGCCGATGAACATTTTGAAAATAAGCCGGTCGATTTACCGATGGATATCCTATTCGGTAAGCCACCAAAAATGCACCGTGAAGCTAAGACCTTATCGAAACCATCAACGGACTTACCACAAGTTGATGACATCAACGAAGCCGTTGACCGTATCTTGGCATTGCCAGCAGTAGCCGATAAAACGTTCCTGATCACGATTGGCGACCGTACCGTTGGCGGTATGGTGTCGCGCGATCAGATGGTGGGTCCTTGGCAGGTTCCGGTTGGTGATTGCGCTGTAACGACGTCGACCCACAACAGCTACACCGGCGAATCGATGGCGATGGGCGAACGCACACCAGCAGCATTGCTCGACAGCGCTGCGGCAGCTCGTATGGCGGTTGGTGAAGCGGTGACGAATATCGCGGCATCAAAAATTGACGATATCCGTAAGATCCGTCTTTCTGCAAACTGGATGGCTGCTGCGGGTGCACCGGGCGAAGATGCCAATCTTTATGAAGCAGTACAAGCGGTTGGCATGGAGCTTTGCCCAGAATTAGGCATCACCATTCCCGTCGGTAAAGATTCGATGTCGATGAAAACCGTGTGGGAAGAAGGCGGCAAAAAGAAAAGTGTTACGTCACCACTATCATTGATTATTACGGCTTTTGCGCCGGTCACAGACGTGCGCAAAAGTTTAACGCCACAACTACGAACTGATATTGGCGAGACCGAGTTGCTACTAATCGATCTAGGTCGTGGTAAAAACCGTCTAGGCGCAACCGCCTTTACTCAGGTTTATAAATTATTGGGCGCAGAGCCAGCAAACGTTAACTCAAGCGATGATTTGCGCAATTTCTTCAATGCAGTTCAGGGGCTAAATCAGTCAGGTTTAGTCAGTGCTTACCATGACCGTTCAGACGGTGGTCTATTAACGACGTTAGTTGAAATGGGCTTCGCCGGTAATTGCGGTGTGAGCGTAGACTTAACGGGGCTAAGCGGCACAGCAGAAGAAATCTTATTCAATGAAGAGTTAGGCGCCGTATTACAGGTGCCAGCTTCTAAGCGTGAAGAAGTTGAAGCTTTACTGAAAGAACACAGTGTTGATGCGTTCAGCCATTTCATTGGCGTGCCAGCAGAAACCAAAACCTTCAGCGTGACCAAGGATGACCAAGACATTATGTCGCGCGACATGAAAGATTTACGCGCGATTTGGTCGGAACTGACGTATCACATGCAGAAGCTACGTGATAACCCACAATGTGCTGAAGAAGAGTATCAATCAAAGCTTGATTTGGACAACCCCGGTATTCAGCCACAACTGACCTATGATGTAAGCGAAAACATTGCCGCAAGCTTTATTAACGGTGGTGTTCGACCTCGCGTCGCTATTTTGCGTGAGCAGGGTGTAAACAGTCACCTCGAAATGGCGGCGGCCATGACCAAAGCTGGTTTTGAATGTATCGATGTTCACATGAGCGATATTTTAAGCGGACGCGTTAGCTTGAAAGATTTTGTTGGAGCCGTCGCTTGCGGTGGTTTCTCTTACGGTGACGTACTCGGCGCTGGTGAAGGTTGGGCTAAGTCGATTTTATTTAATAGCCGTGCTCGTGATGAGTTCGAAGCCTTCTTTAAGCGCGAAGATACCTTCAGCTTAGGTATTTGTAACGGCTGTCAGATGATGTCGAACTTAAAAGAATTAATTCCTGGTGCTGAGCACTGGCCACACTTCGTCAAAAACGAATCGGCGCAGTTTGAAGCCCGCTTCGCCATGGTCGAAGTGGCAAAGTCACCATCGTTATTTACGCAAGGAATGGAAGGTTCACGCCTGCCAATCGCCGTATCGCATGGTGAAGGTCGTGCACAATTCGCATCAGCCGAAGCCGCGCAGCAAGTTAACGAATCAGGTTTAATCACAGCTCGCTACATCAACAACTACGGCGATATCGCTGACACCTACCCAGCCAATCCAAACGGCTCACCGCACGGTATTACCGGCCTAACTACAACTGACGGCCGCGTCACCATCATGATGCCACACCCAGAGCGTGTCGCTCGTACGGTGCAGAATTCGTGGAGACCGGATGAGTGGAGAGAGGATGGTGCTTGGCAGCGGATATTCTACAACGCCCGTAAGCACATAGGATAAAATCGCCTTTTTCTCCCTATGCTTTGTTGTATCAAGATTTTAAAGTGACTCATTTACTACTAGTAAACTCGTCATTTAAAATCTTGATACGCCGCGCCTAGAAAGAAAAATTCTGATTTTACGTTAAGTAACGGTATCAAAAGCTATATCTTTCCTCCGGGCGAAGGTGGGAATCTAAAAAGTCTAATTTTAAAACCTCGAAATCACTAACGTTCTTTCGAGGCTACGTTTGCTTAATTGTCAGGCTAGCTCCAATTCCCCCCCTAAAGCTAGCCGAGTGAGGCAAAGTTATAGCGTAAATTGAGCAGGGATAGCCCAATTTAATCAAAACGAGACAGGATGTCGAGTTTGATGGCGCGTGAGTAACTTTGTTGAGCGGGGGGAGTGCGAAGCACCTAGCGTCTGGGGTGCCTTTTCTTTTGGTTCGTTTTCTTTGGGCATGCAAAGAAAATGAACATTTATAGTACTTAGCTATTATGTAGGAGTTAGCTACCCCAATTACGTTTAATCATTTATTACGTTGATTTCTGAAACAAGCAGTATAATTTCACTATTACATAAAGTACCAACATGCCGTCCTTGTAGTTCATAAGTAACAAGATTTTCAGCAGAGAGTGCTTTATATGTAATACCTTTTACCTCAACCCTTTTCTCATTAATTTTCTTATGTCTTTCATAAAAAGAAGGATCTAAAGCTAAGGGAATACAGCCATTGCTGACTGTAAGTGATGCTGTAAATTCTGGTGGAGTAAAGTGTAAATCCAGTACTCCTTCTAGCTCACAATGCTTCCCAACAGAACAATCTTCAGATGAATATAGTAAAGGAGAGCAAACTATCAATATGAAAACGATAAATAATTTAATCATACTCCCGCCATTAAACTCGCGACTAAAGCGGTCAATAACACAGCTAAGATAACCTGCACGATGGCGATCAGTACGCCTTTTATGAAGGTCGTTCCTAGAACAAGCATATAGGCAATGGCGGCGACGGGTACGGTGACGAGCCAGCCGTAGGTGTTGTCTAAGCTTGGGAAAAAGTGATATACGCCATACTGGAATAGGGCGGAGACGATTAGGGCGAAGAGGCAGTTAAAGAAGCCGGTGTTTTTGGCGCCGATAAACTGTGCGGCAAATTTTAGTGGTAACACAAGTAGAATGACTACAATGATTAAACTGATTAATGCTTCCATGAGAGTTCCTTGTAATGAATGGGTTCTATTGCTTTATACGTGATGGGTTACGGCTCAAGCCTAACCCATTCTATCTTATAAAGTTAACATTATGGCGTTGGCTCTGATTGATTCTCTGACGCATTGCGAATATGCATCATTAAGCTTACGCGGTCTCTTTCGAAGCGATAACCAAAACTGAGTAGCTCACCAAAAATCACACCGCAACCAAAATCTTGGTTGCTGCTTAGGTCAGGAATTTTTTTTATTCTATGTGATACCCACTTTTTAGCTTGTTGCTTCGCTTTGCTATCTTCAGAGGTGACTTCTTGCCATATTTTTGGATATTGGGGCTTTACTTCAGTTTCTATTTCTTGGATTGACGTATTTATTTTCTTTACTAGGTTTGGGAAGTCTTTATCCAAAAGATCCCCGCATGAGCTTTTTTCAAACTCCGTGTACAGTTCGGATGTCCCAACGAGTTTTTCTAGGTCCCTTTTTATGAGCAGTCTGTAATCTGTGGCTGCTTCAGCGGCAAACGGCAACATGACAGTAAATGTAACAATACTTAAAGCCTTCTTGGTAATTTTCATGATGCTTTTCTCGCTGAAAATAAGTTATAAATCATCATGCCGATAAAGAACAGGCCAAAAAACACTCCAATATCAATCAATAGTTTTCCAATATCAAAAGGATCTTTGAATAAGCTGTAGTTGAAGTCCATGAAGTGGAAAAGGGCTTTTGAACCAATGAAGGCAAAGATAAAGGCGATGAATGTTTGTGCCATAGAGGGTTTGTTTTTATTACTCACTGTATTGTCCTTTTATAGTTGTACGCATCTTATGTTTTTGTGATCACTATGTATATCAAGTGGTACGCAGAGAAGCTTTTGCTTGTCTGATTGTTCTTTTTTGATGAAGAAGCTGCCTGTTTTGTATGGATTTAGTTTCGCTGTATCGTGTTGCTCAAGGTACGCTTCATTAATGGCTGCATCATGGGGCTGTTGTAAACGCCAATTGAGGACTGCAATTTTCGCGTCTAGATCAGAAACTCTAAATACATAGTCGTCATAAGCTGAGTCAGCAACTGTACTGAGTATCCATCCCGAATAGTTTCTGTACTTATTTATTAAACTGACCTCGTCTGACGTATACCTTTCTGTATCGTAAGCTTTAAGTTGTTGATGCGGTGGAAGCACACTCAACTCGTTATATTTTCTAACAAACTCATAGCGGTAGTTAAGCATCATGTTTTGCTTTATGACAGCTTTATTAATAAGTGAGTACCATGGAAACTCAAAGTGATTACTCATCGCTGAGCCAGACAAAGTTTCGTACCCCATGACCTTTTTTAAGCTTTTTTCCTCTGGGGATAGTTTTGTAAAGCTTTGAGGGGCTTCGGTGATATTGTTGATGTGTAGTAGGTTATAAAATTCAATATTATGATTTACTAGCGCGACATAAATCATTTTCTCTATCAGGGAGCCTGATTGAGCTAGTTTTGCTCGCGTCTGTTTAAGTAACTGAGAGTATTTCTGATTGAGGGTATTTTCATCTTCAACCGCTAATAGCGCTATTAGGCTGATATTATTGGCTTCAATCAAGTGTTGGTAGCGGGGCATGCTTTGCCAATTACCGATAGGGTGCATGAGTTGATAATCTGGCATGCCTAAGAATGTTTGATAGCGCTGTAGTAACGTAGCGTTGTTTTGAATTATCTCGTCAATGCTGTCTTTATTATTTACGAGTTCTTGGAAACAAGTGGCGTTAAATATTCTGCATATTCTATCGGGTTGTACTTTTAGGCCATTATTAATTTGGTAGACACTGAAGTAATCCTTTTCTGACTGAGGCTCACCCGTAACTTGAGGAATAGGCTGCGCCAATGCTTTTTGGTGGATTGCTTTACCGACCTCTATAGGATTTGCTTTCTCAGGAGCCATCAAACCGAGGAAGTAAAAATAGGCATCATTATCCTTGTTTACAACGTTTTGTGTTCTTTCCATCCACGCTTTGGTTTCCGGCTTCAAGTCATCATCAATTTGCAGTAGACCAAGAATTACCACTAGCAAGACGACGATAAATAAAGTTACTTTGAGTAGGAGTTTCATTGTGGTTCCATGTTATTAGTATGTGTCCGATGCCGAATTATGCCACCGAACCATAGACAATTCCAATCTATGCATAGTCGCTATACATTATATAACAAACACTTATCTTCAAAATAGCCGAGCACTGTGGCATAGTAAGCAAACTATTTTCTATCCCGCCTGTGAGATATGTTTGAGCCTAAATTAAACCGGGCTGCTTTATCCTTTATCGAGAGTGAAGCTGCGGAAACCTTGACCAAGATCAACCGTGGTATCGAGAAGGAGAGTTTGCGAGTCACGCCTGATGGGTATTTGTCATCAAGACCACACCCGAAAGAGTGGGGTTCTGCTTTAACCAATCAATACATTACGACCGATTACTCTGAGGCTTTGCCTGAGTTAATTACACCTGTGACCAATGAGCGTGATGGGCCGCGTCACTGGTTGGATGATATTCATCGATATATCTACCAACACATGGGGGAAGAGGTCCTTTGGGTGGGGAGTATGCCATGCATTATGACCCGAGAGGAGGATGTTCCCTTGGCGGAGTATGGCTCGTCAAATGTGGGCATGATGAAGCATGTTTATCGTCGTGGCTTGGGTTATCGCTATGGCCGATACATGCAGACCATTGCTGGGGTTCATTATAATTTTTCGTTACCTGATGAGTTTTGGCCTAGTTATCAGGCGTTTCATGGTGACTCGTCGGAGTTGCAGGACTTTATCTCTGATCAATACCTCGGCTTAATTCGTAACTATCTGCGTTATTGCTGGCTGTTACCCTATTTGTTTGGGGCTTCGCCTGCGATTTGTAAGTCGTTCATGAAGGGTGGGGGCGGTGCTTTCTTAACCGAGGACTCGGATGGCACCATGTACGGTGATTATTCGACGTCGTTGCGCATGAGTGACTTAGGCTACCAAAATAATGCTCAGGCCAAATTTTCAATACGACACAATGACTTACACGAATATACGGCAGAGTTAGAGCGCGCCATTCGAACGCCTGATGAGTTTTATCAAGAACTGGGCGTTGAAGTTGATGGTGAGTATCGTCAGTTGAATACTAACTTGCTACAGATTGAGAATGAGTATTACGCCAAGATTCGACCAAAACGCGTTATCAATAGTGGCGAACGTCCGACGCAGGCCTTGAATCGAGGCGGTGTACAGTACATCGAAGTTCGTTCTTTAGATCTAAACCCGTTTGAGCCTTTGGGGATCAGTCAGTCTCAAATCGACTTCCTAGATATCTTTATGCTGTTCTGTTTATTGCAGGAAAGTAAAAACCAGTCGGATCGTGAGAATGCTGAAAATGATGAAAACTTCCGTCGCGTGGTTTATTACGGGCGCAAGCCAGATTTGAATTTATTGCGAAATAACCGCTCTTTACCCCTAAAAGAGGCGAGTTTGCAGATTTTTGAAGATATGCGTCCGGTTGCAGTATTGCTCGATAAATGTAACCATACGCGTGCTTATACGAAAGCACTGTCTGAAGCCATCGAGATGGCTAACGACCCATCAAAGACCTTATCAGGACTCTACTACGACGCTATAAAGCGTAGTGGTAAGGGCTATTTCGGTTACACGATGGAGCTTTCAACTAAAGCTCAGCAGCAGTTTTTGTCACAAGCAGTCGAGCCGCGAATACAAGATTTGTTTGCGAAAGAAGCTGAGAAGTCGATCATTGAACAGCAAGTGATTGAGAAGAGTGACAGTCTCAGCTTTGAAGAATACCTTAAGCAATATTTTGCCGAATAGGTCGTTATACATACGCTCAATATAAGAGCTGCTGAGCCAAACTAACTTAAAATTAGAGGAGTAGTATGGACTCTAGTAGTACAGCTTTATTTGAACTTTGGGGCATGAGCATTGGCCCGATCGAAATTGCTTTCGGTCTTTACCTTGTTTTCATGTTAGCCATCGGTATTTGGGCTTATAAAAGAACCAATGATTCTAGCGATTACATGCTCGGTGGACGAGGTCTTGGAGGCGCGGTAACAGCTTTGAGTGCTGGTGCTTCCGATATGAGCGGTTGGATTCTGATGGGCCTCCCAGGAGCCATTTATTTCTCCGGCTTGTCTGAGTCTTGGCTAGCGCTATTCTTAATCATCGGTGCTTACATTAACTGGAAGTTTATTGCGGGTCGTCTTCGTTCTTACACGGAGATTGCAGACAACGCGTTAACCTTACCGGATTATTTCGCGGGCCGTTTCCACGATGGTGGTAAATGGTTACGTATTGCTGCGGTTGTCGTTATGATTGTCTTTTATGGTTACTACATCGGTTCAGGCTTAGTGGCCGGTAGTAAGTTGTTTGAGTCAAGCTTTGGCTACGACTACAACACCGCGCTATTAGTCAGCACAATCGTTATTATTTCTTATACCTTCCTTGGTGGTTTCCTAGCGGTAAGCTGGACAGACTTTTTTCAAGGATTGATCATCGCGATTTCACTAGTGGTTGCCCCAATCGTATTACTCGTTGAGTACAACGGTCTGGCAGGTATCACTGAAGGTGTACAAAAAGCTGGCGAAGCCATGGGCAAAGATCATTTAACGAGCTTTACAGCGGGTTTGTTTGACGCTGATAACGCCTTTAAGTGGATTACTTTCTTGTCATTGATGGCTTGGGGCTTAGGCTACTTTGGTCAGCCTCACATCTTGGCACGCTTTATGGCGATTAAAAGCGTCAACACAGTGCCACAAGCGCGTCGTATTGGTATGACGTGGATGGCGGTTTGTGTACTCGGTGCGGTATTTGTCGGTTTCGCCGGTATTGCTTACTTCGGTGGTGACTTCGCAGCGAGTGAATATAAGTTGTTAACTCAAGAAGAAGTAGCAACCTTAAACACGTCAGCAGGTGCCGAAAAAGTCTTCTTATTATTAACGCAAGCATTGTTTAACCCGTGGTTAGCAGGCTTCTTGCTGGCAGCTATTATGGCGGCCGTAATGAGCACCATTGACTCGCAGTTACTGGCAGTTTCAAGCTCAGTAACAGAAGATATCTATAAGCCTCACATGCGTCCAAACGCTTCGGAAAAAGAGCTGGTTTGGGTGAACCGTTTTGTGGTGATTCTAGTGGCTGGTATTGGTATCTGGGTCGCGCTCGGCGAGAGCAAGAATGTTCTTAACCTTGTTGGACAAGCGTGGGCTGGATTCGGTGCGGCCTTTGGTCCGGTGATTATCCTGTCATTGCTGTGGAAGCATATGACTCGTCAAGGGGCGTTGGCCGGTATTATCGCCGGTGGTGCTTCGGTATTGATCTGGGATTACATCGGTAACAATACGGACATTGCCTTGTTTGGACTCTATGAGTTACTGCCTGGCTTTATCATTGCTATGGTAACCATTTACATCGTGAGCAAAATGACCACGGTGGGTGAGCAAACGGCGAACCAATTTGAATGGTATAGTAACGAGTTTAAGAAGTATAAAAGTTAATGAGTAACTTCGTTATTCGGGAAGCGGTGCGTGAAGATGCGCCGCTTATCCTGGAGTTTGTTAAAGAGTTGGCTGACTATGAAAAAATGTCAGACCAAGTGGTTGCGACGGTTGCTGATATTGAATCAACAGTGTTTGCGCCACAACCCAAAGCACACTGCTTAATCGCTGAAACCGATGGGCAGGCCGCGGGTTTTGCTCTTTACTTCTACAGCTATTCAACATTTCTCGGCAAGCACGGTATTTATCTTGAAGACCTGTTCGTGAAACCTGCTTTTCGAGCCCAGCGCATCGGCTTAGGTTTACTGCAACACCTGTCTAAAGTTGCCGTTGATAATGACTGTCAGCGCCTAGACTGGTCAGTTCTTGACTGGAATGAGCCGGCTATCAACTTCTATGACGCTATTGGGGCTAAGCCCCAAAAAGAGTGGCTCGGCTATCGTTTAACGGGGCAGGCCCTGAAGGATTTTGCGAAGTAGAATAACCGCTGGTTTTAAACGCCCTTAACTGGGCGTTTTTTATGTCTGTTCCTTGCTTTAAAAGCTTGATTCAAAGCAAGATTTCCTCGATTTGCTGTGCTACAGTTTATGCATAGACTTTATTAACAAGGAGTTAATTATGTCATTGTATAACCATATTGTGGTTGCGGTCGATTTACGCAAAGAAAGCAAAAAGGTCATCAAGAAAGCTCAAAATGTCTTGGCTCAAGGCGGTGTTTTAGAGTTGCTGCATGTGGCCGAGCCGATTGACGCTGGGTTATGGGCGGGAGCGCCATTTGGAGCCGTGGTGGTCAATACCGAAGAGCTGGAGCAGGAAGCTATGAAAGCTAAAATGAAGCGGTTAGAAGCGCTCGGTAAACACTTCGGTATTTCAGAAAGTAAGCAGCATATCGAAATCGGCAAGCCGTCCCGCGTCATCAAAAAATTTGCAGGCGAGCAGGGTTGTGACCTAATTGCTATCGGCACTCACGGGCAAAACGGTTGGGAGCTGCTGTTAGGCTCAACCGCCAACGGTGTGCTTCATGGTGCTCCATGCGATGTTTTGAGTGTGCAGATGAAAGTAAAGGATTAAAGGTTACCCAACGCTCACTCACAAGAATTAGAGTTACTCTGACGTATCCTTTGTACCCTTCTTTGGCTGAACCTCTCTGTTTCAGCCTTCATAGACTTTTTTTACTTTAACCCCTATCGATATTGTCTTGAACCTTGATATACTTATAATTGCGTATATATTGACAATATACATTTTATGGCGTATAAAATAAGTTATACGCTATTTCGCGTAATTGCAGGTGCGTTCTCCTGAGGTGCCAGTTTTATGAGGTGCTAGTTTTTTGAGGTGACAATCTTCTGTGATAGGTGATCTAGCAAAGCCTAGCGGTCGAGGGTGAGGACGTTGTGATGAGTGAAAAGACAGAAACAATAATTAATGGTCTGCCGCAAGTAGCAGTTATAACTGGTGATATTGTTAATTCTCAAGGTTATGAGCAGACGAATGATTGGTTATCTGCGCTCAAGGAGTTACTGGGTGAGTGCGGTGATCATCCAAAAATGTGGCAGGTGTATCGTGGCGATAGTTTCCAGCTTTTGCTTAAAGATCCTAGTGATGCCTTATCGATATCGCTAAAGTTAAAAGCGACTATTAAGCGTTTTAAAGAGCTTGATGTTCGTATCGCGATTGGGGTGGGTGCTTTAGAGCATGAAGCTGAGCAAGTGTTGCAATCTAACGGTGAGGCGTTTGCATATTCTGGCCGAAAGTTCGATTCGCTCAAAAAACAGACACTTGCGATAAAAACACCCTGGCAAGACTTGGACAAAGCGTTTAATCTATTCCTCAAATTAGCTTTGCTGACTATGGATGATTGGTCTGAAACCCGTGCAGAAGTGGTGATGGCAAGTTTGCAGCACCCGCAAGCGACCCAGCAGGAGATTGCAACGCTATTGTCGATACCACAAAGCCGGGTTAGTGAGCGCCTTTCTCGAGCGGGTTTTGAAGCAATTAAAGAAACTGAGCAGTATTATCGTGCAGCAATAAAAGAGCGGTTAGCTGCACTATCAAGTCATCATGGTAAACGTACAGAGTAAACAATGACCTTATTATTATTAAAACTACTAATGGCGCATTTAGTTGCAGATTTCTTGATTCAGCCGATGTCTTGGATCAAGGATAAAGAGCAGCGAGCGTTTGTTTCAAATAAGCTTGTGTTGCACTCTTTAGTGCATGCTGTGCTTTACGCCATGGCGTTTGCATTTGCTCCACAATATTGGCTGGGGTGGTTGGTGTTAGTCGTTTCGCACTATGTGATTGATGGTTTTAAGTCGGTCAGTAATCGGTATATCCGCCAAGAACAGTCGTTATTCTTTAACCGTCGTAGCTTGTTTATCATGGACCAGTTGTTACACGTAGGGATTATCGTGGCTGTGGTGGGGTATTACTTCCCTGAGCTTTACGAATTTTCTATTGCGGTCGAGCAGTTATGGCTGCTCGCTATTACCTTGCTGTTAATCACCAGAGTGTCGTCGATTGTTATTAAGGTTTTAATTTCACGCTGGTCACCGGTCAACATCGACGATCCAGGACAGACCAATCATTCTCTGGCGAACGCAGGAAGCTACATTGGATTTTTGGAACGCTTATTTATCTTTGTGTTTATTGTGACCGGACATTGGGAAGGGGTTGGCTTTTTATTGGCCGCTAAATCAGTGTTCAGGTTTGGCGATCTGAAAGAAGCTCATGATCGCCGTTTAACCGAATATATCTTAATTGGAACCTTGATCAGCTTTGGTTTAGCTATTGCTATCAGCTTAGGCTACGTTTATCTCAAAGGCGTCGTTTAATCGGCGTCTTGTACAAGCTCTGAAAAGTCCTCGCGGTACTCGTTAAGGTATTCGATAAAGTGTTCAACTTGTTCGTCTGAAAGAGTCGTAAATAGCGTTAACTGGATCTTTTTGCGTAAGGCATCATTCGCATCAGACAGTTTAATGAGTTCAGAAGATCGCAGTTGGCGAGGGTTACGTAACAAGCTGCGCAAGGCTTTTTGGCCTGACTCTGATTGGCGTTCAGCTAGCGCAAGCGAGAACGCATTACGCCATTCTTTTAAATAGTCCAGCCTGAGTTCGGTCGTAGGCTGTATCTTGTTAACTAACTCTATGATCAATGTTTCTTGCTCGCTGCTTAAGTCATCAAACCATTCTTGGTATGACTCAATAGTGGTTTCAATAGCCTTCTCTCGACGCTCTTCTGACGTTTGTTTGGAGAATTCTTGGCGTTCTTTCTGTGCAGAAGCGTTGATATTGTCCATTAACTCATCAACCTGTTCGTCATTTAATTGCGCCAGCTCATTGACCGCATCATCAAGCACTTTATCCAGAATCGTGTAGTAAAAACTAAGCAAGCGTTCGCCATAGCTGTCGTAGTTTTCCGCGACGGTTTTATTATTGAGATCGGCAATGACATCATCAATGAATTGGTTGTAACGGGGTAACTGTGTGGTTCGGTGCCAATACGCATGTTGTTCAACCAGTGACTCAATGCGTTCCTCTTGGGCACTGCTTAGAGTGACGTAGTCATCGGCATACCAAGTGGATACCCACGCAATACGGTTGTACCAGAACTGAAAGCCACAACCTTGTAACATGAATAAAAAGAACGCGATAACAACAACTTTAAATGATGATTTCAAAATACACTGCCTTGGTTAAAAGTGGTTAATACGTTAGGGAATAATCCGGCAAGAAGCAAATTTCTATTGTTTCTAAGTGTTAGTTTACGGCACGATACTGAATGTTATGTGAATTTTAGGCTTAGATGAAAGCATATCTGATTGAGATATTCTGCTCAGGATAATAAACTAGCTCGTGATTTTATAAGGCAATTCCCTTAAGGACATCGACAAAAGTAATGCAGAGGATTTCATGAATACGAGTAATAAGAATAAAGTATCAATTAAGAAGGTGCTGTTTGCAGCGCTAGCGTGGGGACTGATCATTTCAGGCTGTTCTGACAGCGATAAGAAAAGTGTTGCTAAACCAAGCTTTAAGGTGGAAAGCTTAACGACCAGTGCCTGGTTATACGGTTCTTTACCGCAAAATACCGTGGCTTATGTGCGAGCGCCTAACCTTTGGGCGGGCTTTTCGGCGAAAGAGGACAGCTTCAAATATGCACTTGGCAATGAACAGCATGTCAAAGTCGTTCAGCAAATACAGCAGGGATTGCAAGAGAATATCATTAGCAAACTGCAAGATCCGGCTAAAAGCTTGGCCGAATTTTATGTTGAGCACACCACTGGGCCGGTAGAACTGGCATTTGTCAGTCAAAATGGCCAACCGGTGATATTGACGGGTACTCGTTTAGATTACCAAGATGAGACAAGCTTTAATGAGGCTCTGGTCAATCTGATAAGCGGTATTCCAAATGCAAATCATATGCCACAAGATGATGCTGCTAAAGGCGTCATAGGCTTCGGCCCGGGCGCTGCGGTCTATTACAGCTACGATGCCAGCAATCAACGCTTTTTACTGATCAGTGGTATGGGTGTCTCAATCACCAGTCTTGAAAATGCTGCGGCCACTATTAAGCCGAACGATAAGCATGAAATGTTGACCTTAGAACAGGATATTGATGCGAGTCACCAAGGGTTATTTGTCTGGGCAAGCCCGAAGAATGCGATGCCGTTTATGCAGATGGGAATGCAGCCTCAGCAAATTCAGAAGTTGAAAGAGCTTGGTGTGGATAAAGCGAATGGTCTAGCGTTTGGTTATGGCGTTACTGGCGGTAAAACACGTCTTAAGCTGCTTCTTGACATGCCATCAGATGATGGTGAGCGATATTTGCCAGCAGTTGAGAACAAGGTGACCGTTAAGTCTGTAGGCACGCCGAAGTGGGCTTCTGTGATTTCGATTCCAACGGCTATGGAGACTGAGAAGCTAGTCAGTAAGTTACATACAGCCGGTATTGAGGACGTACAGTCTTGGCAGGAGATCAACAGCAACATGGAAAAGGCACTTGGCCTTAGCCTTGAAACGCTACTGAATACTTTCGGTCCTGAAGTCACCGTGTTCAGTGATGCCGTAGGCACTTTTGCAGCGGTGACGTATAACAAGGGCAACATCGAGGCTTTGCTAAAAAAAGCACAAGCTCAAGATGCCGCAAAGGTTGAGTACCAAACTTACCAGAAGAACTCGACGGTTGTTCACCACTTATCATTAGCGCCGCTTGGTGGAAAAAAGGGATTTGCTGCTCAGTCAGGTGGAAGTTCAAATTTTGCACCAGCTTTGATGGCAAACTACCAAGAAAATATTTTCTGGATCATTGAAGGTCAGCAAGTAATATTCGCTTCAGTGCCACAGTTATTGTTGGAAAGACAAAAGCGTGGCGCGGATGTCAGTATTGCTAACTGGTTCGAAGAGAGTCAGGGCTATGACCCAACAGGCACCCTGATTGGCTTTACTGCATCAGTCGATGGCTTATCGCGTAGCAGTTACCATTATTATGCCGAGTTGCTGATCATTTTGTCGGATCTAACGGGTGCAAATATCGATTTGCTGGCGCTGCCGACAGCGGATGAGTTAGGGTTCCCAGAAAAAGGAGCGATAGGTTTCAATATTCGTTCGGATAAAGACATTCTTGGCATTGAGTTTACTTTTGAGAATGGCGGTACTGATTTATTCCTTGGATTGGGTTCGACCAGCTCTGTCGCAGTGATCGGTATTTTGGCTGCTGTTGCTATTCCTGCTTATCAAGATTATACGATTAGAGCTGAGACGTCAGCGGGAATGTATGCTGCTGAAGCGGTGAAAGTACAGATTACGGAAGCGTTAATGCTTGGTGCTGATGTTGAAGACTTGGATAACGGCTATGAGAACATTCAAGCCGCGGAAGAGTATGGCAACTCGGCGATTGAGAAGATCGTGGTTAATGATGGTGTGATGACGGTATTCTTCAGAAATCAACGGTTAGGCTATGGTCCACAAACGATTGTGTATGTTCCAGTATTTGAAGATGGCCATATTACTTATTGGGATTGTACGGGCGGTACCGTTGATGAAAAACACAGACCTGCTCGATGTCGTTAATACCGCTAGTCTAAAAAAAGGTGAGCCTTAGCTCACCTTTTTTAATGCTCGAAACAGAGTTATTAGGCAACAATATCTAATAATTCGATTTCAAATACTAGCGCCTGGTATGGGCCAATTGCGCCGCCCGCACCACGTTCACCGTAGGCGAGGTTATAAGGAACGTATAACTTCCACTTTGAACCGACCGGCATTTTCTGTAGTGCTTCTGTCCAGCCTGGAATAACGCCACCAACAGGGAACTCTGCTGGTTCGCCGCGCTTATAAGAGCTATCGAACTCTTGGCCATTGACCAAAGTACCTGCATAGTGAGTTTTGACGGTTGATTCCGCGGTAGGAACGTCACCAGAACCTTCTGTGATCACTTCGTATTGTAAACCGCTATCCAGCACAGTAACTTCGTCGCGTTTAGCATTTTCAGCTAAGAAAGCTTCGCCTTCAGCAGCGAACTCTTTCGCTTTTTTGGCGTTTTCTTCTTCAACAACTTTCTGAATTTCTTGGAAAGCTGCATTTAAGTCTTCGTTAGAAACTTGGGATTCGTTGCCTGAAAAGGCGTCTTGGATACCAGCGATAACGGCATCAATCGTAACGCCTGGGAAGGCTCCGCTTACTTGCTGGCCCATTTGGAGGCCGATACCGTATGAAGCTTTAGCTTCTGTTGTTGAAAAGTCTGTCGTTGACATAGTGTCTCCATCAAAGGTGTCTAAGAAGCTCTAATGGGGGTGATTTATCAATTTTAAACCTGACTCACGTGGATTCTTGGAAATTAATCGAAAAAGGGTCAAAGATGGCTAGTATCAACTGCGGGTTTTGGCATAATACGCAGTCTAATTGATGGTGGCTTAGTCTTATGTGGTTTAAAAACTGTTTTATCTATTACCTCAGCTCAGAATTTGAGCATTCTCCAGAATCTTTAGAGGAACTTCTTAAAAATCAGTCGTTTAAAGATATAGGGCGTCAAGAGACTGATGCTTTTGGTTGGGTTTCGCCGTTAGGACGTGGCTATGAAGGGCTGGTGTATGCGGCTAATGGAGCTTTTCTGCTCTCTATGCGTAAAGAACAAAAGGTCATTCCAGCAAGTATGGTCAAAGAGTCGCTTGAAGATCGAGTAAGCCAGATTGAAGACGCTGAAGGCCGAAAAGTTTACGGTAAAGAAAAAGCAAACCTCAAAGATGATATCTTGAGTTTACTTAAGCCTAAGGCACTTACAAAGTCGAGTCATACTCAAGGTTATATTGATACGCGCCATGAGTTACTGGTGGTTAATGCCAGTAGCGCGAGTGCGGCTGATGCCTTTGTTGAGCTACTAATTGAATCGCTAGGCTCGCTCGGTGCCGTGCGTCTTATGGGCGAAGAAAGTCCAGGAGCTATCATGAACCAGTGGGTACTGGGCGAGTTACCGGACGACCTTGAGTTAACAGGGCAGTTTGACCTTCAAGATCCTAAAGATGACCGAGTGGTAAAGATTAAAGGTGAGCAAGATTTAGAGCTGGTCAAAGAGTTAATAGAAGATGGTTTCTGGGTGCAAAAAATGGGCCTTCGACGTGCCGATGAATTTAGCGCTGTACTGACTAGCGACTTGCTGCTCAAAAGCCTCAAGTTTGAGGATGAGCTAGTGAAAGAGAATGATGATATTGATTCTCAGGACAAGCTGGCACGACTGGATGCCGACTTTGTCTTAATGACGCAAACTATGGCACAATTCATTAAAGAGTTAATGCAGCACTTTAAAGTCAATCCGGACAAAGAATGATAGAGCACGACAAAAACCTAACAACAGAGCAGAAAGCTTTAGCGGTTAATTTAAATGACCAGCAGTACGGGACATTCGTAGAAATTGGCGCAGGCCAAGAAGTCGCTCGGCAATTCTTCTCTGCGGGCGCGGCTGCTGGTACCGTAGCCAAAACCATGTCCGCTTACGACATGCAGGTGAGCGATGATATTTACGGCAAAGCGGGGCGTTATGTGAGTCGTGAGCGCTTAGAGCAGATGCTGGATTATGAGTATGATTTATTGCGTAAGCGTTTAGACGCGGTGCGCTCGCAAGAAACATTGTATTTCAGCTACGCGGCGACGGTAACTGCTAAAAGCTACAGTCAGAAAAATGAGTGCCATGGTTGGATTGGTATTCGTCTACAGCTTGAGCCTGGCGCACCAGCCAGCGAAATATTGATGCATGTGCGCATGCTGGATGATACCAATCGTGAGCAATCTGAGGCCTTAGGCATTTTAGGTGTTAATGTGGTTTATGGTGCTTTCAACTATAACCAGGCTCCTAAAGTGTTTATCGAGTCGTTACTCGATAATTTGATCAATCCGTTTGGTCAGAAGCGTATTGAAATTGATTTGATCCACTTTTCAGGACATCAGTTTAGTGATGTCGAAAACCGCCTGATGAACCTGCACTTGGTTCGCTCTTGGTGTTGCCGTGCTGTCATGTTCGACGCAAAAGGTAGCTCAGAAGTGCCGATGAGCTTGCTCCGAAAGAAAGACGTCTTAGTTATTCGGGGCTCTTTTAAGCCACCCACCAAAGTCCATGTCGATATGACCGAGGCGGCGATGAAGCAGTTCTTGGAGGAAGATGGCGTAGAGAGTGACAAGGTGTGTACTGTCGCTGAGATTACCATGGCCGAATTGGACAGCGACGTTGAAACTGAGGATGCGGACTTTTTAGCGCGTGTCGACTTGCTCAATAAACTGGGTTATAACGTGTTGATCTCAGATTACCTCCGTTTCTTTAGGTTACGTTCATGGATGCGTCGCTATACGCAAAATCGGATCGGTATTGTTCTCAGCATTTTAGACTTTGACCAGCTGTTTGACGCGAAGTACTACAAAGGTCTCGAGGGCGGAATCTTGGAAGCAATGGGAAAGTTATTCTCTGGCAATACCAATGTTTACGTCTATCCAACCCGACGCGATAACAAGCTAATAACGCTGGATAACGTTGAAGTTGATGATAATGCTCAGTACCTTTTAAAACATTTAACCTATAACCGACTATTGGCGCCAATCGAAAACTGGAATGATGAAAACCTCCATATTTCAGCGCGTCATATTGCGACAAAAATCCCGCTGGGGCAGGGCGACTGGGAGCAGCAGTTACCAGAAGAAATTCGTGAAGTCATTAAAGCGCGTTGTATGTTTGGGTATTGTGAGTTGCCGGAAGCGTAGAAGTTATAAGGAATAAGATCCTGACTTTCGTCAGGATGACATCCCTTAGCAGGAAGCGACTACTGTCATCCTGAACTTGATTCAGGATCTTGAAATTAAGATAAGGAAGTTTTTGTGTGAAGGAGTACTACGTTTATATTATGGCTTCTAAAAAAGGCGGGGTTATTTATATAGGCGTGACCGGAAACTTGGTAAAGCGTGCTTACCAGCATCGTAAAGGACTGGTCGAAGGGTTTACAAAAAAGTACCAAGTAAAGAAGTTAGTTTATTTTGAATCATCCAATGATATTAATGATTGTTTGCGAAGAGAAAAGCAACTAAAGGCTTGGAGAAGGCAATGGAAAGTTACTCTTATAGAATCGAGCAATCCTGAGTGGAATGATTTGTCAGTTGAGATCTAATTGATTATGCAGAGAAGCTTATGTCCTTGCGGTAAAAGTGTTAGTGGCACGCTCCTTGACTATCAGGAGTGCTGCCAGCCTTTGCATCAAGGTAAAGAGGTTGCTACAACGCCTGAGCAGTTAATGCGGTCACGTTACAGTGCTTACTATTTCGGTTTGGGGCAATACATCTACGACACTCATCATCAAGACTTCAGAGGGAGCGTTAGTCCCGAAGAGTTAACGGCAAGTGCTAAGTCTACTCGCTGGTGTCATTTAGAAGTAATTGCTAGCTCCCAGCATGGCACGTCGGGGACTGTGGAGTTTAAGGCAAGCTTTATCGACAAAGATAAATTGCATACTTTTCATGAGGTTTCGAATTTCATCCTAGACAATGGCTCATGGTTTTATACGGACGGTGATTTTAAGCCGAAAGTCTCTCAGAAAATCAACCGTAATCAAGCGTGTCCTTGCGGTAGTGGTACTAAAGCTAAGCGCTGTTGCTTCTCTTAATTGGTAAATTATCCTGCAACTAAACCTTTTCCTTTTTAAAAGCATCTAATGTAAATTAGATGCAATAAATAACGACAGGGAAAAGGAATGATTCAAGTTCAAGCCTTACATAAACACTTTGGCAGTATCCATGCCGTCAACGACATTTCGCTTGATATTCAACAGGGGCAAATCTTTGGGCTTCTCGGGCCAAACGGTGCCGGGAAAAGTACCAGTATTTCTATCATGACTGGGTTGATTGACTGTGACTCAGGCTCGGTTAGTCTCGCTGGACTTAATCCTCAATCGAAAGAAGCCCGCTATAAAATTGGCTTAATTCCACAAAGTATTGCGCTTTATGAAGAATTAACCGCCATTGATAATCTCAGTTTTTTCGCATCACTTTATGATATCCCAAGCAAAGATTTAAGTGATCGTATGGATTGGGCGTTAGAATTTGTGAGCTTGCAGGAGCGCGCAAATGATCGGGTGTCAGGTTTTTCTGGCGGTATGAAAAGACGTCTAAATTTAGCCGCATCTTTGTTACATGATCCGGATTATATTTTTATGGATGAACCGACAGCTGGCGTTGATCCACAGTCGAGAAATAAGTTGTTTGATAATGTTTTGGAACTTAAAGAACTCGGCAAAACGATTATCTACACAACTCATTATATGGAAGAAGCGCAAAAACTTTGCGATCAAGTGGGCATCATCGATCACGGTCAGTTATTAGCGCTAGGAACGGTTGATGAGTTGCTTAAAAGTCATGGTGGCGACACTCAAATTAGTATCAGTTCGGATCAAGGTATTAAGCAATTCAAATCCGGGGATGTCTCTCAAGATTTAATTCAGGCATTAAAATCGACCGATCGTGTTTACGATATTTCTATGAATCGCCCAGATCTTGAGACGGTATTTTTAAACTTAACCGGCAGACAGCTTAGGGACTAAGGGGTTACTGTATGAAAAAAATTATCGCTTTGATGAAGAAGGATATTAAATTGCTTTTTAGGGATAAAATGGCAGTGTTTTTTACCTTTGTGTTCCCACTTGTGTTTGCTTTTATTTTTGGTTCAATCTTTTCAAGTGGCGGCAGCGGTTCTAAAGCTTTAAAAGTAGCTGTGGTTGATCTCGATCAAACCGAGTATTCGCAAGCTTTTATTGCGGATATAGAAGCTGCTGAAGAATTTAGCGTTACGTTGGCCACGGAAGAAAAAGCCAAAGACCTAGTCCGTCGCGGTAAGCGAGTGGCTTATTTTATCCTCCCAGCCGGTTTTGGCGATGATTACAAAGGTGTGTTTTCAGGTAACCCGCCAGAAATTCTTGTTGGTATCGATCCTTCTCGCAAAGCTGAGGCCGGTTACCTTGAAGGGTCATTGATGAAACTTGGAATCAAGCGCTTTGAACAAGCTTTCTCAGATCCTATGGCAATGTCAGAGCAATTGGATGCCTCAATCTCACAAATACAGCAGAGCGACGATATTCCCGATGAATGGAAGTCTTTATTGAGTGATTATTTGCCAAAAATGAAGCAACTAACGGATCAAGAAACGAGCAATGGTCAGAGCTTAAGTTTTGGGGCGAGCGGTGACGCTAATCCGATGATGCCGCTAAAGGTTACAAAGCAAGAAGAAGTGGTGAAGCGTTCGGGACCAAAGAATGCTTACGCCATTACTATTCCACAGGGCGTTATTTGGGCGATCATGGGGTGTGTTATTGGCTTTGCCATCAGTTTAGTACAAGAAAAAACGCTTGGAACAATGAACCGCTTAATTGTCGCGCCCATTAGTCGCACACAAATTGTCGCGGGCAAAGCGCTCGGTTGTTTTGCCGCACAAATAGCTGTGGTTACGATGCTGTTCGTAGTTGCTTACTTTATTCTAGGAGTGCGATTTAATTTACCAAAATTAATCATCGCGGCGATTGCGTCGGGTGTTTGTTTTGTCGGGCTTATGATGTTATTCGCATCTATGGCTAAAACCGAGCGTTCAGTGGCGGGTATTACCAATGCGTTTTTGGTCATGATGGGAATGATTGGCGGTGCCATGATACCGCTTTTTGTGATGCCGGGTTGGATGCAGGCGATCAGTAATTTTAGTCCGGTTAAGTGGGCTATTGTGGCCTTTGAGGGCGCTATTTGGCGGGACTTTAGTTACAGCGAAATGATGACTCCTGTATCAATTTTATTAGCGATTGGCATTGTTGCTTTTATTTTAGGTACCCGCATGGTAAAACTTGAGGAAGCCTAATCTCACCAACTGGTAACAATGAGTACACTGGAATCTTTACAACATCAGATAGATGAGCTTCAAACCAAAGCTGCTTTTCAGGACGATACGATTGAACAACTGAACCGTATCGTCACTAAACAAGACGAAGTTATACGATTAATGCAAGCTAGGTTTTCGATGATTGGCGATAAGATACAAGATATTGAGGCTCATCTTCCGAATAAACCCTTTAATCCAAGTGATGAGGTGCCCCCGCATTTTTAATCAGCAGCTGAACGGTGGGCATCACTTTGACTTCATTCAATAGAAGGAGGCTACCTTGGCTAACAAAACTGGCGTTAAAAACTTTCGAACAGAAAAAGATAGCATGGGACACGTTAAGGTTCCAAAAGATGCTTTATATGCCGCGCAAACCCAAAGAGCTGTCAATAATTTCACGATCAGCTCTCTAACCCTCCCACCTGACTTTATTCGACAAATTATTCTCATCAAGCAAACGGCCGCTGAAACAAACCGTGAGCTTGGTGAGTTATCAAAAACCAAATCCGAGGCCATTGTTAAAGCAACTAAACAGTTATTGCGCAATGATTTAATCAACCAGCAAAACTTTCCCATTGACGTCTTTCAGACGGGTTCCGGTACCAGTACTAACATGAATGTGAATGAGGTCGTGGCCCATTTAGCGTCAAACAAACGTACCAGCATTCACCCTAATGATGACGTTAATATGGGCCAAAGCAGTAACGATGTGATCCCGACGGCTATTTCAATGATGGCGACGGAACACCTCGTTGAAAAGCTAACACCAGCGCTTGAGAAACTGATTAATGTCATTAATGCAAAAGGGCAATCACTGAAATCAGTGGTCAAAACAGGCCGCACTCACTTGATGGATGCGATGCCCTTAACTATGCAGCAAGAACTCTCTGCTTGGGCTTACCAGATAGAACTGTCCTTAAAGAATCTTAAGAACATCATTCCTCAAATCAGTGAATTGGCACAAGGCGGGACAGCCATTGGGACAGGGATTAACAGCTCTAAAAAGTTCAGAGCGCAATTTGCTAAAAATTTAAAGTCGAAAACGGGACTTCCTTACAAGAAGTCTGGCAATGCTTTTGCCAGTATCGCGGGACAAGATAACAGTGTTGCCGTTTCAGGGATTTTAAACACGCTTGCCACCGCGTTAATGAAAATCAGTAATGATTTGCGTTGGATGAATAGTGGCCCCGTCAGCGGGTTAGGTGAAGTTCGCTTAAAAGCGATTCAACCGGGTAGCAGCATCATGCCGGGTAAAGTGAACCCTGTTGTGCCTGAAGCGGTAACCATGGCGGCTGCTCAGATCATGGGGAATCACACCAGCATAACTGTTGGTGCTCAGGCCGGAAATTTTCAGTTAAATGTCATGTTGCCAATGATTGCTTATAACTTGCATCAGTCGCTAGAGTTATCCGCCAATGCGGCTTCACAAATTGCTGTGACCATTAATGATTTTGAGCCGAACACAGATTTCTTGGAACAGCAGTTAAGCAAGAATGCGATTTTAGCGACGGCACTAGCGCCTGAAATAGGTTACGAAAAGGCGTCTGAAGTGGTTTATAGAGCACGTAAGGAAGAGCGAAGCATTCTGGATGTAGCTGTCGAGTTAACGAACTTGTCGAAGAAAGAATTAGCGCGTATTTTGGACCCTAAAAAACTCACGTAAATGCAAAACTTACAGGGTTGGAAGTGGTCTAAACTAGTGGAGTTATGTAAATAGTACTTTGAGGTAACTGTATGATAAATCGAACAATGAAGGCGCTGGCTATACCGTTGAGCTTGCTCTTGGCGAGTCAGGCCCATAGCGTTGAAAAAGGGCCTTTGCTGCTCTCGGAAGTTCCTTCTAGTCAGCTTTATACTGATCGCCAGGTAGCGCAGGTAAAAAGCGGTGACGAACAGTGGCAAAAAGGTCACGAGCTAAACTTAACGGGTAAAAGTTTTTTAGAAAAAGATTATTTACTCTATCAGAAAGTTCAGCAAACCAGCCTAGAATCAGTTGCCCAAAGTGACTTGGATTTCTTACGCGAAGCATCCAAGCATAAACCTCTGGCCTATCAAAAACATCCAGAAGGCCCGATAGCGACCCCTGTTTTTGATGTGGCTTCATTGGCTAGTCATAAGCTTTTCTTGCATGATGTTAATACACAAAAGCAACAGTTGTCCTCACAGTTATCGACATCTCCTGAACTTTTTGTCCGTCAAAGCATGGGCTCTGCAGTAGATACGGAAGCGGCTAGACAGCTATTAATAACACATTCTCAATTAACGCCAACGACAACCCACTTGCTGGTGAAAGGGTATCGTGAAGCCATTGAAGTCGGTGACGGAGCTCAGCAAAGTTTACTGTTATTAAAAACGATAGCTGAAGAGGCGAGTGACTTTGAGGCTGCTCAAGCAGTACTTAACGCATCAATTCGCTCACCACATAAACATCAACTATTGACCCAGTTGCATCGTTTTTTTAGTGACGCTGAACAAGAAGCGTTATTGAGTGAGCAAATCAACGGCAAAACAGACTTGGCATCACAAGCGATTATTCAGTATGGGCAATTAGCATCAAGCGTAAGAAATAATCATGTCTTATATTCAAACCTATCGGATGCAGCGTTGGGTGCGAGCAGTGCATTAGCGATATCGAGAGTGAATAAAACGCACCCTGATTATTCGGTCATAGTGAATAACCTCAAGCACAATAAAAGTTCGAGAACATTTACTGCAAACAACTTGTTGGTACTAAAGCTGACTGATAATTCAGAGTCAAGAGCGGTACTAAAGGATATTTTGGACAAAGGGTATATTCAGTACAGTGATATGAGAGCGGAGGTTGCGTCATGGTTACAATAACAACAAAGTTCAAGGCTGCCGCAGCCTTGGTTTCTATGGCATTAATCACTGCTAACACAAGCCGAGCAGAAGTTTTAAATTATACTGAAAACACCAATTCAAGTAATGAGTTAGCTATTGGTTATCCAGTACCAATACCTGTGGACTCGCTTACCGCGGTAGATGGTTTTCGAACTTACGATAGCCTGCACAGTCAACATCAATCGTTGGCCGTCACTCACGCAGAAATTAGCAGCACGATTGTAGGTCAAACTGAGAATAGTCGTGATATTTATGCTTACTTATTCAGTGATGCTGATAATCAAACGAATAACGGTCAGACTGAAGCTGCATTTTTTATTAATGGCACGATTCACGCTCGTGAGTGGCAAAGTCCAGAAGTTGTTACTGAGTTAATGGAGCAGTTAGCTGAAAAGAAAAACGATCAGAGTGTTGTTCAGTATTTGTTAGACAATACCAACATTGTCATTTTACCAGTGATGAATGTCGATGGTTTTTTACAAACTCAGCGCTTCCCAACACAAGTGACTCAAACGCCGGGTACTAATGCCAGCTCGTCGCCAGCTCAAAAGTTTGCCCAACCACGAGATGGGCGGATGCGTCGAAAAAATATGCCGAATGTTGATGAGGTGTTATCAACTGAAGGTGATCGTCTCAATGGTGTGGATTTAAACCGGAATGGTACCGTGTTTTTCGGCGTTCAACCTGATAACAGTACTCCATCGAGCTTGATTTACGGTGGGCCTTCGGCGCAGTCCGAGTCCGAGACTCAGGCGCTATTGGCTGCTGCACAACTGGGGCCAAGAAATCGACTGCGTTTTTATCAAGATACACACTCTTTTTCTCGAGTTTTATTTGTCCCTCAACCAAGTAATACCCGACGCAACGCTATTACCAATAGTTTGGCCTCGAAGTTTCAAAGTACGACCCAAGCGCAAGGCGCAAACTATTTTCCAGTGATCGATCAAGTCGGTAGCGGTATTCCAACGACAGCCGATTATTTCGCATACACCGATTTAATTCCGACTTGGACCCTTGAGATTGAGCCACCACAAGGTTTTGCGAATGAGCCCAACGGCGGTGCTTTTTACGGTGGAACAGGGGCCAGTCACTCCGGCTTTATTATGCCAGACAGCGAAATCGGACGAACTCGTGACCAGTTAGCGCCAGCACAAATATTGATGTTTTATCATCAAGCCGGGCCAGCCCATGTGACCAATGTGCGATTAGTTGATAGTGATGGCAATGATGTTTATGCGGCGAGTTGGAGCAGTGGTAATACAGGACGTAACTTAAATGTGGCGACCAATAACACGCTTAATGGAGGAGAAACTTACTCGCTGTACGTTAGCTTTAGTAAGCCGATGCGCGTTCGTAATAGCTCAGGGAGTATTACCCAGTACACTGGACAGTCTGCTACTTTAAGGCCGTCAGTCTCGATTTCAGGAAACGGTGGTAGCGGCAACTTTACACGTAATATCAGCGTCTCGAACAGCAACTGGCTAAATGCTGACGTTGATGGTTTCTCCTTTGATCAATACCATGATGATGCATTTAAAGTGGACTTTACCCTGCCTACTGATATCCCTGTCAGTTCAAACGCGGGCTCAACGTCCATTGCCATCAATATTTCGGCACAGGATCTGGCGGGATTATCGCTGGATGCTGATCCTTCAACCGTGGTTGACTGGAATTCTGGAGCATGGATACGTTATGAAAACTCAGATGGCCAAGCCGGTGACTCTGGTGGTATTGATTCTTCTTACAACTTATCAGTTTCTAATCAAGGGTTAACGCTTACAGAGCCGCAGTCTAGCGGTGGTGGAGGCGGCAGTTTCTCCTGGTCATTAGTTACGTTATTGAGCCTATTCGGCTTAATAGGTTGGAAGCGACGCTATCACTAAACTCGGTTATTTCCATTGGGGTCTTAAGCTTTTTTAAGATCCCGACGGTTGATAACAAACACATTACCAATCGCAATGAGAAGAATCCCTACAGCAACAGTCCAAGTCCACTGAAATCCCTCAAACAAGGTTGAAATAATCAAAGCGACCGCAGGAAATAACACCACCGCGTAAGACGCTTTATGAACGCCAATACGCCTAAGCAGCGTGAGATAACAACCGAAGGCAAAGACTGAGCCGAATAAGGCGAGATAAACCAAACTGATGTTATAAGACGCCGACCAGTTATAGGTCATGTCTTTACCTTGTACTAAGCCAACTGCCAGACTGAATAAGGCGCCATAAGCCATGCCGTAGGTATTCATTTGGATCACGGGTAGATCGTATTTTTGGGTCTGCACAGAGACTAGGTTTCCAATAGACGCCGCCAGTACGCCTAAAATGGCTAAGGTGAGGCCGAGAACCGCTGTATTTTCTAGGCTAAAGTCTGTTAACTCATCCCAAAAAATAAAGACCATACCGATTAAGCCTAAGGCTGAGCCTATCGCCAGTCTTGGTGTAATGGGGGTTTTAAAGAAAATTCTGGAGTTGATGATGTTAACAATCAGCACTGATGAAAATATCACTGAGGCCATCGCTGAACTCAGGTATTCTTGGGCATTGTAGAGCAGTACATAGTTAAGACTGAACATACAGATGCCCAGTAAAATCAACCATAAATGTTGAAGCCGATTAAACCGAAGTGGTAATTTCTTGATTAAGCAATAAACCCAAAGCAAAAAAGCGGCTAGAGCAAAACGATAGAACGTCGAGTATTCATGTGCCACACCGTCTAGCTGATACTCAATAGCAAACCAAGTACTCCCCCAAATTAGAACGCATAAGGTATAGAGTACGCCTGTGGACATCAAAAACTTCATAAATTGAACCAACTGCTTTTAATGTGCAGATGATGCCATAGATGATAGAATTCTGCTCATATTTTTCCAGTCGATTTCGAGTTACCAGCCATGCAAAAACGCGATGTTATTATTATTGGCGCAGGAGCCGCAGGGCTCATGTGTGCGATCAGTGCTGGAGGTCGAGGGAAATCGGTAACTGTTCTTGACCATGCTAACAAGGTCGGCAAAAAGATTCTGATGTCTGGTGGTGGCCGTTGTAACTTTACTAACTATTACACCGAGCCAACCAATTTTCTGTCCGAGAATGAGCACTTCTGTAAGTCGGCGTTGAGTCGCTTTACTCAGTGGGATTTTATTGGAATGGTTGAGAAGCATGGCATTCCCTATCATGAAAAAAAGTTGGGCCAACTGTTTTGTGATAACAAGGCAAAAGACATCGTCAACATGTTATTGGATGAATGTGCCGCGGTAGGTTCTGAAGTTCGTACACACTGTTCAATTGAAAAGATACAACGTCAAGATGAAGGCTTTTTACTCACTACTACTCAAGGCAAGTGGGCCTGCTCTAAATTAGTTATTGCCACAGGAGGCTTATCTATTCCGACGATGGGGGCAACGGGCTTTGGTTACGACATTGCCAAGCAGTACGGTCTTGAAACCTTGCCGACCACTGCTGGGTTAGTCCCGTTTACTTTAAGCCCCAATTTACTAGAGCAGTTTGAAGGATTATCGGGAACATCCGCAGAGGCGATAGTCAGCTGTAACGGTATGCAGTTTAGTGAAAACATCCTCTTTACTCATCGAGGCTTAAGTGGGCCATCGATTCTACAAATATCTTCGTATTGGCGTCCGGGTGATAGTGTTGAGATTAATTTGCTTCCTAACGTCGATCTTTATGAACATTTAAAACATCAGCAAAAAGATCGCCCTAAAGCTCATATCAATACGGTGTTGGCTGAAACCTTGACTAAAAAACTTGCAGATCGACTGACCGAACTATGGTTTGCTGACCACAAGGAAAAACCCTTAGCTGAACTGTCAAACGACGTGCTGCAAGCAATAGCGAAACAATGCCAATCATGGCAGCTTAAACCTACGGGCACGGAAGGCTATCGAACCGCTGAGGTGACCCTAGGAGGTGTTAGTACCAATGAAGTATCTTCAAAAACATTTGAAGCAAAAAAAGTCTCTGGGTTGTATTTTATTGGTGAAGTTCTCGATGTGACAGGTCACTTAGGCGGCTTTAACTTTCAGTGGGCGTGGGCTTCTGGTTACGCCTGTGGTCAAGAATTATGATTAGAAAATATTGCCAAAATCTTCATAATTAGGCATAGTGAATGTATGAAAATTAAACTAGCGATGAAAAGCTTGTGTATTGGTTTCTTAGGGGGGCTAGCTTTATCGGTCGAGGCTAGTAGTTTGTCTATCACTGTGGTGAATGATAAACAACAACCAGTGGACGATGTAGTCATCGAGTTACTACCGCAGAAACTGGCTGAAGAACCAAGCTCAGAGGCTTCACAAAAAAACGATGAGTCACACGAAATAGGTCAACGTAACCGGACTTTCGTTCCTTTCGTGAGTGCCGTTACTGTTGGAAGCAGTGTCGCATTTCCCAATTATGATAAAACCCGCCACCATGTTTATTCTTTTTCTAAGGCAAAAACGTTCGAGTTAAAGTTGTATGTCGGAAGTCCCGATACCACCATTCAATTCAATAAAGCCGGTGTGGTCGCGATAGGCTGTAACATTCATGATTACATGCAGGCTTATATCTATGTCGGTGGTAGTCCATGGATGGGGGTCACTAAAGATGACGGCCGTGTCCAAGTCCAACAATTACCGAAGGGTACCTATCAACTTAAGTTATGGCACCCATGGCAATTAGAAGCCTTTGAGCAGAAAGAAATCGTACTCAGTGAAAATAGTAAGAGTATTAAACTGACGTTTAATATTGAGGAAAAGGAGAAGCCTTCGCCACCGGAAAATAAGTGGCAAGATTTGTTTAAGGACACTCCATGATTAAGAGCTATCGTGGAAAGCTCATCTTACTGATTGTTCTGGCCCTGTCTTTAATCCAGGTCGGTTCTTCCATCGCAACCCTTCAAGTAACTCGCTCGCTGTCACAAGAACAGGCAATTCAGTCTGTAGAAGTCGGCGCAAAGATTTTGCAGGAAGTTCTGCAGCAAAAAGAATCGCAGTATCGTTCTGCGATGCAAGTTATTGTTTCTGACTTTGGCTTTAAATCAGCGGTAGCTACTCAAGATAGAGCGACGTTAGCAACGGCTCTGGATAACCATACCCGCCGGATCCAAGCTGACTTGGTGTTTTTGACCGATAACCAGCTCCAACAACAGTTGTCCGCGCCCACCATCAGTGACTCTGAGATGGACAGTGTGTTAAGTGGCTCAAAACCCATGCTCAATGATGGCGAAGTATTTAGTCGTAACATGGTTATCAATCAGCACCCTTATATGGTGGTGTTTGCGCCAGTAAAAGCGCCAACCATCATCGGCTGGGTCGGCATGGGCTTTTTATTAGATGAGACGGTTGCTGAGGAAATTAAACAAATCACCAATTTGGATGTTGGCTTTGTGGCGATGAATGGCGACATTATCAATGCTTATAACACAACGGAAGTCGGTAATATCCAACAGCACTTCATGTCGTTGTCGCAGGCTCCAAGCGATAAACCTCAAGACAATATTACGGGGCTTTCAAGTCTAGAAAGCGATGATTTGATGTTTGTCTCAGCACTATCGAGCCCAGCTGAACAAGCTCAACTATATAGCTACATGTATATCTCTAGTGATAGCTGGTTAAAACGATATCTTGAATTGAGAAACTATCAGTTAGTGGTCTTCCTTGGTGTTTTGGCTGTCGCCATTGGTATCTCTATTTGGCTTGCCAAAGAAGTCAGTCGGCCGGTAGAAAAATTAGTACGCTTTGCTAGAGGAATTGGTAAAGGTGAATCTGTTGAGCCGCCAACCGTCAAGACTAAAGAGCTCAGCTTGTTAGCAACAACCTTACAGCAGATGGATGTTGATATTAAGGATCGTCAGAAGGAAATTGTCTTTAACAATACTCACGATATTCTGACGGGCTTATCAAATCGAAATGCCGCCGAACACTATTTAAAAACGTTGCTAGATAAAGGGCACGGAACGCTCATTATTTTAAACATTAAGAAATTCCGATTAATTAATGACTCGATTGGTTATGCAAACGGTGATTTGATTTTAAAAGAAATCGCGGCGCGACTTGAGAAGTCGCTTCCTGACGATGTATTTAAAGCGCGTTTAGCCAGCGACGAGTTTTTGGTCGCAGCAGATTACGATATTACTAAATTAGTATCGGGACAGATTTTACCAAAGTTGCAACAAGGGATTGCGATCGACGATAGTTCGGTCAATGTGCAGATAAAGGCAGGGATTTATTATCTGAATAGTCGCTCACAGACAATTAACGATATGATGCGCTGTGCGGATATTGCGTTGAGTAAAGCGAAGCGTAGCGCAGAATCTTATGTTTTGTATCAGCAAGGTCAGGACGAAAACTACCAGCGTCAGCTTCATATTATTGGTATTTTTGAAGAGTCGATGGCTGACGGTAGTATGTACCTTCAGTATCAACCAAAAGTGAATTTGGCCACTGGTAAATGCACAGAAGCTGAAGCTTTACTTCGCTGGCAAGATAAAGAGCTGGGTTTTATTTCTCCAGAAGAATTTATCCAGTTAGCAGAGTTGTCAGGCAACATCCGGGCCGTCACCGACTGGGTTGTAGAGGAAGTAATAAAGCAAATTATTGTGTGGCAAGATAAGGGGCTGGCGCTGAGAGTTTCAGTGAATATTTCTGTGGACGACTTATTGGATGTCTACTTCCGAAATACCGTTAGGACGTTACTGGAGCAATACCGTGTTAATCCTCGTTACTTAACCTTTGAGATTACCGAAAGCGTGATCATGTCAGATCCAGAGCTTGCCGTGGAGTCGATGGATTTTTTCAAGGATCTTGGTATTAATATTGCAATTGATGATTTTGGTACGGGTTACTCTTCATTAAGTTATCTGAAGAAAGTACCGGCAAACGAGCTTAAAATTGACAAATCTTTTGTGATTGATTTTGATAGTAATGAAGAAGACAGGCTAATTGTCGAAACCTCTATTGGCTTAGCCCATAGTTTTGGAATGAAAGTTGTCGCGGAAGGGGTTGAGACTGAAGCTTGTCAAGAACAATTGGTTAAACTGGGTTGCGATATAGGGCAAGGTTACTTTTATACACCAGCCTTATTAGCAGATGACTTCGAAGCTTGGTCTCAGAAGTTTAACAGTAAAGAAACGGTTTCGATGAGCTAAGCATTAATAGGTCATTACTTGTTGGCCGAGATGTTCCCACAAAATAGGAATCTGATGCGTTGAAAACAAAACTTTATTTTCTTATTGGTTTTTTCTTAGTAGGACTCCACAGCACAGATCTGGCGGCAGGCAGTCGAATCTTGGCGACTAGCGGCATCAACACCGTAGAAGGTGCTGCTGGCGGTGGTATCACTCCTTGGGCTGTGATTAGTGGTTATAGTAGTAGTGACGAGTGGAGCGCGACTGGTCATTATTCGGCCGTACGACTCGATGACTTTGACTTGGATGTATTGGGGGCTTCGGTCAGCTATAACAACCGAATCGAGGTGTCTGTGACTAAGCAGTCATTAGATGTTATTCCTTTAAATACGAGTATTGAGCAGCAGATTTTTTCGGTTAAAGCGCGCCTTTATGGCGATATTATTTATGGTAGTTGGCCTCAGATTTCTGCAGGTATTATTCATAAAGACAATCAAGACTTCGCCGTTCCGCAGCTACTAGGAGCAAGGGACGACAGTGGCACTGATTACTATCTCGCAGCGAGTAAGCTTGTCCTACATGGTGTCGGTGGTTATAACTGGCTATTTAATGCCTCAGCTCGTTACTCCAATGCTAATCAAAATGGTCTGCTTGGTTTCGGAGACGTCAATAATAGTGAAAAGAAGTGGCTGGCAGAGGCGAGTTTTGCCGTTTTACCCCGAGAAGACTTGGCCATTGGCATGGAGTACCGTCAACAGCCCAACGTTCTCGCGTCTGTTGAAGAAGATAGCTGGAAAGATTTCTTTGTTGCTTGGTTTGTGAATAAAAACTTAAGTATCAGTGCCGCTTATGTGGATCTCGGCACCATTGCCGGTCTGCCTGACCAAACGGGTTATTACATTAACTTCCAAGGGTATTTCTAATGAGTGTTAGTATCTTAAGACAACTACGAGCAGGGCTCTTAGTGGTGGCTTTGGGCGTATTATCCTCTGCTGTTATGTCTTGTGCTTATCACCAAAAACCGAGCCTTTATCAGCAGCTTGGTGAAAAGGAAGGTATCGCTAATGTGGTTGATAATTTGGCCTTACTGATTGCGAGCGATCCAATGTTGAGACCGCGCTTTGTTGATGTCGACCTATTTTTGTTCCGCACTCACCTGATTGAACAGTTGTGTAAAGTATCGAATGGTCCTTGTGAATACACTGGCGGAAGCATGAAGGAAGTGCATCGCGGGCTCGATATCAGCGATGCCGAGTTTAATCGGCTGGTGACCCATTTACGAGAGGCGATGACGAAAGAGCAGATTCCTTATGTGGCTCAAAATGAATTACTCTCTAAGTTAGCGCCGATGCATTCAGACGTCACCTACCAATAAAGGTGCAGAAGTAAGTGTTACCAACTGCTCGGATCGACTTGGTAGTATTGCGATAACTCGCGATAGAGCTCGGGATGCTGTTGCTTTAGATCTTGAGGACGCTCGAAGAAAACCTCACTGGAAACCGCAAAAAACTCAGCAGGGTTGGTCGCACCATATTTATCAATAAGAGTCGGCTCAATTCCTTGAGCTTGCTGACGCAACTTCTCAAATTCTGTGGACAGTACCTGAGACCATTGATCATAGCTTTGCTTTTTACTGAGTGGTGGCGCGCCATTCGTCGTTCCTGACTCACCGTCGAGTTGGTGGGCGAATTCATGGATCACTAAGTTATGGCCATCCTCAAAGTCTGCCCCTCCGCTGGCTGAATCTTTCCAAGACAGTATCACTTTGCCACGATTCCATGATTCACCGAGTAATACTCTTGAGTCACGCTGTTGGATGCCTGAGCCATCCTGAGTCGCACGGTTTGTGATAAAAGCGGCAGGGTAAACGGAGATCGTTTGAAGAAACGGATAATAATCTGTGTGTCGATTGAGTAGCAGTAAGCAAGCCTGAGCTGCAATGGTCACGCGTACTTCATCGGTAATCGTTTGTCCTTGATGTCCTGTAAATTCCTTTTCTGATAGAAAGACTTTCATCTTATCTTTGAGCTGTAACTGCAGGTCAGTAGGCATTTTATAAAAGAAGCTCAGGTTATTCCTCAGTATTTGCCGCCATTCTTTGGGGAAGGGCTGACTGACGATTTGCTGTCTTTTTTTGCGTCGACGTAGGGTTGATGTGGCTATCCATGCAATCAATCCCGCACAGGCCAGAAGGAATAGGTATAAGGGCAACATGAAGAGCTCAAGTAATTGGTATTACAAGAAGTATTGGGCTTAAGCCAATGATTTTCAAGACACAATGCTTTTCTTTGGTTTGAGCGACACGTTAGACCGAAGCGACTATCTGGGTTTAAAACTTGAAGAGGGTGAGCTAATTAAGGTATAAATCAGGTTTACGTATTTTGGGGATAATCAATGAATAACGATAATGCGCAACCGACGGGCGCTATTGCCCGTTTTTTGAATGGCATTGAGCGCGTTGGGAACAAGCTTCCTGACCCAGCCATTATTTTCTTAGTGGCTATGATAACGATATGGATCTTATCGTGGCTATTTTCTGGGGTAGACTTTTCAGCCATCGATCCGCGAACTGGCGATCCGATTGTTGTGAAAAACCTACTAACAGGCGACTCTTTAGCCAACTTCTTATCGAGCATGGTTAAGACCTTTACAGGTTTCGCGCCGTTAGGAGTGGTTTTGGTCGCTATGCTCGGTGTCGGCGTTGCAGAGCATTCAGGGTATATCAATACTGGCATCAAGTTGATGCTCAAAAGAACCCCCAAAGCACTGCTCACACCAATGATTATCCTTGTGGGTATTGTCAGCCACACGGCTACTGATGCCGGTTACGTGTTAGTGATTCCGTTAGCGGGTGTGATTTTCTACGCCATGGGGCGTCATCCATTAGCCGGTATCGCAGCGGCGTTTGCGGGCGTAAGTGGTGGCTTCAGTGCAAACTTTATCCCTTCAGGCATTGACCCATTGTTGCAAAGCTTTACGCAAAGCTCCGCACAAATCATCGAAGAAGGGATGCAGGTTAACCCGCTAAACAACTACTTCTTCACTTCGGTATCGAGTATTTTCATTATCTTAGTCGGTTGGTATATCACTGATAAAATCATTGAGCCACGTCTACAAAAGACAAAAGTTGATGGTGAAACCGAAGATCTGCCTCAGTTTGATATTGTGACTAAAGAAGAGAAGCGTTCATTCATCATCGCAACCACTGTCATGATTGCTGGTTTAGGTTTATTGGCATGGGCATCGTTGATTGAAGATTCACCATTAAGTCATGAAGGTTCTTTGACCAATTTTAGTGCACCATTGATGCAATCCATCGTGCCACTGATTTTCTTGCTATTCTGGATTCCTGGCGCCATCTATGGTTTTACTTCAGGCACTTTTAAGAAGTCTAAAGATATGATCGACGCCATGACCAAAGCAATGGAAGGTATGGCTTATTACGTTGTTATGGCATTCTTCTGTGCCTTGTTTATTGCGGCGTTTGCTCAGTCAAACCTTGGCGCGCTACTGGCGATTGAAGGCGCTCAAGTGTTGAAAGCTTTGGCATTACCAAGCGGCGTGACCATTGTGGGTATTATCTTCCTAACCGCATTCGTCAACCTGTTTGTGGGGTCGTCATCAGCGAAGTGGGCGCTGTTAGCTCCTATCTTTGTCCCAATGTTGATGCAACTGGGTATCTCGCCAGACTTAACGCAGGCCGCGTACCGTGTGGGTGATTCAAGCTCAAACATTATTACACCACTTATGCCGTACTTCCCGCTGGTTGTGGTCTATTGCCAGAAATACGTTAAAGACACAGGGATCGGAACTTTGGTTGCGATGATGCTACCGTTCTCGATTGCCTTCCTTATTGGTTGGAGCTTGTTCTTATTGGCGTACTGGGGATTGGGTATTCCTTTAGGTGTTCAATCAAGCTACACCTTTGGTTAGCAGCCACTAGAATCCTGATGATTCAAAAATAAAAAAGGAGCCGTTCGGCTCCTTTTTTATGTCAGTGTCGATACTATAAATCTCTTACAGCCTTGACGATGTCATCTTTCCCAGGAAGTACAAACTCCCATGAGGTGCCAATTGGAATAAAGGTATCGTGTCCAGTGATGCGTTTAATATTCGGCATTTTATCAATGTTCTCGACTAAGCCAGTAATCAGTTCTTCGCTTAGGGAGCCGGTTTTACGGCATTCATCGACCACTAGAACGTTTTGGTAGTTCTTTGCAACGTCAGCGATCGCTGGGTGATTGAGTGGCGCTAACCAGCGGATATCCATAACATCTACCGCAGTTTTGTATTTGTCTTTTAAAATCTTCTGCGCTTGCTGTGACAGGTAATGACCATTGCCGTAACTGATGATTAAGGTTTTGCTCGACTTTTTACCCTCTGCTGGATAGAGCGCCGGTTCGCCAAAATCAATAACCTGATCGGGCTCGGGGTAAATGCCTAGCCAGCCATTATCACCAGTCTCGTGCAAGTCCTTGGCGTGATAGAGCGCAATCGGCTCAAGGAAGATCACCACGCGTTTCTGTTCATCGGCTAAGCGAACTGCTTCACGCAGCATTTTCGCAGCATCTTGACCGTGAGAGGGGCAGGCTAAGATAACGCCGGGAATCTCGCGCAAGAAAGCAATCGAGTTGTCGTTGTGAAAGTGACCACCGAATCCTTTTTGATACGCTAAGCCAGCGATACGAATGACCATTGGGTTGGTGAACTGGTTGTTGGAGAAGAACGATAAGGTCGAAGCTTCACCACGAATTTGGTCAACCGCATTGTGCGTATAAGCTAGAAACTGAATTTCTGGTATCGGCAAATAGCCGAGATGCGCGGCGCCGATAGCATTGCCTAAAATGCTGGTTTCATCGAGCATGGTGTCGAAGACACGATTGTCGCTAAAACGCTTTTGTAAATTGGTCGAGACGCTATAAACGCCCCCTTTCTTGCCGACATCTTCGCCAAACATGATGATATTCGGGTATTGCTCCATCAAGTCGGTCAGGGCGTAGTTAATCAGTTGCGCCATACTGCGTGGCTTATCTAAAAACTTGAACTGACGACCTATATCAAACAGTTCATGCCGTTTGCTCAGTGTCGGAAGGGCTGGCTTGTCGGCGCGAGGAAGCTCTGGAGCCACTGAAGCACAGACTTCTTCGGCGTTGGAGAGCTTAGGCAGTTTAATCGCTTCTTCAGCGGTTTTTTCGACTTTTTGGCGCGTGCTTTCATACATCGTCAGAATATCATCGGTCGAAAGGTAACCCGCTTCTATGCACAGTCGAGCCGTATGCAATAAAGGATCTTGGGCTTCAGTCGCCTCAATATGCTCAACGGTGTGATACATGCTTTCGGTATCGTTACCCGCGTGGCCCATGAGGCGAACCGTTTTCATGTGTAAGAACACAGGGCGACGTTCATAACGCGCAATCTCTTCAGCTTCTTGAGCTGCTAAATAGGCATCCGGAAGATGTAAGCCATTACATTGAATGTATTCAATGCTTTGTCGATTTTTGACGTTATTTTCAATCCAGTTATCCGGAGTCGAGACCGAAATACCGATGCCATTATCTTCACAGATGTAAACCAGCGGCAATGGCTCGCCTTTATACGCTAAGTATTGCGCGGCATTAAATGCAGATTGCGAAGTAGCGTGGTTAAAGCTGGCATCACCAAAGTTACACAAAATCACACCATCACTTGGGATGGTGGCGTTAAAACCAGTACGGTGTGCTCGACCTAGCGACCAAGCCGCGCCCATGGCTTTTGGTAAGTGAGAGGCGATGGTACTGGTTTGTGGTGGCACGAACAGTTTGGCCGAGCCGAAAACTTTATGACGACCTTGAGAAATGGGGTCATCCTTAGCCGCGACTAAAGATAGAATTTGGTCCCTAATCGGATCAATATTCGGTATTTGCCGTGAGCGTTCTGCCATTAAAGCACCAGAACGATAGTGCAAGAAAGCCATGTCGTTATGACGAAATGCTTTGCCTAGAACCGCGTTACCTTCGTGCCCGCTACTGCCAATAGTATAAAAACCAATGCCCTGATCTTTTAAAATGCGCGCTCGAAGATCGAGGTGACGACTGATCAGCTGTGACTCAAAGAGTTGTACAAATTCCTGCGGTGACAGCTGCGTCACGCTGGGTTGTATATTACTGAGTTTACTCGGAAATTTGGCGGTTTTTAGTGCGATTAGGAAGTTTTGATCGATGACACTGGCACGGTCGAGCATTGTAATAATTTTATGTGATTTTAAGTTGGGGATTAGTATGCTTTATGGCTATAAGGATGTCACTTTCAGCACAACTGGTTGGATCAGATAGTGAATAGGAGCCACCGATCCGTTTTGTATAGGTTCATTGAAACGGCGAATGTGTTAAAGTAGCGCCAACATAATATCAGGTTAGGTTATATCGAAAGGGTATGAAAGTTTACAACAATGTTCTAGAAATGGTTGGCAATACGCCAATGGTCAAATTCCAGAAGATGAACACTGGCAAGTGCCAATTATTTGGCAAGCTGGAGTCACAAAATCCAGGCGCATCGATTAAAGACCGCATCGCTATCACCATGGTTGAGACTGCGGAAAAAGAAGGTTGGATTAAGCCTGGCGATACCTTGATCGAAGCAACGGCGGGTAATACTGGCCTAGGCTTAGCAATGGTTGCAGCGCAGAAAGGTTATAAACTGAAAATTGTCATGCCTGATAAAATGAGCATGGAAAAAGAGTATAACCTTCGTGCGTTTGGCGCGGAAGTGATGCGCACTCGCTCTGATGTTGGTAAAGGCCACCCAGAATATTATCAAGACGTCGCCAAAAGATTGTCTGAGGAAAATGGCTGGTATTTTATTAATCAATTTTCGAATCCTTCAAATATCGCTGCTCATTACATGACTACCGGCCCTGAAATTTGGGATCAATTAGACGGTAAGGTTGATGCGATCGTTCTTGGCGTGGGTTCCGGCGGTACCGTTACCGGTATCGGCCGCTATTTAAAAGAACAAAACCCTAATGTGGACATCGTTTTGGCTGATCCTGACGGTTCCATCTTGACCCATTATCACGAGACTGGCGAGATGTCGGAAGCGGGTAGTTGGGTGATCGAAGGTATTGGTGAAGACTTCATTCCAGATATCTGCGACATGAGCTTGTTTACAAAAGCTTATACGGTCACGGATAAAGAATCTCTAAATACCGCGCGTGAGTTGATGTTGAAAGAGTCGATTATGGGCGGTTCTTCGACCGGCACGCTAGTCGCTGCAGCGCTTAAGTATTGTCAGGATCAAACGGAACCGAAGAATGTTGTGACTTTTGTCTGTGATACGGGTAACCGCTACTTGTCGAAAATGTATAACGATGAGTGGATGAAAGAGCAGGGTTTTCTATCATGAGTCAAGATAAGCCGTTAACACCACCCACTGCTAATATCTCTATCTGGTTGTTATTATTAGATATTTTAGGCATGGCGCTGGTGGTGTTTGCCGGCTATGAAATCTATTTAATTAATGAGAAGAACGCTGGCTTGCTGGCTGAACATTTTAGTTGGCCGCATTATCCATGGATTATCATGGGGTTCGGTGTGTTACTGATGATTCCTTTCCACAAACAGGTATTTAGCTTGTTCAGAAAGGTTAAGCAATATCAGAAAGAGCTCGCCAAAAAGAATCGTCCTGATTTCTAAAGGGCACTATTCGTTGAAATAAAAGCTCCATACCCTTGAAATTTGCTGTAATGACTAGATGTTATATGCATCTAGTCATTATCGAGCTAATCAGAGCTAAACGATATAACCAATAGGTATTTTATGTCAGACAAGAAATTTAAGTTTGCCAGCCGTGTGATTCATGCTGGGCAAAAGCCTGAACCAATCACGGGCGCGGTGATGCCACCGATTTTTACCACCTCAACCTACGCACAGCCCGCTCCAGGCGAGCATACAGGCTATGAGTACTCGCGCAGTCAGAACCCAACGCGTATGGCGTATGAGCGCTGTATCGCTGATCTCGAAAACGGTAAGCAGGGTTATGCGTTTGCTTCTGGTATGGCGGCGACTAGCACCATCCTTGAGCTTCTTGATGCGGGTTCACACGTTATCGCCATGGATGACCTGTATGGCGGGACTTTCCGTTTATTCGACAAGGTTCGTAAGCGTACGGCAAATCTAGAGTTCAGCTTTGAGAACTTGTCTGACTTAAGCAATCTTGAGAAAGCACTAAAGCCAAACACTAAAATGATTTGGGTCGAAAGTCCGACCAACCCCATGCTGAAAGTGGTTGATATGAAAGCGATTGCTGACTTCGCTAAGAAGCACAACCTGATCGCTATCGCGGATAACACATTCGCCACACCATTTAACCAAACGCCATTAGATTTTGGTTTCGATATCGTCATGCACTCAGCGACAAAATACCTAAACGGTCACTCAGACATCGTTGGTGGTGTTGCGGTTGTTGGTGATAATGATGAATTACGTGAGCAAATGGCGTTCTTACACAATTCAGCAGGCGCGATTCAAGGTCCATTTGACAGCTATTTAGCGCTTCGTGGCTTGAAGACATTGGCGCTGCGTATGCGTCAGCATAACGAAAACGGTCAAAAAGTGGCTGAGTTCCTAAGCAACCATCCACAGATCGACAAAGTCTACTACCCAGGCCTAGAGTCACACCCACAGCACGAACTCGCGAAAAGCCAGATGAAAGGCTTCAGTGGCATGGTGTCAGTGCTGGTTAAAGGTGATACTGAAGAAGAGGCAGCGAAAAACTCGCATGAGTTCATGAAGAAACTAAAAGTCTTCACGCTAGCAGAAAGCTTAGGTGGTATCGAAAGCCTATCGAATCACCCAGCGATCATGACTCACGCCGCTGTACCGCACGAGATTCGCCAAGAGATTGGTATTCTGGATAATTTAGTGCGCTTGTCAGTAGGAGTTGAGGATATTGATGATATTCTTGAAGATCTCGACCAAGCTCTAAAGAAATAGTCTTTTCATCCCTTTGCTGCGCCTCGCCTAGAAATAAAAAAACTTATTTCAATAAGGAATGGTTCGGCAAAACAAGACAAGAAAGGCGCTGGTTAGGCGCCTTTTTTGATTGCGAGTAGTGATTTACCAAACTTTGTATTTATCAGCCTTACGTATCAACCAAGTGCACAAATAAGCACATATGAACAGTACTGGTGCAAAGTGCAAAAATTTTGGTTCTGAAAATGTCCCAATTAACCAGTTAAAAAGAGCTGATACAATACAAAAGTTTTCGATAAAAACTAACTCGCTACGCTTTCGGATCCCCACCAGGTTAAATCTTAACCACCAAGGTTTAGCCTTCCACTCTTCTGTATTTTTATCTATCACGATAATCTCCTTTTGTAATGTTTCGATATCAGTTTCGAAAACAGCAGCTAGAGACTTTAATGATTCTAAACTGGCGCGGTTACCACTTTCGATACGTTGAATAGTACGAATACTAATACCGCTGAGTATTGAAAGTTGTTCTTGTGACCATTGTTTCTTTTCGCGTAGTTTTTTTACAATCATGAGTTTCTCTCTAGTCGTTGTTTCAGGAGATAATTATCCATAAACCGGCTATTGACGGTGACGACAAGCGCCCGCCAGTGGGGTGACAAGCGCTATAAATCATTGTATTACTTGAGAAGGTTCGCTGGAGAGTATTGATCCGTTAGAATTTTTGCTTCAGTGTCCCAGTTGATCTCGTCGCTTATCGCATCGAACACCCGCAAAGTATCAACGCCGTATTGAGACAGTAGTGGTTTGTAATCATTCGCTTTTTGCAGCAATGTTTCTTTCTCCGGTAGAGATTGGTTGCTGACCACGATGACGCGATTGGTCTTTTCGTCTTCAAAGTGGATCTGGTATAAGTCGCCAAAAACTTTGTGGTAAGTCGCTGACTCGTGGTGGAACAGCGCGCTAGAGCTGAAAGTATTGGCCATGATGATGCCGCCGGGCTTGAGTAGAGCTTTAACTTCTTCTAGGTACTCTTGAGTCATCATATGCTCAGGAATATAGTCGCTATTAAAAGCATCCAAAAGGATAAAGTCATAGCGCCTGTCTTTGCGCAATGCACGCTTAACAAAAACGCGCCCATCACGAACGTGGGTATCGTACTGCTCGCCATCATCAGTATAGCCAAAGTACTTTTTGGCCATCTCAGCAACAACACCGTCAATTTCAACGGAAGTAATGTTCGCTTGTGGGTAGATTTCTTTGTAGTGATTCACGAGGACACCGCCGCCTAGGCCAATAATCAGCATGTCTTCGGGATTGTCTAAGAAGAAAGTCGCGCCCATGGCGAGCTTGTAATAATCAAACACCAGCTCTTTCGGGTGTTTGTCGAAAATACATGACTGACTGAGGTCGTTATGGCTTTTTTTACGGAAGCGCATGCAGGTCATGCCAACTTCTTTCACGATATAAACGTTCTGGTACAGTGAGCGCTCTTCTTCAACAATTTTAGCGCTGCTTGAAGTGGGCGTCAGAAGTAATAGGAAGAAAGCTGCTGACAACAGGCCCCATAAGTATTTATTCATTAATAAGCTCCGCTTTCTCGGCTTTTGGTAGAGGTTTCGGGAATAGCATAGCAACGATACCGACAATTGCTAAGACGATGGTCACGCCATACAGAATTGAATCAATCTCAAACCAAAGCACCAGGTAGAAGGACGTCATAATGGTTCCTAAAGCGCTGCCAAGGGTCGACACAAAGTATAGAAACCCGGCGGTTTGACCGCTACTTTCAGCATTGGCGACGAGTAATCGCACAGAGTAGGGGGCGACCATTCCCATGATCGTCGTCGGTATCAGGAATAAGATAATTGAGCTGACTAAAGAACCGTAGCGGGGGTCTTCAATCTGCATAAACACCCAGTCCGAAAGCTCTGCGTGCCACAAGACTAGCGGCAGGTTGGTTAGCGCGGCAACTATAAAGATAACGCCGTACTTTCGCGTATTGGGTTCTTTTAAAGACAGTTTGCCGCCTACAAGGTAGCCAATAGAGAGCGCGAGCATGAAAACCGTAATAATGCTTCCCCAGACATAGACGCTACCGCCGAAGTAAGGCGAAAGAATTTTACCGCCGAGCAACTCTACGGTCATGATGGAAAAGCCCATAATAAAGGCGCAGAGCAAAACAAGAGTATTCATAGATTAGCTTATAGAATTTATTGGTTCACCTGATAATAAGCGAATGAGGATAAATGTCAAAACAGGTGTGAAATAAAGCATTTCATTCCGGCGAAGGCGAGAATTTCTTGATTGGACAGTATTATAGATTCCCGCCTTCGAGGGAATTGAAAAGAATGCCCTTGGTGAGCGACGTGTTACGACTATATAAACCATTAATATCCTTATATTTATATTCTATTGGGTCGGTAAAATGATCGTGTTAGAATGGGGACTTTATATTTATAGCGTGAATTAATCAGGAGATTAACATGGCAATTGAACTACCAGAATTACCTTATGGTCGTGATGCACTAGCACCACATATCTCGGAAGAAACCATCAATTACCACTACGGCAAGCACCACAATGCTTACGTGACTAACTTGAACAAGATGATTGAAGGTACTGATTTCGCAGGTAAGTCGCTAGAAGACATCATCCGTACTTCTGAAGGTGGTGTGTTCAACAATGCTGCACAAGTTTGGAACCACACTTTCTACTGGAACAGCCTAAGCCCTAACGGCGGTGGAGAGCCTTCAGGTTCTCTAGCTGACGCAATTAACTCAGCGTTCGGTTCATTCGCAGACTTTAAAGAGAAGTTCACAGCAAGCGCAGCGGGTAACTTCGGTTCAGGTTGGACATGGTTAGTTAAAAACTCTGCAGGTTCACTTGAAATCGTTAATACAAGCAACGCTGATACGCCAATCACTGACGCGGGTGTGACACCATTGCTAACGGTTGACGTTTGGGAGCATGCTTACTATGTGGATTACCGCAACGCTCGTCCAGAATACTTGAAAAACTTCTGGGAGCTTGTTAACTGGGACTTTGCAGCGAAAAACTTCGCGTAAATGTTACAGCTAACGCTAACTTAGTTAACTTAACAAGTTAAGCTCAGAAAAAGCCCAGCATTCGCTGGGCTTTTTCTTAAACTGTCTATTATTAATGGTGATGATAAAGTGATCTTGCCATGAAAGGGCCTCGGCGAAGCAGCTTGGTCCGACCTAGATCTAACCTTAAAAGCCTTTCCACTGTGGACTTATAGCGTGTAGCCTTCACTGACATAAAACACGGCACTGTTTACTTAATAGTCATTAAGAAACCAGCTAATAGCGACAAAGAAGTAGCTGGTAGCGCATTGCAAACAAACGACTGATTGAAAAAACTTATGACAAGGAGCGCGCCAAACCCCGTCTAAAGTGTGAAAACAGGATAAACAACAGTGTCATAAAACGTTAACATTAATAATATTGTTATAAATATCAGCATCTTAAGATTGTGTGTCACATTTTTTTACAATTTCCACTATGTGACCCGTGTCGGATTACTTGAATTAAGGTATCGGATTAGATAATCTAAAGTTGTATGCAAGATACAACTATGAATATAAAAAGCGGAATTTATGTAAAAACAAGGAATTACCCCGTCGAACTCACGGCTTCCGATGTGAGTTGCTCGAACTCAACCTTTAATTCATGCGCCTTAGTAACATCTGTCTTAAAGCCCCCAGATAAAGTCAGTGAAACATCAGGCTTGGTGCGGTTTAAGCTTAGCATGCTAAAACGACACTTGGAGTTGCAATGCTTAAGACATTAATGCTCTGCCTCGTTTTTTACCTCTTTTCAGCCTCCACATACGGTGCTAGCGCCACTGTAAAGGTCACCATAAAAATTCCACAAGCCCCTGAAGCTACAAGACTGTATAACTTTAAACAAAAATCTTATGAAATTATCCGCTCTCCAGCGAACCTATCGCGAGAAGAAATCCTTAATTATCTACCGCAACAGAATCCTAAAGTGACGGAGATTCTCGATCTACACATTGCTAAAGGCCGTACGCCATACAGAGCTTTAACCTTCGTTTACTTGTATTTAAAGAATCCTCCTAGAAGTAACCATACTGACTAAGCAGCTTTTTTGCTTGATGTGCTGCCTTTAATCCATTTGCCGCTTTTTACTAAGTATGTATATACACCTCAAATAATAGTGGGTTTATCCCAGCCATAAGAGTTTGAGCAAGTGAATAACTTCTGAAACATTAAAACCTACCGTAAAATTAAAGCGATGATATAGCTGAGTATTATAAAAAAGCCTAGTGAATCGTTAATTATGTTAATAGCGGGTCGCTAAACTATATCCAAGTAGTAATAAGAATGATTTGCATTACGGTGAAGGTTTGTATATAGTGCGCACGTTTTTAACTACTTTCGTTTAGGGGAATATTGTGAAATTTAAACTTGCGCTAGTGTCTGCAGCACTAATGTCATGCATTACGGCAAATGCGGCAGAACCAACAAATGAAGAATTACGTCAACTTATCGATGCTCAACAAAAAGAAATCAATGAGCTTAAAGAGTCGGTAAAGAAAGCTGATAAAAAAGCGGAAGCTTCGGTTGAAGCTGCAGAAAAAAGCATGAACAATTCGGCGAGCTCAAAGTTATCTTTTGGTGGTTATGGTGAGTTACATTACAACAATATCGAAGACAAAGAGTCTATCGATTTCCACCGCTTCGTAACTTTCATGGGCTATCAGTTCACTGATAGTATTCGTTTTTTCTCTGAACTTGAACTTGAGCACTCACTATCTGGCGACGGAAAACCTGGCGAGGTTGAGCTTGAGCAGGCTTATGTCGAAATTGATGTTACTGATGCTACTTCTATCAAGTCAGGTTTATTCTTAGTGCCGGTCGGTATTTTGAACGAAACTCATGAGCCACCAACATTTTACGGTGTAGAAAGAAACCCAATTGAAAAAAACATTATACCTACCACTTGGTGGGAAGCTGGTGCAGGTGTGACAAGTAAGTTGGCTGAAGGTTTAACAGCAGACTTTGCTATACACTCTGGTCTCGAAGTACCAAACGACGCGGGTGTTTATGATTTCAGCATTCGTAGCGGTCGCCAGAAGGTTGCGAAAGCAAATGCAGACAGCTTTGCTTACACAGCACGCATCAAGTACACTGCTATTCCAGGTTTAGAGTTAGCAGCATCGGTTCAGCACCAAACAGATTTAACACAAGGCGTTTTGAATGCTGATGCAAACCTATACACCGCTCACGCTATCTATAACGTAGATGGTTTTGGTATCCGTGCCTTGTATGCAGGTTGGGATATCGATAGCGCAGAAGCTGAAATGAACGGTCAAGACAAGCAAGACGGCTTCTTCGTTGAACCAAGCTATCGCTTCAACGACGAGTTCGGTATCTTTGCACGTTATAGTGTGTGGGACAATGCCGCTGGTAACAGCAGTATTAATACAGAAATGAAGCAATCTAATGTCGGCTTCAACTACTGGCCACATGAAAACGTTGTGTTTAAATTTGACCTAGAAAATCGTTCTGGTGCTCAAGATGGCAACGGTTTCAACCTAGGTGTAGGTTACCAGTTCTAATAAAGACTGCTTTTTAAGTTGGTAATAAAGGCAGGCCTGAGAGCCTGCCTTTACTCGTTTTGAGAGTTGATTATTGTGATAACTAATTTCTTGAAAATAAGCTTTTCAATTGTGTTGTTGGCAACTATGACCACTAGCCAAGCTCAGCAGTATATGACTAAGCAGCAGTTTATCCATCAAGCATTTGCTCCTTTAGAAGAAGGCGTAAGACCTAAAATGAAAACGCTCTGGCTGGATGATGAAGTGCAAGAAAAAATCACTGAAATTCTTGACCACTCTTACCCTAAGTTACGATTGCGTTATTGGCAGCATAGTGATCAGTCTGTGTGGTTTTTGGATGAAATTGGTAAAGAAAAACCTATCAGTTTTGGTGTTAGCGTAAAGGGTCAACAAATCAGCGCTATAAGAGTACTTGAGTTCCGAGAAAGTCGCGGAGATGAAATCCATATGCAGGCTTTTACAGAGCAGTTTGAACAAATCAAGCTGACTGAAGATAATGAATTAGATAGGCATATCGATGGAATAACAGGTGCAACTATGTCAGTTAGCGCGATGAAAAAGATCGCTCGCGTAGCTTTGATGTTAAATGAAATTGTGCAATGAAACAAAATCGCAAGTCTTCTTCCAGTAACCATAAACTTCACTTCCGAAAGTGGCATCGTCGCTTTGGTATGATCGCTTCAATCTTTCTACTAAATTTAGCGATTACAGGTGTTTTACTCAATCATTACGAAGGATTAAAGCTTCACCAGTCTTATATCACGACAGGCTGGCTACTCGACTGGTATGGTGTAAGCTTACCAAAAAATGTACGTTGCTTGGAGTCCAAATCTAAGAGTGCGTGCCAAGTTGGTAAGCAGGTATATCTTGATGATGCTTACTGGGAAGATATACAAGGAAGCATTCTTTTTTTTGGTTGGTGGAAAGAGGATGTACTACTTGCTACTTCAGCAAATGTTTACTGGTTAACAGATGACTTTAAGTTAATCGAGGTGGCTTCTTTTTCTGGACAGGTTGACGGTATTGTCGAGTCTATAGGTGTGCTAGACAACCAGTTACTTATCAAGACTAGCCAAGATGCCCATTACCGCTTTGACATGATGACCTACGCTTGGAAGCCGACAGAGGCGTTAACGATAAATAACCAAAGCGCTACTCCTGCAGATAAAAAAACACAGAGCGAACTCGGCGATAAATATCGCCAGCGCCAGATTACACATTTACAATTTGTACAAGACTTACATAGCGGAAGTATTATTGGCTTGAGTGGGAAAATAACTCACGACATTACCGCCTTCATTATAATTTGGTTGGTTGCCAGCGGCTTTATTACGTGGAGACGTCGAAAAAATAAGAAGTAGAACGTCTTTAATTTTAAGCGAAAAAAAGCCTGACAATTTCTTGTCAGGCTTCTGGATGAGAAGCTACTAGAGCTTCTCCGTTCCCCCAAATGGTACTTTGGAAACTTCAGGTTAGTCCCAAGAAAGGGCGCCACCTGTTTGGTATTCAATAACACGAGTTTCGAAGAAGTTTTTCTCTTTCTTCAAGTCCATAATTTCGCTCATCCATGGGAATGGGTTTGAGACGTTTTTGAACTGTGCAGGAAGGCCTAGCTGAGCCAGACGGCGGTTACAGATAAACTGTAAGTACTCTTCCATCATGTTGGCGTTCATGCCTAATACGCCACGTGGCATAGTGTCACGTGCATATTCGATTTCGAGCTGTGTACCTTCAAGAATCATTTGAATCACTTCTTGTTGGAACTCTTCGGTCCACAGGTGTGGGTTTTCCAATTTGATCTGGTTAATGACGTCAACACCGAAGTTTAGGTGCATTGATTCATCACGCAAAATGTATTGGAACTGCTCAGCAACACCGGTCATTTTGTTACGGCGACCCATCGATAGGATCTGAGTGAAGCCACAGTAGAAGAAAACACCTTCGGTGACGCAGTAGAAGCCAATCAAGTTACGCAGTAATTCTTGGTCGGACTCTGGCGTGCCTGTGGTGAATGCTGGGTTTGAAATGCCCTGAGTATGTTTAATACTCCAAGCGGCTTTCTTAGCGATGCTCGGCACTTCGCGGTACATGTTAAAGACTTCCGCTTCGTCCATACCCAGTGACTCAATGCAGTACTGATACGCGTGAGTGTGGATCGCTTCTTCAAACGCTTGGCGCAAAATATACTGGCGACATTCAGGGTTAGTAATCAAGCGATAGATGGCTAAAACGAGGTTGTTAGCCACTAAAGAGTCAGCGGTAGAGAAGTAACCCAGTGAACGCATCACGATACGACGTTCGTCATCGCTTAAGCCGTTTGGATCTTTCCACGTCGCCACGTCTTTAGTCATGTTAACTTCTTGAGGCATCCAGTGGTTTGAGCAACCATCGAGGTATTTTTGCCAAGCCCAGTCGTATTTAAAAGGAACTAACTGATTTAAGTCTGCACGACAGTTGATCATTTTCTTGTCGTCTACTTCAATACGCTCAGCACCCATTTCGAGCTCTTCTAGGCCTGGAGCGACGTCGAGGCTTTCTAACGATGCTTGAGCCTTGGCGACATTGTCTAAAGCTTCAGGTTCAACATATTCTTCGGTTGTCGGAGCCGCTGGTTTTGCCGCTTCTGCGGTTTGTGGAGCTGGTTCTGGTTTTACCGCTGGTTCAGCTTTAGGCTGTTGCGGCGGTTGTTTTTGTTCCGCTTTTTCTTCTTTTTCGTAGTCGTCCCAGTTGAACATATCTCTACCTCATTAATTTTTGCTGTGTTGCTAATTCGTTCTTAATGTCTAAAAGGGGAGCTAAAAAGCTCCCCGAATAGTGTTACTGACAAGCTTCGCAGTCAGGGTCGTCAATGGAGCAAGCTTGTGGCGCCGCAGAGCCTACTGGCGCTGACGATACGGCGTTTAACTTGCCATCACTGATGGTTGACTTCTCAGTGCTTGTCGCGCCCATTGAGCGCAAGTAATAAGTCGTTTTAAGACCACGGAACCAAGCCATGCGGTAAACCATATCGAGTTTCTTACCAGACGGTTCGCTCATGTAAAGGTTCAGTGACTGCGCTTGGTCGATCCATTTTTGGCGACGGCTCGCTGCTTCGACTAACCACTTAGGCTCAACTTCAAAAGCGTTGGCGAACAAGTCTTTCAACTCTTGTGGTATACGTTCGATCGGTTTCAAGCTGCCTTCGTAGTACTTAAGGTCATTAACCATCACGTTGTCCCACAAGTTGCGTTTCTTCAACTCGCGAACCATGTAAGGGTTAACCACGGTGAACTCGCCAGAAAGGTTCGATTTCACGTAAAGGTTCTGATACGTCGGTTCGATAGATTGCGACACACCCGTGATGTTCGAAATCGTAGCCGTCGGCGCAATCGCCATCACGTTAGAGTTACGCATGCCGACGTTTTTCACGCGGTCACGTAACGTATCCCAGTCCATAGTGCTGCTGGTATCAACTTCAACAAATTCTTCGCCACGTTCTTCGATTAACTTTTGAATGGAATCGATTGGTAAAATACCTTGTGACCATAATGAGCCTGCGAAGCTTCCGTAAGAGCCACGCTCTTCAGCAAGGTCAGTCGACGCTTTAATCGCGTAGTAGGAAATCGCTTCCATCGCGTTATCAGCGAAGGTTACTGCTTCTTCTGATGTATAAGGAATATTCTGTACGTACAAGGCATCTTGGAAGCCCATCATGCCAAGGCCAACAGGGCGGTGACGCATGTTTGACTGACGCGCTGTTTCTACTGGGTAGAAGTTAATGTCAATCACGTTATCCAGCATGCGGATAGCTGTTGTAACGGTTTTCTCAAGTTGCTCTGTATCCAACTTGCCGTCAACCATGTGCTTAGGAAGGTTAACCGAGCCTAAGTTACATACCGCAATTTCTTCGCCAGCTTTAGTGTTCAGCGTAATTTCAGTACAAAGGTTTGAGCTGTGCACAACGCCTGCGTGTTGCTGTGGCGAACGCAAGTTACATGGATCTTTAAACGTAATCCATGGGTGGCCTGTTTCGAATAACATCGATAACATTTTGCGCCACAAATCTTTCGCTTGCATGGTTTTGGCGGTTTTCATCTTGCCGTACTTAGCCATCTCTTCGTAGTACTCATAGCGCTCTTCAAACGCTTTACCGTACAAGTCATGCAGATCGGGTACTTCGTTCGGGCTGAATAGAGTCCACTCGCCATCGGTGCTAACACGCTTTAAGAATAAGTCTGGCACCCAGTTCGCAGAGTTCATATCATGCGTACGACGACGGTCATCACCCGTATTCTTACGCAGCTCTAGGAACTCTTCGATGTCGATGTGCCATGTTTCTAAGTAAGCACAAACCGCACCTTTACGTTTACCACCCTGGTTAACCGCAACCGCAGTATCGTTGGCTACTTTCAAGAATGGTACAACACCTTGTGATTTACCGTTGGTGCCTTTGATGTAAGCGCCAAGACCACGTACTGGCGTCCAGTCGTTACCTAAACCGCCGGCGAACTTAGACAGTAGGGCGTTATCTTTAATCGCACCATAAATGCCGTCTAGGTCATCGGGAACGTTCGTCAAGTAGCAGCTAGAAAGCTGTGGGCGTAACGTGCCTGAGTTAAATAGCGTTGGTGTTGAGCTCATGTAGTGGAACGTCGAAAGAATGTTATAGAACTCAATCGCGCGCTCTTCACGGTTCTCTTCGTTCACCGCTAAGCCCATCGAGACGCGCATCCAGAATACCTGCGGTAATTCGATACGAATTTCGTCTTTATGAATGAAATAGCGATCGTAAAGCGTCTGAATACCAAGGTAGGTAAACAGTAAGTCGCGATCTGCTTGAATCGCGTTGCCCAGCTTTTCAAGATCGAATGATAGTAATTCAGGGCTTAATAATTCGTGCTCTACGCCAAGCTCTAAATAAGCTTTGAAGGCTTGCGGATAAATCGCTGCCATTTCGCTTTGCGTCGCACGTTTACCAACGCCCAGCTCACGCAATGCTTCTGTACGAACATTGTCGAGCAATAAGCGGGCTGTTACGTATGAGTAGTTTGGTTCGACCTCAATCATAGTACGAGCAGTCATCACTAGTGCTTGATAGACGTCGCTCAAAGCCACGCCATCGTACAGGTTACGCATCGTTTCTTTGATGATTTGGTCGCCATCGACGTCTTCTAAGTTTTTACAAGCTTCAACCACCACAGTATGTAGGCGTTGAACATCGAGAGGTTTTTTCTGACCATCAGCGCCAGTTACTGTTACCGCGTTGTCGCCAACGATAGCGTCAAGCTTGTCATTGTCACGAGCCGCACGCTCTTGTGCGCGTTCGTTACGATACAGAACATAAGCGCGAGCCACTTTCTGTTCACTATTGCGCATTAGAGCCAGTTCAACCTGATCCTGAATGTCTTCAATGTGAATGGTGCCGCCACCTGGCATACGACGCTTGAATGCTTCGGTGATTTGCTTAGTTAGCTGACGAACCGTCTCATGAACGCGAGAAGACGCTGCCGCATTACCACCTTCAACAGCAAGAAAAGCTTTTGTCATTGCCACTTCAATTTTGCTGTCATCATACGGCGTGACCTTGCCATTACGTCGAATGACGCGGACTTCACCGGGTTTATTTGCTTTAATTTCTGGGCTTGCGTCAGAACGTTGAGTTGGGGTTGGTGCAGCTGCTTGTTGTGCTTTGCCGACTTCGGTTTCCATCTTGCCAGACCTCTTGATGCTTTGTAACGATTCTTTCGTCCGAGAGATTGAATCGTTAGTTGATAATTACCGTTATTTTGATTGTTTTTTGTACAAATCTAATGCGCTTTTGCAATAAATCAACAAGTTAGAACAACTTGTTCACTTACCATATATAGTATGCTAAAAGCCAATAGATACAAGATAGTGCGTTTTTAGATGAGAAGCAAGAGCATATCTTGTGTAATTTACTGTGGATAACTTGTGAGAAACAGGGGAGTAACTTTGCAGCCCTTATTCCACCGGCTTTTGCGCGTGATCAAGCACTTTTATGAATTTTTAATTTTTTGAAGTTTTAGACAGAAATTAAGTTCGGATAGACGATAAGGTGTTGGATGTCTAAATCGAACCCTATATCTTGTGATAGCGCATAGTCATGGTGACTCGGGAAAATCGCTTTTAGACGTTCTTTATTGGGTAACTCCAGTTCATACTCAATAATCGCACCTTTAAAGACCTTGTGGCTGACCTTAGCGCGGTGTTTTGAGTTCGAGTTTGGCTTTAAATCATCGGGGCGCATCAAGACTAAGACGTCTTGGTTTGGCTTAAAATGTGTGCCATTGGCGATAGTGAAGTCACCGAGCACGGTAGAAACGATATCATTCTGATCGCATACCTTGCCTGCGATGAAGTAACCTTCGCCAATAAAGGTCGCTATCTGGGCATCTTGCGGCTTGTGGTACAGATTATACGGGCTGTCCCATTGCAGTAAGTTTCCTTCGTGCATCACGCCAATATAATCCGCCATGGCGAACGCTTCTTGCTGATCGTGAGTGACCAGTAAGTGAGCAATATTTTGATCCGCTAAGACCGCTTTTAATTCACGAGCCAGCGAACGTCGCAAATGCGTATCAAGGCTAGAGAAGGGTTCGTCCATCAAGACCAGTTTCGGTTTAGGCGCAATCGTTCGGGCCAATGCCACGCGCTGTTGCTGGCCGCCTGAAAGCTGGTGCGGAAAGCGCTGCCCCATACCGCCTAACCCAACCAATTCAAGGCATTGATTGACGCGTGCAATTTTGTCTTTGCGCTTCATTTTACGCAGGCCAAAAGCGACGTTATCGAAAATGCTTAAATGGGGGAAGAGGGCGTGATCTTGAAAGACTAGACCGAGGTCGCGCTTTTCAGGGGGAAGCATGTGATTTGCCGTAGAGCAAATCTTGCCATGAATGCTAATGGAGCCATCATAAATTGGCTCTAAGCCAGCAATGGCTCTGAGCAGAGTTGTTTTACCGCAACCACTGGCACCCAATAAACAGGCGCTATCCCCTTGCTTCAATGAGAAATTAATGTCTTTAACGATCACCTGATCGCCATATCGACATTCAACTTGATTCAGTTTGAGTAGTGGGTACTGCTCACTCATGCGCTAATTGAAGTGGTATTCATTCTCATTAAGCTTGGCATTGTAACCATCATCAGCTCAGATGCCCAGCTATTGTTCTGATTTATTGCTATAAAAGAGTGATTAGCCACTTTCATATGGAGTTAGAACCAGCTAGCGGTCGAAACATTAAATAATCAGGCGTGTAGGGGATTATTTGCCAAAACCTTGTCTGTAACGCTTAAGCTAAGATAAGTCGCAGTGATCGCTAGTGAGTATTTGCGGCAATACTTAAACGACACAGTTTCTACCTTTACTTTTTCCCTCATAAAGGGCTTCATCAGCTTTTACTATGCAGGCTTTTAATGATTCACATTCACTGACTACTGAAACACCTACTGTTATGTTCAAAGGAATTTTCGTCTCTTGATAATAAAAGTCGAGTGATTCTACCTTAGCTCTTATCTTTTCAGCTGCTACAAGCCCCCCCTGGTAAGGCGTCTCAGGCAGCAAAATGATAAACTCTTCTCCTCCCCAGCGAGCAATAATATCTTCACTCCTAAAGATGGTTTTTGTGATTTTTGAAATCTCAATAAGGGCTTGGTCACCAGCATCATGACCATATTCATCATTAACTTTTTTAAAGTAATCAATGTCAAAAAGAATGATGCAAAATGGATTTCCGTGCCGCTTATATCTAAAGAATTCTTTTGAGGCTAAATCAATAAAGTCACGACGGTTACTTAGCTTAGTCAGAAAGTCTCGTTTAGATGTTTTCTCTAATCGACGGTTAACAATCCTCAACTCTTCGGTTTGCTCTTTTACCATTTTCCTCAGGTTTATAGACTGCTGACGAAGCCATTGTACCCGCCACCGATAAATAGTTAGCATGATTAAAATGCAACTCACCACAACCATGAGTATGAACGTTTTGGTTTGCCACCACTGAGGATTAATAACCAATGTTAATTCGGTTGGTTCGCCCCATATACCATCTTTATTGGTACCTTTTACCTTGAGAGTGTACTGCCCAGGAGACAAATTAGTATAAGTCGCAAAGCGTCGGTTAGATGAAACATGGTTCCACTGATGATCAAACCCGTCTAGCATATAAGCATATCGGTTATTTTTAGGTGCTGAATAATGTGACGAACTAAATTCAAATGAAATCACGCTATCTTTCGATGATAGATTGAGTGTTTCCGTCAAATAAATTGGTTTTGTTAGCGGCGAACTGTCATCATTGGCGCTAATGGTCATGGGTTGGTTAAAAAGACGGAACGAGACGATACGCGTTGAAGGTTTGTACTGATTAAGCTGTACTTGATTTGGGTCAAACTCGGTCAGCCCGTGTGGCCCACCAAAATAAATATTACCGTTCGAGGATAATATACCTGAGCCCACATAATAGCCGCCCTTATTTGCCCCCTCGCTGTCACTAAAGTTATCAACATCCATAGATTCAGGATTAAAGCGCGAAATGCCACTAGTCGTACTAACCCAAAAGGTACCGCTTTTATCTTCTATAATGCTGCCAATGGCTTCAGAGTCAAAGCCATCCTTTATCGAGTAGTGTGTAAAGTCCGGTGATGTATAGTCATCATCCGGGAACGTCATTTTATTGATGCCGCCACCCTGCGTACCAATCCAATAGTTAGACTTACTGTCTTTTGATATCCAGGTAACGGTATTATGGCTTAGTGAATTTTGAGTCGTTTCTTGATGTCTGAATATTTGTATGGGGCTATCGCCTTCAATTCGGTACAACCCATTCGTTGAACCGGCCCATATGACACCATTATCGTCCTGATAAATATCTGGAACTAGAGACGATGGGATACGTCTGATTTCTTTAAAAGTATTTCTATCAAGTTGAAACAACCCATTGTTATAGGTTCCTGCCCAAACTGTACCATCATTGGCTTCAAAGACGCTATACACCAAGTAGCCATCTAACGCGACAGGTTCTATCCATTGTTCTCCGACACGATAACGACTCAAGCCTCGTCTAGTCCCTAGCCATATAACTGGCTCTATTTTAGATGCGGAAACGCCTATAATTTCGTTACGCACTTTGGCTTGAACCGTATCTGGGTGGTGATACAGTCCTTCAGACACTTTGTTGTCGCTACTAAGCCAGTATAATCCATTATGAGTGGCGAACCACACGTTGCCGTTTAAATCTTCTGCTAACCCTGGGTTGCCCCGCTTATTATCAGGGTTAATGGTTTTGAATAGGGTAGAGTAAGGATCTGTCTTATTAAGTCCATCAGTCCAGCTGCCTACCCAAACCACACCGGCCTCGTCCTGGAGCAGTGTTTCAATATTACTAGACGACAGGCTTTTGTTGTCTGCTGGATCCGGTAAATATCTAATGAATGTGTTATTGTCCTCGGGAGAATAAATGTTCAAGCCCCTTGAAGTTCCTACCCATATTTCGTTGTTATCTATTTGGATGATATCTAATACTGCATTGTGGGATAAGCTAAATGGGTCACTTTCGTCATGGGCAAAACGAGTGGTTGTATTCTCCGAAAGGTTCAGTCGGATAATGCCATCACTAATGGTTCCTATCCATAAGTGCTGGGATTCATTGTCGACAAAAAGCGTGGAGATATCTTGGCTGCTGGTGCTTGATAATAAAGAATGTTTCTCGAACGTTTCTGAGTTTATTGTACGCTTAAATACCCCGTAGGTTGTGCCGATCCAAAGGGTCTTGTTTTTATCTTCAACTATACTTCTAATGACTAATGGTGATGAAGGGGTTAATGTTACCGGTATACTCACCTGCTGGAATCGCTTGTCTTTTCTATCATACCGAGCTAAACCGTTACCCGTACCGACCCATACCGTGTCGCTATGATCGATGAAAATACTCCTAACCATATCATGGGGAAGGCTAAGATGATCCTTGGGATCATGTCGATAATTTTCGAAAGTTTCTGTTTCAGGATTAAATAGACTAATTCCTCCATTGTTTGTGCCTATCCAAAGCTTTCCTGTGGGCTTATCGACAGCCAAAGCTCGAACAAAATTTGAGGTCAGAGAAGTGTTAGGGTTATCAATATCAGACTTATAAATTTTAAAGTTGTAACCATCATATCGGTTAAGACCATTTTGAGTGCCAAACCACATAAACCCAAAATCATCTTGGGCGATAGAGGTGATCGTTAGTTGCGATAGACCATCCTCTACCGATAGTTGGTCAAAAAGGTAAGTATGTTTAGTTTTAGAGTAAAGTTTTTCACTAAATACCGTAAGAGCGAATAAAAGTACTAAGTAATGCAGAGGGCTTGAGCTGATATTTTTGAGAGAATTTAGCAGGACGCTAAATGTCGACAAAAAGTACTTGTTGGTTTTGCACGATTGTGTCGATTGCATACAAGCCCTTGATTAGAAATACTTATTCTTGACTATAGCGTACCTTTGCGTAGGTAAACAAATACTTATTCAAGATATATATGATAATGAGGTGTATTTACCAGACAAGAACGCGTTAATCTCATCCATTAGGCACGGCCGGTGGAAAAGGGCATTATGAGCATACTCACGAGAGGACTAGGCTTAGCGGATACTTCAGATTACCTCAAAGTTTATAGGCAGAGTAAGTCAGTTGTGAGCGACAATTTTAGATTGGGGGTGCTAATACGCCTTGAAAAGCGTTATAATCGCCCGCAATTTAGACCTACTGATAAATTGTATTGAGGATCTCATGAGCGAAACGATTGAGCAGATTAAGCAGCAAATCGCCGACAACAAAGTTGTGATGTATATGAAGGGTTCGCCAAAACTTCCTATGTGCGGCTTTTCTGCCCAGGCAGTTCAGGCGCTAATGGAGTGTGGTCACGAGTTTGCTTACGTGGACATTTTACAAAACCCTGATATTCGTGCGGAATTACCAAAGTACGCGAACTGGCCAACGTTCCCACAATTATGGGTTGATGGCGAGTTAGTTGGCGGTTGTGACATTATTTTAGAAATGTTCCAACAAGGCGAATTACAGCAAGTACTTGACGAATCTTATGGTAAGAAGCCTGAGTAGCTATCCGTCAGATTTGAAAAAGCCGCTTCTTTAAGCGGCTTTTTTGTGCGTGCGATATTCGCTAATATAAAGTGAACTTGATGAATTAAGTGAGCAAACATGCGACGGTTTGATGTCATTGGCCACCGTGGGGCGATGGGTTTGGAGCCAGAAAATACACTTCGATCATTTCGCAAAGCTTTAGAGTTTGGTGTGGATGGTGTGGAATTTGATGTGCAAAATATCCATGGTGAACTGCTGATCTTTCATGACGAAACGCTGGATCGAACCACCGATGGTAAAGGCAGCCTCTTAGACCATTCTGTGGAGTACTTACGGTCGCTTGACGCAGGGCAGGGGGAGCCGATTCCGACCCTGGCGGAAGTGGTCGAGTTAATTGGCGATCGAGCCTTTATTAATATTGAGCTTAAAGGTTTTGATACTGCGAGCTTGGTGGTCAAGCTAGTTCACTTGCTGGATAAGAAGCGCTTTAAAAAAGAGCAATTTATCATTTCATCGTATTTATTTTCAGAGTTATACCTTATCCATGAGCTCGATCCCGAGATTAAGATTGGGGTCATCGCCGATGAACATCCCGTCATCGCGTTGGACTTTGCGGACGAAGTAGATGCTTATAGCTTTCACCCAAGTTACTCGATTCTAGATAAGGACTTGGTGCAAGATGCCCATGACGCTGGAATGAAAGTTTACGTCCATACCGTCAATGATTTAGAAAAGATTCAACAGTCACAAGCGATGGACGTTGATGGTGTTTTTACCGATTATCCAGATCGGGTCATTGAGTTTTTGAATCAGTCAGCTTAGATCGAAAAAAGCAGACACAAAAAAGGCGCTAAAAAGCGCCTAAAAACTGCTGCCCTAAGTATGGCAAGGCAGCGGACTCAAACTGTTAATTACCGTGTTCTTTCATCTTTTCAGCTTGATAATTCTGAAGACCAATTCGCTCGATTAGATCAAGTTGCGTTTCTAACCAATCAACGTGTTCTTCTTCACTTTCTAAGATTTCTTGGAGTAAATCGCGGCTAACGAAATCGCGTACTTTTTCACAGTAGACAATACCGTCTTTTAAGTCAGGAAGTGCATCCAACTCGAGCGCCAAATCGCACTCCAGCATTTCTTTGGTGTTTTCGCCGATGCGTAAACGACCGAGATCTTGTAAGTTTGGTAAGCCTTCTAAGAAAAGAATTCGTTCAATCAACCAATCAGCATGCTTCATCTCATCAATCGACTCTTCATATTCGTGATCGGCTAGCTCCTTTAAGCCCCAGTCTTTGTACATACGGGCGTGAAGGAAGTACTGATTAATGGCTACAAGCTCATTACCCAATACCTTATTCAATGTTTCAATAACTTTCGCGTCGCCTTTCATGGCTTTCTCCAATTGGTGAATTACTATCCCTTCATTGTAGGAAGCTGGGCACGGATTATCAAGGTTTATGTTTTATAACCTATTGAAATACAATGGAAATTAGAAACGTTATCAATTAACAAGGATTCTTGTTTGAGGATGTTTATCACTCTGATTCGGAGGCTTTTATGAATTAACGCACATAATTTAACCAAGCAGCTTGCTATATTGAGTTCTCTTATCAATTAAGGAGGATTGATATGCCAGCAAGAATCGTAATACGTGAAAAGGGACGAAACCTCACCAGTGCCGATCGCACTGCAATCAATAATGCCTTCCTAGATGCCCTAAGAATGGCTCGCCGCGTCGAGAATGAAATCAATTCGGTGTGGAATCAGCCTGGCCGTGTTCGACAACGACGTTCACGCCGCCGAAATGCTTGGAGTGCTCACGCAAACTTTACCCGTTGGTTTGGTACCAGTCGAAGGCATATCCTACTGAGAAGGGTGCGGCGACGGATCATCAAGCTAAGAAAGTGGCTGGACCGAGGACGAATTGTGGTATTGGCTCATGATGGTGGTGATCGTGGATGCAGCGTAGCAGGGCGAAATGCTTATGCCGTGATTCCTCGCCGCCCACTCAAGGTTCATCTTTGTCCACCATGGTTTACGCGCGGAGAGTCAAGAAGAGCAGCGATCCTTATCCATGAATTGGTGCATGAGTTGGGTTTCGCACATCCTGAAGGCACAACGACACCAGGTGAAGCTTTGGCTTTAGCGCGTTCAGACTCGAAAAAAGCCCGTCGAAGCCCTGAAAACTATGAAAACTTGTATGAACTTTACTTTTAAGTGGTAAATAGAGGGAGGGGTTAGGCAGCTTGAATCGCGATTCTGCCCGAGTCAGCGTTAAGACGCATATCGATTTCCGCACGCGTACTGCGTAGGATTTGTTTCGCATCACGAGCACATTTACCGCATTGAGTTGCCACGCCCATTTTGTTTAAACAACGCATGGAGCAGGCGCCTTCACAGGCTGCTTGTTTAATTTGTTTGTCGGTGACTGCTTTACAAAGGCAAACATACATAGGTTCGTACCAAAATAACGATGACTAAACTTTCTAAATGAAATTTTCTTACAAATGAGAATGATTGTCAATCATTTTAGTATTGTTATTTGGGAATTATTGTCTTTGGTAGGTTTTCTACAGAGTAAAGACAAAACAGTAACTCTCGCTCTAGGCAATCTGTTATCTGATGAGTGATTTAGGAGCTAACAGTAAGTCATTCCCGCGAAGGCGGGAATGACGTTTAAACTTGGGCAGGTATAAAAAAGGCCACTGTCGTGGCCAAGGGGAAGCCGACTAGGAGTAAGTCGGTGCGGTGAACGAATCCGTTAGTGGAAGCGTGCAGCGGTTTCAGCCATTCGCTTACCAAGCAGTTTCGCGGTTTCCTTATCCGTGTTGGGCGGCGTTTCATCAGCCCCCTGATCGGTATTACTTTGTGCCATTGCGCCTAAATAGCTACCGATACGGTTTAAATCTTCAGGCGATCCTTTGCTGCTATTGTTGCCAGGCATCAGGCCTAAACTGACCCAAATCATGCTTTGTTGTGCGGCAAAGACCGACATTTGAATAAGCGTGTTCAGCTTATCGCCACTTTGCGAACCGGAGTTGGTGAAACCCGCCGCCAACTTATCTTTCCAGCCTTGCTCGGCCCAGACCTTGGAGGACTTATCCATAAAGCCTTTAAAGCCGGCGCTAACGCTGCCCATGTATGTGGGGCTACCGAAAATAATGCCTTTCGCTTGGGCTAAGTCGTCCCAATGGTTATCGACCTCGTCGACCGAGATCAGCTGAACCTGTGCGTTCGCTTCTTCCACGCCTTGCGCCACGGCTTCGGCGATAACTTTAGTGTGGCCATAACCACTGTGGTAAACGACTGCGATAGTGTTGCTCATGATTGTCTCCAATAAATTTACTTGATGAGCCTAATGTATAGGGTTTATAGTTATGCATGAAATGAATTTAACGGATAGTCATTATGCAGATAGAGAATTTCAGAAATATGGATCTCAACCTATTGTTGTTGCTTGACGTCATACTGGAAGAGAAACATATTTCTAATGCTGCGCTGCGTCTTAACATGAGCCAGCCAGCGGTCAGTCGATCGTTACAACGACTGAGAGATATGCTGGATGACCCTTTATTGGTGCGTGTGGGTAGTGGTTACCAACTGACTGAGCGAGCGTTGCAGATCCAGCCGCGTTTAAAAAGCTGGCTGGCGGATTTTATGTGCCTGATGCAACCGGAAGAGTTTGTGCCTGAATTAGCCAAAGGCGAATTGACTATCATGTCGATGGACTCCGAAGTCAGCTTATTCTTGCCGAACCTATGGCAAGATCTTCAGCAAGCAGCGCCCAACGTCACCATGCGCTCGATTGGTTATCGTCCGGACTCCGTGACTTTATTAGAAGAAGGTGAGATTGACTTCTTAATTGGCGATGAAAACAAATCTCTGGAAAGCACCAAATATCATAACTATCACCTCGTCCGTCACGACTTTGTCATGGTCATGGCCGATAGCCACCCGTTAAGCAACAAAAAAGTTGACCTCACAACCTACGCCAAACAACGCCATGGCCTAGTAACGGTAACCGGTAAAGGGCAGGGCTTTATCGACACGTTATTGCATAAAGAAGGCTTAACGCGAAACGTCGCCTTGTTTGTACCAACCTTCCACTTAGCGCTCGATATCTGTAGTCGCACCGACCTTATCTTCGCCATGCCACGGCTGGTCGCTGAAAAAGACGCCGAACGTTATGGTCTAGTGATTAAGGAACTACCCTTGAAAATGCCGTTATTAGACATATATCTGTATTGGCATGAGCGCCAACATCAAACGGCGCTTCATCGATGGTTTAGACGCCTCATGCGTGATAGCGTAAGGCGCACAAAAGAAGCAATAACCGCTTAATAAATAATCAATTTAGAGATTATTTATTAGGGATTAGCTATAGCGTTATAGCTAAAGTTAATCTTTTGTGAAAAGGCTTAAGACATCGACGGACAAAAGCGTATAATACGTCCACAAATTTTAAACATTCAAAAACTCTTGGAGGAAATAATGGGAGTATTAGTAGGCCGTAAGGCACCAGATTTTACTGCAGCAGCTGTATTAGGTAATGGCGACATCGTTGAAGACTATAACTTCGGTGAAGCAACAAAAGGGAAGCCAACAGTTGTATTCTTCTACCCACTAGACTTCACATTCGTATGCCCATCAGAGCTTATCGCTTTCGATCGTCGTCTAGCTGAATTCAAAAAGCGTGGCGTAGAAGTAGTCGGCGTATCAATCGACTCACACTTCACACATAACGCATGGCGTAACACAGCCATCAACGACGGCGGTATCGGCCAAGTAGGCTACACGCTAGTTGCAGACGTAAAGCACGAAATCTGCCAAGCGTTCGACGTTGAGCACCCAGAAGCAGGCGTCGCATTCCGTGGTTCATTCCTAATCGACAAAGAAGGCACAGTACGTCACCAAGTCGTAAACGACCTACCACTAGGCCGTAACGTTGACGAAATGATCCGCATGGTAGACGCGCTTCAGTTCCACGAAGAGCACGGCGAAGTATGCCCAGCAGGCTGGAACCAAGGTGATAAAGGTATGGATGCTTCTCCGGAAGGCGTAGCGAAGTATCTTTCTGAGTCAGCTGACAAACTATAATTTAACGAGCTAGATTGTCCGATTTCTTTGTTAGAAGTTGTTCCGAGGTGCTCGATGACCTAATTGGTCATCTCCGCTCCTAAAACAACGTCTGCCGCGAACTCGAAACAATCAATCTATCAGCGTTAAAGATTAAAGCCCTGAGGTGAAAGCCTTAGGGCTTTTTTTACGCAATAAATAATACCCGTCATTCACCACGGGCATTCCCTACGGTCACCCGCGAAGGCTGGAATCTAGTGTCTTTTAAACCTGTTATCTGACCTACAGGGATGTAGGGAATGCAGAGAATTTGTTAGGAACAAATTCTGCCTAACGAAAGCCAGGATCTCATAAAGAGCTCAATTACAACCAACTTCCCTTAACAAATTGATTTTGCTACTATTCATTAAAACAAACGCGACAATGATGTCCAGTTTACTGGGTCTTAGCCATAAAAGCGGACATTAAAAATAAATAATATAAAAGTCAAAAGGTTGCCGGCGTTGTCTGGTAATATAGTGTTATACCTAAAATCGAATATAGAGTATGGAAGCAATATTCAAAGTAATTTCAGAAAAGCCAGAATACGCCGCTTGGGCATTTGGCCTTATAAATGCGCTGTGGTTAGCTTTCTTATACTTTAATAAGAAGAGACATGAGCGCGAACTGATCAGGGTTAAGCAGTCCTTTGATCTTGATCTGGAAAGGCGTAAAAAAGTTTTTGAAATGAAAGCTACTCAATATGAGTCATATTTTAGACACATTGACGCTATACATAATAAGCATCAAACTGATTACCAAGATGTATTTACCCCAATGATGAATGAATTTATGTCCTCCTACTTGCAAGCATGTGACCGCAATGATGAGGTTGAAGCTACTCAGGCCACCATTCGGTTTTCTGAGCAGGTATCAAAAATAACTCGCGATGGGTTCCAAGAGCTTGGTGTTATAGAATCTGAGACAAATAGCTTGCGTTTAACAGCCAGTGATGAAGTTGCCGTTCTTCTTGATGAAATAAAGGAGTTATATGATCAGCTATTTACTATCTCAGGAAAAATGATGTCTGATTTGGTCAAAATCACTATTGAAAACGACCAAGAGTTGGCGGCTGCGAATCAAACTGAACTTACGAGAGTAGGTGGGCTAGCTAAAAGTAAAGCTAAAGAACTCCGTGAGCAAATGCGTAATGACCTTAAACAAATCTAGGTATAACAAAGCTGTCATAGGGACATTTTTTAGATAAGGTATATGGAACGATACAACGAAAAGTCCGATGAGAAGGACGCCAAGTACCTTCTTTCCTATTTAGATGATGTCTTAATTCCGGCATCCGAAGAATTTTTCAACCTGCTAAGCCACAACGAGCTGCGGTTGCATCATGTTTTCTCGTTTAATTCTATTCTTGCTCATGCAGTTGACTATATGGTGTTCATTGCAAAGAAAAGGACAAACGTCTCTAGAACAAGCTTCATCAAGGGCTTCGATGAGCGATATGCAGTCGATGGTTGCAATCACATTAACAATAAGTTTGTCCTTTTGGATGCCGTCAATAATTCTTTCAAGCACGTTGAATTAGATAGGAATAGATATAAACAACTGATTGATCATTATGGTGATTTTTCACTTCATTGTCTTAAGCCTGATCAAGGAAAGATATTCTTTGATATGCCTTCTTACAGGTTTGACTATTCAAGGGTTGTTCTAAGGCCTATTGCTACTATATTTAATTGCGGCTTAAAAAATACGAATGATATCGATGATTTCATAAATGGTCGCATCTGTGGGAGCACAGGGTATGGTAATTTTGACTATGACTACGAAGCTCACGATGCTATCGATAGGATGATCGATTATTGCAACCCTGAATGTATGGATTGCGGTGAATATGCGGATAACTGTGATTGCCCAAACTTCAGTTACGGCACAAAGACAGGGAAGTTCAACGCCAATACGGACCCTAGCTTCGACTTCGACGATGTAATGTCAAACATCAGTGGTACACGAGAGTGGAGCAAGTAACTGAAATAAATGGGGTCGAAATAAATGGTATGAAGAAAATTTTGCCTCACATTGAAGTTGGACATGATCAGTAAACGTAGGGTGTGTCGTGACGCACCAGATGTTTTGTAATCAACCAAGCGGCATTGAGTAACACTTTATGAAAGAAATCATGTACATCGTCATTCTGGCAGCTATAAGTTTAGCTACTTTACCTGTTTGTTCGAAGGGAAATAAAAATTTAGGAAATAATGAATTGGTAGGTGAGGTAGAGAGCAATTGTGACAAATACTCTAAAGATGAACTTTTTCAAAAGTTAATGGATAGTTATAGTTCCAAGGATCTAAAAAGATACTCTACTACGATTAGCTGCTTTAGGAGTCAAACTTCTAACGATGAAGAGTTCATACCTATTTTTTATTTGGTTGCCTATTCAGATGATGACTCTTATGTTCTAGAGGTAATCGAGTCTATTAATAATATCAACCTAAAACTTCCTACGGAAGAATACATAATTCACTTTGCGACTGAAAAAGGATCTATGAAGCTGGTGGAAAGAATTATAGAGTTAGGCGGTAATGCTAATGTTAAGTCTGATTTTAATTTAATGCCTATCGATATAGCTATACAAAAAGATTTAGGGTTATTTGAATTACTCTTGAAGAATACGAAGTTAAATAGGCGGGATTCAAAAAACCTTGTGTCATCAATAATAATGCATTCCAACAGAAATAAGTTTGCAATGGTCGAACTACTACTAAAAAGTGACAACTTTTATAAAGATAAGGAGTTGCTAGATTATATGGAGTACATTTCTAGCCTTAGGGGGTATAACGACATTCTGGGGCTAGTAAAAGGTTATAACTCGAATTAAATAGGGTCAGGGGGAATAAATGGGGGCAGAGTCGATTAATTATAAACATGTAAACGCACTATGGAATTTCTAATGAAACCACTATTTATCACAGTTATATTTCTTTTGGCTAGCTCAGCTGCGGTATCTTGTCCTAATGTAAATGGTACTTGGAAGTCCTCTAAAGTGCTGAGTATGGCATATAACAAAAGACATGCAGATTTAGAGCCTGCACAAGAAGAACTTCTAAATCAGATACTTGGCAATATGGAGATAAGTATCACAAATAATAAAATAATTGAGCATGAACTTCCTACTATTCAAGTAGAGTTGAATGGAAAGGTTCATGACTTTGAATACCAATATAATGAGTATTCTTATAAAACGATAAAGTGCGATGAAAACTCTGTGACTATTGAGTCAAATCACCCGCAAATGGGTAAGCGAAAGAGTACCGCTAACTTTATAAACAAAGATACTTACTGGGTCTCTCCTGAATTTATGACTAATACCAGAGAGTATTTTATTCGTATTAATAAATGATACTCTGTCCCAATTCTTCAAAACCCCACAATACGGCCTTAGCTGTAAAAGATATACCAGTGTTATTTCAATAGTGGTGAATCGAGGGTGTCGGCGGGTGTGCCGATAAGGTCTTCCACAATGTGCTTTATCATGGCGAGGTCAATGTGCTTTTCTTTAATGAGTGCTCGGGTAAGGTCATCCAGAGATTTCTCGCCCTCGGTCTTTTCGCTTATTTCTTGCGCCAGTGCTTCCAGCAAAATGACTGCGCGGGCAGTTTGTTGCCCCGTTGAGGAGCGGCCTCGTAGTTTTGTGATATCTTTACTCCAGTCAGCTAACCAGTCGAAAACGCGTTGGCGTCTGTTTTCGCTCAAGCCACCGCTACGGTAAAGGATTTCAATGGCGTAGTATTCAGCTAGGCCTTCCACTGCCCAGTCGTCGTTACCTTTATCGGTAATACCGGTTAGGGTGTGGAACAGTTCGTGTAGTAAGGTGCTAGTACCGTTTTCACTAACCATGGGGCGGTCGGCATGGAAAAATAGTGAGTTGGGGCCAGATAATCCTCCGCGCCACATCGGATCGAGTGCGGTCACAATCAGTATTCTAGGGGGGAACTCATCCACCAATTCGCGAAGCTGTGGCCAATTCATCAGTATAAAACTGACTAAATCCATACGTTTGACGCCCATGTTTTGAGGCGCGCTGACTGCGACGTGAGTGCCATTTAATTTCTCTCGGCGGGTGCCAATTTTACCCGCGATAAACCAGCCGATGGGGCGATCAAAGCGGCGTTCGGGGTTGTCAATAATAAAGTGTCGATCGTCTTTTTTAGGCCAGCCGCTGTTGATGCTGTTCCAATCTTGAGGCAGTTCAAAGGTGAGACTCGCCTTACTATGGGCGCCTGGCTTGGTACGTACCGTGGCGGGCGGAATAAGGTCGTCGCCACGGAATATGGCAAAATCTTGTTGATAGATAGAGTCATACTCGCCGGGGGAGCGTTCATGATTAAGATTCACTGTGTAACTCAGGCGAGCGTTCTTTTCCGGTGGTTGCCAAATAGCTCGGCCATCTTTTAGCTCTAGCTCGCCATTGCCCTGAACCTTACTATGAAATTCCTCGTCGAGACGGAAATTAATACTATTGATAAGCTTGGCATCGGGCAGGGTAATTTGGACCTCTGCCTGCTCAGTGTCAGGATTAATGGTGGCGTGGTATTGCAACTGATACGTTTTTGGCTGCTTGGCCTTGGCGGTCAATACGGTTAGCAGGCACAATGAAATGAATAGCAGCCCTGAACGAAATAGCAGGTACATTGATAGATTGCTCCCTATGTATCGATTAACGATAAGATGTTACGAATGCATCTAAGGTTGCGTGATTTGGCGATTGGTATCTACAGCTAGGATCACATTTTTTGTTAAATAAGGTAAATTTGTTATCACGGTATTGTTTGAATAAATGGGGTCAGAGTACATTTTTTGTGAGCTTAATAAGTAAACGTAGGGTACCCCATGGGGCAGCCCCTGCGTGGCGACTCACCAATTACTCTGACCTTAGGGCGTCGGTGTAGTATTTACCGACAAGTTTCTTTATGAACCACACCGATTAGCTCAGAAGGTATCAACATATCAACATCGTCACCTTCATCGGGTGCGCGCATGTCGTATTCGCCTTTAACGTCAAACATAAGTTTTTGTTGGGGCTCGTCTTTCAGCGCTAAGTAGGTGGCTTCTAATTCGTAAAAGTTACCTTCTTTGGCGACGGGGTAAGTTTTGCCATTGCTGCAATCGGTGAAGGTTGCTTTGTCTTCAAAGTAAACGTAGAGGCCTTTTTTCGATTCCATGGATTCGGTTGTGGTGTCGATAATTTCTTCTTTTTCAGCAGTTTCTGATTCTTGGCTTTCCATTGAGCTTTCTTGTTCGTTGGATTCAGTAGATGTTTCCTGCTCGACAGGTTTTTCAGTTTGCTGCTGGGGTTTGTTGTCTTCTGAACAGCTGATCAGAAGACTGGAAGCTAGTGTGATCGCTAAAAGGGTTTTTATGTTGGTATGAATCATAGCTATGATGACCTTGTTTATTATTCGCCTTTGTAAATTTTAATCGCTGCTTGCCCGTTGCTGGTTTTCCAGCCATGGTACATGCCTTCGGTGTTGAAACTTGCCATGATGTTGGCGCCTGCGTCTAAACCGATAACGCCGCCGTCACCACCCATCTCGACCAGCTTGTCATGAATGACTTCGTCGGCGGATTCTTGAATGCCTTGGCGCTTGTATTTCACGCGTGCGCAAATGTCGTAAGTTACGGCAGCACGGATAAAGTATTCGCCGTGGCCTGTAGCGGAAACGCCGCAGTTTTTGTCGGCATATGTGCCTGCGCCGATTATTGGCGAGTCACCGATGCGACCGTAGCGTTTGTTGGTCATGCCGCCTGTCGACGTTGCTGCGGCGATGTTGCCGTTTTTGTCGAGGGCTACCGCGCCGACTGTGCCAAACTTTGAGTTCTTGGCTTCGTCCTCAGAAAGCTTAGGCTTTTCTGGCGTGTGTTTTAGGACTTTTTCTAGCTGGTCCCAGCGTCTCTGGGTGAAGAAGTATTTTGTGTCGACCAGTTCAAAGCCTTGTTCTTTGGCAAACTCTTCGGCACCTTCGCGCGCCATCATGACATGAACCGAGTCGGTGCGAACTTTATCGGCTAATAAGATGGGATTCTTGATATGACTCACGCCAGCGATAGCACCTGCCGATAAATCTGCGCTGTACATGATTGAGGCATCCAATTCGTTAACCCCTTCATGGGTAAAGACGGCGCCTTTTCCCGCGTTAAAGAGGGGAGAGTCTTCCATAATCACAATCGAGGCTTTAACGGCATCAATGCTGCTACCGCCTTGCTCTAAAACCGCATAACCAGCGTTTAAGGCTTCATCGAGTTTTTCTCGGTAAGCTTTTTCGGCTTCTGGCGTCATGTTCTTTTTAAGAATAGTGCCGGCACCGCCGTGAATGACTAAGCCATAAGGGCGCTCAGGCTTTTGCATAGCTAGGCTACTGAGGCTCATTGCGGCGAGTGTTGTTAGGGTCAGTGCTTGTAATAGTTTCATTGTAATCTTCATGACCTAATTTCTTAGAGGAGTTTTAACGTTCTATCACATGGTAGGCGTGTTGTTAACTCTGATCTGTGATGCTCAACAAGATTAGGGTAAATTACGCTTGATTTCGATGCGCATGAGAATTATTCTCATTTGTGAGTTTTGGCCGTTTCATAGGTAAGACCGCTAATAATGATAAATAAAGGAGAATCTCGGTGATAAATTATGTGATTAATGCATGGTTAGACAAACGCCAGCCCCATTTAGAGTTAGTGGAGCAAGACAGTGGGCAGGTGATTCGCCGCTGGCAAGGGTGCCGCTTACAGGAACTGTTCAATTCAGGGTTAATTAGTTATCAGGAGTTGCAGACCAGTAGCCAGGCCCAGCTCAAGAAATTGGTAAAAGCGCTAATATTGGAAGTCACGTGCGAAGAACTGTGCGGACGTTGTCTCTATCAGCGCTAAGGTTGGCTACTCATCGTCCTTGCAGCTTTCCAGTTCTGCGACAAAAGGTTCGTTAGCCTGTGACAGATTGGCGCGGTTGACCAAGTGGCAAAACAATTCAGCGGTTTTGGTCGCGTCGTAGAGTGCTGAGTGCGCCTCTTTTTGGCTAAAGGTAATCTCCGCACGTTTACACGCTTGGGCTAGTACGGTGTGACCTAGCATCAGTGCCGACAAGGAAGCGGTATCAAAACTGGTAAAAGGGTGGAACGGGCTGCGTTTGATGTTGGCTCGTTCGACCGCGGCGTTAAGAAAACTTTGATCAAACCAAGCGTTGTGGCCCACTAACACACAGCGGTTACAGTCGGCTTCTTTTTGTTCATTGCGCAGTTCTTTGAAGATAGATTTTAACGCTTCGGCTTCGCTCACAGCATTCCGCAGCGGGTTGTCAGGGTCGATACCCGTAAACTCAAGGGCTCGTTGTTCAATATTGGCGCCCTCAAACGGCTCGACGTTGAAGTGATAGCTGTTATGGACTTCGAGCTGACCATCGTCATTGTATCGAGTGGTGACCGCTGCAATTTCAAGCAGGGCATCAGTTTGGGCGTTAAAACCGCCCGTCTCAACGTCTACAACCACAGGATAAAAACCGCGAAAACGATCCTTAATCGGCAGATTGAGCATGCAAAGTCCTTAGCCTTTTATCAGTCGTCGGTTAGTCAGTTTTCAGCTTCCACTGAAGCATTTCATCAGCACAGAAAGGCACTAGCTTATCATTACCTAAACAAAGATGTTTAGGAACTTTCCATTCATCTTTGACCAGCGTGATTTGTTGCTCGTTGCGCGGTAGACCATAAAAGTCAGGACCATGGAAACTGGCGAAACCTTCTAGGCGGTCCAGTTTATCCATCATTTCGAATGCTTCAGCGTAAAGCTCGATCGCTGCATACGCTGTATAAACACCAGCACAACCGCAAGCCGCTTCTTTTTTGCTCTTGGCGTGTGGGGCGCTGTCTGTGCCTAAGAAGAATTTCGGTGAGCCAGATGTCGCCGCGACTAGAAGCGCCGCTTGGTGCTCTTGACGCTTGAGAATCGGTAAGCAGTACAAGTGTGGGCGAATACCGCCAACCAACATATCATTACGATTTAGAAGCAGGTGGTGCGCGGTAATGGTTGCTGCAACATTAGGCCCTTGTTCATTGACAAAGTCTACAGCGTCTTTGGTCGTGATGTGCTCAAGTACCAGTTTCAAATCAGTGAACTTTTCGACGACGGGGCGCAGTTTGGTGTCGATAAAGACTTTTTCACGGTCGAAGATGTCGATATCGGCGTCAGTGACTTCGCCATGAACCAATAAAGGCATGCCTAACTCAGCCATCTTTTCAAACACCGGGTAGGCGTTTTCAATGTTGGTTAAGCCCGAGTCAGAGTTGGTTGTCGCGCCAGCAGGATAGAGTTTGCAAGCCTTAACAAAACCACTTTTGACCGCGGCTTCAATATCTTCTGGACTGGTGTTGTCCGTTAAATACAAAGTCATCAACGGCTCGAAGTCCATACTTTCAGTGGTATGGCGCATAATCGCGTTGCGATAGTCGTCAGCCTGTTCGACGTTAGTGACTGGCGGAACCAGGTTCGGCATCACGATAGCGCGGGCAAATTGCTTGGCAGCGTCTTTAACCGTGTGCTGCAGGGCTGCGCCCGAGCGAAGGTGAATGTGCCAGTCGTCTGGACGAGTAATGGTCAATGTTTGCATAATTGGTCTCTGCTTCTTCGTTTAGCAGTGCAACCTCTAAAACACGATGTTCTGGAGGGTAGTGATTTAGACAACCCAATGAAGAGTGGGTTTACCTAAAACTATTTATTTAGTTTAATGGCGCGGTATTATACGCAAGTCCATACAGTAACTAAACCCTGTTTCGTAAGAGAAGATGTCGGGAGGCGCCGTGAGATTATTACATACCATGCTTCGAGTTGGTGATTTAGAGAAGTCTATCCATTTTTATAGCGATATCATGGGGATGGAACTTATCCGTAAACATGACTATGAGTCTGGTCGTTTTACGCTGGCATTCCTCGGTTATGGCCCTGAGAAAGATAACACGGTACTGGAGCTGACTTACAACTGGGACACGGATAGCTATGAAAAAGGCGAAGGTTTTGGTCATATCGCCATTGCGGTGGATGATGTGTATGCCGCGTGTGAGAAGATTCGTGACGCTGGTGGGACAATTGTTCGAGAGCCTGGCCCGATGAAACACGGCACCACCGTTTTGGCTTTTGTCGAAGATCCCGATGGCTATAAAATTGAACTGCTAGAAGACCGTCATAACGCCTAGAAGAATTATGAGTATCACTTGTCATTCCCGCCTTCGCGGGAGTGACGAATAAAGTTATTGAAAAGAGAAGACCATGAGCGAAGAACAAACCGTAAGTAAAGCTGGCATGCCAAAAGGCGTGAAAAATGTGTTGTTGATTAACCTCATCATCATCGCCGTAGCCGCGTGGGCGCTGTTTAACATGTACACCGAAACCGGCGCAGAGATTCTAATAGCTTTCGCCACGTGGTCACTGTTCGGAACTTTGGTTTTTTGCGAAATCGTATTGTTGAGCAAAATGCGTAAAGCCTGGGGCATGTTGAGAGCGCTGATTTATACCATCGCGCTGTTACAAGCATTAACCACCATGGTGCTGACCAAAGACTTTTTGTCGCTGTGGGGTGTATTAGCGTTCTTTGGCTCTTTGTTTGTGGTGATATATTTAATTGGTTTGCGGGGCTATTTGAACAGCGACGGCTTTAAGGAATGGTTTGGACAATAAGTGTTTAAACTGATGAGTTTTAAGTCTAATTTATAGGATGGGTTAGCGCAGTGTAACCCATCAAAAAACTGTTGATAAAATAAGTTAAGGTCAAAGGAATGGCTGATTACAGACGAATATATGTACCTAATGGAACTTATTTCTTTACGGTAAATCTGCAAGACCGTAGTAGTAATCTACTGATTAGTGAAATTGCAAAGTTAAGAGCTGCTTTTGCTAAAGTTAAACTTAAGCATGACTTTCATATTGATGCGGTAACCATTCTTCCTGATCATCTTCATTGCGTTGTTACGTTTGGTCAAGCTACGAATTACTCTGACGTTATTCGTCTGATCAAATCATACTTTTCTAAATCGTTACCAAAAGGTGAGCATCGAACTGCATCAAGAGTAAGCAAGTCTGAGCGAGGCATTTGGCAGAGACGTTACTGGACACACCTGATTACCAGTGAGGATGATTACAATCGCCACATCGAATATTGTTATATCAATCCTGTAAAGCACGGTTATGTGGAGCGTGTTAGAGATTGGCCATATTCCAGTTTTCATCGTGACGTTAAGCGCGGACTGTTTACAAGCGATTGGGGTGGCACTAAGGGAGGTTTTGAGAAAATGCTTGAGTTTGGTGAGAGATAGATAATGGTGGGTTACGGATAAATCCTAACCGGGCCTGCCCCTTTGGGTGCACCCTATGTATAAATTAACTTTAATCCTAACCGATAGGATGGGTTAGCATAGCGTAACCCATCAACCTAGTCGTAACTTTAAAGTTATGATTACAAAATCTAATCAAAACACCTGCTTCCCATACTAAATATCCTGCGAATTTCCCTTGATAAAAGGCCGGACCACGCTAGGATAAAGACACACCATTCGTAATGGTTTTGTCATGAACTCTTAATGCTTCGTTATGCAGTAGCTGTGACGTTCCTGAGCAGCGCTTTATAACTTAGAGTCGCCTGTAATAAAGGAGGTAATCGATGGAGTTCCTCGATCCTGTACTCCTCGCGAGGATACAGTTTGCGTTTACAATCGCGTTTCATATTGTCTTTCCTGGCCTGTCCATTGGTCTCGCTGCTTATCTTGCTGTTCTTGAAGCCCTTTGGCTTAAAACCAATAAGAAAATTTATCTTACTGCCTTTAAATACTGGCTAAAAATCTTCTCGATTATTTTCGGTATGGGCGTCGTTTCAGGCGTGGTGATGAGCTACCAGATCGGCACTAATTGGAGCGTGTTTTCTGACAAAACCGGACCGATTCTTGGCCCTTTGATGGGCTATGAAGTGTTATCCGCATTCTTCCTTGAGGCTGGTTTCTTGGGCGTGATGTTATTTGGTATGGAGAAAGTGGGTAAGAAGCTTCACTTTTTCGCAACTCTGATGGTGTCTATCGGAACTTTGATGTCGGCGTTCTGGATTTTAAGCGTAAACAGCTGGATGCAAACGCCTACAGGCTATGCGTATAACGAGGTAGGGCAGTTTATCGCTGAAGACTGGTTTGAGGTGGTGTTCAATCCATCGTTCCCTTATCGCTTGGCGCATATGACGACAGCGGCTTTCTTAAGCACAGCGTTTTTAGTGGGTGGTGTCGCTGCTTGGCATCTATTAAAAGAGCGCAAAGAAAAGATCAAAAACGAAACTGCTCGACTGATGTTTTCCATGGCGATGTGGATGGCTGCGATTGTGGCGCCAATCCAGTTGTTTATCGGTGACTTGCATGGTCTTAATACGCTAGAGCATCAGCCCGCAAAAGTCGCTGCGATGGAAGGTAACTATGAAACGCAAAAAGGCGCGCCCCTGATTTTATTTGGTATTCCGAATGACGAAGAAGAGCGAGTAGATTACGCGATTGAGATTCCTAAAATGGCGAGCTTTATTTTAACTCATGACATGGATGGTGAGCTGGTGGGGCTTGATCAGTTTGCGAAAGAAGACCGTCCCAACACTAAGTGGGTGTTCTACAGTTTCCGCCTGATGGTCGCTATTGGTATGGGTATGATTGCTATCGGTTTGTTTAGCCTGTTTTTACGTTGGCGTAAGAAACTTTATGACAATCGCTTCTTACTCAAAACAGCGGTGTGGTTCGCGCCATCGGGCGTGGTCGCGACCATTGCTGGTTGGATTGTCACTGAGGTAGGTCGTCAGCCGTATACCGTCTATGGCTTGCTTAGAACGTATGATTCACACTCACCACTCGATGCACCGGCGGTTGCCACGTCACTTGCTATTTTTGTTCTGGTTTACATATTGGTGTTTGGTGCCGGTATTGTTTATACGCTGCGCTTGATGAAAGTTCGTCCTGGAGACCGCGGTGAACTATCTGATGAGGAAAGTAAGGTGAAGTCATCAGTGACCTTATCTAACCGTTTGCCTCACGAGTCAGACAAAAAAGGGGCGAATAAAGAGGAGAGTAATCATGATTGATTATGCACTAATCTGGGCTGGGCTCATCGCGTTCTCGGTTCTTGCCTACATCATTCTTGATGGCTTTGATTTGGGCATTGGTATCATGTTTCCCTTCATCAAGAAGAAGGAAGACAAAGAAACGGCGATGAATACTATTGCGCCGATTTGGGATGGTAACGAAACCTGGTTGGTGCTTGGTGGCGGTGGTTTGTTTGCTGTTTTCCCCTTAGCCTACGCCATTATTCTTCCTGCGCTTTATATGCCAATTATTTTGATGTTGATGGGACTAATCTTCCGTGGCGTTGCCTTCGAGTTTCACTGGCGCGCGCGGAAGTCGCAACATCTTTGGGACAAAGGTTTTGCCATTGGCTCCTTGGTTGCAGCACTGTGCCAAGGTATCGCTTTAGGCGCATTAGTCCAAGGCATCGCGGTTGAAGGTCGAGCGTACGCTGGCGGCTGGTGGGATTGGCTAACGCCTTTCAGTATGACTACGGGTATTGCGCTAGTGGTGGGGTATGTTTTGCTGGGTTCGACCTGGCTTAATATGAAAACCACTGGTAGCTTACAAAAGCAGTCTCGTGGCATCGCCAAAATCGCAGGCATCGCGACCTTTGGTTTTATTGGCTTGATAAGTTTGTGGATGATTTTTATTGAGCAGCAATATTTACACCGCTGGTTTGATGCGCCCAACATTTACTATTTGTTTGTGGTGCCTGTGTTGGTGTTTATTGTTGGTGTGAGTTTGTTTATTACGCTTAAAAGAGAGCGCGACGTTAGCCCATTCTTGTTATCAATATCCTTATTCTTGCTGAGTTATATTGGTCTAGCGATTAGTCTTTTCCCCAACCTAGTACCACCTTCGGTCAGTATCTGGGATGCTGCAGCGCCAGACTCTAGTTTGAAATTCCTACTCGTAGGCTCAGCATTTTTGTTGCCGATTATCTTAGCTTACACCACCTATGCTTACTGGGTGTTTAGGGGCAAAGTTAAAGAAGGCGAGGCGTATCATTAATGGTTGATGATAAAAACGATAAGCAGGTGGATAAACAAGAGACTGACGACAAACCAGGGTGGAAAAAAGGACTCTGGTTTGTTGGACTGTGGTTGGGTGGCGTGTTGGTTCTCGGTACCATTGGTTTTTTAATCCGTTTAGTTTTAGGTTAGTAGTAATATGCTACAGCAGATCGAAAAAGACATTTCCTGTCCTTACTGCGGTGAAGTTATTACGGTGTTGATTGATAACTCAGTGCCGTATCAAGAGTATATTGAGGACTGTCAGGTGTGTTGTCGGCCAATTGAGTTTAGTGTTGTGGTTAACGGTGAGGATGTTGAGCTCACCGTTAACGCGGACTTTTAGTGAATATCGCTTTATACTTTTAGCTAAGACTGGTCTTGCTTAGGAATTTATCCCAAAGACACGAGTTGATTAGAGAGTAGTACCGAAAAATATTAACACATCGAAAAAATAATACGCCGACGAAAGCTTTGTTTATTAAGCCCGGTAAAGGGACGAAGAGTAAGTGTTTAGACAAGCTTTAGTAGCTCTGATATATTTTCACTGGCTTAAACTATCCACTTTGGAAGAACGAAATTGAAAAGGATGACCTCTTGATAAGACTGTTATTGGCTACTATTCTTTGTGTGCTTTCTTTTGACTCTTATTCTCTTGAGCCAAGAGAAGTAAAGCAATGGAAGGATGACCTACAGGTTTATGAGGATAAACTTTCTCACTTACACATCGACATATTTCATTCAGTACCGGCTAAAGATTTTAGACAACAGCTTCGTGGATTAAGAGAGCGCTTACCATCCATGTCCCGGAGCCAAGTGATCGTTGAGTTGATGAAAATCACCCGAACGATTAACGATGGGCACACTTCAGTCCCGCTTTGGAATCAAAAGCTTAAAAAGTTTCCTATAAAGTTTAAAGCAATAAAGGGTGACTTTTACGTAACCGCTGCAACATTTGAACACTTCAATTTATTAGGCGCAAAGTTACATTCTATTAATGGAACCTCAAAAGAGATTATTTCTAATAAATTTTCACAAATTGTACCTTTCTCAGAAAACAACTATTCAGTAATGTCTAATACTGGATATTATTTAAATAGGGCAGAGCTTCTAGAGGGGCTCGGCGTAACCGATAACGTATTTTCGGTTCAGTTTGAGTTTTTAATTGGTGATGAAGTAGTCAAAGTGCCGTTAAATTCAAGCACTTCGCATGATGATTTTAAAACTTTGCGCTATAGAAGTATCAGTGCCACAGGTATTGATATTGTAGAAAAGGTTAACTCTAACGTGTGGTTTGGTTCAGCTCTTGATGGTAAGGCAGTTTATTTTAAATTCAGACGCTACCCATCTATGTCAGAAATGGAGTCTTTAGCAGAAAAGTTATTAGCATTTATTAATGATAATCAGTCCAAAAACCTGATCATTGATCTGCGCGAGAACTACGGCGGTGACTTCTTTATTGGACTCAAGTTAGCCCAACACCTGGTATTAGCGGATAGCATAGACTGGAAGTCAGGCGTTTACGTCTTAATTGATAATGAGACCTTTTCTGCCGCGATGAGTAATGCTGCCCAATACACGCAGATACTGAATGCTAAGCTGGTAGGCGAACCGACAGGCGCTAAGCCATCTGGTTATCAAGATATGGGCCAGTTTACGCTACCTAACTCAAACCTTGTTGTGACCTACTCAAAGCGCCTTTATCGCTTTAAAGATGAGGGCAAAGATGCGTTGTACCCAGACGTGACCATTCCTTTATCAATTGATGATTATATTAATGGTCAGGACAAACCTTTAAACTGGATCATAGCTGAGCTAAAAGAGAATTAGGCTAGGATGCTTATTTGTCTCCAGCAAACGCCGCAAACACTTCTTCACCAGTCATCATCTTGGTTTTATTGACGAAGTCGTAATAGCGGGGTTTTTCGTCAATAAATATTTGGGTGGTGAATTCAGCGCTCTCTAGGCCATCAAGGCTATCAAATAAACCTGCTGGCATGATGTATTGGTTGGCTTCTTTGAGTCGATAGAATAGGTGAGTACCGCAGTTTGAGCAGAAACCTCGTTCCGCCCATTCAGATGAACTGAAGACTTTAATGTGCTCATGCCCTTCAAAATTCACTTCCGTTCCACAATCGATGGCGAGGAAGGGGCCGCCTGACCACTTTCGGCACATTGAGCAGTGGCAGGAGTCGACGTGAGGCTTGGTTTCGGCGACATTGATGCTGACTTTTTTGCATAGGCACTGGGTTTTGAGACTGATGGTAGACATAGTAAATCCGTTATAGTTTGCCAATAATATCCAAAGTTACCGTAAAGGCCTTCAAAAGCAAGAATATTTCTCGTGATCCCTTGCATATTTTACTAATTCCACCATAATCGACCACTTGCCTTAATTTTTTGTCAAAACCGCAGAAATACCGTTGGGTAGCGTGGTTTTTGGCGATAAAATACAAATTATTTAATCATTCATTGAATAATAGGCCATTCGTAGGGCTTATATTCGAACAGAGAGATTTGCAATGCCTGTAATTACTTTACCCGATGGAAGTCAACGCGAGTTTGATAACGCCGTTTCTGTACATGATGTAGCGAACGATATTGGCCCTGGTTTAGCCAAAGCTGCTTTAGCTGGAAAAGTGGACGGAAAGCTGGTTGATACCAGTTATGTCATGGATTCCGACGCTCAGCTGGCGATTATCACTGAGCGTGATGAAGATGGCTTAGAGATTATCCGTCACTCAACGGCTCACTTGTTGGCACAAGCAGTTCAACGTTTGTTTGATAACGTTCAAGTCACCATTGGCCCCGTGATTGATCATGGTTTCTACTATGACTTCGCGACGGAAAAGCCGTTTACAGAAGACGATCTGCGCGCTATCGAGAAAGAGATGGAGAAGATTTCAAAAGAAAATCTTCAAGTCGAGCGTACGGAAATGGAGCGTGACGAAGCGGTTGCCTTTTTCCGTAACATGGGTGAAGAGTACAAGGCAGAAATTATCGAGTCGATTCCAAGCGATGAGGCGTTATCGTTATATCGCCAAGGTGACTTTATCGACTTGTGTCGTGGCCCGCATGTTCCTAGCACTTCAAAACTGAAAGCGTTTAAGTTGATGAAGGTTGCTGGAGCTTACTGGCGCGGCGATTCGAACAATGAAATGTTGCAACGTATTTACGGTACGGCCTGGACCAATAAGAAAGAGCTTAAAGCCTATTTGAGACGTCTTGAAGAGGCCGAAAAACGTGATCACCGTAAAATTGGTAAAGCATTAGACTTGTTCCATCTACAGGAAGAAGCGCCAGGCATGATTTTCTGGCACGACAAAGGCTGGTCAATTTATAAAACGCTTGAGCAGTACATTCGTGATCGCTTAAAAGAGCACGATTATCAAGAAGTGAAGACGCCTCAAATCGTCGATCGTAGCTTGTGGGAAAAATCGGGTCACTGGGATAAGTTCGGCGACGACATGTTTACGCTTGAATCGGATCAGCGCGACTACGCGATTAAGCCGATGAACTGCCCATGTCACGTACAGATTTATAACTCGGGTTTAAAGAGCTACCGTGATTTGCCGTTACGCATGGCGGAATTTGGTTCATGTCACCGTAATGAGCCGTCAGGCGCGTTACATGGCATCATGCGCTTGCGTAACTTTGTACAGGATGATGCGCATATTTTCTGTACAGAAAACCAGATTCAAGAAGAAGTCTCGAAGTTTATTGAGATGCTGTATGACGTGTATCGTGACTTCGGCTTCACTGACGTCATCGTAAAGCTGTCGACTCGTCCAGAGCAGCGCGTCGGTTCGGATGAAGTCTGGGATAAAGCGGAAGCTGCGCTGGCGGATGCACTGAAAGCGAACAATATTGAATTCGAATATCAGCCAGGCGAGGGTGCGTTTTATGGGCCAAAGCTTGAGTTTACTTTAAAAGATTGCTTAGAGCGTCATTGGCAGTGTGGTACTATCCAAGTAGATTTCTCAATGCCGGGTCGTTTAGGCGCTGAATTTGTCGCCGAAAGCGGCGAAAGAGAAGTTCCGGTGATGCTTCACCGTGCTATTTTGGGATCATTAGAGCGTTTTATCGGTATTTTAATCGAAGAATACGCTGGAAAATTCCCGGCTTGGTTAGCGCCAACTCAGGCCGTCATCATGAATATTACCGATAAACAGGCCGATTTTTGCCAAAAAACGGTCGATTCCTTGAAAAATAAAGGATTTAGGGTAAATTCGGACTTGAGAAATGAGAAGATCGGATTTAAAATTCGCGAGCAGACATTAGCACGTGTTCCGTTCTTACTGGTAGTCGGGGATCGTGAAGTTGAAAATGGTCAGGTTGCTGTCAGAACTCGTGAAGGCGAGGATTTGGGTAGCATGAGCATTGATGCCTTTGCTGAATTGCTTGAAGCGGAAGTCGCTAAGCGAGCAAGAAAGGCTGATTAATTTGACTTAATTTTAACCAATTAGAGGATTAGACACATTAAAAAAGGTCAAAAGCGCGACGATAGACAGCGCATAAATGAAAATATTCGAGCGAAAGAAGTTCGCTTAATTCAAGCCGACGGTGAAAATGTTGGTGTGGTTGATACAAAGGATGCTCTAGCACAAGCTCAAGAAGCGTCGCTAGATTTAGTAGAAGTATCACCGGATGCGAATCCTCCAGTCTGTAAAATTATGGACTTTGGTAAATACTTGTTTGAGCAGAAGAAAGCGAAAGCTGCTGCTAAAAAGAAGCAGAAAGTTACCCAAGTCAAAGAAATTAAGTTTCGCCCAGGGACGGATATAGGGGACTATAAGGTAAAACTACGCAACCTTATACGTTTCTTGGAAGATGGGGACAAGACGAAGATCACTGTCCGCTTCCGTGGTCGTGAGATGGCGCACCAAGAACTCGGAATGGAGTTATTGAAGCGTGTCGAAAAAGACCTGGAAGAATACGGTTCAGTTGAGCAACGTCCATCAATGGAAGGTCGTCAAATGACGATGGTGGTTGCCCCCAACAAGAAGAAGTAATTGAGCTTTCAGCAATAGCTGGATAGAAGTCCGAAAGGCGCTTACTTTGCTTCAATAGGTTGGATAAATCGGCGTTAGCTGAATTATCCGTTTTAGTAACTCATCATGGCAACAAACGATTGCCCAAGCTTCGGCGAGGGAAATGGCCATGACAGTAATCAAATGCGAGTATATTATTATGCCAAAGATGAAAACTGACAGCGGTGCTTCGAAGCGTTTCAAAAAAACAGCTTCGGGTCGTTATAAGCACAAGCAATCACACTTGCGTCACATCTTGACCAAGAAATCCACCAAGCGTAAGCGTCATTTGCGCCACGGCAAGCTAGTTGATGCCGCGGATACAAAGCAAATCGATCGTATGCTTCCTAACGGTTAATGGGTGAGGATTAAGAAATGGCAAGAGTAAAACGCGGTGTGACAGCTCACGCACGTCACAAAAAAGTTTTAAAGCAAGCTAAAGGTTATTACGGTGCACGTAGTCGTGTTTATCGTGTAGCTAAACAAGCTGTAATTAAAGCGGGTCAATATGCATATCGTGACCGTCGCCAACGTAAGCGTCAATTCCGTTCTTTATGGATTGCACGTATTAACGCTGAGGCGCGTACACACGGTTTGTCTTATAGCCGTTTTATCAATGGTTTGAAAAAATCAAACATTGAAGTTGATCGTAAAATGCTAGCAGAATTGGCAGTTTTTGATAAAGTGGCTTTTGCTGCTTTTGCAGACCAAGCTAAATCTGTCCTAGACGCTTAATCTAAGCACTCTGTTCTTTAGTTTGATACTAAGTTAAAGAATAGCATTTGTTGCCAAGGTTGTTTTACGACTGCGATGACAAACGATTAAAGTCTTAAAGGAAGGGCAGAAATGCTCTTCCTTTTTTTATGCCACACTTTTTGTTAAGAAAAGTTTTATACGACAAATGATGAGTAAATATCATGGCTGATTTACAAGAAATTATCCAACAAGCTGAACAAGAAATCAGCGCGGTAGAATCATTACCTGAATTAGAGCAAGTCAAAGCTCGTTTCGTTGGTAAGAAAGGATTGATTACTGCTCAAATGAAGCAGATGGGATCGTTACCAGCGGAAGAAAAGCCTGCGTTTGGCGCTAAAGTCAATGAGGCAAAAAAAGAAGTGTTTGCCATTATTGAGGCAAAGCAAAACGCGATTAAAACAGCGGAAATTAATCAAAAACTCGCCAGTGAAACGATTGACGTTACCCTGAGTGGTCGTAACTCAGAGGTTGGTGGTGTGCACCCGGTAAATCGTACCTTAAGACGTATTGAGTCATACTTTGGACAAATGGGCTTTTCAGTGGCAGAAGGTCCAGAGGTTGAAGACGACTTCCATAACTTTACGGCATTGAATATTCCTGAGCATCATCCGGCGCGTGCGATGCACGATACGTTTTACTTTGATGCTGGCCGTTTATTAAGAACTCACACTTCTCCAGTGCAAGTCCGTGTGATGGAGAATGCTGAACCACCATTTCGCATTATCGCTCCGGGGCGAGTGTATCGTTGTGACTCAGATTTAACGCATACGCCGATGTTCCATCAGGTAGAGGGCCTTCTGATTGATGAAAGTACGACTTTTGTTGATTTGAAAGGCGTTCTGTATGAGTTTGTTACGCACTTCTTCGAGAAAGATTTAGGCGTTCGCTTCCGTCCATCATATTTCCCATTCACTGAACCTTCTGCGGAAGTGGATATTGAGTGTGTCATGTGTAGCGGCAAAGGCTGCCGAGTTTGTAGTCATACCGGCTGGTTGGAAATTCTTGGCTGCGGCATGGTTCACCCTAAAGTTTTAGAGTCTGTCGGTGTCGATAGTGAAAAGTATACTGGTTTTGCTTTTGGTATGGGCGTTGAACGTTTGACGATGTTGCGCTATGGCGTGAATGATTTACGTCTGTTTTTCGAGAATGATTTAAACTTCCTTAAGCAGTTTAACTAAGTAGCTACTTATGCCTGATATTGCTTTGTTAAAACGTTTCTCAGCTGCCTCGATTACCAAGAGGGTAACCATCGTTGCTTCGAATTCGTTTTGCCTCGCACTATCAGCGCCAGTAACGCTACTAAGTAGTTATGAAAAGAATTTTTATGGCCATAACATTTGGCTAAAACTGGATAAATGCTATGAAATTTAGTGAACAGTGGTTGCGTGAGTGGGTTAACCCTGAAATTTCCACTCAAGAATTAGTTGATAAGTTGACCATGGCGGGTTTGGAAGTCGATGGTTTTGAGTATTTAGGTGATAGCTTCACTGGCGTGGTCGTCGGGGAGATCGTTGCAGCTGAACAGCATCCTGATGCGGACAAATTACAGGTTTGTTCGATCAATGTGGGCGATGCCAGCGATGAAGAGTTACAAATCATCTGCGGTGCACCGAATGCTCGCAAGGGTATCAAAGTAGCGGTGGCGATGATTGGCGCTGTTTTACCGGGTGATTTTAAAATTAAGAAAGCGAAGCTTCGTGGCGTACACTCTTTCGGTATGTTGTGTTCGGAAACTGAGCTTAATATCGGTGAAGGCAGCGATGGTATTGTTGAATTACCGCTTGAAGCACCATTAGGACAAGATTTAAAACAACTTCTAAACTTAGAAGACCATGTGATTGACGTTGATTTAACGCCAAACCGTGGCGACTGTTTAGGCGTCCGCGGTATCGCGCGCGAAGTTGGCGTACTCACTCAAGAAGACGTTAACTTTGTTGAACCTAAAGCCGTTGCTAGCGAAGTCAGTGATAAGTTAGATATCAAGCTAAGCGCGCCACAAGCGTGCCCACGCTACCTAGGCCGAGTGATTAAGGGGGTTAACCCTGAAGCGCAAACACCGCAATGGATGGTGCAGCGTATCGAACGTTCTGGCGTTCGCTCGATTGATCCTGTAGTCGATGTGACGAACTATGTGTTGTTAGAGATGGGACACCCGATGCACGCATTCGACTTGGCTAAAATCGATGGTGCCATTGACGTGCGCATGGCTAAAAAAGATGAAAAGTTAACACTGCTTGATGGGCAAGAAGTTGAGTTAACTGAAGATACTTTGATGATTGCAGATAGCTCGAAACCGCTTGCTATTGCAGGTGTGATGGGTGGTGAGCATTCAGGCGTTAATTCAGAAACTAAAGATATTTTCTTAGAAAGCGCGTATTTCGATGCTATCGCTATAGCCGGTAAAGCGCGTCAATATGGCCTGCATACAGATGCATCACACCGCTACGAGCGCGGTGTGGACTATGAGCTTCAACGTACCGCGATGGAGCGAGCGACTGAGTTACTGCTTGAAATTGTGGGCGGTCAGCCGGGTGCGATTATCGAGGCTAAAGATCAATCGGCTATGCCTGAAAAACGTCACCTGACGTTGCGTCGTGAGCGAATTAAGCGTGTGGTTGGCGTGAGCTTTGATGATGCTCAGGTTGAAGATATTTTGACCCGTTTGGGGTTAGGGTTAACCCCAGCTGATGAAGGTTGGGATGTTTCTGTTCCAAGTTTCCGATTTGATATCGATAACGAAGAAAGCTTAATTGAAGAACTCGTCCGTGTTTATGGCTATAACAACCTGCCGATTCGTAAGCCGCAGGGGGAGATGGCTATGTTTATGCAGAACGAGAACCGCATATTCAAGGATCTGCTGCGTGAGTTGCTGGTCAATCGTGGCTACCAAGAAGCGATTACTTACAGCTTTGTTGAACCAAAACTACAAGCGGTGTTAGAGCCAGAGTTAAAGCCACTCGCTTTAATGAACCCGATTTCAAGCGAAATGGGCGTTATGCGCACCAATCTATTAACAGGGTTAGTGAGCGCGGCAAAGTTCAATATCAACCGTCAGCAAAGCCGAATTCGTTTCTTTGAGATGGGATTGCGTTTTGACACTTCGGGCGATGAGTTGCAACAAATTCCAACATTGGCCGGCTTGCTAGCAGGTCGTCGTTACACCGAGTCATGGAATGGTGATGCACGAAAAGTTGATTTCTACGACATCAAAGGTGATTTAGAGGCTTTATTATCGACCACGAAGCGCCGGTTTGAGTTCAAGCCATCGAGCAAAGAAATCCTTCATCCGGGACAGTCTGCTGATATTGTACTGGGTGGAAAAGTCGTTGGTTATTTGGGGAAACTGCACCCAGAAATCCAACAAAAAGTGGATTTAGACCTTGATGCTTTTGTCTTTGAAATCGATTTAGAGGCCTTATCTGAGCGAGAATTGCCTAAATTCGCACCTTTATTGAAGTTTCCTTCGATTCGTCGGGATCTCGCTGTGATTGTAGACGAAACGGTAAAAGGTGGGGAATTAATTGATTTTATTGTAAAAATTGGTGGGAATTTACTGACAGACGCCTTTATTTTTGATATATACAAGGGTGAGCATCTTGATCATGGAAAGAAAAGTGTCGCTTTGGCTATGACCCTACGTCATCCCGAAAAGACATTAGAAGATGCGGAAATAAATTCTGTTGTGGACAAAGTTGTCACAGGCTTAGAAGAAGAGTACCGCGCGGTCCTAAGAAACTAAGTGTGAATACAAGAGCCTAACAGGTGAAATAGCGGAGATTGATTATGGCATTAACAAAAGCTGATATGGCAGAACGTTTATATGAAGAGCTGGGCTTGAATAAGCGTGAGTCTAAAGAAATTGTAGAAGCTTTTTTTGAGCAGATCCGCGATTCCTTAGAGCAGGGGTATAATGTCAAGCTCTCTGGCTTCGGTAATTTTGAATTGCGTGATAAAGCGCAGCGCCCTGGACGTAACCCAAAAACTGGGGAAGAAGTTCCTATCAGTGCGCGTCGAGTTGTTACGTTTAAACCAGGGCAAAAACTTAGAGGGAAAGTAGCGGACTATGTTGGAACCGAGCAATAATAACGAATTACCAGCAATTCCAGGCAAGCGTTATTTTACCATTGGTGAAGTAAGTGATTTATGTGCGGTAAAGCCGCACGTATTGCGTTATTGGGAACAGGAGTTCGAACAACTAGATCCGGTAAGACGTGGAAACCGTCGCTATTATCAGCGCGAAGATGTGTTAATTGTCCGTCAAATTCGCTCATTACTTTATGAACACGGCTACACCATTGGTGGTGCTCGTCAGTGTTTAGAAGAGGGTGGCGAGGACGGTTCTCCGGCTGAAAAAGCTCAAATCGATGAAATCATTGAAGAGTTAGAAAAAATTAAGCGATTCCTTTCAATTTAAATCTCAAACAAAATCCAATTTTAATATTGTAATTTATGGTGAAAACGGTACTATTACGCCGTTTTCATTTTCCCTTTCTATTGTCGGAGCGTGGCGCAGCTTGGTAGCGCACTTGCATGGGGTGCAAGGGGTCGGAGGTTCAAATCCTCTCGCTCCGACCAATTTATTAAAATTTCTCTTCCTCCTTAAGTGTTTTTCTACATATATCAAATTGTTAGTTTGAAAATCGTACATGGGTTGCTAGTCTCAAGATAAATCTTATGTAAATACTGCAGAAATGACTCTCATATTTGCATTAACTTGTTGTATAATATTCAGACAGTTGGTAGTTAACTTCAAATTTAGATTATATATCAAAATCAGCTAATAATTACTTCAAGTGAAACGACTCATAACTTATTGATTTAAGGGTAATTATAAAAAATTGTGAAATCCTTGTGTCGAAGTTTTACGTATTGATGCAATCGCAATATACTCTTTTATTGAGTGACCTAACTTGTAGGGTAGGGCACTAGAATGTGAAAGAGCCGTCTTTGTAATATATTGAATCTATTAGACTTTCACTAGAAATAGTCTTGATTTATAGCTAACGAACAATTAGAAAGCGCAAGTGTAAATATTTCAGACGATAGAGATTGGCTACTATTGAGAGTTCCGTCACTGAGTTTTGATGAGAAGTGATTATTTCTGTCGTTAGATCGGGTATTGAGGAACTGTTACACAAAACTTCCACTGGAGTTTTCTTTTGGCGTGACAGGTGGCTGCTCAAAGCAGCTTGTTTGAATTGAAAAACCAAAGCACTCAAGGGTGCTTTGGTTCGTTTTATAAGTTGGGTAGGCTTAAATTAAATGGTAGTTTTAAGTAATAGTTGGGTTAACTGGGGTGCTTTTACCAAGTTTTCTGTTAAGTGTTCTAAGTATTTATTTTTAATAACGGTTGTACTGTTTTCTAACATAGCTTTAGCAGTTGATTACCCTTCAACCATTGAGAATACCGTTACCGTAACGTTACCTACGAATGTTACTGATGATAATACCGCTAACAATACAAATGGCGGTTGTACTGTTGCCGATCCGACTATTGCAGCATGCTCGACAGATTCAAGCTCACTGAATGTCGTTATTCCTCAGCCGACCAAGTCTTTTTCACCGTCGACCATAGACTTTGATGGCCTTTCGACCCTTACCCTTACGTTGAGTAATTCAAATGATTTTGAAGCCACTCTTCAAGCCGATTTTGTTGATAATCTACCTGCAGGAGTTGTTTTGGCAACGCCTTCAAATGCTACGGATTCCTGTGGCGGTACTGGGGTTTTAACAGCGGCTGATGGCGGCTCATCAATCACGCTCGGCTCTGGCGCCACTATCCCTGCAAATAGTTCTTGTACCATCACCGCCGAGGTAACCAGTTCTTCGGCAGGTACTCATACCAACCAGATCCCAGCCGGAGCATTGGACACGGGAATGGGAGCAAGCCCAGCAGCGTCTGCTGACTTAGTGGTCAACCCGCAAGCTCAAATCGGCATTGCTGATGTGTCAGAGCTAGAAACTGATGCTGGTACCACAACCTTTACTTATACAGTGAGCATCACCAATGCTGTCACGACCAGTGATGACATTACTTTCGATTATTTTACCACCGATGGCTCAGCGCTAGCAGGCTCAGACTACGTCGCTGTAGCAAATGGTTCTGTAACTGGAACGATTTTGGCAGGAACTAGTAGTGCAACGGTCAGCGTTACAGTGAATGGCGACACGGTAGTAGAACCTAATGAAAACTTTAGCGTTACCTTAAGCAATATTTCTTCCAATGCGACAGCGTCAGACGCTGTCGCGAATACAGTGATTGAAAATGATGATGCAGCTAGTGTCTCAATCGCTGATATTACCGTCAATGAAGCGGCAGGCACGGCTACTATCGACGTTACTTTGACTGGTTCAACGGCGTCTGGTTTTGACGTGGACTTTGCAACGTCGAATGGCACCGCTCAGGCAGGCATGCTTCAAGATTATATCGCTAACTCTGGCACGTTAAGCTTTGTAGGTAATAATGGTGAAGTGCAGTCAATTTCAGTCACTATCAACGATGATAGCTCTATAGAGAATAATGAAACCTTTAACTTAACACTCTCTAATATTACTGGTGGGCTAGCGACGATCAATGATGGTGCAGGGGTTGTCACCATTCAGGATAACGACTCAGTAGTGTTGATCGAGTTTGACTCTGCTACTGATTCTGCTGATGAGTCCGTTACCGTCCAACCAAGGCTAAGACTGTTAGGGGTATTACCAAATGACACAGACATCAACATTAACGTTACCGGCGGTTCGGCGACGGGCTCTGGTGTTGACTATACGAATGTGGTCACAATTGTTATACCTGCGGGGACTTATGGCGGTGGTGCTGGAACTTCGGTGCCAATTAACTTATCGGTAGTTGACGATACTCTTTTTGAAGCAGATGAAACCATAGACTTTGTTTTGGAAAGCGTCAATCCACGATTAATTGTTGGTGATGCCAATGGCGATGCGAATGCTCAGTCAACAAACACATACACGATTCAGGATAATGACGAGTTTACGGTTAGCGTTGCAGCGAACGATGCTTTAGCTGCAGAGCCCATTAATAATGGCCAGTTTACCATTAGTTTAAGCAATCCTAGTTCGGTTGATACTACAGTAACCTATACCGTTTCTGGTACGGCTACTGCTACTGACGATTATACGGCTCTTTCAGGTACCGTGACGATCCCGGCTGGTGATACCAGCGCAACCGTTGATGTTACAGTAGCTGACGACACGATAGTTGAAGGCGCTGAAACAGTCGTTGTGACTTTAAGCACAACTTCTGATGGAACTATTGATGCCGGTAGCAATGAAGCTACCGTGACCATTGATGACAATGATACTGCTGAATTAGAAGTGTTGCCGACAAGTGTTGTTGAAGGTAATAACGGGACAGTGACTTTGAACTACACGGTGCAATTCGCAAATGCGGTGACCAGTGAGTCCGAAGTAACGTTTGATTTTGCTACCTCAGATGGTACGGCTACAACGGCGGACAGTGATTATGTTGCTGCAAGCGGAAGTGGCACTATTGCAGCGGGCAGTACCAGTACTTCAATTTCAGTAACAGTCAATGGTGACTTAAAGGTTGAGTCAGATGAAACTGTTGCTTTAACAATTTCAAACCCCTCTCGTAATGCTGCTATTACCACGGCAAGCGCGAACGGCACCATTAATAATGATGATGCCACTGAGGTTACAATCGCGGCAACTGCTGATACCGCTGAAGGAAGTGGTATTGCGGGGCAGTTTACTTTTAGTCTAAGCAATCCGTCTGATACCGATACGGTAGTTAATATTACTGCGGGTGGTACCGCCGTAGCGGGAACAGATTATGCGACTCTTGTCAGTAGCGTCACAATTCCTGCTAATACAACTTCAGTTAACGTGAATGTGTTGGTGATTGATGATTCGTTAGTTGAGCCAACTGAAACGGTGGTTGTCACTTTAGATACGGTCAGTAGCGGTAATGCAACTATTGGAGCCCAAAACAGTGCAACCGTTAATATCGCGGATAATGATACGGCAAGTATTGCGATAGGCGATGTTACTGTTGATGAAGCAAACGGTACGGCTACTTTTGACGTGACCCTAACTGGAAATGTACAAGATAGCTTCACCGTTGATTACGCGACTGCCGACAATTCTGCGGTTGCAGCGAGTGATTATACGGCTACTACGGGGACATTAAATTTCACAGGCAACAATGGTGAAATGCAGAGCTTCACGGTGCTAATTACGGATGATGGTGTTGCTGAGGCGACCGAAACTTTCTTTGCGAATCTATCAAACCTTTCAAACAGTCTTGTTACTATTTCTGACTCCCAAGGCGTGGGTACGATCACGGATAATGATAATGCCAGTTTAGCCATTAATAATAGAGCGGTCAGCGAAGCTGATGGCACGGCAACTTTCACCGTAACCTTAACCGGTGATGTTCAAGGTGGAGTGTCGGTCGATTATGCAACGGCTGATAACACGGCATTGTCGGGGAGCGATTACACTGCCGCAACCGGTACGTTAAATTTCGCTGGTACTAATGGTGAGCAGCAAACAATAACCGTGACGATCACCGATGATGCGGTTGTAGAAAGTTCTGAAAGTTACTTTGTGAACTTATCAGGTATCAGTAATCCAGTGGTGACATTGGCCGACGGGCAAGGCATTGGCATTATTAATGATAACGATAATGCAAGCCTAGCGATTGACGATGTTTCAGTGAATGAATTAGATGGTAGCGCGATCTTTACCGTAACCTTAACGGGGGAGGTGCAAGGTGGCGTTTCTGTTGATTTTGCGACATCTGACGATACTGCTAATGCTGGCAGCGATTACACAGCAAATACCGGCACACTAAACTTCGCGGGCACTAATGGTGAAACGCAGACGATAACTGTATCCATTACCGATGATGCCGTTGCGGAATCTAGCGAAACCTATTTCGTTGACTTATCTAATGTCAATCAGGCGGGCGTGACATTAAGCGATAACCAAGGCTTAGGAACCATCACGGATAACGATATTGCCAGTTTAACCATTAATAACGTGACTATTGACGAAGATGCCGGTACTGCAACCTATACAGTGACTTTGGATAATGCGGTTCAAGGTGGCAGTGTGGTCAATTACTCCTTTACCGATGGAACGGCAACTGGCGGTGTTGATTATGATAACACCAATGGTAGCGTCACTTTTATCGGTAATGCGGGCGAGACTCAAACCTTCACCGTTGATATTTTTAATGATGCCATCTACGAAGGCAATGAAACTTTTACAGTCAATTTAAACGCTGTTAATCCTGTCATTAATGACAGTGATTCTGCGAGCACAATTATTGATGATGAAACATTGGAAGTATCTGTATTCGCCAGTGTTGCTAATGCTTCTGAGCCTGGTACTGACGGTGAGTTCACGATCAGTCTGAATAACGTCAGCACGGAAGATACGACGGTTAATCTCAGTTACTCTGGAACCGCTGCTAACCCTGGGGATTATAGTTTATCAGGAGTTGTAGATCCGACGACTGTGGTTATTCCGGCGGGTACTTCGAGTGTGACTGTCGCGGTGAATGTGGCTGACGATACGATCGTCGAGCCAACGGAAACGGTTATTGCAACCATCAACACTGTGAGTGAGGGCACCATTGCCAACTCCTCAGCGACGGTAGAAATTGCTGATAATGATGCGGCAACGGTAACGGTTGAAGATGTGTCAGCTAATGAAAGTGTTGGCAGCGTTACCTTTACCATCACTTTGGATAACGATGTTGCGGGTGGTACGAATGTCACCTACAGCTTTACTGACGGCACCGCAACGGGTGGAGGTACCGATTATGCCAGCACTGGCGGTACTGTTACCTTTACGGGTACCGCGGGCGAGACGGAAACCTTCACCGTCGCTTACACCGACGATAATATTACTGAAGGTAATGAAACCTTTACGGTCTCTTTAAGCGCTGACAATCCAAGCGTGACCGATACGGATACGGCGACTGGTACGATTGAAGACAATGACGCATTAACGGCGAGTATTGCAGCGAGTGTTGCAGCTGCTTCTGAGCCAGCAACAGATGGCGAGTTTACGGTCTCACTCAGTAACCCAAGCGACACTGACACCACCGTATTTATTGATTATGCCGGAACAGCGACAACGGCTTCGGATTATAATTTAATCGGCGCCTCAGGCACCACCAGCGTGACCATACCTGCTGGCAGCACTAGTGCAACAGTAGCGGTTGACGTCATTGATGATGCTCTTGTGGAAGGCAGCGAAACTGTCGAAGCCGCCATCACCGCAGTCAGCAACGGCAGTATTGGCACAGCGACAGACACGGTGACTATTGCCGATAATGACTCTCGCGTGTGGGTTGATGATGTTAGCGTTAATGAAGCGGATGGTACGGCAACCTTCACCATTACCTTAGAAGAAGCCATTGCTGGCGGTACTGATGTGAATTATAGCTTTACTGATGGAACGGCTACCGGTGGTGGAACGGATTACGACAGTACGGGCGGCACAGTAACGTTTGCAGGTACTGCTGGTGAAACTCGGACCTTCACTGTTGCGATTACCAATGATGCGACTGTAGAAGGTGACGAAACCTTTACCGTTAACCTTGATGCGGTTAATCCAAACGTTATTGATACCGACACAGCCATCGGCACCATTGTCGATGATGATGCCTTAACGGTTTCGGTTGTAGCGACTATTCCAACAGCACAAGAACCTGCGACTGACGGTCAGTTTACGGTCAGCCTGAGCACGACTAGCGCCACAGACACGACAATCACGCTTGATTATACGGGGACTGCTACAGGCGGATCCGATTACAATTTAACAGGTGTTGATGGTACGACAACTATTGTCATTCCGGCAGGTTCAACCGATGCGATTGTGATCGTCGAGGTGCTTGACGACACACTTGTCGAAGCTAATGAGACGGTGATAGCCACCATTACGTCAACGGACAACGGCACGATCAGTGGTTCTACGGATACTGTTACTATCGAGTCAGATGACACAGCTTCTGTCACCGTTGAAGATGTGACAGTATCGGAAGATGCAGGTAATGCAACCTTTAGAATTACCTTAAATGGTGATGTCGATGGCGGCACCAATGTTACTTACAGCTTCACAGACGGTTCAGCAGTAGGTGGCGGTACGGATTATGATAGTACTGGCAATACTGTGAGCTTCGTGGGCACAAACGGTGAGTTTATCGATATCCTTGTGCCTATTACCAATGACGCTATCGTAGAGTTTGATGAAACCTTTACCGTCAATCTATCGGCAAGCAATACGCTAGTTGATGCTACTGATATTGCAACAGGTACTATTAGCGATGATGACACGCCGCTAACAACCTCGATTTTAGCGACAGTCTCTAATGCTTCAGAACCTATGACGGATGGAGAGTTTACCATTAGCCTAAGCGCTGAAAGCTCTACCGACACCGTCATTACCATTGACTACACCGGAACGGCAGTTGACGGTTCTGATTATGCATTGACGGGCGCTTCAGGAACCACCACGGTAACCATTCCTGCGGGCGATACCTCAGCCACGGTCGCTGTCGATGTGACTGATGATAATCTGGTCGAATCAAGCGAAACGGTTATTGCGACCATTACCAGTGTCAGTAATGGTGTTATTAGCAATGATACCGGTACGGTGACTATTGCCGATAATGATAATTCCTCGGTAACGGTGGATGATGTCAACGTGAACGAGGGAGCGGGCACCGCGACCTTTACCATCACATTGAGCAATGCTGTTGATGGCGGTACTGACGTTAATTATAGCTTTACTGATGGAACAGCAACGGGCGGTGGTACGGATTATGACAGTACGGGTGGTACCGTGGCATTTGTGGGTACTGCGGGCGAAACTGCAACCTTCACCATTAATATCACGGATGATGGCTTGGTTGAAGGTAATGAAACCTTTACTGTTAACCTGAATGCGGTCAACCCGCAGGTCAATGATACCGATACCGCGACTGGCACCATTGTTGATAATGACAATTTAGAGGTCTCAGTTATTGCGAGTGTGGCCACAGCAAGTGAGCCGGTCACTAATGGCGAGTTTACAATCAGTCTAAACACCCAAAGCGCTACCGATACAACAGTGACCTTGACTTATTCAGGGACAGCAACTGATCCCGCTGATTACGGTTTAAATGGTGTTAATGGAACTACCTCGGTAGTCATTGCTGCTGGCGACACCTTTGCAACCGTGGCGGTAGAAGTTTTAGACGATAACGTGGTAGAGCCAACCGAAACGGTCATCGCGACCATCGACTCGGTGTCGAACGGTACCATCACTAATGCCTCAGATACGGTTAACATTAACGACGATGATGCTGCTTCTGTTTCAGTAACTAACGTTACGGTTAATGAAGCTGATGGTAGTGCGTCGTTCGTCGTAACCTTGAGTGGCAATGTTCAAGGTGGTGTGAATTTTGATTACACAACCACGGACGGTACTGCTGTAGCGGGTAGTGATTACATCGCCACTAGTGGCAGTCAAGGCTTTGTCGGAAACGATGGTGAGACGGTGACGATTAATGTGCCGATTACCAATGATGCAGTGGTCGAGGGCAATGAAACCTTCACGCTGGACTTAAGCAACTTGGATAACACCGGTGTGGCTTTTGCCGATGATCAAGGCTTGGGCACGATCACGGATAATGACAGCGCGACGGTGGCGGTGAATGATGTCACGGTGGCGGAAGATGGTATTAACGCCGTCTTTACGGTGACGTTAACGGGCGACGTTCAAGGCGGGGTGAGTTTCAACTACACCACGACCGACGGTACTGCAGTAGCGGGCAGCGATTACACCGCGACTTCTGGTACGGAAACCTTTACCGGTACCAATGGTGAGACGATTACGATTAATGTGCCGATCACTGACGATGCGGTGGTTGAAGGCAATGAAGGCTTCACCCTTGATTTAAGTAATCTGGATAATACGAGCGTTACCTTCTCGGACAATCAAGGCCAAGGCACCATTACCGATAACGACACGGCGACGGTGGCGATTGACGACGTCAGTATTGGCGAAGATGGCTCGAATGCGACCTTTACCGTGACGTTAACGGGCGACGTTCAAGATGGCTTCACGCTCAATTACGCCACCAATGATGGTACGGCGGTGGCAGGCAGTGACTATACTGCGGCGAGCGGCAGTTTAAGCTTTAACGGCACGAACGGTGAGACACAAACGATTACGGTGCCAATTACCGATGATGCCATCGTTGAAGGCAATGAAGGCTTTACCGTTGATTTAAGCGGCTTAAGTAATGCTAGCGTCAGCTTCAGCGATGCTCAAGGCGCAGGTACGATTACGGATAATGACACCGCCAGTTTAGCTATTGATAACACAGTGGTTAGCGAAGCTGGTGGCACGGTAACTTTTACCGTAACTTTAACGGGTGATGTCCAAGATGGGGTTTCAGTTGACTATGCAACAGCTGATAACACAGCTTTGGCGGGAAGTGATTACACGACAGCAACAGGCACGTTAAATTTCACTGGTACTAATGGTGAGCAGCAAACGATAATCGTGACTATCACTGACGATGCCGTTGCAGAAACCGCTGAAAGTTACTTCGTCAACTTATCAAACACTAGTAATACATCAGTGACACTGGCTGACGGGCAAGGCATTGGTATTATTAATGACAACGACTCGGCGACGGTGGCGGTGAATGATGTCACGGTTGCGGAAGATGGTATTAACGCCGTCTTTACGGTGACGTTAACGGGCGACGTTCAAGGCGGGGTGAGTTTTAACTACACCACGACCGACGGTACCGCAGTAGCAGGCAGCGATTACACCGCGACTTCTGGTACGGAAAGCTTTACCGGTACCAATGGTGAGACGATTACGATTAATGTGCCGATCACCGATGATGCGGTGGTTGAAGGCAGTGAAGGCTTCACCCTCGATTTAAGTGACCTGGATAATACGAGCGTTACCTTCACGGATAATCAAGGCCAAGGCACAATTACGGATAATGACAATCTGGAAGTGTCGGTTGCTGCGACTACAGCTGCCGCTACCGAAGGAGTCGCTAATGGGCAGTTTACGGTTAGCCTAAATACGACCAGCGCAACGGATACAACGGTTACCATTGATTATAACGGGACGGCAATTGATCCTGATGACTATGGTTTGACAGGCGCCAGCGGTACTACCTCTGTAACCATTCCTGCAGGTTCAACAACAGCCGTGGTTAGTGTCAACGTGGTTGATGATAACTTATTGGAAAATAATGAAACCGTTGTTGCTACTATCTCTGCGGTTAGCAACGGCTCTATCGGTACTGCAAGTGATACGGTAACCATTTCAGATAACGACTCGGCTAGCGTCACCGTTGCCGATGTTAGTGTGGATGAAGCCGCTAACTCGGCCACATTTACCATTACTTTGAATGGCGCGGTCGAGGGTGGCACTGACGTTAACTACAGTTTTACTGACGGTTCAGCAACAGGCGGCACGGATTATAACAGTACCGCTGGCAGCGTAACTTTCACCGGTGCTGATGGTGAAACTCAAACCTTCGCCGTAGCGATTACCGATGACACTCTAGTTGAAGGTACCGAAACTTTCACGGTTAATCTTGATGCGGTCAACGCTTTAGTGACTGACACTGATACCGCGACCGGTACGATTATTGACGATGATGGCGCTTCAATATCGATTGATGATGTGACCATTGCGGAAGATGGTACCAACGCAACCTTTACCATCACGCTAAGCGGTGATGTCCAGAATGGCTTCAACCTAGACTTTACGACAGCCGATGGCACAGCGACGGCGGGTGACGATTATACTGCTGTTTCAGGAACTAGAAGTTTTGTCGGAAACGATGGTGAGACGGTGACGATTAATGTGCCGATTACCAATGATGCAGTGGTCGAGGGCAATGAAACCTTCACGCTGGACTTAAGCAACTTGGATAACACCGGTGTGGCTTTTGCCGATGATCAAGGCTTGGGCACGATCACGGATAATGACAGCGCGACGGTGGCGGTGAATGATGTCACGGTGGCGGAAGATGGTATTAACGCCGTCTTTACGGTGACGTTAACGGGCGACGTTCAAGGCGGGGTGAGTTTCAACTACACCACGACCGACGGTACTGCAGTAGCGGGCAGCGATTACACCGCGACTTCTGGTACGGAAACCTTTACCGGTACCAATGGTGAGACGATTACGATTAATGTGCCGATCACTGACGATGCGGTGGTTGAAGGCAATGAAGGCTTCACCCTTGATTTAAGTAATCTGGATAATACGAGCGTTACCTTCTCGGACAATCAAGGCCAAGGCACCATTACCGATAACGACACGGCGACGGTGGCGATTGACGACGTCAGTATTGGCGAAGATGGCTCGAATGCGACCTTTACCGTGACGTTAACGGGCGACGTTCAAGATGGCTTCACGCTCAATTACGCCACCAATGATGGTACGGCGGTGGCAGGCAGTGACTATACTGCGGCGAGCGGCAGTTTAAGCTTTAACGGCACGAACGGTGAGACACAAACGATTACGGTGCCAATTACCGATGATGCCATCGTTGAAGGCAATGAAGGCTTTACCGTTGATTTAAGCGGCTTAAGTAATGCTAGCGTCAGCTTCAGCGATGCTCAAGGCGCAGGTACGATTACGGATAATGACACCGCTTCGGTTGCGGTGAATAACGTGACGGTTGCAGAAGATGGAATTAATGCCGTCTTCACGGTGACCTTAACGGGTGACGTTGATGGTGGCGTGAGTTTTGACTACGCCACAACTGACGGTACAGCGACAGCGGGTAGTGATTATACAGCGACTTCTGGCAGTGGCTCGTTTACTGGTAATAGTGGTGAAACCATTACCATCAATGTGCCGATTACGAACGATACAATCGTCGAAAGTGACGAAGGCTTTTCTCTAGATTTAACCAATTTGAGTAACGCCAGCGTGAGCTTTAGTGATGCTCAAGGTGCGGCTACCATTACCGATAATGATACGGCGACGGTAACGGTTGATGATGTGACTGTGAGCGAGGCTGCTGGGACGGCTACCTTCACGGTGACATTGGATAGTGATGTGGCTGGCGGAACGGATGTAAACTACAGCTTTACCAATGGTACTGCTACTGGTGGCGATGATTTTGTTAATACTGCTGGCAGTGTGACCTTTGTTGGTAACGCCGGTGAGACTCAAACATTTGTTGTCACTATCAATGAGGACACTATTGTCGAAGAAGCGGAAACCTTTACCGTTAATATCGATGCAGTTAACGCTTCTATAACCGATACGGATACCGCTACTGGCACCATCACCGACAATGATACCTTGGAAGTGTCGGTTGCTGCGACTTCGGCTGCCGTTGAGGGCGGCGCTAATGGCTTGTTCACCATTAGCCTTAATACCACAAGCTCTACTGATACTACCGTAACGATTGGTTATACAGGCACTGCAACAGATACTGATGATTACAATCTTAGCGGAGGCGCAGGAACAACCAGTGTGGTTATTCCTGCGGGTGCCACGAGTGCGACAGTAACGGTTAACGTCATCGATGACTTTGTATTAGAAGGTGATGAGACCGTCATAGCCACGATCTCTGCGGTTAGCAATGGCTCTATCAATACTGCGAGTGATACGGTAACCATTTCAGATAACGACTCGGCTAGCGTGACTGTTGCTGATGTGACGGTTGATGAAAATGCTGGTATAGCAACTTTCACGGTTACTTTAAACGGTGAAGTCGCTGGTGGAACTGATGTCAACTATAGCTTCACTGATGGTACGGCAACAGGTGGCGGTACTGATTATGACAGTACGGCTGGCACTGTAACTTTTGCCGGCACCAATGGCGAAGCACAGACTTTTGATGTCACGATTGTTGATGATGCTATTTCAGAAGGAAATGAAACCTTTACCGTTAACTTAAACGCTGTGAATACCTTAGTGACGGATAGCGATACCGCGACAGGAACTATTACTGACGATGAAAGTTTACAGGTTTCTATTGCAGCAACGCTAGCCGCTTCGGAGCCTGCAACTGATGGTGAGTTTACGATCAGTTTAAGTAACACAAGCACTACAGACACTACCGTAACGATCAACTACTCAGGTACGGCAACGGAAGCATCCGACTACAGTTTAACGGGCGCCGACGGAACAACCTCTGTTGTCATAGCTGCCGGTGACACCACAGCCACGGTAGCAGTTGAGGTCATTGATGATAATACTGTCGAAGGTGATGAAACGGTGGTTGGAACCATTACCGCAGTTTCAAGCGGCAACATTAATAATGCGAGTGACACCGTAACTATTGCTGATGATGACCGAAATCTTGATATCGCTCCAATCAGTGAGTCAACGCCAGAAAATACCGCGCATACCACGGCACCTGCTGACTTATCTCCCGGAGATACGCCTGTTGGTGCGGTGACTTACAGTATTACTGGCGGTGCGGATCAAGGTTTGTTTACGATTGATGCCAATACCGGTGAGTTAACACTGGCCGCGCAAGACTTTGAAAGCCCTGCGGATGCGGATTCGAACAATGTGTACGAGGTTCAAATAACTGCGACAGACTCAGCAGGGAATACGGCAAGTGAAGACGCCACAGTGACTGTGACAGACGTGAATGAAGCGGCAGCATTGGACATTGCCCCCATTACTGAGTCGACGGCAGAAAACACGGCACACACTACCGCACCAGCTGATTTATCTCCCGGAGACACGCCTGTTGGTGCGGTGACTTACACCATTACTGGTGGCGCTGATCAAGCACTGTTTACGATTGACGCATCGACGGGTGAATTGACCCTTGGCGCACAAGACTTCGAGAACCCGGCAGATGCGGACGCAGACAATATCTACCAAGTGCAGATCACAGCAACGGACAGCGACGGCAATACAGCGAATGAACTGGCGACGGTCGAAGTCACTGATGTGGCGGAAACTGCAAACTTAGATATTGCCGCCATCAATGAAAGCGCTGCTGAAAATACTGCGCACACTACAGCACCTGCTGACTTATCACCGGGCGATGCACCTGTAGGCACCGTGACTTACACAATTACTGGCGGCGCGGATCAAGGCTTGTTTACGATTGACGCCAATACTGGCGAATTAACACTCGCCGCACAAGACTTCGAGAGTCCTGCGGATGCGGATACTAATAATGTCTATGAGGTTCAAATCACGGCCACCGATAGTGATGGCAATACAGCCGTTGAGTTAGCGACAGTAACGGTTGAAAACGTGACAGAAACTGTACCAACGGTCAACGCTCAAACCACTAATGACAGCACGCCAACGATAACCGGTACAGCTGACAGTGCTGACGATTTAAGCGTCACCGTCAATGGCGTCACCTACACCGAAGGTGACGGCAACCTAGTGGATAATGGTGATAATACTTGGACATTAGTAATCCCCACGGGTAATGAAATTCCTGATGGAACCTACGATGTGGTTGCTCAGTCTTCTGATGGCACTAATACCTTAACTGATAGCACCGCCAGTGAATTAGTTGTCGATACTGCTGTTGCTGTGCCAACAGTAAACGCATTAACGACTAACGATGATACCCCTGTTATTTCGGGGACAGCTGATAGCGCGGATGATTTAAGCGTCACCGTTAATGGCGTGACTTACACCGAGGGTGATGGCAACTTGGTTGATAACGGTGACGGCACTTGGACATTGACCATTCCAGCCGGCAGTGAGTTAGCTGACGGGACTTATGAGGTCACTGCAACGGTAACCGATGGTGTGAATACGGCATCCGATACAACAACGGATGAGCTTGTAATCGATACCCAAATCACGACGCCAACGGTGGACGTACAAACCACCAATGACAGTACACCTGTGATTACTGGTACTGCTGATAGCACGGATGATTTAAGCGTTACTGTTAATGGCGTGACTTACACTGAGGGCGATGGCAACTTAGTAGATAATGGTGATGATACCTGGAGCTTAACAGTACCTGTTGGCAGTGAGTTACCTGATGATACCTATGACGTTGCAGCAACGGTGACTGATGGCGTTAATACTGTGAGTGATGGAACCACTGACGAGTTGGTGGTTGATACTCAAATCACGACGCCTACAGTGGATTCGTTAATTATCAACGATGGCACACCTATCATCACAGGTACCGCAGACAGCGCCGATGACTTAAGCGTCACTGTTAATGGCGTGACTTACACCGAGGGTGATGGCAATTTGGTGGATAATGGTGACGGCACTTGGACACTGACCATCCCAGCGGGTAACGAGATTGCTGACGGTACTTATGATGTCGTGGCGACGGTCACTGATGGCACCAATACAGCATCCGATACAACAACTGATGAGATGGTGGTCGATACTCAAATCACGACACCAACAGTGAACGTACAAACCACCAACGACAACACACCAGCCATTACCGGTACTGCGGATAGCAGTGATGAGTTAAGCGTCACAGTCCACGGTATTGCCTACACTGAAGGTGACGGCAACCTGGTGGATAACGGTGATGGTACTTGGGTATTGACCATTCCGGATTCTGATGTTCTGACAGACGGCACTTATGATGTGACAGCAAGCGTGAGTGACGCCGCTGGCAATACAGCTGATGATTCTACTGCGGGCGAGTTGATTATTGAGCAGTCCGAAAAGCCACAGTTGCGAATCGTAAAAACCGTTAATACTGATCAGGTGAAGCTGGGTGACTTTGTCAATTACACCATTACCGTAGAGAATGTCGGAACGGCCGATGCCGCTGATGTCTTAGTTATGGATTCCCCGCCGCTTGGTTTTGGCTACGTTGATAACAGTGGTGAAATCGATGATCCTAACGCTGAAAATAACGTCATAACGCCGTATAGGCCGCTACAGTTCGAAGGGGTAGACGTAAGTCAAGGCGAGACAGCAACGATTAAATACATGATGCGAGTTGGGCCATCGGCAGTAGGCTCTGAACATATCAACAGTGTTACTGCTTACTTCAACGGCGACAAAGTCAGTAATACGGCGACAGCATCTGTTTTCATGACCGCAGATCCAGATTTTGAACAAGCGACGATCATGGGCAAAGTGTTTAATGACCGTGACGGCGACGGCTGGCAGGATGATGCGACAGCATCGGGTATCCGCGTAAGCGGTGGTATTGATGAGTCGACTTATATCGCAGACTCTACCACGGTTGATCGCGGCAACGGTCCGCAACCTAAAGCTGATGCTAGTGCACCGATAAATCACGGTATTGAGTTAGGCACACTACGTGGTCGTAACTCAGTGATGGATCCTGCATCGAACCATAAGATGGTTATTTCTCAGCTGATGAGTGAACCACGCTTCACCGACGGCTTTGTTTTAACCACTGACGAAGGCACAAAAGTCTTGATGGATGCTGAAGGCAAGACACGTGTCGAGCAATCAGGTGATGTCGCAGATGGTTTGTCAGGGCAAGATATCAGAGTTGAACGTCGTATCACTCGTGTTGGTGAGAGTTATCGCGTTGATTTTGTCATCAGTAACTACGGTATTTATGAGCGTGGTGTGCCGGGTGTTCGTATTGCTACGGTGGAAGGTTTGATTGTCGAGACCGATGCATACGGTCGATTCCACTTAAATGCACTTGATGTTGACAATTATGGCCGCGGTAAAAACTTCATCATGAAAGTTGATCCAGCGACGTTACCAGCGGGTAGTGTATTCACGACTGAGAACCCAAGGGTTCAGCGCTTAACTCAAGGTATGTCAACTCGATTTGACTTTGGAATTAAGCTACCAGAGCCTAAGGAATCAAGTTTTAATAAGCCTAAAATTCTCGAGATCGAAATGGGCACGGTTATTTTTGATGACAATAGCACTGAGATTAAAGACCAATACCAGTCTGCCATAGAGAATATGGCTGATAAAATCAATCGTGCTAAAGGAGCGACTTTAACCATTGATGGTTATGGTGGCGCTGTCCCGATTGCTCTTGATAGAGCGGTTGTTTTACGCGAAGCGATTCTTGGGAGAGTGAACAAGGATATTGTTCAAAACGTTAAAGTGACCATTAATACTCACCCAGCCGAAATGGTACAAGGTCGAAAATTTATTACCATTGGAGAGAGGATTGAAATAGGTCAGTTCTTCTTCGATACCGATAAAGCATCGATTGACGAAAGTCATCAGACGGTACTTGAGTCGATAGCAAATTATTTAAAAGCAAAAGGCGGGGGAGCTATTTGGGTATCTGGTTATGCAGATAGTCGAGGTAGCGCGGAATATAACTACCGCCTTGGTTTAAAGCGCGCTGATGCAGTTTATACTGCATTGAATCAATATTTAGGTAAAGAGTTGATTAAGAAAGTTAGAATTGAGATGGCTCCAACAGAGTTTGAAACTCTAGACGGAGGTGCGAGCCATGAGTAAGTTGATGGTAAGGCATATCACACAGCCGTTACTGAGCTTTGGTTTGGGTGCTATCTTATTCAGTCTTGCGCCACAAGCGTTTAGCGCTGAACAAAGCGATTCTGAGAAGGATTTCAGCTGCGACAGTACTAAATGTAAAACTGAAGAAGGTTTGATTTTCAGAGTCAAAAGCCAGGGAGAATCGGCAGCGACGGCGGTTAATGAGTCTGAAATGAACCAAGATCGTCGTGTCGATGTTGGTTATCGAGATATTTACTCCTATAACGAAGCTGGCTTTAGACCTGATCAAAAGCGTGCTGATGTTACGGGGAGAATGCTGGTACAGCTTCCTAACGGCGGTATTATGTGGGCGACGGAAGATCCAGCCTTAACGCCGCCAGCTCTTGGCGTTAGTGGTACCACTGTTGTAGCCTTTGAAGATGGCCGTATTGTCGAGCCGGTTAACTTTAGTTACTACTCAAACTACGCAGCTTTTATTGATCGCTTAGAGCTTACTATTTTCGACGCTAACGATACTGACTTAGTCACGCCCTTGGCGACAGAGTCATTGGAAGTAACCAATAATGGTCGCTACGCGTGGGATGGTGAGTTAACGCTCGATCGTCCTTTAGTGCAGGGCGATAGACTGATTTATGTCCTTCGTGCCTACGATAAAGAAGGGCGCATGGATGAAACCACGACGAAGGGCTTGTTACTGGTTTCCCCGGAAGAAAAGAAAAATAATATTGCGCAGTTTGCGGACCAAGTTCGACGTGGTGAATCCGAAGATGATATTTCAGATCAGCAAATCACTAATCAACTGATTGAAAGTGAAACTTTTGGTCAGAACAATTTGCGTCAGCAAAACATTCCGATTTACGGATCCCGTGTGCGTATTTTTGGTCAAGATATTCCTGAAAACCAGCCGCTAACAATTAATGGCGATATTATTCCTATTGATTTAGAGCGTCGTTTCGTTGCCGAATATCTACTGCCTGTCGGCCAACATAACTTTAATGTGGTTATTGGTAATGATGAAGCCGAGCAAATCGTTAACCAAATGACGGTTGATGTGACTGGTGAACATATGTTCATGGTCGCGTTGGCGGACTTAACCGCTTCTAAGAATTCTGTTTCGGACAGTATTCAAGCAGTAGATGAAGGCGATCAGTTTGAAGACGACTTCTTAATGGAAGGACGTTTAGCATTTTACTTAAAAGGTAAGATCAAAGGTAAATACTTAATAACGGCACAGGCGGATACGCAAGAGCGTGAATTAGACGAAATGTTTGATGGCTTCTTGGATAAAGATCCGCAGGATATTTTCCGCCGGTTGGACCCTGACCGTTATTATCCTGTCTATGGCGATGATTCCACAACGTATCGTGACGTCGATACGCAAGGTCGCTTCTACGTTCGCGTCGATTGGGATAAGAGCCAAGCGCTTTGGGGTAACTTTAATACGGGTATTACAGGTAACGAATTTGCCCAGTATTCGCGCTCGCTTTATGGTGCAGCGATTAACTGGCGCTCTCTTGATACCACTGAGCTTGGTGAAGCGAAAACTCAAGTGAAAGCCTTTGCCTCTGAAGCACAAACGGCACTGGGCCACGTTGAGTTCTTAGGAACTGGCGGTAGCTTGTATTACTTAAAGCATACTGACATTTTGCCTGGCTCAGACAAAATTACCTTAGAAGTTCGTGATAGCACCACAGGCCGCGTCGAAACGCGCGTTGATTTACAGCGTGGCGCTGATTACGAAATCGACGAGCTACAAGGTCGTATTATCCTGACTACGCCTTTATCACAAATTTCGCGTCGTAATCTAGACACCATTATTCGTGATCAGCCTTTAGATGGTTTTGATAACGTCTTATTGGTGGATTATGAATACCGCCCAACAGGCTTTGAAGCCGATAACACCACATTAGGTGGTCGCGCAAAAGTATGGTTGGGTGAACATGTGGCCGTCGGCGGTACTTTCGTTGATGAAAATCGCTCCGGTGATGATTACCAGTTAGCGGGCGTAGACGTCACGCTACAAGCAGGTCGCGGCACTTACCTTAAAGTTGAGTCAGCTGATTCTGAAGCGAATCAGGCAGCAACCTTCTTCTCGGATAACGGTGGTTTCACTTTTGATGAAGTCGTGCCTGATCCGACAGAAGAAGTGACCGACAAGAATGGCGGCGCTTACTCCGTCGAAGCTCGCGCTAACTTTAAAGAGTTAGGCTGGTCTGAGCATGAATGGAAAGCCGGCGCATGGCACCGTGAAACCGACGCAGGCTTCTCGGTCGCTCGTCGTACGCTAAACGAAGAGACTACTGAAACAGGCGCAGAGGTAAACGGCTACTTTACTGATAAAGTATCGATCACCACTCGCGCAAGCAATTATGAACGTGGTGCTGATAACAGCTTACGCCAGGCACAAGTCGGCGTGAATTATCAGATTACGCCAAAGATTGATATCACCACTGAACTACGTCAACTGGAAGAAACCATTCTGGGCGTCGAAACGTCGGCTACGTTAGCTGCACTTCAATATAACCAGCGTATCGGTGAAACGTGGGATGTTTACGGTATAGGCCAATTTACGCTAGAAAACGATGGTGGCGAGTACGATAACAATGATTTATTCACATTGGGTACACGCTACTTGTTCGGTGATCGCTCGTCGATTGGCGCAGAATATACCACAGGGCACCGTGGTGACGCCGCCAGCTTAACTGCGGAATACCAGATCAACAACGAGCACCAAGTGTATGGTCGTTACACCTATTCGACAGACACCACGCAAAACGTGTTCGGCTCGCAAATTAACGACGGTATCGTATTGGGGCAAAAACTTCGCCTATCGAACCAAGTGACGATTTATAACGAAAGCCAACACTTCAAGGCGCCACAAGAATCAGGCATCGTGCACACCTTCGGTATGGACTACTACCCATCGCAAGGCTGGACCATTGGCTTCAACTTACAGGACGGTAATCTTGATGCGCTTTCAGGCCCAGTAGACCGCCAGGCAGCAACCATTAGTGGTGGCTACCGCTCGAAAGACGCTGACTGGAGCTCGAAAATCGAATACCGTGAAGATAGCGGGGCAGAAGAGCGTGAGCAATGGTTAACCACCAACCGCTTAACCTATCGCTTAACTGAAGACTGGCGTTTAGCCGCGCGTATTAACTACGCCGACACTGAAGACCTTATCGACCCAGCACAAAACGCGAAATTCGTCGAAGGTAACTTAGGTTTCGCATACCGTCCTGTTGATAACACCCGCTGGGCAGTGTTAGGTAAATATACCTACCTATATGACCTAAGAACGCTAGCGCAAGTCACCACGGGTGCGGACCAGAAGTCAGATATCTACTCATTCGAAGGTATCTACAGCTTTAACCCACGCTGGAAAGTCGCCGCCAAAGTCGCACACCGCCGTGGTCAAGTCCGCGAAAACCGCGGCTCAGGTCAGTGGTTCAAAAGTACAGCCAACTTATATGCAGCCCAAACTCGTTACCACCTAATCAGCGAATGGGACGCATTGCTAGAGTACCGTTGGTTAGAACTTGAAGAAAGCCAAGACGAACGCGAAGGTTGGTTAGCCGGAGCGGATTACCACATCAGCAACAACTTCAAGATTGGTTTAGGCTACAACTTCACCGAGTTCAGCGACAACCTAGCTAACCTAGACTTCAACTACGAAGGCTGGTTTATCAACTTCGTGGGTAAATATTAAGCGAATTGTACAAATGTTAGGTAGAAGCCTTAAAAAGTACCATTTTTTTCAAAAAAGGGCTTCCATCTAACCATTTGTTACGGTATTATTTCGCGCAAATCAGGAGAGGTGGCAGAGCGGCTGAATGCACTGGTCTTGAAAACCAGCAAGGGTTTGTAGCCCTTCGTGGGTTCAAATCCCACCCTCTCCGCCATATTCTCGAAAGAGATTCAAAAACCGGCTTAATAGCCGGTTTTTTTATGCCTACAACAAATACACCCATGTCATTCCCATATCGATTGTAATCTCATGAAGTCCTACCTGCTAACTTGCTTTGTTTCGTAAGTTGAACTGGTTTACTGAAACAGCTAGTATCAATGGTAGTTAGAAAGACCGCATAACATAAAAAGTACCTGCTTATTAGGCGGATGTACGATCTCAAAACAATAAATGATTCAATTGAGTGCAAAGTCTTTTCGACATAGTAAAATAGCCACCGATCACGAACTATCAAATAAAGCATTGGAACAACAATAATGGCCATTAAAAAAACAGAACTATATTCTTCCCTTTGGGCAAGTTGTGATGAATTACGAGGTGGTATGGATGCCTCACAATATAAAGATTATGTTCTGACCTTTCTGTTCCTTAAGTATGTTTCAGATAAGTACAAAAAAGAGCCTAAGGCCTTAATTGTCGTACCTAAGGGATGTAGCTTTGACGATATGGTTGAGCTAAAAGGAGATAAGGAAATCGGTGAAAAGCTCAATATTTTGTTAGAGCAGATTGCTAAGGAAAATGAGTTGCCTTGGCTGGCTAATAAAGATAATGACTTCAATGATGAGGAGCGCCTTGGCAAAGGTAAGGAAATGGTCGATCGTCTTTCTCGGTTGATTGGTATTTTTGAACGGCTTGAGTTTGGTAGCAATAGCGCACAAGGGGATGATTTACTGGGTGATGCGTATGAATATTTGATGCGAAACTTTGCAACGGAGTCAGGTAAAAGCAAAGGACAGTTTTATACACCAGCAGAGGTCTCCCGTGTCGTCGCAAAAGTTGTTGGTATTACTAAAGATACACGCCAAGATCAGACTGTGTATGACCCAACATGTGGATCAGGTTCTTTATTATTGAAAGCGGCTGATGAAACGATTAATGGTTTAAGTATTTACGGCCAAGAAAAGGATGTCGCGACGACTGCATTGTGTCGTATGAATATGATTTTGCATAATAATGCGGATGCGGAGATTGCTCCAGGTGGACACAGCACTATCGCTGAACCTGAATTTAAAGAAGGTAACGAAGCTCTAAAGCGGTTTGATTTTGCTGTAGCTAATCCTCCTTTCTCTTTTAAGGCCTGGAACAGCGGTATGCGTCTTGATGATAATGGGGCTGATATTTATCAACGCTTTGAGTATGGCGCACCTCCTGAAAAAAATGGTGATTATGCATTTTTGCTGCATATCCTTAAATCTCTAAAGAGCACAGGCAAAGCAGCTGTTATTTTGCCACATGGTGTATTATTTCGCGGTAATTCTGAAGCTACCATTCGCCGAAACATAATAAAGCAAGGGTACATCAAAGGTATTATCGGTTTGCCCGCAAATCTATTTTACGGAACTGGTATCCCTGCCTGCATCATCGTGATTGACAAAGCCGATGCAAAAAAACGTTTAAACAATCCTGAAAGCGGGATTTTCATGATCGATGCCAGTAAAGGATTTATGAAAGATGGCCCGAAAAACCGCCTTCGCTCTCAGGATATCCATAAAATTGTAGATGTTTTTAATAATCAAATTGAAATACCACGCTATAGCCGTATGGTTAGCTTCTCTGAAATAGAGCAGCATCAATATAATCTCAACATTCCCCGTTATATAGATAGTTCGGTAGAAGAGGATCTACATGATCTAAGCGGTCACTTACAAGGTGGGATTCCTAACGCTGATATTGATGCGTTAAAGGATTATTGGCAGGTATTCCCTAGCCTGAGAGAAACTTTATTCGAGCCTGAGCGCGAGGGCTACAGTAAAGCATTAGTAAAAGCCAATGAAGTAAAAAGTACCATTCTAAATCATCGCGAATTCAAACAGTTCGCTGAAGAAAGCCTGCAACCTTTTCACCAATGGGCTGAAAGAGTCAATTTAAAATCTATTCAGCCAGGCGAACAACCTAAAGCTATTATTCATGATATCAGTGAAGATTTGTTAGACAGCTATTCCAAGAGCCCACTATTAAGTAAGTACGATATTTATCAAATTCTGATGGACTATTGGTCGGAAATGATGCAAGACGACGTATACGTTATAGCTCAAGATGGTTGGGAGTCTGGAACCACACTACGAGAACTGGTGGCTAAAAAAGGCGAAAAACTCAAAGAAACACCGGATCTGGTAATAAAAAAGAAAAAGTACAGAGCAGAACACATTCCGCCAGCTTTAATTATTCAGCGATACTTTAAAGGGCAGCAATCGAATATTGAACAAATTCAGTCAGAACTGGATAGAGTTACTATAGAGTTGGAAAGCTATATTGAAGAGCATACAGGTGAAGATGGACTTCTGGCTGAAGCCATGAATGATAAGGATAAAGTAACCAAAACCACGATAAATACTCGACTTAAAGAAGCAACAGATGAAGAGGAACTCTCTGCACTCAAGCAGGCCAAGCAGCTTTTCGACGATGAGACGCTGGGGAAAAAAGCGTTAAAAGAAGCCCAAGAAGCCTTGGATGTTGACGTATTGAAACACTATCCAACATTAACCGAGGAAGAAATTAAGTCTCTTATCGTCGAAGCTAAATGGCTTGTGACTCTAGAGGCCAATATCAAGGCTGAAATCGAACGTGTCACCCAGCAACTAGCTAACCGAGTCAAAGAACTGGAAGAACGCTATAGCCAGCCTTTGCCTGTTATTACCCAGTCGGTAGAAAACTTGAGTGATAAAGTGGCGGGCCACTTAAAAGCCATGGGGGTGGAGTGGGCGTTATGAGTGGAGTAGCTGAAGTAAATACAAATTATCTAGCGGAAATGGCTGAGAGCACTGTGGCGGTTGGTTACAAACAAACGGAAGTTGGGCTTATTCCAGAGGATTGGGAAGTTGTTCCAATTGGGAGTCTGTGTACGATATTTGGACGTATAGGTTTTAGGGGTTATACCAAGGCAGACATCGTAGAACAAGATCAAGGTGTATTAAGTATAAGCCCTTCAAATATTTTGCAAGGTACTTTAGATTTTGATCATTGCACATATATCTCATGGTCGAAATATCATGAGTCCCCTGAGATTCAAATCTTTAATGGCGATGTGTTACTCGTTAAAACCGGTTCAACTTATGGAAAAGTAGGGCTTGTTAGTTCCCTAGAGCGTGAAGCAACCCTAAACCCGCAGGTAGTTGTATTAAAAAAGGTTAAGTGTCCAAGTCCGTTGCTTTCTTATGTGATGCAATTTGAACTTGTGCAAAACCAAATTGAAGAAACAATTGTTGGTGGTGCAATTCCGACTTTATCCCAGAAAGCAGTAGCTAATTATCTGGTTCCCATACCTAAAAAGCATGACGAACAAGCCGCCATTGCCAATGCTTTATCTGACGTTGACGCTCTGATCAGTGTACTGGAAAAGTTGATCTCCAAAAAACAGGCCATCAAAACCGCTACCATGCAACAGCTCCTCACTGGCCGTACCCGACTGCCACAATTTTCCCTGCGCGAAGATGGTTCAAAGAAAGGCTATGAGCCAAGTGAGTTGGGGGAAATACCGGAGGATTGGGATGCTGTTAAAATGGAGGAACTAGCCAAGATTCAGAGAGGAGCTTCGCCAAGACCAATAGATAATCCTATTTGGTTTGAACGAAATTCAACAGTTGGTTGGTTACGTATTTCTGATGTTTCTAAAACTAATAAGTATTTAACTGAGACAACGCAAAGCCTCTCAGAATTAGGTATTGCCAATAGCCGATTTGTGGCTAAGAATAACTTAGTTATGAGTATCTGTGCAACGGTTGGAAAACCCATTATCACTAAGAAAGATTTATGTATCCACGATGGGTTTGTAGTGCTTAATGGGCTTTCAGTAGATCAAGATTACATGTATTACATCCTTAAAGAGCTTGAGGATGAGTGGGGTAAGCAGGGGCAGACAGGATCACAGATGAATCTGAATACCGAGCTGATTAATGGTACTCATGTTGCCATTCCGCAAAATGCGGCTGAACAAACCGCCATCGCCAACATCCTGTCGGATATGGACAAAGAGATTCAGGCACTGAAGCAACGTCTTAATAAAACTAAAAGTATTAAACAAGGTATGATGCAAGAACTATTGACGGGGAGAACTCGACTGATATGAGTAAAGTAGGGCAAAAGGAGCGTGCCACTCAAAATCGCGTGGTTACACTGTTTCAAAATCAACTCGGTTATGATTACTATGGTGATTGGCAAGACCGTGAGAGTAATTCTTGTATCGAAGAGGAGTATGTGCGTTCTTGGCTTATTAAGCAAGGGGTTGGTGACTCCATTATCACCAAGGCTATTCGCCAGTTTAAGCTCGCTGCGACTATGGGCGATGGTAAAAAGCTTTATCATGCCAATAAAGATATTTATAGCTTATTACGTTATGGTGTCAAAGTACGCCAAGGTCAGGGGGAAACGACCAAGACTGTTTGGCTAATTGATTGGAATAATCCTTCAAATAACCATTTTGCTATCGCAGAAGAGGTCACTGTCAAAGGACAAAACAACAAACGCCCGGATATTGTTTTGTATGTGAATGGTATTGCTTTAGGTGTTATTGAGCTAAAGCGCTCATCAGTATCGGTAACAGAAGGCATTCGCCAAAACCTTGATAACCAAAAGAAATCTTTTATCCGTGACTTTTATAGCACAGTACAGCTAGTTATGGCCGGAAACGATACTGAGGGACTACGTTATGGAACGATAGGAACACCCGAAAGTCACTACTATACCTGGAAAGAAGAAAACCCCGATTATACTCCAGACGCTGATGAGCGAAGCAGCAAGCACTTATCTATTAATGACGTGAGTTATACAGACGAAATTTTGGATTTCGATATCTGTAACCTTTGTAATAAAGAACGGCTCCTTGAAATTATTCATGACTTTGTTGTGTTTGACGCAGGCTACAAGAAAACCTGTCGTCAAAACCAGTACTTTGGTGTTAAAGCTTCACAGGAGCGCCTGGAGAAAAAAGACGGTGGAATTATTTGGCACACACAAGGATCGGGTAAAAGCTTGACCATGGTTTGGTTAGCAAAATGGATAAGGGAGCATGTTAATAACGCCAGAGTGCTGGTAATAACTGATAGAACTGAACTTGATGAGCAGATTGAAGGTGTTTTTAAAGGCGTTGATGAAGACATTAGGCGTAGTAAGAGTGGTGCTGACTTAGTTAGTATCTTGAATGAAGCTGAACCGTGGCTTATTTGTTCTTTGATTCATAAGTTTGGTCGTCAAAGCGCAAACGATGATGAAAATGATGACAAGGCGACCGACGATTATTTGGAAGAGTTAAAAAATAACTTACCTACAGACTTTGAAGCTAAAGGCAACTTGTTTGTCTTTGTGGACGAATGCCATCGTACTCAATCTGGGAAGCTGCATGCCGCCATGAAGGCTATTCTTCCAGAGGCTATTTTTGTTGGCTTTACTGGCACGCCGTTGTTGAAAAAAGATAAGCAGAAAAGTATTGAGGTTTTTGGCTCCTTTATTCATACCTACAAGTTTGATGAAGCTGTCGAAGACGGGGTTGTATTAGACTTGCAATATGAGGCAAGGGATATCGACCAATATATTCGTAAACCAGAAAGGATTGATGAGTGGTTTGATATCAACACTAAGGGCTTAACTGATATGGCTAAGGTACAGTTAAAGCAACGTTGGGGAACGATGCAAAAAGTCCTTTCAAGTCAGGAGCGCTTGGGGATGATCGTCAACGATATCTGGAAAGACATGAAAACCAAGCCACGTCTAGCAGATGGGCGGGGTAACGCCATGTTAGTTTGTGCCAACATTTATCAAGCTTGTAAGGTTTATGAATTATTTAGGAAGACTGACTTAAAAGATAAGTGCGCTATTGTTACCAGTTATTTGCCATCACCCAATGATATCAAAGGAGAAGAAACTGGAGCTGGCGCAACTGAAAAACTCCATCAGTATGAAATTTATCAGCAAATGCTCGCTGATTTTTATGAAATCCCCAAAGAAGAAGCGATTAAGAAAGCGGAGAATTTTGAAACTAAAGCTAAGAAACTCTTCAAAAAAGAGCCAGGGCAAATGCGGCTTTTGATTGTGGTGGATAAGTTGCTGACTGGTTTCGATGCACCTTCAGCCACCTATTTGTATATTGATAAAAAGATGCAAGACCACGGGTTGTTTCAGGCAATATGCCGGGTTAATCGTCTCGATGGTGAAGATAAAGAGTATGGTTATGTCATTGACTATAAAGACCTTTTTCATAGTTTGGAGTCATCGATTAGCGACTACACCAGCGGAGCGTTTGATGATTACGACAAAGAAGATGTCCAAGGTTTATTGACGGATAGGCTCGTTACTAGTAAAGAGCGGCTTGAAGAAGCTAGAGAGGCGACTAAGGCTCTTTGTGAACCTGTATTAGAACCTAAGGAGTTGATTGATTATATCCGCTATTTTTGTGGGGATGTGGCTAAAAGCGAAGACTTGAAGCTTAACGAGTCTAAACGTGTCACATTGTACAAGAATGTTGCCGCTTTGGTGCGTGCATACTCTAATATGGCGAATGAAATGCATGCTGCGGGCTACAACGCCAAAGAAGCTAAAGATATTAAAGCGGAAGTAGAGCATTTCAGCCATATGCGCAAAGAGATTAAACTTGCATCAAAAGATGAAGTCGATATGAAGCAGTATGAGCCCGCCATGAGGCGTTTGCTTGATACTTATATTAAAGCAGAAGATAGTGAAACGGTTATCGATTTTGAGAAGCTAGGACTTATCGAGTTAATTGTTGAAAAATCAAAGCAAAACCCAGCTAGTCCAGAGAATACAAAAGTTCCAGAGGCAATGGCTGAGACAATTGAAAATAATATTCGAAAAGTCATTATTGAGGGACAGCCGATTAATCCAAAGTATTATGACAAAATGTCTGCACTACTCGATGCTTTAATCAAGCAGCGACGTGAAGAGGCTGTTAGTTATGAAGAGTATTTAAAACAAGTTAAAAAAATTGCTGAAGGTATTACTAGCGATGGAAGCTGTGAAAGTAATTATCCAAAGTCTATGAACACTAAAGCGAAGCAATCTTTATATGATAATCTAGATCAAAACGAAGAGCTTGTTACTCGGATTGACACAGCGATACGCTATACAAAAAAAGCAGACTGGAAGAGTAATCGCTTTAGAAGGAAAAGGGTAGAAAATGCTGTTAAAGAAGAGATTGGTGAATATAAAGTAGATGTTGATAGTGTTATGGAAATAGTCAAAAATCAGAAAGAATATGACTAAGGCGGGAGAATCTAAGTCTACACTGACAGTAAATGGTATCACTGTCCATATAGTCCGAAAGGATATTAAAAACTTACATTTAGCTGTTTACCCACCCAGTGGTCATATTCGTGTTGCTGTGCCCAATAGTACAACTGATGACAATATTCGATTAGCTGTCATTTCAAAGTTAAGTTGGATAAAAAAACAGCAACAATACTTTCAGGAACAGCCCCGCCAATCAAAAAGACAGTTTATTTCGGGTGAATGTCATTACTTTTTTGGGCAAAAATATCGCCTTGAACTAATAGAGCGGTACGGAAAGCATGAAATCAAGAGACTTAAGTCCGGCAAGTTAAAAATGCTTGTAAACCCTGGATGCTCAATTCATAACAAAGAAAAATTACTGAGTGCCTGGTACAGAGCTGAGTTAAACCAAAAAATTATTGAATTATTGGATAAGTGGCAACCAATTGTGGATCGCTCTGTTAGCGGTTGGGGAATTCGGAAAATGAGAACTAAGTGGGGAAGTTGCAATATTGAGCAACGTCGAATTTTAATGAACTTAGAGTTGGCCAAAAAGCCCCTACAATGCTTAGAGTATATTCTCGTTCATGAGTTAATACATTTGCATGAACGAAATCATAACGAAAGATTTAAGTCTTTAATGGGTAGATTCCTACCAGACTGGCAGTCCAGACGAAAACTACTAAATACATCTCCTTTAGCACATGAGGACTGGGAGTATTGACTCATGAACACCCACATCAAGCAGTTGTATAACGATTTAATCAAGAACTTACCTCAGCGTGAAAAGCATACTGAAATCACGGGGTTTTGTGGCTTAGAGGGTAAGAGTTATAGTTCTAATCGAGAATTGATGGTTATTGGACGTGCTGTTAATGGTTGGCATAAAGGAATCAAGCTATCAGAGTGTTCAGAGGAACGTTTTAGTGAGCACTTTGAAGTAAAGAAAAGCTCAAGCCAAATGGCTTGGCTCGATAAAGCTTGGTTACGGCGTGGTCATGATGATAAGAATCAAGATAAAGAGCGCGGCTACAACGCTCGTCGTTCGGCTTTTTGGCGCGTGAATCAGAAAGTATTAACTAAGCTCGGTATTACTGATGCAAAGGATTGGTATCATCATCTGTATTGGACGAATCTCTATAAAGTTGCACCTCACAGTGGCGGCAATCCCTCGAATGCGTTAATCCGTGCTCAACAAGCTGTTTGTAACGATATTCTCAAAGAAGAAATCCGAAGTCAGGAACCACGCCGAATATTGATGCTAACCAGCAAAAGCTGGGCAAACCTGTTTATAGAAAACAACGTTGTCGCAAGCGAGCATAAACCTTTATTGAAATACATCGACTTTGTCGGCTACTGGAAAAGTGGAGACGAGTCTATTCCTCTTGTGATTGCCGAGCACCCGCAGGGCAGGAAAGAAGAGCTTTTAGCAAGTAATGTCTGTAGTGCACTTAACTCCCTTATAGCGAACCAATAACATCGAAATTGGCTTATGAGCCGAATAATAGCTGTAATCCGCTCATAAACTTGCCTACCGTACCCATTTTGGGTATTATCGTACCTAAATTGGGTACTTTTCTAAATTATGAGTCGACAAACTGAGCTATCAAACATAGCAGATGCGTTATTTACTAAGACACAGCAAGGTGTTTTGGCGATTCTTTTTGGAAATAGTGAATCGAGCTTTTACCTCAATGAGATCGCTCGAAAGGTCGGTGTGGGTAAGGGGGCGATACAACGTGAGCTTAATAAGTTAGTCAGTTGTGGCTTGGTTCATATAGAAAAACAGGGAAATCAGAATCATTATTCAGCGAATCAGCAGGCACCAATTTTTAATGAACTGAAGTCGATTGTGCTGAAAACTTTTGGGCTCGCAGGAGTTTTGTCATCAGCCATCGAGCCAATAAAAAAGGAACTAGACTTTGCTTTTGTTTATGGCTCAATGGCGAAAGGGGAAGAGCATACTGGCAGTGATATTGATGTATTTTTGGTTGGTAAGAATTTGGGGTATAGCGAAGTGATGGCGTTGTTTGCTGATGCTGAAAAGCAGTTGGGCAGAACGATAAACCCTACTATTTTGACTTTAGAGGAGTTTGAGCAGCGTTTAGAAAATAAGCAAAACTTTATGGTAAAAGTGCTCGAACAACCAAAGATTTGGCTCTTAGGCCAGGAAACGTTTGACAGGATTATTAGCTCAGAGAGCTAGGGAAGGCAACTGAAGCGATAAGGACATAAATGGATAAAGTAGCATTAGACAATTTAGTTAAAATTAATGAATTAAAGCATGAAGCGCCTGACCAAAGTGAGTTTAACGGGCTGGTTCAAGCTGCTAATAATAAATTAAAGGATAGCCAAAGTGTTGATTTATCCGATGACAGTCGCTTTTCTCTTGCTTATGGTGCTGCTTTTGCTTTATCAAGAGCCGCTCTTCGATATTGTGGTTATAGGACCGATAAGCGTTATATCGTTTTCCAGTGTTTACAACATACTGTTGGGCTAGAAAAGGCAAAGTGGCGGGTGCTGGATAAGTGTCATCAGGTTAGGAACCTCGCAGAATACGAAGGGTATGTCGAAATAGATAATCAATTGCTAAAAGAGCTTATTGAAATTACTGAAGAGCTCAAAGAGTTAGTCGAGCGATTACCACCTTTGTAAGCGACCAGCTAAACGTATTTAATTTTTACTCGTTGTATTGCACTTATAAACGTGTGTACGAATACTTTGAGTTGGGTTGTCCAAAGAGTTATTCGTATAAAGGCTTACCTTAAGTATATTCGACTTTGTTAACTCTTTTCTTTATGTTGTGAATAGATTGTCGCAAGGTTTAATGTGCTTGCGACGTGATTTTCCACATCAATAATAAGAGAACGCTATGATTCAGCGATTGGTTTTATTCTGTAGTTTCATTTTTAGTACGCTAGTTTTTGCTCAGGCTTCTGCTGTGGCGGGAGAGGCAGAGGGGGCTGTTAATCCATGGCCGGAGATTCGTAAGGAGCGTATTAATACGTTATTGCCTCGTGCGTTGGAGGCGGCGGATGTTGATGCGTGGGTGATTTTGTGTCGTGAGAACAATAATGATCCTTTGGCGGATCATGTTGGGTGTGAGAATGCTGGGGCGCCTGCGGCTTATGTGTTTTATCGTTTGAGCGATGAGAAAGACGGTGGCGAATTTCATTCGTTGGTGTTTTCGCCATCGAGCGAGGCTACGGCGCTGGCTGAGTTAGAGATTCATGACAAGGTTGTGTCTGTGCCACGAGGTGAGTCTGCGTTAAAGCAGGCGACTGACTTTATTCGAGAGCATGATTTTCAGCGTATTGCGGTGAATTCATCGATAAACAATGTTCAAGCGGATGGTTTAAGCTATACGCAACGATTGGCGCTAGAAGATGCTTTGGGAGATAAGTTTGCGCAACGTTTAGTGTCTTCAGAAGAACTGGTGTACGAGTGGTTAGCGATAAAGTTGCCGCAGGAAGTGGACATCATGCGTGAGGCGGCTCGGTTGACTGCCGAGTGGCAAATCGAGGCATATAAACAGGTAGTTCCGGGTAAGACGACGGATGCTGATGTGGCGCGCTTTTTTAAAGCTAAGATGGCGGAGCATGGCGTGACCGATGCTTGGGCGCCGGATCAAAACCCGAACGTGAATTCTGGTCCCGATCGCGGTCATTCCCACGCGACGAACAAAGTAATTATGCCGGGTGATGTGATCCAAACGGATTTTGGAATTAAGGTTCATGGTCGCTGGGTCAGCGATATTCAACGTTTTGCGTACGTCCTAAAGCCAGGAGAGACAGAACCTCCAGAGGATATTCAGCATTATTGGGAAAGCGCTCGCGCTGGTGGTCGTGCGGCTTTTGATGCGATGAAGCCGGGCGTTCGTGGGATTGATGTCGATGCGGCGCAAAGTGTACTCATGAAGCAGAATGGCTCTGAGCATGTGATGTGGAGTACAGGCCACCCTGTGGGCTATGTGGCGCATGATACGGGGCCAAACTTAGGTGGTTCACGTGGTGCTACCGTGCGCCCAGCAGCGAAGAAAAAGCTTAAAGCAGGTATGGTGTTTGCTTTTGATGGCTTTCATGCGTGGAAGCGCGACGACGGAACTACTAAAACTATTTCAGTAGAGGAAATGGTAGTGATTACCGAAGAGGGTGCAGAGTACCTGATACCGCCCCAAGAGGAACTGATTCTGATTCCAAGTGAATAGCGTATACCTTTCATAGCATCAGAAAAAAGCCCGCGATTTGCGGGCTTTTTTACTTTATGAGGGCTACTTAATTCGTTTAGCTTTGAAACGCTGATTTAGACCTTCAACCTCCAGTAAGTAACTACTAAACATCCCTTTCTCGATAGTAATAATTGGGTCTTTGACTTTATAGTAAGTACTTCTATAGTCAGTAATTTCCCAAACTTGACCATTTTCGAGTGTGACAGGTAGGCCTTTTTTCCACCTTTTATAAGTGCCTACTGCTTGCGAACGAATTTGATTAACGCTTTTAGGTTTTTTTGCAGGGTCTTTCAATTTTTCTGCACCAAACTTTTGCTCTGCTGTTAGCACAGGCTCGCGCTTTTCAGCAGGCTTTTCTGGTTTTGCTGCAGCTTCTTCACGTTGTTGTTTTTGTTTTTTCAGGAAATTGTCATAGCATGCTAAGCGCTTACTGTCATTAGTAATAGCGGCGCAGTCCTCCGGCGTTGAAGCGGCCTGTAGACTCGAGCTGATCACTAATAGTGAGCTGAGTATCATAATGCGTTTAATAATCATACAATCTTCCAAACTTATCTTGATCTTGCTTGCTATCTTAACCTAATTTCATAATAATTGAACCGCTAAATTGAAGTTCTATTAGGAGGTTTTGTGATAAAGGTTTTGTTAGTCGATGATCATGATTTGGTTCGTACAGGACTAAGTCGCCTTTTGTCGGACGCACAAGGTATTGAGGTTATCGGTGAAGCGAAATCTGGCGAAGAAGCTCTCACAAAACAAAAGGAACATCAGCCGAGCGTTGTGCTGATGGATGCCAATATGCCTGGTATTGGAGGTTTAGAAGCCACCCGCAGGATGTTGCGTTTCGATCCTGATTTAAAAGTTATCGCGCTAACGGTTCATGGTGATGAACCTTATCCAAGTCAATTCATTAGTGCTGGTGCTATGGGCTACCTGACCAAAGGGACTGATATCGAAGAGATGGTCAAAGCCATTCATTCGGTTAATAGTGGTAAATTCTATTTAGCGGCAGAAGTTGCTCAGCAAATGGCTATCAGCCAATTCAAAAATCACGATGACAATCCTTTTTCCAAGCTATCAGAGCGTGAAATGCAGATCATGCTTATGATCACGCGCGGCGAAAAGGTGCAAAACATTTCCGACACACTCCACCTAAGTCCAAAAACCGTCAATAGTTACCGCTATCGGCTGTTTGAAAAGTTAGGTGTTGAAAATGATGTTGGTTTAACGCATTTAGCTTTGCGCTATAAAGTTATTGAGTCACAGTAAGACTTAATTGCAGCATGTCTGACAAAGACACCAAAGGCGCTACCAAACCTCATATTAAGCAAATTCTTGCTCACCTTAGCAAAAAGCCCGGCGTGTATCAGATGCTGGATAAAGCGGGTGAAACCATTTATGTGGGTAAAGCCAAAAATCTGAATAATCGTGTTAAAAGTTACTTTACCAAGCAGCACCTTTCTCCCAAAACTGAATTATTAGTAACATACATAGAGGATATCCATACCACTGTCACCGAAACGGAGACAGAAGCGTTACTCCTAGAAAACAACCTGATCAAGAAGTATAAACCGCGTTTTAACGTAATTTTCCGAGATGATAAATCCTATCCTTTTGTCTTTCTTTCGTCGGGAGATTTTCCTCGACTAAGCTATCATCGAGGCGCCAAAAAAGAGAAGGGCGAATACTTTGGGCCATTTCCGAGCACTTCAGCAGTACGACAAAGCCTGTCGCTTATTCAGAAGGTGTTTCAGATTCGCCAATGTGAAGATAGTTATTTTGCCAACCGTTCGCGTCCTTGTTTGCAGTATCAAATTAAACGCTGTACGGCGCCATGCGTTGATTATATTTCTAAAGAAGATTACGCCAAGGACGTTGATAACGTTCGCTTGTTCTATAAAGGCAAAAGCGATCAAGTGATCGGTCGTCTGCAAAAAAAGATGGATAAAGCGAGTGAAAGTCTCGAGTTTGAGCTGGCGGCACGTTATCGAGATCAGATCCAACAAATGCGCCACGTTATGCAGCAGCAGGTGATTAGCGGCACAGCATCAGACTTGGACGTAGTTGGGGTTGCTTATGCTTCCGGTACTTGCTGTATTTTGTTGGTGTTTATTCGTAATGGCATGATCGTTGGTAACAAAACCTATTATCCAAAAATTCCTAAGCACAGTGACTTGGATGAAATTGTCAGCTCATTCTTGAGTTTCTATTATTTGTCAGGCGCCGAAGTGCCGAAGCAAGTATTCATGGAAAAACTGCCTGAGGATGCTAAAGCTATTAGCGAAGCATTAACACAGCACAAGCAGTCGAAGGTGACGCTGAAAATAGCTAGCCGCGGGCAAACCAAAGAGTGGCAGGACTTCGCGAATAAAAATGCTCAGCACTCACTGCGGGCTAGACTGAACAGTAAGTCGAACTTCACAAAACGTTTGCTTGAACTGCAAAAAGCCTTGCAGTTAGAGTCAATGCCGAAGCATGTCGAATGCTTTGATATCAGCCACACACAAGGAAATCAAACGGTTGGCTCCTGTGTGGTGTTTGATGACAATGGGCCGAAAAAGTCTGACTATCGAATTTTTAACATTTCAGGTATCGAGCCCGGTGATGATTATGCGGCGATGGAACAGGTCTTAACTCGTCGTTACAAGCGCCTTAAAAACGAAGAAAAGTCACTTCCTGACTTAGTGATCGTTGATGGTGGTAAAGGGCAGTTAGCGAAAGCTGAGGATGTGTTTAACCAACTGGACATCACAAACGTGCCTTTAATTGGTGTCTCCAAAGGCTCCGATCGACGAGTCGGCATGGAGCAAGTGTGGTTTCCCGGTCAACATCGGCCTTTGCTGCTGGATGAGGACTCGAAAGCGCTACATTTTATTCAGCATATCCGTGATGAGTCACACCGTTTTGCCATTACCAAGCACCGACATCAGCGTAAAAAGTCTGGGACTAAGTCCTTGCTGGAGGAAATACCGGGGGTAGGAGCGAAACGTCGACAGTCTTTATTGCGCCATTTTGGTGGGTGGCAGGAGATTGAAAAGGCCAGTGCCAGAGATATTGCGAAAGCGCCTGGGATTAGTCTAGCCATCGCTCAGAAAATCTACGATTATTTACATAGTTAGCAACATTTTTATAATTTCTTAGGGTACAATAACCTCCATTAAAAAGCGCCTTAAGACTAAGACACTGGGAACTGTATGTGGAACATACCCAACATCATCACCTTTTTTAGAATACTCTTAATACCACTGTTCGTGATTTTCTTCTTTATTGATGGCGTGGCGGCACGTTGGATCACATTGGCGATCTTCTGTACGGCGGCTTGGACTGATTGGTTGGATGGCTTTTTAGCCCGTAAATTGGATATTGAGTCTCCCTTTGGTGCTTTTCTTGACCCAGTTGCTGATAAGTTGATGGTCGCTATTACGTTGATCCTATTGATTGCTCGTGAAGGCTCTCCATGGTTAGCCATACCCGGCATGATCATCATCGGTCGGGAAATCACGGTGTCTGCGCTGAGAGAGTGGATGGCTGAGCTGGGTAGTCGTGCTGTGGTTGGTGTCTCTGTTATTGGCAAAATAAAGACCATGTGCCAACTCTTAGCAATTTTCTTATTATTAATCGCTTCACCAGCAATTTTTGGGCTTCCAAAAGCATTCGGCTACGTCTTCATGTGGATTGCCGCGCTACTAACGCTTTGGTCGATGTTGGTTTACTTAAAGGCGGCTTGGCCTTACTTGACAAGCGAGAAGAATGACGGATAATAATGCTCTCTTACGGATAGCACCTTGATTTTGGTCGAAAAAACGACGTTTTGTTTAAGCCTTAATCAATCGTAAGAAAAGTGCGAAAAAAAGTGGGTTTTGTTGTTGACACAATCAGATTTCACAGTAAAATGCACGCCATCAAAACGACGCGGGAATAGCTCAGCTGGTAGAGCACAACCTTGCCAAGGTTGGGGTCGCGAGTTCGAATCTCGTTTCCCGCTCCAAATTCTTAAAACCTCGGTGCTAAATTAGTCCGAGGTTTTTTATATCAGAGAAGTCGGTTTTGGCTGAGTGGTAGAGTGGCTATACAGCGGATTGCAAATCCGTGGACGTCGGTTCGACTCCGGCCTCAGCCTCCATTAACTTTCTCTGAATATCAGTCATCTGCCCAGGTGGCGAAATTGGTAGACGCAAGGGACTTAAAATCCCTCGGTGGCGACACCGTGCCGGTTCGATTCCGGCCCTGGGCACCATTCTTTATTGCTTTATAGATAGCCTGTTAGTTATAGTCTGTTAAATATAGTCTGTAGAGAATCTAAAAGCCTTGTGATAACAAGGCTTTTTTTCGTTTAAGTGTATCCCCTCGCTTTATCAAATCCTCTTTACTTCATGCGTTACTTTTCTAGTTTTAGATTTTGGCTTATTTGCTAAATCTAAATAATATCTAAAAATCATAGCTGTGAATGCAAAATTGCATTGCAAAATCTACTATCCTCATTAAAATCAATCAGATACTAAAACCATAATTTCTATAAGCCTTTATTATGCTCAACTCGACACCTAAAGCTCCGGTACCGGTTCTGCCGCAAAACGATTCGCCTGAACAACAGAAACAGCGTGCCTTCGATACGTCACTTGCGAAAACATCCTATAACTATATGTTTAGTTATTTGGAGCCGATCCCTATCTCAGCGGACTTGCCAAAAGGTGAAGCCTTCACGCCTGCGTACGAAGCTAAGGTTTTGCAGGTGTTTCTACCACTTATTGAAAACTTTAAAGACGTGGTGATCGGGCTGTTAAAGAAAGAGTTACAGGATGACTTACCGTCAGCGGCTTTGTCGTCGGTTAAGGCGGTGGAAGTCGCCTACGAGAAGTTAAAGCAGGATAAGAAAAGTTCAAATCCATTAAAGATTGTGACGGAAGTTGAGGATATTAAAGAGCTACTGCATGCTTTATCGAAAGTACCCAAAGAGCTTGAGAGTGTGATTAAAGCTGTCGCAAGACTCCCCGAAGATTTGCTGCATATGGTGGAAGGCTTCGGCAAAATTTTCAAACAGTTTGAGACAGAAGGTTTTACGGCTTTCCTAAAAAATACGCTTTATGACATGCTGGATTCCGGTAATGGCCGGGACTATTTAAAAGCTAAAAGTATTAAAGATTATGCCAACTTATTGAGTGATCTTGGGGCTCCAGAAAACTTACAGTTGGAGCAGAAGCCTTGGATGATCAAGGATCCTGAGATTGACTCGACGCATGATATTACGCAACAAGATTGGTATTTTGGTTACTGTCAAATAGGAGGGTTTAACACCACAAACCTAAAGGCGGTGAGTACTAATACGTCTCAAGCCACAGAGTCTGTATCATTGACTGAGTTACAGGCGAAGATGCCGCTTAGCGATAAAATACTCCAGTCAGTAACTGGAGATAGCTCCTTGAGTCTCGAGCAGGCAACTCAAGACGGCTTACTTTATGTTTGTGATTATGAGCAGTTTGAAGGACTAGAGGGAAGTGAGCTGCATGATCTAAAACGTTACCCAGCAGCACCGATTGCGGTGTTTTACTGGAATCCAAACCCTCCAAAAGGGTTTCCGACGGGTGGAGCATTGCAGCCAATCGCAATACAGCTCGGGCAGTCATTTGATGAGAATAAAACGCCAATTTTTACGCCGAACGATTGCGCTAATGCTAACGATGAGAATGGTGTTAAGTGGCAGATTGCTAAACTGATTGTGCAAAACACCTGCGCGATACAGCATGAAACCGTTGCCCACTTGGGGGCGTGTCACTTGGTGATTGAGCCGATGGTGGTGGCGGCGAATCGTCAGCTGGCGCAAACGCACCCTTTGATGGTGCTTTTAAAGCCGCACTTTCGATTCACATTAGATATTAACAATGGCGCGATCCATAGCTTAATCGTGCCGGGCGGTGTTGTAGCCTCGGTACTGTCAACGAGTATCCAAAGCAGCGGTGAACTCATCGTAAAGGCTCATGAAAAATGGCGCTTTGACAAGCAAAATCCAGAGGTGTTGTTTGAGCAGCGTGGCGTATCAGACAAGCGTCTACCAAGCTTCCCCTTTAGAGAAGATACTCTAGAGCTGTGGGCGGCGATTAAGCAATATGTGCGTGATTATTTGGAGCTTTATTATCAGGGCAGCACTGATGACGAACGCAATATTCATGTCAAAGAAGATTATGAGTTGCAAAACTGGATTAACGAAATGGTTAACCCGAAGTATGCCGCCATTAAAGGCATGGACGGATTAGTGGAAACGGGTGAGCCTGATAAGCCCTATGCGATTGACGACTTTGCGTATTTAGTCGAAGTCGTTGCATTGATTATCTATACCGCGAGTGCGCAGCATGCCGCCGTGAATTATGCTCAGTATCCATTAATGTCGTACATACCGAGTGTTACAGGCTCGATTTACCAGCCAGCTCCGACTAAGGCGCAAGAGCTGACTGAGGAGTCATTTTTGGACTGGTTGCCACCATTAGACGTGGCCTTATATCAGGCTTCTTTTGGTTATTTGCTGACAGAGGTGCAGTACGATGTATTGGGGTACTACAGCGATAATCCTAGACAACCGTATTTTGCAGATCCTCGTGTTAGACGCGTGGTGTCTGAGTTCCAGTTTGCACTTAAGGAGATTGAGATACGAGTGCACAAGCGTAATGAACAGCGACCGTTTCCTTACTTGTGCCAGCTGCCATCGCTGATTCCGAATAGCATAAGTATATAAATCAGGCTAATATAGCCAATTATTGGGGATGTTTTAGGCATATTTGGCTTGGGTTTAAAAAATATAATAGCAAATAGTCAAAAACTGATAACACTAGCATTAGGGCTGCTGGTGTTAGGCTTTAGCACGCCCGGCCTCTATGCAAAAGATGATATTCCTCCTCCACAAGCGATCGACTTAGCAGTTATTCAACAGGGGCAGTCAACGGGAACGGACTTTTACTATTTTTACGATAGTAGTCGTGAAGTAACTCTTGAGGAGGCGCTTCAGTCCGATCGCTGGCAAGCGCCAGAATCAAAGCGCAACAACCGCGGCTTCACTGAGCATGTTATCTGGATGAAGCTCCAGTTTAAGAACTCTGAGGACGAAGCCAAACGCTTTATTTTGGAATACATTGATCCCGCTATCAAAACGTTAGACGTCTATTACAAGTCGTCCTCTGAGCTCGAATATAACCATCAGAATTTCACCTACAGCAACCCCAGCGCCACAAGACCGGTGTCGTTTTACCGTCCGGCTTTTGCCTTAGAGGCTCCTGCGTCAGATACCGTTGATGTTTACTTGAGAATGTTTCCCGGTGACGACTTTCCAATGCATTCTTTCACCGAAATGCTGATCTGGCACGAAAAGCCATTCTATAAATCGACTCACGTAGAACTGATCTTAATGAGCATTCTGCTCTGTGTGGAGATCTTCATGGGGATTGCGACCTTGCTGATATATTTTTCCAGTAAGGATAAGGTATTCCTCTATTACTCGGTGTTTGCCTTTTCCGCAGCATCTCTTTTCGCGGCATTCGGTGGTTTATGGCCGTATTTAATTGCCACAGAGAGTTATGAGTTACGGATGGTTGTGCTACAGATAAGCTTGTGCCAGATGGCGGCTATTGTCTTTGTTCAGTACTTCCTGAAAACAAAAGAACACATGCCCTTAGTTCACAAGATGATGACCGCAGTCGTCGGCATTTGCCTAGTTGGCTTGATATTGAACTTAGCCGGTTATCCTTATCTTTCAAGAATCATCATTGATTACACCGCAATCGGTTACTTTGCGTTAATTCCAATCGGGCTCTATTCCCATAAAAAAGGTGTCCCGCATTCGCTACTATTTACCAGTAGCTGGATTGTCTTCATCATGGGGATGGTGCTGGCATCCGCTCGATTAAGAGGTTATATCGTCGACTCTTCCGTGGCAAAGTGGTTAATTTTTTACGGTGGTTTTATCGAAATTTTCTTGCTTTCTACCATCATGTACTTACGCTTCCGCGATCTTCAAAAAGAAAAAGTCGATGTCGAGCGTCGCTATCGTCGACATCTTGAAAAAGCCGCAGAAGAGTTAAAGCGTCAGGTCGATGAAAAGACAAAACAGTTGAAGCTGGCTAAACAACAGGCGGAGCAGGATGCACGAATTGATATTTTGACTCAACTGACGAACCGCAGGGCCTTTATCGAAATTGCCAATCAACATATTGAACTGGCGGCCCAAAATATCGATAAGTCTTTATATTTGGCCATTATTGACGTTGATCACTTTAAAAAGGTTAACGATACTTATGGCCACAATGTTGGCGATTTCGTGTTAAAAGCCGTGTCTGATACGTTGCTGGAAAACGTACGCAACGTTGATTTAGTCTCTCGATTGGGCGGGGAGGAGTTTTCAGTGATAGTAGAAGCTGAGAATGAGCAAACTGCTTTGCAAATGGTCGAGCGATTAAGAGCCGCGGTTGAAGCAAAAACGGTTAAAGTCCAAGGGCATACCATTAATGTCACGATTTCGATTGGTATGGCATCCTGGTACGCCAACCAAAGTCTTGATAGCTTAATGAGCGCTGCCGATGAAGCTCTTTATACCGCAAAGCGTAAAGGGCGGAATCAGACTCACTTCTAAACCATCGCATTTTACCAGTAAGCTCCTAGCTTAGTGCTAAAAGGCTAAACCCTTCCAGTTTGTCCAGTATTTTTACACCGATTTCACATCCAGCACTTCTGGCGACCAAATATCAGGGTTTCCCCGATAGTTTTAAATTCTTGCTCCGTGCTACTTTACTTGAGATGAGAAAAGCTAATGCTGATTCATTAAAAAAATTAGCAGAAGGTTTTAGAGTTTTTCCATAAGTCATGAGGTGAGTGTCACACCTTTAGTCATCGACAAGCACTAGGTTCATACAATAAAAGAAACAGAATCGCCGCTGGTTTTAACGCTAAAGATATTGGCTCATCCAATCAGATTTCAAGTGAGAGTAGGTATAGTTTATGAAATTCAAATCGTTTTTGCCTAGTGTTACCGCGGTAACCTTAGCTGTATCGATGAGTTATTCGGCAAGTTCGCAAGCAGTCGTCCATAGCGGTCCAAATGGTGAGCCGGTCAATAAAGTCGACGCCACCGTTGGTGCTAAAGCGCTGACTTTTACATTGATCACGGGTGACGTAGCGCATGCTACCGTGAATAGCCGTGGTGAGATGTTGGGTGCTCGTTTAACCAAAGCTGATGGCTCAGAAGTCATTACCAGCACTTTGCAAGTTGGGTCAAACCTTTACGTGATACCTGCTGAGGCTCAACCTTTGGTTGATGCTGGAAAGTTGGATAAAGAACTCTTTAACCTAACAAGATTGTATCAAAGCGGTTATGACGACGAGCGCTCTGAGGATTTGTCGATTATTGTTGAGTATCAAGATGGCGTTGCCCCTGTTCAGGTTTCAGGTTCTCGCATGACGCACCGTTTTGACGTTATCGATAGCGCCAGTTTGACGGTGGGTAAAGAAGAGATCATCGCTTCTTATAACGAATTAACCAGTGACAGTCGTATTAAATCAGTGTGGTTGGACAAAGTGTACGAGTCTATGGACTTGGGTTTGCCTTCAGCTACCGTTCCTTTAACTGGCGCTTTATCAGCGTATCAAGCCGGATTTGATGGCACTGGCGTAACGGTAGCAGTACTGGATACGGGGTATGATTTCGAGCATCCAGATTTAACCGGTCAAGTTGTCGGCGTTCAGTCGTTTGTATGGGGTTCTGAAGGTCACGACTTCGATGGTCACGGTACTCACGTAGCAGGCTCTATTGCCGGTACTGGTGTTGCTTCTGACGGCGTTTACACCGGTGTTGCACCCGGCGCGAAATTGTTGGTAGGTAAGGTTCTTGGCGATAATGGCTCAGGCTCTACCAGCGGAATTTTACAGGGCATGACTTGGGCTGTTGAAAATGGCGCAGATATTGTCAGCATGTCGCTGGGTGCTAGCGGTGGCTCTGATTGTGTGGGCCCGGCAGTCGATATGCTCGAAGCTTTAAGTGACCAAGCATTATTTGTGGTAGCTGCTGGTAATAGTTACGTTCGTCAAACGGTTTCAACGCCAGGCTGCTCTCCAAAAGCGTTAACAGTCGGCGCGATTGATCGTGATGGCAATACGGCTGAATTCTCAAGCCGCGGCCCTTCGATTGATGGTAAAACGGCTAAACCGGATATCGTATCACAAGGTGTTGACGTGGTTTCAGCATCAGCAGGCGGGATCAGTGGTAACGAGTACCGACTATTATCAGGTACTTCGATGGCGACACCGCATGTTTCAGGTGGGGCTGCGCTAGTGTTGCAGGCTAACCCAACGTTATCACCGGATGAATTAAAAGCTGTTATGACCTCTTCGGTAAGCGATACCGATGCTCCTATCATGGAGCAGGGCGCAGGTCCTATGGACGTGTCGCGTGCGATTCAACAGAATATCATTGGTCATGCTAATCTAAGCTTAGGTGACTTCTACTACCCGCATAATTACGATGTGGTTGAGAAATATGTCACTCTGAGCAACCTTGGCGAACAAGACGTTACGCTTCATCTCAAGCTTAAGATGATTGGTGATGACGGTCAGACCAATGTTCCAGCGAAACTGATGAAGTTAGCGACGCATAAAGTGGTGGTTCCGGCGCGCGGTTCGGTGGATGTGCCTGTGACTATCGACACCTCGGCAGCGGTCAATAACAGTGCTTACGGTACGATTACTGGTCGTCTGATCGGTACGTCGAATAAAGGTGATCAGGTTACTGTGCCAGTATCGGTATGGCTAGAAGAGCCTCGCTCGTTATTGACCATTACGGCCTTCGATCGCTTCGGTAATCCAGCGGATTCACCATCGACAGTGACCATTTTGAATCACGAAGATCAGCGTGTTAATCGCTTTGGCCTTAGTGGTGGTGAGTTGCGTATAAGTGTGCCATCAGGCGATTACACCATTGTTTCAAGCGTCATGACGCGTGACGAGGAAACTAACCAAGGGTTGGTTGAGTCAGTGTCATTCTTAGCAGACTTGGATCGTAAGGTTGATGGTTCAACGGAAATAGTTTTAGACGCGCGTAAAGCGAGTGAAATCGAGTTTAAAACTGACCAGCCAATCGATATGCAAGGTTTCAGCGGTGGTTTTACTTATGACATGAGTGCCAACGATAGACTGAAAGCTGCGATCTTTGATTTAGCGCCTCAGTATGTGGAATCAATGTACGGTTGGTCACACGGTCACGATGAGAACTTTGACTTTTATGCGACCACTCGAGCGACAACACCGCCGCCAGTGCTAACTACCAGTAACGGTACTTCGGTTCCTTACTTCTTACCAAGTCTTGCGCGCATGTTTAACGGCGAAGGTAGTCTCGAAGTGGTTTATGCCGGTAACGGTAGCCACCAAGCGTTTAGCGAAGTTGATGTTGAAGGCAAGATTGCGTTGATTGATGTCGATGTGATTTTAGGTCAGCAGATGGTTTACGCTCGTAATGCTGGTGTATCAGGTTTGATTGCGAACTTCCCGAACTCTGTGGGACGTCACAACCCTAACGCTGTTTATTACGACTTCCCGGTGCTTACCGTATCGTCAGATGTGGGTCAGATGTTGCATCAAGAACTTGCCCAAGGTCCTCTCGAGATTAACTGGTCTGGCACTGCACCAGAGAACTCGCCTTACGCTTACTCTTTAGGGCATCACTCAAGCGGAAAAATACAATCTGGAACCGTTAAAGTGAGCGATAGCGACTTAGCGAAAGTAACGTCTCAATACTTCTCACAAGGTGATGAGCGTTCAATCTATGCAGACGTTTATGCGCACGTTCCTGGAGCTGCAGGCTTCTATTCAACAGGTACGTCTCAAACGGTGAGAGCGCCTCTTGAGCGTGTGGAGTATTTCACGCCAGAGACATTCGGCTGGACCAATAAAGTGATGCCTATCCACACCAATGGTGGTGGTACTTTTGAAGGCCCACTTGTCTATAGCAAAGGCCATACTGAAGAAACGACTTGGTACAAAGGTCCTTTCGGCTCAAGCCAGCTGACCAATGGTTCGGTTCTGGTCAATCGTTTTAACAACGATATCAAAGTCAGTATTCCACACTTTGGTGACGCTGCTGGACACGATAGTGTCGGCTCAGGTACTTTACGTGACCGTATTTTGAGCAGCATTAAAGTTAATGGTCAGAGAGTGTCACCGAAAGCCCACGGCATGATTGTGCTTCCTGAGTCACCAGCTTTGGTTACTATCGACTCAGGCTTTACGCGAATGGCTGACCGTGGTCTTGCAAACCAGCGTATTGGTGTATCGCATGTTACTACTTGGGAGTTTATGACTGATAGCTCTATGCAGGGTGCACAGCCTTTAATCGTGCCAAGCATTGATGCTCCGCTAGACTTGGATAACGCGGTCGCTGCTGGTCAACCGACAACTTTGTCTATCGAAGGTCTAATCGATGGTTTGGGTAGTGTGCCATTATCATCGGTTCATGTTGAGTATGGTTATGGTACTCAGCAAAACATTTACTGGCCACGCATTGAGTGGCAGTCAGTTGACGCTGAACAAAATGGCGATGACTGGTCTGTGACTATTCCTAACGATGCTGAAGCAGGGCAGTATGTCCACTTACGAGTGATTATGTCGGGTCAAAACGGTGCTACCGTTGATCAAACCATGGTTCGTGCTTACTTACTGAAGTAATACAAGCACAGACTCAACTCACTTAACAAAAAGGCGGCCAATGGTCGCCTTTTTTATTGATCAGAATGATTCTACTTTTGTGAAGATTGTATTTTGTTGAACGCTAATTTATACATTATGATACAATTCTGAGAGTTTAGGATAAACGCAGAAGGCTATATGAAACTGAATGATTGGATATTAATTGTTGATGATGACACTGAGCTGACCGAGCTACTGGAGGCATTTTTAGAAAAAAATGGCTTTCAGGTGAAGTCGGTGGCTAATGGTGCTGATGCCGTTCAACGAATTATTGAGGAGCAACCTAAGCTTGTAGTACTTGATGTCATGCTGCCCGATCTTGATGGTTTGTCTGTCTGCCGTGAGGTACGCAACGATTATCATGGGCCGATATTAATGCTGACGGCTTTAGAGGATGATGTCGATGAAGTCACTGGTTTAGAGATTGGTGCTGATGATTATTTGGCGAAGCCCGTTCGTTCACGAGTATTATTGGCCAGAGTTAGAGCGCTACTGCGTCGTTATAACTTGTTATCAAAGTACCAGGATGAGACAGAAGAGTCGGGGCATGATTACCGATTGCAGGTAAATGGCTTAACCATAGATAAAGTGTCTCGTAGCGCATCAATTCATGATAAAGCGTTGGAGCTTACGACGTCAGAGTTCGAGCTGCTGTGGATTTTGGTCGAGAATGCGGGTGATGTGGTGACTCGTGATTATATTTCAGAAGCTTTTAAAGACATGGGTTACGATAGCTCTACTCGGACCATTGATTTGCGAATTTCTCACTTGAGGCGCAAGATAGGAGATGATCCGCGCGTGCCCAGTTTAATTAAGACGATTCGAGGTAAAGGCTATCAGCTGGCAATACAATAATGAAACAAGCTTGCAGACATCGCATTCAACGGAGCCTCTTCATGTGGCTGATGCTATGCTGTTTTGTCCTGTCTTTTTCGAGCGCTTTGTACGCTGCCTCAGAATCCAGTGAAGCGAATTATGACGATTACACTGAGCAACAACTCTTATCCGCACTCGAGCAAGCTTCTCCGCCAGAGAGAATTGATATTTTGCTCCAGCTATCGGTGAACAACCGAAACCATCAGCCTCAAGAAACCCTTAACTACGGGCAGCAAGCTTTAGAGCTGCTCAAAAAGCACCCCGACAGTGAGCAAGAAATTTTAATCCTTTCGAATATGGGGTGGTCGCACATGATATTAGGCGATTACGAGTCTGGGGTAGCTCTGGCAGAAAAGGGCGTTGCTATCGCTGAAGAAGTTAGTGACGAAAAAGCATTAATCGTACCGCTAAATATTGCAGGACTGCTTTACTGGCGACAAGGTCGTTATGACGAGGCATTAACCTTTTACTTTCGCGCACTTGAGGTAACTGAAAGCCTGGTTGATGTTAGTGGAAAGGCGACTACTTTAAACAACATTGGCTTAATTTATATTGAGCGCGGAGATAGCCCTAAAGCATTTCAATACTTCAATCAAGCTCGGTTATTGCACGAAGCAGAAGGTAATAAGGCTAAGCTTTCAATTGCTATGAATAACATAGCCGGTATTCACTCGGCCCAAAGTAACTATAGTGATGCTCTCGAGGTACAGCTTGAAGTTTTAAGAATCAGAGAAGAGTTAAAAGACCCACCTGGGATTGCTGAAATATTGCTTAATATTGGCATTACTTATGATCATATTGGAAATTATGAAGAAGCTCATGAGTACTACTCACGTTCTATCAAGATTTTTTCTCCGCTCGGCGATAAAAGGGCTATCGCTCAAACGCTTAACGCAACTGGGTTAACCTATCATCATCAAAAGCAGTATGAGCAAGCTCGAGTGAACTTTCAAAAAGCACTAGATTATGCTCAGCAAGCTGATGACCAGGCAATTGCTAGCCATGTTCTTATTGCAATTGCTGAACTCAACATTTCGCAAAAGAACCCAGTGGAAGCGCAGCATTATCTTGATCTAGCTTTCCAAAAAATTGAACAGTTGGGTTTACGCTCACTTAGAGCACAGGCCTATTTTGACCAGGCTGAAATATATCTTCTTGAAGGTGAGCTAGATAAAGCGCTAGTGCAGGCCAGAAGTGCTTTTGAGTTAGCCATAGAGCTTAAAGAAAAGGCTAAGCAAAGTTCGGCGCAAGAGTTACTATCACGAATTTACACAGCAAGAAATGATTTTCAAAGAGCTCTAATCGCGTTTAAAAAATATAAAACGATTAATGATGAAATTTTCAGCCAGAATAATAGTGATAAGCTGGCTCAACTTCAAAGTTTATATGAAGCTGAAAAGCAAGCCCAGCAAATAGAATTACTGGAGCGTGATAAAGCGCTACAAAAAGCCAAGATAGAGCAGCAAAGGTTTGAGAGAAATGTGTGGATCGCTACCTTGTTATTAGCGCTGGTGGTTGCACTGCTGCTCTACGGACGTTTCAGTCAACGAAAGGTTAATAAGGCTTTATCAAATCACCTCGATATCCAAAGAGGGCTTATGCAGGCTGTGGCGCATGAATTCCGTGCTCCGCTTGCTAAGGTTCAATTTGCAGTAGATATGCTAGAAGAGAGCGATAATCCCAATGATAAAAAACTCTTTGACAGCATCCATAAAGGAACCTCGCAGCTCGACTCTTTACTCAAAGAAATTATTGAGTTGCTTAAAATGGAGAGCCTGAAAGAACTGGAGCCATTAGAACCGACTCTGCTTGATGATTTGATTCGAGAGCAAATCCATTCGTACCAGTCTTTTCATCCGGATAAGTCCGTAGAACTGGTTGGTAGCAACGGGGAGCAACAGTTCGACCTACCTAGAAAGCACATAAGTTGGATTTTAAGTAACTTGCTTAGCAATGCGATGCATTACAGCCAATCAACAGTACGGATCAGTTACAGCAGCTCGCCTAAGGATTTGAGCATTCAAGTTGATGATGATGGGACTGGCATTCCGAAAAAGGACAGGGCTAAAGTTTTTGAACCCTTTGTGCGGCTTGATCCAAGTCGTGCTCGAACCACCGGAGGCACGGGGCTAGGCCTAGCCATTGTCCAGCGATTAGCTCAGCTATATGGCGCAAAAGTAACGATCTCAGACAGTCACCTGGGCGGTTCGAGCTTTATATTAAGCTGGCCCCGCAAATAAAGTGTATTTTTTTTAATACAAATCATAGCAGCCTTTGGTACACCTCAAGAACCACTCTATCTTATTGAAATAATTAATATATGCCTACTTTTCCCGAAAATACACTAGTGGTTAATTAATTAAAAAAGCTCATCTTTTGTATGTTTAAATATTAAATATATTTTACAAATGCATGCAAATGTGTTTTATTAGTTACAAATGTATAAATAAATATACATTGATCTCGATGGGGTAATAAATCGCTAATGCGAGGAGTAACTAATGAAATTTAAGCCAAACAAGGTTTTTGCCGCCTTGCTTTCGACAACACTTATCACTGGATTGAGTGTTGATGCTAATGCAGCAGATAATGCAAAAGGTAAAAAATTGCCTGAGTATGATCCAAGTTCGATTATTGTGAAATTTAAATCGAATGTTGGTAAAGATAACCGTAAGCAATTAAGTAAGTCATTTGGAGCAAGTTTTAAAGACAAAAACAATGACGGGGTAGATGACCGATATCGTCATATTGCTAAGGGACGTCTCGCACAGTTAAAGCTACCAAAAGGGGCGGATCCAAAAACCTACGTCGAACAGTTAAAGCATAATGCAGATGTTGAGTATGCAGAACTTAACTATATTTTAAAGCCATTAGCAACGCCAAATGACACACGCTATGGTGAACTTTGGGGTATGCACAAAACTAAAGCTGATTTAGCTTGGGATATGGGCGTTGGTGACAAGAGTATTGTTGTTGGCGTTATTGATACGGGCATTGATTATACACATCCCGATTTAGCCGGAAATATGTGGGTTAACCCCAATGAAATTCCAGGTAACAACCTTGATGATGATGGCAATGGTTACATTGATGATGTTCATGGCATCTCAGCTATTAATGATAATGGCGATCCAATGGATACTGGTGAGCACGGCACGCATGTTGCTGGAACTGTCGGCGCTACCGGTAATAACGGAGAAGGTGTTGTTGGTGTGAACTGGCAGACTGATATGGTTGGTTGTAGCTTTTTAGGACAAAATGGCGGTACATTGGCTGATGGCGTTGAATGTATTAATTACATGGTCGATCTAAAAAATCGTGGTACTAATGTTCGTGTATTAAACAACTCTTGGGGTGGTGGTGGCTTCTCTCAGACGATGAAAGACGCGATAACAGCTGCTAATAACGCAGATATGATTTTTGTTGCAGCAGCGGGTAATAGTGCTCGTGATAACGACATAACTGATAACTTCCCTTCAAACTATGACGTACCTAATGTTTTGGCGATTGCCTCAACGACGATTAATGATGATATGTCGAGTTTCTCCCAGTGGGGAGCTACTACTGTTGATATGGGTGCACCGGGCTCTTCTATCTTATCTACTTTGCCAGGTAACCGTTATGGTATCTTTAGCGGCACTTCAATGGCAACACCACATGTTGCTGGCGCGGCTGCGCTAATTCTTGCAGCAAACCCGAGCTTAACAACAGCCCAGGTAAAAGAAATCTTAATGACGTCAGGTGATCCAATCCCAGCACTTGATGGTTTAACAGTATCAGGTCGCCGTTTAAACGTTGAAAATGCGATGAACATGGCTGGAGGTGGCGGTCCAACCTATTACCTAGGAAGTACGCCATACTCAAACACAGTGAATCAAGGCCAAGTTGCAATCTATAACCTAACTTTGAATGCTGTGGCTGGTTATAATGGTACTGCCACCATGACTGCTTCTGCTTCTCCAGTTTTAGACGGCTTTATTAGCTTTTCTCCATCACAAGTTGGTCCCGGTGGTACGACAGCAATGACGGTTGATACGAACTCAAGTGCAGCGCCTGGTAACTACACCATTACTGTTACTGCTGAAGATGGAAGCTTGAGTAAAAGTACCGATGTCACATTGAAAGTAATGCCTGCAGGTACTTTGACTAACAACTACAGCAATAATCAGGCAGTTGCTATTCCTGATAACAATGCGACAGGTGTTTCAAGCACGATTACAGTTGCAGACGACATTACCATCACTAACGTTGTGACGAACGTCAATATTGATCACACTTATATTGGTGACTTAATTGTCAGTCTAACTTCTCCTGCTGGAACAACAGAAATCATGCATGAACGAGCAGGCGGGAACACTGATAATATCGTCGCTTCTTTTGATATGTCTAAATTTGAGTTTGAGAACGCTCAAGGCGATTGGATTCTCAATGTTTCAGATAATGCTGGAGCTGATACCGGTACTTTAAATAACTGGTCAATTGATGTTACAGGTTCTTTTAACGGAGAGTTTGACTTCTTGCCGAGTATTACGGTTAACAGCCCAAACAACGGTTCGTCATTTTTAGTTAATGAACCGGTGACTTTTGATGCTCAGGCAACTGATCCAGAAGATGGTGATGTAAGCTCAAGCATTTCTTGGAACTCATCAATTGATGGCTTGATCGGTCATGGTCCAACAGTAACTACGAGTTCTCTAAGCGCTGGCACACACCAGATCACGGTCAGCGCTACAGACTCTGCTGGACAAACTCAAGAGCAAACATTTGATGTATCGGTTGTTGCTAGCAATACTACTGTAAGTTATAGCAATACTACACCATTGAGCTTTGAGAATAGCACTGAAACTAGCATCATTAACGCGACAGATGGCTTAGTTATCGATAATTTTGAAGTCTCAGTGGACATTCAGTTTGATTGGATTGGCGACTTGCGTGTGAAGCTGACTTCACCAGCTGGTACAAGCGTTATCTTACACAACTTTGAAGGCTACAGTGACACCAACTTGGTAAAAACTTATATGCCTGTTGAGTTTGTTGGTGAAAGCTCTTATGGCGAATGGTCACTTGAAGTCATGGATAGTTCTAGTTTTGATAACAATGCGGTGTTAAACAGCTGGGTAATCTCAATGAGCAACGGTGATATTGTTACGCCTCCTGCAAATGAAGCACCCGCAGTATCTATTACATCGCCAACCGGTGGTAGTAACTATGTAGAAGGTGATGCAGTAACATTCTCTGCAAATGCAAGTGACGCAGAAGATGGTGACTTGAGCAATAACATTACTTGGATATCATCTCTTGATGGAGTTATCGGTAGTGGTTCTTCATTTACTACATCAGTTTTGAGCGCTGGTACTCATAATATCACAGCGCAAGTGAATGACTCACAGTCAGTCTCCGGCTCTGCTCAAGTAGGCATAGTCGTTAACGCTGCGCCTGTAAATGAAGCACCTTTGGCTGACTTTAACTTTGTAGCAAACCACCTAAATGTTCAGTTTACTGACGCAAGTGGAGATATAGATGGTTCTGTAGTTACTTGGAATTGGGATTTTGGTGACGGCATAAGTTCAAGCTTAGCTAGCCCAGCTCATAGCTATGCTGCGCCAGGCACTTATTCGGTTAGTTTAACAGTAACTGATGATCAAGGCGCTACACACTCCGTGAACAAGTCAGTATCGGTGACTGCCGCGATCAACTTGTCAGCAAGTGCAACAACTCGCAATGGCAAAGTCACTGCAGATCTAACTTGGTCAGGTGGTAAAACATCAAAAGTGGATGTTTATCGTGACGGGGTAAAGGTTAGAGAAGCAAGTAACAATGGCTCCTACACTGACCGCTTTAACTCTAATGCAACGAGTTTTACTTACCAAGTTTGTGAGCAAGGTTCAACTATATGTTCAGTGGTAATTACTATTGAGCCAACGGAGGAGCAGAAACGCGGTAAAGGTAAGTCACTGGGAAATGATAAATAGAAGCTAACTTTCCTACTTCTATACTTTTGGCCCCAGCCTTGAAAAAGGTTTGGGGCTTTTTTTTGCTAAAAACTTAAGATGTGTTTTAATGGCAAAAAAACTTTACACAGGGAATACCCATGGATAGCTCTAGTAGTGATATAAACTTTTGGTTTCTTGGTCTGATAACCGTCGCCATTATCATGATTAGCTTTTTAGTACAGCAAATTGCGCAACGTCTTTTCTCGGTGAGCGAAACAGCGGGAAAGGCAATTAATACAGTTGTTTTTATAGCGCTGTCGTTTACCTGTTTTGCAACAGGCATCATAGAGTACGCTATTTCCGGAAAGTAACTCGATAATACCTGTTCAGTTATCGAGTTATGAGCCAGCGAATGGTGTACCAAAGATACCAACTGCCAGCTCAGCCCAAATCAGTACAAATGCTGCGATCAATGCGAGGGTTAATACAGTGCGCTTAATCGAGTGGCTGAACTTCCGGATGATAAATTCATAGGTGAGTCCTACGCAAGCGAGTAAACCACCAAAGATGAGGAAGTCACTCAGTGACCAGTTCACTTCTTGAGTAAACTGCATGGCGATTAAAGGAATGGCTAGTATCATGCCTATTGCCGTTAACCAAAAGAAACCTCTTTTTGTGTTTGTGCTCATCGTAGCTTCCTGTCAATTGATTCGTTTATCGATCAAGGATCAGTAAAGGATCATAACTATGGATCGTAATTGAGGGAGGGCGCCAGCCATCGCTCAGCTTTTTCTAGTGACCAACCTTTTCGTTTAGCATAATCCTCAACCTGATCTTTTTCAATTTTACCTGTACCGAAGTATTTAGATTGTGGGTGCGCAAAGTACCAGCCTGAGACTGCCGCAGTAGGGTACATGGCGAAGTGCTCGGTGATATTTAAGTCAATGGTTTTATCGGGCTTTAGCATCTCCCACAGGGTTCCTTTTTCGGTATGGTCAGGGCATGCGGGATAGCCTGGGGCAGGGCGAATGCCTTGGTATTCCTCTGAAATTAATTGCTCGTTGCCCAACTTCTCATCTTTAGCATAGCCCCAGTATTCTTTTCGGACTAATTCATGCATTTTTTCTGCGAAGGCTTCTGCTAAGCGATCCGCTAGAGATTTTAAAAGTATTGAATTGTAATCGTCATGATTCTTTTCAAAGCGTTCGATATGATCATCGATACCAATACCAGCGGTAACTGCGAAGCCGCCAATGTAGTCGTTGAGTTGGGTATCTTTAGGTGCGATAAAGTCCGATAGACAGAAGTTAAACTTGCCTTTGCGTGTCTGCTTCTGTTGGCGCAGGTGGTGAAGTGTATAGGTTTTGTTTTGACGCGTATCATCAGCATAAACATCAATATCGTCACCAGTTGAGTTCGCTGGGAAGAAACCTATGACGCCACGAGCCGTTAACCACTTTTCCTCAATAATGGTTTTCAACATGGCCCGCGCATCGTGGTAAAGTTTGGTCGCTGTTTCACCGACCACTTCGTCATCTAGAATTTTAGGAAACTTCCCTGCAAGCTGCCATGAGCGGAAAAAAGGTGTCCAGTCGATTCTTTCTAAGAGGTTTTCTAGCGGGTAATCATCAAACACTTTTGTGCCTAAAAATGATGGCTTAACGATATCGTCAGCTTTCCAGTCGATATCTAAGGCAAACTCTCTAGCACTTTCCAATGACGTCAGGGTTTTCTTTTTCATGCGCTGTTCGCGTTGTATGCGAAGCTTGTCGTACTCGTCTTTGTTTTCTTTCACGAATGCATCTTTATGCTCGCCCAGTAATTTACTAGCAACGCCAACGACGCGTGATGCATCAGCGACATACAAGGTTGCATGATCATATTGCGGTTCGATTTTAACGGCAGTGTGTATTTTCGAGGTGGTGGCGCCACCAATAAGAAGCGGCAAGTCCATGCCGCGACGTTGCATTTCTTTTGCCACGTTAACCATTTCCTCGAGCGATGGCGTAATCAGTCCAGATAAGCCAATGATGTCGCAGTTTTCGTTAATGGCGGTTTCAAGAATTTTATCCGTCGGCACCATGACGCCTAAATCAATCACTTCATAACCATTGCACTGCAAAACAACACCGACAATATTTTTACCAATATCATGAACGTCACCTTTGACGGTGGCCATGAGAATTTTTCCTTTAGGTTTATCGGCAAGATTTAATCGCTTTTTTTCTTCTTCCATAAAAGGGAAGAGATACGCCACGGCTTTTTTCATGACGCGAGCGGATTTGACCACTTGAGGCAGGAACATCTGCCCTGAACCAAACAAGTCCCCAACCACATTCATGCCGTCCATTAAAGGCCCTTCGATAACATGAAGCGGACGCTCAAACCCTTGGCGAGATTCCTCAACATCTTCATCAATAAACTCGGTGATGCCTTTGACTAATGAATGCTGAAGACGCTTATTCACTTCCCAGGTTCGCCATTCCAGATCTTGCTTATTCTTCTCTTTGGCTCCATCTTGACGATATTCCTCAGCCAGTTCGAGTAAGGTATCGGTTGCATTATCTGTCTGATTGAGCACAACGTCTTCTACTGCTTCTCGTAACTTTTTAGGGACTTCGCTATACACTTCAAGCTGACCTGCGTTAACGATACCCATATCCATGCCAACGTTAATCGCATGATACAAAAACACCGCATGAATCGCTTCGCGAACTTTATCATTACCGCGGAAAGAGAAGGATACATTGGAGACACCGCCTGAAATCATGGCGTGGGGCAGATTCTTTTTGATCCATTCCGTCGCTTCGATAAAGTCCACCGCATAGTTATTATGTTCTTCGATACCTGTGGCGATAGCGAAGATGTTCGGATCAAAAATAATGTCGCAAGGATCTAAACCAACTTGTTCGGTGAGTATTTTGTAAGCTCGCGCACAAATTTCAGTTTTGCGCTTAAACGTATCGGCTTGTCCTTGTTCATCAAAGGCCATGACAATCACTGCCGCGCCGTAACGCTGTACCAGTTTGGCTTGTTCTAAGAATATTTCTTCGCCTTCTTTGAGCGAGATAGAGTTGACGATTCCTTTGCCTTGAATACACTTTAGGCCAGCTTCAATGACTTCCCACTTGGATGAGTCGAGCATAATAGGAACACGGCTGATATCAGGCTCGGAAGCAATCAGGTTTAAAAATCGCTGCATCGCTGCGGTAGAATCCAACATGGCTTCGTCCATGTTGATATCAATGATCTGCGCGCCGTTTTCTACCTGTTGTAGTGCGACTTCGATCGCGGCTTCGTACTCGTCTTCCTTAATTAAGCGCAGGAAACGTTTGGAGCCAGTAACGTTAGTACGTTCACCGACGTTGATGAATAGACTGTCTTCATCAATCAGTAATGGCTCTAATCCTGACAGGCGACATTTTCTGTCTTGATTGGCTTGTGTGCGAGGTTTTTTGCTTTTGACCAACTCTGCAAAATGCGCAATATGTTCCGGCGTGGTTCCGCAGCAACCGCCGATGATATTGATCATGCCATCATCGACCCACTGCATCATTTCTCTGGCCATATCTTGTGGCGTTTCGTCGTACCCACCAAACTCGTTAGGTAAACCTGCGTTAGGGTGAACCGAGATATTAAATTCACTAATACGGTTGAGCTCGGTGACATAAGTACGTAGATCTTTTGGCCCTAGTGCGCAGTTCAAGCCTATGGAGATTGGCTTGGCGTGACGCACTGAGTTGTAAAAAGCTTCTGTAGTTTGTCCGGTTAGCGTTCGCCCTGAGGCGTCAGTTATAGTCCCAGAGATCATGATTGGTAATTCAACATCATGATCATCAAAGTATTTTTTAACACCATAAATAGCGGCTTTCGCATTCAAAGTATCGAAAATCGTTTCGATGAGGAGCAGGTCAGCTCCACCACGGTATAAGGCGTCGGTTGATTCGTAATAAGCATCCGCTAATTGATCAAAGCTGACGTTTCGAAAGCCAGGATCGTTAACGTCCGGTGATATGCTACAGGTGCGGTTGGTTGGACCAAGAACGCCTGCAACAAATCGAGGTTTCTCGGGAGTAGAGTACTCTTCAGCAATTTCTTTGGCTAAACGAGCAGATTCGTAATTAATTTCGGCTGACAAGTCCTCCATGTCGTAATCAGCCATGGCGATTCGAGTTGCATTGAAGGTATTGGTCTCAATAATGTCCGAGCCCGCTTTAAGGTATTCTTCGTGGATGTCCCGAATGATTTGTGGCTGAGACAGGCTCAACAGGTCGTTATTGCCTTTAACATCACAGTGCCAATCAGCAAAGCGTGTACTACGATAATCCTCTTCTTCCAGAGTGTACTGCTGGATCATAGTACCCATAGCGCCATCTAACACAAGGATTCTGTCTTTAAGTAACTGTTTGATAATACGGTGATTTTCTACTACTTTTGTCATCGCTTAAGCCAAGTGCAAAGGTCTTTCAGTTAATGGTTTTATGTGATTGCTATCGAAAAGTGTCTCAAGTAAAATCTTTAAAAAGAAGTATAGACGTCTAAATAGCTTGTGGCTATAATACCACCGAGTTGAGGAAGGGTGAACAGTTTTGTGCTTATTTATCAAACCAGTGGGTTCAGGTTTCTTCAAAACGAGAATATTTCGATATAACGACTGACTAATAAGGTTCCTTGGGATTAATCGGGAAGCTGGTGGAAATCCAGCACTGCCCCCGCAACGGTAATAAAGAGCGTTGCTCCATGGCCACTGAGTACACACTTGGGAAGGCGGAGCGACTTAGCATAATGGAATGTTTCCTATGCTAGATCTTTTGAGTCCGGAGACCGGCCTTGTTAGACGTTGAGCAGATCGGTGGGCTCTTGCTCGATATGAAGTCTTTATTTATTTAATGCCCGCTAGAATTAAGAGATCTAGCAATGACACATCAGCAATTAGTTGCCCGTTCGGTGGCAGCAGTAATAACAGCATCCGTTGGTTTTGGCGCATCAACTGCGTACGCAGAAGAACAAGTAACCGATGATGAAAATACGGTGGTTATTACGGCTTCTCGTTTTAAGGAAGAGAGCGTTCGACTGCCGACTAACATCACGATCATTTCCAAAGAGGACATTGAGCGTAGCAACGCCACTCAGGTTGTACAGCTACTAAAGCGTGTAGCCGGAATTCAAATATCGTCGGTTAGCGGCAAAACCACCGTCAGCATGCGTGGTATTTCAGCAGAGCAAGCGAGTAACAATGTATTGATTCAAGTCGATGGCCGTCGCTTAAATTATACGGATATCGCAGCGCCAGACCTAGAGTCTGTATTAGTGTCGGATATTGAGCGCATCGAAATTATCCAAGGCGCGGCAAGTACTTTGTATGGCGACCAAGCGGTTGCTGGCGTGATCAATATCATCACCCACTCGGGCAAAAACAAAGAGTCTAATGCGAGCCTAACTGGTGGAAGTTATGGCACGGCTCAAGCTAACTTGAACCTTAACCATGCGCTAAATCAGGATTGGTCATTTTTGCTGAGTGCGAACTATTTAGAAACGGATAACTACCGTGATCACAATGAGCGTGAGCAATCGCAGTTAGCGTTAAAGTTTCATTATTTAACGGAAATGTCAGACTGGCTGTTTGAGTTTAATACCAATCATGAAGACTTGGATACGCCCGGGGCTTTGCTAGAGCCGGACTTAAGCGAACCGACTCAGTCACGCCCAGAGTTCGCTAATGATTATGTGAATACTCAGCAAGATGTGTTGCGTGTTTTTGGTCAAGAAACCATCGATAACAATTGGAAGTATGCGATTGATGTCAATTATTTAGACTCTGACATTGACAGTATCAATAGTTTTGTTGGCTTTCCAACGACGACGGTTAATACCACCGATCGGACTCAGTGGAGTGTTTACCCTCGTATAAAAGGACAGTGGCAGACTGATTCAGGTTCTATCGATTGGACCAATGGAGTCGATTATGATCATGCGGAATATGCTTTTTCGCTGTTAGGCCGTAGTAATGAGCAAGAGGTCAAAAGCTTGTACTCACAGCTGTTTATTCCACTGTCAAAACGTACGGATATTGAAGTCGCGGCAAGGTATGCTCGCGTAGAAGACGACCTAATTGATCTGACGATCTATCCTGGTGGGATTAGCCTTAAAAATTCGGCAACGGCTTATGATATTGGGGTTAGCCATCAGTTCGATCGCGATAGCAGAGGTTATGTTCGTTACAGTGACAATTACCGCTTTGCGAAGGTTGATGAACAGTCATACACCGCAGATGGCGTGATTGGCTTGGAACCACAAACTGGTCATTCCCTTGAGCTTGGTTATGAGCGCGGCCTTAAGTATGGTTTTCTAAAACTGTCGGCCTACCGACTAGAACTTGATGACGAGATTTTCTTTGATCCTGCAGCAACGCCACCACCAGCAGCTTTCTTTCCCGGGGCTAATGTTAATGGTGGTCGCTCTGAGCGAATAGGGCTTATGGTCGATTACCAAGCGGAGCTTACTGACGATATCAACTCGGGTGTGAACTATCATTATGTTGACGCTGAGATTAAACGCGGCGAGCCAAGTAGTCAGGGCAATAGTATTCCTGGAGTGTCTGAGCATACGGCTAACGCTTGGATTGACTGGCAAATCGACAGTATTTCTAATGGGTACTTAGAAGTGAACTACCGTAGCGATCGTTATCAAGAAGGTGATGTCAGCAATACCCAACCCAAAATTGCTAGCCATACGGTGTTAAATTCAGCAATAAACTGGAGTTGGGAGCAGCTCACACTGGGGATTCGCGTCGACAATCTTTTGGATAAAGAATATATCGATTACGCACAGTTTGGCGGCTACTATCCAGCGAATGGGCGTTACGGTTATGTTAAGCTGAGTTATCGTTTTTAATTAAGAGCTCGAAAAAATTATGGCAAATCGTCTCACGCAAATCACAACTGGGGTTGGTGATAGTGGTACTACGCGTTTAGCTGATGGTAAAGAAGTGTCTAAATCGTCGCTAAGAATTTGCGCGATTGGTGCTGTTGATGAATTGAATGCAGCGATTGGAATGTTTGTAGCGGCTTATCAATTAATTGATGAGCAAAAACTGTATGAGTATGAAGATATCGCCGCATGTTGCCATCAGGTGCAAAATGAATTGTTTAATGTTGGTGGAGAGTTAGCATCGCCAAGCAATCACTTTATGTCTGATTCTGCGATTAGCGATATTGAGCATTTTATTGAAAGCATTAACGACAGCTTGCCACCACTTAGGGAGTTTGTCATACCCGGGCAAAACGTCGCTTCGGCGAATGCACATTTTGCACGCTGCGTGGCTCGTCGAGCGGAACGGGAAGTGATCAAACTCTCGGAGCAAGAAACTGTATCAACAGATCTTTTGATTTATTTGAACCGCTTGTCGGATGCTTTCTTTATCATTGCTAGGGTAACGGGACGGTTGGATTCGAAAACTGAGCCCCAGTGGCATAAGTCTTCTGTTTAAGAGGCTTCGCCCGAAGTGGGGCACGCATCATTAAAGAGTAAGGTATGAGTAAAATACAGGTAAAAACATTAACCTTAATCGCCATCATTCTAGTGATTGGCAGCTACCGGTTATTCCCACATCCGTTTAACGTCACGCCGGTTATGGCGATGGGACTTTTCGCCGGTACTTACTTTCATCAAAAGTGGATGGCTGTTGTCATTCCTTTGCTGTCGATGTTTCTGGCGGATCTCGTTCTTGGTTTTCATAACACTATGTTATTTGTGTACGGTGCTATTGTGCTCGCCGTTTCGATGGGGTTTGTTTTACGACACTCTGTCAGCCCTCTGAAAGTGATTGGCGCGTCAGTCGCGGGCTCCATTCTGTTCTTTGTCATTACCAACTTTGGCGTTTGGGCAATGAATGACTATTATCCCAAGACGTGGCAGGGGCTTATGACTTGCTACACCATGGCAATCCCTTTCTTCCAGCGTACTTTATTCGGTGATTTACTGTTTAACGGTGTGTTATTTATCAGTTATTGGTACTGCGCTAAGTCTCTTGGTCACTATACGTTAGAAATAAGCCGCAAGGCCAGTGGTTAGTCTCGGTTCATAGCCATCTGGCTCATATAGGCTAGGCAATGCTGAAGGCTTCAATAACTAAAAACTCTTTGATGGGCTTGAAGGTTAGTGTTAGCGATAGCTCATGACCGTCTGCATCTGATAAACGCCACTTTTCAGACAGGACATCACTCTCTACATTTCCCACATCCTCTAGACTCTTCACATCCTCCGCATTCACCAAACTGGAGCTAATGGGCTCGACGACCGTCAGCTTTTGGTGCTTTTGAATTAACTGTTGATGCAGGTTAGCGAATTGTTCCTGCCCAAATTGCTCGGTGAAAGCGTCGCTAAAATAGCGCCAAACCAAGGAGTAGTTACCGAGGTTGAGAGCTCGAATCAGGTCATCGACGATGCCTTGTGTGATTTTTAATCGCTCTTCATCGCTGATTGTCGACAAATGTAAGGTTGATAATTCAGTTTTTGACATAGCTTAACAGTCTTTTGCAGATAGCCCTGTAATTCGGGATTTAAACCTCTATAATTGATGCAACGAAATCTACAATGTGATTGGGCAAAAGTCTAGTTTATGATTCATTATGAGATCCATCCTATAAATCCCGAAGCTCACCTTTTTGAAGTCACGCTTCATTTAGACAAAGTCGATGCTGATGGGCAGCTACTCTATATGCCTAACTGGATTCCTGGTAGTTACATGGTCAGGGACTTTTCGAAGCATATTCAATGGATACGCGCCGAGAATAAAAAGGGGCGACTAGAGCTAGGTCGAGTTGATAAATCGACTTGGAAACTACCGCCTTCATCCTCCGCAGTGACCGTGGTCTATCAGGTTTACGCATGGGACTTGTCTGTGCGCGGGGCACACCTCGACCAAACCCACGGTTTCTTTAACGGAACCTGTGTGTTTCTTGCGGTTTCTGGACGTGAAGACGAAACCTGTCATGTCGATATCAATCGACCTGACGGTGAGGATTATGTCCATTGGCGTCTAGCGACGGGACTAAAGCCAATCGAAGGCACCAGTGAGTTTGCGTTTGGCCGTTATCAAGCGGCCGATTACGATGAGCTGATTGACTGCCCTGTGGAAATGTCAGATTTCCGTCTGATCAGTTTTGAAGCCTGTGGTGTGCCGCATTATATGGCGCTGACTGGCCGTCATCAGGTTGATGAAAAGCGTTTGGCTGATGACTTGACCAGAATCTGTGAGCACCATATCGACTTCTTTGGCGGTTCAGCCCCGATGGATCGTTACATCTTTATGACTTATGTCCTAGGCAGTGGTTTTGGTGGTCTTGAGCATCGCAATTCGACGGCACTCCATTGCAGCCGAGAGGACTTACCCTTAGAAAGTGACGAGCCTGGAAAGGTCAAAGATACTTATCAAACCTTCCTTGATTTATGCTCTCATGAGTATTTCCACACTTGGAATGTCAAGCGCATTAAGCCAGCTGAGTTTCTACCGTACGACACACAGAACGAAAGTTACACTGAGTTGTTGTGGGCTTTTGAAGGGATTACCTCGTATTATGATAACTTGGCTTTAGCGCAGACTGCCTGTATCGATAAAGAAGAGTACTTAACGCGATTGGCAAAAACGCTAACTTCGGTGAGACGCTCTAAGGGCCGCTTGATTCAAACCGTTACTGATTCGAGCTTTGATGCTTGGACTAAGTTTTACAAGCAAGATGAAAACGCTCCTAATGCGGTCGTGAGTTATTACACTAAAGGTGCGGAAATCTCAGTGTGTTTAGATCTCTTGATTCGCCAGAAAACTGATTGGAAGAAATCTTTAAAAGACATTATGGGACGTTTGTGGAATGAGTATGGCAAAGTCGATAAAGGGGTGGAGAACGACACGATTCAGACCCTAGTCTTAGAAGAAACGCCTGAAACATCGCATCAAGCTATTAAAGACTTTTTTGAGGCTGCGCTTTATACCACCGACGAATTGCCGACAGCGAGCTTACTAAAAGCTGTTGGGGTAGAGTTAAAGTATTTACCACGAGTGGATAAAAACGACCGTGGCTCCTTTAAAGCGACCTTGCCACCGAATAAGCAGTTGTCTGATCTTGGCTTGGAACACAAATCTAAAGCAACGGGAGTGATGGTTAAAAGCGTTTATGCCGACTCACCAGCGGGCAAGGCGGGGATTTCAGCCGATGATCACTTAATCGCTTTAGAAGGCCTGCGCATCAACAGCTCGACCTTTGATCGTCAGATTGAACAAATCCCGGTCGGCGAAACAGTCAGCATTACTGGCTTTAGACGCGATGAACTGATGACTTTTGAGGTTACGCTAGAGGAAGCCGAATGTGATACGGCTTATATCACTTATGCTGAGGACTTTGATCAACATCAGGACCATTTTGAGCACTGGTTAAACTTAAAAGATTCTGGACAATAACACCATGAAGATAGTGACATTTAATATTAATAGTATTCGAACTCGAGCCCATCAAATTGAAGCTTTGGTGGAGAAGCATGATCCTGACATTATTTGTGTTCAGGAGACAAAAGTTCATGATGATATGTTTCCCTTTGACCTGTATGAAAACTTGGGCTATCACATAGAAATCCACGGCGGAAAGGCGCATTATGGAGTGGCAACCTTCAGTAAAAAGAAGCCACTTGCGGTTGAGAAGGGCTTTCCAAATGATCCAGAAGATGCACAACGTCGTATGATTATTACCACCTTTGAATATGGTGATGAAACGATCAAAGTATTGAACGGTTATTTCCCGCAAGGGGAAAACCGAGAGCACCCAACGAAGTTTCCTTATAAACAAAAGTTTTATGAGGATTTGCAAGAGTACTTGGAAGGGCACGATATCGACAATGTGCGAACTATTGTTTTAGGCGATATCAATATTTCACAACTGGATATTGATATAGGTATTGGTGAGTCGAATCGTAAGCGTTGGCTGCGAGATGGTAAATGTAGCTTTTTACCCGAAGAGCGTGAGTGGGTTCAGCGCATGTTAAGTGCAGGCTTGTATGATACATACCGCACAATAAACCCTGATAAAGACGATAAATTCAGCTGGTTTGATTATCGTAGCCGTGGTTTCGAGCGTGACCCTAAACGAGGATTACGCATAGACTCCGTTTTTGCCTGTGACTGGCTTAATCAGCGTGCTGTGGCATCCGATATTGATTATGATATTCGCAGTATGGAGCGTCCATCGGACCATGCGCCAGTGTGGACGGAGTTTGATTTAACTCAATAGAATAAACATTATGACGAAAAGCTGGAAGTGGTTAAAAAGGATATTATGGGTCTTATTGGGACTCTTTATGCTGTTGTTTTTAGCAGTTTCCGTTTTCGTCTATATCATCAATTCTGAGTCATACCTAGAAGACTATCTGTCTGAACATCTCGGCGTTGAAGCAACAGTTGGTGAGCTTGATGTTTCACTACTGAGTGGTACCGTAAAAATAAGTTCTAGTGTTATCGGGCCTAAAGATGATCCTTTTATCCAGTTTGACAGTTTAGAAGGTGAGCTGGATTACAGTCATCTTTGGTCAAGTCAGTTAACGGTTGAGTTGTTAAAACTGACCAATGCGAAAGTTCGTTATCCTTTCGAGTTTAATTTCAAACAGTCCGAAGAAAATACCGAAGACACTTCGCTACCGTTCGATTTTATAGACGTTGCTGCAATCGATATTCATAACCTAAACTTTGAGTATCGTGGGGACGTTTCATTAGTTGCTGAAGGCGGTGATGTAAAAGTCCGAAACTTACCTGTGGCTGAAGATGGCTTTTTATTATTTGGTGATTTACAACGCTTGGTTAAAGCCAGCGAAACGACGCTAGAGGCGAATTTAAAAACACTTCGTTCAGAAAAGACTACTTTAAATAATCTTAGTTTAAATGCACATATCGAACAGCAACGTCTGATTATTGATGAAATCAACTCAGGCCAGTCATCGATTAATATTAATTTACTGGAACACTCTAAAGCAGCTGCGGCAACTGGCGAATCTCAGGGCAATAGCACGTCTAATATCCCTTCGGTAGAGGTTGCTGAACTGGACTTGCCGTTCAATGATATTGTGATTGAAAAAATTCATCTGGGTAAAACGGACTTGGCGATACAAGATCAGCAAGAGTTTTCGGTTAAAGCCATTGAAGCTGAGTTTTCTGAGTTGTTATTAGTGCAGGATAAAAAAGCACTTTGGCTTGATTGGCCATCATTCTATGAAGCACAGAATAGCCAGTTTCAATTAAGCTCTGAAGCGATGAAGTCTGATGTTATTGATTTTGAAAGTTTAAGCCTTAAAGGGAATTTAAAAGCGGGGGATTTTTTGATACCCAGCTTTAGTCTTAATCAGCCGGTGCTTAAGCTTGCCCCAAAAGCTGAAAACGACTCGTCAGCAAGTGCAGACTTGAGCGGGCTGCTTTTGCCTTTTAAAACCGTTACCTTGGTGGGTGGTGAGATTACTCAAGGTAAGATTTCTTTGGCTTATGGCGACGACAAGCACGAGGTGTCACAGCTTAATCTTGAGCTTAAACAGCTGCCTCTCGTCATGAATCAAAAGCCTGTATTCTTGCTTGATAAGGTCAATGTGGGTGAGCAGCAAGCTAGCGTTGTATTAAGTGACGCCAACTATCAAGGTTCGCTTGGTACTATCAGTAAGATGTCTTCGACGGTGTCGTTAAAAAACTCTGAGGTCAATGTCGAAGAGCTCAAGATTTCACAACCTAATATTAATTATCAGTTAGTGGCAGTTAAAAAAGAGTCGGACACTTCATCGTCTGATGCGGAAATCACATTACCTGTTGATACCATTCATTTAGGACAACTCACCCTTGATGGGGCCCAGTTTACATTAGAGTCTTCGGGGCAAACCTATGCAGGCCAAGGCCTTAAACTGACTGGCAGAGATATACCGCTTTACAGTGATGCAACATGGGTTGTAGCTGAGCCAAAGTCGTGGCAGAAGCAGGCCGAGTCAGCGTTGAGCGCAGATTCTTTAGAGTTGCCACAGGGTAGTTTGTCCGGAGTGTCAGTGGATGCGGTTTATCAAAACAACCAGTTGACCATTAATAAGTTCACTTTGGCTGGCTCAGACTTGTCTATTGATGCCGAGGCTGATGATAATAATCCATCAGCACCATCAAACGAGGCTTTGCCGTTAGACTATGTTCAACTGAACAATATTGATTTGAAGCGACTTAACATTAAGTATCAAAATCAGGATCTGCGATATCAATTGTCTGGCGCGAATTTAAGTTTAAGCAGTTTTCCTCTGGTCAGAGAGGGTGAACTGGTTAGTGATCCGGTTAGTTATTCAGGCAGTGAAACTAATCGAGTGGCTATCAATGTGGGTGAGTTAGTTTTGCCCGAAGGCCGTATTAGAGGATTCGAAACACGAGGCACGTTGCGCAATAAAGATCTGATGCTGGATTATTTCCGCACCAATTCGGCAGATTTAAAGTTTTTATTGAGCGATCAGGGTGGTGAGACAAACAATACACCGAGCGAGGCAGAAACCCCGACTGCGAATAAATTTGCCTTAAGAACCTTTAAAATTGGCGATTTAAAGCTACAAGGTATTAATGCAGAGCTATCGCGTGGTGAGGGTGAGAGCGCGCAAACTTATTCTGTGAAAAATGGCTATCTTGGTGCGACTGAGATAATGCTAGCGAAAAACCATCAAACGATTGACCAGTGGTATCACTCCCAACTCGAAAACGCGTTTACGTTGATTGCGCTTAAAGTCGAACAGGTTCAACAAGAGCAGAATATCATCCATAATATTACTGCTACCGCTGTACAGGATAATCAAATAGTGACCGTTCAGCCTTTACGAATGATGGTCAATGAAGCGCCGTTAAGTGCAAGATGGATTATTGATTTAAGCCAACAACCCTATCAGTCCACCTATATTTCAGACTTTAATGACTTATCGTTAGACAAGCTGGTGGTGCCTGCTGATGAGAAGGGTGTTTCGATGTCAGGTAACCTTAAAGGTGATATTGATATTGCGTTTTTGGGACTACAGCCAGATGTCATTAGAGACAGCCTGCAAGGAAAAGTCTTAATTACCAATCAAACACCGCTAACGCTACACCGCTTAAATGTGAATAAAGTGCTGCGCAGTTTTCTAGATAGCCAAAGCTTTGGGTTATTGGACTTCGGCGGCTTTTTATTGGCAGGACCTCTAGGGTTATTGGCTTCACAAGGCGTGAGTTTGCAGGACACGTTAGGTCAGTTGGGTGCTGATGAGGGCGATACCCATATCACTCACTTTAACCTTGATATGGATATTGAAAATGGTGTTCTTACGACCAAAGATGTGGCGGCGGCAACCTTAAAGTATCGCTTTGCCTTTAATGGCCAAATAGATCTGGCGCAGCAGGAATTTAAAGACTTTGAGTTCGATATTATTAACGAAAAAGGGTGTAGCGAGTATGGGCAAACGCTTAATGGAAGTCTAATCTCACCTGAAATTGAGACCTTTACCGCTGCTTTTGATGCGGTCACAGGCTCAGTTGTGGGGTTGTTCAAACAAGGCGTTGGGCTGATCACTGGTGGCGCATGTTCTGCGGTTTATGAAGGCGTCGTTCCGCATCCAGAAGATGGCGCGGAAATTATCCCCAAAGAGCAACAGCGAACGATTGATCCTAATGCTCCAGAGGAAGAGCAAGACACTGAAAGCGCGGAAACTACTGAGGCTGAGGAAGCTGACAGTAACTAGGCTTCTTAACCGTTGGCGATAGCGCCTTTATTGACCCCTTCAAAAGCTTTAACCTGTATCGTGGCGTGTGGCTCAATAACTTTGAGCTGCTTGACGATATGATTCGCGATGAGTTCAACGGTAGAGTCATTCTTCATGATATGACAGCGCGCTTTAGGCAGCTCTATAGAAAAATAACCTTGTTCGCTGGTATAGGCGAAGCGGTAATAATCCTCAGCGCTTTCTTTGTCAGGTGCTACCAAGTCTTCTTCCGTACCGATATAAATATCTTCCCACTTTTCACACCACATCGCCTCCAGTTCTTCGCTTCGCTGACCATTATCATAAATATGGATCTGTGAGCGATGACCATGGGCGATTCGTTGACAGTCGCCAAGGTGCTTCTTTAAGCCGTGTGTGTAGTGATAGTAATGTCCCTCAATAGCTTCGGTGCTGAGCGTAAGGTAGATTTTAGCGACATTACTTGGCACCACTTCAAGGCAGGCCTTATTCAATACCTTAATAACGGCATCCATCGACACCTCTTCAGCATCAAGAAGAACCACAGCCTGCTCTGGCGATTGATGATGGTAGCGGTGTCCCGCAGTATCAGAAAGCGTTAATTGTAAGCCTTGGTCATTCGTTTCGGCCTTAACATGCTCGCTGTTAGCCGGAACAACAAACTTATGATCAACCGTAGCATCGATCGCTTGTTTGATACGCTTTTTAACATCGCCGAAGTCAAAGACCATGCCTTGATCATCCAGCTCACCTTCTAAAACGAGGTCAACAATCCAGCTTTCGCCCACAATTCCACGATGAATATCAAAGAATGCAAAGTCAATGACAGTGAGTTGGTCAACAAAGAGTGCAGGCATAGCCAAAACCGAAGGGTGGTTAACGTTTAATCTTGAGGTGAATTATAGCATAATCAGTGCAAACTCTAATGAAGATTTTGATGATGACAAAAAAATATGATTTATACGCGCTTGGCAATGCGCTGGTTGATGTTGAGATTGAGGTGAACGAAACCGAACTTGAGCGTTTAGGCGTTGAAAAGGGTGTCATGACCTTGGTTGATGAAGAGCGCCATGACTACTTATTGGGGCACTTGCAGGGTAATATTCACCAGCGTGCTTCAGGCGGCTCCGCAGCCAACAGTGTTATTTCACTGGCACAGCTCGGCGGAAAGGCTTTCCATTCCTGCAAAGTGGCTAAAGATGAAGCCGGCGTGTTCTACTCTGATGACTTGGATGAAGCGGGCGTGACTAATACACTGGGTCAGCTAGAAGATAATCACGGTACCACTGGTAAATGTCTGGTGATGATTACACCGGATGCTGATCGCACCATGAATACGTTTCTCGGAATTAGCAGTGAATTAAAAGAGCAAGACATCAATTATGAGGCGCTTGCTGACAGCCAGTATCTGTACATTGAAGGTTATTTGGTAAGTTCACCAGAAGCACATCAAGCAGCGCTAAAGGCGCGGGACTTTGCTCGTGAGAATGGTGTAAAAGTTGCGACAACCCTGTCTGATCCAAACATGGTTCGTTTCTTTAAACCTGAGATTGAGCAGATTCTCGATGGTGGTGTTGATTTATTATTCTGTAACGATGATGAGGCTCTTGAGTTTACGGGCGTCGATAGCGTCGAAAAAGCCTTAACCATATTGTCACAGCAATCGAAGCAGGTTGTTATTACACTGGGTAAAAAAGGCGCTTTGAGTTTTGATGGGCAAGACGTATCAACGATAGAACCCCATGTGGTCAAGGCGGTTGATACTAATGGTGCTGGCGATATGTTCGCAGGTGCTTTTATATTCGGTTTAACAAACGGCTTGTCATGGGCAGAGTCTGGGCAGTTGGCGAGTTTTGCTTCGGCACACCTTGTCACTCAGTTTGGGCCACGACTCAAGCCAGCCGCGATTGAAGAACTCAGATCTTATCTTAACAAGGAGTTTCCAAACCGTTGATGAGACATATTGCGATTATGCGCCACGGAGATGCTCCCTATATCAATGGGGAGCGTCAAATTTCCGAGCATGGCCATCAGCAAGTACAGCACATGGTGCGTTGGTATGCACAGCACTTGGCGGAGCAGAACGTTCAGCTAGAAACCTTGTTGGTCAGCCCGACGTTGCGAGCCCAGCAAACGGCTGATACTTTTGAGAAAACGTTTAAAGACTTGGTGGATTATGACTGGACTCGACAGACAGAGTCATTGTTGACCTCCGAGTCGGATCCCGCAATGACGATTCCTTTCGTCGAAGAAGCCACACAGGGCACCACGGTATTAATTAGTCATATGCCATTAGTGTCGCATCTTTGGTGTGGATGGCTACCAGGGCAGTCCCAATACTTCCCAACAGCGGCCATTGGCTCTTTAGGCCTAACAACCGACGGCTCAGCTTCTAGTGCAAGAAAACTGGCCTTTTCTAGCCCAGAGTAGGCTTATTCTCAGAATAAACTGGAAGTCCATCGTAAAAATAGCTAGCATTGCGTTTCTATGACATTTGCGTGACATTGGTTTTGAACGAACAACAAGTCAAAAAAGCTAGCCTACTTAGAGCTTGGTGGGTCATTCTGGTATCTATTGCAGCGACAGGAAAGTACAGCCTGCTCACTCTTGTCACGGCCTTGTTTAATCGAAGTGAGTCATTAAAAAAGACGGTTCGACCGAAGATCGATCATGTAATTCACCGCTGGGGTAACAGTCTAACTAATGCGGTTCGATTACGGTGGACGCTAGAGGGTGATTTGGAAGCAGAGGCGCAAGCAGGAAGGCGTGTGATTATTGTTGCGAACCACTCAAGTGCTTACGATATTCCACTGATTTTTGCAGCTCTTCCAGGCAGTATCCGTATGATTTCTAAGAAGGAACTGTTCAAAATACCACTGCTATCTCGAGCCATGAAAACGGCTGAAATCCTTTCTATCGATCGACAAAACCGTCAACAAGCGATTAAAGATCTCGAAATCGCCAAAGAAAAAATGGAGAGTGGGATTCGTATCTGTATGTTTCCAGAGGGAACGCGATCCAGCACCGGAGAGTTATTTCCTCTTAAAAAAGGCGCCATTCGCTTAGCCATTGATACCGATGCCTTGATTATTCCTGTCGCGATTGAGGATATTTATAAAGTCCTGCCAAATAAAAAGTGGTTACAGATGCGATTGAATCAAAAAGTCACGGTCAAAGTTGGAAAAGCGATCGATTGTCGCGAATATGACGTTGCCCACCGCAATGAATTGACGGAAGTAGTATATAATTCATTATACAGCATGTTACGCCAACAGCAGGATGAGGTAGCACCATGAGTGATCAAGATATCTATCAACAAGCTCAACAAGAGCTCAACACTATTGCTGACTTTGTTCGTTTTGCCGCGACCCAGTTTCATCAGTCTGACCTGTACTTTGGCCATGGCACCGATAACCCTTGGGATGAAGCGGTTGCAATTGTATTGCAAATGCTTGATTTGCCAGTGGATTATCCCCAGAGCATGCTGGGGGCAACTGTGCTTTCTGAGGAAAAGAAACACCTTGCTCATGCCATTAAAACGCGTGTTACTCAACGCAAGCCATTAGCCTTTATCACCAATAAAGCTTACTTCGCTGGTTTAGAGTTTTACGTGGATGAGCGAGTTTTAGTGCCTCGTTCGCCTATTGCTGAACTGATTCATAATGACTTTTATCCATGGTTAGAGGCGGATAATCCAAAAGTCTTAGACTTGTGCTGTGGCAGTGGTTGTATTGGTTTGGCTACGGCAGCCTTTATTGATGATGCCGAAGTGGTGATGTCCGATATTTCGGAAGATGCGCTAACGGTGGCGGAGATTAATATTGAACGTTTAGGTCTGTATCATAAGGCGCGAGCGGTACAATCGGATCTGTTCGATGGACTAGAAGGTGAGGTATTTGACTTAATCGTGTCGAATCCGCCTTATGTTGATGCTGAAGATCTCGCCGATATGCCACAAGAGTATCATCATGAGCCAGAGATCGGTCTTGGCTCCGGCGTTGACGGTCTCGATCTGACTCGCCAAATCCTTGAAAATGCTGCCCACTACCTGAGTGATCAAGGCGTACTTATCGTCGAGGTTGGTAATAGCTGGCCTGCACTTGAAGAAACCTTCCCAGAAGTTGAGTTTCATTGGATTGAGTTTGAGCAGGGTGGGGATGGCGTTTTTGTTTTAACCAAAAAGCAATTATTGGAACACTTTAGTTGAGTAATGCTGTTTGAACCTAATCCACCATCATTCAATAAGGTTGCTGCTGAGCGCTGTGTCCAGCAGTTAGCACAAGCTTTTAACCGGCACTTTTCAGATCACCGGGTTGTCCTCAAGCCAGGCGCGAACGAACCCTTCTACCAAGCTCCTAAATCTGTGGAGTCGGTAGCGACCATTTACTCTACTCACGATTACTTTTCTAGTGCGTTACACGAAGTAGCGCACTGGTGTATTGCAGGCGTTGAGCGACGCAATCGCGATGACTATGGCTATTGGTATGAACCGGATGGTCGTAATGCCGAATTGCAGGCTCTTTTCTTTAAGGTTGAGGTTAAGCCTCAAGCCTTAGAGTGGGCTTTTAGCTTAGCCGCTGGTATCCCTTTTCGCGTTAGTCTTGATAACTTAGATGCAGGAGACTCTGCAGTAAAAGAGGCGAAAGTTTTTCGAGAGCAGGTTCATCAGCAGCTTCAGCATTATTTTACAGTGGGATTTCCGCAAAGAGCTGCGCGTATGATACAACTGTTATGTCAGCTTTATCGTTCCTCACAACCCATTAACTTACCCAAAAGAGAGTCATGTTTACTTTAGGTTTTATTATCAACCCGTTTGCAGGAATTGGTGGCAAAGTCGGACTCAAGGGCAGCGACGGCGAAGCCATTCGTACTGAGGCCTTCGCCCGTGGCGCTGAGCCTCAGGCCGTCGAGCGAGCGAGAATTGCCTTAGAAAAGTTACAGCCTTATAAGGATCAGTTGACCGTATTAACTGCTTCTGGGGATATGGGGGAAGCGCTTTTACAGGAGATGGGATTTCAGTTTAAAGTGGTGCACCAAAGCCAAGAACCATCAACTTTCGAAGACACTATCGCCGCAGCTCGAAGCATGGTCGGTGATGCCTCCGCTTCTCGACCTATCGATGTGTTACTGTTTGCTGGTGGCGATGGTACGGCCCGAAACATTTATGAAGCCATAGATAGTGCGGTACCCGTACTTGGAATTCCTGCAGGCGTAAAAATACACTCTGGTGTTTATGCGGTGACGCCCCATGCCGCTGGCTTGGTCATTGAAAAAATGATCAACAAGGAGTTGGTCAGCTTACTTGAAACCTCGGTCATGGATATTGACGAGGAGGCGTTTCGAAAGGGTGTTGTTCGCGCTAAACAGTATGGTGAGATGCAGGTTCCAGCCGAGCATCGCTACGTTCAGGCGACCAAGTCCGGCGGCCGAGAGCTTGAAGAGCTGGTGTTACAAGACATCGCAGAGTTTATTATTGATAACATGGATGATGACGATTACTACCTTGTTGGCTCAGGCTCCACCTGTGCTTTCTTGATGGAGACAATGTCGCTTGAGAATACGTTGTTAGGGATTGACTGTGTGCATGATGGCGCGGTGGTTGCCAGCGACATGACCGAGAGCGGTATACTGAATCTACTGTCAGAGCATCCGGGGAACGTAAAGCTGGTGATTACGGTGATCGGTGGGCAAGGTCATATTATTGGCCGAGGTAATCAGCAGTTAAGCGCTAAAGTCTTGTCACAGCTCGATAAAGAGGATATTTACGTTATCGCCACCAAGACCAAGCTGAAAGAGCTGGAGGGTAAACCTTTGATTGTTGACAGTGACGATGAGGCGTTGAATCAGCGATTGTCAGGCGTGATAAGAGTGATCACAGGCTATGAAGACTTTATTTTGTACCCTGTCGGTATCGAAAGTTAATAATTTTTAAGCTTTTGTCACTTGGCTTTGTGCGAGATCTCGCACAAAGTATTGAGCATAGTCTGAAAAGCATCGGAGCTTTAAGCGGTTTTTTAAATGCATCTTTTGTAACTGATTGAATTATAAGGATTTGATGGTTTTTCAGCTTTTCTGCGGTTTCATTTTTCTTAGATTTGTAGATTGTTCTATTGGAATGATTTGCTAAAGTACCTCTCGTGTTCAGGGAGAACACACTATCTACAAATCGACTATCTAACGATAGGTTAAGGAATAATAATTTAGGACAAAATAAAAGGAATTATTATCCAAGGTTGGATACCAGAAAACTGTGGGACGGACTCATCCTATATTAAAAGCGGCTTAGGCCGCTTTTATTTTATCTAAATTTTGCGTGAAACATCTTTTTTCTAAGCGATATAACCATCCTAGTTGCGGCTTGCTGATTCATTGAGCCTTCATTTCTTTTTCAGTGCAAATTTGTGTAGACTCAGTAGTAGTTATCGGACAAACCACGGTTTGTAAATAAGCACAATAACGGAAGCGCTGACAATCAATGACCACTCGTGTTTTGCTAAATTTAGTTCACCCCATTTTTGAGAAATCGTGGGCCAATCAGGCCATGCTAGAGGCGGTTAAAGATCTCAAATACGTCAAAGTTAATGACCTCTACGAAGAATACCCGGATTACTTTATTGATATTCAACGTGAGCAGAAACTGCTATTGGATCATGCGTTGATTGTCTTCCAACATCCTTTTTATTGGTACAGCAGCCCGTCACTACTCAAAGAATGGCAAGATCTGGTCCTAGCCGAAGGTTTTGCTTACGGTGAAGGGGGTTATCAGTTGGCCGGTCGACGTTGGTTAAGCGCCATCACTGCAGGCGCCGCTGAAGACAGCTACACGCCTCATGGTTTTAATAATTTTTCTGCCGACGAGCTACTGAGACCTTTTGAACAAACGGCGGATTTCTGTGGTATGGAGTTTGTTAAGCCGTTTGTATTGTATGAAGCCGAAACCCTAAGCCATAGCCGGATTGAAAAAGAAGCGGAGCGTTACCGAGATTATATTCAGGGGCTGGCTACATCATTAGGGCTTTTAGAGCAGAGCGAAGAGGAGGCAAGCTAAATGGAAGAAGCAGGTTTCCTGTATCAAGCACTGGTTTTCTTGTTGGCTGCTGTTGTCGGCGTACCTATCGCTAAACAGTTAGGATTAGGTTCGGTTCTTGGTTACCTCATTGCGGGAATTATTATTGGGCCATTTGCTTTAGGGTTGGTTGGCCAAGATGTTACTGACATTATGCATTTTGCTGAGTTTGGTGTGGTCATGATGCTCTTCCTGATTGGATTAGAGCTTCAGCCGAAAAAATTGTGGAAAATGCGCATGCCCATTTTAGGGCTCGGTGGTTTGCAGGTCGTGATCACCATGGTTTTACTAACCCTGCTAGCCCTAGCATTCGATTTGCACTGGAAAATGGCTCTGGCGATTGGAATGATTTTAGCGCTATCGTCGACGGCTATTGTATTGCAAACCTTGTCGGAGAAGGACTTACTTCGAACAGACGCAGGTAAGTCAGCTTTCTCGGTTCTGCTATTCCAAGATATCGCCGTCATTCCTATGCTGACATTATTACCTCTGTTGGCTACATTGCCGGTAGAAACGTCACAATCCGTAGGACACACTGATTTAGAGGCCTGGCAGCAAGCAGGTCTGGTCTTTGCCATTATTAGCGGCATTATCCTTATCGGACGCTATTTAGTTCGGCCAATTTTTAACTGGATCGCACGCACCGGTTTACGTGAAATTTTTATCGCGACGTCTTTATTGCTGGTACTTAGCATTACCGTGGCGATGCAAAAGGTTGGTCTATCACCGGCGTTAGGTGCTTTCTTGGCTGGGGTCGTTTTGGCTGAGAGTGAATACCGTCATGAGCTTGAAGTGGGACTGGTTACTTTTAAAAGTTTATTGCTAGGATTGTTTTTTATCACGGTTGGGGCGAGCATCAACCTTGAGCTTTTAATGCAATCACCAGGATTAATATTGCTACTTCTAGTCTCGTTAATCGCTATAAAGATCATCGTGCTAATGATCTTAGCGAAACAGTTCAAAATGTCGCTGATTGAAAATATGCTATTTTCGTTTGCCCTTGCTCAGGGCGGAGAGTTTGCTTTTGTTCTGTTCAGCTTTGCCTCTCAAAATGGTGTCTTAAGTAACGATATTATTTCCTTATTGACGGTTGTGGTCGCACTGTCGATGGCGCTGACACCTGTATTACTGATTATATGTGAGAAGCTAATTATCCCTCGGTTATCGTTTGGTAAAGAGCGACGCGAGTTCGACAAAGTGGATGATGGTGAGACGCCAGTGATCGTGGCGGGTTATGGCCGTTTTGGACAAATAGTCTCGCGCATCTTGCGCTCACAAGGCTTTGATACCACCTTGCTCGAATATGATGCGGTGCAGATCGATTTGGTCAAAAAGTTTGGGACTAAAGCCTATTATGGTGATGTCACCAATGAAGAGGTGCTTCGAGCCGCTGGCGCAGACGATGCGAAAATGATGGTAATCGCTGTTGGCAACCAAGAAAAGACTTTGAAAGTGATCGACTTGTGCCATAAGCACTTCCCGCATCTTAAAATCTATTCGCGTGCCAAAGGACGACGGGAAGCGTATGAACAAACTAAAGCTGGGGCTGACTTTGTGATGCGTGAAACTTTGGGGTCCGCGGTGATTTTAGGTCGTGAGGCGCTGATGGGGTTGGGTTACCGCAAATATCAAGCGCATCGAACCGCCACCGCTTTTTACCACTATGATTCACAGCACCTAGAAGAGTTGGCGGAGCTTTGGGGCGACAAACAATACGTCATCAAGGCAGCTGAGCGAGCGGAAATGCTTGAGGCGGTTCTAAAGGCTGATCAAAAAGACTCGAATGCTATGCGAAGAGCGTGGAATACGCCGGTATCACTGGAAGAAGAAGAAAGTGATGCCTCAGAGTTGGATGATAACGCTAAAGGCCGACAGTCAGGCAGTGAAGCGAAAGAACAACCAGAAGAGAAGTCTTAGTCTTGAAATTGCCTGATATTGGTTACTTCGATCTAGTCATGAGTTGTTTGCCTGTACTGCTGGTAGCTGTGATTTTCTACCGCTGGAAAGCGAACAGTAAAGAATTAATTATCGCCACCCTGCGTATGATTGGTCAGCTGATAGCGATTGGTTTTGTGCTGGTCTATTTGTTTCAAAAAACCTCAAGTTGGTTAGGACTGTTAGTGGTCACAATAATGCTGCTGGCAGCCGGTTGGATTGCTATGCGACCTTTGGAGGACAAAAGCCTAAACCATATTGGGCAACTATCGTTAGCACTCTTGATAGGGTGTGGTTCGATTCTGGCGCTGATTATTGTGGTTGTGCTTGATTTAACCCCTTGGTATCAACCGCGGTTTGTCATTCCTTTGGCTGGGATGTTGCTGGCGAATACCATGAACAGTTTAAGTTTATCGGGTGAGCGCTTTGATACTGAAGTTAGTGCTGGCAGCGAAGTCGATAGCGCGCGCAATAAAGCATTTTTCACAGCGATGATCCCCCAGGTTAATGGTTTGTTGGCGGTAGGTTTGGTTGCTTTGCCGGGGATGATGACAGGTCAGATTTTATCAGGCGTGAGTCCATTAGTTGCTGTTCGTTACCAAATCGTCATCATGGTGGCGATACTGTGTTCATCGGCCTTTTCGACAGCCTGGTACTTGATGGGGCGTTATCAGAAAGCGTTGCCATCCGATCCAAGTGCTAATCACTAAACTCTTAACGGCGATAAGCGACTTAAGATGGTCTTAGGAAGCGGCGATGGCTTTCCAAGGATAGCGTTTGTGATGACCTCAGCACACAGCATTGAGTAGCATAGACCTCTGGCGCCAAAGCCATAATTAAGCCATAGCGTTTGCTCTTGGTTGTGATCAAAGTAACCACAAAACGGAAAGCGATCATAACTCGTCGCACGGACTCCGGGGTGCTCGCCAATAATATCCTTTTCGTTAAAATTCAATCCAAATCGCTGGTTCACTTGCTCGATATTCAGCAGTGAGCTATCCCTCTGAACCGAGTCATCGGCACTGTTATCAAAAGTCGCGCCGATCACGAGTTGATTATGACAGTGAGCAATATGACCATCATAATTAATCGGTGTTTGGTGGTTAATGTGGGCTTTCAATGTGGTCAACTGGCCGCGCATGGGCGCTATTTGAGGCAGGCTTTTACTCCAGTGAAAGTGAGGACTCTGGTAGCCACTAGCGATCACGATGTGATTAAACGCTTCAAGTTGTTCGGCGTTGCGGATGGAAGTCTTTAGGTGCAGTTGCTCGCTTGGTAAGTGGCTAATCAAGTGCTGACAAAATGCTTTTCCATTAACTTGAAATGCTGGGATTTTTAGAGCTTTTAGATTCTGAGTTTGGCTATTTTCCGCTGAAAGCTCGATGGTTTGAAATTGAAACCACGCCTTATCGTGATGCCAGCATTGTTGCCCATAGATGTTTTGATATTGCTCAAGATGGAATTGTGAGTATTTGGCGTTACTGAGCTGATGTGCAAAATGACTTTGAGCGAGTTCAGGGTTTTGGGTTAGGTAACGATGGAGATGACGATAACCTTCAAAGGTTAATTGGCTGTATGCATTGTGATCAATCGACATCACCGGCATGCCCACCAGAGACGGCATATTTGACGCACCACTGCAAACACCGTTGGCGTCATACAGGTGTGCCTCAATACCTTCTTGGTGCAAGACATGTGCCAGAGCGCAGCCTGCAAGCCCAGCCCCAACAATGGCAACTTTTTGCGCTTGAGGTCTCGGGGTTATGTAGTTTGTGGCGAGGGTTGGCCTCGGTGTCGACAGTGTTTTTTCGGTGAACCGAGCCGTTAGCATGTCACGCTTGCGTCCAAAGCCTGGCCGTTTTTCAATCTCGAACCCATAATGAGGTAGCGGCTTACGTAAGGCGGCAGCTACCGTAAAAGTTGAGAGGCTGGTGCCTCTTGCGCTATGAAGCACCATAAAGTGCAACAAGCTTTTAGCCCACATGTCAGGGTTTTTGCTCGGTGCAAAGCCGTCTAAGTACCAAGCATCGAAAGCATAACCTTCTGGCAAAGCAACTTCTTTTAACGCTTTTTCAATAGGGTAGAACAGGAGGTGCAGAGTAATGTTCTCGGCGATAGTGATTTCATGAACCCCGGGTAATGCATCAGGGTAGTGCTCTAATAGTTGCTCCGTGTGCTCAGATTCGATGCCCAGAATTTGGTAGACTCGACGTAAGTCTTCGGGACTTATTGGAAACTGTTCGACCGACCAATAGTGAAGCTTACTGTGGGAGTTTGAGTTAGAGGATTGCTGCCATAACTTAGCCGTTAAGAGAAAGTTTAAACCTGTGCCAAAACCGGTCTCGAATATTTTAAACGGCGCTGTGGATGAGGCTTGGTGGTGCTCTGTAAAACGTTTCGCTAAATCATTGCCTTCTAGGAAAACATGGGTGCTTTCAGCAATGCCGTCTTGAGGATTGTAGTAAATGTCATCAAACGCTGGAGAGTAGGGCGCAACTTGACTGCTTGACTGAAGCTGATGGTCGCTTGCGGGTATCCATTGATGCTTTTCTGAGCCGTAGTGACGCCATTCGATAACAGCGGGTTTTACGCCCAGAAAAGCATTATGCATTGAGTGGTATTACTTTTCGATTAAGGTCAAAAACTCGTTACGAGTATTTTGAGAGGAGCGGAACTGACCGAGCATAGTAGAGCTGGTCATGACCGAGTTTTGTTTCTCTACACCGCGCATCATCATGCACATATGCTTCGCTTCGATAATCACACCAACACCCGCAGCGCCAGTGACGTCCTGAATCGCTTCCGCGATCTGCTTTGTTAGGTTTTCCTGAATCTGTAGACGACGCGCAAACATGTCAACAATTCGAGCAATTTTAGACAAGCCGATCACTTTACCCGTCGGTAAATAACCGACGTGCGCTTTACCGATAAATGGCAACATGTGATGTTCGCACATAGAGTAAAGTTCGATGTCTTTTACGATCACCATTGAGTCATTGTCAGAATCAAAAATTGCGCCATTAACCACGGTATTTAAATCTTGCTCATAGCCTTGAGTCAAAAATTGCATGGCTTTTGCGGCGCGAGTTGGTGTATCGAGAATACCATTGCGTGAAACATCTTCACCAAGCTCTACTAATACATCTTTGTATAAATTTGCTAATTTGTCGGACATCTTGCCATTTCCAATTTCAATTTCAGTCGTAATTCTAATGGATATCGTTACAATACCCAAATAAATATCACGATTATGTAATGCCGATGTGGAATATCGTTGCTGACGAAAATATGCCATTAGTCGAGGAGCTATTCTCGACACTTGGCTCCGAGCAAGGAAGAAATAATAACCAAATCAAACGATTAGCGGGAAGGCATATTTCCCGTAAAGACCTCGCTGACGCTGATATTTTACTGGTGCGCTCTATCACTTCTGTTAATCGGCAGCTCCTTGAAGAAACGTCGGTTAAGTTTGTCGGCAGTGCCACTATTGGTACTGACCACGTCGATACAAAATACCTCGCCGCCAATGACATTAAGTTTAGTAGCGCCCCGGGTTGCAATGCGCAGGGTGTCGCTGAGTATGTTTTGACCAGTATTGCTTATTGGGCAGAGCTGCGTGATCGTGACCTCAGTGAGGTTACTGTTGGTATTATTGGCGCAGGTAATGTTGGTAGCCGAGTGATCAAAGTGTTAGAGCGCCTAGGGATTCGCTGCTTGGTCAACGATCCACCGCTTGAGGACTCCGGCGATGCCCGTCATTTTGTCAGTCTAGATCGAATCCAGCAATGTGATGTGGTGACATGTCATGTGCCCTTCACCCGTTCGGGTCAGTACGCGACTTATCACTTAGTGGATGAGGAGTTTTTAGAGTCAATGCCAAACAATAGCCTGTTGATCAACAGTGCCCGAGGGGCTGTTCTCGATAATAAAGCGGCCTATCGTGTTAAGCAGGCAGGAAAAAACATTGATTATATTTTAGATGTTTGGGAAGGAGAGCCAGAAGTTAATGTCGAACTTATGGCAAAGACCTTGATTGCGACACCTCACATTGCAGGCTATTCACAGGAAGGCAAAATTCGTGGTACTTACCAACTGTATCAGGCTGTTAATCAGTGGCTAGGGCTTGAAAATACGATACCCTTAAACACTCTGCTACCACAGGCACCGAAGTGGCACTGGAGCGGTTTACTGAGCGGCTTGTATCAAAGCCTCAAGCCTTATTATGATATTCAAGCTGACGACAAACGGATGCGTCAGGTAAAAACGGACATACGTAATAAGTTTGACCACCTCAGAAAAACCTACCCGCAACGACTGGAATTTCTTGATACCCTATAACTTATGAAACCCTTAAACTTTATCCTAAAATCAAAAATTCAGCGTGGCTGGAAAATCGTCATTCTGAGTTTTATACTAGCCGCCTTTATTGGCTTGCCAATGATGTTTCTCGCCTCGTTCATTGCTGCTGGTGCACTTCAAACCATATTGGGTTTGGTTTCTATTTTCATCGTAGTTGCTGGGCTGGTGAGTATGATAGGGGGATTTTTTATGGTGTTGTATGATTTGTATCAGAGTTAACTGTGGTTTCGCCACTCGGCGAGATACTTTCTCTTGAATGAGCAAGAGAAAGTATCCAAAGAGAAGCTCACCCCAAAAGTTAGGTTCTTCGAACTTCCCTCTCTCAACATTATTACTGACGAGCCGCCAAACGAAACCTCCCTGTTTCGTTTTGACTAAATTGGACTCTCCTGTCCAATTTGCTCTGTAATAATGTCTCAATCAGCTAACTTTTATGGGGTGCTGTTTCGGTAGACAGTGAGGCTAGCCTCGGGTATTTCCCTTTAAATAGAGCTGAGAAAGCTATAGCGAATAGCAATTTGAATCGTGGATGATTCAAATAATAAAATTCAGCCCATGGAAGGGCTGTATTTTATGGTGCGTAAATGAGTTTAGCTTTTGAAGGGAGTCATTTATGACCTCTATTTACGGGTGCCTTTCTTTTGGACACTTTTCTTGGGCATGCAAGAAAAGTGTCGTAATAAAACCCACAAACAGGATATAGGATGGGTTAAGCGCAGCTGTAACCCATCACTTTAATCATCAGACTTTTTGATACCACCAAATTTTTTCTTTGGCTTTGTACCAACATTTGATGATTTTTTGTCTTGCTTCTTGTCTTGCTTTTTAGCGAGGCGTTTTTTGTCGCGGGCGGTCATGCTTTTTTTGCCGGCGGGCTTACGCTTTTTAGTGCCGGCGGCTTTGCCGCTCTTTTTGAGTTTCTGTGGGCCTTGGTATTTGGCGACGAGGTTTTTGACGGTTTTGACGTCGAATCGTGCGCCGAGTTTGGTTTGAATGGTAACCATCAGGTTCCAATCTTTATGGGTTATCAAGGATATGGCGGCACCATCTGCGCCGGCACGTCCTGTGCGTCCGATTCGGTGAATGTAATCTTCAAGATTTTGTGCCATGTCGAAGTTCAGGACTAAATCAACGTCTTTGACATCCAAGCCACGTGCGGCAACATCAGAGGCTATCAGTACATCGAATTTGCCGTCGCGAAATTGCACCATGATGTGGTTACGAGTATCTTGCTTGATATCGCCGTGAATATGACCGACTCGAAGCTTGTGATAACGAAGGAGTCCGCTGAGACGTTCAACCTGAGTTTTGGTATTACAGAACACGACCGCCTTACGGTACTTTTCATTTTGTAGTAACTGCCCCGTGAGCTTTTCTTTGTGTTCTAAATTATCAGCAGTGATGATTGACTGATGAATATTGGCTTGCGCATCTTCGTAAGTGTTGAGCGTGATGGTCTCTGGATTTTTGAGCAATGTTTTGGTGATATGGCGTATGCCAGAGCCTTGAAGGGTAGCTGAAAATAGAAGGCTCTGACGACCTTCAGAGCAGAAATTCGCAATAGCAATCACATCGTCGCTAAAACCCATATCCAACATTTTGTCCGCTTCGTCCAGCACCAAAAACTCTAAGTCAGCAAAGTCAGTTGCCCCTTGCTGGCTGTGATCGAGAATACGCCCTGGCGTACCGATAATGATTTCTGGGTTTTTACGCATTGCCGCGCGTTGTACTTTAAATTCTTCGCCACCGGTGATTAATCCTGCCTGTATGCCCGTAAATTTTGCTAAATCCATCGTTTGTTTATGGATTTGACGCGCCAGTTCACGCGTTGGCGCTAAAATTAAGACTCGAGTGCCAGTATTCGGTGCTTTCTTAGCGAGAAGCTGCTCTAAGATAGGCAGTATGAAGGCCGCTGTTTTGCCAGAACCGGTTTCAGCGCTAGCCATTAAATCCAAACCATCAAGCACCACTGGAATCGATTCCTGCTGAATATCGGTAGGCTTAGTGATGCTAAGTTTATCTAAGGCTTTAACTAACTTTGGATTGAGTTCTTGAAAAATGCTCATGCGGCTACTGTGTTCTCTGCGTCAGGTGACTTTTGAAGTTGGCTCAATTCTATCACTATCTCTAAAGCACTGTTACTGTTTACGACTTTTATTCATCAGTGGTCGTAGCATTCCTTCAAGCCCGTTAAGTTTCACTTCATACATCAGCGCGAGCTGTTGTCCGAGTTTGCCTTCTGGGTAGCCGTTCTTATGGAACCAGACGAGGTAGGGTTCAGGTAACTCAAGAAGTTTACGGCCTTTATACTTGCCAAAGGGCATGGTTTGGTTGATGGATTCGAGAAGGAGTTCTTGGTTCATGCTATTTAAGGCCTAGTCTGCTTTGCATTTGCTGTTGATATCTTTATTATGCTATGTATTCCAATTATAACTGAAAAGGCTTGTATCATGAAAAAGACAATACTTGCATCTTTGATGACTTCGGCATTGCTAGGCTTAACGGCTTGCAGCAGCGTGCCGTTCATGGGAGAGGATGAACCGGAGCCAGACTACACGGCTGAGGCAGAAGCACTAAGTAAAAAGTACATTATTGCCGACTTACACATTGATGTTCCTCATCGTTTACACGACTCTAACGAGGATATCAGCGAAGCAACTGAGGCTGGAGATTTTGATTATCCGCGCGCGGTTTCTGGCGGACTCGATGCGCCTTTCATGTCGATCTATATTCCTGCGGACCTTGAGTTTGAAGAAGAGGGCAAGAGTTATGCGTTGGCGAACGAGCTGATTGATAATGTTGAGTCAATCGTTGCAGCGAATCCTGATAAGTTCGCATTGGCTACAAGCCCAGCGGAGGTTCGTGAGAACTTTAAAAATGGTCTAATATCTCTGCCAATGGGTATGGAGAACGGTTCGCCCATTGAAGGTAAGCTTGAAAATGTTCAGTACTTCTACGACCGAGGCATTCGTTACATCACCTTAGCGCACTCACGCAGTAACCATTTGTCCGATTCGTCGTACGATGAAGCGCGCCCGAATGAAGGCTTGAGTGAGTTTGGTAAAGACGTCGTTCGTGAAATGAACCGTCTCGGCATTATGGTCGACGTTTCACACCTTTCAGACGATGCGTTTTATGACGTGATGGAAGTGTCTAATGCTCCTGTAATCGCAAGTCACTCATCAGCGCGAGACTTTACACCAGGTTTTGAGCGTAATATGGATGATGACATGATCGAGGAAATGGCTGAGAAGGGTGGTGTGATTTTCATCAATTTTGGCTCGACCTTTATTGCGCAAGACTCGATAGAAAACAATAATGCGTTCAAAGCGGCGATTAAGAATTACATTGAATCGAATAACTTAGATCCTGAAGCTGACGTAGCTGCTATCGAAAGCTTCAAGAAAAGTTACCGCCAAAGAACACCTTTTAAATTTGCTGATCGTGAAGATGTGCTCGATCACATAGATCATGTGGTGGATTTAGTGGGCGTCGATTATGTTGGGCTTGGCTCTGATTATGATGGCGTTGGGGATAGCTTACCAACGGGACTGAAAGATGTTTCTACTTATCCAAACCTAATCAAAGGTTTGCTTGAGCGCGGATATACTGAGCAAGACATAGAAAAAATGCTATCAGGAAACTTGATGCGTGTGTGGTCAGAGGTTGAGCGACGCGCTGAAAAGTAATAATCTTGAAGCTTTAGGATTTACTAAGCGAAACAACAAAGAGGAAAAATGATGAATAAGAAAATGATTGGAGTTGTATTATTGGTGGTAGGTGTAGCCTTATTTTTCTGGGGGTACAACATGACTCAATCAGTTGGCGAAGAAGTCCGTGAAGCGTTCACAGGTTCTTTCTCTGATAAAGCCACTTGGCTAATGATTGGTGGTGGTGCCCTTGGTCTTATCGGCTTACTTCAATTAATTGTTGGTAAGAAGTAGTCTTGTGAAGCATCATGAAAGCCCGCCTTGAGCGGGCTTTTTTGTTTCTGCTATTGGGGCTACTTAAATGTCGACTTTAAGTTGTTTATTTGTATCGCCAGCACACCATCCACGGCTTTGGCCATCATTTCAGACTCTTCGCCCACAAAGCCTTTGACTAAATAGGTCATGGTTAATGTTGTCAGGCCTTTTGTTGGTTCTTTAAAGCTCCACGACATGTGACCATAGACGGCCATGCTCTGAAGAGGTCCTAAGCCACCGACCATTTGCACGTTTTTATTCGGCATGATCATGCTAACTGTCATATGCAGCGCCTCTTGTTCGCCGTTCACTTCACAAAAGCAGCCGTTGGCTTTAGGTTCTATATACATTTTAGAGGCATCGCCAAACCAGGTATGACTCGATTCCCACCAATCACCGATATTTATAAATTGCTGATAAACCTCCTCAGCCGGGGCTTTGATAGTGGTTTCAATCTTGACCATAAAATGCTGTTTACTTTGTGCGCTGACAATGGCGTCGGCTGATAGCGAGGTTAGCAATATCATTGCGCTGCTCATAAGCATGAGTATTATTTTCATGGGGTCTCCTAGTAACTTTTTGTCTCAATTCTGTTTTGGATTATACCGCTTTTAATAATTTAACCAGCTCTTGGGATGCATTGGAAAGGGTTTTGTTGGTGCGGTAGATGATCCCCATATCGCGTGCTGATAAAAGTTGTTTTGAGGATAGGCTTTTCAGGGGAGGACTGAGTAAACGGGTTGGTAATAATGTCCAGCCCATTTTACAGGCAACCAGTTTGGCTATCACTTCTAAATAGTTGGCTGTTTTAACTTTACCGAGCGTCACGCCTGCGTTTTCTAACTGTACTTCGAACAGCTCTCGCGGAAAAGTGTGGGCCGGAGGCAAAATACAGGGGTAGTCTTGAAGATGTTTCAGGGGATCGTGTTGTTGAGCCAAGTCATAATCTTGGTGACACACTATCGCTAACTGCTCTCTCCATATAAGTTCGTGCGCCAGCCTTGGGTCTTTTTGCTGTGGGAAGGTCAGTAGGGCCATTTCTAGGTCGCCACTGAGTACACGCTCGTAGGCCAGCTCAGAGTCAATAAACTCAATATTGACGTCGACTTGCTGAAAAGTATCAACATATTGTTCAAGGTAGTTTGGGAGTAGATGCAAACCAATATAGTGACTGGTACCGATATGCAATTCACCACTGACTTTACCGCTCAAATCACGAATGTGCTGCACAGTATCTTCTATGTCACTAATAATTTGTGGAGCCTGCTGCTGTAAAAGTTGGCCTGCTTCTGTGACCACAACGTGATTACCCACGCGATCGAATAGCTGGTTATCAACCATATTCTCGAGGCGTTTGACGCGCTTACTTAACGCAGGTTGTGTCAGTTGCAGCTCTTTAGCCGCCAAGGTAAAGGACTTCAGACGAGCAACCGTCAAGAAGGTTTTAAGAAGATCGATATCCATACTGTAACCAATGGCAGTGAGCTATTCCTTATGGTTATGGGTTTTATAAAAATAATGAATTGGAGTTATTCTACAAGAAGGTCTACACTTGTTCCAGTTTGCTACGAATTTGTAGCTATTTTAATTATGTGAAGAGACCAAATGAGGCACAGTTAATGACTGGAAAAACCCAATCTGGCAAAACATTGTACGACAAGCTTTGGGAAGACCATCTTGTCGCAGAAAACGATGATGGATCAGCCTTGATCTATATCGATCGTCAATTATTACATGAAGTAACGTCACCGCAAGCATTTGAAGGTCTGCGCATTGCTGGTCGTAAACCGCGCCGTCTAGAGTCAAACTTAGCGACGCCGGATCATAACGTACCGACAACCGACCGTACGAATGGCATTGAAGATCCTGTGTCGCGTATTCAGGTTCAGACGTTGGACGATAACTGTGACAGTTACGGCGTGACAGAATTTAAGATGGACGATATCCGTCAAGGTATTGTGCATATTGTTGGCCCCGAGCAGGGTTACACGCTTCCAGGTTTAACCATGGTCTGTGGTGATTCACACACAGCCACGCACGGTGCTTTTGGCGCAATGGCGTTTGGTGTGGGCACCTCAGAAGTAGAGCATGTTTTAGCGACTCAGTGTTTACGTCAGAAGAAGATGAAGAACATGCTGGTTCGTGTCGATGGCGAGCTGGGAACAGGCGTGACTGCGAAAGACGTGGTTCTCGCCGTTATCGGTGAAATCGGAACGGCTGGCGGTAATGGCCATGCGATCGAATTTGCTGGCTCGGCGATCGAAAGCTTATCGATGGAAGGTCGCATGACGATTTGTAACATGGCAATCGAAGCGGGCGCACGCGTTGGCTTGGTCGCTGTGGATGAAAAGACGATTGAGTATGTAAAAGGACGTCCTTTTGCGCCAAAAGGCGAGCAGTGGGACATGGCGGTAGAAGCATGGAAAGACTTGCACAGTGATGCTGACGCTGAGTTTGACCGTGTGGTTGAATTGAAAGCCGAAGATATTATTCCTCAAGTGACTTGGGGTACTTCACCAGAAATGGTGAAGCCTGTGAATGGCAATATCCCAAACCCTGAAAAAGAATCAAACCCTGTAAAAAAAGAGGGTATTGAGCGCGCACTTCAGTACATGGATTTAAAAGCGGACACGCCAATTACGTCGATTCCGCTGGATAAAGTCTTTATTGGTTCTTGTACTAACGCACGAATCGAAGATTTGCGTGAAGCGGCTGCGGTAGCAAAAGGTCGTAAGGTCTCACCAAGCATTAAACAGGCGATGGTGGTACCAGGTTCTGGCTTAGTTAAAGAGCAAGCAGAAGCTGAAGGTTTGCACACCATTTTCACTGAAGCGGGTTTCGAGTGGCGTGAGCCGGGTTGTTCGATGTGTCTTGCGATGAACGCTGACCGTTTAGAATCAGGCGAGCACTGCGCATCGACCTCAAACCGTAACTTTGAAGGTCGTCAAGGCCAAGGCGGACGTACTCACCTCGTCAGCCCAGCAATGGCAGCGGCAGCAGCAGTTCATGGTCACTTTGTTGACGTGCGTGAATTGGAACTCGATACAGAATTAGCAAAAGCATCGGAGGTGCACTAATGGAAGCCTTTACGCAACATACAGGTTTAGTCGTGCCTTTAGATCGTTCAAACGTTGATACGGATGCGATTATTCCTAAGCAATTTTTGAAGTCGATTAAGCGAACCGGCTTCGGCCCGAACTTATTTGATGAGTGGCGATATTTAGATCACGGTGAGCCGGGTATGGACAATTCAAAGCGTCCACTAAACCCTGACTTCGTGATGAATAAAGAGCGCTATCAAGGGGCTTCGATCTTGTTAGCACGCGAAAACTTCGGCTGTGGTTCAAGTCGTGAGCACGCTCCATGGGCGCTAGAAGACTATGGCATCAAAGCGGTCATCGCACCGAGTTATGCCGATATTTTCTTCAATAACTGCTTTAAGAACGGTATCTTGCCGATCGTACTTGATCACGCAACCATGGATACCTTGTTTGAGCAAACCGAAGCTAACGAAGGTTTTAAGCTTGATATCGACCTTGATAAGCAAACGATTACCATGCCAAGCGGTGATGTGATTAGTTTTGATGTCGAATCAGATCGTAAACACAGCTTGTACAATGGCTTGGACGATATTGGTATTACGTTGCAGCAAGAAGATGCCATAACGGCGTATGAGAAGGAGCGCGCTAAGCGTGCGCCTTGGTTATTTAATAGTTAATGGTATTTGTTCCTTTTCTTGCGTGGCCAAGAAAAGGAACCAAAAGAAGGCCACCCCAATATTGAGGTCATTCAAAGAATGACTCCCAAAAAGACTCTCAAGTCACTTAACGCACCGTGACATACGTTCCATCCATGGCCCGTATGTCACTATTCAAAACGTCCTGTTTTGAATTGCTATGACTTGCGAGTCTTTTAGCTCAATATTACGGGGAGAATAGTTTCTTGAAACCCTGTGCTACAGGATTTGAAACAGAACAATTTATTAGGATTTAATATGACTAAAAAAGTATTGGTACTACCGGGTGACGGTATTGGCCCTGAGATTGTAGGGCAAGCGACGCGTGTGTTGGATGCGTTGATTGAAAATCATGGTTTGGACGTGACTTATGAGTCTGCGTTGGTAGGTGGTTCTTCGTATGATGCGCACGAAACGCCATTGACAGACGAAGTACTAACTCAAGCGAAAGAGGCTGACGCTATTTTGTTGGGCGCTGTGGGCGGCCCTAAGTGGGAGCAGTACGATATTTCGGTGCGTCCGGAAAAGGCGTTGTTGAAATTACGTTCTGAGCTGGAGTTGTTTGGTAACTTGCGTCCGGCGATTTTGTATAAGCAACTTGCTGATGCTTCAAGCTTGAAACCTGAGCTAGTGGCAGATTTGGACGTGTTAATCGTTCGTGAGTTAACGGGTGGTATTTACTTTGGTCAACCGCGTGGAATTCGTACGCTGGAGAATGGTGAGCGCCAAGGCTTTAATACGTACGTTTACTCTGAGAGCGAAGTTGAGCGCATTGCTCACGTGGCTTTCAAGGCGGCGATGTTGCGTGATAAGCGTGTTTGTTCAGTGGACAAGGCGAATGTACTTGAAGCGACAGAACTGTGGCGTGAAGTGATGGAGCGTGTGGGCAAAGAATACCCAAAAGTTGAGCTGACACATATGTATGTTGATAACGCTGCGATGCAGCTAGTGCGTGCGCCTAAGCAGTTCGACGTTATGGTAACGGGCAATATGTTCGGCGATATTCTGTCGGATTGTGCGGCGATGCTAACGGGCTCAATCGGTATGTTGCCGTCTGCAAGCCTAGATGCGAACGGTAAAGGCATGTACGAGCCGATTCACGGTTCAGCGCCTGATATTGCGGGTCAAAACAAAGCCAATCCATTGGCGACGATTCTCTCGGTTTCTATGTTACTACGCCACAGCTTTGGCGAAGGCGCCTTGGCAGACAAAATTGATCAAGCCGTTTCTAAGGTATTGGATCAAGGCTACCGCACGGGCGATATTCATACGGAAGGCGATACCTTGGTTTCGACCACTGAGATGGGCGACGCTGTCTTAAAAGAATTAGCATAAGCTCAGCTTAGGTAAATCTACGTAAAATCATTGGCATAAGGGGCTAACTCCTCTATAATTCAGGGCAAAGCAACTTATGCCAAGCCTTAGCTCAAATGTCTCAATCTCAAGACATACAATTCGATGGACTTTATGCCCATGAGCTAACGGTTTCTCGATCTGAGCAGATTCTTCTAGAAGATGCTGACTTGCATCTAGCGCCATCAACAATTACTTATCTTTATGGCGAAAATGGCGCGGGCAAAACCAGCCTGATGCGGTGCTTGGCGGGTTTGTTACAGCCTGATCATGGCACAGTCTATTGGAGCCAAAAGCCAGTAAACCATCCTGATTCTGATTATTTCCAAGACCTGATTTTCTTAGCACACAGCTTGTCGATGAAAAACGAGCTAACCATTGCTGAAAATTTAAGCTTTTACGCTAATTTGCGCTTAAAAGGGGCTATCTCGAAGCAAGATCTCGCTAAACAGATTTCTGATGTGCTATTGGAGTTAGGTATCGGTGGTCTTGAAAATCGCATGTTTGCGGAGTTATCAGCGGGACAGCAACACAAAGTTGCGCTGGCGCGTTTAATGCTAGAGCCAGCGAAAATTTGGATTCTCGACGAGCCTTTCGTCAATTTAGATCACAAAACACGTGGCTGGTTGGCGGCTAAAACCCTAGAGTTTAAAAATACTGGTGGTGTAGTGCTCTTTACGTCACATCATCACATCGACGAGTTACCCGTCGATCAAAAAGTTGGGGTAGAACACGAATGATTCTGACCCTATTACAACGTGAACTTAAAGTCGCGCGCCGAAACTGGATGGGTTTAGCGATTCCGTTACTGTTTTTCATGATTGTGGTGAGCTTATTTCCTTTCGCCGTGAGCCCTGAGGCTGCGGTGCTACAGAAGCTTGCGCCAGGCGTTATTTGGGTAGCGGCGTTGTTATCAATGCTGCTATCGCTGGAGCAGTTTTATCGTAGCGATTATCAAGACGGCTCGTTAGAGCAATTGCTACTCATGAGTTCGCCGACATCGGTGGCTATCAGCAAAATATTAGCGCACTGGCTACTGACGGGATTGCCGTTGGTGGTTCTGTCGCCGCTTCTTGGTGTATTGATGCAGATCAACCACGGTGTTGAGCACTCGACGCATACCTGGGTCTTAATGCTGAGTTTGGTCCTAGGCACGCCAAGCTTGTGTCTGCTGGGTGCGGTCGGGATGAGCTTAACCTTGGCGGCGAGCCGTAACGGTCTGTTGGTGTCAATTTTAATCATTCCTTTGTATGTGCCGATTTTGATTTTTGGGGCCTCGACAGTTACAGCATCCTTGGAAAATATGCGTTATAATGGCGAACTCGCCATCTTGGGCGCTTTTTTGTTAATAGCAGTTGTATTTGCGCCTTTCGCATCGGGCCGCGCACTTAAAATTTCAGTAGGTTAAAATTTAATGGCAAACGCTTGGCGCTGGTTTCACCAGCTAAGTTCTCCAAAATATTTATTCCAAAAAACAGGTCAGTGGCTTCCATGGATATGGGCGTCTACTTTGATCTTGCTGGCCATCGGCTTGTATTACTCACTGTGGGCTTCGCCGATCGAGGTACGCCAAGGTCAGGGCCATACCGTTCGCATTATGTATGTGCATGTGCCAGCTGCGGCTTTATCCATGATTGGCTATATCGCGATGGCGATTGCGGCGACTGTCGGACTGGTTTGGAAAATGAAGATGGCGTTTGCCGTGACTCGTTCGATTGCGCCAGTAGGCGCCGCCATGACCTTCTTGGCTTTATTTACCGGCTCCGTTTGGGGTAAGCCGACATGGGGCACTTGGTGGGAGTGGGACGCGCGTATGACGTCTGAATTACTGCTGTTGTTCCTTTATTTGGGCTATATCGCTCTGCACGCATCCTTTTCTGACCGTTCTAAGGCGGATAAAGCCAGTGCGATTTTGGCGATTGTTGGTGTCATCAATATTCCGATTATTTATTTTTCGGTGAAATGGTGGAATACGCTGCATCAAGGTTACTCGATTACGGAGAAAGGTGCGCTTAACCCTGCGTTCCAAACGCCATTGTTCTTGATGCTGGGGGCGATTTATTTGCTCTTTGCGGCATTGGTTATTATGCGCTTGCGAGCTGAAATTATTCTGCGCAATCAAAAATCACGCTGGGTCAAGGAGTGGGCTAGCGGTAGTGAGGTTAAGTCATGAGCAGTTGGCACGAATTTATTTTTATGGGTAAGCATGGCGCTTACGTTTGGTCGAGCTATTTGATGAGCTTGGTTGTATTGTTGGGCTTGTTTATCGGCTTTCGCATGATGCTAAAGTCGCTTAAAAGGCAAGTTCAAGCAGAGGCCTCTGCGCCTGAGTCGCAGAAGCAAAAAGCACGAAAGCTGAAAGTGTCACAAGCTGACTAATCCAGTTTTCAGTATTTATTACAGAAGTAAGTTGTAGGTTTCATGAAAGCACATCGTCGCAATAAACTCATCGCTATTATTGGTGGCTTATTATTACTGTCAGGCGCAGTAGGTCTGATTTTGTATGCCCTAAGCTCAAACATTAATCACTTTTACCCGCCAACGGAAGTCAGCCAAGGTAAAGCGCCATTGGATAAAACTATCCGTGTCGGTGGCTTAGTGGCTTACAACTCTGTGAAGCGCGCAGAAGATGGTTTAGAGGTTGAGTTTACTGTGACGGATAATAAAAGTTCATTAGTCATCAGCTTTGAAGGAATTCTTCCTGACTTGTTTAAAGAAGGACAGGGCGTGATCGCTGAAGGTAAGCTAGTCAGCAAGACACATTTTAAAGCGACTAAAGTATTAGCCAAACATGATGAAAAGTACATGCCCCCAGAGATTGAACAGTCTTTGGAAAAGTACGGCCATCCCGGTAAGTCAAAATCCACTGAATATTAGGTAGCACTCTTGATTCCTGAACTCGGTAACTTTTTATTAATTATGGCGTTTGTTAACGCCATCTTTTTAGGTGTTTTATCCTTCGTAGGGGCGCGCAAGCAACATGAAGGCTTGATGCGCTTTTCTAAGCGCGCTTCGTTAAGCATTTTTGTGCTTATCTTAGCCAGCTTTATTTGCTTGACGCTATCGTTTATCAACAATGATTTCTCCGTCGCTTACGTTGCAAACCATTCCAATACTCAGCTACCGATTTATTACCGTATCTCAGCCGTGTGGGGCGCGCACGAAGGTTCGTTGCTGCTGTGGGTATTGATTTTAACTGGCTGGATGGCGGCGGTAGCGATTTTCAGTCAATCATTACCAAAGCCTTTAGTGACTCGTGTTTTGGGTGTTATGGGCTTCATTGCTATTGGCTTTATTGCCTTTACCTTGTTTACCTCGAACCCTTTTGAGCGGGCACTGCCTTTTATCCCCATTGATGGCGCTGATTTAAATCCGTTGTTACAAGATTTTGGGCTGATTGTACATCCGCCGATGCTCTACATGGGCTATGTCGGCTTTTCGGTGGTCTTTGCTTTTGCCATCGCTGGCTTGCTACAAGGGGACTTGGATCATCATTGGGCACGCTGGAGTCGCCCTTGGACAACCGTGGCGTGGATCTTTATGTCGCTGGGCATCGCTCTCGGTAGCTGGTGGGCCTATTACGAGTTGGGCTGGGGCGGCTGGTGGTTCTGGGACCCAGTAGAAAATGCGTCCTTTATGCCATGGCTCGCGGGTACCGCTTTGATTCACTCATTAGCAGCTACCGAAAAGCGTGGTGTGTTTAAGTCATGGACTGTCTTGCTGGCGATTCTTACCTTCTCGCTCAGCCTGCTTGGAACTTTCTTAGTGCGCTCAGGCGTATTAACTTCTGTGCACTCTTTTGCCAATGATCCGGTAAGAGGGCGCTTTATTCTTGTGTTCTTAGGGATAGTGGTTGGTGCTTCGTTACTCATTTACGCGCTTCAATCGAGTAAAATCCGCTCTAAAGCCAACTTCGGGCTGTTCTCTAGGGAAACGGCTTTGTTATTTAATAATGCGTTGTTAGCGGTGATTACCTTTATGGTCTTGTTGGGGACATTACACCCGCTGATTCAAGAAGCATTTACCGGTGACAAATCATCAGTAGGTCCTCCATACTTTAATTTGATGTTCTCAATTTTTATGATTCCAATATTGATACTGATGCCGATTGGACAGCAGATCAATTGGAAGCAAGAGTCGATTAAGCCGCTGTTAACCAAGTATTGGCTGTGGGCGATAAGCAGTATTTTTGTGGGCTTAGCGATTGTTATTGTCATGGGCGATTTAGAACCCATGGCGATTGTCGGAACAACTTTAGGACTTTGGGTGATTGCAGGTTGTGCGAAGTATATTTTGGCGCAAACCGCTAAAAGCGAAACCTTTACTGCAGGGCTGAAAAAAATTAGTCGTAGTTATTGGGGCATGTTAGTGGCGCATTTAGGCGTTGCAGTTACAGTGCTAGGGGTTGTTCTGACGTCATACTTTAGTATTGAAGAAAATATCAAGATTCGATTGGGCGAAACGGTCGCGGTGGAAGAGCTTGATGTAGAGTTTTATGACTTTAAAAATAGCGCTGGACCAAACTACATATCCTCAGCGGGTAGCTTTCGTATCTATTCCGACGGCGATTTAATTACGGATTTGCGTCCAGAAAAACGTAAGTATAACGCTTCTAAAATGGTCATGACTGAAGCTGATATTGATGCAGGACTGTTCAGAGATTTGTATGTTGTGATGGGCGAGCCGCTGGATGATGGCGCTTGGGCTATCAGCGTTTATTACAAACCTTTTGTCCGCTGGATTTGGTTGGGCTCGATTTTTATGGCGCTTGGAGGCCTGTTGGCAATTTCGGATAAACGTTATCGCCAAAAGAAGCGTCAGAAAAAGCGTTTGAAAAAGCAAGCGCAAAACAATTCTCAAGAGTCTGAAAATGAATAAGAAACTTGTATTATCAGTCGCTCCTATCATCACCTTTGTGATTCTAGTGGTGTTCTTTTGGTTTGCTTTGGATAAAGATCCGAAGAAACTCAATTCAAATTTGATTGATAAGCCCGTTCCGGTATTCCAACTTCCGTCACTGGAAAACCCAGAACTGGTTTATACCTCAGAGTCTCTACCCAAAGAGTTGTTTCTGCTGAACGTCTGGGGCTCCTGGTGTGGTCCTTGCCACATTGAACACCCATATCTCATGAAGTTTTCAAGGCAGTACGAGGTTCCCATCGTTGGCGTCAATTATAAAGACAAAACGATTGATGGCCTTAAGTTTATTCAGGACAAAGGAAACCCTTATTCTATGATTATTGCTGATCAAAGCGGACAGTTCGGCATTGATTTAGGTGTTTACGGTGCTCCAGAGACATTTGTCGTAGACGAAAACGGAATGGTTCGTTTCCGGTATGTCGGCGTCATCGATGATCGCGTTTGGGAGACGAAGATCTCTCCAGTCATAGAGCATATCACAGGGCAACCACCGATGAAGGTTAGCCAAAACTCAACAGACGTCACAAAGAATTAGGAAGGTCAGATGAAAACATTCATAACCCTATGTATCGCCCTGGCGAGTTTACAAGCGTTTGCTGTGATTGAAACTTACGAGTTTAAAACCGAGCAACAAGAGCAGCTTTACACAGAAATCATCAATGAACTTCGCTGCCCGAAATGTCAAAACCAGACTATTGCTGAGTCTAATGCTGGTTTGTCTGAGGACTTACGGTATATCGTCTACCAACAGGTGAGTGCTGGTGAGTCTAAGCGCGATATTTTGGCTTACATGCAGGAGCGTTACGGTGATTTTGTGCTTTATGATCCACCCGTAAAACCTTCGAACTACTTTTTGTGGTTTGCTCCAATCTTGGTTTTTCTTATTATCTTAATTGCAGTGCTATCAAAAGTTGGCCGCCGCAAAGTGAAGCCTGAGCAGTCTGCTTCAGAGGGTGAGTCTTAAATGTTAGTTTGGTTAGCATTACTGTTAATGGTTTTGGTTTGGGCTGCCTGGTTATTTGGGCAAGTTTTTACCGGTAAAGGTCGTATTTTTACTTATATCTCAGTTCTATTGATAGCCACAATAAGCAGTTTGACGCTTTACTATTTCCAAGGTGCGCATCAAAGCTTAAAAGACACTGCCGAGCTGCATCAGCGCCTCGATGGTTTGAGTTTGAAAGAACTGGCTAGCAAAGCGGATCAAAAAGAAATTACGGTACAGGAGTTATTGAGCGAACTTAGGCTACGTACCGAAAGTGATCCCCATAACTTTGAAAAGTGGCGTGAATTAGGCAATATTTTCCTCCGCTTTGGCGAAGTGGGTCGTGCCGAACAAGCCTTTAATCGAGCGGTAGCGGCTAAACCAGGCGCTGAGACTCGTATTGAGTTTGCTCGTAACTTTATGGAGCAAGGTAGCGCAGAGGCGTTTGAAAATGCAGAGCGGCACATCAATCTTGTTCTCATGGAAGAGCCAAAGCACGAAGGCGCACTGTTGATGCAGGGGATTAATCATTTTAAGCAGCAAGAATACCAAGCCGCGATTGATTATTGGCAGGAATTATTGCAGTACCGAGAACCAGGCAGCGAGTCGTATCAAATTATTAGCGGGCAAATTGATCAAGCCAAGCGCCAACTAAAACTGGCAGAGCTTAATCATATTTCTGTAGTTGTTGATAATGTTGATTCATTATTACTGACTCGTTACAAAAAAGCTTTCGTGTTGGTTCGTCAGGAAGAGGGCGGGCCTCCTATCGCCGTTAAATCAGTGGATGTCGCTCAACTTCATCAGCCTCAAAAGCTGACACCTGCGAACGTTATGCTTCCGGGAACCAGTTTATGGACTGCCGAAAACACCTATATTGAGGTTCGTTTGTCTCAAAGCGGATTAGCACAGCCGGAGCCGGGCGATCGCTTTGGTCGTACCAGTTTGAAAAAAATATTAACACCTAGTGAAACTGTTCACGTAGAAATCACACAAACCGTGGAATAGTAGTATTAAGTTATTTTTTGCGTGACATTTGTCCCAAAAAAAGCGAAATTTAGATGAAATAAGAAAAATCTGTAACAAATTCAGATATGGTAAGTCTAAGTTTCTGAATAACTTAACTAAAGTAAGCAACCTAGGAGTAAGTTCTATGTTAAACAAAGACAAGAAAAAACTAGCCATGATCGTTGGTGCATCAATCGCAGCTTCTGCTGCCATGGGTACTGCCGCTGCAAGCGACAATCCTTTCGCATTAAACGACCTTCAAGCTGGCTATGATCTTGCTAAATTCGACGCAGGTGAAGGTAAATGCGGCGAAGGCAAGTGTGGTGAAGATAAAGCCGAGAAAGAAGGTAAATGCGGCGAAGGCAAGTGCGGTGAAGATAAAGCCGAGAAAGAAGGCAAGTGCGGCGAAGGTAAATGTGGTGAAGGCAAAGCCGAGAAAGAAGGTAAATGCGGCGAAGGCAAGTGCGGCGAAGATAAAGCCGAGAAAGAAGGTAAGTGCGGCGAAGGTAAATGCGGCGTAGCTTAATTCTTTAAGCCATTCTTCAACATGGGGTGGTGGTTCTCCGCCACCCTTCCTTTCAACTCCCAACTCTTCTAAGGTGATATTTTGTATCCAGTAACAGGTGCCGGACTCGGTTTAAGACGTGATTTCATGCGTGAATTTGAGGCTTTGGACGCTTCTAACGTTGATTTCATGGAAGTCGCTCCAGAAAACTGGCTACCCTTCGGAGGACATTTGGAACAAATCTTTGCGCAATATGCAGAGCGCTTTCCGTTTGTCATTCATGGTTTATCACTCTCAATTGGTAGTCCAAGCCCTTTAGATACCGCGTTTGTTAAAGAAGTGGCTGAGTTTATTAAGAAGTACAATATTCGCTGTTACAGCGAACACTTAAGTTACTGTAGTGATGATGGTCACATGTATGACCTTATGCCCATCCCGTTTACCGAAGATGCGGTTCATTACGTGGCTGATCGTATCAAACAGGTTCAGGATATTATTGGACAGCGTTTAGCAATGGAAAATGTGTCTTATTATGCTGCGCCAGGACAGGAAATGTCTGAACTCGAGTTTTTCAAATCGGTAGTCGAAGAAGCTGATTGCGATATTTTATTGGACATTAACAATATATACGTTAACAGCATTAATCATGACTATGACCCTAAAGAATTTTTATTAGCCTTACCCAAAGATCGTGTTGCCTACTCGCACATAGCAGGGCATTACGATGAGGCTGATGATCTAAAAGTCGATACGCACGGTGCCGACGTCAAAGCAGATGTGTGGTCATTACTGGAAACCGCGTACCAACATTTTGGTGTGTTTCCAACGCTATTAGAGCGTGACTTTAACATACCAGCAATGCCGCAGTTGCTTGCTGAAGTGGATAAAATTAAAGAGTTGCAGGAACAATATAGTGATAAACAAGATAGCCAACCAGCTATTGCATAGCAGTTAGGCCTATGACTGATCCAAAACCTAACTCTCACAATAGATTCCAGCAAATCCAATATGAATTCTCAAAGAACCTGCGAAATCCCGCTGAGGCGAAAGCACCAGAAGGGATAGAAGCTCGGCGCATGAAGGTCTATCAAGATCTGTTCTACAATAATATCGAAAGCTTCTGTAAGAACAGTTTTCCTGTGTTGCGGTCAATAACCGCCGATGATAAGTGGCATCGCATGGTTCGCGATTTTTTTACGAACTATAGAGCTGAGTCACCTTACTTCATTGAAATTTCAAAAGAGTTTTTTAATTATCTTTCAGAGCACAGAAAGCCCGAAGGTGATGATTTTCCATTTATGCTTGAACTGGCACACTGGGAATGGATGGAGGTTGCGACTGTTTCAGCCAAAGAAAACATCCTGCAAATTCCCCACGAGCGCAATGGCGACCTCGTTAGCGAGCCGGTTGTGGTGTCTCCTTTAGCTCATAGCTTAGTGTATGAATATCCGGTGCACAGAATTGGCCCCAGTTATCTGCCAGATACCCCTCCAGAAACACCAACATTTCTATTGATTAGCCGAAACCGTAAGCATGAAGTTGACTTTATGGAAGGAAATTCAATGACTTATCGCTTGCTGGATATTTTTATTGAACACTTGCATGAAGGTCGGCAGATCACGGGCAAACAGGCCTTAGAGCAACTGATTGAGGAAACCAATTTCCCTCAGCCTGAACAGCTACTGAATGGTGGCCAGCAAATTTTAACCAGTTTGCTAGAGCGTGACATTCTCCTAGGAACCGCCTAATAAAACCGCGCGTAGAGACCGCTTAAGACTAGTCATATGAAGTGATGTGCTTTATGATTAGCGCATACTGAGAATATTAAGGTTATTAAGGAATGAGAAGTAACCCCATCCTAATATTTTTGTCCGCTATTTTGCTGACAGCTTGCGCTACGACTGGCGATAATCCAAAAGATCCTTATGAAGAACGAAACAGGGCTGTTTGGGATTTTAACCGCTCCATCGACAAAGCATTACTTAAACCTGTTGCTGAAGGTTATCAATACATTACCCCAGATCCTGTTGAAAAAGGTGTCTCTAACTTTTTTAGCAACCTAGGTGAAATCACCACGATTCTGAATGATATTTTGCAAGGTAAGTTTCTCAAAGCCGGTAAAGACACGGGGCGCTTTTTAATCAATAGCACCATTGGTATTGCTGGTTTACTCGATCCTGCTACAGAGATGGGGCTAGAAAGAGAAGAAGAAGACTTTGGACAGACACTCGCAGTGTGGGGCTTTGAGTCTGGACCGTTTATCATGTTGCCATTTATTGGGCCTTCGACAGTCAGAGATGGTTCTGGCTTTGCCATTGACACCTTTGCATTTTATAGCCCTTATGATGAGCTTAATGACTCACAAACTGAGTGGGCACTTCGCTCCTTATGGTTGATCAATACTCGAGCCGAACTACTGCCGCTAGAGGAACAACTTGAAGGTGCTTTGGACGAGTATCTCATGGTACGCGATGCTTACTTGCAGCGTCGTGAGTTTTTGATTCATGATGGGCGTCCGCCAATTGAAGATGAATGTGAGTTTGAGGAAGAGTGCGAAGAGTGGTAAAAATATAAATCATTATGCCGATAGAGTTTAACGATACCTTAGTCATCGCTATTTCATCGACTGCCTTGTTCGATCTGGCAGAAAGTCACCGCATCTACATGGAAAGTGGCGTAAATAGTTATGCGCAGTATCAGATTGAGCATGAGGATGAACTGCTTAAGCCTGGCGCTGCTTTCGGCCTAGTAAAAAAACTCCTTTCTTTGAATGAAACAAAAAAAGACACGCCAAAAGTAGAGGTGATTTTATTATCCCGAAATAGCGCTGATACAGGACTTCGTGTCTTTAACTCTATTGAGAATCATCAATTAAAAATCACACGGGCTGCTTTTACTTCTGGCAATAGCCCGTACCTTTACGCCGAAGCCTTTGGTGCACACCTATTTTTATCGACTAACCCGAAAGATGTACTGCAAGCAATTAATGCCGGTATTGCCGCTGCAACCATTGTATCTCCGACACAGTCCAACAACGAAAGCGACATTATAAAGTTCGCCTTTGACGGCGACGCCGTTTTATTCTCTGACGAAGCAGAGCAGATCTTCCAACAAGATGGTCTAGAAGAGTTTACTCGCTCTGAAAAACAGTCAGCACAAAAGCCCTTGGAAGGCGGTCCTTTCAAAAACTTCCTTTCCGCGCTTCATAAACTGCAAAAAGAATACACCCAAGATAATTGTCCGATCCGTACCGCACTCGTCACTGCACGCTCAGCACCAGCGCATGAGCGCGTTATACGGACTTTACGCTACTGGGATATCCGTATTGACGAAGCCCTGTTCCTCGGTGGTATGGACAAAACTAAATTCCTCAAAGCTTTTGGTGCTGACGTCTTCTTTGATGATCAAGAAGGGCATATAGACCGTGCTAAAGGCCATGTCCCAAGCGGCCACGTCCCCAATGGCGTGATTAACTCCTGAGCTAAAACCTGTTTCTATCTAAGCCTGCATCCACTTAAGTCAAATTTGCATTAACACCTACTATAAACTCTATTTTTTTGAGAATTACTTGTGTTTTTTTTTCGCAAACAGTAAAGTTCTACCGCCTGTTTGGAAAAAAATGGGCTTGATATATAAAAAAAGGAAAACAATCCATGAAAAAAATACTTGCGACACTTGCTTGCGCTTTATCCTTTATTTCCACAGACAGTCGTGCTCTTGATGGCACTTTGGTTGATTTAGAGTCATCCTACGGAATGGGGCCATTCTATGACGTGGCATACCATAACAATACCGCATATGCTGTTGATAGTAATGAAGATCTAATAATATTAGATGTCACTGATAGCTCGAATGTAGTTTTAATCGATGAACTGGCTGTTGGTTGTGGTTCAACAGATTTAGATATCGATGGAAATACTCTGGTTGTCCGCTGTGCATTTGAGGTTCATTTCTTTGATGTCTCAGATAGCTCTGCTCCGACATTGATCGGGACATTTGACTCTTCAGGTTATGCAGTAAACAGCGTTAAGTTAGTAGGTAACCGCATGTACATGATCGGTGGCAATAGTGATATAGCTGTTTTTAATGCATCAGATCTGACTAACCTACAAAATATCAATACACAAACATTTGGTTCATTAGGAAATGTCTCTGAAGCAAAAATAGATGGTAATTACCTCTATACGGTCAGTCGTTTTAAGAAAGTGAGAGCCTTTGACCTTACTGACGAGAACCTTATTACAGAGCTCACTTTAGCAGAGGCGGAAGGTACCCTTTACTATGACGCATCAATAGTGGGTGATACTTTATATATTGGAGCTGCAGGTGGTTTGCGTGTCTATGATATTTCCGATGTAAATAATCCGTCATTCGTAAGCACTGTCAATACGGGGTCCTCCTTTGAAGATATTGAAGTTCTAAAGTCTCTTCATGTTATTGGAGATAAATTATTTGCTGGTAAATTTAATGGTTGGATTTTTCAGTTCGATATAAGCACTCCAAACTCTCCTACCTTCCAAGATGATATTAGAGCTGGTACTCACGAAATATATGGCTTCACAAACAGTGCAGATGCTCTGTATGTTGCTTATGGAGTTGATGGACTAAGAACTTTAGATATTTCATCAGAGGCCGTACCTTATATGGATCCGTTGGGTAGCTACGGTCAATCGATGATTCCTGAGGATTTAGATATGAGTGATGGAAGAGTGTTGGTTTCTGATGAAACTGGACTGTTCCACATCATCGATATAGATGCTGAATACTCATTTATACCAAAAAGCCGCATCCCTTTGGTTGCTGGGGTTAATACTCAGGCAGCTGAGATCAAAAATAATATCGGCTGGTTGGGTGTTGAAAAAAATCTAGATACCTATGATTTTTCGACCTTAGATCCTAGTTCGTTCCTTGATAGTAAAACGCCTAGCGCAGATGGGTTTATCACTTACCTTAAAGAACGTGACAATACTCTGTATGTCGGGGCCAGTGATGGCACTATCGTAGTATACGATGTAAGTACTAATGTACCATCGTTAGTATCGTCAATCACATTGCCGCCCGCAAGCTCAGGAGCTAAGCACTACATCAAAGAAATCACTCCTTATGGTGACTATGTACTAGCTTCAAGTGTCAACGCAGAGTTGTTGGCTGTTGATTTTTCTGATACTGCTAATCCTTCGGTTGTATCTGTTCCGACGATGTCTGAGGTAACCTCAGCAAAATTATTCGTTACAGGGGACGTTGCGATTTCTGCAAGTGACTTCGGCGTATTCTTAATCGACATCTCTGACCTCACAGCGGCTAATCATATTGGCCAGCTTTCAGGTTTTGGTCTTGTGACAGCGGCTACTGAAATCGACTCAGATACGATTCTATTAAGCTCAACAAATGGCTTGTTAGCCGTAGATATTTCTGACTCTGCTAATATTTCTATCATTAGTCAGCTAGAAGCAGTACCTGAATTATCAAGTTTAGCATTTGACGGCTCAGATATCGTTGGCGCTGTCCAGTTCGAGAACGAGCTTAGAGCTTATCAGTTTAACTTATCTCCTACAGCAGCCAGCGCTGACTTTACTCTTGATGAAGACACATCTATTGATGAGTCTGTAAGTGCTACCGATCCTGAGGGTGACGACATTACATTTGGTATTGTGACTGAGCCTTCCAACGGTACAGTGACTATTTCAGCTAACGGCCTGTTTACTTATGAACCCGCTTTGAATTTCAATGGACAAGATTCGTTTACTTTCTCAGCAAAGGATGTGCACGGAGGCAAAGCTGAAGCGACAGTAACATTAACGGTTAATGTTGTGAATGATGCTCCAGTTGCTAACCCTGTAAACTTATCAACAGGAACAGAAACAGAAGTGTCAGGTGACTTTGAAGCGTCGGATCCAGATGGCGATGAGTTAACCTATAACCATACTAACCCAGAAAATGGTAGCTTAACTGTTTCAGGCAGTAGCTTTGTTTATACGCCAAACGAAGGGTTTAGTGGAGAGGATACTTTTGAATACACTGCGATGGATGCTAGTGGTGCAGAGTCAACGGCTACAGTCACGATAGCAGTAATCAATAATGCACCGGTTGCTAATTTGGTGACAATAAGCACTAGCGTAGATACAGCAGTTTCAGGTACTTTTAGCACCACAGACTCAGATGGCGATGAGTTAACTATAGAAAACTCAAACCCGTCAAGTGGTAGCTTAACTGTTTCAGGAACCAGCTTTACTTATACACCAAATGCGGGCTTTTCGGGCAGTGATAGCTTCCAGTATACGGTGACTGACCCTTACGGAGCTTCTGCTACAGCAAGTGTCCGTATTACTGTTAATGCCCCGTCATCCGGTGGCGGTTCAAATGACTGGTGGCTACTATCTTTACTTTTTGCAATATTAGTGACTAGATTAAGGCTCAAGTAGAGCATTAAATCACCAAATAAAAAGCCGCATTTATTGCGGCTTTTTTAGCTCTAAAGAATACGGCGGGTAATTGCACTAATTAATGATACTCTGACCCTAATTATTGTTTTATTAATTTGAAGCTAGGGGATCATTCTGCTAAGGGGTGGTCGGACATGAGTTGGGTCATGGTATCCTGAATAAAAACATGATAAAAGCTAATGGGGCTTGGAAAGACCATCCCAATAATGAAAAGAATGTTGATGAATGGCTCAAAAGGATGTTCCCAGGAGAATATTAATGAAAGTAAATTTTTTACCGTTATATGTATTTTTAATTTCACTAGCTGGTTGTATGACAACGCATTCAAACAATAAAGTTTATGTTTATGTTAATAAATATAAACCAGCCTTCGTTTTAGATGTTGTAGATAATCATGCAGGAATAGGAAGTTCAGGATATTTTCTTAAAGATTGTTCAAGCAATGAAGTTAACTGTATAGAAAGTCCCATTTTCAACTTTGCAATTCCTAAGTCTTCAAAGCTTCCGAAAACTTGGACATTTAACGGTATAAATTATGTGGTAGATCATGTATTAGAAAGTAATGAAGATAAAATATTCGTAGTCTTACTTGAGGTTAATTCTGATATAAACCGTCTAGTCTTAGACAATATAAATACTATTTATTACTCCAAAAAAAACGGTATTATTAGACTAGGCATTGGACATTATGATAGTGGTCAAAATAAGATAGAGTTCTTTGATTACGAACTCCGAGGGAAAGCTGGCTTCCAATTTAAAGAATAACAAATAGGGTCAGAGTACAATTTAACAGGTCTTGATGCTGAGCTTTTCGAGGTATCAAAATCACTGGACATCTATCATGTAGCAAAAAAAAGTAGCATAATGCGTTGAAATCTGTACTATTTATGGTTGCAGAAATAATAAACAACTACCGTAGGGAATAAAATGTCAACGTTAAATAAGTTTTTAACCGAGCTTGGCACTAATGCTAAGTTAATGGAAGCGTATAAAGCTGAGCCTGTTGCGACGATGGAAGCTGCTGGTTTAAATGATGACGAAATTAATGCAGTTCAACATGCTGATATGGACAAAGTAAAAGAGTTGACAGGTGGAGGAGAGTACGCTGTTGTTGTTCATAATGTAAAAGAGCATAACCTGTAACCTTCCAGTGAAAAGATTTATTTTAGTACTAGCTCTGCTTTTTATATTTGATACAGCCAAAGCAGATATAGAGCAAGACTTGCAGCAATTAAAGCAGAGCAATACTAGCGACTCTGGGCAAGCGTTTCGGCTGATTCAGGACTTAAAAAGTCGGTGGGGAGATTTTGAGACTGATGAACAAAAAGCCCGGTTTTACGTTCAAGAATCGTATTTCTATATACTGAAATCAGAGAGTCAAAAAGCACAAAGCCCCTTAAGGTTATTGTTACAACTGCCTGGGGTGTCTGAGGACTCAAGGCTAGCTGCTTATTCGTTACTGTCTCAAATCTATATGAGCCTGAATGAATATCAAAAGGCTTTTAATTACCTGTTTGAAGGTTTGTCTGTAACGCCTAAAATTCAAGACCGGTCCTTGCAGTTCACTTCATACTATGCCGCAGCTAATATTTTTGTAGAGTTAGGTGATTACGACGCAGCTCTAGAGTACGTCCTTAAAGCAAGTGATATTGCCGTGGCGATGAATAATAATGAAAATCAGTGCTATGTGAAAGCATTAGTAGCTAATATCTATTTAAGGCAAGATAGGAGCATAAATCATGACGAGCGGCTTAAAGAAAGCATTGAGTATTGTAAAGGCCTTAATATCTTGGTTGTCGATGCCAATTTATATAAAAATTTAGCGCAAAATTACTTTAATCATGGCCAGCTAGAAAAGTCTGAGTTAGCTTATAGAGCAGCGCTAAAAATATCTGCTGACAATGGTTACCAGCCTGATATTTTGAAGATCAAGCTTGGCTTAGCTCGTGTCTATATTGAGACTGGCGAGTTTCAAAAGGCTAAGGTGTATATTGACGAAGTTCTACATAAAACTGAAGTGCAAGAGTCTGGTGTGAGCCGAAAGGATGCGACAGAATTAATGGCGAAGTACTATGAAAAAAATAATAACTATAGTGAGGCTTATAAGGCTTTATTAGAGCTTGCCATTATCCAAGATAAGATGCTGAAAGAGCAGGCGGATAAAAACTTAGCTTTTCAAAAAGTTAAATATGCACACTTGGATCAAGACGCACAAATCAAAATTTTAGATCAAAAAAATAAGTTGTTAGCACTGACCAGTCAAGTCGAAGTTCAGTCGAAAAGAAACTTTCAATTGCTTCTAGTGATAGTGCTAACCGTGTTAACAGGGATTAGTTTATGGTTGTGGCGAGTAAAAAAACAAAAAGAACGTTACCAAAGGCTTTCTCAAGTCGATGCTTTGACAAACACCTTAAACCGCAGGTCTGCATTAAAACTGGCTAATGATGTTCATCATAATAGCCTAATCAACGATAGCCGTTATTGCGTCATTATTTTTGATTTGGATTACTTCAAAACTGTTAATGATCGGTTTGGCCATGCAATGGGTGACTGGGTATTAAAACAAGTGAGCGATTGTGTGAAGGAAAGAATACGCCCGGTTGATGTATTTGGTAGGCTAGGCGGCGAAGAGTTTATTGTTATCCTGCCTCAGTGTATGAGCGAAGATGCTATAAAGTTTATTGAACGTTGTGCTAAAGCCTTTAAAGAAATAGAGCATGCGAAACTACCCAGTGACTTCCGCATTACTGCAAGTTTCGGCGTTGCGGAAAAGAGTAACGGTGAGTCTTTAGAAGAGCTGATTATTGAGGCTGATAATGCTATGTATCAAGCCAAGAGAAACGGTCGAAACCAAGTCCAAGTATATTAAGCTGTTATAACTATGAATATTAAAAAAGCCAATGGTTCTTTAACATGCATTGGCACTGGTATTACTCTTGCCGGGCAAATTACAACCCTATCTAAAAACTATCTTGAGCAGGCTGAACGTGTTTTTGGCATTTTGCCAGATAAGCTTTCAGAAGACTGGGTAAAGTCGATAAATCCATCCTATAAAAGCCTCCAGTATTTGTACGCTGAAGGTAAGTCTCGTCGTCAAACGTACCAAGACATGACCGAGGTCGTTTGCCAGTCGGTGCGAGAGGGAAATAAAGTCGTACTGGCGCTGTATGGTCATCCAGGTATTTTTGCCTGTGTCGGACATTTTGCTATCGAGCGCTTGAAAACGGAGGGGTATCCAGCTCAGATGCTTCCGGGGGTTTCCGCGGATGCGTGTCTTTATGCCGATCTGGGTATCGACCCCGGTACTACCGGTTGCCAAGCTTATGAAGCGACTCAGTTTTTATTTAGCGGAGTACCGCTAAATACATCAGCCTACACCATTTTATGGCAAATTGGTCTAGCCGGTGAGCATACGCTAAAAACACTTAAAACAACGCAAGAGAATTTGAAGGCGACAGTGCGTATTTTGAATAAATGGTACCCACTTCAGCATGAAATGATCCTGTATGAAGCTCCTTTTATACCGGTGCAGAAGCCACGAATAGATACGTTCATGCTTAAAGAGTTGCCTCAGATAGACATATCGACGATTTCAACCTTAGTCATTCCTCCTTTAACAGGGTTGAAGCTGGATAAAGGCGCTTTAGATGAGTTCGGGTTGGATATCAGCGACTTCGGTTAAATAGCGCTAAATTCAGTTAAAAGTCACACCAATCTCTCCTTAAAAAAGCCATCAATAGAAAGCGCTTTATGTATTGAGAACTTCAGGAAAAACTCAACGTATTCAGTAGGTGTCATTGGCTATGACGCCTCATCAATACAGCCATCCCTTATTTGTTTTGTTCCCTTAATTGTTTTAAGCTTGTTGGCACTTAAACTGGGGAATATCAAACGATTATGAAACTTTTTTTGAAGTCAGCACTAGTCTTATGTCTGCTTGTAGGCAGCAGCTTTGCAAAAGCGCGAACCTTAGATGCACCAGAGCGAGCTGAGGGCCAGGGGCCGTTTGAGCGTTTGATTTTGCGTGGTGGGATTGTGATTGATGGTAAGGGGGCACCGCCGTTTGGTCCTGTCGATATTATTATTGAAGACAATACAATTGTTTCAGTACGCTCGGTTGGAGCGCCCGGGGTTGCTATTGATGAATCAAAACGTCCTAAAGCTGGAGCGGGCGATAAGGTCGTGGATATTTCGGGGCATTATGTCTTGCCAGGGTTTGTCGATATGCATGGCCATATTGCCGGTAGTGTCGATGGCTTACCTGCTGAGTATCCGTTCAAATTATGGCTAGGGCATGGCATTACTACAGTCCGTGAGCCGGGAAGCTTCAACGGATTGGACTGGACCTTAAAGCATCAAGAGTTAAGTCAAGATAACACAATTACCGCGCCACGGATCGTGCCTTATGTTGGCTTCAATATGGATTGGGATAAGGAAATTACTACGGCGAAGGACACTCGACGCTGGGTGCGCCATGTGGCTGATAAAGGTGCAAAAGGCATTAAGTTCTTTGGTTTGCCACGTCCGATGATGGAGGCGGCGCTGGATGAAGCCAATAAGCAAGGCTTAGGCACCATGATGCATCATGCGCAGTTGAATGTTGTCGGTACTAATGCTTTAGACTCTGCTCGTCTAGGACTGACATCTATGGAGCATTGGTATGGCTTGCCAGAGGCTTTATTTGAAGATCAAGTGATTCAAGATTATCCACTAGAATATAACTACAACAACGAGTCACACCGCTTTACGGAAGCTGGTCGCTTATGGCAACAGGCTGCTAAGAAAGGCTCTGACAGGTGGAACGCGGTTCGCGATGAGCTGATTGAGTTAGACTTTACGCTAAACCCTACGTTGACCATTTATGAAGCTAGCCGTGATGTGATGCGTGCTCGAAACGCACCATGGCACAAAGAGTTTACTCACCCTAAGCTCAAGCAGTTCTTCGAACCTAATCGCGAGTCACACGGTTCTTATTTTTTCGACTGGACAACTCAGAACGAAATTGATTGGAAAAACAATTATCGAATCTGGATGAGCTTCCTCAATGATTTTAAAAACCATGGTGGCCGAGTGACCACGGGATCGGATACGGGGTATATTTATAAAATCTTCGGCTTTGGATTTATTCGTGAATTAGAGTTGTTACAAGAAGCAGGCTTCCACCCACTCGAAGTTATTCAGTCTGCTACGATTAACGGTGCCGAGGCACTCGGCATGGACGATAAGATTGGTACGATTCAAGCCGGTAAGTTAGCTGACTTAGTCATCATAGAAGAGAACCCTATTGCAAACTTTAAAGTGTTGTACGGCACAGGGCATTACCGACTAGGGCTTGATAACAAGGCGGAGTATGTTGGAGGCGTAAAGTACACCATCAAAGACGGTATTATTTTTGACGCCAAACAGCTTCGAGAAGACGTTAAGCAACTGGTTGAGCAAGCTAAGCACTCGAAGTAAACCGGCGAAGCTTAGTCATGCTTTGGTCATTCTGATGAAAATTAGAATCTTAATAAGGATGAGCATCTTGTGGCGAGAAGGCTTTGAATGAAATTCAGGATGACACGAGAGGGAGGCCCAGCCGGCCTTCCTTTTTGACTTAAGTCTAATTCAATAAATCGCCCAAGGCTTCATCAATAGTCGAGTACTCAAAGGTGAAGCTGCTTTTGACCAGTTTTTTGGGGAAAACGCGCTGTCCAGTGAGCAGCATTGTCGCCATTTCGCCAACAATAATCTTCAACGCAAATGCTGGCATGGTGGCAAAAGTGGGGCGGTGTAATACAGAGCCTAGAGCATTGGTTAGGCGCTCGTTAGTTACTGGATTCGGCGCTGTAAGATTGAAAGTCCCTTTGAGTTCTTCGTTATCAATAAGGTGCATGATAGCTCTGATATGATCGTGTATATGAATCCATGAAAAATACTGGTTCCCGCTACCGAGTTTACCACCGACTCCAAATTTAAACGGGGTTACCATTTGCTGCAATGCACCTTCATCACCTAACACCACTCCGGTTCGAATGCAGCAGACACGAACGCCGAGCGACTCGGCTTTATAAGCGGCATCTTCCCACCGCGAACATAACCGCACCTGAAACTCTGACGCACTTCCTGAGGTTGACTCTTCATCAAGCTCCTCATTGCCTCTTGCACCGTAATAACCGATAGCTGAGCCACTAATGAGAGTATGAGGTTTTTGTTGTTGGCCATTAATCCACTGCACTAAGTTCTCGGTCAAGTTTAAGCGGCTTTCGACGATTTCTTGCTTATAGCGGTCACTCCAACGCTTTGCCGATAAATTGGCCCCGGCCAAATTGATAACAACATCGACAGCCGATACCTCGGTTAAAGAGCTGGTGAGTTTAACGTCTTTAAACGTTGGGTAGGCTCGGTATTTATCAGGAGAGCGGGTTAAGACCGTAACCTCATGGGATTGAGCTTTAAGCAAAGGCACAAGGTTGCGCCCAATAAAGCCGGTACCACCAGTGATCAGAACATGAGACATAATAACTCCCCCTGAGATAGTATTTCTATTGTTAAGACCACTATATCAGAAGAGCGTCATTAGTTAAGTGAAGAAGCTTAATTGTGGCAGAAACCAAAAAAGGCGCCGCAGCGCCTTTACAGGGATAAAAGATACAAATCTAGCACTCAATAATGTGTACCGCTAAACCGCCACGAGCAGTTTCCTTGTATTTGTCGCGCATATCTTTACCGGTCGCCCACATGGTCTTAATGACTTTATCCAGTGAGACCTTGTGTTGACCATCGCCACGCATCGCTAAGCGAGAGGCGTTAATGGCTTTAATCGCACCCATGGCGTTACGTTCAATGCATGGCACCTGCACTAAACCGCCCACCGGATCACAGGTTAAACCTAAGTTATGTTCCATGCCGATTTCTGCAGCATTTTCCACTTGCAGGGGAGAGCCGCCCATGACTTCTGTTAAAGCGCCAGCGGCCATCGAGCAGGCTGTGCCGACTTCGCCTTGGCAACCCACTTCTGCACCAGAAATGGAAGCGTTTAACTTATACAAAACGCCAATCGCGCCTGCGGTTAGCAAGAACCGAATGACGGCTTTTTCATCGGCGTTTGGATTAAAGCGCATGAAGTAATACAAGACAGCAGGAATAATGCCCGCAGCACCATTCGTCGGAGCTGTGACAACACGTCCGCCAGCCGCATTCTCTTCATTTACTGCTAGAGCATATAAGTCTACCCAGTCCATGGTGGACAAGGTATCTGTGGTGTTGCTTTCTGACTTTAACTTGCGATAAATTCCCGGCGCACGACGTTTTACTTTTAGGCCACCCGGTAAAATTCCCTCGCGGTTACAGCCGCGCTTAATGCACTCTTCCATAGCACGCCAAATTTCCAAAAGCTTACTGCGGACTTCTTCTTCGGAGCGCCATGACTTTTCGTTTTCCATCATCAAAGTAGAAATGCAAATGCCTTCTTCTTCGCAAATGTCCATTAACTCTTTAGCCGAGCTGAAAGGGTATTTAACCTTAGTGTCATCTTCGATGATGGGCGCATCTGCATCGACATCATCATTTACCACGAAGCCGCCACCAACAGAATAAAAAGTTCTTTGCGCTATTTGATTTCCGTCTTCGTCGTACGCATAAAAAATCATCCCGTTGGCATGCTTTGGGAGTGACTTTTTCTTGTATAAAACGAGATCTTTGTCTTCATTAAAGTTGATCACTTTTGCTTCATTCAAGTGAATCTTGCCATCACCACGAATGACTTCTAAGCGCTCTGGAATAATATCGGGATTAATTTCCTCGGGTAAGTGTCCCTCTAAGCCTAGCAGTACAGCGGTGTCAGAGCCGTGACCTTTACCGGTAGCTCCTAGTGAACCATATAACTCACTGACAACACGATGCGTCGAGTCTAATAACCCTTTTTCGGTGATGAACTCGATAAAACGATGTGCTGCACGCATCGGGCCAACCGTGTGAGAGCTGGAAGGGCCAATACCAATGCTGAACATGTCGAATACGCTAATCGCCAAAGTGTTTACCTCATTTGAAGTTGATAGCTTTATTGTAATGGTTATAGGTGCCACTGGCTATGAAAGCAAGCGGTTAGAAGCCTGACATCTGACCAGTTATTTATAACTTATCGATATATGTTGAGTGGTTTATCAACTGAGAAAATTTTACGATGATATTAGCGGTCGCGCCCCAGATATTCCAACCATCGTAAGGGATTGAATAGATAGAGTAATTTTTGCCGCCATACTCTTTGTATGAGTGAATTTGATTGTTCGAATCGAACAGAAAGTCGAGCGGTGCTTCAAAAGCAGACGATACTTCATCTTGGCACAAAATCAGCTCAAAATTGTTAGGTAAGATACCCACAACAGGCTGAATTAAGAAACCTGAGCCTGTGGGCTGCAAGGGCAGTTTGCCGAGCACTTGAATATCGGCTTGCGCAATCCCCACTTCCTCCTCGGTTTCACGAAGCGCTGTGTGGACTAAATTATCATCAGTATCGTCCATACTACCGCCGGGAAAACTAATTTGTCCGGCATGGTGACGCAAATGTTCAGCACGTTGTGTCAACAGCAGGTGCAATCCATCTGACTTTTCAATCAGGGGGACTAGAACCGCGCTTGGTCTTAGCTTCGCAGTACGAGGCGTTATTTCATCAGCTGCGTCTAATGCCTGCTGGATTTGGTCGAGTGTAATCATCTTACTCATCATCAAGAACCGGCAGTATTTTACTGAGCTTATGTAACGTTTCTTCGTACTCGTTTTCTGCTTCTGAGTCAGCAACCAAACCGCCACCGCCCCAAGCATGGATTTTGTTGTTGTCAGTGACTAAAGTGCGGATCGCAATGTTTGAGTCAAGGTAGCCTCGGAAATCCAAATACATCACTGAGCCACAATAAATACTGCGGCGGTGAGGCTCTAGTTCTTCGATAATTTCCATCGCCCGAACTTTCGGTGCACCGGTAATAGAGCCACCCGGGAAGCAATGTTTAAGCAAAGTGAAAACGTCGCTTTGTTGCGCTAAATCAGCTTCAATGGTACTGACCAAATGGTGAACTGAAATAAAGGATTGGAGCTCAAATAATTTAGTGACCTTAACCGAGCCAATCTCAGCATTGCGCCCAATATCGTTACGAAGCAGATCGACAATCATTAAGTTTTCGGCGCGGTCTTTTTCGCTATTCTCTAGCTCATCGGATAATCGTTTATCCTCTGCTTCATCCTTGCTACGTGGGCGTGTGCCTTTAATCGGTTGCGTAACCACATGCAGCTTTTTATTTTTGCCTTTGCCTTGAGGGTAAACCTGTATAAATCGTTCAGGTGACAGCGACAATATTTGTTGCTCTCCAAGATTCATATATGACGAGAAGGGGGCCTGATTGTGTTCAGTCAGCCTTAGATAGGCGTTCCATGGATGTCCTTCAAAGTCAGCAGTAAAGCGCTGGGCCAGATTCACCTGATAACAGTCGCCAGCATGGATATATTCATGAACTTGGTTAAAGCGTTTAATGTAACCCTCTTTGTTCATGTTGCTTTGCCAACCTCCGTTTAAGCGGAAAGCTTCGCGTTGCGCGCTAACGCCGTCTTGATAAAGTGTTTCAAATTCAGCCACAATATCTTTCCAATAAGCATCACAATAGTGGCAGAATTTTACTAAGTAACTTTTGTGATTTCGGTGATCGCTTATAAAAGCCCACTCATACAAACCAAAAGCGAGTTCGGGCAATTCAATATCGTCTTCGGCGTTGGTCGGAAGCTTTTCCACGTATCGACCAGCATCATAACTACAGTAACCGGCGATACCACCGTGAAAAGGTAATTGTGATAGCTCGTCAGGTAATGCCTGGGCATCTTCTAAACCGAGTTGGTAAAAACGCTTGAGATCGTCAAAAGGATCATTGCTGATCGTTATCTCCGCGCCTGTAACGTCTGACTCGCCATCTGAGAAAGCAAAGGTTGCTCTTGGTCTTGCAAGAATAATGTCAAACTGTGCGGCTTGGTGGAGAGTCTTTCCACTGTCTAGTAGTAACGCCCAAGGTTCGTCCGCAAAGTGTCCAAAAAGCGCTCGAACATCGACGGGCTCACGATAAGGTAATTCAACGAATGCGGCTTCTGTTTGCTCTTTTTTCATGCAGATTGACTAAAAAGTAAGCTAAATGAGAGGCTGTTGAGCTTTATTCACGCCCAAAATTTGGGAAACGCCTGATCCAGCCTGTATAATGATGCACCGATTTTAGAGGTTTATGTGTAGCTTGTATAGCGAAGCTCAGTGTAACTCACATAAACTCAGCAAACCAAGATTCGGAGAGACCTTGCATGGGCATAATTAAAGCCGAAGATTTTATCGAAAGCGTTGCTGACGCTTTCCAGTATATTTCCTATTACCATCCGAAAGATTTCGTCCAAGCCATGTCAGCGGCTTATGAAAAAGAAGAAAGTCCTGCCGCTAAAGACGCCATGAAACAAATTCTAGTCAATTCGCGCATGTCTGCCACAGGCCATAGACCTGTTTGTCAGGATACTGGAATTGCCTGTGCTTTCGTCAAAGTGGGTATGGACGCACGCTTTGAAGGCGGCATGACGATTCAAGAAATGGTGGATGAGGGCGTTCGTCGCGCTTATACCAATGAAGACAATCCTCTTCGCGCATCAGTATTAATGGACCCTGCGGGTAAGCGTCTTAACTCTAAAGACAACACGCCCGCGGTGGTGCACGTCGAAATGGTTAAAGGCGATAAAGTCGACGTCACTTGTGCCGCAAAAGGTGGTGGCTCTGAAAACAAATCAAAGTTTGTCATGCTAAATCCAAGTGATTCGATTGTGGACTGGGTTGTCGAAACCGTGCCTAAGATGGGTGCTGGCTGGTGTCCACCGGGCATGCTGGGTATTGGTGTCGGTGGTACCGCTGAAAAAGCCATGGTTCTGGCGAAAGAATCCCTAATGGATCCGATCGATATGCAGGACTTATTGAAAAAAGGCCCAAGCAATAAAGTCGAAGAATTGCGTATCGAAATTTACGAGGCGGTTAATAAACTGGGTATCGGTGCTCAAGGTCTTGGCGGTGTGACCACCGTTCTTGATGTCAAAATCAAAGATTGGCCAACTCACGCAGCCTCAAAACCGGTAGCGATGATTCCAAACTGTGCAGCCACCCGTCATATACACTTCACATTAGACGGCGCTGGGCCTGCTATGCTAACCCCACCGTCTATCGAAGATTGGCCTGATATGGAATATGAAGCTTCTGCTGACGCTAAGCGAGTCGATATGGACAATGTCACGCCTGAAGAGGTCGCGAGCTGGAAGCCCGGCGATGTCTTGTTGTTAAACGGCAAAATTTTAACCGGCCGTGATGCCGCACATAAAAAGATTAAAGACTTACTGGATTCAGGCGAAGGCTTGCCAGAAGGCCTCGACTTCAATAACCGTTTTATCTATTACGTAGGCCCAGTAGACGCGGTACGCGACGAAGCGGTAGGCCCTGCAGGCCCAACAACCGCAACGCGTATGGATAAGTTCACTGAAATGATGCTGGATAAGACGGGCTTACTCGGCATGATCGGTAAAGCTGAACGTGGCGACGAAGCGATTGAAGCGATTAAAAAGCATGAATCAGTGTACTTAATGGCCACAGGTGGCGCGGCTTACTTAGTCTCTAAAGCGATTAAGAACTCACGTGTCGTCGCTTTCCCAGAGCTTGGTATGGAAGCGGTGTATGAGTTTGAAGTTGAAGATATGCCAGTGACGGTTGCGGTGGACTCGTCGGGCGAAAGTGTCCATAAGACGGGGCCGCAAGTTTGGAAAGTTAAGTTAGCAGGCTGATTTAGCTATAGCAGCTTGGCTACTGCGCTTGGAAATACGGCGTTAAAAACAAAATTTAGCTTTGTCAGGGTCTGCCCCCTTGGGTATTTACTATTAGTAAACTCCGCATCTAAATTTTGTTTTGTGCCTTGTCTTTCCATCGCTCGCTACGCCAATAGTTAGATATTTGTCATTCCAGCCTTGAGCTGGAATCTTGGTGAAAAATACGTAATAGGTTGGGTTAGACAAAGTCGTAACCCAACAAAAAAGAAAAAGGCAAAGAATTATGAGTGCAGGTTTAAAATTAAGAAAAGCAGTTGAAGAAAATAATCCGTTACAGGTAATGGGTACCATTACAGCGTACGCGGCGCGTATGGCTGAGCAAGTGGGTCACAAGGCGGTTTACCTTTCGGGTGGCGGTGTGGCTGCGAACTCGTTGGGGATGCCTGACCTAGGTATTTCTACTGCTGAAGACCTATTAGTAGACATACGTCGTATTACTGACGTTTGTAGTCTGCCATTATTAGTGGATATCGATACCGGTTTCGGTGGCGCTTTTAATATCGCGCGCACTACGCGTTCTTTAATCAAAGCTGGCGCGGCAGGCTTCCACATGGAAGACCAAGTAGCAGCGAAGCGTTGTGGTCACCGTCCAAATAAAGAAATCGTTAGCCAGCAGGAAATGGTTGATCGTATTAAAGCAGCAGTTGATGCGCGTACCGACGAAAACTTCGTGATTATGGCACGAACTGATGCGCTTGGTGTCGAAGGTATGCAGTCAGCGATTGATCGTTCGAATGCGTGTTTAGAAGCGGGCGCTGATATGATTTTCCCAGAAGCGATGAGCAAGCTGGAAGATTATAAATATTTCCGTGAACATGTGAACGCTCCAATTTTGGCGAACATTACTGAGTTTGGCCAAACGCCATTATTCTCGTGTGAAGAGTTAGGCGAGCAGGGCGTTGATATCGTTTTGTATTGCTGTGGTGCATACCGCGCTATGAATAAAGCTGCTGAGACTTTCTATCGCGACGTTCTAGAAAAAGGTCATCAGCGCGATGTGGTCGAGATTATGCAAACGCGTGAAGAGTTGTATGATTTCCTTGGCTACCATGATTATGAGCAGAAGCTGGATAAGCTTTTTGCTGAAGGTAAAGAAAAGTAGACGTTACCTTGCATGTCATCCTGAACTTGATTCAGGATCTTTACAAGGCTATGCCACTGAGTTCTCAGATCCTGAATTACCTAAAGGCATTTCCCTTGGTCACAGTTCAGGATGACATGAGTGAGCATAGGTGTTGGACATTAAAGAGAATTTAAATTTAAAAACAGGAGTAGATAGTATGAGTGAGTCAGTTTTACCAAAACCAAAAAAGTCGGTAGCCTTATCAGGCGTACCAGCAGGTAACACTGCCCTATGTACTGTGGGTCGTAGCGGAAACGATTTACACTACCGCGGTTATGACATTCTAGATTTGGCAGAAAGCTGTGAGTTTGAAGAAGTCGCACATTTATTAATTCACGGTAAGTTGCCTAACGCTGCTGAATTAAATAACTACAAGCGTAAATTAAAAGCGCTACGTGGTTTGCCAGCACTAGTCCAAGACGCACTAGAACTTATTCCTGCCAATGCACACCCAATGGACGTGCTACGTACGGGTTGTTCGATTTTAGGCACTGTTTTACCAGAACGTGAAAGCCAACCGTTGAACGAAGCGAAAGATATCGCGGATCGCCTCATGGCATCGTTCCCATCAATGCTTCTTTATTGGTACCACTTCTCGCACAATGGCGTGGCGATTGAGCTAGAAACAGACGAAGAATCTATCGCGGGTCACTTCCTACACTTACTACACGGCGAGCCTTGCCCAGACTCATGGGTTCGTGCGATGCAGATTTCATTGAACCTTTATGCAGAGCATGAGTTCAACGCATCAACATTTACTAGCCGCGTAATTACAGGTACAGGTTCAGACATGTACTCAGCGATTTGTGGTGGTATTGGTGCGCTACGTGGTCCTAAGCATGGTGGTGCGAACGAAGTGGCGCTAGACATTCAAATGCGTTACGACAATCCAGACCAAGCAGAAGCTGACATTAAAGAGCGTATCGCGCGTAAAGAAATCGTGATTGGTTTCGGTCACCCAGTTTACACAACGGGCGACCCTCGTAATGACGTCATCAAGAAAGTGGCGAAAGAGTTGTCAGTGGAGCAGGGCGATACCAACTTGTTTAATATCGCAGAGCGCCTTGAAACAGTGATGTGGGACGAAAAGAAAATGTTCCCTAACCTAGACTGGTTCTCGGCCGTGTCTTACAACAAGATGGGTATTCCAACGTCGATGTTCACGCCAATTTTCGTGATGTCACGTATTACTGGCTGGTCTGCACACGTGATGGAACAGCGTCAAGACGGTAAGATTATTCGTCCGAGCGCCAACTATACGGGGCCGGAGCCGAGGGAGTTTGTCAAAATCGACAAACGATAGTCAAAATGTTTTTTAGAGTATAGATTTCGTCATTCCCGCGAAGGCGGGAATCTCGAAATTAGTTACTATGAAAGATTCCCGTTTTAGTGAAAGTGGCAAGAAAAATTTAGTGCTATGCGTTAAGGCACTACAAATGCAAAAGAGACCAAAGATTACATAATGAATACAAACTACAGAAAGAAACTAGAAGGCACTGACTTAGACTATTTCGATACGCGTCAAGCGGTCGAGGATATTCAAGAAGGTGCTTACGATAAACTTCCATACACGTCTAAAGTTCTCGCTGAGAACTTGGTCCGTCGTTGCGATCCTGAGTCACTGACGGCGAGTTTGAAGCAGCTTATCGAGCGAAAGCGTGATTTGGATTTTCCATGGTTTCCAGCGCGTGTAGTTTGTCACGATATTCTTGGTCAAACGGCATTTGTTGATTTGGCGGGTTTGCGCGACGCTATCGCTGAAGGTGGTGGTGATCCGGCGCAGGTTAACCCAGTAGTTCCAACACAGCTTATCGTGGATCACTCGTTAGCCGTTGAGCATGGCGGTTTTGAGAAAGATGCTTTCGAAAAGAACCGAGCGATTGAAGAACGTCGTAACGAAGACCGCTTCCACTTTATTAACTGGTGTAAAACAGCGTTTAAGAACGTCAACGTGGTTCCACCAGGTAACGGTATTATGCACCAGATTAACTTGGAGCGTATGTCGCCAGTAATTCAAGCACGAGACGGTGTTGCTTTTCCAGATACATTAGTAGGCACCGATAGTCACACGCCAATGGTCGATGCACTAGGTGTTATTGCTGTGGGAGTTGGTGGCCTAGAAGCGGAAAGCGTCATGCTAGGCCGTGCGTCTTACATGCGTCTTCCTGACATCGTGGGCGTAGAGCTAACGGGTAAACCACAACCAGGCATTACCGGTACGGATATTGTATTGGCGATTACGGAGTTCTTACGTAATGAGCGTGTGGTTTCAGCCTACCTAGAGTTCTTTGGCGAAGGTGCTTCGCACTTAACGCTGGGTGATCGTGCGACGATTTCGAACATGACGCCAGAGTACGGCGCGACTGCAGGTATGTTCTATATCGACGAGCAGACCATTGATTATTTAAAGCTTACTGGCCGTGATGACGAGCAAGTTAAGTTAGTCGAGCAATACGCCAAAGAAACAGGTCTGTGGGCTGACGGTTTGAAAGATGCTGAGTACGAGCGTGTATTAACGTTTGATTTATCATCAGTAGGTCGAAACTTAGCTGGTCCATCGAATCCTCACGCACGTGTTTCAACAACGGATTTGGCTGAGAAGGGCATCGTAAAAGATTACGAGATCGAAGAAGGCAAAATGCCGGACGGCGCTTGTATTATTGCAGCAATTACGAGTTGTACTAATACCAGTAACCCTCGCAACATGATTGCCGCAGGTATTATCGCGCGCAACGCGAACAAGCTAGGCTTAACGCGTAAGCCTTGGGTGAAAACATCGTTGGCACCGGGCTCTAAAGCCGTAACGGCTTACTTAGAAGAGTCAAACTTACTGCCTGAAATGGAAAAGCTTGGTTTTGGTGTCGTTGGTTACGCCTGTACTTCGTGTAACGGCATGAGCGGTGCGCTTGATCCAAAAATTAAGCAGGAAATTGAAGAGCGTGATTTGTATTCGACGGCGGTGCTATCGGGTAACCGTAATTTTGATGGTCGTATTCATCCACACGCGGATCAAGCGTTCCTAGCTTCGCCGCCATTAGTTGTGGCTTACGCTATCGCGGGTACGATTCGTTTTGATATCGAAAAAGGTGTTCTAGGTACTGACCAAGACGGTAACCCAGTAACCTTGAAAGACATTTGGCCAACCGATGAAGAGATTGATTCGATTATTTCGGAAAGCGTGAAGCCGCAACAATTCCGTGATGTGTACGAACCAATGTTTAATGTTGAAGTGGACATGGGCGATAAAACCGATCCATTGTATGATTGGCGCGAAATGAGCACTTATATCCGTCGTCCTCCTTATTGGGAAGGTGCGTTGGCTGGCGAGCGTAGCATGAAAGATATGCGTCCGTTGGCAGTGCTTGGCGATAACATTACTACGGATCACTTGTCGCCATCGAACGCAATCCAAAAGTCGAGTGCGGCTGGTGCCTACTTGGATAAAATGGGCGTGCCGGAAGAAGACTATAACTCTTATGCAACGCACCGTGGCGACCACTTAACAGCGCAGCGTGCGACATTCGCTAACCCGAAGCTATTGAACGAAATGGTTCGTGATGGAAATGGCGAAGTGAAGCAAGGGTCATTGGCACGCCTTGAGCCGGAAGGCAAAGAGATGCGTATGTGGGAAACGATTGAAACCTACATGAAGCGCAAGCAACCGCTAATTATTGTGGCTGGTGCTGACTATGGTCAGGGTTCTTCGCGTGACTGGGCGGCGAAAGGTGTTCGCTTAGCGGGTGTTCAAGTGATTGCGGCAGAAGGTTTTGAACGTATTCACCGTACTAATTTAATTGGTATGGGCGTACTACCGCTTCAGTTTGAAGAAGGAACCACTCGTAAAACGCTGAACATTGACGGTACTGAGACTTATGACGTCGAAGGTGATATCGCACCAGGCGCAACCATGACGTTGGTTATCAAGCGTAAAGACGGCGAGCGAGTTGAAGTTCCAATGATTTGCCGTCTGGATACCGCGGAAGAAGTTTCGATTTATTCCGCTGGTGGTGTGTTGCAGCGTTTCGCGCAAGATTTTTTAGCAGCGAGTTAATATTAATCAAGAACTGTCATTCCCGCGAAAGCGGGAATCTTTAAAACTTATAACCGATATAAAAAGATCCCCGCTTCCGCGGGGATGACTGAATTAGTGAATATAGGTTGGGTTAGAGCGCAGGCTCGTAACCCAACGATTGTTACAGACTTATTGTTGGGTTACGCATAGCTAACCCAACCTATGACATAGACAGTTGTCATCCCTTAGAATGACTAGAACAAAAGGTTAAACCCATGTCACAGACTTTCTCTCCACAAATCAAGATCCCAGCCACTTACATGCGTGGCGGAACCAGTAAAGGTGTGTTCTTTAACCTAAGCGACTTGCCCGAAGAGGCGCAAGTTCCGGGGCCAGCGCGTGATGCCTTGTTATTACGTGTGGTGGGAAGTCCTGATCCTTACGGTAAACATACTGATGGCATGGGCGGCGCAACGTCAAGCACCAGCAAAACAGTGATCTTGTCGAAAAGCGACATCGCGGATCATGATGTGGATTATTTATTCGGTCAGGTTTCTATCGACAAACCATTTATCGATTGGAGTGGTAACTGCGGTAATTTAACTGCGGCGGTTGGCTCTTTTGCGATAAACAGTGGTTTAGTTGATCCTGAACGTATTCCAGAAAATGGTCATGCTGAAGTGCGTATCTGGCAGGCTAATATTGAGAAAACTATTATTGCTCACGTGCCGATTACCAATGGTCAGGTGCAAGAAACGGGTGACTTTATTCTCGACGGCGTGACGTTTCCCGCGGCAGAAGTGCAGGTCGACTTTTTAGATCCAGCAGGTGAAGGCTCAATGTTCCCAACGGGTAACTTGGTAGACGAGCTAGAAGTACCGAACATCGGTACATTCAAAGCAACTATGATTACCGCGGGTATTCCAACGATTTTCTTAAACGCTGACGAAATTAACTTTAATGGCAAAACTTATAACGGCACCGAGTTACAGGAAGCCATTAACAGCGACGACGAAGCTTTAGAAATGTTTGAAACGATTCGAGCGCATGGGGCAGTGAAGATGGGCCTTATCGAAAACATCGAAGAGGCCGCTAACCGTCAGCACACGCCCAAAGTTGCGTTTGTCGCACCGCCAGCAGACTACGTGTCCTCTAGCGGTAAAAACATCAGCGCCAGCGATATCGATCTCAATGTACGCGCCTTGTCTATGGGTAAGCTCCACCACGCCATGATGGGCACAGCTGCCGTTGCCATAGCAACAGCTTCCACCATTCCGGGCACAGTGGTGAACTTAGCCGCTGGTGGCGGTGATCGTCAAAGTGTGGTCTTTGGTCATCCATCAGGCACCTTAAAAGTCGGTGCTGAAACTGAACTCCAAAACGGCCAATGGATAGCTAAAAAAGTATTCATGAGCCGAAGCGCTAGAATTTTGATGGAAGGCTGGGTAAGAGTGCCTGGGGATTGTTTCTAACTCTTCTCTTGTCATACCGTGGTTTAACCACGGTATCCAGTGACTCAATATTTAATCTTTTTCGCTACTCAGCGAGTCCCTTTTCTTTGCTTGTCCAAAGAAAAGGGACGAAAAGAAACGACCCCCCCATATTGAGGACTCGCTTCGCGAGACTACCTTAATTTCTTATAAAATACTTAACGCACCAGAATTTACATCACATCCCTGTGTTGAAAATTCTTATCAAAATCTTCCATGATTTTGATTGCTATATTTTCTAAGTAATTAAGCTCAATATGACGGGGTAATGGTGACCAATTTTAACTATCTTTTTTTTCTGCTTGAAACCTTTCTAACAAACTTCTTTCCTTTATAGCTTTAATCGCGTTATCAATGGCGTCGAAAATATCGACGCCGATGTCTTGGGAAATACTATTGACGAGTTTTTCGGATTGTTTTAAGTATTCTTTAATCTTTTTACTTTGGACTAAGCCTTCGGGCGTTAGCGAGTAGAGGGTGCGTCTTTTGTCTTCTTTGTCTGGAGATTGTTGTATAACCTCGAGCTTTAGAAGTTTTGGTAGCTTTTGTTTGACCAATTGGTGTGATTGGTCGAGTTGACGCGCGAGATCGGTGACGGAGGCTTGTTGTAGCTCGAATAGGCTCAGTAGGGTGGAGCAGGACTTAATCGGGACTATTATGCCTAAGCTATCGAATATGGGTTGGCTTTGTTCTTCGATGAGGTTACTGAGATCCTCTGCTCGTTTGCCTAATAGCGCCTTACCGTTTATGCCGTTTTTTGAATACATACTCTAGCTCGAATTCTATAAAGTTGACTTAATTACAAAAATAAATGTAACATGTTGCGCAATGTGTTGCAATGTTGTTGTTTGTAGCAATAGATTGTAGCAATAGACAGTTAACCTCCATTAAGGACGAAACCATGAATAGACGCACTTTTATGACGAATACGGCTCTAGCTGCTGCGACAGTTGGCTTAAACCTTGGCTCTGGCGGGGCGTTTGCGTCCTCATCAAGTGCTACGCGTATCAGTCGCGAACAGTATGATGATTGGTTTGTGTTTGATGGCTTAGGTGTGTTGTATGACATCAATGACCCAACAGGCGGTATTCAAGACAACTGGCGCATGACGGAGCGCTTGCGAGGGGATGTATTGGCGAGTGGGTTAAGCTGTTACCGACAGACCACGGGCGCGCCTTTTCCTGCGTATCCAGGTGATGATGCTTTTGAGCAGGCGGTAACGATTTTAAGTCAGCATCAAAAGCTGATTGATGCGAATTCAGACGTGCTGACGCTAGTCAGAACCTTTAACGACATTGAGCAGGCGCAAAAAGACAATAAAGTCGCGGTGACCTTAGGATTCCAAAACAGCCACGTCATTGGCGATAACCTCGATCATATTGATACCTTTAAGCACCTTGGCGTCTTAACCATGCAGTTAACTTATAACGGCCAGAATCAGATCGGTGGCGGGGCGAATACCAATCCACGCTTGCCGCTGACTGAGTTTGGCCACAAGGTCGTCGAGAAGATGAATGAATCGAATGTACTTATCGATTTAAGTCACAGCGGGGAACGAACTTGCTTAGAAGCGTTAGCCGCGAGTAAAGCGCCTGTAACCATTAGTCATAGTGGCTGCCGTACGTTAGCAGACTTCCCACGAAACAAGACCGACAAAGAATTGCGGTTGCTCGCGGACAAAGGCGGTTTGTTCGGCGTCTACTTTATGCCATTCCTCGCGCCCGACAGTAAAGCCAACTCGGATCACCTTGTCGCACATATCGAACACGCGATAAACGTCTGTGGCGAAGACCATGTATCGATTGGCACCGATGGTGGTTACACAGGAATCGACGACATGAAAAAGGTGCAACAAAGCACTGACAAAATGACGCAACACCGCTTAGACAACGGAGCTGCAGCTGCAGGCGAAAAGATCGGCAACCTAAACTTTATGCATGATATTGTAGGCCCCGACCAATTCTACAAACTAGCCAATAAGTTAGCGGATAGAGGCCACAGCAGTACTCGTATTGAAAAAGTTTTAGGATTAAATGCCTATAACCTGATGAAGGAAGTGTGGAAATAAAATATCTAACTAACTGATACCTAAGTCATATTTGCATTAAAGCCACATTTGTCACGTGGCATTTTTTGTGCGATAGTTCACAAAAAAAAGGAGAATAATATGTCCGACGCATTACAAATTGAAGAGTCTGAAGAGTTAGAAAATGAAATTACGGAGGTACCTCGTGAAGTCCGTAAGCTTAGAACACAGCCTTATGACAAGTCTGTCATAGATTTAATGGGCATGATAGAGAGAGAAGATATAGATCTTAAGCCAAGCTTTCAGAGAAACTCGGTGTGGGATAATAAAAGAGCGTCATTATTAATTGAGTCAATCTGGTTAAATATACCTATACCACAAGTCTTTGTTTCGGTTGAGGAGGATGGGACATGGAATGTGATTGATGGCCAACAACGGTTAACATCGCTTTATAGGTTTTACACTAATCAATTCAAGCTACGAGGTCTAGAGGTACTTTCTGAATTGAACACGTTAAACTACTCAAGCCTTGATGATAAGCCTCAAAGATTATTCCATGGAGGTAATATAAGGATTGTTGCCATTCATGAAGACTCTCATCCAGATATAAAGTTCGATGTGTTTATGCGTATTAATCAGGGAGCTGTTCAGCTTAACCCCCAAGAATTAAGAAACTGTCTATTTCGTGGTGAGTTTAATAATGCATTACATAAGATGGCTGAGGACGAAAACTTATTATCAATATTGAATTTATCAAAACCCCATAATAGGTTTAAAGATGTCGAAATAATATTGAGAGCTTTAGCAGTAACAGAATCTTCAAAAAGTAGCTTTGAAACCTACCCAGGAGTAATGAAGAAGTTTTTGAATGACTATATGTTAGCAAATAGGAACATTGGTAGTGAAGTAATAGAGGAGATACTCTCGAGGTTATCTGAAAACATTAGAAAGGTACATGCGATTTTTGGAAATAACAGCTTTAGAAAGTGGGACTACGAACAAGAAGTTTTTGATACAAAATTAAACCTATCATTGATGGATTGTCAGATGATCGCTGTTGATAACTATAGTTATCAAGACATTCAAGAGCATAAGGATGAGCTTTTAGAAAAATTTAAAAAAATTTTTGCATCACAAGAGGAGGATGGTGAGTTTTTTGAGTCAATTACGTCTAGTACTTCAGCAAAATCGAAACTCGTAAAAAGAGTTAGCTTCATGAAAGAAATGTTCGACTCCGTAATTAATGGTTAGAATTATGATAAGTTTCGATAGAGATGATTATTTTTCACAAACGGATTTCCTATATGAGCTCTGTAAAGACGATAATGAAAAGAGGGAGTTACTGACTAATCTAATCGTAATCGATATAGTCACGTCTATAGAGGTATACACTGAAAGATTATTAAAGCAATTTTTAAAGCTAGTTAACAAAATTGGACTCACAACATGTAAAATAAACAACCGATTGAAAGTTGAGCAGTCGATAGAGTTGGTTGATAAGTTGAGCTCTGCTGTAAAAAATGGAGGGGATATAGGAAAAGTTGAAAGGCAACTATTAATAATAAAAAAACTATGGAGTGAAGGAGAAAGCTTTAATATTGATTGCAAAGTCAAGTACCCAAAAGGTAAGCATGGGGAGTTACAATTAAAAAAGCTATTTGAAAAGGTTGGTATAGATAATATATTTAGACGAATTGATATACCTCAGCCTGAATCATCTTTACTTGATGAAGATGACTTTGATACGGCTTCATTTATTGGTGAGCTAACTGCAAAGAGAAATCTTGCAATACATGAGGGAGCTCCTTTGCATGCATCAATTTCACTTGAAACACTCGAGTTTTATATCAATACATCCTCAAAAGTTCTTACAGAATTCACCCGAGTTATGAATGAAGAATTGGCTGCTTATCAAGGTGCGTAATTTAAGCAAGATTAGGAAGCGTAGCCTCGAAGGAACTTCGAGGTTTTAAGTAGAAGGGAACCTCGATTACGCTAAAACTAATCGAGGCTACGTGGAGTTGTCACCTATAACTATTGGCAACTCCTCGTTTGTTAAGTGGCGCTTTGCTACTGAATTGTTTAATCTTTATACTGGCTCTAAGCTTTTTAACCATGGAGTTAGTATGTTTCGTCGTTATTTAGTTTTTCCTGCGGTGGTTTCTTCACTGCTGTTTGCGTCAAGTTTGGCTTTTAGTTCGGTGGCGGTTGCTTCCGAGGATAAAAAGTCATCTACTGAAGATAGTTCGTCTTTACCTTCATTATTGGAATTAGAGCCTTTTGAAGTCGAGTGGGGCGGTCGTCCGCGTGATCCTGCGGTGGCACCTGACGGTATGGTGTGGTTTTGTGGGCAGGCGGGTAATTATATTGCTCGTTTGAACCCTGAGACGGGCGCTATGAAACAGTTCTCGGTTCCAGAAGGTTCGCATCCGCATAATTTAATCGTGGCGAGCGATGGTGGCGTTTGGTATGCGGGTAATCAAAATGCTCATATCGGTAGAATCGATCCTGAGACTGGTGATATTGAGCAGTTCCCAATGCCTGAGGCAATTAAAGATCCACACACCTTGATTTTCGATTCAGATGAAAACATTTGGTTTACCGCGCAGCACTCGAACGTGATTGGGCATTTAGATGTTGAGTCGGGCGAGGTGCGTTTTGCAACAGGCACTGAAAAAGGCTCACGTCCTTACGGTATTAAACTGAATTCAGAGGGCGTGCCTTGGGTGGTGATGGTCGGTACTAATAAGTTAGCGACGGTTGATCCTGAGACTATGGTGTTGAAAGAAGTCGATATTCCTCGGGAAAAAGCGCGTCCGCGTCGCTTGGAAGTCACCTCTGATGATTCGGTTTGGTATGTAGACTTTAACCGCGGCTATTTAGGTCAGTATAACCCTGAAACTGAGAAGTTTACGGAGTGGTTATCGCCAAACGGTCATGACAGCCAACCTTACGGTACGGTCTTGGATAGCGAAGAACGTATTTGGTTTGCGGAAACTGGGCCTTACCCTAACGTGATGCTGGGTTTTGATACAGACTCAAAAGCGTTTGTCAGTAAAACGATTGTTGAGAGCGGCGGCTCAGTGCGTCACATGTATTATGACGAAGCCAAAAACGAATTTTGGTTTGGTGTTGATACTGGGTTTATTGTTAAGGGTAAGCCTAAATAGTTTCCACTAGGGCAAGAGTTTGTTAGCAACAGATTGTCCGCAGGACACTGCTTATAATAAAGCCAGCGGTTGCTGGCTTTATTTATTGCTTGAGATAAATGGTTATTACTGATCATTCCAAGCTGGGCGTTTACCCTGTGGTGTATTCAGTAACTCAATAATGGTTGTTTGATTCGCTAGCATTTCCCCTTGGTTGGCTAAAACCTGAATGAGTAAATTTTTGATGTCCAAATCATGTGTCGCTAGATTGGATTTGATATCCGTATCGTGAGTCATGAGGTTTGCTTTAACCTCAGTATCATGAGTCGTTAAGTTACTTTTCAGATCAGTGTCGTGGGTCAACAATTCGCTTGAAATTTCGTGTCCGAGATTGAATAGATCTTCAGTTCTTAGAAATGCTGCTTCAAGCTGCGCTTCGTCAACTTCGGCGTCACAGAAGCTGATAATATTGTGGGCTTCTTTGGCCGCAATATAAACGGCGTCAGTTACGATACAGGCTGCTGATGTATTGCCACCGGCACCTAAAGCAACGACTACCTGCTCACAGCCTCTGGATGCGACTTCGCGCACCGACTCAGCGACAAAAAGGGCTTGCTCTGAGATGAATACGACTAGATCGTCATGTCTTTGTCCAGGAGACGTGGCACAAAGAGGGAAGTTCGGGTAGTCGGGTGGGGTTAAGGTTGTTGTTGCTTGGATGTTGAAGTTACTGCTTTGCTTTTGAACAGTTGTGGTTTGTATGTTATTCAACAAGATCTGATTAGAACTTTTCAAGCTAGTTAAATAGTCTACATCTGGCAATGTATTTAATTCTTCATCGCTTAGAAACAGCAAACCATTTTTTGCGGACTCTAAGTTCTTGACTTGTTGTTCTGAGCCAAAATTATTCAGGATAGCGATTTGTTGGTCGAGTAACTCGAGATAAGCTGCCTGTTTCGATTGTGGGTTGGCTTGAGCTGTAGGGCTTAACAGTGGGGTAGTGAGAATAGCGCTTAATGCTAAGGCTATAATGGCTTTATCGTTCATCGTAAATCCTCCTAACTTACTTACTGGTCATCATGACCAGTAATCCATCCTATTCCTATTTTTTAAGTGGGGATATGGACTGGTTATCAATTTTTAATTGATTTGCTAAAGAGGTAAGGAACTAAAATAACGCATCGTGGGATTAACAGTAAGAAACCGGCTCAAATAAAATCTCCCCAACTTAAATTTACTCCAGCTTTTCTTTCCACCAGTCTTTGAGTTGATACCACCAGTAGCTGAGTTGCGCTGCTGGTGGGCCAAATGCTCCACCATTCCAAGGCAAATCCCAGGCTTCAAACTTTTTGTAATGGTCGTTTTCGCCAGTAATAGCAGCGGCAACGATTTCACCGGCGGCTGTGGTCGGCGCTACGCCGTGTCCACCAAAGCCGGTGTTGTACCAAACGTTCGGCGCAACTTGACCAATTTGAGCCATTTGATGTCTGGCGTAAGCCATCCAGCCTTGCCAATCGTATTCAACGTTAACACCTTTGAGCTGCGGGAAGACTTTTAGCATGTCACGCTGAAGAATATGGTTAAGGTCTTTGGGTTTTTGGGTGTTGGCATTGATCCGGCCGCCCCATAAAATTCGGCCGTCTCTTAACGGCCTGTAATAGTCGAAGGCAAAGCGTGTATCGTACACGGCTGATGGGGTATTGATGGCATCCAAAAGCCGTTCGCCGAGTGGTTCGGTGGTCATGACGTAGGTAGCAATGGGTAGGATTGATCGTGAAACTGGTTTAAATAAGTTTCCAATATAACCACCACCAGAGACAACTAGATTTTTAGAGTGAAGGGTTCCTTTGGTTGTGGTGATACGCTTGGTTGCACTGCTGTAATCAATATCCGTGACTTCACAACCTTGATAAATTTTGACCTTTTGTTTTTGTAATTCTTTGGCGATGCCTAACGCATAGTTGAGTGGGTGGAAGTGCATCGCATTGGGCTCGTAGAGAGCGCCATGGTATTGCTCGGTTTTTAATTTTTCCTTGAGCGCTTCGGGGGTGATGTAGTCCCACTCAATGCCCATCGTTTCGCGCATGAAGTCGCGCTCTCGATGAAGCAGTTTTTGATCTTTAAACCAGTTCGCCCAGAGCGCACCTTTATCGACCAAATCACAGTTAATGGTGTATTGAACGACGCGGCGACGAATGAGGCTTACGGCTGCTTGAGTAAATTGATACAACTCTTTGGCTTGCTCAAGACCGACTTGTTTGATCAAAGCCCTAGCGCCTAACGAATAACCACCGAACACTAAGCCTCCGTTGCGACCTGAGCAGCCATAGCCAACACCATGCTTTTCTATGATGGCGATATTGGTATGCCCACGTTCCACTAAGCCCAGTGCCGTCATTAGTCCCGCATAGCCTCCGCCGACGATACAGGTTTCAACCTCGAGGTTGTCTTCAAAAACGTCATCGTTTAGCTCGTGATTTTTGGTCGCCGCGTAATAGCTTTTTGGGTAGTGTTGGCTCATCCGTTATTATTGTCGTTGTTTATTTTCTGAGCATCATTGTGGCTGATTTTTATGCAAGTTGGAAGTGGGTTTTAAAAGAAGGCGCGACAGGATTAATCAAACTTAACATTTGTCGCTTGAGATAGGCGCTGCGTATGTTTAAGGTGAATAGAATAACATTCATCATGAGCAAGGAGTTACCATGTCGAATAATGTAGAGTCGAACGTACGCCCCGATCCAGATCCTGAGTTAGTTCGTATCGCGGAGTATATTGCGGATTATACGGTCGAAAGCAACGAGGCCATGACCACAGCTCGATATTGCTTAATGGATACATTGGGCTGCGGTTTACTTGCTCTACGCTACCCTGAATGTACTAAGCATTTAGGCCCATTGGCACCAGGCACTGTGGTGCCAAACGGGGCGCGGGTTCCTGGAACACAATTCGAAATGGATCCGGTCAAAGCCGCTTTTGATATTGGCTGTATGATTCGCTGGCTGGATTACAACGATACTTGGCTGGCCGCAGAGTGGGGGCACCCCTCGGATAACCTCGGTGGAATTCTAGCCATTGCAGACTTTTTAAGTCGCCAGTCTATCGCAGAAGGTTACGCACCGCTGACCATGAAAACGGTTTTAGAGGCGATGGTTAAGGCGCATGAAATTCAAGGCGTATTAGCACTGGATAATAGTTTCAATCGGGTCGGTTTGGATCACGTGATTCTGGTAAAAGTGGCATCAACGGCAGTCGTGACGCAAATGATGGGTGGTAGTAGAGACGATATTATTGATGCGGTGTCACAAGCGTTTGTCGATGGCCAGTCTTTGCGAACGTATCGCCATACGCCAAACACCGGCTCACGAAAGTCCTGGGCTGCGGGTGACGCGACGTCGCGAGCAGTTAGATTGGCGATGATGACATTGACCGGTGAGATGGGCTATCCGAGCGCATTAAGTGCTAAGACCTGGGGGTTCTATGACGTTTCGTTTAACGGCAACCCTTTTAGTTTTCAGCGTGACTTTGGTTCTTACGTGATGGAAAACATTTTGTTTAAGATTTCGTATCCAGCAGAGTTCCACGGTCAAACCGCGGTCGAAGCTTCTATCGAGTTACACGATAGTGTCGCTCACAAAATTGATGACATCGAGCGTATCGAATTGACCACCCACGAATCTGCCATTCGAATTATTTCGAAAGAGGGAGAGTTACACAATCCTGCTGATCGTGATCACTGTATTCAGTACATGGTGGCGTGTGGTTTATTATTCGGCGAATTAAATGCCGATCATTATGAAGATGATGTGGCACAAGATTCACGCATCGATGTTTTGCGTGACAAGATGACCCTTCAAGAAAATAAAGAATGGTCAAAGGACTATCACGAGCCAAGCAAACGGAGTATCGCTAACGCGGTTCAAGTGTTTTTTAAAGACGGCAGCTCTACCGATAAAGTTACCGTTGAATACCCGCTCGGTCATAGAAGACGTAGGGAAGAGGGGATTCCTGTCTTAATCGAAAAGTTTAAGAAGAATGTTTATACGCGCTTTCCTAAAAGACATGGCGAAGAAATTATTGATTTATGTCTTGATGAAGAGTCACTGCTTGAAACCCCGGTGAATGAATTTATGAACCTATGGGTGATTTAAGTTTTTTGCTTTCTAAACCTTCACTCAATATTGATATTGATTGTGTCATAGTAGGACCACGCAATCGGAGGTATTGAATGAATTTATCAGTTAGCGATATTCAACAGTTAGAACGCAAGTATCGACTAAACTTAATTAATAGCATCACAGGTGTGAAGCCTGCGAACCTTATCGGTACGATAAATAGTGATGGCCTAAGCAATCTTGCTATTTTTAGTTCGGTTGTGCACTTAGGGAGTGATCCTGCTCTAGTGGGCTTTATCACTCGTCCTACCGATGAGGTCCCGCGAAATACTTACGACAATATTCTGGAAAATAGTTTTTTTACGGTGAACCATGTTCCTGCGAGTCATATCAAAAATGCGCATTACACATCGACCAAGTTTCCAAGCAATGTCTCTGAATTTGAGAAGTGTGGTTTTACAGAAGAGTATATCGACGGGTTTAAAGCACCTTACGTCAAAGAAGCCACCATCAAGTTTGGCGTTAAGTTCTGTCAGCAGCTACCGATTGAGCTGAATGAGACGCGCTTAATGATTGGTCAAATTCAACACATTATTGCTCCTGATGATGCAGTCAATGATAAAGGCTATTTAGACTTGGAAAGTAAAGTAATGTGGGGATCGGTGGTTTGAATCAATATTATCGCTTATCTAAGGAAGATGAGTTTCCATACGCTAGACTGGGTGAAGAGCCTCGCTTTGAATAGTTACCATTCGATTAGCGAGCCATCCCAAGCGTAGAATTTTCCGCTGTCCTCCGTGCTCGCTTGCTCGATCACCGCCATCATTTTATCGATGGCAAACTCTGGAGTGAACAGTTTTTCTGGTGGTACGTTTGCTTGAAAGGGTTCTGAAAGGTTGGTGTCAGTCGTTCCAGGATGAATGGCGATTATTGAGCAATGTTTAAAGCGCCTGCTGGCTTCGATCGATAAGGTTTTGATAACTTGATTCAGCGCCGCTTTACTCGCCCGATAGCTGTACCAGCCGCCAAGATGGTTATCGCCAATACTGCCAACCCGAGCTGATAACGCTGCGAAAATAGCAGTTTGCTTCAGCGCCTTCCCACCCTTGTTAAGGTGTAATAGAAGGTGCTTTGCAATTAGAGGGGTAATTAACGTATTTGCTCTGATAACTTTTTCAAAATTCTCTGCATTAAAGTCTTCGATTTTCTTTTCCGGCGTCAATTGTTGTGTTTCATCATGAAGTAGACCACAGGCATTAATGATGAGTTGTACGTCAAAGTCGCGACCGGTTAAATACTCTGAAAACAGTTGTAGTTCGGTTTCAGAGCTTGGATCAAGTTGCATTAGATGCAGCTTGCCACTGTTGTCCCTTTCGATGGTTTTAAACCGTTGTAGTCGACGTGTGCAGGCAAAGACATGCTCATATCGAGTAAGGCAATACTCAACGAATTGGTGGCCAATACCGCCACTGGAACCGAAAATAATGGCTGTTTTCATCCTCTTAGTATCGTCCGCAGATTGTGAATAGAAAGTGAAGGATTGCAAAAGCGCCCAAGGTTGGCTTTGATTTATGCGGAATTTCAGTATGATATGAGCCAATAACTTCAATGTAAGGATGTCGGCTTGTCGCAAAAACGTATGGGCATTACTGATGTGTTGCAATCAGTAAAAGAAAACGCTTCAGGGGAGAAGGTCGAGCTTGGCGAAGTGGTTGAGCATTTAGAAAACCGTGGTTTCGGACCGATACTGTTAGCTCCTGCATTAGTCGCTTTATTTCCCACCGGCGCCATCCCAGGCATTCCGAGCGCGTGTGGTATTTTAATCTTTTTAATCGCCATTCAGATGGTCTGGGGAAAGAAGCACCCCTGGCTACCACAAAAGTTAAAGTCTATTGGATTTAGCCAAGACAAGCTGGCTCAGGTTATTGATAAATCGTCACCCTATACCCAAAAAGTCGACCGTTGGTTTAAGCCAAGAGTGTCTGTTCTTTCTCAAGGCGTTGTTAAGCGTCTCGTGGCGCTACTTTGCGCTTTAGCGGGGTTAATTATGATTCCTTTGGAGTTGGTGCCTTTTGCTGTTATGTTGCCTGCATTCGCGATTGTTCTTGCGGCGGTTGGCTTGAGCACGGAAGACGGTGTCGTCATAACTCTTGCCAGCTTGATCATGATGGGGTCTTTTTACCTGCTTTGGGTTAACTACATTCAGTAGATAAAAGATTGGTTGAACTCTTCGTTGATTATTGCCGGCTCTGATTCGGTCTAACTTCTGCGCTATTTTTCGTCAAACACTCGTTAAGAGTCGTGCTAAAGTCTGAGAGAGAAAGGCGAGTGAAACTCAAGCGCTTTACCACTAATCGGATCGGTAAAGGCCAGAGATTTAGCATGGAGTTGCATTGGCTGTTGGTAGTTATCCGGCTGCTTAGGTTGCAAGGTTGGGTAAAAGCGATCATTCTCGATTGAGAAGCCGATACTCATCATGTGTAATCGTAACTGATGGGTACGTCCGGTCAGCGGTGAAAGTGTAAACAGGGCCTTCTTAGCCGACTGCTCAATGCATTGAATATGTGATTCAGCGTACTGTCCCTCGTTTGAGTCTTCACAGTTTTCAAATAAAAACTGTGGGACTGAACGTCTTAAATAATTCTTTACCTGCCATGTTTTGCCGACTATTGATTCTGATGATTTGAGATTTGAAACTGCTTGGTAGCGCTTGCTTATCGTTCGATCTGCAAATAACTGGTGGTATTGATGGCGAGTATCGGGATTGGTTGATAATAATACTAAGCCGGAAGTATCACGATCGAGTCGGTGAACTGCTTGTAGCGCCTTAATCCCGGTACGCTTAATCAGTCTTTCTTGAAGGCATTCGTTGACGAAAACACCCCCAGGCATAACCGGCAGAAAGGGTGGTTTGTGCGCAATTATAAAGTGAGAGTTCGACTCTATGATGGTTTCTTCAAAAGGAATTTTCGGCTCAGCCACGACTTCCCGATAGTAGCCTACCAATCTATTTGCTTGGTATTGAGTGTCTATAGCAATAGAAGCACCATCTTTCCAAAAAAGTTTGCCGTTTGCGGCACGCTGAAGCCATGTCTGTTTGCTGATATGGGGGAAGTGACTGACTAGAAAGTCTATCACCGTAGCATAGTTATCACTGTCGGGTAGTTGAATGAAAGAAGGGCGGTTAGCTTGAGACACTATTGTGGTATGACGTTTTATGGTGAGACCATTGTAGCAATAAAGCGGTCATAATAAATCCACAATCTAACACGCTAAAGCTGCCAGCTCCCATGATTCCTATTTTTGATCTTTAGCGGTATGATGTGTTCTGGATTATTACAGGACGATATTATGAAGAAGTTTACTTATTTGTTGGTTGCCTTTGCAATGACTCTATTTCTAACGGCTTGTGGAGCACCAACCATTGATGCCTCAAGCGAACAAGCGATGAAAGAGTCAGTGGAAGAAATGACTAAAGACATGACTGAAGCTGAGAAAACGGAGTTTGGCATGGCGATTATGGCTGTGACAATGAAGGTTGCGATGCAAAACATGGGGAATCCAGAGAAAGCTGAAGAAGCTGTCCAAGATGCACTGGATGGTAAAACTGTTGAAGAAGTTATCGAGATGAGCAAAGAATAACGTTAATAACGTATTGATATTCTTATTAAAAAGCGCCTAGATGGCGCTTTTTTTGTGTCCTAACTGCAAGAAAGAGCAAGCCAACATGCAAATATGACTTGATCCCGTAATGATAACTGTTATCATTCGCAACATCTTTTCGGTTAATGGGTTGAGACATGAACTTTTCAATCATTTCTAGCGCTGTAATTGGCGTATTGGCTTCAGCAAGTTTCTCTGCAAACGCAGACGATCATAATAAAACAGAAACCATGGTGGTATCAGCAACACGAGCTCCGCTTCAGCAAAGTGCGGTTCCGGCGACGGTGACCATCATTGATGGTGAAGAAATTCGACAGCAACTCTCGGTCAGTAACTCACTGTCAGACATCCTGGGAAACTTGTTACCGTCTTATAGTCCATCCAGGCAAAAACTGACCAGCTCGGGTGAAACCTTACGCGGACGAACCCCTTTGTACTTAATTGATGGGGTGCCACAGTCCAACCCACTAAGAAATGGTGCGCGCTCAGGTAACACTATTGATCCGATGATGATTGAGCGCGTGGAAGTGATTCACGGCGCTAGTGCGATTCAAGGCTTGGGAGCGAGCGGCGGCATTATTAATATTATTACAAAAACGGCTAAAAGCGGCACTGAGCATCAAGTCACGGCAGGCGTATCGGCGCCAACAAGTGAAACCTCAGAAGGTATGTCATACGACGCAGGCTACTTAGTGTCGCATGGAGAAGGTCAGTGGCAGTTTGTTGCGGGCTTGCACCTGCGTGAAACTGGGATGTATGTCGATGGTAATGGCGAGTTAGTCGGCGTCGATACCACGCAAGGCGATACCATGGACTCAAGCAGCGAAGATTTGTTTGGTAAGGTTATTTACCAATTCAACAGTGAGCAGCAATTGCAGTTGATGGTGAATCATTATCAGGTTGCCACAAACGGTGATTATGTGACGGTGACCGGTGATCGCGTTAATGGTATTCCGGCGACATCGGTTCGTGGCGAGATTGAGGGTGAACCAGCAGAAAATGAAGTGACGACGGTTAGTCTTAACTTTAGTGATGCTGATTGGTTGGGCGCTGATCTGAAGTGGCAGCTATTTTCACAGGACTTCTCGGCATTGTATGGCGGCGGTCGCTTCGGTACATTCCAGGACCCAGCGTTCGGCGATGATCTTTATGATCAGTCGCGCAATGATTCGAATAAACTGGGTTCGCGCGTCACTTTAAATTGGCTAGAAGTTGCTAATAGTAATATTGATATCACGACAGGTCTCGACTTTTTACGCGATCGCACCTATCAAGAATTGGCGCAAACAGGTCGTAAGTGGGTTCCAGAGACTGACTTTGAAAACTGGGCACCTTATTTACAAACTCGTTTAAACGAAGGGCCGTGGAGCTTTAGCGCAGGTTTACGTTATGAGTACGGCAAACTGATCGTTGATGATTTTACGACGTTGGCATCATACGGCAGCCAAGATGTTGAAGGTGGTGAGCCATCGTTTAATGAGCTCCTGACTAACTTTGGTGTGGTTTATGAGTTCACTGATGAATGGCGCGGTTTTGTCAGCGTCTCAGAAGGCTTTAGTATGCCGGATGTGGGTCGTGTCCTTCGTGGTATTGACCAGCCAAATCAGTCCGTCGATTCTTTCTTGAATTTGCAGCCAGTATTGACTGAAAACAACGAAGTTGGTGTTGAGTACTTTGGTCGTGACTTAGCTTTATCCATCAGTTACTTTGAATCGGACTCAGACCTTGGTGCGCGTTTATCACCTAATGCTGATGGTATTTTTGAAGTGAATCGTGAAAAAACAGAAATTAACGGTTTTGAGTTATCGGCCCAATACTCACTGACCCAAGATGCAAGTATTGGTGCTTTGTATGCTGATAATGATGGTGAGTTCGACAGCGATGATGATGGTCGAGTAGACACCAAGCTGGGTGGACGAAATATCACTCCACGCCGCTTAAATGTATTCTGGAAGCAAAGTTGGACAGGGATGGTTGGCAGTCGTTTGCAGCTGAACAGCTTCTTTGATCGTAAGATATACAGCGGTACAGAAGCCATCAATAATTTTGAGGGTTACTCTACGCTTGATTTTAGTATCAATATGCTGACGGATACTGCTGGTGAATTTACTTTCGGTGTTGAGAACTTACTGGATGAAGATTATTTCACTTACTATTCCCAAACGGCCGGTAACGACGGAGGAAACTTCAAAGGTCGTGGCAGAACACTTCGGTTGAACTGGCGCTACAGCTTTTAATCGGTAGGGGTAACGGCTTAACGCTTGGAATATTCGTGAAAAAGTTTTCATTGTTTCTACACAAATGGCTGGGACTCGTTCTCAGCCTTTGGCTTTTGTTGGTCACAATAACTGGGACTGTATTGCTCTATAAAAATGAGTTACTCGAAATCCAGTATACCCAGTTGCAAAACCAGCCTACTGCTTCGCAGCAACAAGCCCTTGATGTGCTCACATCGGACGCAGTAAACGATAAAGCAGCTTATAGTTTTATCCCGACAGACTTACACCCTTGGATCGAAACGATTGATGATAACGGTGCGCGGCATTATTTCTCTCATAGTGGTGATCTGCTGTTAAGTCGAGAACGCTATGGCGACTGGATCAGTTGGTTTCTTGAGTTCCATCACCATCTTCTTTTAAATGATTTTGGTGAAGAATTACAGGGGATTTTTGGCTTATTAACACTTTTGATTTTTATTACAGGAATTATTAAGTGGTGGCCAAAAGGGAAGTGGGGGAAGCGCGTTATCGCAGTAACCCTTTCAAAGCCTAAGAGTAAGAAGTGGGGGCAAACTTTATGGCAATCACACCGCACGCTCGGTGTGATTTTATGCTTACCGATGATGTTATTAGTGTTAACTGGCGTGGGTATGATTTATTACCAAGTATTTAACACTGGGCTCAATGCTCTCTTTCCACAACAAAAGAGCACTTCTACTGATTATCAACCGATCATTGAACGGCAAAATACTGCGGCTAGAGATCTCGATGGGACCATGGAAACCAGAATTCGTGAACTGAATAAAGTCATGCCAGAAGTACGCCCGGTCATGGTTTACCACAACAGCGACCGGTTGAGGTTAAAACAACCGGAGGAGTGGCATCCTAATGGTAGAAGCTATGTCACCTTCTATCCCAACAGTAGCCGGATTGCTGAGATTACAGATTATCGTAATGAAACTCTTGGGACGCAGTTGTCACAAATGATTTACCCATTGCATATTGCTTATGTCGGCGGTACCACCTATTTCAGTTTAGCGGTGGTCAGTGGGTTAGCTTTAATCTGGATTACTGTTAGTGGAGTATGGTTTTGGTTGTGGTGCAAAAATAAAAAGAAATACTCTGGGCGCAAAAAGAAGCACCCGTAAGGATAAAAAAATATAATCCTAAATCCGGGGAATTTATGATGCTACTAATACTGTGAACTCGTTCAATGCGAAAGTGAATCATAAAATTTGAACCACCACACGTTTCTCCAAAAAACTTATCCAAAGGTACAAAAATGGGATAGGGATCAAGTATGATTAGCCTGTTTTAGTCTGGTTATATTAGTTAGGAAATTTGGACATGGTAAAAACAATAATTAATCAAGTTGCATCTAAAGATGATATTTCTCTCGTTGAAATGTTAGCGAGTAAAATTTGGCACGAGCATTACCGACCGATTATTGGTCGAGAGCAAGTTGTTTACATGCTCAGTAAATATCAAACCACCCCCGCTATTAAGCGCCAGATTCAGGATGGCGCCAATTACCATTTAATGTTTGAGCAGAGTCATCCGGTTGGCTATTTTAGTTATCACTATGAAGATAATTCGTTATTTTTAAGCAAAATTTATGTGGCTAAAGAAGTTCGAGGAAAGGGAATAGGGCGCAAGGCACTGGATTTTATTATTGAACAAGCTAAACGCCAGTCTGCGACAGTCATTCGTTTGACTGTTAATAAGTTTAACTCGGCTACCATTGATGCTTATGAGAAACTCGGGTTTCAAAGGGTTGACTCGGTGATTAAAGACATTGGTGGTGGTTTTGTTATGGATGACTATGTTATGGAGAAGTCCATTATTGAAAAAGCGGTTTAAGAAAACCGCTTTTTTTCTTGGTTATCAGGGTGTTTTTCGCGGTTAATAGCCTGCTGCTTGACCATCTTTGCGAGATTCTGAGGCGCCACGATAAACACCTTCTTCGTGATCGCGCATGATCGCTTGATAGCCACCAAAACCGCCATTACCGCTTCGGACATCATGCCCTTTTTGCTGTAACTCTCGAAGAACCTGTGCCGATACGCCAGATTCTATTTCGACGTAACCGCCATCCGTGAGGTACTTAGCCTGACTTTCTGTCGGTTCAGTCGAGCCCATGTGCTGCCATCGAGTCGCATCACCAGCTTCTTGTAAGTTCATGCCGTAATCAACTATGTTAATTAAGATCTGGACATGGCCTTGTGGCTGCATGGCTCCTCCCATAACACCATAGCTCATGTAAGGTTTCCCATCTTTGGTCACAAACGCTGGAATAATCGTGTGGAAAGGTCGCTTGTTGGGCTCGTAGACGTTGGCATGTGATTTATCCATTGAGAATAACTGACCTCTGTCTTGGAACACGAAACCCAAACCGGGTACTACAACGCCTGATCCCATGCCACGATAATTACTTTGAATTAGTGACACCATATTGCCGTCACTGTCAGCGGTGGTCAGGTAAATCGTATCGCCTTCCGTTAGGTTTGGATTGCCTGCCTGAACCGTGCGAGCAGCTCTTTTGGTGATTAACTCAGCGCGTTTCTTGCCGTACTCTTCAGAAATTAATGCATCGATCGGCTGCTTAGCGAAATCTAAATCAGCATAAAACTTAGCTCTATCTTCAAACGCTAATTTTTTGGCTTCGACCATCGTGTGTATGCTTTCAGTGGAGTTATAGCCCATTTCAGCCAAGTCAAAATGCTTAAGGGTTTGTAGCATCTGTAGTGCGGCAATGCCTTGGCCATTGGGTGGAAGCTCCCACAGTGTATGTCCCTTGTATTCGACACCTAGCGGTTCTACCCAGTTAGAATCATGCTCAGCAAGGTCTTCGTAGCGTAGATAACCACCGTTAGCTTTCATGAATTCATCAATCTTTTTCGCGATTTCACCTTGATAAAACGCATAACGTCCGTTTTTTGCTAATAACTTATAGGTATTCGCCAGTTCGGGGTTTTTAAACATTTGGCCTTCGCGAGGGGCTTTGCCGTCGATGGTGAAGGTTTCTTTAAAGCTTCCAGGCTGTGGGCTGAGGCGAGGGACGCTTAAATTCCAATAGTAAGCAATCAGCTCTGATACGGGGAAGCCATTTTCTGCGTACTCAATGGCCGGTTGTAAAACTTGATCCATCGGCATGTTGCCAAATTTACTGTGTAGCTCAAACCAACCATCGACAGCACCTGGAACGGAAATCGGTAGCATGCCATAAGGAGGGAGGTCGTCTCGGCCTAAAGTTTCTAACTCTTGTTGTAATTTGTCATAACTCAACCCTTTGGGGGAGCGTCCAGATGCGTTAAGACCGTACAGTCGTTGAGACTTTTCATGCCACAAAATAGCGTATAAATCGCCTCCGATACCGCTTCCGGTTGGCTCCATCAAGCCAAGAGCTGCGTTGGCTGCAATAGCCGCATCAATTGCATTGCCGCCATTTTTCATAACGTCTAGCGCCACTTGTGTTGCCAAGGGCTGGCTCGTCGCTGCCATGGCTTGTGGCGCAATGACTTCTGAGCGGGTTGCGTGCATTTCACCGGTAACGCGGTCGGCTGCTTGAATCGAACTGCTAAACAGAAGCGCGCTTACCAGTGCAAACTTTATTGTTTTTACAATCATTAGAACTCCCCATTGGATTTGTGTTACTCGATAATAAACTGTGAGCTAGTGAAGTTAAAGCTTTGCAGACAGATGTTTGGAAAACTGCTGATAAGTGTTGAAGGTCTAGAGGGAAGGGTTTTGAAGCAAAAAAACATCCTTAGCTCCAAACTTAACTGGGAGCTAAGGAAAAGTTGAACGAAGCCAGAAAACTTAATGCATTCGTTGCATGATTTTCATTGGTATCGTTGTTTCTGCATGATCGCTTAAAAGCTCTAGAGCAGGGTGTCGCGTGCTCATGATCTGTTTAATGTTGGATTCTTCGGCCAATGTTAGGTCAATTAATAAAAGGTACTTACCCTCATCAACCACATGATAAAACTCTTTTAAAGCATGATTTCGAGATTGAAGACCAATAAAGCCACCAAACCAAATTCCAAAAGCTGTAAAAAGGACTATTGTGGCTAGAACGCCTACGAAGCCATAACTACCGCCAAAGGCATTGGTTGCATAGAAAATAATTGACATAACAATGGATAAGGCAAACCCTATTATGGCTCCTTTGTTGGCACCATTAAGGATGTCGGTTTTATACCAATTATTGGCTGCATTAAGACCGCGGCGAAGAACTCGCCCTTGTTTTTTAGCAATGACATGTAGGTGATCATCGGAAACACCTGAAATACGAAGATCCTCGTAGGTGCTCTCCAGCTCAGCTAAATGCTCAGCTTTATAGAGTAAACGTGACATACGAACCTCCTTTTTGTCTGAAAGACAATTTCACTATATCAGAACGGACATCAAAAATCTGTGAATCAAACAATGACTTATCGTTAAAGGAAAGCTGGAGTTAAAACCAATCTCTATCATATCCTTTAAAAACAATCAGTTATTGTAATTTTAGCGATCTTTTTACCCTAAATTGCCCGTGATTTTGGTGGTAATTGTGAGCGAGGAGTGGGTATAGTGCCGGAGTCTTATTTTATCATTGAGAAAACATATAACATTAGGAGAAAGTGACGCCAATGAAGTCTTTAGTCGCAATTGCTTTGAGCAGCGTTTTGATGATGTCTGCCAGTGCTCATGAATTACCGAGTACCAGTTTGAACTCAAACCAATCAGTGGTTATCGCCACCTCTTTTTCCTTCAATGGCAGCCAGATTGAAGATAATTATAATGATTACAGCCAGTTTTTTGATTATGAAGCCTGGCTTGATCAGAAGCGAGTCGAGCAAGATTTGCCGCCGCTAAAGAAAGGGACCTGTGGCGATCAGATGGCGACAGCAAAAACTTGTGGTCAGGTTGACCATTTTTATAAAGCGGCCATGGTCGGAACCTTCACCTGTAACGCATATGCTTCGTTGCATGCAGCAAGTTATCCTGATGGCTTAACGGCTCGTTTTACGGCGCCAACCAGCTTTGTTGACAATATGGAAGCGGCCAGTGGTCATCACGATTACTATGACACTGCCCAAGGCATTTCTTTTGATTGTGTTTACCCATCAGACACCACAACAGCAGAACCAGCACCCAAGGAATATTCTAAGTTTTAAGGGAGACCCATTCATTAGGGGGTAGTGAAGCTCTTAGATCATTAGGATTTAAGAGCTTTGCGATACAGAACGCTGCTTAACCACGGTCATGACTTTATCAAGTTTGCTTTCTAATTTTGAGCGCTCTTGGTTCTCTAAAGGACATTCGGCAAGAACATAATGACTGGTTTTAACCACATTGCGCCAGCGTGGGTTGCGTGGGATTTTATTGATATCAATATACTTGTCGAGTGACCGTGTTCTAAGCCTTCCATCGTCAATAGAGACTTTCCAGATACCACTTTTTTCTGCGAGTTCAATTCGATCGGTTCGAGTGGCTTTTTCCCATAAAGATAGCGTTTCAACCAGTAAGTCGACAAGTTGTTGTCTGAAGTCGTAATATTCACCTTCGCTGCTGCTATCATCTTGTGTGCTATCCCCATCCTGCTCAGACTCAAGCAGCAACAGTTTTTCTTTATGACTTTTGATGGACTCGACCAGTCGCTGTTTCTCTTTGACTTTGCGGTAGATGATGAAAGTCGCGCAAAAGGCAATAATGACAAGCACTAAGGAAATCACAAGGATCGTGTTGGATAAGGACTGGATTCGATTGTTTTGTTGCTGACTTTTTAATTGTTCAGCGATCAGTCGACGCTCAACACGTTCTTTTTCAATCTGCTCTTGTATCACCCTGAGGTCGCTTTCGTATTGAGCTTTAAGGCTTTGCTCTTTGTAGTGATACGATTGTTTTAGGCTGTCTAAAGCTTGGTTCACATTTTCTTGTTGCACGTTGATTTGGTGCAAGAGATAAAACGATTTCTCTAAAATAACTGAGTCACTTTGAGCCATCGAAAGTGGTATCGACTGGTTGATTAGTTGCTTGGCTTCTTCATATTTGTTGTTGAGAAACGCAATATGGGCTTTGATGTAGTCAAGCTCTGCTAAATATTTACTGTCAGAAGCTGCATAATGCACCGCTTCTTGGATAAACAGCTGAGCCTTTTGCGGTTGCTGGAGTTCGAGATGTATCAGCGCTAAATTTTTCATGGCGCGGACTTTGTTGTTTTCGCCGAGCTTTCGAGAAAAAGTATCAATGACTCGCCGAGTATACTTTTCCCCCTGTTTGATATCGCCACTAAGACTGTAGGTAACTGCAAGATCTTCGTATAAATGCGAAATGTTGGTAAACACTCTTTGATCAAAGTTATCAATTTCTGTGTAAGTTAAAAATTGCTCTAGGGCTTGCTGGTAATAGTCTATGGCTTCGGAGTAATTTTTTAGTTCTTTATTCAAGAGGCCTAAGTTATTGAGTGTTGTACCGATGTAGTAGCGATTCCCCAGCGTTTCTTTCAGCTTAAGGCTTTGCTTATAGTGCAGAAGGGCTTGTTTGTAGTTTTTCTGTTTGTAGTAAATTAAGCCTAGGTCGTTTGCACTTTTGGCGAGGAGGGTGTTGTCGTTGGCCAGCTGGGCAATGTCGTAAGCTTGTTGCAGATACTCGGTCGCTTCTGTGTATTGTGTTTGATGTAAATAATCCATTCCTATCGCACGGTTCCAGCGATAACGGATGTTTTGATTGAGAACAAAAGACTCGCTAGCTTTCACTTGTTGCAATAGGTGACGGCTTTGCTCTCGGTCTTCTTGTAAAGCGTACAAGTCCGCTAGCTCAAGTCGAATCATCGTCGCTTCTGCCACTGACTGGGTGTCTGCGGCACTGGATAATTGACGCTCACAAACCTCAATGGCCTGTGAATTGTCTTGTGAGGTGACCGCTTCTTTACAATTACTCAGAAACGTATTGGCGCTTTCCGCGTATAAACTTTTGCAGAGTAGAAGGATTGGAAGAGTCAGTAATGCTGCGCTTCTTTTAAGCATATTTCATTGATTTTTCTATAATAATTCTGATGGGGTCTTTGGAATAACCTGGCTACATCAGAAGTCTCTAATCTTTATGTCCTGCTCGAAGTCTACACTAAAAGCGCCCCTTTGTACTATCCATATGGCTTGATGTCAGCTGATGTCACAGTTCCTTACATTTGGATTTAAACTTTCTTTGCGTATGAAGCATCTAAGCCTTATTGGGACTTAGCGTTTGCCCTGACGTCTCTGTGGTTTGGGCGACCACGCTAAAAGGGGGAACGAGGGTCCATTATTCAAAGCTAGAACTCTTTTTGTGATCCCCACCATCAAAAGCAGTAACCGCTTGGTATGAGTGGTTTGCTTATATTTAATGACACTTATTTTGAGGTAGGGCTATGACACACAAGAAAGACTCACGTTTTTTTAAGCTGATAAGCTTCCTTTCTCTAACGGATTCAGAGGTTCTAAAAGAGTGTGGCCGTTATGACCGAATGCTGGCTTATGCCATGGTTTTCCGTCAGCTAGTAACCTTTATATTTACCTTTATGTTATTTGCCTACGGTGTGTCTTTATTCCTTGGCACCACCGCAGCAATCATCACAGGCTTTATTTTTGCTTTAACCTTGTTCTTTTTAGACCAGGCGATTATCGGCTCCGATTGGGCTTTAAGAAATCCTTTTAAAAGCGGTATTCCTTTGCGAAGTCTTCTTGGACTAATCCCTAGAATTATTTACTCCCTGATCATTGCTATCGGTTTGGCGACTTTGGCTGAAATCAGTCTGCAGTCTAATGCTATTGATGAACAGATTCAGCAAGAGTCAAACGTCAAGAACCGTGAGTACTTCGCCAAGCTTGAATCGCATGAAAAAGAGTTGGATACGGCGATCAGTGTCGAGCGCGGACGTATCGACGAACTGCAAAATCAGATGCAGACGTTGCGCAGTCAAAATGCCGCTTACCAAGCCGCGAAAGAGTCTAACGATACGCAGTCTGTAGAAAATACCTTGGACGTTAGGCAGAACAATGTAGAAGAGTTGCAAAAGTCGCAACAGGTCTTAAATGCTGAAATTTCCAGTATTAATGAGCGTCTGGCTAATGCACGCAAAGAATACGATTATTGGTTTAATGAAGCACTCTTAGAGCGTACAGGTAAGGATGGACGTGCCCCGACCGAAGGACCTAAGTATAAGCGAGCCGTCGCAACTTACTCTGACCTTGAAAAGCAGATTGGCATCTTGGAAACAGCTCTAGTTGATACGCAGGCTCGGTTAGATGAAATTAAGCCAAGAATCGAAGCTGCCACGAGCGAGTTGAATGACGTTCAGGCACAACGCAACCAGCTCGTTTTGAGTGAAACCAATTTTGAGCAAAACGAACAAACTATCCTTCGCCTCGAAGATGATTTAACCGCGGCCACTACGGCACTCAATCAGCAGATTGATCGCAAACAAACCAAGATGGATGAATACCGGTTGAAGCTAGAGAATGATGGCCTTTTTTATGAAGTTAAAACGGGTATGTTGCGTCGATACCTAGCCTTGCAAAGTATTCACAATGATCCTGAGATTGGTCATGCAGCCATGTTGTTTAGCTTGTTGCTCAAGATCTTCTTCATTGCTATTGAGTTGATGCCAGTGATCATAAAGTTATTCTTCAGTCCATTTAGCTTCTATTCTTTACGAATGTACCGCAAGATGCATGTTGCGTTGCTTGAAGAAGAAGGGCGGCTGGAAGAGGCTAAGCTTCTTTATGCTAAATCTCGGCAGAAAAGACTGCGTGAAGCTGAAGATATGGAAACCGTTTCGATGTAACGGTGATTATCTAGACACTGAAAAAGGAGTCTTCGGGCTCCTTTTTTCTGAGTGCTTTAAATCAGACTGATATTTACACAATATTGAAAATTGTTATGAGTGTTCAACATATAAACGATATGGATTAGTCCGCTAATTACCCTTAGTGCACTGTTGAACTTTGTTACATTTTTCTGTTTTCTTATCCAGGCTATGCCTTGCCTATTGGTTTTAGACCACGTATAAAAGATCAGTTGTACGTATTCATACAAGAACTACAGGTACTTTTATATGAAAAAATTAACTCTTGGGGCAGCTATTGTCTCGGCTGTACTGGCCGCTGGCTGTGGTGATGATTCAGCTAAACAGGCTGATGCTACTGAAACTAAGGCTGCGCAGACCGAACAGAATACTGCTGATATGGCCAATAATGATGCTGCGAATGCTCAAAATGACGCAGCGATGGCTGACAGCAACCCTTTCTTTATGGAGTGGGACACGCCTTATGGCATGCCGCCATTTGATAAAATCAAAGATGAGCACTTTGCTCCTGCTTTCGAAAAAGCTATTGCCGAAGCTCGTGCAGAAGTCGAAGCCATTGCCAACAATCCTGAAGCGCCAACGTTTGAGAATACCATTGTTGCGATGGAGTATAACGGCAAGCTAATGACTAAGGTTGCTAACGTCTTCTTCAACTTGACGTCGGCAAATACCAATCCTGAATTACAGAAGATCCAAAAGGATGTCGGCCCAAAACTTTCTGCATTGCGCGATGATGTTAGCTTAAACGCTAACCTTTTTAAGCGCGTTGAAACGATTTATAACCAACGCGATGAGTTAGGCTTACGCGAAGACCAGATGCGTCTTTTGGAAGAAAATTACAAGTCTTTCGTCCGTGGTGGTGCTCAGTTAAATGATGAAGAGAAGCAGCAGCTTCGTGCGCTGAACAAAGAGATGACCGAGTTGGCTTTATCGTTCTCTGAAAACGTTTTGGCTGAAACCAATAACTGGGAAATGGTTATTGATAACAAAGAAGACTTAGCGGGTTTATCGCAAGGTTTAATTGATGCCGCGGCGGATACGGCTGAGAAGCGTGGTCACGAAGGCAAGTGGGTCTTTACAACGCACCGTCCAAGTAAAACCCCATTCTTGATGTACTCAGAAAAGCCTGAGTTGCGTGAAAAAATGTATTACGCCTACACGCACCGTGGTGATAACGACAACGAGTTTGATAACAAAAAGAATGCAGCTAAATTAGCTCAACTTCGTTCGGAGAAAGCGCAGTTGCTGGGTTATGACACTCATGCAGACTTTGTTTTAGAAGAGCGTACCGCTAAAAATGCTGAAAACGTGTACAACTTATTGAACCAAGTTTGGCCTGCGGCGCTTGAGCAAGCGAAAGCTGAGCGTGCTTTGATGCAGGAGCAAATTGAGAAGTCTGGCGAAGACTTCAAACTGAAAGCTTCTGACTGGCGCTATTATGCGGAGAAGGTGCGTAACGAAAAGTATGCGCTGGATGAAGCAGCAGTAAAGCCGTATTTCTCTTTAGAAAGTACTTTGCAGGGCGTGTTTTATACCGCTAAAACGCTGTTTGGCATGAACTTTAAAGAGCGTTTTGACCTGCCGAAATACCACGACGATGTGCGCACGTTTGAAGTGACTGATAACGATGGCGAGCTTATTGGTATTTACATTTCGGACTTTTATGTTCGCGATGGTAAGCGTGGTGGTGCTTGGATGAACTCATACCGTAAACAGTTTGTGACGGAAGACGGTGAGTTTGTTAAGCCAATCATTGTTAATGTATTGAACTACCCACGCCCAGTAGGTGATGAGCCAACGTTATTGACGTTTGACCAAGCGAGTACTTTATTCCATGAATTTGGACACGCTGCGCATGGCCTATTGTCAGACGGTGTCTATCCTTCGCAAACCGGTACATCAGTTCCACGCGATTTTGTGGAGTTCCCTTCGCAAGTATTGGAGAACTGGATGCTAGAGCCTGAAGTTTTGGCTGAGTTTGCTAAGCACTACAAAACCGGTGAAGTGATTCCGCAGGAGTTGATCAATAAGATCCAAGCGGCGTCGAAGTTTAACCAAGGCTTTGCGACCACTGAGTACATGGCTGCAGCTCTTTTAGACATGGCTTGGCATACACTCGATGGTAGTGAGCTTAAAGACGCTGATGCATTCGAGAAAGCGACTTTGGATGAGCTTGGGCTTATTCCAGAAATTGCGCCACGTTATCGCTCAACGTACTTTAACCACATTTTCTCAAGCGCAAGCGGCGGTTACTCAGCAGGCTATTACAGCTATATTTGGTCTGAGATCTTCGCTGCTGACGCCTATCAAGCATTCCGTGAAAACGGCATCTTTGATAAAGAGACTGCGGACAAGTATGTCGAGTTTATTTTGTCAAAAGGTGGTACTCAAGATCCGCTGGAACTGTACAAAAAGTTCCGTGGTAAAGAGGCCGATCCGAAATACTTGATGATTAGTCGCGGCTTAATTGAAGCAGACGACGAGTAAATCAAGACTCAAATAAGATTTTCAACCATTTGTTGAGTCTGTAAAGCCGCCTTCGGGCGGCTTTTTTGGATTCATTTCTGCATTAGTTTTTCTTGGCAACCCCTCGAAAATTAGGCAAAAACAGCCTTTTCGTGACCTTATTCTCACTCTAAATCTAGTTTTAATCTCAGATTTGCATTCTATTAGTTTTACTTATTCGAAAGGTTAAAAAATATCCTGCGAAAATGTCTTAAAACTGTCACATAAAATCCCTATAATTCTCCTCGTAGCAAACACTTACGGTCTTAATCTTAAAGGAGATGGTTATGAGCGAGCATATCGAGAGTGCATTAGTAGCTGTAATTGCTGCTGTTGTATTATCAGCGCTAGTCATTACATTGTTCTAGTATTTACCCCAAATTATCGTTTCATTAGGTATTTTACCCCAATACCCCTTAACCCGAACATCTCCCCATCATGATGTTCGGGTTTTTTATTGGCTTGTTGTTAGTCCCTTAGTTACAATCAAATTCATCCTTATTTAACCTGTGTTTTGCTTTGTCAGACGCCATTACTCTTGAGCTTAAAACCTCTATCGAAGCAATTCATGCTGACGATTGGCAAACCCTGTTAGCGCACCTTCCGCAAGAACAATCAAGCAATCCATTTATCCAGCACGCGTTCCTCAAGGTTCTTGAGCAAACGGAGTCTGTCTGCGCCAAAAAAGGGTGGCAGCCGTGTCATTTGGCTTTTTACGAGAAGCAGAGTTTAGTTGCAGTCCTTCCAAACTATATCAAGGCGCACTCATACGGCGAGTATGTGTTTGATTGGGCTTGGGCTGACGCTTACCAGCGTCATGGTTTAGAGTATTACCCAAAATCGCTTACGGCCGTGCCATTAACGCCCATTACCGGACCAAGGTTGATGACTTCGCTAGCCCCGGAGAAGTGGCCTGCGCTTTATCGGGCGGCTATCCAGTGGGCGGAACAAAGTCATATGAGCGGTTGGCACATCAATTTTGTGGGCAAGCAGGAAGCTGGGATTCTTGAGTCAGAGTCGTTGATCGCCAAACAAGACATTCAATTCCACTGGCACAATCGTGATTACACAAGTTTTTCTGACTTCTTATCTGTACTCAAAGCTAAAAAGCGTAAAAATATTCTACGAGAAAGGCGGAGCTTTGACCAAGCAGGAGCTGGCTGGACCTTTGAATGGCTCGATGGTCATAGCGCTAGTGCTGAGGACTGGGCCTTGTTTGATCGTATGTATCGCAATACGTTTGACAAAAAGGGCGGTTGGGCGCAACTGAGTGAGAATTTCTTTGCTGCTTGTGCAAAGGCGATGCCTGAGCAGACGCTGCTGTTACTCGCCAAGCATGACGGAGAGCCACTTGCGGGTGCATTTTTTATGCGTTCAGACGATGGGCTTTATGGCCGCTACTGGGGGTGCTTTGAGGAAGTGGAGTTTTTGCATTTCGAGACCTGCTATTATCAAGGCATTGAATACGCGATTAAGCATCAATTGGCATTATTTGAGCCAGGCGCTCAGGGCGAGCATAAATTAGCTCGTGGCTTTATGCCGGTCCTTACACGTTCTTTTCATCATATCAGCCACCGGAATTTCCGCGAGGCGATTGCAAATGCCGTCGCCCAAGAGCAGGAATGGATCATGATTAACTATCAGTCTTATTTAGAGCACTCACCCTATAAAGAGGATTAGGAAAATAGTGCTAGGTTTGCAAGGATAGCCGTTATAGACTGTTTGATATCAGGGTGTTAGCTATTTAAGGAGCGGTTATGCAGTATAAGTTGGACATTATCATTAATAAACCAGTTGGTGAGGTTGTGACATTATTCGATAACCCTGACAACTTGAAAGAGTGGCAGCCAGAGTTGGTTTCATTCCAGCACCTCAGTGGAGAAGAAGGGCAGCCGGGTGCAAAGTCGAGCATTGTTTACTTGATGGGGAAGCGCGAGTGTGAAATGGTAGAGACCATCGAAACTCGTAACTTACCAGAAGACTTTACAGCGACTTACGAAACCAAAGGAGTCATTAATCGGATGGAGAATCGCTTTAAGCCAGTCGGTAGCGACCAAACCCATTGGACAACGATTAATGAATTCACTTTTACTAGTTTAACCATGAAGTTCATGGGCTTTTTTATGAAGAAAGCATTTCCGAAACAAACCATGAGTTACATGCAGCAGTTTAAAGACTTTGCCGAAAAACAATAATCATTCATTTTGATAACAACATTATATGAAAACATTAAGTAAAATTTTTTTTCAGGGGTTATTCGCGATACTTCCGATCATTTTAACCATTGCCATCTTGGTGTGGTTAGTATCGACGCTTGAGACCTATCTCAGTAAACTATTGCTATTGGTCATGCCCGCTAAAATGTATTGGCCTGGACTGGGCTTAATTTTGGGCGTGGCGCTTATTTTTGGCATGGGACTTTTAATTCGACTGTACCTTGGGCAGCTGATTATTCGCGGCCTTAATAAGCTGATGGAGCGGATCCCTGTGGTGAGCGCGGTTTATAGCGCCTTTAACGACATGGTGCGCTTTTTATCACCCTCTGAGAAAGAGAAGTTACAAAAGGCAGTGTTAGTTGAAGTTCAAGACGGTGCTGAGGTGATTGGCTTTGTGACTAGCGAAGATGAAACGCTAGGAGAGCGTGACCAGTTGATAGCGGTGTACATTCCCATGAGCTATCAAATCGGCGGTTTTACCCTGTTCATGCCTAAGGATAAAATCAAAGAGCTAGATATGCCGCCAAGCGAAGCTATGAAAAAAGTACTGACGGCTTCAATGGGTAGCGAAAAGCGCTTAACGCCTGATAAAGCTACGAGTGAGAGCTAACTTATTGAAAGGTCGGTAGTGATTTGAGAACAACCGGCCTTTTCTGTAGAATGCGCGCCTTATCTGACCCCGTTCTGGGGTAATTCACCTGCTCGGTAAGAAAAATGATTGATTTAATAGTGAATAAGACGGCGAGTCTGAAAAATGACTTACTGTCGGGTTTGACTGTTGCTTTGGCGCTGGTGCCAGAAGCGGTGGCATTCGCGTTTGTGGCTAATGTAGATCCTTTAGTGGGGTTGTACGCGGCGTTTATGGTGGGTTTAATTACCTCCATCTTCGGTGGTCGCCCAGGTATGATTTCTGGTGCTACCGGCGCTTTAGCGGTTGTGATGGTCGCTTTAGTGGCAGATCACGGCGTTGAATATTTATTTGCAACCGTGGTGCTGATGGGGATTTTACAGATGCTAGCGGGCTGGATGAAGCTCGGTAAACTGATCCGTATGGTGCCACATCCTGTCATGCTGGGATTTGTTAACGGTCTGGCGATCGTCATTTTTCTTGCGCAACTTAAACAGTTTGGCGTTAAAGACGAGAATGCTGCGAGTTGGCTTGATGGCACCTTCTTAGAAGGGTCGAGCATTGATGTCGCATGGTTACAAGGAACAGAGCTTTACTTGATGTTGGGCCTGGTCTTGTTGACGATGGTGATCATCTATCTAATGCCTAAGCTGACTAAGGCGATACCAGCGTCACTTGCAGCGATTTTGGTGGTGTCGGCTTTAGTACTAGGCTTCGATATGCCAACCAAGACTGTTGGCGATATCGCAAGTATCGGCGGTGGCTTCCCTGAGTTCCATATCCCTTCTGTGCCCCTTAATTTTGAAACATTACAAATCATTTTGCCGTATGCGGTGGTGTTAGCGGCGATTGGTCTTATCGAATCGTTACTGACCTTACGCTTGATTGATGAAATTACGGAAACTCGTGGTAAAGGCAATAAAGAGTGTTTTGCTCAAGGTTTAGCCAATACGGCCACTGGTTTCTTTGGTGGTATGGGTGGTTGTGCCATGATCGGACAAAGTTTGATTAACGTGAATTCGGGTGGTCGAGGACGTACATCGGGTATTGCGGCGGCATTATTCTTGCTGGCCTTTATTTTGTTTGCTTCAGAGTGGATTGAGCAGATCCCTGTTGCGGCGTTGATTGGTGTGATGTTTATCGTTGTTATTGGCACATTTGAGTGGGCCAGCTTCCGTATTATGCGCAAAGTGCCGCGCCACGACGCTTTTGTCCTAGTGGTGGTGTCAGTGGTCACGGTGATCACGGATCTTGCGATGGCTGTGTTTGTGGGTGTGATCTTATCGGCACTAGTGTTCGCCTGGACCAGCGCCAAGCGTGTGCGCGTACGACGTACGGAAAAAGATGGTAAGGCATTTTATACTGTCCGTGGACCTTTATTCTTTGGCTCAACGACTCACTTTGCTGAACAGTTTTCTGCGCGTACCGACTTAGACGAAGTCTATATTGACTTCGAGGGTTCACGCGTATGGGATCACTCAGGTATTGAAGTCATTGACTCTTTAGCGATGCGATACGAGAAAGCGGGTAAGAAGCTTCACTTGTTACACCTGAGTCCAGACTGTATTAAGTTGCTGAAGAAAGCCGGTAACTTAGTCGAAAAAAACTCAGCCGAAGATCCGCGATATTTCGTTGCTGATGATGAATTAGGCGGTTAATCACTTGTGACTAAAGACACTAGCATGACAAAAGAAAATCCTTTCGAGGCATTAACGCCAGACTTTATTCTGGATGCGGTTGAGTCGAGAGGGTTTTATTCGGATGGTCGTGCTATTGCCCTTAACAGTTATGAAAATCGCGTCTTACAAATTGGGATTGAAGACGCGACGCCGGTTATCGCAAAGTTTTATCGACCCAACCGTTGGACCAAAGAGCAAATACTCGAAGAACATGCCTATTGTTTTGAGCTGACTGAACAAGAGCTTCCAGTGGTCGCACCCATTATCACACAAGGCGAGAGTCTGTTTCAGTATCAGGGGTACTATTGCGCTTTATTTGAGCGGAAAGGCGGGCATGCGCCAGAGCTGGATAATCTGGATAATCTTTTTACCTTGGGGCGATTCTTGGGCCGTATCCATAGAGTGGGTCAGGCAAAAGAGTATCACCATCGTCCTGCTTTAACACCACAGACTTACGGTCACGACAGCATCGACTATATTATCGAGCATGCGCTTCCTGCAGAGGTCAAAATGCCGTATGAAAGCATCGCCCGTGACTTGATGAATCTAGTTGATGAGCGGTGGCAAAGAGCAGGTCAACAGCGCAATATTCGGGTTCATGGCGACTGCCATGTGGGCAATATTTTATGGCGTGATGACAACCCTCACTTTGTTGATCTGGATGACTCACGCATGGCTCCGGCTGTGCAGGATATCTGGATGCTATTGTCGGGCGAACGTGAGCAACAACAAAAACAGTTGATGGAGATTATCGAAGGCTACCAGGAATTCTGTGATTTCAATGTTGCGGAATTACAGCTTGTTGAGTGCCTGCGAACATTACGCATGATTTATCATAGCGCTTGGTTGGCTCGTCGTTGGCATGATCCTGCTTTCAAGTTTGCCTTTCCTTACTTTGGCTCAGTACAGTATTGGCAAGAACAAATTTTAGACTTGCGTGTGCAGTTTGCTGAGTTGCAAGAAGCGCCAGTCAGTCTGCCGAATTACTGATGTCCGTCATTCCCGCTATGATTTTTTGAGATTCCTGCCTCCACGGCAATGACAATTATTGGCCAGTTTTCTCAATTCAGGACTCCGTTTAGTGTAAATTCAGCTTTCTCATGCTAGTCTAACTGCATGAAAAATGAACGACATACCTCGACCTCAACGATAATACTCTCAGCAGTGCTCAGTCTACTGCTGGTCAGTTGTGCCAGTAAGCCGCGTCAAACTTCGTCGACAGAACGCAGTGATAAAATCGCGCACCAGCAGAATCCCAAAACGGAAGATAAAGGTTTGACTATTGCACAAATCGCACAGTCTATGGTCGGTGTGGATTATCGCTATGGCGGCAGTAGTCCGAGAGAAGGTTTTGATTGCAGTGGGTTAGTTTATTATTCACATACCAAAGTTGGTGAGCAGGTTCCGCGAGTATCCTATGCTCAGTTAGCAGCTTCTTATGAAGTGGATAAAGACGATATTCAGCCGGGAGATTTGTTGTTTTACCGCATCAATGGCAAACCTTCTCACGTCGGCATTTACATCGGTCACGGACAATTTGTACACGCACCTTCGAGTGGAAAAAAGGTTAGTGTTAGCTCAGTTGAAAATGTATACTTCAAACCTCGCTTAATTAGGGCGGGGCGTTTATACACCAACGAATAATGAGCTATGTCCGAAAAAGAACAAGACACTTGGCACTTATACATCTTACGTTGCAGGGATGAAACCTTATACACAGGAATAACCACCGATCTCACTCGTCGCTTTGAAGAACACCAATCAAACAGTCCTAAGTGCGCCAAATACTTGCGTGGTCGACAGCCTTTGACCATGATTTATCACACCGAATTCAGCAATAAATCATTAGCCCTTAAAGCGGAACTAAAAGTTAAAAAACTGACAGCAAGCCAAAAGAAATTATTGGCTTCAGGGCATTTGGTGATCAATGAAATTGCTGATACGCATTAGGGGTTAGCGTGGAGCTTGAAGGTATAAACAAATTCGATTATGAAATCATAAGAAGCGATCGCAAAACCCTATCTATTGAAGTCCATCACCAAAAAGTTAAAGTCAGAGCGCCACAAAAAGCGCCGCAAGATTGGATAGAAAGCTTTGTCTATCAAAAAGCCAAGTGGATAGCTCGTAAACTTGTTGAGCAGGCAGAGCGAAACGAAAACCGATTAAGACTTAGCGATGGACAATTGATCCATTATCTTGGAAAAGACAGAGTCATATCCATTAAAAAAGGCGCTAATAGAATTAGGGTCTCCGACAGCGGTTTCATCATTCAAAATACCGAATTAAACGCTGAGTCTTTATCAAAACAAATGGATCGCTGGCTCCTTAATCAGGCCAAAGATATTTTGCCCAGTAAAGTCAAAGCTTGGGCCGAGCATATGGGGTTAGGACGTAAGCTTACTGGTGTCCGCTTCAGGAAAACAAAAACTCAGTGGGGGCACTGCACCAGAAAGGGTGTCGTTCAGCTTAACCAATTGATTTTATTAACACCAAACTCTGTGATTGATTACCTGATTATCCACGAGCTGTGCCATCTAAAGCACCTCAACCACTCGAAACGATTTTGGGCGCTTGTAGAAAAATATTGTCCTGACTATCAAAAAGCTGAGCTGTGGTTAAAGCAACATGGACATGATGTTTGGTATTAATGATAAGTGAGAAGGTTATTAAACAAAAAGAAAAGTATAAAGTCATAAGGGCTCTATTAATCGCTCCTTTAATGATCCCTTTGTTTTCAGCGATTCCGGCGTTAATTCTTGGGCAGCGTATCGATGATCTTGGGGTTAGTATTATCCTTGCAATGGCTTTAGTTAGCTACCTTGTAACTATATTTATAGGGTTACCGACCTTTTATTTTTTAAGATTCTTTAACTGTCTCAATCTTATAACACTGTCAATTAGTGGCGCTGTGTTAGGCGCAATAGTTGGTATCGTTGCTGGTATTAATGGTAAGACTTCATTTGACCTTTTACTTGGAGCTACTTTGGGCTTATTGAACGCGTCAATGTTTGGGCTTTTGGCTGGGGTTAAGGTGTTCAATAATAGGGTTACTCGTTACAGAAAGCATTAATTGAAGTTATCCATCTGTTATAGGAGCGTTGGTTTACGTATAAATGCTAACCATATCCTATGGCGGTTTTTCAAATAGTACAAAAAATAGCCAGAACCCCTACACAAATGCCATAAAAACCATTACAATCTCGGCAGAAATTTGCACTGGTTTTACGTTCCAGTCAGCTGAGGAAAATTGAATTATGTCTACACCTGCATCAAATGCAGCTTCAACCCCTGTTGTTGTTTGCGCACTCTATAAATTTGTCACACTCGAAAATTTCGAAGAAATCCGTCAACCTCTGCTTGATGTCATGCTTGATAACGAGGTTAAAGGTACTTTGTTGCTTGCCCATGAGGGGATCAATGGAACAGTAGCTGGTTCACGTGAAGGTGTTAATAACCTTCTTGCTTGGCTAAAAAGTGATGAGCGTCTTGCCGAGCTGGATCATAAAGAGTCTTTCGACGAAACCATGCCTTTTTATCGCACTAAAGTGAAATTGAAAAAGGAAATCGTCACCATGGGCGTTGAGGGTATTGATCCGAAAGAAGTGGTTGGTACTTACGTTAAGCCTAAGGATTGGAATGCACTTATTTCAGATCCTGAGGTTCTGCTAATCGATACTCGTAATGATTATGAAGTGGGTATTGGAACCTTCAAGGGTGCAGTTAACCCTAAAACCGAAACCTTCCGTGAATTTCCTGAATACGTTAAGCAAAACCTGGACCCTGAGAAACACAAAAAAGTTGCCATGTTTTGTACAGGCGGTATTCGTTGTGAAAAATCGACGGCTTATTTAAAAGAGCAGGGTTTTGATAATGTCTTTCACTTAGAAGGCGGTATTCTGAAATATTTAGAAGAGGTCGAGAAAGACGAGACGCTATGGGAAGGTGAGTGTTTTGTGTTTGATAATCGTGTAGCGGTTGATCATGACTTACAGAAAGGTCAATACGATCAGTGCCATGCTTGTCGAATGCCAATCACCGACGATGAAATGCATCACGAAAAATATGAAAAAGGGGTTAGCTGCCCTCACTGTTACGATAAGCAAACGCCAGAGCAACGTCAGCGTTATATTGAGCGTGAGCGTCAGGTGCAACTTGCGAAAGCGCGTGGTGAAAAGCACATCGGCTCTGAAGTGCTGACATCAATTGCTATGCGTCGTCAGTGGAAAAAGCAAGCCAAACAACAGCAGTCAGCAAAAACCCAAATGACGGATAAGTAACCACACTCATGGCCTTATTTATCAGTAAAAGCATATCACTCGGTGATTATGAGATTGACTTACAGGCCATCCGTGCTCAAGGTGCGGGTGGTCAGAATGTCAACAAGGTCGCTTCGGCGATTCACTTGCGCTTTGATATTACTCATTCTTCCTTGCCTAAGGAAGTGAAGCAGCGGTTGCTTAACAGTAACGACTCTCGCATCACTACTGAGGGCGTATTAGTCATAAAAGCACAAAGCCATCGTACTCAAGACCGAAACCGAGATGATGCTCTAAAACGTCTTCGCCAAGCTATTCAGCGCTGCCTCAAAGCACCCAAAAAACGCATTCCAACGAAACCTTCCAAAGCGGCGAAGCGCAGACGCCTTGAAAATAAAAAGCAAAATGCGCAGAAAAAATCGCTAAGAGGCAAAGTCGATTATTGAGCCCTTACTGATGTCGAGATGGTGAGGCATCAGTCGCAAATATTTACATTTGTTCAAAACTATTTCCTTGCATCTCAACGTCTTAACCTTATATTAAATAGATATGACGTTTATTAAGGAGAATCTTATGGCTGAATTAAAGCGTTCGCGAGATAGAGTTATCGCAGGTGTCTGTGGTGGTTTAGCGAAGTGGCTAGGCTGGGATACATCATTAACTCGAATTATCTATGCTTTATTAACCGTGTGTACCGCCTTCGCTGGTGTTATCATTTACATTGTTTTATGGATAGTGATGCCTGACGAGTAAGTAGGCACCTTTAATTTAGTGATAGAGAGGATGATATGATAAAAGTCGGTGACAAATTACCTAATGTTACGATTAAAGTGATGGGTGAAGAGGGTCCAAAAGATATCCAAACAGATGATATTTTTTCAGGTAAAAAGGTTGTGTTATTTGCCGTCCCTGGTGCTTTTACTCCAACATGCTCTGCGGCGCATTTGCCGGGCTTTGTGGTGAACTACGAGCAGTTTAAAGATAAAGGCGTTGATACGGTGGCTTGCATGTCTGTGAATGATGCTTTTGTGATGAATGCATGGAGTAAAGATCAAAACGCTGAGAATTTGCTAATGGTGGCTGATGGTAATGCAGATTTTGCAGAAGCTCTAGGTTTAGAAATGGATGGAACAGGTTTCGGCATGGGCGTTCGCTCGAAGCGTTTCGCATTAATTGCTGATGATGGCGTTGTGACGTCATTAGAGGTGGATGAAAAAGGCTTTGAAAAAAGCTCAGCTGAAAATATATTAAGTCAGCTTTAACTTTTTCACTCAATAAAAAAGCCGCTTTAAGCGGCTTTTTTTATGCGTACACTAGAATGGCGATTATGATTGTTCTACTTTTTTATCGCTGATCTCAGTTGCTTCTTTAGCTTTTTGATTTTCAGCTTCAAGCTTTTTTAATGTTTCTTCTAAGCCAATTTTAGAAATTTGCTCACGGTATTGGTTGGCATAACTTTTGGCCATGCTGACGCCTTCAATGATAACGTCTGTGACGAGCCACTTTTCATCAGGCTGAACCTTAAGGCGGTAATCAATTAGAATAGGCTCACCTTCATTAGGAACGATGGTAGAACGCACGTTGGCCAAGTTACCACTCTTAGAATACTGGGTGTCGTCATAAGTGATCGGTTGCCCATCATAATTGGCAAGACCTTTGGCGTAGCTATTCAACAACAAACCAATAAACTCAGTGATGAATTTTTCACGTTGCTCTGCGCTAGCTTGCATCCAGTAAGTTTTGCCTAAAATGCGCTTAGCCATGTACTCACTATCGACTTCAGGTAATAGGTAGTCACGGATTAGGCTTTTGGCATATTCAGAGTCATTTTTGATTTTATCTTTATTATTCAGAACCTCAGCACTAATTTTCTTCGTCACTTCTTCAAGATGAATCTTCGGATCTTGATAAGCAAAGCTGGCTAGGCTGAATGATAAAAATGTTAAAGCTATCAATGCTTTAGACATAAATTTGTTCATATTTTCCCCTCAATCAAGGATTTAACGTCGCAAAACTAACAATGTTGCAGTATTTTACCTTTGGTTACTATCCTAAACAATCGACCTGAATCATTCCTTAACAATAATTTTCAATACTAAAACGCCTTTATAGCCACTAGATACAGCGAGCTGGCTTAGGAAGTCCCGCAATTTTAGTGGCTTGCTTCGCTGGGCCTTCTGGAAACAGGATGTGCAGGTAAATACTGTTGCCTTTCTCAGACGACCACTCTTTGGCTAAATACTTCACCAGAGGGCGTATAGACGGGCTGGTGTTGAACTCTTCATAAAACTGACGAACGTAGCGTATAACTTGCCAATGGTCATCGGTCAGTTCGATATCTTCTTCCTGACCAATAGCGATAGCAACCTCTTCATTCCACACCGATGAGTCGGTTAAGTAGCCTTGTTTATCGCGAGGGAGTGTCTTTAAATCCACTATCATAACCAGGAAACCGATTTATCATACTCTAGGGTTAGCTCAACAAATCCTTTGTAAGACACTTTTGTCCAGTCTGTGTCTTGCGCTAAGCCTCTGGCAATAAGGTCTTCCTCTAGGACAAAGCCATGTTCTATGGCAGGTAATTGTCGAGACACTATCACGGCATTTTCGATCAGTAACATGGCGTCATTTTCAGACATGGCGGAACGGCATTGATCGAATAATTTGGGGTTGTTAAGAATGTATAATGTCTTCATCGGTCACTCACAACATAAATACAAAGTCTGACTGGGCAATGACTTGTTGAATTTTGTTTGGTTCGGCTTGTTCTGCAACAGGCATGAGTTGTTCCGTCGAAAGATGTCGAAGTCGTAAGTCTTCACTGGACACCAAAACGGTTTCGATGCCATACAACTCTAGCGCCTTAAAAGTTGCGCTATGATTCTTCATATGAAGGATATCTGGCTGCTGGTCTCGAAGAAGTTGATAGATGCCGTCATCAATGAAGAGGGCGCAGATCTCCATGTCAAAGGCGGCTGCCATTAAAGCAATATCCAACAGTTCTCTGCCCGACTGAGTGCCGTAAGGAGCCTTATTAAAGATGATGGATAAGGATTTACTCATAGCCATTACCCAAAGCTCACTAATCGATCGCTTTCTAGCATAGCTTCCGTGAGCTGTCCTAGACCGCTTATTTCAAAAGCTGGATCGAGGTTATCTCCGATGAGCACATTGCGCTCTGCTTCGGCGACGTTTGTTACGCCACGCTTCATCGCTACGGTAACGCAGGCGACCAGTTCAAAGTTATGCTCAATGGCTAACTTGGCCCACGTTTTTGTCAGGTGATATTCGTCAGAAGGAGGGCAGTTTAATCGGCTGGCGACCAAGACACCGTCAGCATAAAAAAAGACCCGCTTAATGACGTGGCCCTGCTCTAGTAAGGTTTTAGCAAATTGAATGGCGCTAAATTGACCTTGAGACGAGTATGGGTTAGCTGTGACTAGTAGGGAAAAAGTTGCCATATCCAAAAGTTAGCCTAGTAATAAGCTGAATATTCTATAGTAAAAAGGGGGCAATTGTTAGCTAGGCAAGAGATTAGAGGGTGCCACCCCGAAGGGTGGCAAGAGTGTTTTATTTAAGACCTAATACTTCTTTGCCTTGTTTAAAGGTAACGTCTACGGGAATTTGTCTTTCTTCTAGCAGTTTCAAGTCTGCTGCAAGCTGTTCGCTGATTATACCCTGTGTATTGAGTAAGCTTTTAGCTGCTTCGTAATCACCGTTGCCTTGAATCACGAGAATTTTTTCAGACAAGTCATTCATCGCTTGGGTCATTTTCTCGAAGTTCACGCTGTAATGACCGGTTTTTTCGTTACGCTCAAAGGCGCCATTGTCCTTGAAGAAATTAAATCGCACCATGTTGGCTTTACCGTGCGCGCTACTCGCACCAAAGCGGACCGAGCGGAAAATACCAGCCATAAAGGTGACGTAATTATCCATTAGCTCGCCTTCTTTAATTTCGCCTTTCTCGTAAAGCTTACTGATCATGTAAAGTCCAAGAATATCCGCTTTACCTTCTTCCAGTGCAGAGGCTGTTTCTTTCAGAGCGCTGCGAACCGTACCTTTATCATTGATGGTGTTTTTAATGCCAAGACCATGAGCCACTTCATGGAACATGGTGTTAGCGAAAAATGCATCAAAGGTGATGTGTTCACGCTGATCTTGAGCGATCAGCTCATCCGCGATAGGAACTAATATTTTATCAAACTTTGCGCGCATAGCATTTTTAAGCTGTAAGCGGCGGGTACCTTTGGCTAACTGAACCTTTTCATCGTTTGGTAAATTAATAGCAATGGTTTTTGAGCCAGCGTTACTGTCACCCGCATAAAAGACCACGTCATAAGCGTTTAAATCACTGTCGGTGCCGGGCATCTCTTGCTTGTATTTATCGTCAACAGGCAAGCCTTTTTGCAGCTCTGGCAAAAACGCTGCGAAGCGAGAAAGACGTTGGCTCCACTCAAGATCTTTAATAAGAACGTAAGTTGAGAAGGCTGCTCTGTAACCGAATAGCTGGTCTTCATAGGTTTCAATAGGGCCAGTCACGACTTCGACAGGGTTTGTTTTAGTGTCCATCCACGCGAAGTCAGATGGCTGGTAATTGTCCGTTAACAAAGCATCCGCTCTAAGTTTTAGGTAGTTCTTGAAACCTTCATCCTCAGCCAACTCAGCGGCTTTTCGAAGTAAGTCACTGGCTTCTGTCAGCTCCTTTTTAAAAGCCACTGAATAAGGCACAAGTGTCAGGTTGCCCTGATCATCACGACGTACGAAAGAGTACAGGCCTTTTTTGCCGGGTTGCTCCCAGTTTTCAAACTCAGTGACCGTCATGTCGTCAGGATAATACTCTGCACCTTTTGATTTGTCTTTGTAGCCATCAATAAAGGGCTTATTGTTGTCCAATCGATCCCAAGGCCCATAATTGATGATAGCGAACTGTTTGGCTTTAGGGTTTTCGATGTCAGCTAACAGGGCTTCTTTGTCGCCAAATGCTTGTTTCCAGAATAAGCCATCCATGATTTTGCCCGCGTCAATTAATAGGCTGATCATGGCTTTCTGGTTATCAGATAAATGACTTAGATCGCTGGTCAAAGTAAAGGGAGCGTAAATATCGAATCGCGAGTAATCGTCTGCGACGGGTTCTTCTGACGTCATTTGCTCGGCTTTGTCCGTCACAGCGACGTTGTCTGCGGCAGTGTGTTCAGTTTTTTCAGCCTGAGTAGTCTCTGAGTTATCAGAACAGGCTCCCAGAGCGAGAATAACTGAGAGGCTCAAGGCTCGTAATGCCGTGGTTTTGTTTGATGTTTTCATGTCTGATTCCTGTTTATGTTTAAGCTTGTTATTGTTCAATGAGCGGAGTTTAGCACAATGCGAAAAAAAGATTTTTGATTACCTGCTCAGTTTTAAACGGTTGTTAACGTCGCTTAAGTAATCTTAAAACCGACTAAAGACATACTTTTCGCGTTTAACCTGTTTAACCCCAAACTCTTTATCTTTAAGCATCTCAAAAACTTCATCGACCATATTAGGGTTGCCACAAAGGTAGGCCATATCGGTTTCTGGGTTGGGGTTAAGCTCTTTGAGTTTAGTTTGTACATAGCCGGCGACACAGTCCGGTTTGTCCTCACGACTTAAGCATGGGTGGAAATGCACATGATCCAGTAAGGCGACCGCTTTAAAGTCATCTAGGTAGAACATATCTTTTAAATACTGGGCACCAAAAAGAATGTGAAACTCGGTGTCAGTTCGATTTTTAATTTGCTCAATCATTGAGCGGTAAGGGGCGACTCCTGTGCCTGTACCTACTAAAAAGACACGTTTCGGTAATTCTTCCGTTAAACAAAGCAGACCGAAGGGCCCCGTCATCTCCATTTCCATGCCAGGCTCGGCATTAAAAAACAACTCACTGGCTTTTCCACCATCAACGTAAGAGATAACAAATTCAATGTAGGTGGTGTTATCTCCGTCCTTTTCTAAATTGGCGATGGAGTAGCTACGCTTAATAGGGCGATCATCTTCAGTGCCGAGCATAAACGAAACAAACTGACCCGGTTTATAGGTGATGGTTTTAGGATCGTCTAACCGAAACACCAGTTTACGGATGTTGGGCGTAATAGTTTCGTTGGTTTCTAAGTGCACTTTAAAGCTTGGAAGCGGCATGTTTGACCTTATTTGATTGTCCAGAATTGGATATTGGAACCCATTATATAAGACTAATTGCAAATATCTAGGTAGAGGTTTTGGCGTATTTAACGAATTTTGACATTGATTCAGTTATGGTTCATTTCACTTTTGTTGTACTAGTACGCAAGCTCCCCCGAGGTCAAGTTTTATAAGGGAGTAAGCCGATTTCGGGGCTGGTTATGACGAATAGGAGACGAAAATGTTTAAATTAATCAATAAATACAGTGTATTAGCCTCAGCCATTATGCTGAGCATTTCAGGCGTCGACGCCAGTCAAGCTGAACAAAAGAATATCCAAGTAGGTGCAGAAACTAGCGCCACTATTACTACCGCAATTGCTAAACGCGCGAAAACAACCACCGTGGTTAACGATGATATTGAGACTGGTTCGTTAAAAGGACAGTCCAGCTCTGTTGTACGTACCAATGTCTATTCAAGTCAACAATCGAGCAGCAATCTAGAGCAAGAATTAAAAGCATTCCAAAGCCTCGATTTTAAGAACCAAAAAAATACCACTCGTGCTGAGATGCAAAAGCATCGAGCAGAGACTAGCAAGTTACCGAAATCTTCAGGTAAAGCACAAAAGAATGGTTTGAGTCATCTCTATATCCATGACGCTGCTGTGTTGTTGTTTGATGATAATGATGGTGATGGTTATTACAGCCAGTTACGGGTTGATTTCGATGTTGACTCGTCTTATGCCGACTACTTCGATGTTTATGCCGAGCTCTTTATTCGTCGAGTAGGAGACACTCAGTGGACACACTATTACACAACCGATGTGTTTGAGATCTATTATGATTATGGCTCGGATGAGTATAGCGTCACTACGCGCTTGAATACGGGTTTCCCACCGGGTAATTATGAGGTTTTAATTGACTTATTCGAGTATGGTTACTCTGATACTGTTGATACGCTTGATCCTTATGATGATTATGATTTGGCAAATTTACCGCTAGAAGATAAAACTTATGAGTCGACAGGCGTTACCAGTGATACCTATGTCGATAATGTTAAAACTGAAATCTTCACTGATAGCGACGACGATGGTTTTTATCGCGAGTTCACGATAACCTTTGATGTTGATACTGAAGATACCGCTGACCGTGATGTCTATGTCAACTTGTACCAACGCACTGATGGTGGTTCGTGGCAGTTTGAAACAGAGACCGATGTGTTTACTGTTTATGGTTACAGCTCGGAAGACGCGTTTGAAATAAGCGGAAACTGGCAGTCAGGTTATCCTGCAAACTACTACGACTTTAGGCTTGAAGTTATCGATGCCAATAGTGGTGAAGTGTTAGATGATGTATCGCCAGAGTTCTCTCCACTACTTCAGGTTCCTCTTGAAGATGCCAATAGCGATACTCGTGACTCGAGCCCGAATCCTCCTTCTTCGACCACCAGTAGCGAATCCGGAGGCGGTAGCACAGGAATCTTCATGCTAATTTTACTAGGTTTATTAGGAGCTTGTAGAAAAATCATCAAGCGTTAACTGCTTCACAATTAACCATCTTTAGTGTAGTCTAGCTGGTGCTTTTAAAGGGAGGAGACTATGAAAGCATCAGCCAGACATATCTTAGTCAGCGACGAGCAACTTTGTCAGGAAATAAAGAAAAACATCGAGTCAGGCATGGACTTTTCTGAAATGGCCGTTAAACATTCGGTCTGCCCATCCGGGAGTCGAGGTGGTGATTTAGGTGTTTTTAGACCGGGAATGATGGTTAAAGAGTTTGATGAAGTTGTATTCACCCGTTCACTGAAGGTCATTCATGGGCCAGTTAGAACACCTTTCGGGTTTCATCTCATCGAAGTTACTGAACGCAATAAGTCTTAGCATAATCTTCTATTCTTACTCTCTTTATGATGTAAAATGATGCAAAAGTGACGATAAATTTCGATACACTTTTCTCAAACTAAAAGTAATTAGAACGTTATAATCATTCACTTTCGATAAAGTTAAGTAGTACGTATGAAGCAGTTGCTAATGATAGCTTTGATTGCCGTTTCTATCGGTAAATCAGAGGCAGTACAGCCTGAGACTAATAATAATGCATCAGTCATTAGTATCCCCAAAGTTGAGGCTCAGATCACCGTTGATGGTCGAATGGATGAGGACTTTTGGCAACACGCGACAAAAGTTGAATACCGTTATGAAACCCAACCTAGCCAAAATGTTGAACCGAAAGTAAAGACCGTTGCTTACATAGCAGAAAATGGCGATTCGCTGTTAGTGGCTATCAAGGCGTATGATCCTGAGCCTGAGCTCATACAAGCCTCCTATAAGAAGCGTGACCAAATTTATGGCGAAGATACCGTCGGCTTTAAAGTGGATACCTTTAATGATGAGCGCAAAGCTTACAATTTCTTTGTTAACCCATTAGGGATTCAAGGCGATAGTATTGAAGATGATGTGTTGTTGCGAGAGGATTCATCGTGGGATGCTATTTGGGAGAGTGCCGGCCACTTTGACGATGATGGCTATACTGTTGAAATTGAGCTACCGTTTAAAGTGCTTCGTTTTCCTAATACTGACGGCCCAAAAACTTGGGGTATCGATTTTATTCGATTTTACCCACGAGATGTTCATTACCGTTTAGCCTATTCGCCTAATGATCAAAATTTGAGCTGCGTTCTTTGTCAAATAGCGAAAGCTGAAGGGCTGGATAACATTGTAAGCGGCAGCAATTTGGAAATAACGCCTTATATCGCAGCAGATAAAAATGAGTTTCGCAACCCACCGGCACAAACACAATGGCAGAGCGAGGGTGTGAATTATAATGCTGGAGCCGATTTACGATGGGGTGTCACTGATAACTCTGTACTTAATGCCACGATTAACCCAGACTTTTCACAAGTAGAAACCGATGCCGCCCAGCTAGGTGTTAACAACCGATTTTCTTTATTTTTCCCCGAAAAGCGACCTTTCTTCTTGGATGGCGCCGAGTATTTCAATACCCGTTATAACTTACTTCATACAAGGAATATCGCGGATCCCGATTTTGGAGTGAAGTATACGGGTAAGAACAGTGGTCACTCGTACGGCGTTCTGGTTTCTCGCGATCAAACCACCAGCTTCATTATTCCAGGAGCACAAAGCTCTTCGGTTTATACTTTACGAGACAGTAACTTAGGTGATGTTGAAAGTGATGTTGCCGCTGCACGTTATTCTTTAGATGTTGGTGAAAATTCTCAAGTGGGTTTTTTAGCGACAAACCGCTCGGCGGATGGTTATGAGAATACCGTGTTGTCCATCGATGGTAGCCAGAAACTTTACGACGCAGGAACCTTGCGTTATCAGTTGATGTACTCTGACTCGGATAACACCGAGGATATGCAACAACGGTTCGGGCTTGAACCCAATACTACGGGTAGAGGTTTCGAATTAAATTATAGCCATCGTGACAAGCATTGGAACTGGTATGCCACCCGTTCTGACTTTGATGATGACTTTAGAACCGACTTAGGGTTTTTAGGCGTTGTCGGTAACACCAAAGATGTTGTAGGAGTGGGGCGTCGCTGGTATGGCGATGACGACGATTTTTTCCATGAGTACAAAGTTAGTGGAGAGTACAAGGAACGTCATTTAACCTCTGGGCAGAAATACGAGCAGCAGCGCGAAGTTGGCTTTCAATTGAATGGTCAATATCGGTCATTCTTTTTCTTTGGTAGCGCCAACCGAGATACGTTTTACGAGCAGATATGGTTTGATGAACAGTATTACTGGATGGAAAGCAGCTTCCGTCCTATTGGAAGTTTGAGATTAGGTGTGTATTTAGAAGCGGCTGATACCATCGACTTTAGGCATAACAGACCTGGCGAGTCCGACACCTATAGTTTATTTACTGAGTGGCAGGTCAATGATCATTGGTTGTTAAGTTTTGATCGTCGCAAAACTGAATTTACCGTCAACGAGCAGCCGTTGTTTGATGCCGTCATCAGTAACCTAAACACCAGTTATCACTTTGATGATAAAAGCTTTTTACGCCTAATCGTTCGATACAGTGATGTGGACTATAATACTGCCCTATACTCCGATCCGAGCCAGGTTGAACAGGAAACTTTTATTAGTCGACAATTGCTCTATACCTACAAGTGGAATCCTAGAACGGCATTTTACTTGGGCTATTCGGACAATGGTTTTGAAGATGACTCTGTATCGAGATTTAAAAAAACAGGAAGAACATTGTTTACTAAGTTTAGTTACGCTTTTCAGTTGTAATTATGAAATAGAAAAAACGCGCCTCGGCGCGTTTTTTTATGAGCAATGATGTAGCTTTACCGGTCAGCTAAAAAATCGTTTTGTTGCTTCTTCAGGTAATTCAAATCCAGTGACCTGAGCCCGCTGCAATAACTGCCAATAATAACGATAAGTAGCTCGGTCATGGAGTTCGCCATCGTATTGGATGGGGCCCCAGTGATTGTCTTGAGCTGCGACAAGGATATTTACCGCATCGTCAACCTCTGAGTAATCAGGCTTCATGGCATCGACGATGGATTGAATTTGGGTCGGGTAAATGCTCCACATTCTGAGGAAGCCAAACTCATGACGCGCCCGCTCAGCATCTTTAAAGGTTTGGTATGGATTTTTTAAATCTAAGGTTACGTTGTGTGACGGAACCACGCCGTTGGCGAGTGCGGCAGTTGCCATTTCGGATTTAGCTCGCGCTAGTAGCGGATGGTCAAACTGACCAGGGCTGCGCATGCAAGCTGCTGGAATCGCGCCTTGATGATCGCTGACAAAGTCCATCATGCCAAAATCAAGCACTTGTACCCAGTCTATGGCTGCGATGTCCCAAACTTCTTTTAGTGCTCCATGAGTTTCAATCAGTACATGGATCGGGATTTCTCGATTGACCTTATGCTCTTTAGCTTTGGCTTTGATGTAATCCACCATTTCAACGATATGTGCTGCTCGGTGAGTTTTAGGCAAGGTAAAGTAAGCGACGCGATCGCCAATAGCCGGCATCAGGATATCGACATCAGCTTTCCAATGATCGTGAGTGTAATCATGGATTCGAACGCCGGCCATATTATGTTTATTGTTGTCGCTGGATAGTACACGAGCGATCATTTCGGCATGTTCTTTTTCTTTGCCAGCCTGAGCACCATCTTCGCAGTCACAGGTAATATCAAACACTGGGCCAAACTTATCTTGTAACTCTAAGGCCTTGATAATTAACTTCTCACTTCCAGCAAAGTGTTCGCAGGTCGGAATAATCGGGAATTGTTTTTCGGCATTAAACAATGCTTCGTTTGGGTGAACCATCGAACTCACTATTTTCTCCTTATAACTCAATGACATAGTTAATACTTCTGAAAAGTCGCATTAGCTATCGTTTGATTTATACTAACGATAGATTAGAAAAATTCAAACAATAATTTGAAATAAGCGTTTGAATGTGGTTTATTTATCAACTACCACTGGTCGGATTAGTTGAAATGATGCAAGAACACTCTTTTTTGGAAAAAGTTGATGAGCAAATGGTCTTGGGGGGATATTGGCCAGGAATACAGCTGTATTATCCACCAGTAAAGTACTCTCCAGCGGACGGCATTTATGAAACCATGGAGCAGGCGTCTAATCGAATGCGCAAATACGCGCACAATACCAGTGCTCATACGCTACTCTTTGATTTAGAGGACGGTTGTCGTCAAAAAGAGATGAGCCGTGAGTTGCTACGCAAAGAGTTGCCTTTATTTGAAGAGCGTCAGTTCCAAATTGCTTTGCGAATTAACCCTTTCCGTACCGACGAATACGAAGAAGACCTGAAGTTAATTAAAGAATGTGCTGAGCATATTGATGTCATTATCCTAGCCAAGGCCGGTGAAGTTTACGGCGCTGCTGAAATTAGAGATTTATCCGCTTGGTTGGTCGGTGTGAACCCTAAAATTGAAATCCAACCAATCATTGAGCATCCTCGCTCATTAAAAATTTCTCCAGAGCTGATGCAATACTCGACAGTTAGGCATGTGGTTTTTGGGATTCACGATTTTTCTAAGGCGATGGCGATTCACTTAACGCCAGAAGGCTGGATTGATGAGTTAAAAACGTATCTTCGAATGCTGTTACTTGAGGCTCGCATAGCCGGTAAAGGGGTTATTGGTGGTGTTGAGGTTTTAATCAATAAAACGCCCATGCCTGAGTCTTATATCGAGCCAAACGAAGTTAGACGTTGGCTAGACTTGCATGGTGAGCATGAGTCTCATGTGGTCCATCAACATGCACTCGTCGAGGCGCAAATGGGGCTGACTGGAAAACAAGTCATTCATCCGTTTCATGTCCACTTATGTAAAACTGCATTTACGCCATCACCACTGCAAATTAAACGCAATGTGCACATACTAGAGCAGGCGATTGAAGCTGATGCGCTATTAGGTGGAGCGATTAAGTTTGAAGGTGAGATGCTTGATCCACCAATGTTTGGTAAAGCTTTGCAAAGCTTATTAAGAGCTTATGCGCTCAAGTCTTTGGGGGATAAGGATAAGGCTTTCGCTATGGACGTCATCAAGCGCTTACCGGTTCATGTTATCCGTGAAAACTGGCCGTACGGAATGATCTAATATGAAGTATCAGTTTGATGACATATTAAAGCAGCGGAGCGATGGTCAGTGGACTTGGGATCTTCCTGAGTACTTCAATATCACGGAAGCTTGTATTGATCAGCACACTAGCACTGATAAAGCGTCACAAGAAGCGTTAATTATTGAGAATGACGTGTTAGGGCAAGCCTCGGTCACTTATGACGAATTAAGTTGTTTAACTGCCCAGTTTGCGAACCTATTGGACTCACATGGTTTAACCCACGGTGAGCGTATTTTGATTCGTTTGCCAAACTCCATTGAATACCCTGTATCGTTTTTTGGCGCAATAAAATTTGGCGCTGTTGCAGTGCCGACTTCGACGCTCTTATCCGCTAACGAAGTGGCCTATTTAGCAAAAGATTCTGGCGCTAAGGTTTTAGTGACGGATAAGGCTATGTGGCCTGAGTTGGCCGCAGAATTGGGTGATACGCAAGTTGAACTGGTGTTGCTGATCGGGAAGGGTGGTTTTGAATCGAGTAGTGTTAAGCCCAGTGAACGCTATAAGCTTGTTGAGCTGACTCAGGCTTTAGCGGAGCAGTCCAGTGAGTTTCAATCTCATCGTAGTAAGGTTAATGACCCAGCATACCTAGTTTACACATCCGGAACTACCGGCTATCCAAAAGGTGTGCTACATGCACAGAGAGCTTTGTTAGGGCGACTACCGGCGAGTCAATATTGGTTTGATTTAGATGACTCCAAGACTGAGCGTATTATGCACTCCGGTAAATTTAACTGGACTTATGTGCTCGGTTCGGCGCTGATGGATCCACTTTTGCATGGTCATACCGTGATCGCCTATGAAGGCGGCAACGATGCGGAGACTTGGCCTAAGCTTATTCAAAAGCACGAGTGTTCCATCTTTATTGGTGTCCCGACCATTTACCGGCAGATCATCCAGAAAACAGATTACCAAGCAAGCGACTTACCCAGCCTGAAGCATTGCATGAGTGCTGGTGAACACCTTTCGGATGAAATGCAGCAAGCCTGGGAAGGGCGATTTGGTAAGCCTATTTATGAAGCAATCGGCATGTCTGAGGTCTCTTACTATATATCGCAACATAAAGATGCAGCCGTTGTTCCTGGTGCTGCCGGCTTTGTCCAGCCGGGTCATTATGTTGAGTTGCTTGATGAAAATCAAAAGCCCGTTAAAGAAGGGGAAGAGGGCATGATTTGTATTCATGAAAATGACCCCGGTCTATTTTTGAGCTATTGGCAACTGCCTGATGAAACTGAGAAAGCCCGTCATGACGGCTGGTTCTTTACGGGCGATTATGCAAGAAAAGACAAACAGGGGTATATTTGGTTTTTAGGACGCAAAGACGACATCATTAATACCTTTGGTTTTAGGGTGTCGCCGCATGAAGTCGAACGTGTAATTAAGGCTCATGATGGTGTTGCTGACTGTGTTGCTATAGGCGAAGAGATAGGTCCCGATAAAACTTTGGTCTCTATTTGTGTGATTAAAGAGTCTGGTTACGAGCTTTCAGAAGATGAGTTGTTGGATTATGGCCTAAAGCACTTAGCAAAGTATAAAGCCCCCAAAAAAGTTCATTTCATGGAGAGCTATCCGAGAACCAAAAACGGCAAAGTTCTCCGTAAAACATTGATTCAAGACATTCGAAACAAAGGTACAAACTAATGGAAACCACGATGAATTATCGCCCGCGCAGAACAATGCTTTATGTTCCAACGCATGTTGAGCGTTATATGGATAAAGCTCGTACCTTGGATGCGGATAGTATTGTGTTTGATTTTCAAGAGTCAGTCCCTCCCGGGCAAAAAGCTGTTGGGCGTGAACTATTAAGAAAAAAGTTACTGGAGTCTGATGATTATCAGCATTCAGAAGTTGTTGTTAGGGTAAACTCCTTGGACAGTGAGTGGGGTGAGGATGATGTAAAAGCTATTGCCGATTTAAAGATTGATGCCATCATGTTGCCTCGTATCGAATCGGCTCAGCAGTTGAAGGATGCGATCAAGAAAATTGATCAACATAGGGATGATCAGATTGATATCATGATCAATATTGAAAGCCCATTGGGTGTGTTACATGCTGAAGAAATCTGTGCTGCCAGTGAGCGGTTGGTTGCTGTGGTTATGGGCACCACGGATCTTTCAAATGATTTGAAAATCAATCAAACTAAAGATCGACTCGGCTTGCTGACCAGCTTGTCATTGGTGATTTTAGCGGCTCGCGGTTACAAAAAATGTGTGATTGATGGGCCTCACTTTGATCTCAAGAGTGTTGAGGCTTGTGAGTTTTCCTGCCGACAAGCGCGTGACTTGGGCTTTGATGGAAAGGCCGTGGTTCATCCTATCCAGCTGGATTATACGAATGACGCCTTTACTCCTAAGCAGGTCGATATTGCCAGAGCTAAAGCGATTATTGAGGCTATCGAGAAAGCGAATAAAGAAGGTCGCAATGTAGCAGTTATTGATGATAGGCTTATTGAACCATCGCTACGAGAGTGGGCTGAGCGTGTGATCAGTTTGTACAATACCGTCAAAGCGATAGGTCAGAATGAATTGTTGGGTGTTGTTAGATAAGCATTGAGGGACTTATGAATAAAGCTTCAGCGGGACATTTTTTTGAGGACTTTTCCTTAGGTCAGGTTCTTTCTCATGCTACAGCCCGAACCATTACAGAAGCTGATAACAGCATTTACATTGCACTTACCGGAAGTCGTTATAGCCTGTATTGCAATCATGAGTTTGCTGAGCAGTTAGGTTATAAAAAACCGCCTATCGACAACATCTTGTTATTCCAGATCGCCTTCGGCAAGACAGTCAACGATATCTCTTTAAATGCAGTTGCAAACTTAGGCTACGCTGAGGTCGAGTTTATTGAGCCCGTCTTTGTGGGTGATACTATTACGGTCGTATCTGAAGTTATCGGCTTAAAAGAAAACTCTAACGGCAAAACTGGAATCGTCTACGTTCACTCAAAAGCAATGAATCAGCAAGGTTATCTGGTCTTGAGTTGGAAGCGCTGGGTCATGGTGAATAAGCGTCAAGAAGGCATGCAAAATACCTTTGCAGTACAACCTCAATTATCTTCCAGCGTTTCTTTTGAAAGCCTGCCAACGCCTCAGTCGCTTACTTTATCGGGCTACGATAATCGGTTAAGCGGGGAGTCATTCCGGTTAAATGATTATGACAAAGGCGAGTGGATAGATCATATTGACGGTTTAACGATCGATGATAGTGAGCACACCATGGCCACAAAGCTGTACCAGAATAATGCCAAAGTGCACTTTAATCATCATCAAATGGCTTCTTCAACTCACAAGCAGCGTCTTGTTTATGGTGGTCATATCATTTCCATCTGCCGCTCTATTTCTCATAATGGTTTGGCTAATGCTCAATGGGTGGCTGCGATTAATGCTGGCTCCCACCTAAATCCGAGTTTTGCAGGAGATACCATCTACGCGGCGACACAAGTCGTGAAGACTGCTGATCTTGGAGCTGGGTTCGGTGCGATGCGCTTGAGAACGCTGGGCTATAAGAATAATTCCTGGAAAGCGCTTAGACCGCAGTTTGAGAAGGCTGTGTCTGAAAAATCTAAGCTTCATGATGATTTTGTTCTTGATATTGATTATACCGTTTTGATTCCTGTCTGATTTCCCTCAGTGAAAATTCTCCCGTTCTGTCCTCATCAAAGTTAATGTGATAATTTTGCAGTCAGTATAACGCGGCTAACAGGATTCATGTGTCACTAGCATTTATTGAAACGGCTAATATTGGCCTTGGAGAGTTATTTTCTTTGGCCAGCGCACTGACCTGGGCGACGGCTGTTATTCTGTTCAAACAGGCTGGCGAAACCTTAAGCGCGACTTCTTTAAACCTTTTTAAAAATATCTTAGGCGCATCTTTATTGATACCCACAGCCCTAATGGTAGAAGGGGCTGTACTGCCACAATTGACTGGATGGGAATGGAGCTTGGTCTTAGTCAGTGGCTTTATTGGAATCGCTGTTGCCGATACTTGGTACTTCCAAGCGTTAAAAAAAGTAGGCGCAGGCAATACGGCAATTGTGGCCAGTTTGTACAGTCCTTTTGTGGTTATTCTGTCGGTGATTTTTTTAGGTGAGCATTTAAACCTTGTACAGTTCGCTGCTTTTCTTTTGGTGTTACTGGGTATTTTTCTAGTCACCTATCAAAAAAATCGAAAGCACGTTGACGCAGTCACGTTTTTTCAAGGACTTGGATTTGCTATGGGGGCGGTTCTACTAAACGCGATTGGTATCGTGATGGTTAAACGAATTATCGAAGGTGATGGGTTCTTTTGGATCATTACCCTTCGCTTACTAGGGGGAATTGTAGGAACGTTACTCTTTCTTACCTTGACCCAAAAACTGACTACAGTGATTCATGACATTAAGCAACCTCGTGATTGGCGTTGGTTAATCACCGCGAGTGTGCTGGCAACTTATATCACCATGATCTTTTGGCTTGCGGGCTATAAATATACTGACGCCAGTACAGCATCGGTGCTTAACGAAACGACCAATGTTTTTATCGTGATTTTTGCTTGGTTATTCTTAAAAGAGGAGCTGCCTAGAAGAAAGCTTCTAGGCATTGTGTTTGCGTTTGTTGGTGTGGTGTTGTTTATCAGTTATTAAGACGAGCCTTGTCTTATATGACTTCACCAACGCGAACAATTTTCATGGCGTTGGTACCACCAAGTGTGCCCATGGAGTCACCTTTCGTAATAATCACAAGGTCACCATTTTGCACATGTCCATGACTGACAAGCTCTTCTACCGCCAGGCGGTTTACATCGTGTCTGGCTAATACGGTAGGATCAAACTCTAATGCTTCTACTCCCCGATAAAGCGACACTTTGCGTAGTGTCCGAGTACTTCGACTTAAAGCAAAAATAGGAATGCCGGAGCGAATCCTTGATAACCAGAGTGCGGTCGAGCCGGATTCCGTTAGAGCGATGATGGCTTTAACGCCTTTCAGATGATTGGCGCTATACATGGCTGCCATAGCAATAGTTTCATCCACTCGTTCAAACTCAATATCAATTCTGTGATTTGAGGTCTTTGCAAGCGACTGGTTTTCTGCACCTTGGCAAACATTGGCCATGGCATCGACGGTGCGGGCAGGGTTGTCGCCGGTCGCTGTTTCAGCGCTGAGCATAACTGCATCGGTACCATCCAGAATAGCATTGGCAACATCGAAGACTTCGGCTCGAGTTGGAATGGGGTTGTGGATCATGCTTTCCATCATTTGAGTCGCCGTGATCACGACACGATTAAGGACGCGCGCTCGTTCAATGATTCGCTTCTGCACGCCGATCAGCTGGGCATCACCAATCTCGACACCTAAGTCACCTCGAGCAACCATAACGGCATCTGAAGCCAGTATGATGTCATCCAAAATGCTTTCATCATTGACGGTCTCAGCACGCTCGATCTTAGCCACTAATGCGGAGCTACCGCCTGCCTCGTGTAATAAACGGCGGGCTTCTTCAATGTCCGCTGCACTGCGAGGGAAAGACACGGCCAAGTAGTCCACATCCATGCTGACGGCTGTTTTAATGTCTTGCTTATCTTTATCCGTTAAAGCCGGTGCCGAGAGTCCACCTCCAAGCAGGTTAATGCCCTTGTTATTACTTAAAATACCGCCGACGATGACCTTACAGACGATAGTTGTCGCTGTTGTTTTTGTGACTTCGAACTGAATACGACCATCGTCTAGCATGAGATGGTTACCGGCTTTGACATCGTTAGGCAGATCTTTGTAATCAATACCTACGGCTTGGTCGTTGCCAGAGTTTTTGTCTAACTCGGCATCCAGTATGAATTGTTGACCCGCTTCAAGTGTCACTTTGTCATTTTGGAATTTTGAAATTCGGATTTTAGGCCCTTGGAGATCGCCTAGAACGCCGATGTACTTGTCCATATCCTTGCCGATTTTTCGGATCTTTTGAGCACGTTGGATATGGTCTTCGGCTTCTCCATGGGAAAAGTTAAGGCGAAACACATTAGCGCCAGCTTCAATCAAAGAACGAATTGCTTCTTCAGTGTCAGTAGCTGGGCCTAATGTGGCGACAATTTTAGTTCTCTTAAGCATAAATTTAGATTCTGAAAGACTTAAGAATAGTGTAAAGGTCCTGCTTGTGAATACAACTAGATTTTATGTAATTTCGGTGATATTCCTAAGATGCTAATCAGCATAAAAAAGGGGCCGAAGCCCCTTTAACCTTGATTAGTGATATTTAGTTATTTTCGTAGGCTTCACGCTGCTTAGCTTCTAAGCTTTTCGCATCGCGTTTAAGGAACCAGTCACGAGTATTGCCCATGAGCACGTACAAACAAGGAACCCAAACTAAGGTGATTAAAGTCGCGAATACGATACCAAAGCCCAGTGACACCGCCATTGGGATGACCAGCTGTGCCTGTAGACTTGTTTCCATGGTAATTGGAAGTAAGCCGAAGAAGGTGGTCAATGAAGTCAAGACGATAGCACGGAAGCGCTGAGTACCGGCACTGATTGCCGCATCGGTGCGACTCATACCTTCTTCACGCGCTCGACCTATGAAATCAACCATCAATAGACTGTCATTCACAACCACCCCTGATAAAGCAATAATACCGAAGAATGAGAACATGCTTAGATCTAAGCCTAGAAGTAAGTGACCAAACATTGCGCCGATAATACCAAAAGGTATTGCTGACATAACAACGGCAGGTTTAACGTATGACTTTAGCGGAATAGCCATTAAGCCATAAATCATCATCAACGCGATAAGCCCGCCTAGTACTAGCTCACCTACTAAAGTTTGCTCGTCTTCACTTGGGCCACCAGGCACTAACTTAACCGATGGGTGTTCCTGAAGAATGTCCGGAATCACATTCTGCATCATGTCACTGTGAACTTGCCCAGGCGTGATTGCGGCCTGCTGACTGACGTCGGCTGAGATTCGGTTTGCTCGCACGCCATCAATGCGTGAAATTCGAGAGTAACCTTCGCTCACTTTATAAGTCGCCACATCTGAGAAAGACACATACTCGCCACTAGGTGTTCTGACAGGCATTTGCTCCAAATTACCGATAGAGCGTCTATCTTCAAGCGGGTAGCGAACAAAAACTCTGACTTCCTCTGTGTCGCGTAAGAAGCGCTGCGCCTCCGCACCGTAAAAAGCGTTTCGTACCTGTGTCGACAAGCCCTGAACGGTTAGACCTAAGTTACGGCCGTGAGGTTTTAAGTCGACAACGATTTCTTCTTTACCACCGGATAAGCCATCACTGATGTCATAAACACCATCATACTCAGACAATTTGGTCTTAATTTTTTCTGAAACGATTTGTAACTCATCAATATCGCTACCAATTAAGCGATATCCAACACCGCCGCCACCTGGTCCGCCATTACCAAAGCTAACTTCTTGAACAGAGGGGAGTTGGCCTACGCGATCGCGCCACATGTCAGTAAACTCGTATTGGTTAATGGGCATATTTTCGCTTTTAACCAACTCAGTCCACATGTAGGCGCCAGTATTATTATTGCTCCACGTTACCGAGTGCTGCTTAACACCAATCCCATACTCAGCCTTAACTTCTTCGTGAATTTCATTAAGCTTTTGCTCGACGATGGTAATACTTTTAATGGTTTGCTCGGCAGTAGAGCCTTCCGCCATTTTGACTTCAACAAAAACCCCATCGCCAGGAATATTCGGCATCATGGTTGTTTTGACTAAGCCACCACTGATAAATCCGACAGTGGTGATCATCAACAGACAGATAAAGCTCAGAACGGTTAAGCCGCGGTAGTGTAAAAGTTTTTTCAGACCGGGTGCGTAAACATTACTAATAAAGCGTTTTAATGCGCCACTGATTGCTAGTCTAATACTGCGGAAAAATTGCTTAACTTTTCTTAAGGCTGGGTTCTTGGTGTCTTCAACTTTGTTCAGTTTCATATGAGCCAAGTGAGCAGGCAAAATTAACTTTGACTCAACTAGCGAGAACATTAAGCAGAATATAACGACCAATCCCATTGACGCCATCGCATTGGTCCAAGGACCGCTGATGGCTAGAGTAGGGTAGAATGCCGCCATGGTGGTGAGTACACCAAAGGTGGCGGGTAGTGCAACCTTGCGCGCGCCTTTAACAACACTGTCAACGCTGTGCCCGTGCTTTTCAATCGATGACCAGGCACTCTCTGCGATAATAATCGCGTCATCGACCACAATTCCCAGAACCAGTATGAAGCCGAAGAGGGTGATCATATTGATGGTCATGGCGAATGCTGGGTACATGTACATCAAGGCGAATGCACCCAAGAAACACAGTGGAATACCAACCATAACCCAGAAGGCGAGTTTAAAGCGTAGGAATAAAGCCAGAACGATAAAGACCAGAATAACACCGGCAATCATGTTCTTCTGCATCATTTCTAAACGGCCTTTCAAGTAATAAGTACCATCGCCCCATGCATCAACGGAAATACCGTGTGGTAACTCACTTTGTTTTTTATCTAGGTAAGCATAAACTTCCTCTGCGATTAATAGGTCGTCAGATTCTAGCGATGCTTGGATGCGCATGTTGACCGAGTCTTTGCCATCAAAACGCGAAATAAATTGATACTCAGCAAAACCATCATCAATCGCAGCAATATCACCGACTAATAATGAAGTCCCGTCGGGTAACGTCATTAATGGTATCTGTGCGAAGTCTAAACCTGTATACGCCTGATTTTTAGTACGAACTAGGATGTCACCGCCACGAGTTTTGATCGTGCCGCTTGGTAGGTCGAGTGAGTAGCTACGAATTGCTTGCGCGACTTGTTGTAGTGTTAAGCCATACTTTCGTAGCTGATAGTCGCTGACCATGATGCCAACTTCATAGGGGCGTGTACCATTAACTTGTACAATGGACACATTGGGTTGTGACAGTAATTCAGTTTTGATGTCGTTTGCGTATTCTTTAAGAGCTCTTTCGCCAGCATCACCAAAAACACTGATCCACATCACTTGGCGCTGCATGCGGTTTTCGTAAATAACGGGACGCTCAGCCAAGTCCGGAAGGTTAGGGATTGAGTCGATGCGTATTTTCACTTCATCAAGTACTGATGCGACTTCATAGCCTTCTTCGACTTCAATATTAATGCTTCCCGAGCCCTCACGAGCGCTGGAGTTGATTTTTTTGATGCCTTCAATCTCTTTAATATTCTCTTCAATGAGAATAACAATGCCTTCCTCGACTTCCTGTGGAGCAGCTCCCGGGTAAGGGATTTGTACGCTAATAGAATTGGTCACCATGTCTGGGAAGACTTGCTGACGCAGTTTTGTGATGCCGATAATACCGGCAACAATAATGGCAATCATAAGCAGGTTGGCTGCAACCGAGTTGCGAGCAAACCATGAAATGATGCCGGTGTTAGTATCGAATTCTTTTGACATACTCGACTCCTATTGGCTCACAGAAGCCGTTTGTGACTTTTCACCAGACTCAGATTCGTTATTGGACTGCTCATCATCCTCATTTTGCTTCGCTAACTTTTCTTCGGCAGCTTTCTGTCGCTCTGCTTGTAACGTTGAAAGCTTTTTAACCTTCATACCATTTACGGGATTTTGAACAGGAGTCGTGATGACTTCTTGTCCATCTTCTAGTCCAGCACTAACGAAGATTGTATTGCTTTCAGTACGCGCTAGCTCAACATCGACTAATTGAATTTCACTTTCATTAACCAGAGTGAGTACTTTTGATCCATAGTAAAGCGCTTGGCGAGGCAATGTGATGAGGCCATCTTTTTCTTTGCCAGCAATTTCAGCTTTAACAAAGGTACCAAAACGTAGAGGGGTTTCTCTTTGACTGTCTAAACCATAAGGGTCGTTAATTTGTGCAACAAGGTAAGTTAAACGGTTACTTTCCTCAACCACCCCTTCGGTGCGAACCAATTTACCAAACCACTCTTTTTCCTCGCCAGCGAAAACGCCGCTTAAACGAACGTCAGGGTAAGTTTTGTCATTACCTTGGCTTGGAAGGTTGAGATAAGCGATTTGTTGATCAGGGATTGGCAACCGAACTTCAGCCGTATCAGTACCGAAAAGGACAGCGACTTGAGAGCCCATATTAACAAACTGGCCTAGGCCAACATTTTTAGACTTGACCAGTGCGTCAAAGCTCGCCTTAACTTTGGTTCTTTCCAGATCTTGGCGCGCTCTGTATAACGCTGCTTCTGCTGACTGTACTGATGCTTTTGCTTGGTTGAGCTGGGGGATTCTCAACACGAGATCATTAGCTTCACCACGACCAATTTTCTCCCAGTCTTTACGGGCTTGGTCGGTCGTTGCTTGGGCATTTTGTAGGTTGGCTTTAGCTTGCGCTAAGTTAGCTTCGGCTGAACGCACGCTGGCAATGTAGTTGGCAGGATCGACCTCAAGCAGTAAGTCACCTTTTTTCACAAACGAGCCTACGCGGAATTTGTCTGATACTTTAGTGATTCGGCCACTAACCTCAGCAACTAAACTGGTGTTGGTCACTGGCTGTACAGGACCTTGGCTGTCAACGATGAACTGAGTTGACTCTTTATTAACAACCTTTGTTTCCACAACTGTAGCCTGAACGACGGGCTTCTTCTTTGGTGGCTCAGGTTTTAAAGAGCTCAATAAGAGAATTCCCACAAAACTTCCGATAAGAATAACTGTTCCTAAAATAATTCGTTTGTTCATAAAGCCCCGCAAAGTACTGTTAGCACTAGAAAAATTTTGATGATTACATTATACGGAGCGAGAGGTCCGATAACTAATGTTTTGTAGTGACAAAAAGTTAACAAATGTTTCAAACGACACACAATGGATACATAAAAAAAGGTGCCCGAAAGCACCTTTTATTTCAATGAGTTAGTACGATTGACAAGCTACCTTTGAGACTCTTTATTAAGCCATTGATGAAGCCAGTCATTAACAACTTGATGCCACTGCATGCTGTTGTTTGGTTTCAATACCCAATGGTTTTCGTCCTCAAACACCAGCAACTGGCTTGGAATGCCTTGTCGTTGAAGCGCTGTAAAGGTCCCTAGCGATTGAGTTTCAGGCACGCGGAAGTCTTTTGTGCCTTGCACGACGAGCATCGGCGTTTTCCAGTTTTTAACATGATGAACTGGGTTATGTTTTTCAAACGTTTCAGGCGTGTCGAAGTAGGCGCCTCCATTCTCCCACTCAACGAACCATAACTCTTCTGTGGCGTAGTACATCATTCGATTATCAAAGATGCCATCATGGTTGACTAGACACTTAAATTGATCCGGCCACTGACCTGCAATCCAGTTAATCATGTAGCCACCATAAGAAGCGCCTAGTGCACAGCTATTATCGGTATCTATGTACGAGTAAGTGTTATCGATGTACGTCATGCCTTCTTGCAAGTCGACCAATGGCTTTCCGCCCCAGTCGCCAGTAATTGAGTCGGTGAACTCTTGTCCGTAACCCGTTGAGCCATGAAAATCGATCATGACGGCAACAAAGCCTTGGCCTGTGTATGTTTGTGGATTCCAACGGTAATGAAAGTGATCACCAAAACTTCCCTGTGGGCCGCCATGGATTAAAAACGCAAGCGGGTAGGATTGGTCAGGATCGAAGTCGGCAGGTTTAACAACGTAGCCATAAACGGTTTCATCATTCCAGCCTTTGAAACTAAACTGCTCGTAATCGCCAAACTGTAAATTAGCCAGCTTAGCTTTATTAACCTGAGTAATCTGTTGTGCTCGACCGCTACTTAAATCTAAACGATAGAGATCAGCTGGGCGCTTCAAGTCATCGTATTGAAAAATCAGCTGGTCAGAACCGACGCTAACGCCACCAACGTAACCTGTATGGGTCAGTAGTGTCGGCTCTTTGCTTTCAATATCAAAAGCCCACAGCGATTTCTTGCCAATATTGTTACCAGTGATATATAAGGTCTTTCCATCATGACTAAACTGGAAGCTCGACACAGAGCGATCCCAGTCTTTCGTAACATTCGTCACTTCGCCGCTCTTTAGGTCTTTAATCTGGACTTGGAGTCGGTCGGCTTCAAAGCCAGGACGGTCCATGGCTAACCAGGCTAATTGAGTGCCATCAGGGCTAAATACAGGCTGTGTATCCCACGCCTTATTAGCTAAGGTTAAGTTTTCTATTTGACCGCCCGCAATAGGCGTCGAGTAGATATCAAAATTAGTCGAACGAGATTCTTTGTCATCCGCAATGCGCAAAGTAAACACCACCGTTTTACCATCAGGGCTAATGGTGTATTCCTCAGCACCGCCAAATGGACGTGATGGGACATTACCATTCAAGGCGTGTGAGAGTGGAACCACAGACTCGCTATCAGCTTTGGCCAGACTCACGCTAAATAATCGACTTTGCGTTCCGTCTAACCAGTGATCCCAGTGGCGAACGAAAGTTTGATCGTATAACTTGCCCGTTGCCTTTTGAGTTTTACGCTGAGCCAATTTTTTCTTGCTACAGATCAAGTCCTTACACTCCGGGAACACCGTTGCACTGAAGACCATGTGCTGGTTGTCAGTGGAAAGCTTGTAGCTATCCACAGCAACGGGGAAGTCAGTTATTTGCGAGATGTTTTTTGTTTTAACGTCGAAAGCGTATAACTGATTAGAGCCGTTACGGCTGGATAAGAAGAAAAGCTTGCGTCCATCTGACGACCAAGTAGGGGAGGTGTCTGAGCTGGGGTGCGTGGTGACTTGTTGAGTGTTGTCACCGTCTGATGATACCATGTAGATATCATAACGTCCCCTGTCTGCTTCGAGGTCGGTGCTGCGTAATTGGTACGCAACGCTTTTGCCGTCGGGTGATAAGGTCGCTGCGCCAACGCGGTGTAACGTGACCAGATCCTCAGCGGTAAAGTCTTTAGCTTGATCGGCCTGAGCCTGAGTCGCCATAACGGCGCTAAGTATAAAAGCTAAGTATTTCATGAGTATAGAATTGTCCCACTTGGTTATGTAGATGTCAGAACTATACAAAGCTTTCTCCAGCAAGTCGATAAAATCCACCAAATTGCAGTTGACAGGATCGACCTCCGTGCTAAAATGCGCGCCAGTTTAGGGGGCTATAGCTCAGCTGGGAGAGCGCTACACTGGCAGTGTAGAGGTCAGCGGTTCGATCCCGCTTAGCTCCACCACTTTTCGTTACTGCATTGTTGGATACTCAGTCGTTTATTAGAATAAACTTCCTTCGTATCCGCCGCGCATTAGCAAAAAGTACATTGATTTAAAAAGTTTTGTGTCCCGTTCGTCTAGAGGCCTAGGACACCGCCCTTTCACGGCGGTAACAGGGGTTCGACTCCCCTACGGGATACCATATAAATAAAGCTCGACCATTTGGTCGGGCTTTTTTATATCCGTATATTTTCTAGGGTGATGGAGAACCCCTGTAAGGGTTCGATAAATTTGTCGGGAACAAATTTAAACAGCGGAGCAGGGCGACGCTGGCCCGAAGGGCGGAGCGCAGGAAGCGCGGAGTACTCCCCTACGGGATACCACATAAAGAAAACCCAGCTTTTTAGCTGGGTTTTTTTATGTCTGTATTTCCCGTAGCGGAGCTTTTAAACATTTCGACGACAACCATGGATGATTGGAGTTTTCGGCCTCCCCGAAGGAGCAAAACTCTGCCTCCCCTACGTAGTTTTCGGTCTCCCCGAAGGAGCAAAACTCTGCGCCCCTCGGCTAGCTTCGGTAATTCCAAGATTGTTTCTGCCTTCTGCAATAAAGTCACTGAAACCTGTAAAGCGCAGGATTACAGAGAGTAAAAGGCTTACCCTTTACTGCTTAGATCTCTAATCCAATGTCGAAATAAACTCTCTGGTCATAGTTCGCATGCTTTGAATGTGACTCGTGATATTTTGTTCGGCGGAGGGCTTCGTACCGAGTTGTCGGTGGTATTGTTGCCACGTGTCTTTGAGATGTTGTGCTTCTTGAGTGAAGTCATCAGAGAGTAGGGGGGATAAGTCTTCAATCAGGGCTATGTGCCCCCAGCCTTCGATTAAACTTTTATCGAAGTAGCGTTGCCAAGTTTGGTCATTGTTTGTCGGGGCATTGAAGTGAAGCTCATTGGTTATACTCTGTAGCTCAGCCAGCTGTATGATCAGTTGGAAGGATGCATTTCGGTAATTACGGTTTACTTCAGTAGTCGAGCTGCGCCAAGTGTTATACGTCAGGGCTGCCACGGCAACCAGTAGGCTCACGATAGCAATCAAGTTGTTGCTCAACTGTTGCCGGTAACTGATTTTTTTACTCATAACACTAAGCGGTAACGTGAATGGGTAACTTTATAGTAACACTCAGTCCTAACAATTCACCAGCGCTTCCAGCATCTTGTGATGTGATGTTTTCAGCATAAATAGTACCACCATGGCGCATAATAGCTTTGCTGGCGATAGCTAGTCCAAGTCCTGCACCATTAGATTCCTGCATCGCCTGCTTGCCACGGAAGAAGGGCACGAATAGCTGTTCCAGCTCATGCTCATCCACGCCTGTGCCCTGATCTTGAATGATGACTCGAATATAGGCGTTATCTTGCGTCGAGCTAATGGATACGCAGCTCTTTTCGGGGCTGTACTTAATGGCGTTACGAATCACATTATCAAATGCAAAGCTGAGTAAAATCTCGTCACCGATTAGCGTCAAGTCATCGCTAATCTCGCTGTGAATGTCTATGTGTTTGGCGCGAGCCTCCAGCTGACAGGAGCGAATAATTTGCGATAGTAAGTCGGTTAAATCGACTTCCTTTTGTTCGATAGACACTTCATGATTTTCCAGCTTTGCCAACCGCAAAACGTTACCTATAATATCATCCAGTTTATGCAGTTCTCGCTCTGCTCGTGCAAGCTGACGCTGGTTATTCTCGGGTTCTTTTAAAGCCATCGCCAGCGACAACTCAAGACGTGTTAACGGCGTGCGAAGCTCGTGGGACACATCGGCTAAGAGGCGTTTATATAAACTGATCAAGGAAGATAGTTTGTCGGCCATGTTATTAAAGTCATTGGCGAGATGACCAATTTCATCCTGACGCTTATCAAAGCCTTCGACACGATGCTGTAAGTCGCCGCTAGCGAGCGTTTGGCTGCTATAACGGAGTTTGGTCACGGGCTTGCTGATGTTACGCGCAATTAACCAGCAGGGGACTAGGGTCACTAACGCTAATAGTATCAGCTTTAACCAAATAGGCATTTTCCATAGTTGTGCCCAAAAATGATCGGAGTGACGGTTTTTAGAAATTAACATCAGCTGATAGCTTTTGTCGCCGCGATCAAAAAGCTTAGGCCCGATCACCGTAATATGCTCACTTCGAACTTGGAGAGGCTCAGCTTTTAAGGCTAAATTAGAAATGATGCCTTTATTTAACCTTGGATGAATTTTCGGTGGGTAAACCATTTTTCCGGTGTCGGCATCTTTCAGCACAATCATGGTGTTCTTAAACTTGTTTTCCAGCTTTTTGGCAAGCTTTTCAATAGTGTAATGTGGTGCTTCAGTCAACATGTCAGAGACTTTATACAGCGATTTAAGTTGATACTTATCAGCAGGGCGTACCTTGTCCCAGGTAGCCAGCTGCTGGTTTACCAGTAAAACAATACCAACGATAAAGATCACCGTTCCCCAGAAACCTAAAAAGATTCTGCCGAAGAGTGAGTTAAAAGGATTTAAAGTTTTCAACATCGCGTTATGGAGTATCCGAAAGTTCTTTGCTGATAAGTCGATAGCCTGAGCCCCGAATGGTTTTAATTTCCAACTCAGACTCACACTTTAATTTTTTGCGCAGGTTACTAATGTGAACATCAATACTGCGATCATATTGCACAATACGACGACCAAGAATTTCTTTACTTAATTCGTCTTTGCTGACCAAGTTACCAAAGTTCTCCAACAAAAACGCTAGAAACTGATATTCGGTTCCAGTCAGTTCAACTTCTTCGCCAGCGATATGAACCATGTGGGTATTATGATTCATCACCAAAGTCCCCGCTTTTTGTATATTACTTTTCTTTTCTTCCTGAGCATAGTCAAAGCGGCGCAGTATCGCTTTAACCCGAGCCAGCAGTTCCCGGTGATTAAAAGGTTTGGGCAAATAATCGTCCGCGCCCAGCTCAAGCCCAAGAATTTTATCGTAATCTTCGCCACGGGCGGTCAACATTAACACCGGGACTTTACTAAAGCGACGCAGCTGTTTCAGAGTTTCCAGCCCATCAATGCCCGGCATCATAATATCCAGTAATATCAGGTCATACGGCTTTTGCTTACAGAAGTTCAGCCCTGACTCGCCATCAAAAGCTTGATCGCAGTGGATTTGTTCGCTGGTCAGATATTCAAGCAGCAAGCTCGAAAGCTCTTTATCATCATCAATTATTAAGACTTGTTTGCTCATGAGTATTGTTACTGGGTGCTAGGCGGATTTTTGCAGTAATATCACTACCTTATGTTATAGCCTCGTTAACGTTTTGAATAAACTACTTTTACCTAAACTTTACATTGGCTTAGCGTTGCTTTGTATAGCTCGGCGTAGACTGATCAGTGTTCAAAATAAATACACCGACTGAGAGGAAATACTATGAACACTTTAGCGAAACCTTTAGCTTACTTATCAATGGTTGCTCTGTTTGCTGGAGCATTTGCCGTAGCACCGGCGCAAGCAGGCCCAAACCATGATAGCCACAAACATGCAAAAAAACATGATCGCGGCGGTATGTACATCCTTAAGAAGCTTGACCTTAGCGATGAACAAAAAGCTGAAGTCAAAAGTATCATGAAAAACGCCAAAGAGCAGAAGAAAGGACTACATGAATCACTCAAAGCCTACAAGCAAGCGCTTCGCGACCTAGTGAATAGCCCAGACTACAGCGAACAAGCCGTTCGCAGCCTTCATGCTCAGTATCAATCCGTATTCGCTGATAAAGTGGTGATCAAAGCCAATGCCAGCCACCAAATCAACGCGTTACTAACGCCAGAGCAACAAGCCAAAAAAGCAGAAATTAAAGCCAAAATGAAAGCACGTTGGGCGGAAAAGAAAAAACGCATGAAAGAGCGTAAAGCCGACCAATCATAATACTCAAAACAAAGAGTCGTGACAGGCCGTCAGGGATAGCTCTCTGGCGGCTTTTTCGTTTTAAGCGCTTGAAATTTAAGCAAAGTGATTGATTTTAGAGCTAAAAACAAAAAAAACGCTAAAATTATAAAAAAAGTGCAATTAACCTTTGACAAAGATACCCGATAACATTATTATTTCGCCCGCGTTTGAGGCATACAGTAACAACCGCTTCAAACAACAAGTTTTGTGTCCCGTTCGTCTAGAGGCCTAGGACACCGCCCTTTCACGGCGGTAACAGGGGTTCGACTCCCCTACGGGATACCACATAAATAAACCCAGCTTTTTAGCTGGGTTTTTTTATGTCTGCGTATTCTGTATGGGGGTGGAGATCCCCTGTAGGGGTTCGAAAAATTTGTCGGGAACAAATTTTAACAGCGGAGCAGGGCGACGCTGGCCCGAAGGGCGAAGCACAGGATGTGCTGAGTACTCCCCGAAGGGAGCAAAATTCTGCCTCCCCTACGAAAGAAAAACTCTGCGCCCCTACGACAACTTGGTTATTTCCGAGACTGCTTTCCTCATAACAAAGTCACTAGATCCTGACTTTCGTCAGGATGACAACACTTTATTTCTATATAAAACCAGATCACTTCCCACAACCAACTGATCTTGCTATTATTTATTAGAGCAAGCGCAGAGGGTTATTGTTAATAATTTATCACTTTCATTGATTAAGCTTTCGCTATGGTTCCAACCTTTAATTCCGGTATGATGCTTAAAAATTATGTCCTATAATTTTACTACTGAAAATAATGTGGTAACGATAAGTAATAAGCCTAGTTCCAAAGGCAGGTTTATAGGTTTTTTATTGCTGACTCTTTCTTTAGTATGGTTAGCTTACATCTTATGGCAGTTTTGGTTTCCTGTATTTGATAGAAAGAATGCTGGGGTAGCTTTTTATCCAGTTTTATTTATAGTTTTAACAGTCTTTTTTTGCTTTAACTATAAGACCATTTTCTTCGATCTGAAGTCCGAAAGCATAATAATTGTAAGACGGTTGATATTATTAAAGACAACCTATCTAAAAAGCTCGGAAGCTGTAGGTTTAAAGTCAGTTATAAATCATCAGTACTATGATGGGCATTATAGGCAAAGAGAACATATCACTGTTAACTACAGTCTGACATCTTATTTGGTCTTAAACTCAGGTGCCGAAATTAAGATGTTCCAAATACATGGTAGGTTTCATGAGCAATATAACCAACATCTTAAAATGGTAATTAAAAGGACTGGATTATGTTTATTAGATGGTTAATTGGTACAGTAATATTGTCCCAAGCAAGCGTAGCCTCGAAGAAGTGAAACGGCTGCTAGGTTTTCAGTTGGCAGGCTGCCAACTCCCTCGATTACGCTAATGCTAATCGAGGCCACATTCATTTTGCCTAACTGAGTTTACGTTGATTGCATATAAAGTATGAAAAAATCTAAAGTACTGCTATCTATTTTTATCAGTTTTATTGTGGGCTGTCTTTGTGCATGGCTACTTCGTGGAGAGATCGACAAGCAATTTATGATGGAAGGGCATTTTCATATTGTAAGTACAGCGAGTCAAAACTTTGATGTTGTTCTTAAATTCCCGTCTGGTGAGTATGAAAGCTTCGATCTTAAGTCAGGTGGTACATATCGTTTTAAGCAGACTGATACAGGTGAAGGCTCTATTACCGTTGTCATTAATGGAGTAGGCAGGGAACAAGTTGGCTATGTTACATCCCTAAACAGTATTATCGTACTCACTGTTGGAGATAATGAAACTGGGTTTTCTCAGATATTCCCATCATTAAATACAGTACCTCTATAATCCATTACCTTAACCAACTCTTCATTAGCCAATCCTAACCACATATTGTATCATTCACTCATAAATTCTAATTGAGAATCATTCACAATGATCGAGTCGAGTTAATGGGGTCAGAGTATATTATTTTGATTAAGCCTAGCCTCGAAAAAGCGTAAACGATTTCGAGGTTTTATGTTGATAGTTTACCATTCTCTCGATTACGCCGACACTTGAGGCTACATTTACATACACTTAGGAGATTAAAAAATGTCTGATCACAAAATCTTCTCTATGGCATTCTCAAAAATATATCCTCTCTATGTCCAAAAGGCTGAGAAGAAAAACAGAACTGAAGAGGAGGTCATACAAATCATTTGTTGGCTTACCGGTTATAGCTCTGATGATCTAGCTAATCAGATTGGCGCCGAGAGTGACTTAGCCACATTCTTTGCCGAGGCACCGACGCTTAACCCCAACGTATCTCTCATCAAGGGTGTTGTATGTGGCGTTCGTGTTGAAGAGATTGAAGATCCGCTGATGCGCAAGATTCGATATCTCGACAAGTTGATTGATGAGCTTGCCAAGGGCAAATCTATGGAAAAGATTTTGCGGTCATGAACTGGTGTAGTAAGTCAGAGCAACCGTAGCCTCGAAAGAACGTAAGTGATTTCGAGGTTTTCAGCTTACAGATTACCACTTCTCTCGATTACGACCAAAGGAAGTGCCATTGGTACGCTTCCGCTAATCGAGGCTACGGTAACCAACTCTTCATTAGCCAATCCCAACGACATATTGTATTATTCATTCATAAATTCTAATTGAGAATCATTCACAATGATCGAGTCTATTATTAATCGTGTGTCGTGTGGTCGCTTGGAAGCGCCTGCGCCTTCTAAAGAGCATTTAGAGCTGATGTTCAGGGCGGCTTTACGTGCGCCTGATCATAAAGGGCAGAAGCCTTGGGAGTACATTGTTTTTGAGGGTGAGGAGGCTTTGAGTCGTTTTGGTGACTATTTGCTTCAAGCTTCTCTGAAAGATGATCCTGATCTTGATGTGACTAAGCAGGAGAAGATTAAAAACAAGCCTCACCGCGCGCCTATGGTCGTTGTAGCGGTGGCTAAAGCGAAGAATAACCCTAAGGTGCCGCATGTTGAGGAAATCTTGTCAGCGGGGGCAGGGGTGCAGAATTTGATTCTTGGGGCTTACGACTTAGGCTATGGCGCTTACTGGCGTACAGGAAGTTTGGCCTTTAATGACCACATGAAGCAGCCACTAGGATTAGACTTTGAAGATACCATTGTCGGTTTTATCTACTTAGGCACGCCGTCTAAAGAGCTTAAGCCTAAGTCTGTTCCTGAGGTGGATGATTTTGTGAGGTGGGGCTAGCGCCCATATCTATTCGATTATTTGTATAACCAAAATAGTACAGAGTTATGACTAAAGCAATCGGCGTTAAAACAATGGTCTTCACAAAATAGGCTGCGATAATACACATAAGACATCCTATTATCGTTGCAGCAATATGTATTGTTTTAATCTCGTAGAGCCTTATCTTATTATTCAATATTTGGTGATTAAGAATAGCGAAGCAAATCAAAGAAAAACCGCCAAATGTAACAAGACTAATAGGTATCAAAGGTTCCAAACTTGATTCTGAAAACAATCCATATATGAAAAGAGGTGTAAAAATAACGCCAAGGCACCAATATAAGGCAATTGGGCCAAATATGCAGATAGCAATTATTGCGTAAAGTACCTTCGCAAAGGTGAGTGCTTTACCGCTTAACTTCGATAACTCCATTAACCAGCATTCCTTTAATTTGTTCTACAATTGCTTTAATTACGTCTTTATCGAATTCTTTAATTCGTGGTGTGTGGATATGCCCTGTGGGGACTTTTGTATCTAGTTTATTGCCTAGGTTGACCGTGCGATAGGAGATTTCATTGGAGAGGTAGCCGCCACCACCACCTTCGACGGCTACTGCGCCTTTTAATTCTTCTAAGCTATTTGGCTTAAAGGTTTTTTCAATCGTTGTGACCTCTCGATTATCGTTAATTTTATATTTGCCTTTGGTTTTCATCATGGCCTCGTAGGGCAGTGAAAACTGGACAAATTCTGGGCCTTCGAGGTGTTTCTCACCAAGCTTTCCAATAACGGGTTTAGCTGCTGAACCACCTGAATAGATATTGTTGTTATCAGGTGCTGAAGACGAGCGACGGCGCCCTGGGAAGTGTTCTAAATCGAAATGTTCACGGCCCATACTGATGGTCGCTAACATATCGATAGAGTTATCTTTTAGGAATGGCTTAACGACTTTCTCGACAATGCCTTCATCAAAATCTTGGTAGCGCACAGGGAACATGGCCGCTTGGATCTCTATCGTTTTACCATACTTTTCGATGATGGTGTTATCTAAGCGTAATGCGGCGACTCCTGAGGGATTGCTTTGCTTAATATTCCTGTCGAGTAGGAAAGGATCAAAGCCAGTAATCAATATTTTGATATCGGATTCTTGATTAAAGCTTAAGGTGCTGTAGCCTCTGGAAACTTGATCAATAATGGCTTCCAGTTCATCAATTTTTGATTTTTTGAGTGGCTTAACAAGATCTTCCGTGCGCAGGGCTTTGGTCATTTTTAGGCGAGCCCAGTAGAGAGGACGGTCGTCAAATGTTGAGTCTGTCGTCTGTAAGTCTTTTACTGCTATTTGCCACAGCGCTTCCGCGTATTGGGTCGTCATGGCGAGCGTCTTATCAAAGCTTGGGCTGGCTTGAAGTTCGCGCTTAAAAGCTTCTATCGTTTCGTCATAACGGTTTACAATTTCGGGAAGTTGCTTTTTAGCTTCGGTTAAACGTTGCTCTTCAACCGTGAGCTCGTTATCGCCAATGTCAGCAAGCGATGGTGACGTTGCCAACAGCAGTGTTAGCGTCAGAAATAATGTGCGCATGTCCAAGTCCCATTAAAAACTTTCAACGAAATTAAAAGCCTTTCCATAATTTCGATTGTTTTTCTTCGTAGTCCGGATTATCGCGCTTGGCGTTAATCTCTTCGTATTTTTGTCGTTCAGCTTGGCGGGCAGGGGAGTCTGGCTTGATGGTTTCATCTAGCTCTTCGAGAAACTGAGTAATCTCGCTTTTATAGCCAGACTTAGTGACTTTTTGCTTGTCATTGTCGCTAGTCTTGTCGTTGTTTTGCTGACTCATGCCTGATCCTTACCGTGTATGACTTCGTTGACTATATCAGCATATAAAAAAGGCTGCAAAAGTTGAATGTTTAATGTCAATTATTATTTCCATCTCAACTTTCATTATAAAGAAACTCTAATGTTCATTTTTTAAACGAGTAAAAAACGAACCAAAAAACTCGCCCCCAAAGTTAGGTCCGTTGGACATCCCTCAAATGTCCATATTACTGATCGAGCCGTCAAACGAAACATCCCTGTTTCGTTTTGACTAAATTGGGCTATCCATGCCCAATTTGCCCGGTAATATGGACACTTGAGGCTAACTTTTAAAGGGGTAAAAAGGTGCGAGCTAATAGGGTTAGTGCTCTAAAGGTAGTGGGTTACTAAATTTTGAACGGGAATGCTTCTTCAGATAAGAGAGGTGCTATTGGATTTTCTGCATTCCCGCCGTCCTTGGCGTTTATGCAAAGATAACAGTAAAGCTAGAACCTCACGTTATTCGGTACACGTGGGAATGGAATCACGTCTCGAATATTGGCGACGCCTGTGACGTACGATACGCAGCGGTCGAAGCCTAAGCCGAAGCCTGCGTGAGGCACTGTGCCATAACGACGCAGGTCGCGGTACCACCAGTAATGCTCAGCCGGTAAGCCCATTTCAGCAATACGCTTATCCAGCATATCTAAGCGTTCTTCACGTTGCGCACCACCGATGATTTCACCAATGCCTGGCGCTAGAACGTCCATCGCGGCAACGGTTTTCTCGTCGTCATTTAAGCGCATGTAGAAGGCCTTAATGTCTTTCGGGTAGTTCATGACTACCGTAGGGCGGCCCACGTGTTCTTCGGCGATAAAGCGCTCGTGTTCAGACTGTAAGTCGATGCCCCATTCAACTGGGTATTCGAACTTTTTGTCTGACTTTTTCAGGATATCGATGACGTCTGTATAGTCCATGCGTTCGAACTTGTTGTCGATGACGTTGCGTAAGCGGTTGATGCACTCGCTGTCGACGCGCTGCTGGAAGAATTCCATATCGTCTTCACGCTCGTTCAATACGGCTTCGAAGACATAGCGCATCATGTCTTCTGCTAAGTCAGCGTTATCGTTCAAGTCTGCAAACGCAATTTCAGGCTCAACCATCCAGAACTCAGCCAAGTGACGGCTGGTATTGGAGTTTTCAGCGCGGAACGTTGGGCCAAAGGTATAAACTTTAGACATGGCCATGCAGTAAGCTTCCACGTTTAGCTGGCCAGATACCGTTAGGAACGACTCTGAGCCAAAGAAATCTTTGCTGTAATCAATATTGCCTTTGTCATCTTTCGGTAGGTTCATTTGATCCAGCGTGCTAACACGGAACATTTCGCCAGCGCCTTCGGCGTCAGAGGCGGTAATGATTGGTGTATGAATCCAGTTAAAGCCGTTTTTATGGAAGAAGCGGTGGATTGCCTGAGCGATGGTGTTTCGCACACGCGCCACCGCACCAGAAATATTAGTGCGAGGGCGTAGGTGAGCGTTATCACGCAAGAACTCCATGCTGTGACGCTTTGGCTGCATTGGATAAGTGTCTGGATCTTCAACCCAGCCTAGAACCTCGACGCCTGACGCCTGAATTTCAAAGGATTGGCCTTTGCCTTGCGACTCAACCAATGTGCCAGTGACTTTTACGGCACAGCCGGCGGTCAGCTTGATCACTTCAGAAGTGTAATTCTCAATAGTATTGTCGACTACGGCTTGGATAGGATTAAAACAGCTGCCATCATGCACGTTGATGAATGACAACCCAGCTTTTGAGTCGCGACGAGTGCGAACCCACCCTTGGACGGTGACTTCTTCACCAATGCCTGGTTTCCCCGCAAGGGCATCGACAATAGTTACTAACATAGTGTTAAGCTCCGTTTCGGCTTATTAAGGTAATTGTTTCGTGTTATACGTTTAAAAAAGAAGGGGTATTGTATTAGAACTTTAATTTGCCTTCCATTTTTAGGCGAAAATTGACCGCTTTTTTTTCATTATCGGTGAAGTTATGCCAATTTAAGACTTCATCAAAGGTTCTGCCACAGCCACGACAGACTTCATCGCCAAGAACGGTACTGCAAGTTCCGATACAGGGGGAGGCGGTTGGGCTACGTTTGCCTTTGGTGGTAATTGACACTGTTACTCCTAAAACTCTTTGAAAGACTCAATACAGCACTTATGTTACCGCGAGAAATTGCGTATGGCTAGTGGTAAAAGAGGCAAATTAACACCATATCTAGTTATTCCTTAAAGTAATAAGGAGCTTGATAAAATAACCTTGTCATCTGTCAAAGAGTGGGCTATCGTGCGCAAATTATATGTTTAAACGGCTAAAAGCCCATGTTTGAGTTAGATAGTAGCCAAATCGAAGATTATCGCAACGATAAGCCTGAGTATTACCGCCAATTAGCGCTCCAGTTGGAAGCTTTGTTGGGGCAGGATACCAACGCCATGACCAATATGGCGCAAACCTCTGCTTTTATTTTTCAAATGATCCCAGACTTAAATTGGGCCGGCTTTTATGTCACAAATCCTGATAAGGCTGAGCATTTGATTTTAGGTCCGTATCAGGGAAAGGTTGCTTGCGTGCACATTCCTTTTGGCCGAGGCGTTTGTGGCGCGGCTGCAACCACTCGTGAAACTCAACTGGTTAAGAATGTGCATGAGTTTGAAGGGCATATTGCCTGTGATGCTGTATCCCAAAGTGAGGTGGTGGTGCCGTTGATCGTTAATGGTGCTGTAAAAGGCGTTTTGGATATCGACAGCCCCATGGTTGATCGCTTTGATAATGATGATGCAGCTGGGTTTGAGCGCTTAGCCCAGGTTTTTCTTGAGCAAAGTGATGTTTGAGGCTTTGGCGTTTTAACCTGACTTAACTCATACAAAAAAGACGACCTCAGTCGTCTTTTTTATCGTCGTCCTTTTTTGGATCGTCTTCTTTGGGTTTTTCGTCTGAATCCGGCTTAGAAGAGTCTGCATCCGAGTTTTCTTCTTTTTCGCTTTCTGACTCGTCTTCAGGCTCTGCTTCTGGTGTAACTTTATCACCATGAGACTCTACCAATTGCTTCGCTAGCTCATTATCTTTATCAAGTCCGAGAAGTTTATCGGCTTCGCTGATGCACTCGTCATATTGACGCGAATCACACAGGATTTTAGCGCGAAGCTCGCGTGCATCAATGTAAGAACTGTCTCTGTCCAGTAAGTCTTTGAGTATGACTAGGCTCTGCTGTTTATTGCCTAAATCTGACTCAAGCTTAGCGAGAGCGAAAGCTGAGTGAAGGTTTTTTTCATCAAGCTCAAAGGCTTCAGTGTAGGCTGCTCGAGCCAGATCGTTCTGCCCAATGGCGTGGTGAGCTTGAGCTTTTAACTCAATCGCTTCAATGTCTTTCGGATGGTTTCCCAAAAGTTTATTGATGATGGAAATCGCCTCTTTGAAACGCTCAAATTTATAATTTTCAACAGCATAGATAAAGGCGACGCGGCGACTTTCAGGGTAAATATTAAAAGCGTGCTTAAGGCTATTGAAGCCAGCAATTTCTTCACCGTTATGCAGTTGTAGCTGCCCATTGATGAGATGCGCTTCGGCACTGTTTGGTAACTTCGATGCAATGGCTTCTGCGATCGTCTGTGCTTTTTTATGCTCCTCTATCATCAGTAGTCCGCGCGCGTACTCCAACTGGCTCGGCCAACCTACGACAGGATGTTGGAAAATGTCTTTGTCCAGCTTATTGAGGTACTGTTTATTTTTTTGGGTCACTGCAAGCTTTAGTCGCAAGTACTGATAAAGCTCCGCGTTATCGAAACGTTTTACTTTCTCGATATCTTCGACCAGCTCTTCGGCCTCATCGTAATCTTCATCGCTCAGTGCTTTGATTAATGCAATGAGCTGCTTTTCATCATTATTCGCTTGTTTGATACCACTAGCGACTTTATCGGCACGCTCAAGATTACCCGCTGCGAGATAGTTAATACTTTGCATTAATGCGGTTTCAACAATATCGCTGGAGCGTTTGCGGGCCTCTTTATAGCCTTCTTCGGCTTTGGCGAACATCAACTGCGAAAATAAGTAGTTAGCACGTTTTAGCGCTGGCTTGTAACGGTTTGGCGCGAGCGACACAGACTTGTGGTAGGTTTCCAAAACTTCAGCTTGTGAGTATTTTGGCAGCTCTTGTTGGGCCTCAGCCAAGTTCAGCCAGGTTGTGCTGTTGTTCGGCTGGTACTCGATAGACTTAGTGAAGCGTTTAGCGGCTTCTTCATATTGGCCAAGCTCGTAATAAGCCGTGCCAAGGTTACGATAGGATTTTGCCTTGCGGCGACCGCTGGTTGTATTGACCGCATATTTAAAGGCTTTGATCGCTTTCTCATACTCTTTAGCTTCATTCAACAGCAATCCATAATTGATGGCGCTCGCTTGGTGATGTGGAAAACGTTCGAGCTGACCTTGGTAAGCGCGGATGGCGCGCTCGGTTTTTCCATCTTTAGTTAATGCTAGCGCATAATAAAAGCCAGGGCGCTCTTTGTGACGCATGGAGGGCGGAAGCTTACCAATCAAGGTGTGAGATTTTTTATAGTCACCGTTTGAGAAGAACTGTAGCGCGGCTTTGAACAATACTTTATTTTTATCGTTTTCGCTGAAACCTTTTAGTGGATCAATACGGTGGATTCTCCACAAGACTTTTTTCGAGAAGTCGATGTCTGATAGGGCTAATACCGTATCTTTGACGGCTTTTTCGGTAATTTCACTGTGCTCGCTGTCATCTGCGGGATTGGGAGCGGGAATATCAAAACCCTCATCATCACTGCCAGAGTCAACGCTTTCGCTAGTGCTGTCATCGACATCAATTTGAATCAAAGTACCGTCGTTGATGACGTCACGTTCGTTCGTCTCAATAATTAATAAGCCGATTGTCAGTAGCAGGACGATAGCACATAACGCTGGTGCTGAAAGCCCCTTGTTATAATTAGGTGTTGTCACGTGCTGTCTCCATTTCTCCAGAAAAACCTTTGTTTTGAACGTTTTGTATTTCTAGGCCCGGACGCCCATTCACTTCGAGCACCATTGGCCCAAGCTTTTCATCAATACAAATATCCACACCAATGTAGCCAAGAGGAATTGCTTTTTGAGAATTCTCAGCTATCTGTTTGATTTTATTCCAGAATGGCACCTGGATACCGATAATATCAAAGCCAGTATCAGGGTGAGCTTTGAGCTCCTTGCCTTTAAAGCTGCATTTCGTGGTGATACCGGTTTCCGTATCGACACTCAGCCCGATCGCACCTTGATGAAGGTTCGCTTTACCATCGGATAGTTTTGTCGGTACGCGTAGCATGCAGCTGATAATTTTTTGATTGCAGAGAATCACGCGAATATCGCTCAAGCCTAGGTTGGCAATTTTTGCAATTCCATGATGCTCCACGAGTAGTGGCTCAATGTAGGCGGTATCTGGCTGGCCGTCCTGTGCGAAATTACCGGTGATAATTTCTGAAACATGGTAACGAATATCGAGTAGGCTTAAACGCTTGCCAGAGGTGGTAACGAAAGTACCATCATCATTCTTAACGATAACCAAGATACCGTTGCCCTGAGAGCCGCGATTCGGTTTGACCACAAAGCTGTTGAAGTCTCTCAGGTGCTCAACAAACTCATCCAAATTCCTAAAACTGTCGCACATGTCGAGCGTTTGCGGAACGGGAACGCCTTGTTGCAACAGTACTTTCTTGGTTTCAATTTTATCAATCGCTAACTGCAATAACTTGCGCTCATTAAGGCGGTAAACATACTCACGATTGCGTTGATTGATGCCAAGCGTATTTTTCTGCTTGTTAATGCCTTTAAACCGTAAGTGCTCTGAAATACGCAGCCCAGTCCATTGGCCAATAAAGATTTGTGCAGCCATTACCAACAATAGGGTTTCAGGGAATAGCGCGAAGAAACTTTGAAGCGTGATCGAGGAGAACGCGAGGTAACACACCGCAATCATGGCAATACTGCCCATACTGGTAATAAACAGCTCATACCAATTATTGTCCTGCGACATATTGCTTAAACGTTCAGCGATGAATGAGATAATGACTACGGGGAATAGGGTCATCATGCCCATTTGCAGCGGCGTCTGTTCACCGAGCGCCATGAAAATACCAATGAACAAGATGGTATTCAGAGTAATGATGGCGGCCAGCCTAGGGATTTTCAGCAGTTTATGTTTATCAAAATACAACTGTCCCAGCCAAGCTGTGAGGAGTACGCCAATAAAGCCAATCAAGCCCATCCAGAAGCCGGTGTAAACGCAGGCTGCGGAAACCAGCATTGGCATGAAAATACCAAAGGTTTTTATCCCAAGCACGTTTCTTGCAAATGAAATTAACAAGGCCACAAACGGGAACAGTAAGAAAATACCGGCCGTTTTGTTCTCAATGCCTAATTTTGCAAGTAGTGATGCTGCATTGAAAAATGCTCCTTCATCGTTATCGAAGCGAAGGAGTGGGGCTGCAATATGTTCACGCTTAATATCAAAAATATAGTCAAAGTTGATATTACGGGTGTGACTAAATAGCGCCTGATCGTCGATATAAAGCTCAAGGTAGTGATGTGGAATGTGTGCGAAATAGTCGTTTAGGGGATCAAAAGGAACCCAGTGTCCCTGAACATAAGCCTCTACCCACTGGTGTGAAGTTTTCTTTTTCGATGTTTCAAGAATCACACCGCCGACCAACCGAGTCGGAATACCATTAAGACGGGCTAAGGCGACGAATAATCGGCTCTTGCCGTTACAGCTGGCGCGTTTTAGCACCATGGTAGTGATGGCGTCGGTAGTGCCTTTAAACGGAGCGCCTTCAATTTCTTTATAGGTATAGTCGTGAATGGCTCGTAAGGTCGCCAATAACTTCCGTTCTTTGGGCTGAATATTCATCCAAAGCTCAAGAATTCTAGGGTCGTTAACTTGAATCACATCGGTAGCTTCAAGCCAGCGTTTTAAGTGTGGGGGGTAATCTGTCGGAATATCCAACTCAGGGTCGATATCGTACTTTTGCTCACGCGAAGAAATGATCGCGTTGTACCGAATAGGCGTGGTTGAAAATCCAGTCCAAATACCTTGGCGACCGACCAGGGATTCGTCATTGGTAAACTCAAGCGTTCCCGACTGCAATGACTCGTTGATGACTTCTTGTCGATCATTGGTCAGCGGTAAGTAGGTTCTGTTAACAATATCTTCGTTAGCAGCATCGAACGACATGGTTAATGAGTAACGGTGGAGCAGCTCTGCACCAAGTTGCTTGACGTGTGTTGGTTGCAGCCAAAAGTGTAAGCCCAGTAAGGCTAAACCCAGCAGGGTAAACCAAACGGAAGGTCGATTTAGTTTTTTTAACATATGAAAGTTAGTGTTAGTCCTAGGTCTAAACGAGCTTAAAGTCTATGAATAAGGTGTTATCGGTATTCAGACTTCTCCACAAGGTGTGGCAATTGTATAGCATTATTGCATTATCGTTGTGAAAAAGCTCACAAGTTATAAAGCGTAAAAAAAGTTAAAACTTCCCCAAAGAAACGCTAAAACGAGCTCAAAAGATGCTATGAGTGAGATTATTCTACTCTAAGTGAAATGTCTAGCTACTAGAATTTATGAGGTTGTACCATTGCCTAAACCAAGGCGATGATGGGCTTGGTTCAGGCAATGAGAATGGGACTATAATGTGAAGTTAACTGCTTTTACGACTTCAGGCGGAAGCTCTGGAAGTGATGAGCGTGGGATAAGGAACGTTGTCAGGTTAAACAGATCTCTAAAGAATCGGTTGTTCTGAGTCGTTTGCTTCAAGTAGTCGTGACCTGAAGAACCACCGGTACCAATTTTCGTTCCTAACATGCGATGGACCATCGTGGTATGACGGTAGCGCCAAGTCGTAAACTTTTCATCAATGTCTATTAGGCCCTGTAGCAACCGGAATGGCGAGTTGAGCATTGGCTGTTCGCGGTAGAGGTTGATAAAGAGGGCGCTTAGGGTTGCCTCTTGGCTTAAGCGGAAGCGGCCCTGTTGCTTAAGTTCTTCATACTTGTCTTTATCAAAAAGCGCATCAAAGTTCGCGTGAGTGTTCGATAGATCATTCAACTGGAAAGTCTTTTCTGCGTCAGTTAAGTAGTCAGCGTCTTTAATCACTTGCTCGTCGTGTTGCAGCATGTCTTCGACCGCATCTTTATATCTCTGCCAGAACTTAAAGTCACCAAACTCTAAAAACGGCATACGTTCAAGCCAATGCTCTACCGCATCAAACAAACTTGGCTGCTCTTCCAGATTCATTAAGTAATTGCGGTCTTTTTCATTAAGGCGGTTATAGAATGATTTTTTGTCGAAATTAATACGGAACTCAGACTTCAAGCCCAATAGAATTTCGATTTCTTTAAATTGAATACTCTGGAATCCAGACGCAGGGATAAGGTAGTCACGGAAGTCCAAAAAGTCCAGTGGAGTCATGGTCTCTAAAATATCGATTTGATCGACTAGGACTTCTTGGATGCGATGAATGCGCTCGATACGCAGATTAACGGTGCTTAATTTATCTTCCTCGACAGGATCTTTTGATAACACTGGCAAAATTGCGTGAATTTCATGCAAAATCTGTTTGAACCAGAGTTCATAGGCTTGGTGCACAATAATGAATAAAGTCTCATCGTGAGCTTCTGCGCCATACTTTGTACTTTCTGGATGTTGTGCGTCGAGTAATTTATCCAGTTGTAAATAATCGGCGTAGTAACAAGGTTTAACGTTCTTCTGCATAATCCACCAGCATATAATTTATTTATAAAGCATTATTCAGGGAGCTAAGCTAAAACGAGACGAGAAGGGCAGAAATTTTTAGGAGGCGTTTAGTTTGCTAAATAACGAGTCAAAATTTCTAGGGCCGACGATGTATCGTTAACGATTAGCGCCATGAAAAAAAGGAGTGGCCTCATGACCACTCCTTTCCGATTATAGACATTTCAAAAAAATAATGTCAGCAAAGATTTTAACTATTTTTAGTTAATGTGCTGTCGGTTATTTTCGTGAACTAATGTCGACATAATCACGTGCTTTTTCACCCGTGTACAACTGACGAGGACGACCGATTTTACGGCTTGATTCGCCCATCATTTCGTTCCATTGAGAGACCCAGCCGACGGTACGTGATAATGCGAAGATTACCGTAAACATATTCGTTGGGATGCCAATGGCGTCTAAGATAACGCCTGAGTAGAAGTCAACGTTAGGGTATAGCTTCTTCTCGACGAAGTACGGATCTTCAAGCGCGATTTTCTCAAGCTCAAGAGCAACCTTAAATGTTGGATCGTCGTGTTTACCCAATAGCTCAAGAACTTCGTGAGCACTTTCACGCATCACTTTCGCGCGTGGGTCGAAGTTCTTATAAACGCGGTGACCGAAGCCCATTAGACGGAACGGGTCGTTTTTGTCTTTAGCGCGCTTAACGTACTCAGGAATATTCTTTACATCGCCAATTTCACGCAGCATGTTCAAACATGCTTCGTTAGCACCGCCGTGAGCAGGGCCCCATAGGCACGCGATACCTGACGCGATAGCCGCGAATGGGTTAGCGCCTGATGAACCGGCTAGACGTACTGTTGACGTAGAGGCATTTTGCTCGTGGTCAGCGTGCAGTACAAAAATACGATCCATCGCTTTAACCAGTACAGGATCTGGCTTCCAGTTATCTTCAGAAGGCATGCTGAACATCATGTTCAAGAAGTTTTCAGCGAGGCTCATATCGTTATTTGGATAAACGAACGGGTGGCCTACTGAGTAGCGGTAGCACATTGCAGCAATCGTCGGCACTTTAGAGATTAGACGTAATGCACTGATATCACGGTGTTGTGGGTTATTAATATCCAGTGAGTCGTGATAGAAGGCTGAAAGAGCACCAACCACCGATACCATGATAGCCATTGGGTGAGCATCACGACGGAAGCCGTTAAAGAAGCTCATCATTTGTTCATGAACCATGGTGTGGTTATTAATTTTTGCGACAAATTCGTCGTACTGTTCTTTGCTTGGTAGTTCGCCATTAAGTAATAAATAGGCAACTTCTTCAAAATTTGAGTTATCCGCTAACTGTTCGATCGGATAACCGCGATAAAGTAGCTGTCCTTTGGCGCCATCAATGTATGTGATCTTTGATTCACAGGCACCAGTAGATACATAGCCCGGGTCGTAAGTGAAATAACCCGCTTTCCCTAATGCACCAACGGCAACGACGTCTTTACCTAGACTTGGTGTTAACACGTCTAGGGTGAGTTCTTCGCCATTTGGTAGGCTAAGTTTAGCTGTTTTATCCGACATATAGTCTCCTCGGGACAATAAATTGCTTACTTTTTAATCTAAAAGCTGTGTTTAAGAGTAAGAAGGCCACACATTCTACAAAATTTTGAATGAATTTCATAAATTAATTTTATGACGATTACTATTAATCCATCAGTTTTACCAATGATATGAAATTAGCGGGGGGAAATAATTGTAATCAGTGATAAGCACTTATATAATTTCGGTCTGAAATATGTATCACTGGGGAGTTCGTCAGGTAAGCCGTTTTTCTGGGTCGAACATACATTAAAGCAGTTGTAGATATCCTGGCGAAAGCATAAACTCATGCCTTCTTCGACCAAGGCAATAATTTTGTAAGATACTTGTGATTAAAAAGAGACCTAAAAACTTAGACCTTACAACGGTAAGGTTTCCTGTGCCTGCAATATCATCAATCTTGCATCGTATTACAGGTGTTGTTCTATTCATCGCTGTACCTATCCTTTTATGGATGCTGCAGAAGTCGTTTGATAGCGCTGGTTATGCTGAGCTTCAGGCGATGTTCACTGAATCATTCCTCTGGCAATTCATCCTTTGGGCAATCTTAACGTCAGTTGCCTTCCACGTTATCGCAGGTGTACGCCACTTGTTGATGGATTTGGGGATTGGTGAGACGCTTAAAGGAGGCCGTCGAGGCGCTTGGAGTGTTTTAGTCCTTTCAGCAATTGCAGCAGTATTATTAGGAGTTTGGGTATGGTAACTACCGTCACTAGTTTAGGCCGTTCAGGCTTACACGATTGGGTGTTGCAACGCCTTTCTGCGGTAATCATGTTGGCCTACGTTCTTTACCTAGGCTATTTCTTTGCAACAACACCAGAAATTACGTTCACCGCTTGGCAGGGTTTGTTCGCCAGCACTTTTATGAAAGTGTTTTCGTTCTTAACGTTACTGTCAGTGGTTATTCACGCTTGGATCGGTTTGTGGATCGTATCGACCGATTATATGCCTAAAGTGGGCATTCGTATCGCCTTCCAAGCGATTGTTATTGTGATTTGTCTTTCACTGATTGTGTGGGGCATCCAGATATTGTGGAGCTTATAAAGCATGTCTATACCTACGTACACTTTTGATGCCGTAATTGTAGGGGGCGGTGGCGCTGGTATGCGTGCCTCGCTACAACTTGCTAAAAGCGGCCAGAAAGTAGCATTGATTTCAAAAGTATTCCCAACCCGTTCGCACACGGTATCGGCGCAAGGCGGTATTACTGTTGCGTTGGGTAACTCACATCCAGACGACTGGCGCTGGCATATGTTTGATACCGTTAAAGGGTCGGACTATATTGGTGACCAAGATGCGATTGAGTACATGTGTGAAAATGGTCCAGCAGCGGTTTATGAGCTGGAGCACATGGGCTTGCCGTTCTCACGTTTGGATAATGGTAAAATTTACCAACGTCCTTTCGGTGGTCAATCGAAAGAGTTCGGTGGCGAGCAGGCTGCGCGTACTGCGGCAGCGGCTGACCGTACCGGCCACGCCTTATTGCACACGCTTTACCAAGCAAACTTAGCGGCACAAACGCAATTCTTCAACGAATGGTACGCGATGGACATCGTTCGTAATGAAGAGGGTGATGTGTGTGGTGTTACTGCTATGTCGATTGAAACAGGGGAAGTTGCCTTGTTTAAATCACGTGCAACCGTATTCGCGACGGGCGGCTCAGGGCGTATTTATGCCTCGACAACGAACGCTTTAATCAATACTGGTGACGGTGTTGGTATGGCGCTTCGTGCAAAACTTCCAGTACAAGACATCGAAATGTGGCAGTTCCACCCAACGGGTATTGCTGGCGCCGGTGTATTGGTGACAGAAGGTTGTCGTGGTGAAGGTGGCTATCTGATCAATAAAGATGGCGAGCGTTTTATGGAGCGTTATGCACCAAACGCGAAAGATTTGGCGTCGCGTGACGTTGTTGCCCGCTCAATGATGAAAGAAATTCTAGCTGGCCGTGGTGCTGGCGAAGAGGGCGATCACGTATTCTTGAAACTGGATCACTTGGGTGAAGAAGTTTTAGGCAAGCGTTTGCCGGGTATTAGCGAGCTAGCGAAAATTTTCGCACACGTTGATCCTGCGAAAGATCCGATTCCAGTGGTTCCAACCTGTCACTACATGATGGGCGGTATTCCTACGAACAAATTCGGCCAAGTGATTGACCGTAATCCAAACGGCGAAGAGAAAGTGGTTAAAGGTTTCTACGCGGTGGGCGAGGTTGCTTGTGTATCTGTACACGGTGCAAACCGCTTGGGTGGTAATTCACTGCTTGATTTGGTGGTATTTGGCCGTGCTGCAGGCTTACACCTTGAAGAGTCTTTACGTGAAGGCTTACCTTTCTCAGACTTTAATGAATCTGACGCAGAGCGCTCAATGGCTCGTTATAACCGTTGGGAAGAGTCGAATGAGGGTGAAGATGTAGCGCAATTGCGTAAAGAACTACAGCAAACGATGCAAAATCACTTCGGTGTATTCCGTACTGGTGACTTGATGAAAGAAGGTCTTGAGAAAGTTAAGAAACTTCGTGAGCGCCTGAAAAATGCTGTATTAAAAGATAAGTCACAAGGCTTTAATACGGAGCGTGTTGAGTGTCTTGAACTTGAGAACTTGATGGAAGTTGCTTACGCAACAGCGATGGCAGCAGAATACCGTACCGAAAGTCGTGGTGCTCACAGCCGCGAAGATTTCCCAGATCGTGATGATGAAAACTGGCTGGTTCACTCAGTGTACTACCCAGCAACTGAAGAAATGGGTACTCGTGACGTTAATATGCACCCTGAAAAAGTTGATGCTTTCCCACCGAAAGCGCGTACTTACTAATTGCTAACGAAGAGTCCGTAACGAAGAGACTGCGGAGTTAAAAAATATGAAGTTTAAAATTTATCGCTACAACCCTGAAACCGATAAAAAGCCTTACATGCAGGAGTTCGATCTCGACATTCCTGAAGGTTCGGACAAAATGCTATTGGATGTGTTGGTTGATCTTAAAGAGCAAGATCCAACCTTATCATTCCGTCGTTCGTGCCGTGAGGGTGTTTGTGGTTCAGATGGTATGAGCATCAATGGTAAGAATGGCTTGGCGTGTATTACCTCGATTTCAAGCTTGAAATCGCCGGTAGTTATTCGCCCACTACCTGGCTTACCTGTGATTCGTGATCTAGTGGTCGATATGGCTCAGTTCTATAAGCAGTATGAGAAAATTAAGCCATACTTGATTGCCGATACAGAAACGCCAGCTAAAGAGCGCTTACAGTCTCCTGAAGACCGTGAAAAGCTTGATGGCTTGTATGAGTGCATCCTTTGCGCTTGTTGTTCAACGTCTTGCCCATCGTTCTGGTGGAATCCAGATAAGTTCGTTGGCCCAGCGGGTCTATTACAGGCGTATCGTTTCTTGACGGATAGCCGTGATACTCATACTGAAGAGCGCTTGAACGATTTAGATGACGCTTACAGCGTATTCCGTTGTCGTGGCATCATGAACTGTGTTGACGTTTGTCCAAAAGGACTGAACCCAACAAAAGCGATTGGTCATATCCGTTCTATGCTACTGAAAAGTGGTGTATAATCCACGGTACTGAATTAGTAGTATCTGATAGTGATTAATCAAAACGTTGATAAGGTTGCTTTATTTATAACAAAATAAACAACGCATGAATCGCAACTTGGGGTCTGTTGTATTCTTAAAAGACATTCCTGTTGTTCACAAAATCTTGTCAATCGAGGCATTAGCGAGTGTAAATTTGGTGTTCCAAATAAGCGAGCTATAACAAAGAGTGACGAGATTTTGTGTCAACCCAGCGGGCAGGGCTACTTTTTCATCTGACAGTGTTATCGGTCGTTTTAATAGATGACTATTAATAACTCCCTTTGCCTTGTCAGTTAAAAAAAAATAGTCTCTGCAGGAAAGCCTTTTAAGAATGCAACAGACCCCAGGGTAACCCTTTGTAAATTAAAAGGGTCTTACTGTGTTAAGAGTTGCGATTTTTGGTTATCATAGCGAAACAAATACCGAGAAGTGGTGTTAAATTACAATGAAAAACGGCTTAGAGGCAATGTTTGACAGTGCCTACCTTTCGGGAGGTAGCGCGGCCTATTTAGAAGAACTTTACGAACAGTATCTTGAAGATCCTCAGTCAGTCGATGCCGAATGGCGTGCAAAATTTGATGAATATGAAAAGGTTAGCGATAAACAAGAAGTTGCGCATAGCGACATTCGCGAGCATTTTCGTCAGATTGGTATAAACCGTCAAAAATTAGCATTCAGCCAAGGTGGCGGTAGTGCAACTGCTGATCCTAAGCAAGTCAAAGTCCTTCATCTTATTGAGTCTTACCGCGCACGCGGTCACCACCATGCCAATATCGATCCTTTAGGGTTATGGAAGCATCCTTATCCAACCGACTTAAGTCTTGAAGCTTATGATTTGGGTGATGTAGATCCAAATAAAAAATTCCATGTTGGCAATCTCGCGGGCCCAGAACAACAGTCGCTTAAAGAGATTGTAGAGCGTCTAAAGTCAACTTATTGCAACTCCATTGGCGCTGAGTTCCTTCATATCAATGATCTGGAAGAACGCCGTTGGATTCAAGAAAAGCTAGAATCAGCATCGTCATCCCATGATTTTCGCGATGAAACTAAGAAAAAGACACTTGAAGGTTTAACCGCTGCAGAAGGTCTAGAAAAGTATTTAGGTTCTAAGTTCCCAGGCGCAAAGCGTTTCTCACTGGAAGGGGGCGACAGCCTTATTCCGATGATGCGGGACTTCATCAACCAAGCTGGTGCTAAAGGCACTAAAGAGATCGTTATCGGCATGGCCCACCGTGGGCGTTTGAATATGCTGGTTAACGTGATGGGCAAAAAACCAGAAGTTTTATTTGATGAATTTGCTGGTAAAAATGCCGTGGTTGAAGAAGGTAACTCTGGCGATGTTAAGTATCATATGGGTTACTCCAGTGATGTTGAAACTGACGGTGGCCCTGTCCACTTAGCGCTAGCGTTTAACCCATCACACCTTGAAATCGTGAGCCCAGTTGTCATTGGTTCGGTGCGTGCGCGTCAAGAGCGTCGTAACGACACGAACTGTGAACAGGTGGTTCCGGTTCTGATACATGGTGACTCAGCAGTGACCGGCCAAGGCGTTGTCATGGAGCTCTTCAACATGTCTCAAGCCCGTGGTTTCTATATCGGTGGCTCAGTGCATGTGGTTATTAATAACCAAGTTGGCTTCACAACGTCAAAACTGGCTGATACTCGTTCTACAGCTTACTGTACGGACGTTGCTAAGATGGTTGAAGCGCCAGTATTCCACGTCAATGGTGATGATCCTGAGGCCGTTTTATACGTCACTCGCTTAGCACTGGAATTCCGTAACAAGTTTAAGAAAGACGTGGTGATTGATTTAGTCTGTTACCGCCGTCACGGCCATAATGAGGCTGATGAGCCAAACGCAACTCAGCCAATGATGTATCAAAAAATTAAAAAGCACCCAACGCCTCGCAAGATTTATGAAGACAAGTTGATCGAAGCAAAGACTATCTCTCAAGATGAAGCGAAGACGTTTGTTGATGATTATCGTGACCTTTTAGATAAAGGTGACTCGGTGGTGCTTAATCGTATTCCGACCCATAAAAACGAATACAGCGTAGATTGGTCAACCTTTGAAGGTCAGTCTTGGCAGTCTCCAGCGGATACCTCAATCAAAAAGGCGAAGTTTAACAAGTTAGCCGAACGCATCTGCGACTACCCGGAAGACCTGCCGCTACAACGCCAAGTTAAGAAAATCATGGCGTCTCGTAAAGAGATGGCGAAAGGTGATTCCAAAATGGATTGGGGTTTTGCTGAAACTTTAGCGTACGCAACTTTGCTTGATGAAGGCTTTGAAGTTCGTATTTGTGGCCAAGACAGCGGCCGCGGAACCTTCTTCCACCGTCATGCGGTATTGCACGATCAAGATGACGCCGAAGTGTATATCCCTCTCCAAAACATCAAAGACGATCAGCCGCGTTTTACTGTGATTGACTCAGTGCTTTCAGAAGAAGCGGTCATGGCCTTTGAGTACGGTTATTCAACCAATGAACCGAATTCCATGGTGATTTGGGAGGCGCAGTTTGGTGATTTTGCCAACGGAGCCCAGGTCGTGATTGACCAGTTTATTAGCTCGGGCGAGCAAAAGTGGGGCCGTTTATCAGGCTTAACTTTATTCTTACCGCATGGTTACGAAGGTCAAGGGCCAGAGCACAGTTCGGCGCGTTTAGAGCGCTTCTTGCAGCTGTCGGCTGAACAAAATATGCAGGTTGTTGTGCCATCAACTCCAGCCCAAGCCTTCCACATGATTCGTCGTCAAATGGTGCGTGATATGCGTAAGCCATTGATTGTGATGACACCGAAGAGCTTATTACGTCATCGTGACGCGGTTTCGAGCATCGAAGAGCTGACCAATGGTCAGTTCCAAAATGCGATTGATGAAATCGATAAAATCGTTAAAAAGAAAGTGGCGCGGGTAGTCATGTGCTCTGGTAAGGTCTATTATGACCTGTTGAAGAAGCGTCGTGAAGAGAAGTTAGAGCATGTAGCGATTATTCGTATCGAACAGCTGTATCCGTTCCCGCATGACGAAGTGAAGAAGATTTTGAACTCATACAAAAATGCGAATACATTTGTATGGTGTCAAGAAGAGCCTCAGAATCAGGGCGCTTGGTACTGTAGTCGCCATAACTTAGATGACGCTGTACCCAATAAAGAGCCGGTTGTTTTTGCAGGCCGAGCTGCCTCAGCTGCACCAGCAGTCGGTTATGCCAGCATTCATAACGAGCAGCAAGCAAGATTAGTAAACGATGCCTTAGGTCTGGATTAAAGATTGAAGGCATTGAGAAACAGTATTTAAAATTAAATTAAGGTAAAAAAGGTTATAACATGGCTATCGAAATTAAAGTTCCTGTGTTGCCTGAATCAGTAGCGGATGCAACGATTGCTACTTGGCACGTCAAGCCAGGTGAAGCAGTATCTCGTGATCAGAACTTGGTCGATATTGAGACTGATAAAGTGGTTTTAGAAGTGGTTGCGCCAGAAGATGGTGCGATTTCTGAAATCTTGAAAGAAGAAGGTGATACGGTTCTTCAAGAAGAAGCGATTGCTAAATTTGAAGCTGGTGCTGGTGGCGACGCTGGGTCTGACTCTGAATCAAAAGAAGACGCTTCGGGCGATAAGAAAGAGTCTAAGCCTGAAGAGAAAACTGAAGACAAACCTGCAGAGCCTTCAAAAGAGAACGATGCTTTATCACCAGCGGTTCGACGTTTAGTTGCTGAGCATAACCTTAATCCTGCCGATATTCCCGCAACAGGCAAAGGCGGACGTCTTACTAAAGAAGATGTTGAGAAGTTTGTTAAAGACGGTGGCAAAAAATCTGCACCCGCAGCGAAGAGCTCTTCTGATGCGACAGCCTCGAATCAAGGCGTCTCAGCAGGCTTGCGTGAAGAAAAGCGTGTGCCAATGACTCGTTTGCGCAAGATGATTGCTACTCGCTTAGTCGAAGCGCAACAAAATGCAGCGTTACTAACAACGTTCAACGACATCAACATGAAAGAAGTGGTTGAATTGCGTGCGCGCTACAAAGAACAGTTTGAGAAAGTTCATGAAACTCGTTTGGGCTTCATGTCTTTCTTCGTAAAAGCAACGGTCGAAGCTTTGAAACGTTACCCTGCGGTAAACGCTTCAATTGATGGTGACGACATTGTTTATCATGGTTACTACGATATCGGCGTCGCCGTATCTTCACCTCGCGGCTTGGTGGTTCCAGTGTTGCGTGATGCAGATACGATGAGCTTGGCGGATATCGAAGCTAAGATTCGTGAGTTCGGTCAAAAGGCTCGCGATAACAAATTGACTGTCGAAGAGATGACAGGCGGCACCTTTACTATCTCGAACGGTGGTGTCTTTGGCTCGCTTATGGCAACGCCAATTATTAACCCACCGCAAAGTGGTATTTTAGGTATGAACCGTATGGAAGATCGTCCAGTTGTGATTGATGGTGAAATCGTTATTCGCCCAATGATGAATGTTGCGCTTTCATATGATCATCGAATTATTGATGGTCGTGAATCAGTTGGCTTCTTGAAAACGATTAAAGAGTTTATTGAAGATCCAGCTCGCATCTTATTGGATGTTTAATCTATAAGTATCAAGTACAGCCGGATAGTTACTATCCGGCTTTTGTCTTTTTAATTAACGTGAAATTAGGAACATCAAAATGAACCTACACGAGTATCAAGGTAAACAATTATTCCGTGAATACGGTTTACCAGTATCTGAAGGTTATGCAGTTGATAACCCTCAGTCAGCTTTTGAAGCTGCGGGCCAAATCGGCGGTGACATGTGGGTGGTTAAAGCTCAGGTGCACGCAGGTGGTCGTGGTAAAGCAGGCGGTGTAAAACTAGTTAAAACTAAAGATGAAGTGAAAGAGTTTGCTAAACAATGGTTAGGTAAGAACTTGGTGACTTACCAAACTGACGAAAACGGTCAGCCAGTGAGCAAAATCTTAGTGGAATCTTGCACAGATATCGCTCAAGAGTTGTACTTGGGCGCTGTTATCGATCGTTCATCACGTCGGGTTGTCTTTATGGCTTCGACAGAAGGTGGTGTCGAGATTGAGAAAGTTGCTGAGGAAACGCCTGAAAAAATTCTTAAAGCAACGATTGATCCATTAGTAGGGCCACAGCCTTATCAAGGGCGTGAGTTAGCTTTTAAACTTGGTCTAGAAGGCAAACAAGTTAAGCAATTCACACATATCTTTATTCAGTTAGCCAAAATGTTTACTGAAAAAGACTTGGCGCTTCTAGAGATTAACCCTTTAGTCATCAAAGATGACGGCGACTTGCACTGTTTAGACGCAAAGATCAATATTGATGGCAATGCCCTGTACCGTCAAAACAATCTCTCTGAAATGCACGATCCGTCGCAAGAAGACGAGCGTGAAGCGCACGCAGCTAAGTTTGAGCTGAACTATGTTGCTCTCGACGGCAACATCGGTTGTATGGTTAATGGCGCGGGCCTAGCGATGGGAACAATGGACATCATCAAGTTACACGGTGGTGAGCCAGCGAACTTCCTAGACGTAGGCGGTGGTGCAACAAAAGAGCGCGTGACTGAAGCATTTAAAATCATTCTTTCTGACGATAATGTAAAAGCAGTTTTAGTCAATATCTTCGGCGGTATCGTTCGTTGTGATTTGATTGCAGAAGGTATTATCGGTGCTGTAAAAGAAGTCGGCATTGAAGATCCGGTTGTCGTTCGTTTAGAAGGTAACAATGCTGAGCTTGGCACAAAAGTTCTTGCAGAGTCAGGTTTAAACATTATCGCAGCAGAAAGCTTAACTGACGCAGCGAAAAAAGTTGTTGCTGCAGCGGAGGGCAAATAATGAGTATTCTATTAAATAAAGACACAAAAGTTATTTGTCAGGGTATTACTGGTTCACAAGGCACATTCCACACTGAACAAGCGATGGAGTATGGCACTAACATGGTTGGTGGTGTGACACCTGGCAAAGGTGGCCAAACGCATTTAGGCTTGCCAGTATTTAACACAGTTGCTGAAGCGGTTGAAAAAACAGGCGCAGAAGCATCGGTTATTTACGTTCCAGCCCCTTTCTGTAAAGACTCTATCTTAGAAGCTGCTAATGCAGGCATTAAGTTAGTTATCTGTATTACAGAAGGTATTCCAACGCTTGATATGTTGGATGCAAAAATTGTGTGTGACCGTCTAGGTGTTCGCCTAATCGGCCCTAACTGTCCTGGTGTTATTACTCCGGGTGAAAGTAAAATCGGTATTATGCCGGGTCATATCCACAAGCCAGGGAAAGTGGGTATCGTTTCTCGTTCAGGTACTTTGACTTATGAAGCGGTTAAGCAAACCACTGACTTTGGTTTCGGTCAATCAACCTGCGTCGGTATCGGTGGTGATCCAATTCCTGGCTCAAACTTCATCGACATTCTTGAAATGTTCGAGAAAGATCCAGCGACTGAGGCGATTGTCATGATCGGTGAAATTGGTGGTTCTGCCGAAGAAGAAGCAGCGGCTTACATCAAAGAAAATGTCACTAAGCCTGTCGTTTCTTACATTGCTGGTGTTACAGCGCCTCCAGGTAAGCGCATGGGGCATGCTGGTGCGATTATTGCTGGTGGTAAAGGTACAGCGGCTGAAAAGTTTGCTGCGCTTGAAGATGCTGGTGTAAAAACCGTACGTTCATTAGCTGATATTGGTTCAGCCATGAAAGAGATTACTGGTTGGTAATACTAGTTGTAATTTCTTGTTAAAAAGAAAACCGGAAACGCCTTAGTTTCCGGTTTTTTTATGGCTAAGATTTTTTAAGTCGTTGATTTCTGACTTCTTGTCATATTTATTAACATTTAGTACCTATACTGTTACATAGGTTTATAAGATACTCGGCTTTGCTATTGGCAGCGCGCAGTTACGCGGCCAAAAGATTTGTACAATACATTAACACTCACCCACAACGGGATATTAAGTAGAGGGATATCTATGGCTCTAACATTTAAAAAAACGTTTCTAGCAATCGCCTTAGCAACAGGCGTTGGAACAGCCTATGCCAAGCTTCCTGAAGGCGTTGAAAAAGTCACTTCTGTCGAAGGAATTACGGAGTACCGTTTGGATAACGGGCTTCAAGTTTTATTGTTTCCAGACAAAAGCCAAGAAACAGTCACTGTTAATATTACGTATCACGTAGGTTCAAAGCATGAAAACTACGGTGAAACGGGCATGGCTCACTTGCTAGAGCACTTAGTGTTCAAGGGCACGCCAGACCACAAAGATATTCCTAAAGAGTTAACCGACCATGGTGCTGAACCAAACGGCACGACCTGGTATGACAGAACCAACTATTATGAAACAGTTACGGCTACGCCAGAAAACATTGCTTGGGCGCTAGATTTAGAAGCGGATCGAATGATTAACTCATTCATCGCAAAGAAAGATTTAGATAGCGAGATGACGGTTGTTCGTAACGAACTTGAAAGTGGTGAGAACAATCCTATTCGAGTATTGTTGCAACGTTTAATGTCGACCGCTTATGACTGGCACAACTATGGTAAGTCAACGATTGGTGCTCGTTCGGATCTCGAAAATGTTGATATTAGCAACTTACAGGCTTTTTATCGTAAGTATTACCAGCCAGATAACGCGACCTTGATTGTCTCTGGAAAAATTGATGAAGAGCAGATCATTAAGCAAATTGAAGAAGAGTTTGGCGACATTCCGAAACCAAAACGTGTCATTCCTGAGCTTTACACGGAAGAGCCGATTCAAGACGGCGAGCGTCGAGTAGTGATTCGTCGTCCAGGTGACGTCCAAATGGTTGGCGCTTTATACAAAACGCCTGCGGGTCCTTCTGAAAAGTTTGCGGCAACACAAATTTTGACTCAGATCTTAGGCGATAGCGAAACAGGTCGCTTGCATGACTCTCTTGTCAAAAAAGGTTTAGCGGCATCATCATTTGGTTTCCCATTCCAGTTAGGCGAGCCCGGCGCATTGTTGTTTGTGGCTCAAGTGGGAAAAGACAAAGACATTCAAAAAACAGAAGAAGCTTTTTTAGACGCGCTTGAAGGTATCAAAAGCAAGCCGATTACTGACGAAGAAGTCAGTCGTGCCAAAGCAAAAATCTTAAAAGGAATAGAGTTAAGCTTTAATTCGTCGCAAGGTATTGCGTTGCAGCTTACCGAGTGGGTCGGCATGGGTGATTGGCGTTTACTGTTCTTAAATCGTGATCGCTTAGAAAAAGTTACAGCAGCCGATGTTCAAGCCGCCGCAGAAGAGTACTTGGTTAATGATAACCGAACGCTTGGATTGTTCTTGCCAGAACAGTCGCCTGATCGCGCTGATTCAATTGCCCGACTTGACGCGGAAGACGTTAAAGCAATGTTAAAGGGTTATAAGGGACGTGAGGCTGTTGCTCAAGGTGAAGACTTTGACCCATCGCAAGACAACATTGATTCAAGAACGACTGTCTCGACGTTATCTAACGGCGCTAAAGTGATTTATTTGCCAAAGAAAACACGAGGCGAGTCCGTTGTAGCAACGGTGCAGCTAGACTTGGGTAATCTAGAAGACCTAAGAAATAGCGGTGTCATTCCTTCGCTAACAGCGGGAATGCTAGAGCGCGGCACAACAGAACATAATCGTAAAGAGTTGCAGTCCGAGTTCGATCGTTTGAAAGCTAACGTGAGCATCCAAGGTGGTACTACTCAGGTAACTGCTAAGGTAGAAACGACCAAAGAAAACTTGAATGAGGTTATTCAGTTATTGGAAGAAGTGTTCAAGAAGCCATCATTTGATGCAAAAGAGTTGGAAGTGCTTAAGCGTGAGCGAATTGTAGCGTTAGAGCAGCAGAAGCAACAACCTACATCCAAAGTGTTCACGGAGCTTGGGCGTCATATGAATACTTACGACCCATCGCATCCATTGTATGCAATGAGTATTGATGAGCAGATAGCCGCTATTAAAGACGTTAAGCCGGAACAGTTAAAGACATTCCATGATAACTTCCTAGGTGCTCAAGCAGCAGATATTGCGGTAGTTGGTGACTTTGATAAAGACGCTGTACAGACGGCTTTAGAAAAAACATTGGGCGAGTGGAACTCAAAAGTTGATTATCAACGTATTGAAACGTCAGCGTCAGATGTTGAGTCAGTAAACCGTTTCATTAACACACCGGATAAAGCGGGTGCCGCTTTCGGCGCAATGACTCAACTACCGCTTAGTGACAGTCACCCTGATTACCCAGCCTTAGTTGTGGCCAATCAAATTTTTGGTGGCGGTTTCTTGAACAGTCGTTTAGCAACTCGTTTACGCCAAAAAGATGGTTTAAGTTATGGTGCGGGTTCATTCTTTAGTGCGAGCTCATATGACGATAAAGCGACGTTTGGTGCTTATGCAATTTGTGCGCCTGAAAACTTAGCGAAAGTTGAGGTTGGCTTTAAAGAAGAGTTTGAGAAGGTGATCGAAAATGGCTTTACGCAAGAAGAGTTAGATGCTGCTGTAAAAGGTATGCTTCAAAACCGCCGTATCGACAGAGCGAAAGATAATCGCTTGGTTGGAACACTTGCTGGAAACCTTGATTTACAGCGCTCAATGACTTGGGATAAAGAGCTTGAGCAGAAGCTTGAATCTCTAACTGTTGAGGACGTTAATGACGCTTTCCGTGAACACTTAAGCTTAGATAAGATCTCTATTATCAAAGCAGGTGATAAAGCGAAAGCTGAGTAATCCGAAGACCAGAAAAAGCCGCGACTTGTAAGCAAGATCGCGGCTTTTTTATGCCTGTTTATAACGTTAGTGGTAAAACCCTTACCATGAGTAGTTTACCGTGTAAGTCACCGTAACCTCTCCGTTAGCCGGAATAGATACATCAAAGTGGATATGGCGGGAGTCTTGTTTGATGAAACTGTGAGATTTACGCCCAATTTCCCACTCAGACCAGCGATACAAGGTTTCTCTAATGACGACATCCGCGGCTTCAGGTTTGTGGTTTCGTAGCGTAATTTCAAAGCTTTCGCTCATGGTTCGAGCTTTGGTATCGACTCGATAGTCGGTTTGTTTGCGTTCGCCTTTAATATCAAAAGCATTACCCATCTTAATCAAAACGTCTTCATCTTTAGGCGTATGATCAATAATGTCTTCGCCAATGAACTCCAAACTGCCGTCCGAGTCTTTCTGATTAACTCGAATGCGCCCAGCCGGCAAAGGCATTCCCATGTTATTTTTTTCGCTATTATCAAAGCGCAAATACACATTAACGTCGCCTTGCGTATTGCGGCCATAACTTTGATTGGTATTGAGGCCGACATAGCGATATTGGCTTGATGCGTCGAATACCAGCTCTTTGTTACAGCTTATTGAACTTACGGAAGGGAACAGCTCCAGCTGCTTTGTGGAGTTATTAGGAAGTGTAGCCGGGCGGCCAAGCGTATAGAGGTGGTATTCAAAGAAGGCTTTTTCTTCAAAGCCTCTGGAACCGTCTGCTACTGATGCCACTTTTTCATAAACCATATGGTTTCTACTAGGCTGTTCTGGCTGCGCCCGATTGACATCACCCGCAATCAGTTTCAGCTTGGCATTCTCAAAATTAGCGCCAGATTGATTAATAATACTAACCCATGCCGACAGATCGAGTGTGCAGTTATCTTCCTCGTTATAGACAACGTTATAATCTGACCACCAAGTCATGCCTTCCGTCTGGTAGCTCAGTTCAATATTTTGCTGACCAGATTGGGTCGCATTCAAATCCCAGACCAGGGTAGGCTTTGTCCGCAAGCCACCGGGAAGTTGTGGAAACTTGATGTTACTGTAATTCCTAATGCTATGAATGTTGCCGCGTGTATCTTTTAGGACAAGACCTCCTGTAGCGCTAATCAGCTCACCTTCAATGCGATTAATATCATCACCTTGCACTTGTTCTACAATAATGGTTTTTCCTAAATAGCGCTGCAGTAATTTCTGCTGGCTAACCAGGTCAAACTGGTAGTTTTGTTCCAAAACATGCGCTTCAGGGTCAGTTAATGAACGAAATGATACCGTGGTTGGGTCAAGAAGAGCAGCGACGTCGTTAACTTCGAGTCGGTTTAGACCTTTGTCGAGCTTGTGAGATTGAGTGCTACGAACGACAGCGTATCCTGGGACATTGTAGTGACCATAATGTTGCCCAGGAATAGGGCGGTAGACATTTGGTGAAATAGAGCCGGGCTGAGCGCTGCTGTAGATGGTAACGGCTTCGCTTTTTGTTTTTGCATGTGCGGAAACAGCAGTTGTACCTAACGCTACGCTGACAAGTAATGTTAAAAGGCTATGTGAGTTATGTGTAATGTGCATAAAGTTTACCTTGTATTTCCTTAGTTCTAACACTATAAACGTCTAAGGAACCTAAAAGGGTTAAATCTTTCAAAATTTTATGAATCGTGGGTTGAGTATGTTGAAAGTTAAACATTTGTTGAGCAGTTTTATTGTAATGTTGAGTTTTTTCACGCCATTCTCCGCAGTGGCTGCCGAGTATAACCAGCTAGTAAAAGAAGACAGTAAAATTGAATTTAGCGGTGTACAAAATCGTAAAACATCATTCACTGGTCACTTCAAAGAGTTTGACGTTGAAGCGACTTTTGATAGCCATAATTTAGAGGCTAGCCAGATAGATGTTGTTATCGAACTGGCATCGGTTGAAAGTGGCAGCGAAAAGCGTGACACAAAGCTCAAAAAAGGTAACTGGTTTGATATTGAGAACTCACCTAGAAGTTACTTTAAGTCAAGTTCTATTAAGTCTGTTTCTAAAGGTGTTTATGAAATAACTGGCGACTTGAAAATTAAAGGAATAACAAAGCCTTACAGCTTTAAATTAGAAATTCGTGAACTAGTCGACTTGTTGCATTTGTCAGGTAATTTTACAATCAATCGTCTCGATTTTGACCTCGGGCTTGGTGCTTGGGAAAACCCAGACTGGGTGAAGCATGAGGTTGACGTTGAGTTTTATATAGCTGTGAAATCCAGAAAAAAATAAACACAAACATAAGGGTTTCAAGCAGCTATTGTTATCAACCATAATAGCAATAGAGAAGGGCAAATGTACAAACCCATTATAACTGGCATTGTGTTACTCGCGGTTTCTTCGGCAGCAAAAGCTGACATCCTTGATATTGACGACCACACTGCCGATAAGATCGTCTCAATCTGCAAGTTTGTTAAAGGTGAAGGCCATCCTGAGCAACTTAGACTGAAAGGAATGGCTTGGTGCAAAGTAGGGGTAGACTACATGCCAGAGCAGTTCATCCGACAAAAGAAGTTAGTTAGCCACCTTTATCAATCGGACAGCTACAAACATTTATTGGAAAAGAAAGAATTTACTTCTCAGCTCAAGAAAGCCCGTCGAAGAATCGCTGAGATTTCGTTAGGAATGTAAGTTGTAAGAAAAGCAGAGCAAAGCTCCTGAATTAAAAAAGCGCCGATTTGGCGCTTTTTTTGTGCTTATTACAATTTAAGTTTTATAAACTAGGAAGTTCTAACTCTTTAGCGAATTGATTAAATAAGCCGCTATCAATTAACTCACGAATGGCTTCAATATCTGGGCCAAAGTGGCGATCTTTATCGTAATAAGGGACTTCTTCACGGATCGCATCGTAAGCTTTCTGTAGCGTCGCTGAGGTTTTAAGTGGTGCTCTAAAGTCCAGTCCTTGTGCTGCACTTAATAACTCAACTGCAATGACGCCAGCAGTATTGAAGTTCATATCGCGTAAACGTCGCGCCGCGAAGGTAGCCATAGAAACGTGATCTTCTTGATTGGCTGACGTTGGTAAACTATCGACAGAAGCAGGGTGCGCCAATGTTTTATTTTCTGAGGCTAATGCTGCGGCAGTCACCTGTGCGATCATAAAGCCTGAATTAACGCCACTGTCTTCGACTAAGAAGGCTGGTAGGCCGCTTAGGTGTTTATCGAGCATAAGAGCAATACGACGCTCCACAATCGCACCCACTTCAGAGATAACGATGGCCAATAAGTCAGAGGACATAGCGACTGGCTCTGCGTGGAAGTTACCGCCAGAAATAATATCGCCGTCTTCGGGGAAGACTAGCGGGTTATCAGAAACCGCATTGGCTTCAGTTAATAATACCGAAGCAGCGAAACGCATGTGGTCGAGAGCTGCGCCCATGACCTGAGGCTGACAACGTAAAGAGTATGGATCTTGTACCTTGTCGCAGTCTTCGTGTGATTCGTTTAATTCACTGCCCTTGATTAGATTCAGTAACGACAAGGCCACTTTCTTTTGACCATCATGGCCACGAACTTCATGAATTCGTGCATCGAAAGGTGCAACTGAACCAAGCACGGCATCAACCGTTAAACCACCAGCGACTATCGCTGCTGAGAAATTGTTTTCCGCGCCGAACAATCCTGCTAAGGCTAGCGCCGTTGAGCATTGGGTACCGTTCAGTAGCGCTAGGCCTTCTTTGGCGGCTAACGTCAAAGGCTCTAGCCCAGCAGCTTTTAAGCCTTCAACGGCACTGATAATTTTGCCTTTATGACGTACTTCACCGACGCCAATTAGCGTACAACTCATGTGCGCTAGTGGCGCTAGATCGCCTGAGGCACCGACAGAGCCTTTTTCCGGAATGCACGGATAGACTTCATGGTTTACTAGTTTAATCAGTGCATCAACCGTCTCGCGACGCACGCCTGAGTGGCCTTGCGATAGACTCGACAGTTTAAGCACCATCAATAAGCGAACTACGTTATCAGGAAGTAACTCGCCAATGCCTGCGGCATGAGAAAGCACTAAACTTTCTTGTAGAAGCTCTAATTTTTCGCGTGGAATGCGTGTTGAAGCGAGCAAACCGAAGCCCGTGTTAATACCGTAAACCGTCTGGTTGTTTTCGACGACGTTTGCGACTGTTTGCGCCGAGCGGTCGATCACTGGGTAAAAGTCAGCGTTTAGTTCGATCTGACAAGGCTTCGAGTAAATGTCTCGACAGTCGGCAAGCGTCAACTTGCCTGGAGTTAATGTATACATTGTCATAAATTGATAACCTTAAAATTGTTTGTCAGCTCTACTTAACCATTGGAAGGTTTAAGTTATTTTCTTTAGCGCACTCGACAGCTGCCTCGTAGCCAGCATCTGCGTGGCGCATAACGCCTGTCGCTGGATCATTGAAGAGTACACGATTAATGCGTGCGGCAGCTTCGTCAGTACCATCACAGCAAATCACGACGCCTGAGTGCTGCGAGAAGCCCATGCCAACGCCGCCGCCGTGGTGCAACGATACCCAAGTGGCGCCACCAGCTACGTTCAACATGGCGTTCAGTAAAGGCCAATCAGATACAGCGTCAGAGCCATCTTTCATGCCTTCCGTTTCGCGATTTGGGCTGGCTACTGAGCCTGAATCTAAGTGGTCACGACCAATGACAACTGGCGCTTTTAGCTCGCCATTTTTAACCATTTCATTGAATGCCAAGCCTAGTTTATGGCGTAAGCCTAAGCCGACCCAGCAGATACGCGATGGTAAGCCTTGGAATTGAATACGCTCTTTCGCCATATCCAGCCAGTTGTGAAGATGCGGATCGTCAGCGATGATTTCTTTCACTTTTTGGTCGGTTTTGTAAATATCTTCTGGATCACCTGAAAGCGCTACCCAGCGGAATGGACCTACGCCGCGGCAGAAAAGAGGGCGGATATAAGCTGGAACAAAGCCTGGGAAATCAAAAGCGTTTTCGACACCTTCTTCCAGCGCCATTTGGCGAATGTTGTTACCGTAATCGACGGTTGGGATGCCGGCATGAGCAAACTCAACCATAGCTTTGACTTGAACGGCCATGGATTGTTTCGCCGCTTTAGTCACTTCTTCAGGGCTAGATTGCGCTTTTTCGCGCCACTCTTCAAGTGTCCAGCCTTGTGGCAAATAACCATTCACAGGATCATGTGCTGATGTTTGGTCAGTCACTAAGTCAGGTTTAACGCCACGCTTTTGAAGCTCAGGGAACACGTCAGCCGCGTTGCCCAGTAAACCAATCGAAATCGCCTCGCCATTGTCCAAAGCTTCTTGTAGCATTTTTAAAGCTTCATCAATGCTGGTGGCTTTCTTATCGACATAGCCCGTGCGCAGGCGGAAATCGATACGCGTTTCGTCGCACTCAACGGCGATCATGCAATAGCCTGCCATGGTTGCAGCAAGCGGCTGCGCACCACCCATACCACCAAGACCGCCGGTTAAAATCCATTTGCCTGTGGTGTTGCCGTCGAAGTGTTGACGACCCGCTTCAACAAACGTTTCGTAGGTGCCTTGCACAATGCCTTGGCTGCCAATATAAATCCAAGAGCCCGCCGTCATCTGGCCGTACATCATTAAACCTTTTCGGTCTAGCTCGTTGAAGTGTTCCCAGTTTGCCCAGTGTGGCACTAGGTTTGAGTTCGCGATTAAAACTCGCGGTGCATCAGCGTGAGTTTTAAAAACGCCTACAGGCTTTCCCGACTGTACTAAAAGCGTTTCATCATCGTTAAGTTCTTTCAACGACTCAACGATTTTGTCATAACATTCCCAGTTACGAGCCGCTCGACCAATACCGCCATAAACCACTAGGCCTTGCGGATGCTCTGCAACATCTGGATCTAAATTGTTCATTAACATGCGAAGCGGTGCTTCGGTTAACCATGACTTTGCGTTTAACTCTGTACCTTTTGGCGCTCTTATCTCGCGACTTGCATCAAAACGTTCGCTCATTTTGACTCCTCTCTAATATTGTAAGTAACCCAGCTAAAGCTCGGTCAGTTGGTGTTCAGTAGTAAATCGTCCAGTCAGCTTAAAACGGCTGGCAGGGTGGAATAATTGGCAATAGCTGACCAAGAGTTCTTTCGACCAAGTCGTTCTATCAATCGATAACACCGGCTCATTCTCTTGCAGCTTTAGGGTGATCCGCATAAAGGGATCTGCCTCTTTGGCTTCGATTTGATGTTCGGCCTGCGTTAGTGGCGCTACTTCTGATAGATAGACGTTCGGCGTCATCTCATTAAAATTCTGTTTTAAGTAATCCGGCGCAGCTTTGGGATTAACGTAACGTTGCTCAATCTGAATCGGCTTTTTATTTTCTTTGTGGACCATGATCGAGTGGAAAATGTCTTCGCCTTCCTCTAAGTCAAAGTAGTGTAAAAGGTGAGTAGGGCAGTGCTCTTTTTGCAATAAAATCAATTCATTAGAATATTCTCCACCACGATCTTGAACTTCGTCGGCGATATTTCTAATTTCGAGCATCGGCGAATGGAGCTTCTTTGGAGCGACAAAAGTGCCGCGGCCCTGAACGCGATACAAAATACCTTCTTCGGTCAGTTCATCTAAAGCGCGGCGAGCTGTCATGCGACTGACGCCACAGGTTTCCACCAGCTGATTCTCAGAGGGCACTCGTTTGTGCTCCGCCCAACTTTCGTCTTCAATACCTTGTTTTATAAAGTTTTTTACCACCATATAACGGTGAGTATTAGCTTCAGTCATGAGCTCCAATCTAATTGATTGTATAATCCCTGTAGTGACTTGAACCCAGCAAAAAATCCTGTATGCTAAGTTGTATATACAAGTTGAACTATACTAATAAATACGTATGCTTTTCAAGCGTAAATAGCAAAGAAAAGTGAAAAGAGAAATAAAGAAAAGGCAAGTGAGACCAATGAATTCTAAATCTTTAACCGAACGATTTAAAAAGCAGCAAATAGAACCGAGTGAATTCAATCACTTGGCGCATTTACAAGTTGCTTGGGATTATATCCATGAATACTCTATGGTCGAGGCTCGCGAAAAGTTCCATCAGGATATTATCAAGCTGACCAAAGTTCTTGGCGCCGAAGAAAAGTATCATCGAACGCTGACCGACTTCTTTTTAGATTACCTGTACCAAGTAAAGTGGTACTTAAATCATTCAGGCGCAAGCTCGGAATCATGGAGTGCGGTAGAGCAACAGTGTCCGTTATTGATTAGCGACGCCAAAAAGCTGATTAGTTACTATTACAGCGATGAATTAATCAATTCAGACCTCGCACGAACTCAGTATGTCGAGGCTGATATTATGATTTTGGATAGAGCCAGCCTGCGTTTTAGTGAGGCTGAAATACCAGTATTCGATCTAGTCGAGCAGGATTCGCCTATTATTGTTTCGATGCCGCATCACGGGCAGTTTATCCCGCATGATGTCTTAGAGCAGATGACGGACACCGCCTTGAATAGCGCCGACACCGACTGGTATCTAGTACAACTTTATGACTATTTAGAAGAGCTAAAAGTCACTCGAATTAACGCTAACTATTCACGTTACCTGATTGACTTAAATCGAGACTGTAGCGGTAAAGTGCTGTACAAAGGAGCTGATAATACTGAGCTTTGCCCAACATCGACCTTTGATTTAGAAGCACTATACGAAGAAGACGAAGAGCCTGATTCGCATGAGGTCGCTCGACGAACAGAATTGTACTGGAAACCGTATCATCAAGAGTTAGAGCGCCTAATTAAGCAAGCCAAAGACAAGTTCGGTTATTGTTTACTGTTTGAAGCACACACCATTCAGTCCCACGTTCCGCGTTTCTTCGATGGCCAGTTGCCAGACTTTAACTTCGGCACAAACGAAGGCCAAACTGTAAGCGACGAGCTTAAAGCAGTGCTCGAAAACTTCGATACCGGTGACTATTCAAAAATTATCAACGGACGCTTTAAAGGCGGTTTTATTACTCGTCAATACGCCAAGCCAGAGGATAATATCTATACCATCCAGCTAGAGTTGTCGCAGGCTACGTATTTAAATGAAAAATTAAGATTGTTTGATAAGGAAAAGGCGCATAAGGTTGGGGGAGTGATTAAGGACTTAGTCCTGAAGTTGCAATGCGCTGCTTTTGACCGCTATTAACAAACTTAAATCAAAAGCAACGCAATAGTAAAGCAGAGTTTAGTTTAACTCCATAATTGTCTTACTTATGGGCACGACTAAAAACTTTTTCCTTTGTTTCATGTGATAAAGCATTAAAAACAAAATTACATGTTTCATGCTTTTCACATTGGAACCATATTTTATTGAAGTTAATTACTTCCTTATCCAGCCAGTTATTATACTTATTTTCTGAACTTGATATCGTGAATGTCAACGTCTCAGATACATGTACAGCCTCAGATCGTGAAGATAAAATGGACTTTACAGTAACAGTATTCAGTCCCTGTTTTAACTTCCCGTGACTAAACGACCAAAAGTTACTATCAGTCCATAAACCAACTTTACGTCCTTGCTTGTCATTTTCCAAAAAGTTATATGTAACTTCGAATACAACTTCGTTGGGTAGCTCTTTTTTAAAAACAATTCTTATGATTTTACTTTCCGTTAAGTCTCTAGGGTTCTTATCTTCAAAAAGTAAGTCTCCCGGAGAGTGCACAGGAATGCTGTTTTTTGAATCAAACTTAAAAAATGGAACTTCAACTACAGCTCCTATCGCCAAGCCTACAACGAGTATTATTGCGCCCCAAAGTAATTGCATCTTAGTTCTCCTTAATTATAAATACATATTTTAGCATGGCCGACTTTAATTCCTGGGTGACTTTTTTGCAAGTTAGAAAAGACTCTGGATACGGTGGTGATCGACCATTGGGAGTGCCTGTGGTGCCACGGCATGACGAGCTATTGTTTATTAGTCGAGTTATAAACTTTAACTAAGTTATTCCCACCTAACTGATAACTTAACTGATTAGGGTGGTCAATATCCCACAGCGCGAGTTCAGCGCTTTTGCCTATTTCAATACTGCCCACCTTATCTTCTAGTCCTAGAGCTTTAGCGGCGTTGATGGTGACGCCTTGTAGTGCTTCAAGGGGCGTCATACGGAAGAGAGTGCAGGCCATATTGAGCATGAGCAATAGTGATTGCGCTGGCGAGGTGCCGGGGTTGCTGTCGGAGGCGACGGCAATGGGTACGCCTGCTTGGCGCAGTTCGTCTATTGGTGGCAGCTTGGTCTCGCGCAGGAAGTAGAAAGCGCCTGGTAGTAGCACCGCAACTGTGCCGCTCTTGGCCATTTTGTCGATGGAGTCTTGTGACAAGTATTCTAAATGATCTGCGGATAGGGCGTTATAGTCTGCGGCTAAGCCTGCGCCAGACTGATCGGATAGCTGTTCAGCGTGCAGTTTGACTTTGAGGCCATGTTTTTGTGCGGCTTTAAAAACGCGTTCGGTTTGCTCGTAAGTAAAACCGATGTTTTCACAGAATGCATCGACACAGTCTGCTAAACCCAGTTCAGAGATTTGAGGGATCATGTCATTACAGACTAAGTCGATATACCCATCAGAGTTATCTTTTGAGCCATCGCCTTTAAATTCGGGCGGCAACGCATGTGCGCCAAGGAAGGTGGTGCTGACGCGGATAGGAAATTCTTGCTCCAGTCGCTTGGCGACTTTGAGCATTTTAATTTCGTTCTCAGTATCTAAACCATAGCCCGATTTGATTTCAATCGTGGTTACGCCTTCGTCAATAAAGCTTTGTAAACGTTTGGCGGCGCTTTGGAAGAGCTCTTCTTCGGTGGCTTGGCGGGTGGCTTTAACGCTAGAAATAATACCGCCACCAGCTTTGGCGATCTCTTCGTAAGCGACGCCATTGAGCCGCATTTCAAATTCGTTTGCACGATTACCGCCATAGACAAGGTGCGTGTGGCAGTCGATGAGACCAGGAGTGAGCCATTGGCCTTGGGCATCAATCGTTTCTTTTGCATCAAGTTCAGGGTTAGAAGTGCCAATATACGAAATCAGGCCATCATTAACGCCAATCGCGCCCTTTTCGATGACACCGTAGGGATTGTCTTCGCTGGCGTACTGGTCGGACAAAGTCGCGATATTGACGTTGTGAATAATGTAATCAAAAGGTTTCGTTTCACTCTGGCTCATATTATGATCCTGATATTGTTTTAACTATTTTACTCGACACTATGACAAGTATTCACCCGCAACAGATTTTCGCTAAATCAATACTGTTGGCCGACGGCTGGCAGGAGAACGTGTTGTTGGAGCACGATTCTAATGGGGTTATCACTAAAATTAAACCACAAACCGAGAAACCCGCAAACTTTAGTGGAAAAGTGATTGATGGCGCGGTGATACCTGGTATGGTCAATAATCACTCCCATGCGTTCCAGTGGGCGATGGCCGGTCTGGGCGAAGTGAGCGGCGGCGCCAGTGGCGGCTCTAATAAAGATGCAAAAGACAGCTTTTGGACATGGCGCAAAGCGATGTACGGTTTTGTGGAGAATATTGAGCCAGAGGACTTGAACCATATCGCCAGCGCACTTTATATGCAGATGTTAAAAGCGGGTTACACTTCGGTGGGCGAGTTTCATTATTTACATCATGACAAGAACGGTAGCTTTTACGAGAATCCTGCAGAAATGTCGTTACAGATTTTTGAAGCAGGTAAAAACAGTGGCATTGATGTCACCTTATTGCCGGTATTCTATCGCTACAGCGGTTTCGGGTCACAAGCACCAAACGATGGGCAGAAACGTTTTATTCACTCACAAGAGGCTTACGGACGCCTTTTGGAGCAGGTTCATTCGCTATCGTCAGAGTACAACCAAAGCTACGGTATCGCGCCGCATTCGTTGCGAGCCGTGGACAAAAGCGACCTCAAATTTGCAGTTGAAGCGTTACGGTCGCACTCAGACTCAGCGCCGATCCATATTCACATCGCGGAGCAAACCAAGGAAGTGGACGATTGTGTGGCGCATTATGGTCAGCGCCCGGTTGAGTGGCTTTACGAGAACCTAAGTCCTGATGACAAGTGGTGTTTAATTCACGCCACGCATTTAACCGACAACGAAGTGAAGTCGATTGCTGACTCTAAAGCAGTAGTCTCGATCTGTACAACCACCGAAGCCAATCTTGGCGATGGTTTCTTCCCAATGAAGGAATTTAAGGCAAAGGGTGGTCGCTGGTCAGTGGGTAGCGATAGCCATATCTCTGTGAATGCGATTGAAGAGTTACGTTGGTTGGAGTATCAGCAGCGTTTACGTGAGCATTCAAGAACGGTATTGGTTGATGGTGCTAACAGCTCTACGGGGCACTGGTTGTGGACTCAGGCTGCGCAGGGCGGAGCACAAAGTCTACAACAACCAGTTGGACAGATTGCCGTCGGTTATAAAGCAAACTTTGTAGAGCTTAACCTTGAGTCACTAGTGTTTACGGGTAAATCCCAAGAGCAACTTCTCGATGCCTTTATTTTTAACCATCAAGCGGACAACGATGCGATTGATGCGGTTTGGGTTCGAGGGCAAAAAGTGGTCGAGCAGGGCAAGCATGTTTCTCAGTCTGTAATCGTCGATGGTTTTAAATCGAGTCTTAAGCGCTTACAGGCTTGATAGCGTTTTACCGAGTTTTCGTGGGTCAACCGGCTTAGTGATAAACTGAGCCGAGCCTAACTTTCCAAACGCCTCCGTTTCTATAACGCTGTGATCATGACTCACAATAATAACGTCCGGTTTGGTTTCTAGCTGCTCAATTTCTTCTAAGAAATTGTTTAGTGCAAATGACGCGTCATCACTTAGAAAGTCTGAGTTTACAATGATGGCATCGTAACTGTCATGGCGCAATTTTTGTACGACTACTTGCTTAGTTGTTGCTTTATCAACGGTGACACCGAGCTTTGTTAAGTAGCCAATTAAAACCATTTTGTCGATTGGGTCTGAGTCGTAAACTAATACGCTCAGATTAATTCCCAGTGGGACTATGGGCTCTGGTTGAGATTTCTTATCCGTCTGAGACAGTGTGTTTAAAGGCATTTCGAAACGAATTTCATCACTAAAGTATAAATACTCGCCACCAAATTTTTTCAGTAGATGCTTGGCTGAAATCAGTTGAATGTTGTTGCTGTGCACTGTCACAGGAAGCTCTTCTATAAACTGGAATAAGCTCTGCCTTTCAAGAGCTTTTTTGAAAAGTTCAGCTTCAGAAGAAAAGGAGATTCGGAGGTTTGCTATATCCTGATAGTCTTGACGTAGGTCAAAGTGAATATTTAGCGTTTCTCCCTCACAAATTGTAATAAGCTGTTGAAGCAGTAGTCTCAGCATCTGCTTGAAAGCTTTTTGATCAACATGGACTTGGTGGTTCATCCTGTTTCCGCTGAAAGATTCTTGAATTAGGGTGTTCCTATTTTTGGCTTCACTAGACAGTTCTACCACTGACTGAGAGAGTAAATCTCTGCACCAAACGGCTGCTCTAGTTTGATCGATGGGACGCTTTATGATCTCATAAAACATCATCAAATTATTGATGGAGCTATTGAAGTCTTGTTGAGTGATAAAGCCAATAAACTCGTGAAGTTCCGTGTTAGCATCAAGTCGAGCCTTTTGAACCTCAGTTTTAAGCATGTTGAGTTTATGCCTTAACCCTTGGGTTTTGATCACTTGATTTTCCACTGCTGTAAGCAGGTCAGTTCCTTCGGCAGTTCTCAGGTTCTCTTTAAAGTCTTTGTAGCTTTCCGGGTTATTAAGTTGAGCGGTGATCTTCCTAACGACTTTAGATTGTTGGTTTTGTCTAACCTTAAGGAATAGCCAAAATAAAGCCAGCGGGAGGATAATTGCTAAGTTAATAAAAAGGTGAGTTATACCATCATAAGCTCTGCTATAACGATAAGGCGTTGTCGCTATTTTAAGCTGTCCTAAACGTCTTTTTTCGTTTTGAGCACTTTGTATAAGCTGCTCTGAGAATGAGCCTTGAACACCTGAACTTAGTGTTTGAGAAATATCTTTATCAACGGTCGGTAAATCAATGTTTTGCGACATACCGATTAAGCCGCGGTTATCAACTTGAGATACTACGGTGCCTTGATTATCAATGATTTGTATCAAGGCAATTTCAGGGTTATTTCTAAGCGGGTATAGCGTGTGTTGTAGATCACTGGTATTACCAAAACTTAAGCCATACTCGATACCTGGGGTGAAGCTCGCGATAATCAGGTCACACAATTTTTTCTGTTGTATTTTATGGGTGTCTTCCAGAGAACGATAAAAGACAAAATTTACCACGATCAAAACGACAGCAAATGCGATCGCATACGCAAAACTGTATTGATGAGTAAGTTTTGTTTTTTTCAAGGTGAAATCCCTTTGGAGCTGACTTTGATATTTGTACCATTACAGTGCTTGAATGTACCCAATCACAGAACGAATGTCCATCAGCTTAACTATTAGGACCGAGTTAGCAGGCGAATACGTTTTTGTTATTTAAAGCAGGTCGATACCTGTGGAGGTTGGAGAGGCTTGAGGGCTCTTAAGAGTTTTTTCTGTCCATCATGTTTAGTGCTGATTCTAACGAGTCAGCTTGAAAGTCTAGTTCAACCCGGTTATCCGTACCAAAAGCACCGCTCCAATTATCGGGCGGGGCGACAGGCGCAATGTCTAGTAAATCCCAGCTTGCTTGATCGAGTTCTTCCACTTCGCCGCTGTAATATTGAATTTCAATACACTCGTCGTCGCGGTCAATCGCCACAACTTCAAAACTTTCATCAAGATCGAGTCTTTTATACCAGTGGCCTCTTTCTGGGTTTATTGCTTGTGCCATCAATCCTCCTAGTAGCAAGGGTTTGCTTGCTACTTTAGTACTATTTAGAGTAACACAACGGTTAAAAAATGCACGATGACAGATCGGGTAATTGTCTAGCAGTTCTGATTTTTAGAAGAGATATTTTTTTAGTTCAGTAGTAATTTCTGGTGTTATTTCCTACAATGCTTGCATTAAACAGACCAACTGGTATGTCGAAGAAAATGACTATGACTACAAAGGGATTAATCTTAACTACTTTATTTTTAACGTCTTTTATTGGCCAGCCTGTATCGAGTGCTGCTGAGTGGAGTGGCGTAGTATCGACTGAAGGGCGTTACTTTTTTGAGGAGGGTGACTTTGGCCAGGAACAGGGCGAGTTTTCTGTCGCTTTAGAGCCAGAATTTTATCATCGCTGGGAAGACACCGACTGGAGTATCGTGTTTAAACCGTTTCTGCGCTGGGACAGTTTAGATGATGAGCGCAGCCATGCGGATATTCGTGAGCTGATGGTTCGTTATGTGGGTGACCAATGGGAACTTAAGGCTGGCGTCAGCAAAGTGTTTTGGGGGGTCGCTGAATCTCAACATTTAGTTGATGTGATCAACCAAACGGACTTTGTCGAGAATATTGATGGTGAAGATAAGCTAGGACAGCAGATGGTGGTGCTATCGACGGAGCAGGACTTTGGTTTATTGGAACTATTTGTTTTGCCAGGATCAAGAGAGCGCACGTTTGCTGGCGAAGAAGGGCGTTTCCGCTTCCCATTAGCGGTGGATGAGGATAACCCGATTTATGCAGACGAAGACGGTAAGCAGAGACTGGATGGTGCGATTCGTTGGTCTAAGTGGATTGGTGACTGGGATATTGGTTTGTCACACTTTTCAGGTACGAGCCGAGAGCCTTTGTTTGTTGTTGACTCAACCAATCCAGTACAACCCATGTTGCGTCCATTATACGTCACTATCGATCAAACGAGCTTAGACGTTCAAGCAACAAAAGGAGCTTGGTTATGGAAGCTAGAGGCCATGAGTCGCTCGGGGTTTAATGAAGATCGCTACTGGGCCGCGGTTGGCGGTTTTGAGTATACGTTTTTTGGCGTTACTGAAAGTGGAGCAGATTTAGGGATGATTATGGAATACCAGCATGATTCAAGAGAGACCTTGCCAGGCGGTTATCAGCAGCAAGATGTCGGAGTGTTGGGTTTTCGCCTTGCGCTTAACGATATTCAATCTACCGATGCTTTGCTCGCAATGTCTTATGCTGACGAGCAAAGCTTTGTGAATTTAGAGGCCAGTCGTCGTTTAGGGGATGATTGGAAGATGATTTTGGAAGCAAGATTGTTTAGCGTGGATGAAGATCAAGGCCCTAATTCAAGTTTGCTCTATCCCTTTAGAAATGATGATTATGTGTCAGTGACTTTTGAGCGTTATTTTTAATCTAAAGCTTAATCAAAAAAGCCCAGCGAGTTACTGGGCTTTTTTATGCACGAGCTAAATATCTCCACCCGTTTCAGTACTCAAGATATACTCAAAAATATCGTCATCGACCCCAAGCTTTAGTGCGTAAATAGCACGATAAGTCATCACTTTTTTGATGTAATCTCTGGTTTCGGTGTAAGGAATACTTTCGATCCAAACTTCTGTTGGATGGCGTCCAAAAGGTTTCCACTCATCAATGCGATGCTTACCGGCGTTATAAGCGGCGGAGGCGTAGATGGGGTTCTGTCCCAGTTGCTTGTAACGTAATCCTAAGTAGTGACTGCCAACCTCAATGTTAACGTGTGGTTTCAACAAGTCGCGGCGCGTTGAATAAGGAATATTAAATTTTCTTGAATAGGATCTTGCAGTCGCAGGCATCACTTGCATTAATCCGTAAGCTCCCGCAGGTGAAACTGCTAAAGGACCATAGGCACTTTCTTGACGCGATACGCCCATAAGCCATTGAGGCGGTAAATTTACTTTCTTTGCCATTTTGATATAGCTTTCCTTGAAGGCGGTTGGGAATCGAATGTCAGTCTCATCCCAGAATTTCGATTTGGCAATGGTAACGATACCCTGGTTGTACCATCCCCATGAGTGCGCGAACTGGGACGCCGCTTGTATTTCCTCGTCTGAGTTCATACGACTGATTTGAGTTCGCCACTCACGCGTAGCATTTATGTAGCGCTCTAACTCAAACAACTCTTTGGCGCGCTTTACATTGTCGCTTTCCTCGACACGCTTCAGTACGTCCGGAGGTAACTTAAGAGCAACATGGTTAAGTTTTAAAGGTTGCTTTAACCGAGTTGCTGCAAGGTATCCATAGTAGTCACGCTCTTCTGCTAATAATTTCAGAGTCAGCGCCGACTCTTCTTGCTCTCCCGTTTTTTGCTGTGCAATTGCCGTCCAGTACTGCCACTGATGACTTTTTTGTTGATTTATTGGCAGCAATGAATAGAGCTCTTTTATCGTTTCCCAGCGCTCATTTCGTAGTAATACCGCTAGTTTCCAATGATTAACCAGCTCATCGGTAATAAACTTATTCAAGTGATTCTTATCAAGCCAATCAAGCGCTTTCGGATTATTTTCCGTGGCGAGGGCTAGAAACAGCGTTCTTTCAATATCGTCAACGTGGTTTTGTGATAACGGAATTCTATTTTTTGTGCGCTGCCATACTTTATAGGCTTTATTACGGTCGTCCCAAGATAAACGCTGCATGGCGAAAACCAAAATCGGAGCTTCCAGGTTGGCATCTCTAGCGGGGAAAAAGTTTCTGCGATTGACTACGCCAGGGTCTTTCTTGGCTTTTACCCATAGGTCAACAATGTATCGTTTATCATGATCTAAGAAGCGCTCCAGATACTTTAACAAGCCTATCGAGCCCTCGTGTGCTGTACGATAGAAGCGGTGATAAGCAATGTTGTGATTGACGGCGCCTGAGTCGATCCATTTTTGAAAAACAGTGTCACACTCTTTAGGTTGTGACTTTGGAACGCTCCACAAATCTTCAACATCATCATGTAGCTCTTTTATAGTGCTTCCTTGGGTCAGCTTATTAATGAGGATTTTGCAGTCAAGCTTGGCATCGCGACCGTAAGAATAATACTCTTGGAGCAGTTTGTAGTTTTTATCAACAGCTAACTGATTGATAAACTGCTGTTTTAAACTGCTTGCAAGGGGCGAGTTTGCATAAGTAGTAATAAACGCATCGATGTCTGGACGGTTTTTCACGTCGAGTTTCTTTAACAGTTCTTTATACTCGAGGTAGGGGTATAAAGGGTAGTCCTTCAATGAACGTTTTAGTTTTCTATAGTTCACCAAGTCGCCATGCGCATAGGCTTTTTCAGCCGCCAAAAAAGCGAGCTGTTCAGTGCTATAAGTAGACTGAGCTTTCGACGAAAATGTGAAGGAAATTAACGAGATAGTGGACGCTATAAGAAAGTTAGCTGTAACCCGCATTGTTGAATTCTATCCTTAAAGTAAAACTTAAAATCTATTATGGCCTAAATATTCAAAACGTTGAGTAAAGAAGTGTAAGATAACTGCCAATTTGAGTGGTCGTAGCTTCGAGTTTACCGTTGTTGAACATTCTCAGTAATTAGATATCTAAAACTCAAAGAGTTCAAACAGTTTTAACCAAAGTAGGGTGTTGCAGACGTGCTTTTCAGTGAAAGGCACTTGTTTTTGTGACATGAACTGTAATAATGTGTGCGCCGTTCAGGTCGGTACAAAGGGATCAGACCTGATAAAATGTTTTGTTGCGTTATAATGTGTTACTGGCAACATCGCAATTAACACAAACTAGTCACAACAGTTAGTTACAGCGAGTAACTACAACAAAGAGTTTAGGTAGGTATATGGCTAAAGGTACAAAATATAAAGCACGTCCAATGGACGAAGATGGTTTTATTCATTACACCGACGAGGAGCATCAGATCTGGAGTGAGCTAATGGCTCGCCAAGAGAAGCTTATCGAAGGTCGTGCCTGCCCAGAGTATTTCGAAGGTCTTGAAAAAATTAACCTTCCTAAAGACCGTATTCCTCAACTTGAAGAAGTCTCAAGTGTTTTGCGTAAAGAAACCGGTTGGGAAGTGGCCTGGGTTCCGGCGTTGATTAATTTCGATAAGTTCTTTGCTCTACTAGCTGATAAGAAGTTCCCTTGTGCGACATTTATCCGTACTCGTGAAGAGATGGATTACTTACAAGAGCCTGACGTATTTCACGAGATCTATGGTCATACGGCGATGCTAACCAATCCATATTTTGCTGAATTTACAGCAGCTTACGGCAAGCTTGGCTATGAAGCGAGTAAAGAAGACCGCGTCTATTTAGCGCGCTTATATTGGTTTACGGTTGAGTTTGGCTTAATTAATACTGGCCAAGGTGATCGTATTTATGGTGGTGGTATTCTTTCTTCTATTGGTGAAACGCCCCACAGCTTAGAAGATCCTGAGGTGATTCGTGCGCCGTTTGATCCGATTGAAATGCTACGTACGCCATATCGTATTGATATCATGCAACCGAAGTACTTTGTGATTGAAGACTTCAAACAGCTTTTTGATTTAGCAAATGGCGATGTCATGGGCATGGTGGAAGAGGCAAAGCGCCTTGGTTTACGTGAACCGCTTTATCCACCAAAGGAAGAGCAGAAAGCTAGTTAGGCCCTAAATCTTTATTTGGCAGCCCGCGAGATTGTGAAATGTCGTGGGCTGTTGCATAATAGAGGGATAGATAAAGCCTTGAAATTGCTTTAATTTTTGAATTTATGTTATTGAAATTAGATAAACAACTCATCCCAACGTTTATCGTTGCGGCACAAATACGCGCTCAATGGAGCAAAGCGTAGGAATACCTATTTTTTATTAATTTGGTCTTTTGATCGTTAAAGCTGCGTATCTAGTTCGTGTAAACATTGAAGAGAACATCTCGAGAGCGGATAAGCAGGATCAAAAGGAACGTAATTCCACCTCACAATGAGGAGTTTATAAAATGACTGATACTACTTTTAACCCACTTGGAACTGACGGTTTTGAATTTGTTGAATATTCTGCGCCGAATGCTGAAGGTATTCAGAAGCTGAAAGAATTGTTTGAACTTTTAGGCTTTACAGAAGTTGCAAAGCACAAATCACAAGAAGTGTTCTTGTACCGTCAAGGCGACATTAACTTCCTAATCAATGGCGAAACTGACGGCTACTTCAACGAGTTCAGCCAGCAGCATGGTCCATGTGCCTGTGCGATGGCGTGGCGTGTTGAAGATGCACAAAAAGCGTACGAGTATGCGGTTGAACAAGGCGCTAAGCCATTCGATAAAGAAGAGCACAGCGCTCACCCAGGCGTTTACGGTATCGGTGGTTCGGTATTGTATTTCGTCGACAAGTGGGGCAAAGAAAACAACATTTATCAAGATGACTTCAACTTCTACGAAGGCGTTGAAGAGTTCCCTCGTGGCATGGGTCTACAAATCCTTGACCACCTAACGCACAACGTTAAGCGTGGTGGCATGGATGTTTGGGCAACCTTCTACGAAAACATTGCAAACTTCCGCGAAATTCGTTATTTCGATATCGCTGGTAAGCAAACGGGTTTGTTCTCAAAGGCGATGACAGGTCCTTGCAACAAGCTGCGTATCCCTATTAACGAATCTGCTGATGACAAGTCTCAAATCGAAGAGTACTTGAAAGAGTATAATGGCGAAGGCATCCAGCACATCGCGTTATCGACTGACGATATCTATGGCACGATTGAGAAGCTTCGTGAAGGTGGTATGGAATTCATGGATACGCCGGAAACTTACTACGACATGATTCCAAAGCGTATTCCAGAGCATCACGAAGATGTAGAAAAGTTGCGTAAAAACCGCATCTTGATCGATGGTTCTTTGGATCACGAAGAAGGTATCTTGCTTCAGATTTTCACTAACACTGTGATTGGTCCTATTTTCTTCGAAATTATTCAACGTAAAGGTAACCAAGGCTTCGGCGAAGGAAACTTCAAGGCGTTGTTTGAGTCTATCGAACTAGACCAACAGAAACGTGGAGTAATTTAAAATGCGTAAATGGATTGCTTTCCCGCATAAGGAAGGAACCATTTCTCGCCAAGCACACGCTGATCTACCTGAAGAAGCACCCTACGAGCGTGAGGCGGGGCGAAGCGGTTTCTTTGGCCCAACGGCTCACTTCCACCACAAGAACCCGCCGACGGCGTGGGAAAAGTGGGAAGGTCCGTTGCGTCCACGCGCTTTTGACCTCAACGAGTTGGACAAAAACTCCAACTCACCTTGGGGCGCAGAGAGCCTGTTATACAACGCCCATTGCCGCTTCCGTATTTGGAACTGCAATGAAGCGATGATGAATTTGGCGCGCAATGGCGATGGTGATGAGTTGTTCTTCATTCATAAAGGCCAAGGCGACTTGTTCTGTGATTATGGTCATATGGAAATTCGTGAGGGCGACTATGTGGTCGTTCCTCGTGGCACCATGTGGCGCATTGAACCACAAGAGCCTATGACGATGTTGTTAATCGAAGCGACTAACGATAGCTACCAATTGCCTGAGAAAGGTTTGGTTGGCCCGCAGGCGATTTTTGACCCTGCGATGTTGGATGTGCCAAGCATTAACGACAAGTTCAAAGCACAGCAAGACGATACGCCATGGGCGGTTGAGATCAAGCGTCGTGGTCAGCTGTCGCGCGTGCAATACAACTATTCGCCATTAGACGCTATCGGTTGGCATGGTGATTTGTCGGTGGTTCGTATTAACTGGCGTGATATTCGTCCGTTGATGTCGCACCGTTATCACTTACCGCCATCAGCACACACAACCTTTGTTGCAAGCCGTTTTGTGGTCTGTACTTTTGTGCCAAGACCGATTGAGTCGGATCCTGGAGCATTAAAAGTACCGTTCTACCATAACAATGACGACTTCGATGAAGTCTTGTTCTATCACGCTGGCGACTTCTTCAGCCGTGATAACATTGATGCCGGAATGGTCACGTTCCATCCATCAGGTTTTACACATGGGCCACATCCAAAAGCTTTCGAAGCAGGGCGCAAGCATGCTAAGAAGGAAACCGATGAGGTTGCGGTGATGCTGGATACGCGTGATGCATTGGAAGTGGGCGATGCGATGGCTGGGGTTGAGAATCCGGATTATTGTAATAGTTGGAAGGCCTCTGAATAACGGCCTTTTTAAGCTCTGACTTTGTTATTTTTTATGCTCGTTCACTCACGTATTGAATATACTATCGTGAACTGCGCGTAAAAAATGCCGCGTCAGAGCTCAAAAATTCACGTTATTAGTGCTTAGGTCAAATTGTAAGTAATGGCCTAAGCGGTTGAATTTAGCGTTGTTGGTGCCATATCTATTCGTACCGACAGCAGAATGAATAAAGAATTAGGATGTAGATAATGAAATTAGCTACTTTAAGAGATGGTTCTCGTGATGGTCAGTTGGTTGTAGTAAGTAACGATCTTACTAAAGCGACTAAAGTTGACTACGTTAAAACATTACAAGCGGCCCTAGATGACTGGGATGCTTTCAAGCCAAAGCTTGAAAAGACTTATCAAGAATTAAACGAAGGTCAAATTTCAGATGCCATGGATTTTGATCAAGGTGCTTGTGAGTCACCACTTCCACGCGCTTATCAGTGGGCTGACGGCAGTGCTTACGTAAACCATGTTGAATTGGTTCGTAAGGCGCGTAACGCAGAAATGCCAGAAACATTCTGGACTGACCCATTGATGTACCAAGGCGGCAGCGATACTTTCTTAGGTCCTCGTGACACCATCAAGATGGCGAGCGAAGAATATGGTATCGACATGGAAGCAGAGGTTGCTGTGATTACCGGTGATGTGCCAATGGGTGCGTCAGCTGAGCAAGCGGAAAAAGAAATTCGTTTATTGATGACGGTTAACGATGTGTCACTTCGTAACTTAATTCCAGGAGAATTGGCGAAGGGCTTCGGTTTCTTCCAAGCAAAACCTTCATCAGCGTTCTCACCAGTTGCAGTAACGCCAGACGAGTTAGGCGATAAGTGGGATGGCAAAAAAGTATTCTTACCATTAATCACACACTTAAACGATAATGAGCTTGGTCACCCTGATTGTGGCGTTGATATGGTGTTTGATTTCCCAACGTTGGTTGCTCATGCTGCAAAAACACGTCCTCTTTCAGCTGGCACGATTGTGGGCTCAGGTACGATTTCGAATAAAGATCGTTCGGTAGGGTCTTCATGCCTTGCAGAAGTTCGTATGCTTGAAATCATTGCTGATGGTAAGCCGACTACACCATTTATGCAATTTGGTGATCGAGTGACGATTGAGATGTTTGACGAGAACAAGCAGAGTATCTTCGGTCAAATTAATCAAGTTGTCGAAAAGTACGAAGCATAAAACAGAAGGAGAGGGTTATGTTGAAGCTATATAGTTATTGGCGATCGACTGCGGCTTATCGAGTTCGCGCAGCGTTAAATATAAAGCGCTTATCTTACTCCATCATTCCAATCCATTTGGTGAAAGATGGTGGTGAGCAACATAACCCCGAATATGCTGAGAAAAACCCTCAAGAGCTGGTGCCGTTATTAGACGATAACGGCAGGCTGTTGAGTCAGTCTATGGCTATCTGTGAGTACATCAACGAGGCTTTTGATGGCCCTAATTTACTTCCCAGTGAACCTTTCCTAAAGGCTAAAGTCAGAAGTGTATGTCAAGTCATTGCTTGCGATGTTCACCCACTCGATAACCTGCGAGTGTTGCAGTATTTGAAAGGTGAGTTGAAGGTGAGCGATGAAGATAAATCAACTTGGTATGCACACTGGATTTTAAAAGGGTTTGCGGCGTTGGAAGCGACCCTAAAAGAATATGCAGAACAAGGTCCTTTCTGCTTTGGCGAAGAATTGACCTTAGCGGATGTCTTTTTGGTGTCGCAGATGTACAATGCCCGAAGATTTAATGTGGATTTGACCGACTTCCCACGCTTAGTTGCTATAGAGCAACACTGTTTGACTTTGGATGCATTCAAAGATGCTCAGCCAGAGTCGCAGCCGGATGCAGTAATCCAGTAACTTAAACACTGACTCAGTTCGCGAAAGAGAGAATTAATGAAGCTAACAACGACAAAAACATTACTTGCGCTAAGTTTTGCAGCCTTAACCCCTATAACTCTTGCTGCTCCCTATGACGTGGTGGATCTTGGTGGTTTAGGTGGTAACAGTAGTGTCGCTTATGACCTGAATACTGCAGGGCAAGCTGTAGGCTTTGCGAGTGGGCCGTTAGATGAAAACGGAGAAAGAACTTTTATTGCTCATGCTGTTCAGTTTGACGAGTCTGGGAATATCGATCTAGGAACGCTTACAGACGGCACAATAAGCGAAGCAATTGGTATCAATGATGCTATGGTTGCTGTCGGATATTCTAACGAAATTTCTACAGTTGAAGATGATAACGGAAATGAGCAAGTCGTCACGCAAAATTATGCAGTGATATTTGAAGGTTCAAGCATTGCTAAGTTACCTTCTCTTGAGAGACTAACTAACGCCCGTGCTTTTGATATTAATAATAATAATTTAGTTATCCTTTCGGGCTCCTATGATGTAGACCCCGATGATGAAATATTAGCAGTTGAAAGAGCATTTGTTTTCAACCGTAATGATAACTCATATACAATGATTGAACCTTTTGATGCGGGTGCAAGCAGACGTTCTTACTTGACGTCTATAAGTGATAACAATCAAGTTGTAGGTTTTACAGATGTTATCGTTGATAACACAACAAGTGTGAAGGGGTTTGTTGCAAATACTAATGACCTTTCAAATCTTACTGAGCTTCCAAGTATTGATAACAGAGCGCTTTACCCAATGGGGCTAAACTTAGCTGGGGAGGTTGTGGGTAGTATATTCATTCCTGGTACTGGAGATCAAAGAGAGGCTTTCTATATTGATAGTGGAAACTCTCAGACAGAACCAACGTTACTTGGATTTATCAGGGAGGACTATAATGACTCGAGAGCTAATGACATCAATGATAATGGACAGATTGTAGGTAGAGCCTTGGTATCAACCCCGACTTTAGGTGAGTTTGGAGCTTTTATCTATGAAGGTGAACAGATGAAGGACCTCAATACCCTAATTGCTTGTGACTCCGGCTGGAAGCTTACAGAGGCTGTGTCAATTAACAACTCAGGACAAATTTTAGGTTTTGGAGCTAAAGATGGCGAGGTAAGAGCTTTCCGCCTGGATCCAACCGGTGAACCAGTCGAAGACTGCGGTAATAGTGATGAGCCTAACAGTGGTGGTGGTAGTGTACCAGCCTTATTGTTGGCGATTTTGGCTGCTGTTGGTTTGAGAAGACGTTTCTCATAGTTTAAGTTTATTGTTCATACAAAAAAGCCTCCAAAATGGAGGCTTTTTTGATCCTAGGCTTAATGAAAGACTACATATTTGGGTAGTTAGGACCACCAGCACCTTCAGGCGTCACCCACGTGATGTTTTGACTTGGGTCTTTAATATCACAGGTTTTACAGTGAACGCAGTTTTGCGCGTTAATCACAAATTGTGGGTTGTTACCATCGTCATCACGAACAACCTCGTAAACTCCAGCGGGACAGTAGCGCTGAGCAGGTTCGTCATATTTCTCAAGGTTGACATCAATCGGGATCGACTTGTCTTCAAGCTTTAAGTGGACAGGTTGATCTTCTTCGTGATTGGTGTTCGATACAAATACAGAAGAGAGTTTATCAAACGATAACTTACCATCAGGCTTTGGATAATCAATCTTTTTGCATTGATCTGCAGGTTTCATCTGTGCGTAATCAGGCTTAGGATCACTTAAAGTCCAGGGCAGTTTTCCGTTGAAAATATTAAGGTCAATAAAAGCATAGGCGGAGCCAATAAAGTTGCCCCATTTATGTTGTGCCGGACCAAAATTACGCTGTTGATGCAGTTCGCGCCAAGCCCACGATACTTTATAGTTAGCGCCATACTCGGTTAGCTCATCGTTTGCACGATTACCACCAAAAGCAGCCATAATCGTCTCTGCAGCGACCATGCCGGATTTCATCGCGGTATGGGTACCTTTGATTTTAGCGAAGTTTAATGTCCCGGCATTATCACCAATCAATAATCCGCCCGGAAAAGCCATCTTAGGTTGCGACTGCAAGCCGCCTTTGGTTAGTGCTCGCGCGCCATATGAAATACGTTCGCCGCCTTCAAGGTATTGCTTAATGACCTTTTGGTGCTTATAACGTTGGAACTCATGGAAAGGACTAACATGGGGGTTAGAGTAGGAGAGGTCAGTGATCAAGCCGACAACAACCTGATTGTCCTCTATATGATACAAAAATCCACCGCCAGCTGAGCCAGACTCGCTTAACGGCCAGCCCGCTGTATGTACGACAAGTCCTTCTTGGTGCTGCTCAGAAGGCACTTTCCATAACTCTTTAATGCCGATACCGTAGTGTTGAGGCTCTTTGCCTTCGTCAAGATTGAACTTGCTGATCAGCTCTTTACCAAGATTGCCTCGACAGCCCTCAGCAAATAGGGTGTATTTAGCGTGAAGTTCCATGCCTGGCATGTAACCGTCTTTTTTCTCGCCGTCTTTGCCGACACCCATGTCGCCAGTGGCAATACCTTTGACGGAGCCGTCGTCGTTGTACAACACTTCTGACGCCGCAAATCCTGGGAAAATTTCAACGCCCAGTGCTTCTGCTTGCTCAGCTAACCAACGACACAAATTACCTAAGCTGATGATGTAGTTGCCATCATTATGCATGGTTTTAGGGACAAAGAAGTTCGGTACCTTTGTCGCTTTATTTTCATTTTTCATGAGGTAGATGGAGTCGCCAGTCACTTTTGTATTAAGTGGCGCGCCTTTTTCTTTCCAGTCTGGGATTAACTCATTCAGAGCCGTTGGTTCAATTACTGCACCAGATAGGATATGAGCTCCCACTTCTGAGCCTTTTTCTACGACACATACCATCAATTCTTTATCGTTCTCGATGGCTAATTGACGCAGCTTGATAGCTGCTGACAGTCCTGAAGGACCCGCACCAACTATCACAACATCAAACTCCATAAATTCGCGTTCCACCTAGATCTCCTCTTAAAATTGATTAAAAATCATTCAAAATATGGCTAAAATCACGATCAACTATTGACCTTAAGCCAGTAAAACGTCACCATTACGCCCTATTTTACAAAAGATAGGCGTCTATTTCGTCTATATTTGGCAGAGATTATACATACGATAGGGTTTTCATGAAAATTCTAGTTGCAATAAAACGAGTAATTGACGCGAACGTAAAGGTTCGTGTGAAGCCAGACAATAGCGGTGTGGAAACTGCTAACGTAAAAATGTCTATGAATCCATTCTGTGAGATTGCTGTTGAAGAGGCCGTTCGCTTAAAGGAGAAAGGCATCGCTTCTGAGGTTGTCGCGGTATCTATTGGTAACCAACAGTGCCAAGAGACTTTGCGTACAGCGTTAGCACTTGGTGCTGATAAAGCAATCTTGGTAAAAACTGATGATCAGTTAGAGCCATTAGCAGTATCAAAAGTATTGAAGAAAGTTGTTGAGCAGGAGGGGCCGGAAATGGTGCTTCTTGGTAAGCAATCTATCGACGGTGATAACAACCAAACCGGACAAATGCTTGGTGCATTATTAGGTTGGGGCCAAGGTACTTTTGCTTCAGAGGTTGAAGTCGAAGATGGTAAAACAAAAGTGACGCGTGAAATTGATGGCGGCCTACAAACTATCGAGTTAAAGCTGCCGGCAGTTGTGACAACTGACTTGCGTTTAAACGAACCTCGCTTTGCTTCGCTTCCTAATATTATGAAAGCGAAACGTAAGCCGCTTGATGAAATTGCATTGGCTGACTTAGGCGTGGACACTGCTAACCGCACAGAAACTTTGAGCGTTGAAAATCCGCCTGAGCGTAGCGAAGGTATCAAGGTTGAAACGGTAGCTGAGCTGGTTGATAAACTGAAGAATGAAGCGAAGGTGATCTAAATGACGACTTTAGTAATTGCAGAGCACAATAACAGCGAATTACAGGCTTCTACTTATAACGCTATCGCTGCAGCTAAACAGCTAAGCGGTGAAACGGTTGTGTTGGTAGCTGGTCACGACTGTCAGTCAGTTGCTGACCAAGCTGCGAAAGCAGAAGGCGTTGATAAGGTTCTATTGGCTCAGGCTGAGTTTTTAGAGCACTTGCTTGCTGAAGATGTTGAAAAGGCTGTGATGGCTCAGGAAGGCGACTATTCGCACATCCTAGCGCCTGCATCGACGTTTGGTAAGAATATGATGCCACGCATTGCTGCTTTATTAGACGTGCAGCAGATTTCAGATATCATTGCGGTGGATTCAGACGATACATTCAAGCGCCCAGTGTATGCAGGTAACGCTATCGCTACGGTGAAAAGTAACGACAGCAAGAAAGTGGTCACAGTTCGCGCAACAGCATTTGATGCACTTGCTACTGAAGGTGGCTCTGCTTCGATTGAAAATGTTGATGCTGGCTCTCACACTGAACTCAGCAACTATGTTGGTGAAGAGTTGACTGAGTCTGAGCGTCCTGACTTAGGTACTGCAAAGGTTGTGGTTTCTGGTGGTCGCGGTATGGGCAATGGCGAAAACTTTGAAATGCTAGAAACCCTAGCGGACAAGTTAGGCGCAGCTGTTGGTGCATCGCGTGCGGCTGTTGATGCAGGCTTTGTTCCTAATGATTACCAAGTTGGCCAAACCGGTAAAATCGTTGCGCCCGAGTTGTATATCGCTGTCGGTATTTCTGGCGCGATCCAACACTTGGCTGGTATGAAAGACTCTAAAGTCATTGTGGCTATCAACAAAGACGAAGAAGCGCCTATTTTCCAAGTTGCCGATTACGGTCTTGTTGAAGACTTATTTAAAGCCGTTCCAGAGTTAATTGACGCTCTGTAATTGTTTTAAAGGTTAGATATAAAAAAACCGCCAAACGGCGGTTTTTTTTGCTTTATGTTTGTCATTCCAGATTCATCACAAGTACTTTCCAAGCTCGTCCACACGCTTCTCTGAAAGCTTCAAGAACCCGTTCAGTCAACTTGATGAGTAAATTACTTTGACGTTCATTTTTTGGCGAGCAAAAAAACGAACCAAAAAACTCGCCCCTAAAAGTTAGGTCCGTTGGACTGCCCTCACAGTTAAAAATTACTTAACGAGCCTCAAAACGAAACATCCTGTTTCGTCTTTGCTAAATTGGGCTATCCCTGCCCAATTTGCTCTATAATTTTAAAGTGTGAGGCTAACTTTTAAAGGGGAATGTAGCGCACTTTGAGAGTTGTGCGCTAAAGGAGTTTCTATGCTGCGTTTGTTGATTCGAAGATTTTGTCAGCGCTAGCTGCAACAAAACCTTGATACAACTCACCGTTGTCCATTGGGAAGCGTTCTGCGAATTCGTAGAAACATGAACGGATAGGGTGCTTGCCGCCATTAAATTCCCAGTCAACAATATTCGCCATTGTTGCACTTTGCTTTAAGCAAACCTCTTCGTTTCCTTTAATTTCGCCGCCACTGTTGTTCAGCTCAAACCCTTTATCTTTAAGAAACTGGTTTACGGCTTCAAGACTATCCATGCCGCGCAGTTTGTTAACTGATACAGTAAAGTGGTTCGCTCGCAGACCAAAGGCCGCTAACCAAGCTGCATACTCACTTTCTTCCAATAGGCGCTCGTAAGCTTCACGGGTAATCTTGCCCCAAGGACGAGACGGTAATGTGAGACCGTCTTTGCGAATATTCCAATTCGCCTCGGCAATCAAGCCGCGGCAAAACATTTGAAGTTCTGCTGAAAATTCTTCAAGTAGCAGTTCGCTGACAAAGATTTTCGGTGCATTTTCGTCACTGTCGTGTTGAAAGTGCTTGGCGTAGAGTTTCTTTTCTTCAAAGTGATACTCGCCAGCAGCGTAATAACCAAACTGCTCGAGGTGTTTACCAATGTTTTCGAGGTTGATTGCACCTTCATTGAAAGTACGGAGGGCAATATGATCATTAATAATGGTATCATCGCCAAGTGCCTGAAATTCTTCATGAATCGAGTCGGCATCTGGTGTAATCGCTAAATAATCATTCCACAATGCATCAAATAGAGCCTTGTGATCTTGGGTAGACATAATATTAAAAACCTACTTGTTTAATAAATGAATCTGGTAAGAGGACAGACCAATTGTACAATCTTTGGCCTGTCACTTTCAAATCTTAGGCTGCCTATATGGTGATATGTTCTCGAATTTAAAGGTCTTTTACACTTTTCATGACATGTTTGAACACGCCAGGTGTAGCTGCGAGAATGCTTTTTGACTTTTCTTGGTGTGGGTTGCCTTTAATGTCGCCTACGAAGCCACCGGCTTCTTTGATGATTAAGATGCCTGCTGCTGTGTCCCATTCACTTAAACCGAACTCCCAAAAGCCATCCAAGCGACCCGCAGCAACATAGGCTAGATCAAGTGATGCAGCACCAGCGCGACGCATATCAACACACAGTGGGAATATCGTTTCAAAGTAGCGTAAATACTCTTCAAGATCCTGATGGCCACGGAATGGAAAGCCTGTGGCGAGTAGCGAGTTATCAAGTCTTTTCTTTTCACTCACGCGAATTCGGGTATTGTTAAGTTGTGCGCCGCCACCGTTCGAGGCAGTAAAGCATTCATCTTTAATCGGGTCATAGACCACAGCAGCAAGAGTTTTTCCTTTTTGCTTGACGGCAATTGAGATGGCGAAGTGAGGGATACCTTGTAAGAAATTTGTCGTACCGTCTATCGGATCGATGACCCAGACAGTATCGCCTTCACCGTGTTGGCCGCTTTCTTCAGCAAGAATGGCATGATCAGGGTAGCTGTATTTAATGGTATCAATAATGATTTCTTCGGCTTGTTTGTCGATATTGCTGACATAGTCGTTAGGACCCTTGCTTTGTGCAATGATTCTATCGCGGTTAGCAAATGCTTTTGCCACGAAATTTCCTGCACGTTCTGCCGCACGTACGGCAATGTTTTTGTACGCATTCATAGTGATACCACCAAAGTCAAAGAACAGTCTGTTTAGCAAAACAGCGCCCATAAATTGGGCAAATAATGAGCATTTGCTCGAAAACGGTGCGAATCATAGCAAAAGTTATTGATTTTAAGAAGGCCTAAGACTGTATTTTTCTCATAAATAGCGGATGCTCATGGAGAAATCCTGATAATTAATAGTGGGGTTCTGGCATATGCTCTGATACTATACGTTCTTGTAAATTATCAACTTTTTTGTCTGAATGGTGAAAGAATCACAAGCCCACAAAGAGCAGCACTTTTTACAGCAAGTTAAGATTGTGCTTTGCCAGACCAGTCATCCTGGCAATATTGGTGCAGCTGCTCGCGCCATGAAAACCATGGGCCTGAAGCACTTGGTGTTGGTTAATCCAAAAGAATTTCCGTCTGATGAGGCGTTAGCACGTTCATCAGGAGCTACGGATGTTTTAGAAGCTGCTCATGTGGTCTCGACCTTAGAGGAGGGGATCGCGGACTGCCGTTTAGTCATCGGTACCAGCTCTAGAAACCGAGCCTTGCCATGGCCTTTAGTCGAGCCACGAGAAATCAAAACCATTTTAGATAAAGAGCCTACCGCGCTACCGATGGCGATCGTGTTTGGGCGTGAAAGCACTGGCTTGCTGAATGAAGAGTTACAGCTTTGCCATTACCACGTCAATATTCCTGCCAACCCCGAGTACATGTCGCTCAACCTCGCTGCTGCCGTTCAGGTTATATGTTATGAATGTCGGTTATTAGCCCTCGATAGGGATAGTTCGTTACATTCGGTGGCTGACGCTGCTGATATTGATGACGAAGTTGGGAGTGAGCGAAAAGCGACGGTCAAGCAAACGGAAGGCTTATACCAACATTTTGAAAATGTCATGACCGAAACCGGCTTTTTCGATCCGGATGAGCCGAAGTTATTGCCCGCTCGGTTGCACCGATTATTTGCTAAAGCGCAATTAACCGAAGCCGAAGTCAATATTATGCGTGGGTTCTTGGCGTCGATGACAAAGCATATGAAGTATCAGTTATTGAACAATGACAAGAGTGGCGAGGATTAAGAATGTTTTCTAGGATTAAAGAGGACATTAAAAGCGTATACCACCGCGATCCAGCGGCGCGCAACAATTTTGAAGTACTCACTAATTACCCAGGCTTACACGCAATTTGGATACACCGTGCTGCTCATAAGCTTTGGAATGCTAATTGGAAATGGCTCGCTCGGACTTTGTCGACACTAGCGCGCTGGCTTACCGGTATTGAAATACATCCTGCAGCGAAAATTGGACGTCGCTTTTTCATCGACCACGGTATGGGAGTGGTCATTGGCGAAACCGCAGAAATCGGTGATGACTGCACGCTTTATCATGGCGTAACTTTAGGCGGTACCAGCTGGAAAGAAGGTAAACGTCACCCAACGCTTAAAAATGATGTTGTCATTGGTGCTGGTGCAAAAGTGCTGGGACCGATAACGCTCGAAAGAGGTGCTCGAGTAGGCTCGAACGCTGTGGTGATAAAAGATGTGCCTGAAGATACCACCATGATCGGCATCCCGGCACGCCAAGTCAGTCGACAGAAAGATACTGAACAAACGGTATTTGAGGCATATGGCATCAGCACTCAACAGCAAGATCCTATATCTCAAGCTATTCGAAGTTTACACGAACACTCTCGTGCCCTTGAAAAGCAGATGGAGTTGATTGCTTGCGCCCTGAAGAAACAAGGCATTGACTATGCTGAGCTTGATCTCCCTGACGTTGATTGCGATGAGCTTCTACGATTTGACTCAAAAGACCCCGATGGAGTCTACAAGGAAGGCGAAGTTGATCCTACAGAGAAAGAACCTTCCGACAAAAACTAGTCAGCTCTAACCGCTTGATTTAATTAATGAGAATCAGTTGCATTTAACCGAGTAAACTACTAGGTATTTATACTAATGCAATTGTTCAGTGTGATTAGTTATCTTTATCCAATAAATATTATTTCTATGAAAATCAATGCATTAGCTGTCACCCTGGGATAGATAGTCACACTTGTCTAAAGTTGACTAAATTAGTCGGGTATGAGATCATAAAGCTATCGAAGTAAAGGTACTGATATGAAGTTAAGCACCAAGGGTCGATATGCTGTAACGGCAATGCTGGACTTAGCGTTGCACACAGGGAAAGGCCCCATAACATTGGCAGAAGTTTCAGGTAGGCAGCATATTTCGTTGTCATACCTAGAGCAGCTTTTTGCGCGTCTGCGCAAAGCCAATCTGGTGGATAGCGTTCGCGGTCCCGGCGGTGGTTACGAGTTAAAGCGTCCTGCGACACAAATTAGCATCGCAGAGGTTGTTTTAGCCGTAAACGAACCCATTACTGCTACTCGCTGTAATGGCAAAGGCGACTGCCAGGGTGGAGATGTTTGCTTATCTCACCAATTATGGTCAGAGCTTAGCGATCAGATATACCAGTTTTTGAGCGGGATAACGTTAGACCATGTTATCCAGAGAGATTTTGTTCAGCAGGTGGCTGAACGCCAAAATGTGCGTTTTCGTGAAGAAGACGTTATAGCTTTTGGCTAACTTTTGAATTGTGCTTGATATTTTAGCGGAGAAGAGAATGAAATTACCCATCTATCTTGATTATGCAGCAACCACGCCAGCAGATCCGCGTGTTGCCGAGAAGATGGTTCAATACATGAGTATTGATGGCATCTACGGTAATCCCGCGTCTCGTTCCCATAAGTTTGGTTGGGAAGCGGAAGAAGCGGTTGATGAAGCAAGACAGCATGTGGCGGACTTGATTAATGCAGACCCACGCGAAATCGTATGGACTTCGGGTGCTACCGAGTCTGACAACCTCGCCATCAAAGGTGCTGCACATTTCTACGGCAAGAAAGGCAAGCATGTCATCACAGTTAAAACTGAACACAAAGCCGTTTTAGACACTACGCGCCAACTTGAGCGCGAAGGTTTTGAAGTGACCTATCTTGATGTTAAAGACGACGGTCTGATTGACATGGATGAGTTTAAGAAAGCTCTTCGCGACGATACCGTTGTTGTGAGCATCATGCATGTCAATAATGAAACCGGCGTAGTTCAAGACATCGACGCTATCGGTGAACTGTGCCGTGAGCGTAAAATTATTTTCCACGTGGATGCAGCGCAGAGCGCCGGTAAATTACCGATCGACGTGCAAAACACCAAAGTCGACTTGATGTCGATTTCTGGTCACAAAATGTATGGCCCTAAAGGTGTTGGCGTATTGTATGTGCGTCGTAAACCGCGGGTTCGTTTAGAAGCGCAGATCCACGGCGGTGGTCATGAACGCGGCATGCGTTCTGGTACCTTGCCAACTCACCAAATCGTAGGTATGGGCGAAGCGGCACGTATCGCGAAAGAAGATATGGCGAAAGATAATGAGCGTATTATCAGTCTTCGTGAGCGTTTATGGCGTGGTGTTAATGATATGGAAGAAGTCTATCTTAACGGCCATGAAGAACAGCGCGTAGCAGGAATTATTAACATCAGCTTCAACTTTGTTGAAGGTGAGTCATTGATAATGGCGCTTAAAGATTTAGCAGTATCATCAGGCTCTGCGTGTACATCAGCAAGCTTGGAGCCTTCATACGTATTGCGTGCGCTAGGTCGTGATGACGAGCTGGCACACAGTTCAATTCGCTTCAGTATTGGTCGTTTTACCACTGAAGAAGAAATTGATTATACCATTGAGAAAGTTCGCGAAGGCATTGGTCGTTTGCGCGAATTATCTCCATTGTGGGATATGTATAAAGAAGGTATCGACCTGTCAAAAGTTGAGTGGCAGGCACATTAATTTGGAGTGACCAAACTGGCGCTCCCCACGTCTCAATTGACGTGACTTTGAAAGGCAACAGGGGCCAGTGTTGAATGAACATCAGCCCCGCTTGGAGAGATTATTATGGCATATAGTGAAAAAGTTATTGATCATTATGAGAACCCACGTAACGTTGGTGCGTTCGAAAAAGATGATACGACTGTAGGTACTGGTATGGTAGGCGCTCCAGCTTGTGGAGACGTTATGAAACTGCAGATCAAGGTGAATGAACAAGGCATCATCGAAGATGCAAAGTTCAAAACTTATGGTTGTGGTTCTGCTATCGCATCAAGTTCGCTAGTAACCGAGTGGGTTAAAGGTAAAACCGTTGACGAAGCTCAAGCGATCAAGAACACAGACATCGCTGAAGAACTAGCGTTGCCACCAGTGAAAATTCACTGTTCAGTACTGGCAGAAGATGCAATTAAAGCTGCAGTAAAAGACTTCAAAGAAAGAAGTCAAAAGTAACGACATTACAAGCAAAGCGAAATCAATAGGTACAGGTAATTTATGGCGATCACTTTATCAGACTCAGCAGCAGAGCGTGTAAAGTCATTTCTAGAGAACCGTGGTAAAGGCATCGGAGTTAGGCTCGGTGTAACGACGACGGGCTGCTCTGGCTTGGCTTATGTTCTAGAGTTCGTAGACGATCTCAATGATGAAGATATTGTGTATGAGGATAAAGGCGTTAAAGTCATTATCGATCCAAAAAGTAAACTGTACCTAGAAGGCACTCACTTGGAATTTAAGAAAGAAGGATTGAACGAAGGTTTTGAGTTCGTGAATCCGAATGTGAAAGGTGAGTGTGGGTGTGGTGAGTCCTTCACCGTCTAGTGGCCTAATTTATCCATGGTTTTGTTAAATTTAAATTCGCTGTTGGTCATTTATTATTTATAAATTCCCTAGCCGAATTTAAATTTGCCTCACCCTGAATAAATTATTCTCACTAGAAAATTCAACTATCTCCAAACGAATTTAATATTATGGCAGAAGCGCAGCGAAATTATTTTGAATTATTCGGCCTTGAGCCGAATTTTTTCGTCGATCAAAAAGATCTGTCGAGTAAGTTAAAGCGCTTGCTTCAGTCTGCCCATCCTGACCGTCATGCGCAAGGTGGTAGTCAGCAGCAGATGTTAGCAATGCAGAAAACGACTCGCTTAAATGATGCTTTTGCCGTACTGAAACATCCCGTCAAACGTGCTCAATACCTTCTAGACATTGAAAAAGGTATTGATACCACAAAAGATCACACCGTTAACGATCCAGAGTTTTTAATGCAGCAGTTAGAGTTGCGCGAAGAGTTAGACAACCTAACGAAGCAAAAAGATGCGTCAGCGTTGATGAGCTTTGCCGATAAAATTGAAGCGATGGCAGAAGAGCAAGAAGCTTCCTTAGGGCAGCTTTTTGAGCAAGACGATTGGGATCTTGAAGCATTAAAAGTATCGATTTATAAGTTACAGTTTTTGCACAAGACTTTGCACGACATTGAACTCGCTGAAGATACAATTTTAGATTAAGTAAATTATTATGGCATTACTGCAAATTTCAGAACCCGGTCAAAGCACAGAACCTCATCAGCATAAATTGGCCGCAGGCATAGACCTAGGTACAACAAACTCGCTGATTGCTACAGTGCGTAGCGGTAAGGCTGAAACCTTGGCTGACGCTAATGGCAAACATACAGTGCCATCGGTCGTTCATTACACTAGCAAGGATGAGTTTGAGGTCGGTCATAAAGCCAAGTCCCAACAAGCTATCGAGCCAGGTAACGTTATCAGTTCAATTAAGCGTTTAATGGGCCGTGGATTGGCTGATATGGATAAGATTAAAGAGTTCAGCGCTAACCAGTTGGTTGAGTCTGAGTCTGGTATGCCGGGTGTGATTCTTGACAATGCCGTTGAAAAAAATCCGGTTGAAGTGTCGAGCGATATTTTGCGCACTTTGGCTGACCGCGCTGAGCAAACCCTTGGCGGCGAATTAGGCGGTGTTGTGATCACGGTACCTGCCTATTTTGATGAAGCCCAGCGTCAAGCGACTAAAGATGCTGCACAATTAGCGGGCTTAAAAGTATTGCGTTTACTTAACGAGCCAACAGCAGCAGCTGTGGCTTATGGTCTTGATACCGGCAGTGAAGGTATTCATGCCATTTACGATCTCGGCGGCGGTACTTTTGATATTTCCATTTTGCGTTTACAAAAAGGCGTGTTTGAAGTATTGGCGACTGGCGGGGATAGCGCGCTTGGTGGCGATGACTTTGACCGTGCCATTGCGCATTATTTAGTTGAACAAGCAAATATTGATAGTGATGATCGTCGTGCGCACCAGCTTGCAATGATCAAAGCTCGCGACATCAAAGAGGCATTAAGCAATACCGATACGGTTGATGTCAATTTCCTTGACTGGGATGGCCAAATGAGTCGCCAACAGATTGAAGATATTATTGCGCCTATCGTCGATAAAACATTATTGTCTTGTCGTCGTACCTTGAAAGATGCCGGTATTAAAGTTGATGAAGTCGATAAAGTCGTCATGGTCGGTGGTTCGACACGAGTACCACTGGTGCGCGAAAAAGTTGAAAAGCATTTTAAAGTACCGCCACTAACCGATATTGACCCAGACAAAGTGGTTGCTATCGGTGCCGCGATTCAAGCGAACGTCCTTATCGGCAATAAGTCTGACGACGATATGTTGTTATTGGACGTGATTCCGTTATCGTTAGGCGTAGAAACCATGGGTGGTCTCGCTGAGAAAATCATTCCAAGAAACACGCCAATTCCAATCGCAAAAGCACAAGAGTTTACGACCTTTAAAGATGGCCAAACGGCGATGGCGATTCATGTGGTCCAAGGTGAGCGTGAGTTGGTCGATGACTGCCGCTCACTAGCGCGGTTCGAACTGCGTGGTATTCCGCCAATGGTCGCTGGTGCAGCTAGAATTAAAGTGACTTATCAAGTTGATGCAGATGGTTTATTACAGGTTTTAGCCGAAGAAACGACTAGCGGTGTTAAAGCTGACATCACAGTAAAGCCGTCATATGGCTTAAGCGATGATCAAATCACTAACATGCTACAAAGCTCCTTTAGCCACGCAGAAGGCGATATGGAAGCTCGGATGCTGCGTGAGCAGAAAGTTGAAGCAGCACGTGTCATCGAGGCTGTGACAGCAGCGTTGAACGAAAACGGAAAAGAGTTACTCAGCGACAGCGAATATGCTGCAATCCAGTCGTCACTTGAGCAGTTGAACCAAACGACTCAAGGTGACAGTGTTGAAGCTATCGAAAAAGCTGTAGAAGCGGTTGAGAAAAGTAGTAATGAGTTTGCTAGCCGCCGTATGGATGCTAGCATTGCCAAGGCTCTTGTGGGCCATGAAGTTGACGATATATAGGGTAAATAAATGCCAAAAGTTATATTTTTACCTCATGAAGAGTTGTGCCCAGAAGGCGCAGAAGTAGAAGCAGAAAAAGGCCAGTCTGTATTAGACGTGGCTTTAGATAATAAAATTTTTATTGAGCATGCTTGCGAAATGTCATGCGCGTGTACAACATGCCATGTGGTCGTTCGTGAAGGTTTTGACTCACTTGAAGAGAGTGACGAGCTAGAAGATGATATGCTGGATAAAGCTTGGGGATTAGAGCCTGAGTCACGTTTAAGCTGCCAAGCTTTAGTGGACGATGAGGATTTAATCGTAGAAATCCCTAAGTACACCATTAATCAGGTCTCAGAGCGTCATTAGGCGTCTTTTGAAGGAGTAGCTTATGGGCTTAAAGTGGACAGATAGTCTAGATATCGCTATTGAGTTGTATGAGAAGTTCCCTGAACAGGATCCGACTCGTATTAATTTTATGGACTTACGCAGTAAAGTCATTGAGCTTGATGAGTTTGATGATGATCCAAACCGTAGTGGCGAAAGAATTCTTGAAGCCATCCAGGCAGCTTGGATTGAAGAGGCTGAGTAGGACTTAGAAACGATAAAAAAGCTTAAAAATTCGCGTATAAAGGTTGTATTTTCCGTAAAAAACAGTATTATACGCGTCTCATCAGCGATGGTGAGCTTGGCTAGAAAGATAGCCAAATCAATGGGTTGCTAGCTCAGTCGGTAGAGCATCTGACTTTTAATCAGGTGGTCACAGGTTCGATTCCTGTGCAACCCACCATATTCATCCCTTAGGGGAGCATAAAGCCGCATAGCGAAAGCTAAGCGGCTTTTTTGTTTGCCATTTATAATCTCAATGACATCATAAAAAATTATTACAGATTTATGGCGTTAAAGGGTTGTCTTTTTGGTTAAAAACGGTATTATACGCGCCATCAAACGAGGCGTTGCCTTAGTTGATTTGGGTTGCTAGCTCAGTCGGTAGAGCATCTGACTTTTAATCAGGTGGTCACAGGTTCGATTCCTGTGCAACCCACCATATTTATCCCCTCGGGGAGCAAAAAACCGCTAAGTACGCTTAGCGGTTTTTTTGTATCTGGATGGTCTTAATCTTAAGATTGCTTGTCTATTCGGTAGAATCGCGCTTCGACAATTAAGCCAAGAACCCCTAGAGTTGCGAGAAACACGGCGAATATTAAGAAGATATTATTGGCTGGGCTACGCTTATCTTCTAAACGTTTTGCATGATATTCTCTAAAACCCATATCTAATTGTTTAGTAAAAGCCTCTCCTTTGTATTCATTAGTTATAATACTGTGAGGAACTTCGTTATGAGTGCTTTGAAAGTGAGCGCCTTTTAAATAAGCTCCTGTAAATTTTATATAGCATTTTTTGGGGTTTTCCTTTTCAAGACATTGATTGATTTCGTGTTTGAAATCAACTCCAAGCGAACGATACTCCCACTGCTTATTACTTGAAAGTAGCTCAAGGTGCGCAATAAAGAAAAAGAGTACTCCGACTAGGATAAACGTCGAGCAGACGATCACAGCTGCTTTACGTTTGCCTTTTGCCACTTCATGCTTGCTATTGGTCGCGTTGGCGATGATAGGGATATGCATCAGCTTTTGGCGGACATAATTCTTATCCAGGTCCTTAATCATATCATCTGGCGTAATTTCATAAGCCGTACACAACTTATCGAAAATCTCGACAGAAGGAATGCTTCTATCGTTCTCTAGCTTTGATAGATAGGACTGTTCAATCCCCAACTTTTGAGCAAACTCAGGCTGGGTCCAGCCGCTGATTGAACGCAATGAGCGTAGCTTTTCACCAAGTGTCATTATTGTGTCTCCATGTGGTTAGTTGACGCTATCATTGTTTTCAAAAGCCCTAGGAATAACCAGATGAATTGATTGGAATAACTAGGAATATACAGGAATGTTAAGGAATTTGAAGAGGTTATGCCGTTTTGTCATTCCCGCGTAAGCGGGAATCTCTAGTAACATCCTGTTTCGCCACTCGGCGAGATACTTTCTCTTGATGAGCAAGAGAAAGTATCCAAAGAGAAGCTCACCCCTGACGTTAGATGCTGCGCATTTCCCTCGCTTATCAAAGTTACTCGCCGCCAAACGAAACATCTGACCCACATGGACGTGGGGAATGCATTAGCAATGCCAGGAGCATTGCTTGCCTGTCTCGTTTTGACTAAATTAAGCTTCCTGCCTAATTTACGCTATAACTTTTCTTCGCTCGGCTAACTTTAAGGGGGATTTAGTTCGCATGCTAATCAAGTGCGCAGCCTCGATTAGCGTAAGCGCACCTTGGGTGGCTGAAAGGAATGCCTGTTGTGCACTTCCTACGGCCGTAATCGAGGGGGTAATAGTTGATATAAACCTCGAAGTCACTTTGTTCCATTGAGGCTACGCTTGCTCGATTCAGGGGCTTAAAAGATTCCAAATTAAATTTGGAATGACAGCCTTGGAACTCTTATTAAAATTATGCATAGGGTGGGTTAGACGTAAAGTCGTAACCCACCAATGGAGTTTTTAATTTTGATGGGTTACGCTAAGCTAACCCATCCTATACTGCTGGAGCAATTTCCTTTTTAATAAATTAGGTAATTGCCAACAAGTTTTAGTTACATGTTATGTGGTTTCCCCTTTAAGTTAGCCGAAGGTTTCAAAAGTCATCGTGTAAATTGGGCAGGGATAGCCCAATTTAGCAAAGGCGAAACAGGATGTTTCGTTTTGCGGCGCGTTAATGACTTTTTAAATCGAGGGTAGTGCGAAGCACCTAACGACATGGGGTGTCTTTTCTTTTCGCCCTTTTCTTTGGACAAGCAAAGAAAAGGGTATTAATCTATACGAAAAAAGCATCATTATAAGCAAGAGCGTATAGTTCCATGATATCTTTTTTTAGACATTGCTATTATGCGATATTTTTATTTTTTATAAAACTTAACCACAAGCACCCAGATGAGTCGGCTTTTGTGTGGATGTATGGTATTAGGACTCTGATTTACCTGAATGTATTGGTGGTGATCTTCTTTAACTTAAATATGACCAATGAAGACTTTTCTAAAACGAAACTAACCTTTGTTTTTTTTATTTTTGAAATGACAGTGTCTTATTTTATTAACGGAAAAAAGAAAATCCCTAAAATACAGGATAATTTTGATGAGTTATCAGCCAAAGTTAAAAGCGTTTATAAATATGTTGCGATAACTTTAATGCCAATGTTAATTATTTTGATGCTCTTGATGATGATTTACATAAAAGACTCACAAGGTATCGGCTGGTAAGTTACTTTCGAAAAAAAGCCGCGAGTTTGACCTCGCGGCTTCAACGATAGGGCTTGGTAGAACCCTATTGCTCGAACGCTTTGTAATAATTAATAGTGCTGTTTATTAATAGTGTTTCGCTTGGCCTTGGCCTGTCACCACATATTTTTCAGTAGTTAGTTGTACAAGACCCATAGGACCGTAGGCGTGTAGTTTACTGGTTGAGATACCAATCTCTGCGCCTAGGCCAAGTTCGCCGCCGTCTGAGAAGCGTGATGAAGCGTTAACCATCACAACAGACGAGTTGATGCGTTTTACGAATTCGTTGCCACGGTCGATGTCTTTAGTGACGATGACTTCGGTGTGGCTTGAGCTGTGATTTTGAATGTGTTCAATAGCAGCTTCGTAAGAGTCAGCTTGTGAGACACTCATGGCTAAGCTCAAGTATTCGTTGTGGTAGTCTTCAGGGCTTGCTACTTCCGCATTGTCCAATTTGCTGGCAGAGTCTTTGTCTGCTTTAAATTGGATGCCAAACTCATTGCCTAGGGCGTTGACACGCTTCAGGAATTCGTCAGCAATGTCTTTATGTATCACTAAGCTTTCTAGCGAGTTACAGACGCCTGGACGCGATACCTTGCCGTCTTTCAGTAACTTCTCAGCTTTGTCTAAGTCAGCATATTTGTCGACGTATAAGTGACACACGCCTTTAAAGTGCTGAATCACTGGAATCTTACTGTTATCCGTTACCGCCTGAATCAAGCGCTCGCCGCCACGTGGGATCACGAGATCAATCGTGTCACGGAACTGGAGTAGATGATTCACAGCTGAGTGACTTTGCGAAGGCACGATGCAGACCATTTCTTTACTGAAGCCGCACGCTTCAATCGCTTGGTGCCAGCAGTCGATAATGGCGTTGTTTGAGTGCCATGCTTCTTTACCACCACGCAGGATAACCACGTTACCTGATTTTAGCGTTAGCGCTGCTGCTTCAACCGCAACGTTAGGGCGCGCTTCATAAATCATCAGCACGACGCCTAGCGGGATACGCATTTTCGCCACACGGATACCGTTAGGGCGTAGGGTGCTTTCGCCCATCTCGCCGACTGGGTCAGCTAGGTTCATCACATTATGCAGCGCGCTTACCATGCCATCGACACGTTCTTCGTCGAGTAGAAGACGATCAACCATAGCGTCTGACAGGTCGTTTTCTTTCGCGTACTCAATGTCTTTTTTGTTCGCTTCAAGAATTTGTGCTTGGTTGGTCTTCAGCTGTTTCGCCATCGCAGCAAGCACATCGTTCTTTTGGCTACTGGTTAATGTGGCAAGAGTTTTGGCTGCTTCTTTGGCACGAAGCGTTAGTTCATATAACTCTTGCTGTTCTTGATCTTGGAATGAATTCTCTTTCATGTTCATGGTTCCTCCTAAGCGACGTCTTCTTTACTTTCGTCAGCATTGTTGCGAATTAATGTACCTGGGTTTTGGTTACTGAATAGACGCATGTAACTTTCGTTCGTACCGTTACAGATAATCGTATCAATACCATTTTCCGAGGCGAATTTCGCAGCTTTAAGCTTGGTACGCATACCACCAGTACCTTGTGCGCTGGTGCTTTGCTTACCCATGGCTAACGCTTCGTCGCTGATGCCTTCAAATTGGTTAACTAACTCGGCGTCAGGGTTAATTTTCGGGTTGTCGTCGTAAACACCGTCGATGTCACTACAGATAATCAGTAGATCAGCATCAGTTAGTGCGGCAACTTGTGCAACGAGGTTGTCGTTGTCACCAACCGTCAGTTCTTCCGTCGCTACCGTATCGTTTTCATTTACGATCGGCAGGGCGCCAAGTTCTTCAAGTGTTTTGAATGTGTTGCGTGCATTTTGTGCGCGCTCAGGATTTTTGATGTCTGCTGAAGTCAGTAATACCTGGGCTACAACATCGTCAAAGAATCTTTGCCAGTGGGCTACGACCATGGACTGACCAACCGCTGCAAGGGGTTGCTTTTCTTTACGAGTCAGAGTGTCGTAGTCAGGCTTTAGCAAGTTGAAACCTGCCGCAACAGCGCCTGATGATACTAGCGTTACTTGTTTACCTGCTTTTCTGCACTTTCTAACAAAGTGGGCAATAGGCAAGCAGTACTCCGCAGAGCACGAGTGGCCATCTGGCGCGATAAGCGCTGAGCCAACTTTAATAACGATGTTGTTGTAATTACCAAATTCAATATGTTCGAGCATGAAATGACCTTTCTATATTTAAAGGATTAATGTATGACGAGTTAAAAGTGACGTGGTGTGCTAGAACACGCTACCCAAGCGCGAGGCTTGTAATCTAATCGGAGACAATAACCGACTTGGCTGGCTTGAAACGCCTGCCGTGGATAGTGTCGCTATGTCTGTTCGATTAATGTTAAGCACGGTTTGCATTATTAACATACAGCTTCTTATGTCAAATTTGACTCGAAAAAAATTTCAGAGACGCTCTGAGCGCCTCTTAGCGGCCAAAACTCCATATAACTGGGGGGTATGTTGCATAAAATGAACACATCTTATCTCTGAGGCTCGTGTTATCTCAGCGATTTCCACTGATTGTAAAAAATTGTCATGAATTACAGTAGTTTATATCAAGCATTAGTTATTCTAATGCTGCTCTGTATTTGGTTAGTTATCTGCTTATTAGAGTCAATCCAAGTGCCAGGGACCTTATCGTGTAGTAGCTGTAGGTAAGCCTCATTCTTGCCATTGCAAATAATGGTGTCGATATCAGACTGGCTAGCCAACTGCGCTGCTTGTAGTTTTGTTTGCATTCCGCCTGTCGCCTGCGGGTTATGACTCACTGTTCCAAACGCCATGACTTCATCGGTGAGATCATTGATATAGGTGAGCAGCTGTGCACTTGGGTTATCATGCGGATTAATGTCATACAGGCCATCGACATCACTACAGATGATTAACAAATCGGCTTCAATCAGGTTGGCAACTTGGGCTGCTAAGTTATCATTATCACCAAACTTAAGTTCAGCTGTGGCTACGGTGTCGTTTTCGTTGATGATTGGCAAAACGCCATATTGCTGTAACTTATTGAGCGTTTGTTTGGCATTGTGTGAGCGGGAGCTGTTGTTGATATCAGCGGCGGTCAATAAGACCTGAGCGACATGGTTATCAAAAAAACGTTGCCAGTGATTGATGACTTTTGATTGGCCAACAGCGGCTAGCGCCTGCTTTTCATCAAGTGACAAGCTACCCTCGGTAGGCTTTAGGGTATTAAACCCCGCTGCGACGGCCCCAGAACTAATTAAGGTGACCTGTTTATTTAACCGCTGACACTTTTTGATAAAGTTCGCCAAAGGGAGGCAGTGCTGAGTTGAGCAGGAGTGCCCATCAGGTGCCACGAGGGCAGATCCTACTTTAATGACAATATTGTGATAACGGTTGAAGCTAAAGTCTTTCATACATTTTCCTCATGCAAAAAAAGCCCGCGAAGCGAGGCTTGCGGGCTTAGTAAATTCTTGTGTTTGGTAAGTTAGTTGGTCATACAGTTATTTAGGTACTTACAAAACATGGGAGTGCGCAAACCTGCCTGATTCTTGAAAGAATAGGGGATGGGCTGACCGGGAAGGGCAGTTTTTAGGTTAAGGTTTGTGCTTAAAATCGACTTCATGGCTCAAATATCCTACAGAATTTGAAATTTTGCAATGAATAATTGGTGATAAGGATTTATAGCTGCTAGGTTTTAACTTTTATAAGTCATCCCCGCTTTTGCGGGGATGACGATCAATGCTTAGACTAATCCATTAACTGATCAGCAAGGTAAGTGTAAATCAATGCATTTAACTTAGCTGACTGCTCATTATTGGCCGCACCGCCGTGACCACCTTCCGTGTTTTCATAATACAGAAGGTCGTGACCTTGGTTCATCATCTTGGCAACCATTTTACGGGCGTGACCTGGGTGTACACGGTCATCACGCGTCGAGGTCGTGAAGAAGATCTTGGGATAATCGACGTCTTTGTGGACGTTGTGATAAGGCGAGTAGGTTTTAATATAGTTCCACTCGTCTTCGTTATCCGGGTTGCCGTATTCACCCATCCAGCTTGCGCCAGCTAGTAATTGGTTGAAACGCTTCATGTCCAATAAAGGGACTTGGCAAACCACCGCTTCATACAAGTCAGGACGCATGGTCGCAACCGTACCGACTAGCAAACCACCATTACTACCACCGCGGATACCAAGGTGCTTACTATCTGTGACTTTTGTATCAATCAAGTGCTCAGCAACCGTGATGAAATCGTTGAAGGCAATGTGACGGTTTTTCTTCAGCGCTGCTTGGTGCCATGCTGGGCCATACTCGCCACCGCCACGGATGTTAGCCATAGCGTAAACACCGCCTTGCTCCAACCAGTCGATACCGATAGTTGCTGAGTAACCTGGACGTACTGAGACTTCAAAACCACCGTAACCATAAAGAAGCGTCGGGTTTTTGCCATTCAGTTCGGTGTCTTTGGCCATGATGAGGAAGTAAGGTATGTTTGTGCCGTCTTCGGCTTCGGCAAACTTTTGCTCGACTTTATAAGGCGCTGCATCAAAAAATGCTGGCAGGCTTTTTAATACGCTCGCAGAATCTTTTTTGGCATCAAAGTAATACAAGCTGCTTGGCGTTAAGAAGTTCTGGTAGTTGATGAAGAAGTTGTTGTGTTCATCACTGGTACCAGTAACTGACAAGGTACCTAAATCTGGCATATTGATTTTTTCATGCGACCATTTGCCATCGCTAAAAGTATAGCGATATAACTCACTGCTCACGTCTTTTAAGGTCGTAATTAATACATGATCTTTAGTGCTAGAGACGCTAGCGATAGAGGTGTGTGCATCAGGAACCAGTACTTCAGTAAAGTTTTTCTTGCCGGCGACATAATCATCCATCGAGATAGATAGTAATGAAGCTTGTTTGTAGGTTTTATCGCCTACAGTCCAGTCCGACTTAAGTTCTAGCAGTAATTGGCCGTTGATTACGCCATTAAAGCTACTGTCTTTTGGACGATCAAGCTTTTTAAGGCCGTCGTCGCTTACTAAGAAAATTTCTGATGTATAGAAATCTAGGCCTTGATAAATGATCTTGTATTTGTCATCACCATCGTGAGAGACCATGCCGCCAATCCAGACGTTCTCCTTTTCACCTTCGAACACAGACTGAGCTTTTTCGATCGATTGGCCACGTTTCCAAACTTTTACGATTCGTGGGTAGCCTGAGTCGGTCATGCTACCGTCGCCAAAGTCAGTACCGACATAAAGCGTGTCTTTATCAATCCAGCTTAAGCTACTTTTAGCTTCTGGTAGTTGGAAGCCGTCTTTGACGAAACTTTTAGATTCGATATCAAACTCGCGAACTACAGTTGCATCAGCGCCACCGCGGGATAAATTGAGTAAACAGCGATCATAAGTTGGGTACAGGCAGTTAGAGCCTTTGTAGACCCAGTTTTCGTCTTCATTTTCGGCAAGTTCATCAAGATTTAGGATGATTTCCCATTCAGGGTTTTCTTTTTTGTATTCTTCAAGCGTGGTGCGACGCCATAAACCACGTGGGTTTTCATCGTCTTGCCAGAAGTTGTAAAAATAGTCGCCCATTTGACTGACGTAAGGAATACGTTCGTCTGAGTTGTAGACCTCTAAATTCTTTTCATACAGTTCTTTATAAAGAGGTTTCGATTCTAAATAGCCAAGCGATTTTTCGTTCTGCTCTTCGACCCAATTCAAGGCCTTCTCGCCACCAACATCTTCTAACCAAATGTAAGGATCATCGACTTTAGATGCTTTTTGCGTATCTTTCGCCATACTTTGTGTCATAACCCCCACAGACGCGACCGAGCCAATAACTAAGCCCGCAATCAGTCTTTTGTTCATACAATGACTCCATTTTGTTAATTAACCGACTGAGAATAGCAAAGGGTGGGGGGATGCGCTAGGATTGAAATGTTTAGAAATATTACAGGTTTTGGATAATGTATAAGCACTTAACCGTCTTAATATGCCTACTGATGACACTTCCGGCTACTGCCACTCAGGTTCATAAGAAAGAGCTGGAAGAGTTGGTCATGGAGAGTGACATCATTGTTGAAGTTGATATTGCCGATGTTTACGGGAAAGATAAATTTTCTGCTATAAGCAGAGATCCTGAAATGCAAACTGGACCAGGTCTGGACAATGAAATTGTTTTATACGCATGTTTTTCTGAGCTTTTACTTAATGTGGAAAACGTTAAGGTTCCTAAGTGTTTTGAAACTACTATATGGAAGAAGTGGCATGTGAGTCTCGGCAGTTTTTTCGGTTATCAGTCACAAAGAGTGATTCTGCTGCTTAAAGGCGAAGGGTTGAAGAGAGTACACCCTGGACACTTTATTTGGTCTTTAGAGGATAAAGGCAGGATTATAGAGCTAATAAAAAAGCGCGACACCGTTAAGTGACGCGCTTTTATGGCAGTTGCTCAGTGACTTATTGCTACTGAGCTTTTTGCAGATCTTCCATTACAGCTGCTAGGAAGCGAGCTGCTTCGCCGCCAGTACAGGCGCGGTGATCAAAGGTAAGCGACAATGGCAACATTTTTGCGTTAGTGATGCCTTTATCGGTTAACTTCAATTCATTACGGAAACGACCAGTGCCTAGAATCGCTACCTGTGGTGGCGATACGACTGGAGTGCCGTAACGTCCAGCGATTGAGCCGAAGTTCGATAGGGTGATGGTAGCGTTTTGCTGATCATCCTGTTTTAACGACTTAGTTTCAATCTTCTGACGAAGCTCTTGAACTCGGCCACGAACGTCTGTCATGCTCATGCGATCCGCATTATGAACCACAGGAACGTATAAGCCGTCACCTGAATCCACTGCGATACCGACATTGACGTTTGGATGCAATAGACGCTCAAACTTGTCGCCATCGAACCATGCGTTTACAGCTGGAACTGCTTTAGCTGCTGTCACCAATGCGCGAACATAACGTGCCAATGAGTCAGTGCCCTTTGGCCATGTAGAAATATCCACGTCTTCAACCAAGGTCGTTGGAACGACCGTTGAGTGTGAATGAGCCATCCCCATCGCCATCGCGCGGCGAACGCCACGAACCGTTTCAGGTTTCACTTCAACATTCAACGTTGGTAAGCCGCCAGAACTCGATGGAGTGCTTGATGGCGTAGAGCTTGCTGAAGCGCTAGCTGCTGGAGCAGAACCGCCTTTAGAGGCATTCTCAACATCATCACGCGTAATCGAGCCTTTGCGGCCTGACGCTTGGCAGTTACCTAAATCAACACCCAGTTTACGGGCTAGTGCACGTACTGCTGGGGATGCTCTATAAGCCAAAGGGTTACTCGTATCAAAACCAGACTCTTGCTGTGCTACTGGAGCAGCTTCAGCTTTAGCAGAACCAGTACCGTTTTTCGCTGCTTCACGCACGTCTTTTTGCGTAATAGCGCCGTCTTTACCAGTACCTGAGACTTGCGTTAGGTCAACTTTAAGCTTGCGAGCAAGTGCTTTAACCACTGAGTTGGTTGTTTCAGCAACAACGTTGTTGCCGACTTCGACTGCGCCTACAACGGTTCCGCTGTCAGCACGTTTTTCTTCGCCAGACTCTTTGTTATCAGATGATTTCTTTGGCGCTGCTTTTTTCGAGCTAGAGCCAGAACCACCGAATTCAACCAGTGGGTCGCCGGTGTTAATGACGTCACCAGCCTGACCGTATAGTTTTGAAATTTTAGCAGCAAACGGTGAAGGTACTTCTACTACTGCTTTTGCTGTTTCCATTTCAACCATCGGTTGGTCAACAGTTACAGTATCGCCTTCTTTCACTAACCAGCGAACGATTTCTGCGTCTGGCAAACCTTCACCAAGATCAGGCAACATGAACGTATCGCCCACGACATCGTCAGATGATGCCTCAGCAGATGCTTCTGATTCTGAGTTTTCAGCAGATGCGCTCTCTTCAGAAGTGCTATCTTCAGAAGAATCATCTTCGGCTACCGCACCATCACCAAAGCTGACTAATAGGTCGCCTGTGTTGATGACGTCGCCTTCTTGGCCGTGTAATTTTGCGATACGACCAGCGAAAGGAGAGGGTACTTCGACCACTGCTTTTGCTGTTTCCATTTCAACCATAGGCTGGTCAACAGTTACGGTATCGCCTTCTTTAACTAACCAGCGAACGATTTCCGCATCCGGTAAACCTTCGCCTAAATCGGGTAAATTGAACTGTTTCATTTGTACTCCATAATCGTACGCACTTCGTCAAGAATTCGGTCGACGGTTGGCATATATTGTTTTTCTAAACGATAGTATGGCATAACAGTGTCGTAGCCTGAAACTCGACCAATTGGTGCTAATAAGTTCAAAATGCCTTTTTCAGCAATTTCTGCAGCAATTTCTGAACCAATCGAGCCAGATTTTGGTGCTTCTTGAATGATACAAGCGCGACCCGTCTTCTCGACCGACTCTAAAATGGTGTCCATGTCGATTGGACTAACGGTTGCTACGTCGATAACTTCTGCTTCGATACCTTCAGCAGCCAGCTTCTCAGCGGCCTGAAGTGTTTCGTGCATCATTGCGCCCCAAGAGATGAGCGTGATATCGCTACCTTCGCGGTCAACGAAACATGCTTCTAGTGGGTATTCTTCGCCGTTATCTTCAACCTCGTGTTTCACGATACGGTAAACACGCTTTGGCTCTAAGAAAATTACCGGATCTGGATCACGAATGGCTGCAAGCATTAAGCCGTAAGCACGTGAAGGGTTTGAAGGAATCACAACCTTCAAGCCAGGAATGTGTGAGAACAAGGCTTCTGTTGACTCTGAGTGGTGCTCAGGCGCGTGGATACCACCACCATACGGTGCACGAATCACCATCGGCTGCGTTAAACGACCACGAGTACGGTGACGTAAACGTGCTGCGTGACAGAAAATCTGGTCAACCGCAGGGAAGATAAAGCCCATGAACTGCATTTCTGCAATTGGCTTCATGCCTTGCGCCGCCATACCGACAGCCAAGCCCGCAATCATAGACTCAGCCAGAGGCGTATCGATAACACGCTCAGTGCCGTACTTTTTCTGTAAGCCGTCGGTCGCGCGGAATACACCGCCGTTTTTACCCACGTCTTCACCGAATAATACAACGTCTTGATCGTGCTCAAGCTCATAAGCCATCGCTGCATTTACAGCTTCAATTAAAGTAATCGCCGCCATTATTTTGCACCTCTCTTGATAGCTGCTTCGCGCTGAGGCTTGGTTAATTCAGGAAGTTCAGCATAAAGATTGTCGAACATCATCTCAGGCGTTGGCTTCGGAGCAGCTTCATAAGCTTTCACCGCAGCATCAACTTCTTTAGCGACTTCTTCTTTCATCTTTTCTTCGTCTTTGTCAGACCAAGATTTATTTTTCTCAAGATACTTACGCAAACGAACCAACGGTTCATTTTTCCAAGCTTCTTCTTTAACCTTTGGGTCGTCGTAACGTGATGCATCGTCAGCAGTCGTGTGGTCACATAAACGATAAGTAATCGCTTCAATAACTGTGGGGCCACCACCGTTACGTGCTTTCTCCATGGCGTAATTTGCAACTTCACGAACCGCAACGATATCGTTACCGTCAACTTGAATACCTTCAACACCAGCTGCAATAGCTTTCTGCGCATAAGTTTCACAAGCCGTTTGGATATCCGTTGGCACAGAAATTGCCCATTGGTTGTTATTGATAAAGAACACCACACCAAGGTTCCAAATACCGGCAACGTTGACACCTTCGTAGAAATCGCCTTCAGAGGTACCGCCTTCACCGATTTCAGTGACCACAGCACGTTTTTGCTTACGCATCTGAATCGCTTTAGCCACACCAGATGCGTGAATAATTTGGTTAGCGATTGGAACACAAATAGGGAAGTCTTCTTTTGCTACAGAGTAGTCAGAACCCGCTTCGTCACCACCCCAATACAACAAGATCTCTTCCATGGTCACGCCATGCTTTAAAAGACCACCCGTAGAGCGGTAGTAAGGAATTAAAACGTCTTCTTTGACCATGGCGTCGCCATAACCGATACCGATAGCTTCCTGACCTAGCGAAGCAGGGTAGGTACCCATTTTACCGGTACGTTGTAATGCATAAGCTTTAGCATCGAATACACGTAACTTGTACATGTCACGATAAAGCTCACGCATAGTGTTCATGTCTTTAGCAAACTCTGGAATGTCTTTTGTTGGTTTGCCGCTGGCATCAAGATATTGGTGATACTTAATCTCGAAAGAAGCAACTGTTGTAGTCGTCAAGGCTACATTCTCCTTTATTGAAGGGGGCTAAAGTGATTAAATTTCAAAGAGTTATCTTTTGAATCTAACCTATCCCCTAAGGTTCAATCTAATATTTAGCGACGCCGATTGTACGTATTTTTAGCGAATTTGTATAGTGAGATTTACGTTAACGTAAACTGGCAGTAGATTTATTGTAATACAACTTAATTTTGATTAGCAAAACTAATGCAAAGCCGCATTGGTCGTACCTGTTTTGTACTGCTAAGTATATACGGTATTGATGAAATTAGTGTGACACCCATATAGGAAGAAATTATAGGTGTGTGCTAAAAATACAGTGGCAATAGGATATTGATAACTCATAATCAGGGGAACAACTATGAACAGGAAACTACTATTGGTTTATGGTCTCGCTATCGCAGGACTTTTATGTTTTTCACCAGAGAGTGCCCAGTCAGCGGAGGAAATCAAAGGGCAGCGGATTCAAAGCACTAATTCAATAAAAACGATCAATCCAAAAGCACTAAAAGATATTAAAAAAGTAGGACAGGTAAAAATGCTGTCTAACGCTGAGTATCAGAAAAAGCTTAAGCAGCACAACCTAAGAGTCAAATCAAATGCAAAGGGTGTCAACGTCAATGCCCAGGCGAATACTCGATTGAAAAGCCAAAACAAAGAGTTTGATGAGAACAAATATGATTGTGATGATAATCAAAGGGGAGTGAATCCTGGTGCTCAAGAAGTATGCGACGGAATTGATAATAATTGTGATGGTGATGTTGATATGATCAATGGACGAAGACTCAACTTTCCGTTCTATCTTGATGCTGATGCAGATTTGTACGGTGACCCATCTAAAGTCTATTACGCGTGTTCAGTTCCACCAGGCTACTCTGCTCGAAATGATGACTGCAATGATAAGAGTGTGTCGGTAAACCCGGGGAAGGAAGAAATTCCAGGCAATGGTATCGATGAAAACTGTGACGGTCGGGATTAAGGAGAGGGAATATGAATAAAGTAATTGTATCACTAGTTTCTAGTTTAATGGTCACTGGCTTATGGTTAATAGCGTCGATGATATTTCTAACGAGTCCTGTTTATGCCGATGCGGAGGATGATGCAAAAGCATTTTGCGCAGCTTATAAAGAAAAATCTGGATATGGCTGTCAGGTTGAGAAGTGCCGTTGCGGTCGTAGTGAAAAAGAGTTAAAGCGATGGAACCGAAAAATGCGGTTTGATATTTGCGCTTGCGTGAATAAATCTGCATATAACACCTACCTTGAACGAGTAGAAGCTGAGCGTAATCGAAACCGCTGCAACACGAATGCAGATTGTAATGACGGTGTCTTTTGTAATGGTGAAGAAGTTTGCCGTACCGATGGTAGATACCGTGTCAACAGCTCAGCAGGTAACGGAACCTGCGTCCCGGGTGAACCACCTTGCGCCAGCGGCCTATGTTTTGAGCGTGAGAAAAAGTGCAAAGTTGCATGCGAAGACAAAGATGGCGATGGTTATGCCGCTATGCATTGTGGTGGAGACGATTGTGATGACAATAACCCCAATCGCAGCCCAGGAAACAAAGAGATTTGTGACTCAAAAGGCATCGATGAGGACTGCGACGCTAGAACGGTCGGTGACTTAGACGTTGATGGCGATGGGTTTATTTCGATGAAGTGTCGTTAAAGTAGTATGATGGGTTACGACTGAGGTCTAACCCATCCTATAATTGAGTATTGTCATTCTGAACTTGATTCAGAATCTATGAACTTGGGTTTATTTGTCTGATTATTTGTTTTGCTATAGACGTGAAGTAATTATTGTTCATTTTCTCCCTAAAGGGATTTCCGTTGGTCACTGCCCAAATTACGCTATAACTTTTACTCGCTCGGCTAACTTTAGGGGGAGGTCGGTGCCAAGTTGTTAGGTAGGGTGCGTCTAGACGCACCAGAGGGTTTAGCTAATCTCAATAGTGACTTACAGCACCCCCTACGTTTACTAGTCTTTTATCCGAGTTCTAATAAGTTTTTCCCCGTCAGGGTTTAATAAAATCATTTCTTTATCGTTAATATCTATAATCGTATCAGTAATTACTTTATTCATAGCTTCATGTCTATACATCTTTAGAGGTTTAAAGGTTATTTTATTGCCTTCAATTTCCCAAGAGTCATGAAATAGTGTTTCCTTAACTGTTCCATCAGGGAAAACAGCTTTACCCCAGCCTACCACCTCTCCATTTTCTTTATATTCGGCTTGACCGTAATAGTATGGAACCCCTGGATAATTAATACTCCATTTACCAATGATTTTGTTTTTATAGTCTGGGTAAGTAGTTTCAGAGCTACAAGACGTTAAGTTAATAGCGATAAGGAGCAAAGCAAGTATTTTCATTTCTCTATTATCCTTAATTTATTGTTTAATCTTCAGGTTTACTTTGTCCCTTTGAGCTAGCTGAGTAAAACAAAGTTATAGCGTAAATTGGGCAAGGATAGCCTAATTTAGTCAAAACGAGACAGGATGTCGAGTTTGACGGCGCGTTTATTAACTTTGTTGAACGAGGTGAGTGCGGAGCACCTAGCGATAGGGTGGACTTCTCTTTGGTTACTTTCTCTTGTCTACGCAAGAGAAAGTGACTCGCCGAGTGGCGAAACCCACGATCACTGCTTTATATCCATCTCAAAATAGGCGTGACTGGGGCAGAAGGCGAGGCCTTTGACACAGAGTTGGTCGCATTGTTTCCATTGGCAGGTGGCGTTGGTGATTCCGCCGTGGTTGTGGACCATGAGTTGGATTTTGAGGTTGGTGATGTCGAGTTGTTGCCAGGCTTGCTCGGTGTCTATTTTGGCGCAGACGCCGATGTCGTTTTGTTTGGCGATGTCGATGTGCCACAGTTGTTGGCATTCGGGACAGCGGTTTAGGGTGGCCCATCGCTGTGGCGCCCATTCGAGTTCTTCGAGGGTCTCATTAAAAGGATTGTTTTCGTCATTGCCCACAAAAACGTTAGGTAATTCGGCGCATCGGCACATATCTAGCTTTGACCTCTTTGAGGTTGTTTTGTGGTGTCTTGGTCGGTTTCTTCTTCGTGCTTATCTCGAGCTATCCAAATCATGATAGGTACTATAAAAACAATGCACAGTGTCACTTGGATACCAAAGGCATCTGTTCGGTTATATGAGTGCCCAGACATGAAGAGAGTCATAAGAGTTGTTGCTAAGGCCAAACCGATGATAATAACCAACGCAGAGGGTTTATTTTGTCTGAAAGCAATGTTTAAAGCGATTATGAAGAGGACAATACTCGCCGGGATGGTCGCTAGGTAGTATATGCCACCCATATCTGAAGCCAGTGCAGTTACTGGGGTTAGAAGTAGTGTGCAGAATAGGCACCTAAGCGTACTCATAATTGTTATTCCGTTCTGATGTTTTTGCTTTCTTGCGCTATGTTATATCGGATCTGACCTAAGATTGCTACAATCGGGCTTTTCGTTTTGTTCGAACCAATATTTCAAAATCAAAGGGTTAAAGCAACGACACCATGAGCGATAGTAGCAGTCATCAAGACAGCGCTTCTCAAGAGCAGGCGCCACAGCAAGAAGTTCAAATCCATTACCGTAGCGATTACAGGCCGTATCCATACGATATCGAGAGAGTTCACTTGGCGTTTGATTTAGCGCCAAATGCCACGGTTGTGGATACGACGCTAACGATTCAGCGTAAGACTGATGCGGATGATGAAGAGCCATTACGTTTGGATGGTGTGGATTTAGAGCTCATGTCGATTGCAATTGACGGCAGGGTTTTAGATGAGAGCGAGTATCGTTTGATTGAGGATGGACTTGAGGTTCTAAACCCGCCACAGTCGTTTGAGCTCTCAACCAAAGTTAAAATATCACCGGATACCAATACCAGTCTCGAAGGCTTGTATTTATCAAGCGGGAAGTACTGCACCCAGTGTGAAGCTGAGGGCTTCCGCAAGATCACCTTTTATCCTGATCGTCCGGATGTGATGAGTACTTTTACGGTGCGAATTGAAGCCGATGCAAAAGAATTCCCACACTTATTGTCGAACGGGAATCGAATCGAGCATGGTGACCTTGAAGGCGGTAAACATTTTGCCGTATGGGAAGATCCCTTTAAGAAGCCCAGTTATTTATTTGCGTTGTGCGCTGGCGATTATGATTTGTTAACCAGTAGTTTTTCGACTATGACGGGGCGCGAAGTGCGTCTTGAAATCTACGTCGATAAAGGCAAGCTGGATCAGTGTCACCATGCTATGGAGTCGCTGAAAAAAGCGATGAAGTGGGATGAAGAGGTGTTTGGGCTTGAGTACGATCTTGATATTTACATGATCGTGGCGGTGGGCGATTTCAATATGGGCGCTATGGAGAACAAGGGCCTCAACATCTTTAACACCAAGTATGTGTTAGCAAGCCAGGATACGGCGACCGATACCGACTTTATTGATGTGGAAGCAGTTATTGGGCATGAGTATTTTCACAACTGGACGGGGAACCGCGTCACGTGTCGCGATTGGTTCCAGTTAAGCCTGAAAGAAGGGTTAACGGTTTTCCGTGATCAAGAATTTACCGCTGATCAAACGGATCATGGGGTAAAGCGGATCGAAGACGTTAAAGTCATCCGTTCGCATCAGTTCGCTGAGGATGCTGGCCCGATGGCGCATCCGATCCGCCCAGACTCTTACATTGAGATGAATAACTTCTACACGGTAACAGTCTATAATAAAGGTGCGGAAATCATTCGGATGTACCAGACCTTACTAGGGCGCGATGGCTTTAAGCGTGGCTTGGATGTGTATTTTGAGCGTCATGATGGCGAGGCGGTGACTTGTGAAGACTTTGTGCGCGCGATGGAAGACGGCAATAGTTATGATTTAAAGCAGTTTAGACGCTGGTATTCACAGGCGGGTACCCCTGAAGTCGAAATAAAGAGTCAGTATGATGGTGATAAACGTCAAATCACTTTTACCATGAAGCAATCGTGTCCACCAACGCCGGGGCAAGAAGACAAGGCACCGTTTCATATTCCGATTAAAATCGGTCTGCTGGATGATTTGGGTAATGATATAACGCTTAAACCATTGGCGCTCGGCGAGACTGATGCTCGTGTTGAGGGTGATATCGTGCACTTGACGCAAGCTGAGCAGAGCGTGACGTTTGATGATGTTCCAGAAACCATTACACCGTCTATACTTCGTGAGTTTTCGGCTCCGGTTAAGTTGAAATATGATTATTCATTGAAAGAGCTGATATTTTTATTTGCCCATGACTCAGACGCTTTTAATCGTTGGCAAGCAGGACAAGAACTGTTTAGTCGTATTATCTTTGGTCTTTGCGCTCAACTGGAAGCAGGCGAAGCACTTGTTTTTGATGAGTCGCTGGTCAATGCAACCAAAAATTTGCTGGATGACAACGAGCTGGATGGACAGTTTAAGTCGCTAGCGCTGACGATTCCTGGAGTCAGCACCTTGATTGAGCAGGTTAGCAGCATCAATATTGATCATTTAATTGAGGCGCGAAACTTCGTTAAGCGACAGTTGGCGGAAGCCCTTGAGTTGGATTTGTTGCTGCATTACCAAACGAATCACCATGTAGGTGATTTCGAGCAAGATAAGGAGTCAGTGGCGAAAAGGGCATTGGCAGGCACTTGCCTGAGCTACTTAATGACTTTAGAAAAAGAGGATGTTTATCAGTTAGCTCTAAAGCAACTCGATAATGCCAACAACATGACGGACGCGAGCACTGCGCTTCAGCTCATCGTTCACTCTCATTATGACGACAAGCTCAAGGTCGCTGAAGAGTTTTATCAAAAGTGGCAAAATGAAGAGCTGGTGGTCAATAAGTGGCTAGCTATCATGGCGACAGACCCGTCGGACGAAACCATTGACAGGATTGAGTCATTACTGGATCATCCTTCGTTTGAGTTAAAGAATCCGAATAAGGTTCGCTCACTGATTGGCGCCTTTACAGGGGCTAACCCTGCGCAGTTTCACCGAGGAGATGGCCGAGGCTATCGTTATTTAGCGCGTCAAATAAAAGCGCTGTATGCGGTGAACCCACAAGTTTCGGCTCTTTTAACCGGAGCTTTCAACCGCTGGCGCAAGTTTGATAGCGCTAGACAGGTTTTGATGCGTGAGCAATTAGAAGATATTTTGAAAATGCCTGAGCTGTCAAAAGATGTGTATGAAATTGCCAGCAAGGCTTTAAAGTAGTTTTAGCAAGGATATAACCTTAGGTTCTTAGATTTTTTTAAAAGATTAAGAGAGAATTCAGCAGAGACAATATTATGGCTATTATTCAGTGTATCGTTTGTAACAAGAGAATTTCGAGTAAAGCGGAAACATGCAGTCACTGTGGTGCGCGCTTAAAAGGCACTACGGAAGAGCAGTTACAACGCGCGTCACACCTTCAAAAGTTAAAGAAAAACCGTCGCTTACAATCTTTATCTTTTTTAGCCGTTATTGCTTTCGCAGCAGGCTTCTTATTGAAGTTTTTCCCACCGGCACAAAATAGTGATGTATGGGAGCAAGTTGCATTATACCTAATGGCTGCGGGCTTTTTTGGCTATATCATCATGCGTGTTTGGATCATGTTCAATAAGCGTAAGTAGCTTAAATTCCCAGCGGTTTTAAATTAATTTACCTTTTATTTAGCTTGTCTTTAAAGGAGCTGTTCATTGGAAAAGGCAAATATTGCTATCGTCGGCGCCACCGGTGCGGTTGGCGTTACGATTCGTGAGATTTTAGAGGAACGAAAGTTCCCTGTAGATAAGATTTACTTGTTAGCCAGCGAGCGTTCAGCGGGCGAGCGTCTGATGTTTAACGGCAAAGCGGTCATGGTTCAAAACCTCGCTGACTTTGACTTTTCACAAGCCGATGTCGCTTTATTTTCAGCGGGTGGCTCTATTTCACGCGAGTACGCACCTAAAGCCGTCGAGGCGGGCTGTATCGTTGTTGATAACACCTCTGAGTTTCGCTATGACGAGGATATTCCTTTGGTCGTGACAGAGGTCAACCCTGAACGAATCGCTGATTATAAAAACCGCGGTATTATCGCTAACCCCAACTGCTCAACCATGCAGTTGATGGTGGCTTTGAAGCCGATCCAAGATGCTGTGGGTATTGAGCATATTAATGTGTGTACTTATCAGGCAGTGTCTGGCTCTGGCCAAAAAGCGGTTGAAGAGCTGGCAAAGCAAACCGCTGAACTACTTAATGCTCGTGATGCTACGGCAACAGTCTACGATAAGCAGATTGCTTTTAATGTGTTGCCGAATATTGATGCGATACAGGAAAACGGTTACACCAAAGAAGAAATGAAGATGGTCTGGGAAACCCAGAAAATCTTTGAAGACGATAATATTTCTGTCAGCCCTACAGCAGTAAGAGTTCCCGTCTTTTTTGGACACTCTGAAGCCGTACACCTCAAAATGCGTGGTCCTTTAGCCGCTATTCAGGCGAAAGAGTTACTGGAAAAGGCCGAAGGCGTAACTGTTGTGGACGATATGTCCCAGTTGGATTACGCCACTCCAGTTACACATGCTAGCGGTAAGGATGATGTTTTTGTTAGTCGAATTCGCCAAGATGTGGGTATCGAAAATGGCCTAGCAATGTGGATTGTTTCAGATAATGTTCGCAAAGGGGCGGCATTAAATACGGTCCAAATTGCAGAGATACTTGTAAAAAATCATTTATAGTAGCAAAATTAGTACCTAACGAGTGAAAACTTAAAGTATCTTCTTAAATGTGGTGTCATACTGGCACCACTTTATAAGATGACTTTAGGCTTCCAGCGAAAGTTTTGTGAAGTATTTATCAAAACGAAGCAGATATGACTTCCTATCATACTGAAATATGGATGCACTGTGGTAAGTTCGCTGGTTTAAATTAAGATATAAATTGGGAAATCAATCGGAAGCATCCGATGACTTTTATCAATGAGGGGAAGGTTATGTTTCGTAAATTGGCTGCAACAGTTGCTGTATCAGCTGCACTAATCAGTCCATCTTCTTGGTCGCTTGGCCTAGGAGAGATTGATGCGGATTCTGGATTAAATCAACCGCTTAAAGCAGAAATAGCGCTGTTATCTTCACGCAATGTGAGTGAGGAAGACCTTCGTGCCAAGCTTGCCTCTTACGAGTCGTATAGTAAATTTGGTGTACAAAGAGAGGCCTACCATAACTCTTTGAGCTTTAAGATTATCACCAAAAACGATGGGACTAAGGCCATTGTCGTTGAAAGTCGCGACCCTATCAAAGAACCATTCGTAAACTTTTTATTAGAGCTAAACTGGGCGCAAGGGCGCTTGATGCGTGAATATACGCTTTTGTTAGACCCTCCAGTTTTTGCCAAAACAACGCCAACCCCTCCGGCTACTCAGGCACCCGTTTCCCAACCGAGAACCGTTACTCAGACGCCAACACCAACACCGATAGAGCGTCAGCAACCCGTTTCTGAGCCTGTAGAGACACAAGCTCAGGCGGAATCACAGCAAACGGAGCCTAAAGCAGAGGCAAAGCCGAAGCCTTCTCAGCCAGAAATTACAGAACAAACTCGACAGTTAGCATCAACCCCAACCTTCAGCGGAGACAGCTGGCAGGTTGAACGTGGGCAAACACTATGGAGTGTTGCTAAATCGGTACGCCCAGAAGGTGTTTCTGTTCAACAGACGCTGTTGGCGATATTCCATAACAATCCTGATGCGTTTATCAATAATGACATGAACCGCATGAAAGCTGGTGCGGTACTAACCGTTCCTGAAAGCGGTGAAATTAGTGATATTTCACAATCAGCCGCGGTTAGCACGATTCGCAATGCGGCGGTGACGAGCGATGCGCCACTTGATGTGCGAAAAAGCGTTGAAGAAGAGGATGTTGAAGACACAGCGTCTTCAGGTGGTCGATTAAGCATTGGTAGTGTTGATGAGGGCTCATCACAGGACTCAGGCGGTAGTACGCTTGACGATGAAATGAATACCGATGTTGCTGATAATGACAGCGAAGTTGCAACGAGTCTTGAAGAGGGTGACTCGAGTTCTGAGTTTGGCAGTGATCTTGCCGAGAATGAAAATGCTGCTGACGATGGCTTTAAGGTAGAAGATGAAACCTTATCAGTGTTATCGGGAGCTGCTAGTGCTGCTGATGAAACGGATCAGGTATCAGCGGATGAACCTGCGGCAGAAATTGCAGCAAATACTTTGGATGCGACAGAAAGTGATGATGCTGATAGCTCTGAAACAAGCGTTTCTGAGACTGATGAGCAGGCAAGCAATGAACAAGAAACGCCGCCAGTTACTAAGTCAGATAGCTCAATGGAAAACTCCAGTAAAGCGTTCTACGAGGCTGATAACTTTTGGCTTTATGCCGGTGGTGGCCTAGCTATCTTATTATTGCTTGGTGGTGGCTTAGTTTATCGCCGCAATATGAAAGAAGTTGAAGATGACGGTGGTTTACTTGGAATGATGACTGCGGCTAATGAAGCGAAGCCAAAGAAGAAGCGTGAGTCATTTATTGGTGATGAGGGTATGAAGGGCCCTAAGGAAAAAACTGATCCCGTCAGTGCGGCGGATATTCTCATCGCTCGCGGTAAGTTAGCCAAAGCTGAGAATGTATTAGAAGATGCGTTAGCGGCTGATCCTGGCAATCAAGAAATTCGTGTGAAGTTGATGGAAGTTGTTGCAAGCCAACAAAATATTGAAAAGTTCAATCAGCTAAAAGCTGAGTTACCAGAAGACTTTGACCACGACTCATCATTAGGTTTGAAAGTCGCGAGTTTATCCAGCTTAATTGAGCCTAACGAATCTGAGCTCGATGTCAGTGAAAACTCCAATGACTTTAGTTTACCTAGTGAAGACGATGTTTTCGGTGATGGTGGTGACGACGGTGACACTGACTTAGATTTAAGTGAAGAGATTGAAACTGCTAAGGATAACTCTGTCGACACTGTCACTTCTTCCGACGACGATGCTTTGGATTTTGATCTTGGTGACTTTGATAAGCAAGTGGAGGATTCGGCGAAGGCTGAAGAAAGTGGAGCTTCTGATAACTCCATTGATTTTACGGACGATGAAGAGTTAGTCACTCGTGAAGATGAGCTAAGTACAAATGACAGTGAGGACTCTGCTCAAACCGATACAGGTGGTCCAGGTCTAAGTGCTGATGATGCAACAACGAAGTTCGACCTGGCTAAAGCCTATATGGAACTTGGCGATGATGATGCAGCAAAAGACATCTTGGAAGAAATTAAATCCGAGGGTAATAGCGAGCAGCGTCAAGAAGCAGACAAGCTCTTGTCAGAAATGTAGAATATAAACTATCGCAAAACACCGGGTTTTGGCCCGGTGTTTTTGTATCTGGATAACGCTATAGATTAGGTTAAGCACTTCATGAAGTTCGCATTAGGTATCGAATACGACGGCAGTCATTTTTTTGGTTGGCAGCGACAGTCTCATGCTGCGTCAGTTCAGCAGACTTTAGAGGCCGTACTGAGCAAGATTGCTGATCAAAATATACAGGTAAACTGTGCGGGAAGGACCGATACTGGCGTGCATGCGACGGGACAGGTCGTAAGCTTTGAGATAGATGGTGAAAGGCCACTTAAAGCTTGGACCATGGGGGCTAACACACAGCTTCCTAACTCTGTATGTGTACGCTGGGCGCAGCAGGTTGATAGCGACTTTCATGCCAGATTTAGCGCGACCGCAAGGCGCTACCGTTACATTATTGCAAATACTCATGCTCGACCTGGAATTTTGGCCAGTGGCTTAACATGGTGCCGCAAGCCTTTGGATGTGGAAGCGATGAATCAGGCCTGTCAGTACTTTCCCGGTGAGCAAAATTTCGCCTCATTTCAGGCAGCCAGCTGCCAATCCAAGACTTCTTTTCGCTATATAGAACACCTTAGCGTCGAACGTTATGGTGATTATGTGGTCATTGACATTAAGGCCAATGCTTTTTTGCATCATATGGTTAGAAATATCGCAGGCACTCTAATGGAAGTTGGTCGAGGGCGAAAACCGGTTGAATGGGTTAAAGATTTAATTTTGGCCAAAGATCGGACTCAGGCGCCAGCTACAGCAAGTCCAAAAGGGTTATACTTAGTTGATGTAGACTATCCGCAAAGCTATGAACTTCCAAAGCTGCCCATTGGGCCGATTTTCTTACCTGCGGAATAGAGTCACAAATGATAGTGGTACTACCAGAACTCTGTTCCGTTTAGGGTGAAACCTGTTACAATGCAACGACTTAAATTGGCGATAACGAATTAATATTTTATGAGCTGGTTAGAAAGATTATTACCGAAGCGCAACCCTGAGGGTGAGCGCAAGAAATCCATTCCTGAAGGGGTGTGGAGTAAATGTAAAAGCTGTGAGTCTGTACTTTACTATGCTGAAGTAGAGCGCAATCAGTGGGTTTGTCCAAAATGTAACAGTCACATGCGTTTAAGTGCTCGTAAGCGCCTTGATTTGTTCTTGGATAAAGATGGACGCAAAGAAATCGCACCGGACATGAAGCCGGTCGACATGCTTAAGTTCCGTGACTCCAAAAAATACAAAGACCGTATTTCTGCTGCCCAAAAGAGCACTCAGGAAAATGATGCTTTAATAGCGTTTGAAGGTTCTGTGAAAGGGGTTCCAGTCGTTGCTGCCTCATTCAACTTCGACTTCATGGGCGGCTCTATGGGCTCAGTGGTCGGTGAAAAGTTTGTGCGTGCAGTCAACCGTGCTATAGAAAAGCGTGCTGTTTTTGTATGCTTTACAGCGAGTGGTGGTGCTCGTATGCAGGAAGCTTTAGTGTCATTGATGCAAATGGCAAAAACCAGCGCTGTATTAGCCAAACTCTCAGACAATAACCTGCCTTACATCACAATCCTGACGGACCCTACGATGGGTGGTGTTACCGCAAGTCTTGCTATGCTAGGCGACATCCATATTGCTGAACCAAAAGCATTGATCGGTTTCGCCGGACAGCGTGTCATTGAGCAAACCATTCGTGAAAAACTTCCAGAAGGTTTCCGCTTGAGTGAGTTTTGGTTAGAGCACGGCGCTGTTGATATGATCGTAGATCGCCGCGATATGCGCGATAAAGTGGCTTCTCTAGCTGCTAAGCTGTTAAAGCTAAAATCCAATCAACCAGCAGCATAGAGACGACATCATTGTCAATTCCTGACAATCCTCAACAGTTTACACGCCTCGATGAGTGGCTTGCTTTGTTAGAGCAGGCCCACTCCATCCATAAAATTGAACTAGGCCTTGAAAGGGCTCGTGAAGTTGCCCTTAGACTTGATTTGCTGACCCCATCAGCAAAGGTTATCACTGTCGCTGGAACCAATGGCAAAGGTTCTACAGTGGCGGCGGCCGAGTCCCTTGCCATGAGTCATAAATTATCGGTCGGAAGCTATACGTCGCCACACCTTATTCGTTTCAACGAGCGCATTAAGATTAATGGTGAGGATGCGTCTGACGACTTGATTGTGGAAGCGTTTAAAGCTGTTTATGAAGCAAAAAAAGAGATTCAGCTTACTTTCTTTGAATTCACAACCTTAATCGCACTATGGCTTTTTAAGCAGCAGGCTGTTGAGCTTATAGTACTAGAAGTCGGTTTAGGCGGACGTCTCGATGCGGTGAATATTATTGACGCTGATATCTGTGTTGTGACGTCGATTGGTTTGGACCATACGGATTGGCTGGGGACTGACTTGAAGTCTATCGCAGGTGAAAAAGCCGGTGTCGGTAGAGCGGGGAAGCCCATGGTCATCACTGATAGTGCAAGCGAACACCTGCTTTTGCCTCACTGTGAACGAATTGGCTGTATTCCTTGGGTAGCTGAGAAAGACTTTAGCATTGAGATGGATCGACTTTATTGGCGCTATCAATCGAGTTGTGTATCGCTTGAGTTTCATGAGTTGCCGTTGAACAACCTGTATTTACCGAATTTAGCGGCTGCCTTGACCGCGTTCGCTTTCTGCTATGAAACGTTAATGGGTAAATCCGTGTCTTATGCCGGTATTTATAAAGCGTTTGAACGTTTATCCGTGGCAGGCCGCTTTCAGGTGCTTTCTGAAAGTCCTCATATCATCGTTGATGTCGCGCATAACCCTGATTCAGCAAAGTTATTAAACTCAAAGCTGGCAGAACTCAAAGCCAGCGGCACCAATAGGATTGTCGCGCTATGTGGTATGTTAAAAGATAAGGACAGTCTTCAAACTTTGGCTCAAATGAAACATGTTGACCAGTGGCACTTAATTGATTTAGAAGGGCCGCGAGGCAAAAAAAGCCGTGAGTTATTGCAAGACTTGCCTCAAATGTCGCAAAATACAGCTAAATGTTATGAGTCTTTAGGTCATTTTGATCGGTCCTGCACGGAAAAGTCCTGTTTGGACTCTAACGATGCACTGGTTGTTTTTGGCTCTTTTGTTACAGTAGGCTTATTTGTTGAGTATTGGCAAAAAGAAGGTTTCGCGTGGATATAAAGCTTAAACATCGGTTAGTCGGGGCGTGTGTTATTTTAGCGCTTGCGGTATTTTTTCTGCCTATGATTTTAGACAGTGAGAAGTACAACCAAGAAATCAAAAGTCAAATTCCCAACGATCCTGTTCTTGATATCAAATCAACTGAGTCGTCGGAGAGCGAAGGTTCACTGACCATTAACTTGGAAGAAGATGAACCTGAAAAAGCTATTTCCAGCCCTAAGAGCTCGACCGCTAGCGATACAGCGGTTGAAACTGAGCAGCCAGAATCTAAGCAGACAAACCCCAAGCAAACAAAAGTCGCTACAGAAAGTAATGCTGAGCCTGACTCCAGTAGTGAGTCATCCGATAAAACAGACGAGCCCCTCAAAAGCGATAATAGCGCTAAGCAACAGGTCGTTACTGAGAAGCAACCTGTAAAAGCAACGGCAAAGACTGAGCCAGCTGAAAAGCCGGTACACAAAGATACGCCAGTTGCGACCAATACAGGCGCTGCGGGTTCTGGCGATAATGTTGAGGCCAAGGCTACGTCTGGTGTCAATAAACCGGAGTTTAAAGAAAATGCGTGGGTCATCCAAATCGGCTCTTTTTCCAATAAAGAGAATGCTACGGGTTTAGTTGAAACCCTCAGAAATAAAGGTTTTAGAGCGTATAAGCGCGATGCAGAGGAGTACACCCGGGTTTTTGTCGGGCCATATCCGGATGAAGCCACTGCAAAGCAAAGAACTCAGGGGCTGGAAGCGATTGTTGGTGCTCCAGTAAAAGTCATTGCTTTTGACCCGCAAGGCCACTAATTAATGCCAGAGAAAGGGCCCTTTGCTTATTCCGCTCAGCGCCAGCCTCTGGTAAAATGCCCACTGAATTCTACGAGGCACCTCTTAAATGATTTGGGTTGATTGGGTCATTTTAGCGATCATTGGCGTTTCAGCGCTAATCAGTTTATTACGTGGCTTTGTACGTGAAGCACTATCTCTCGCCGGTTGGATCGCAGCATTCTTCCTCGCCAAAATATTCTACGAACCGTTATCTGAACTTCTGGTTGACCATATCGATACCAATAGCATCCGCCTTGGTGTTTCTTGGGTCTCGATCTTCGTAGCGACGTTGGTTGTTGCAGGAGTGATTAACTATCTCGTTGGCCGAATGGTGGATGCGGCGGGAATGAGCGGAACAGACCGTTTCCTCGGTATGTTCTTTGGAGCTTTACGGGGTGTCCTAATTGTAGCCCTATTAGTGCTTGGCCTAATGCAGTTCACGCCCGTGCCTAAAGATAAGTGGTGGGGCGAGTCGAGCATGATTCCGCATATGGAATTTGTGGCGGTATGGTTTTATGAGCAGCTAGGTAATGTCGTGCCGGAATTAAGTGATGAAAAGCAAAATACCGATGATAATCAGTCGATGAGTAATACTGATGCGATTGGTGCTTTGATGCAAATGAAAGGACTCGATACTTCTGAAATAAATACCGATGGAATGGATGAAAATACTTCTTTAGATAAAGAGTCATCTGAATCTAATTCTTCAACCCCAAAAGACGAGCAAAATTAGTATGTGTGGTATTGTTGGAATCGTTGGTAAAACGCCTGTTAACCAAAGCCTTTTTGATGCACTAACCGTATTGCAACACCGAGGCCAAGATGCGGCAGGGATTGTTACCAGCGACCAAGGTAAGTTGTATTTGCGTAAAGATAACGGTCTGGTTCGCGATGTTTTTCATACACGTCACATGAGACGTTTAACGGGTAACTCAGGCATTGGGCATGTAAGATATCCAACTGCTGGTAGCTCGACCTCAGCTGAAGCTCAGCCGCTATATGTTAACTCGCCATACGGTATCACTTTGGCCCACAATGGTAACCTGACGAACTCAGATAGTCTGAAAAGAGACTTGTATCAGACGGATCGCCGTCATCTCAATACCAACTCTGACTCCGAAGTTTTGCTTAACGTGTTGGCTCATGAACTACAAATTCTAGAAAAAAACCAACTGTCTCCTGATGATATCTTCAAAGCGGTTAAAGAAGTTTTTAAACGCTGCAAGGGCGCTTACGCTGCGGTAGCTTTGATTAGTGGGCACGGTTTACTGTGCTTCCGCGATCCTTACGGTATTCGTCCAGCAGTTTACGGTAAGCGTGAAACTGAAAGTGGCACTGAGTACATGGTCGCTTCTGAGTCGGTCGCTTTGGACGCGTTAGGTTATGACTTGATTGATGATATCGGTCCGGGTCATGCAGTTTTTATCTCCGAAGATGGTCAGCTACACACAGCGAAGTGCATCGATGAAGATACTTTCGCTCCGTGCATTTTTGAGCATGTTTATTTAGCAAGACCAGACTCATTAATCGACAATGTTTCTGTTTATAAAGCGCGCCTCCGTATGGGCGAAAAGCTTGCTGAGAAGATTTTAAGAGAGTGGCCAGATCATGATATTGATGTTGTCATTCCAATTCCCGATACCTCTACAACATCTGCAATGCAGTTAGCTAATGAGCTAAACCTGAAAATGCGTCATGGGTTTATTAAGAACCGCTATATTGGACGTACCTTCATCATGCCAGGCCAGCAGATGCGCAAAAAGAGCGTTCGTCAGAAACTGAATGCCATTGATTTAGAGTTCGGTGGGAAAAACGTGCTCTTGGTGGACGATTCAATTGTTCGTGGAACGACTTCAGAGCAAATTATAGAGATGGCTCGCGAAGCGGGCGCTAAAAAAGTTTACTTTGCTTCGGCTGCGCCTCCTGTACGTTATCCGAACGTTTACGGTATTGATATGCCTGCTGCGGATGAGCTAATTGCGCATAATCGTACAGAAGAAGAGATCGGCCAGATCATTGGCGCCGATAAGATTATTTATCAAGACGTCGAGGCGATGGTTGAGGCTGTACAGGAAGGTAACCCTGATATTAAACAGTTTGATTTGTCAGTATTTACCGGTGAGTATGTGACCGGTGATATTGACACTAACTACTTACACGAGCTTCAAGCGCGTCGTAATGACATGGCGAAATCTTCGACAGATTCTTCAGAAGTGGAGAATTCTGTTATGGTTATGGATTTACATAATCAATAATCGCGGAGAGTTATGAGATATATTATGCGTGCCTTACTGCGACTTTTCGGCTGGAAAGTCGTCGGTAAGCTGCCTAAAGTCGACAAATGTGTGCTAATTTTTGCTCCACACACGTCGAACTGGGACTTTGTCTTAATGTTGATGACGCGGTTTTGCTTTAAGATGGATGTTGCTTATCTCGGTAAGCATACTTTATTTAAGCCACCACTTGGCTGGTTTTTTCGCTGGGTTGGTGGCATTCCAGTCGAGCGCTCCACAAAGAGTAATGTGGTTAAACAAGTCGTCTCGCAAATTAGTGAGCGGGATAAAGTTCAGTTAGCACTGGCGCCTGAAGGAACGCGGAGCAAGAAGCCTTATTGGAAAAGTGGCTTTTATCATATTGCAGTGCAGGCGGGTGTGCCTATAGTGTTCACTTATTTAGATACAAGCACCAAGACCTTGGGGATTGGAGATTTTATCCAGCCAACAGGCGATATTCAGTCGGATATGGATAAAATAAGGGATTTCTATAAAGATAAATCGGGAATTAGACCAGAGTTGGCGAGTGATATTGAAGTCGAGGGTAAACGTTAAACATCGAACATCATTTTATAGAAAGATGATGTCTTCATTTTTGTTATTTGCGCTAGCACTAATCGCGAATACCCTATTTATTTCTTCAACAAAAGCTGATGGCGCCGTCTCAGACCGTATTCGCTTCCAGTCGTTGACACTAGAGGATGGTTTAAGCCAAAGCACTGTTTATGATATTACAGAAGACCGTTTGGGCTTCATGTGGTTTGGCACCCAGGATGGCCTAAACCGTTATGACGGTGTTAGATTTGATCAATTACGGCACGAGTCCCATGACTCAACAACGATTTCTTCGCCTACCATTAACCAACTATTGTACGATCAACAAAATGCCGTATGGGTCTTAACGCCTCAGGGCTTAGATTCAGTCGATATTATCAGTTTAGGGATCACACATTGGACCCAAGAACTTAAGGATGTCGCTGTCGATACAGACAGCGGCGATGACACTTTCCAAATACATGCCGTGGCGCTTGCGCCTGACAATAAGGTTGTCGCTCTAACCGATCATTATTTGGCATTAATTTCACAAGACACTGCTTCAGTCACCCGTTTAACTCAATTTGACAATATTCTAGAAGATCATAAGGTTTCTAAATTCGTCCTGCGCGAAGATAGAGTTTACCTGTTAGAAGGCAGTTGTATCATATCGGTTGATATGACTGGACGTGATAAGAATACAGAATGCCTGTCCAGCCAGTTAGAATTGCTAGAGCTCTTTGTTAATCCTGAGGATAATGATCAAATTCTAGTCACCGCAGAAGAAGGGTTTGCACTATTCGATACCGAAACAGAGGAGCAGGTGGCGTCATTTAGATATTTCCCTGTAATGGATGGTCGGAGCCAAAATTTGGCTCGGATACGCCAACTTCTCCCTTATAAAAACGGTTACTAGTTGGCAACTGAAGATGGCTTAAAGTTTTGGGATGGAGCTACAGAGTCAGTAGCTACAGAGTTTTACTCTAATTACAGTGACCCGCATTCGATCAGTAATGACACTGGAATGTCCATTTGGAAATCAAAGGATGGCTTGTTTTGGCTGGGGAGTTTATTCGGTATCAATTACTGGAAGTCTGAGCAAGATTTTGTTCATTTATTGAAAAAATCTGAAGTCATGAATTTCGAAGGCAATAACTATACGACTAGTTTGTTGCGAACCCATGACAACGCTTTGCTCATTGGTACCGATTCAGGAATATATGAGTACCGTAGTGATTTTTCAATTCTTAGCGATTACACGCCAATAAAAGTCGGCGAGGAGTTTGTTAGTACGGGATATGTTGGTGGGTTAATCGAGGATAGACATAGAAACTTATGGATCATCTCAACGGCAGGTGTATTTCTTAAGCCTTTTGGTGAGGAGGGCTTTAGACAATTAAAAGAAGTTCACGACGCAAATGGTAACTTACTTAGCTTAACGGATCTTTCTAGTATTGTTGAAGCTCGAAACGGAGACATTTGGCTCGGTGGCTCTAATCGTTTTATACAAATTAAAATAGAGAATAATCAAGGTACAGGCCTTGAGGCATCAAGTCTCAGCTTTTTTGATTACTCATCGGCTATACCAGAGCAGGTCATTAAGTCTAAGTATGGAGTTTATACCATCTATGAGGATTTGCAGGGTTATCTCTGGATTGGTAGTGCTCAAGGTTTAGTTCGTTTCAATCCGATTAACGATACTGCGGTGCTTTATCAAAGTAAGCAAAGCGATACCCAAACCTTGTCCAACTCTGATATTACGGTTATTTATGAAGATTTACTGGGCGTCTTATGGATTGGAACTGTTTCTGGCCTTAACCGTGTTCGTTATGACTCTAGGGGTGATGTCTATTTTCAGCGAGTTACGGAAAGCGATGGTTTTGTCGATGACTTTATTTGCTCAATATTGGCAGACAATTCTGGTTATTTATGGATTTCTACGGCTAATGGTTTAGTTAAGTTTCACCCTGATAGAGGAACGCCAGTTAACTTTACCTATGAAGACGGATTACAGTATAACGAGTTTTATACCAACGCAGATTTTGCTGATGAAGAAGGAAACCTGTTCTTCGGCGGCCTCAATGGTATCACTATGCTCAGCCCAGACGATGTGAGCATTAATAAAGAGCAAAAGCCGCTTCAGGTTGTCAGTGTTAGCCAAAATGGTGACGTAAGAAGTCTGAGCAATGAAGGTAGTACGTATTTTTCCAATGTTAATGATAGCGGAACCGTAGTCATTCGGCTTTCAGCGTTCGATTTTATTAATGGTAAGCACTCAGATTACCGCTATAAAGTGGATGCCCTTGACCCTAACTGGCTGAACCTTGATGGCCCGACCATAAAACTGCATAACATTCATCAAGAACAACTATTGGTTAGAGCTCAAGTTCGTCAGAAAGATGGTCGATGGGGAAGTGAAGAGGTAGCCTTGCTCCTTACTGTTACAAGGAGTTTTTGGGCAAGTACCCAAGGGTTTATGCTCTATTTGCTGATACTTTCTGTTGTTGTCATCGGTGTGGCGGTTTACGTTTCCCGATACTTCTCTAGACGGTTGACGCTTCAGGAGAAAAAACTCAAAGAGAAAAGCGCTCAAACACAACTACTCTTAAGTGAAAAGAAAACCTTGCTATATCAGGTTGAAGATCTGCAATATTCGTTATCCGAACAGCGATACTTATCAGAGCGACTGGAAACACAGTTGGATAGCCAAGCGGTAACAGATCAGCTTACTGGCTTTAAAAGTAAACATTACCTCAAAAGGCATATCGATTCTGAACTGGAAAGCATTGCGAATACCTGGGTGGAAAATGATGGCATTGCAGGTGTTTACTTAGGAGTCTTTGCTGTCGACATTGATAACTTATCAATGATCAATAAAGAGCACGGTCACTTATGCGGAAATGAGGTTTTAAAACAAGCTGCTGACTGCTTACGAACGATTAGTTATGGAACGGATACTCTTGTCAGATGGCAGGGCGCCACGCTGCTAATTTTGAGTCGTGGTATCGAAAAGCGCGAGCAAATGATTATGGCCGAAAAAATACGCTCGATCATTGCATCAAGAAAGTTCGACTTGGGTAATGGTGCGAGTATTGATGTAACCTGTAGTGTCGGCTTTGGTCGCTTCCCATTCTTGGGTGACCCTAACGAGGTGATTACTTGGGAGCAGTTAATTTATGTTATCAACCGTGCCTTAAATGTCGCCAAACATAATAGCCGTAATGCGTGGCTGGGCATTTATACTAACCAGTTCTCACACCCCCAAGAAATACGAGCTAAGATTACCACGAACCTCAGTGGTTTGTTGGCCAGTGGCCAGCTTGATTATGTTTCTTCAATCCCTAAGTCGAATAAAATCGAATGGTAGAGGGCTTATATAGCCTTAGTAGTGCCAGTGATGGAGTAGTATAACGAGTAGCACTGCAATCACTAAGCCGGAAACAAAATAACCCTTATGATGTATTGAGTTGATGAACTGATGCTTCGCTGCTTCTTCATGGGTGTGGGCGTGAGGTTCGCTATTTGAGTGCTCATGGCTATGCGGCCTATGGATAATTACATGCAACAAGGTGCCGCTGACTATGGCTTGGAAGTAATCAATAAAAATATTATGAAGGCCGAATAGCTGCTTTTCACCAATGTAAAAACCTACAACCGTTGTTATGACCATAAGTGCAAAAACTAAGGTTGATTTTCGAGTCCCCCATAAAGGATTCACAATCCACCATAAGCTTAGACCGACCACCAAACGATGCAAAATTACGGCATAAGGAAGCATTTCATTACCGGCAACTGTGACCACTGCGGCACCATCGATAGCTGAGTGCGTCATCAGGCCAAGAATCCCCAGAAAAAGTGCTATGCTATGGGTTTTGTGAGCAAAGCGCCTGAAAGTGATTTCAGCAAGCGCAGGACCGAAGAATCCAAGTAATAACAAAGGAAGTAGGGCATAACCAATATTTCCCCACAGCACAGGCAGCACGTCGAGAATTAATAAAGACCCCACTGAGACCAGTACAAACGGAAAAAGAAAATCATCCATACGACGGTTATGGCCAATGACCTTTAAGGTGATAGGCCCAACTAGCAGCGCAAGAACGCTAAGAAAGAGTAGCATTAGAATAACTTTCCAGGGTTCATGATGTTGTTAGGATCGAAGGCTGCTTTTATCCCTTTCATGTAGCTGATTTCTGCTTCAGAGCGAGTATAGTTGAGGTAAGGTTTTTTCAGCAAACCCACGCCATGCTCCGCGGAAATACTGCCGCCTAGCTCTTTCAACACCTCAAAAATTAAAGGGTTAACTTTTTCACATGCCTTTGTGAATTCAGCATAATCCATCTCATCCGGTGCTAGAATATTGAGGTGTAAATTACCATCGCCAATATGGCCAAACCAAATCACTTCGAATTCTGGGTACTCATTAGCAACTATGGCATCAACGCGTTGTAAAAAGTCAGACACTTTATCTGGCGTTACTGCGATATCGTTTTTGTAGGGTTTTTGCGACGAAATGGTCTCAGAAATATACTCACGATACTTCCATAGCTCTTCGGCTTGTTGTTGGCTCTGGCTCATCACACCGTCAAAAATATATTCATTCTCAAGGCCATGCTCAAAGCAACCTAACGCTTTTTCTAGGATGTCCTCAGACGTGGCGTCAAACTCTAACAAGCAATAAAAAGGTGCCTCAGTTTCTACCGGGCGTGGTAAGTCATGATGCGACATGACTTTTTGCATCGCTTCCTCGGAAAAGAACTCAAACGCGGTTAAATCGATATCTTTCTGGAAGTTATTCAGCAGTTCTTTAACTTTGTCCAGCTCAGGTATAGCCAACATCAATACCGTCAAGTTAGTTGGTTGACGTGTGAGTTTAATGGTCGCTTCGGTAATGATACCTAAAGTACCTTCACTGCCAATAAAGAGATGCCTTAAGTCATACCCTGTAGCGTTTTTAATCAAACCAGAGTTGAGCGTTAATATTTCACCTTTACCCGTGACGACTGTTAGGCTCATGACCCAGTCTCGGGTTAAGCCATAGCGAATGACTTTAATACCGCCAGCGTTTGTTGCGATATTGCCGCCTATTTGACTCGAACCGCTCGACGCAAAATCAACCGGATAGTAAAGGTTGTTATCCAGGGCGAATTGTTGAAGCTGTTCAGTAATCACACCTGCCTGGCATTGGACTTGCTGAGTTGAGCTTTCAAAGCCCACGATCTTATTCATCTTGTCTAACGCTATGACCAACTCGCCATTATTAGCAACTGCGCCGCCACTAAGGCCGGTACGGCCACCAGAAGGGACTAAAGATACCGAGTGCTCGTTTGCCCATTGCACGATAGCCTGTACTTGCTCCGTTGTTTTAGGCAATGCAATGGCCATGGGAGAGGGCGTATATTGGTTAGTCCAGTCTTTACCGTACTGGGCTAAATCATCAGCTTCGGTTAATAGGCTGTCAGCACCAAGGATCTGGTGAAGTGAGTCTAGCGAAGGTTGCACTGAGTGCTCCATAGTGTATTGATTTCAAACGAGTGTTGCATATTTTGCCAGAGGTTTTAACCAAATGAAACGTGTTGTTGTCATCTAGCCAGTTAAAACTAACAGAATTGCGCTGTTAAAGAGGCCTATATATCAGGCAAAAAAAAGCCTCTGAGAAACTCAGAGGCTTAGAATACTTTTCAATCTAAAAGGGTATGGAAAGTGGTGGGTGGTACTGGGCTCGAACCAGTGACCCTCGCCTTGTAAGGGCGATGCTCTCCCAACTGAGCTAACCACCCACATTCCAGAATTCTTGGGATGTGTTCCTCAAGAACGGAGCGCATTCTAGGTTTGTCGGAGCTTTAGGTCAACCATTTTTTTTGAAAATCATTAAAAAAATGATAACGGCTGTTATTTAGTGACTATTTTGCTTAATTATTAGGCGTTTAGCGTAAATAGGTTTTGAAAAAGATAAGGCCTTGATAGAATAAGCGCAACTTTTGATTATGCGTTTAAATTATGACCGTTAAAACACGTTTTGCACCAAGCCCTACAGGATATTTACATGTTGGCGGCGCTCGAACTGCGCTATATAGCTGGCTGTATGCGAAAAAGCATGAAGGGCAGTTTGTGTTAAGAATTGAAGATACTGATCGTGAGCGTTCGACCGAGGAATCTGTTCAGGCTATTTTTGAAGGAATGGAGTGGTTAGGGCTAAGTCATGATGAGGGACCTTTTTATCAAACCCATCGCTTTGATCGTTATAAAGAGCAAATTAACGTCTTATTGGAAGAGGGTGAAGCTTATCGTTGTTATTGCTCAAAAGAGCGTCTTGAAAAGTTGCGTGAAGAGCAACAGGCGAGTAAACAAAACATCGGTTATGACGGTCACTGTCGGAATATGTCTGCTGACGAGCAGGATATGTCAAAACCACATGTTATTCGTTTCAAGAACCCTCAAGACGGAAAGGTTGTTTTTGATGATTTAATTAAGGGACAAATTGCGGTGAGCAATTCTGAGCTTGATGATTTGATCATTGCGCGGACTGATGGCACGCCGACTTACAACTTTACGGTGGTTGTGGACGACTTAGATATGGGTATAAGCCATGTCATTCGTGGCGATGACCACGTCAACAACACACCGCGCCAAATTAATATGATTGAAGCTTTGGGTGCCGCTGTGCCTAAGTATGCGCATGTGCCGATGATTTTGGGTGAAGACGGTAAGCGTCTGTCGAAACGTCATGGCGCTGTCAGTGTGATGCAATACCGTGACTTAGGTTATTTGCCGCAAGCCGTACTGAACTATTTGGTTCGCTTGGGCTGGTCCCATGGTGATCAAGAAGTGTTTTCTGTCGAAGAAATGATTCGCTTGTTCGACCTAAAAGACGTTAATCGAGCACCGTCTGCATTTAATACAGAGAAACTTAACTGGCTCAATCAGCATTATATGAAAACATTACCGGTTGAAGAGGTATTAAAGCATCTTGAGTGGCACATTAAAGCGGCCGACCTTGATTTGTCAGCTGGGCCAGACATCAAGGCGCTTATTCCTGAAATGGCTGAGCGAGTCAAAACACTTAATGAGCTAGCTGAAGCCGTTCGTTATTTTTATGAAGACTATGATGAGTTTGATGCCAAGGCGGCTAAAAAGCATTTGCGCCCAGTAGCTCGTGAGCCGCTAGAGTTAGCCAAAGCAAAGCTCTCTGCGAGTGAAAACTGGTCAGCAGAAGCTTTGCATGCCTTGGTTAGCGCTACAGCTGAAGAGTTGGAGCTTGGCATGGGTAAAGTAGGAATGCCTCTTAGAGTCGCGGTCACAGGTTCTGGTATGTCGCCCGACCTAGGAATAACTTTGGAGTGGATTGGCAAAGAGCGTGTTATAAAGCGTATTGATAAAGCGCTTGGGTTCATAGCAGAAAGAGAAGCTCAGGCTTAACTATCATCAGTAACTCAGCCTGTTCATAGTGCAATAAAAAAGCCTGCTAAATGCAGGCTTTTTTACATCAAGTAATTGTGTTACTTAAAGCTTTTAAGGTTACTTTTGAGCACTCGATTTAACGCGAATGCTGTGTAAACCTTTTAAAATATCTTTTGCATGAACGCCATCAAGGTCATCAACGCCCGCAGTCAGAGTATACTTCATACCACCAACGTGGAAGTCAGCAGCCATCATAGAGCGCCAGTTTGATAGCGGGAATACTTGGTAGCACTTGTTGCCGCCATGACAGGTATGGTGTGTGTATCCGCCAAGTTTATGTTGGTCGGTGATTTCTTTATACCGCTTCTGCTTCGTTTTCGAGCCAGTACGGTAAAGAATCGTGACGCTGGCTAAGTCTTTTTTGCTTTTCGCTATATTGAACTCACTTTTCTTAGCTTCATAACCGGTGATTACTAGGTGAACATCGCGGCTTTTGATGGAATAACTGACATAGCCTTTAGGCATAATATTTTGCTTAAGATTCCAGTGAGAAGGAACCGTCATAAAGTTGTTGGATCCAATGTGAACATCTTTGTAAGTTTTTGCAGCTTTAGGAGGAGGCGTTGGTTTTTGAGAGTCCTGCTTAGGAGGGGTTGCACAAGCCCAAAGCACTAGTGAACCCGCAAGAATGAGACCAATGTTTCTTAAACTCGATTTTGTCATTAATATCACCTGAAGTAATGGTTGTTCTAAAATGTTTGCTAGGTTGCGCCTTGCGACGAAACCTAACTATGCCCAATGTTCATCAAAGGCTTTATGGTCGGATGCTTTAAAGCGACTTCCTGGTGCTAAAATATGCATCTGTAAGCCAAAGAGAGAAATTAAATCTCCACTTCCTGCCGTACCCATAGAGGAATATTGCAGGTTACTTGGATCGATTAGGGTCGCGGAGCCTTTGCCGAAAACCTGTAGCTCATCCTTTGGGCTGATAAATAACGCCGAGCCTTCGTCAATTCCCACCCCAATAGTAAATGGGTTGTAGGAGAGGGCGGTTAATAAACGCCCCAGTCGACCCGGCTGCTCAAAGTGATAGTCCAGCATGAACCGGTTAGTGAGTCCAAGGCCTGGCGCCATCGTGACCCCATCTTGTTTGGGGGTGATTGAGTCTTCGCCGCCGGCGATCATGTGCTCACTCAACAATGCCGCTGCACCATAACTGCCTGCGATATGAACGCCATCAGCGTTGAGCTTTCTGAGCTGTTTCGCTACTGGTGTACCGCCAATAATGGTCGATATTTGTAGCGGCCTTTCGCCGACGATGACGATGAGATCTTTTTCAAGCATACGCTTAATAACGAGCTCATCATTGGCTTCTTGTCGCGAGCGAACCTCAACTTCATCACAGGCTTCAAAGCCATTGCTAAGCAAGGTTTTATCGAGCTTGTGCTCAACTTTCTCCTGCCCAACATTGAGAATTATTGCTGCTGCTGAAGCGTTGAGGCATACACTACGAATTTGCTCAGCGACGTCATCATACAAGCTATGGCTACAGCCCCCGATAGGGATGATGTATCCTCTATCAAACTTCCCGCTACCTTGTGATGGCATTTATAGACTCCATGATTACTTTACTCGCCTAGAATACCAGCACATCTAGCGAGAATACTAACATCAACAACTGACCAAAAGTGTGGCAGAGTTGGTGATATGCGTAAAAAAATCTGACACCTAAGGTGATGTGCAGAATGAACAAGCCAGTATAAGTCTCTGTTTTAATAACTTATAGCAAAGTTTTCAACACTATGCCTATAAATCGTACAGCTAAAACTCGTGATGGTGCTTCTGGCTTTACTTCATTTTTTATAATTGGTTAAATGTCTGTCTTCTAAGATAAAAGAGAATACCAATGAAGACAAGTTATAAGTATTTGATGTTAGTCGCAGCGATGGGCCTAACAGCATGTCAGCAAGACGCAGAACAAAAAGAAGTAAATAGTGCTGACGATAAAGTTGTCGTTGAAAAAAAGGTTGAAGTGAAAGCTGATACCCAAAAAGATGTTAAGAAGAAGGTTGTCCAGCGCGTTGATGAACACTCTTACGGCAATATTGATGAAGTCAATTTACACCATTTCGATCTTGAGTTAACGGTTAATTTTGAGGCGAAGGCCTTAGAAGGTTTTGTGGATTTAAGCTTTAAACGCTTAAAAGATGGTGTATCAGAGTTGGTACTGGACACTCGCGATATCACGATTGACAAAGCTCAACAGTGGGTCAACGATTCATGGCAAGACACCAGCTTTGAGTTAGCCAAAAAAGATCCAGACCTTGGCTCTAAACTTAGTATTGACTTAAACGACTCCAGTAACAAAGTTCGTGTTTATTATAAAACCCAGCCTCAAGCGAGTGGATTGCAGTGGTTAACGCCTGAGCAAACCGCTGGCAAAAAGCATCCTTTCGTATACAGCCAAGCTCAAGCTATACATGCACGAAGCTTTATTCCTATTCAGGATTCACCTGCTGTTCGCGTAACCTATACGGCTAATCTGAAAACGCCTAAAGAGCTTCTCGCTCTGATGAGTGCTTTTAACGAACCGGACACTGAGCTGGATGGTGATTATCACTTTGAAATGCCTCAAGCGATCCCGCCATATCTGATTGCACTGGGCGTGGGTAATCTTGAGTTTAAAGCGATGAGTGATCGTACCGGCGTTTATGCAGAGCCGAGCTTGCTAGACCCTGCGGTTGCAGAGTTTGATGACACAGAGCGTATGGTTCAAGTGACTGAAGAAATGTATGGCCCATACCGTTGGGGACGTTATGACTTGTTAATTTTGCCACCGAGTTTCCCTTATGGTGGTATGGAAAATCCTCGTTTGTCATTTATTACGCCTACAGTCATTGCGGGTGATAAAAGTTTGGTGAATCTTATTGCTCACGAACTGGCGCACTCATGGTCAGGCAACTTAGTGACCAATGCGACTTGGGAAGATTTTTGGTTGAACGAAGGTTTCACCAGTTACGTTGAAAATCGTATTATGGAAGAGTTGTTTGGAGAAGAGCGAGCAACCATGGAGCGAGCGCTTTCTGTTCAAGGGTTACATGAAGAAGTGAAGGCCTTGCCAAAAGAGTTCACGATTCTTAATGTTGATTTGAATGGTCGTGATCCTGACGATGCGTTTTCCGGCGTGCCTTATACCAAAGGTCAGATGTTCCTGACTTACCTTGAGAAAAAGTTTGGTCGAGATGTTTTCGATGCGTTTTTAGTGAAGTATTTTAACGCACATGCCTTCCAAAGCTTAACCACCACAGAGTTTAAAAAGTATTTGAAAGCTAATTTACTGGATAAGCACCCGGGCGTGGTTAGTATGGATGAAATAGACACGTGGATTCATGAGCCTATGTTGCCAGAAATGATGCCTAATCCGACGTCTGATGCTTTCACCACGGTCGATGCTGAAACAAAGGCTTGGTTAGCGGATCAGAAAACGCTTGCAGATTTAGGTTCATCTGAGTGGACTGTGCATGAATGGTTACATTTTATCAATAATTTGCCAGAAGACTTGTCGCTTGAGCACATGACTCAGCTTGATAGCGAGTTTAAGCTGACTGATTCGACGAATAACGAAATTGCTCATGCATGGTTATTATTGTCGCTAAAAGCAGGCTATGACGAAGTCATGCCACGACTTGAGACTTACTTGGTTTCAATCGGTCGCCGTAAGTTGATTGTTCCATTGTATAAAGCGTTAATGGAAACAGAAGACGGTGCAGCTTTTGCGAAACGCGTTTATAAAGTGGCTCGTCCTGGCTACCACCCACTAGCGCAAGGGACTATCGACGAAGTCGTTAAATAAGAGTTTGTTGTAGTTTATAAAAAAGGCTTTCTTCGGAAGGCCTTTTTTTATGGGTAAGTAAACTTGAATAGGATTTTGTGGGGTATGTCTACATTTTGTAACAACTGATGTAAAAGGCTTGCCTAATCCAGCTCAGTGATTACTATTATAGCATTAGCAATAATGACCAAAAGGACCTTACATGAAATTATCTTCGTCCAAAACGTTTATCGCTGCTGCTATTTCCAGTGCCTTGTTATTGGGAGCTTGTCAAAGTTCAAAAACAGCAAAGACTCCCGCTAAAGAGGAGGCAGTCGAAGCATCCAGCTTTTCGATTCCTTATGAAAAGTACACGCTGGACAATGGCCTTAAGGTGATTTTGCATCAAGATAAGTCCGATCCTATCGTTGCTTTAGCGACAGTATTTCATGTAGGTTCTAGCCGTGAAGAGCCGGGCAAAACGGGCTTCGCTCACTTTTTTGAGCACATGGCTTTTAATAACTCCGAGAATGTACCTCTAGGCGCCAACCGCAAAATGATTGGTGAACTGGGTGGTACTCGTAATGGTGGTACCTGGAACGATGGCACCATTTACTATGAAGTCGTGCCTAAAGATGCTTTTGAAAAATTATTGTGGATTGACTCAGATCGCATGGGTTACATGATTAATACCGTGACCAAAGATGCCTTAGAGCGCGAGAAGCAGGTGGTTAAAAACGAAAAGCGTCAACGAGTGGATAATCGACCTTATGGCCATACAGGCGGCGTTATTTCGAGCCACTTATACCCGGATGACCATCCCTATAATTGGTCTGTCATAGGAAGTTTAGAAGACTTACAAAACGCAACACTAGAAGACGTTAAAAAGTTTTACGCAAAATACTATGGACCTAATAATGCGACTTTGGTGATTGCTGGTGATATCGATATTGCTGAAACTAAAACCCTTGTGGAAAAGTGGTTTGGTGAAATTGATAAAGGTCAGCCAGTGCCGGCGATGAAACCTAGACCGGTGACACTCGATAAGACGATTTCTTTATCGCATGAGGATACTTTCGCCAAACTACCTGAAATCCGTTTAACGTTCCCAACCGTCGAACAGTATCATGAGGATTCCTATGCTTTAGATGCTCTTGGAGAGATATTGTCTGATGGTAAAAGGGCGCCACTTTATAAAGTGATTGTTGAAGAGCAAAAATTAGCACCGGGCGCAAGCGCATACAACAGTTCTCGAGAAATCGCTGGTGAGTTTACGATTCGTGTAAGAGCTAATTCTGGCACGGATCTTGACCAAGTCAAAGACGCTATTGAGCAAGCCCTGGCTAAATTTGAACAAGATGGCTTTTCGGAGAAAGACTTACAACAAATCAAAGCGCGCCAAGAAACTCAGTTTTATAATGGTATTTCAAGCGTACTCAATAAAGCATTTAACCTAGCGTCTTACAATGAGTTTGCTGGCTCACCAGATTTTTTACAAAAGGATATTGAGGCAATTAAGGCTGTCAGTAAAAGCGATGTTATAGCTGCTTACAACCAGTACATTAAAGGGAAAAACTACGTCATGACCAGCTTTGTACCAAAAGGTCAGGCTGACTTAGCGGTAGAAGGCGCAACCGATGCGGGGGTTAAAGAAGAAAAAATTGTTCAAGGAGCGGAGAAAGAGGTTGTGCTCAATGATAACGAAGACTTCCCGCGGACGGAAACGAGCTTTCCTCGTCATGAACCGCCATTAGGCAAAACGCCATTATTAACGCCTCCAGCTGTGTGGAGTCAGACACTAGAGAATAACCTTAGAGTCTTAGGTATCGAGCATAACGAACTGCCATTAGTTCAGTTTACGTTGCGCATAGAGGGTGGACACTATCTTGATAAGCCTGAAAAGTCAGGCGTTGCTTACATTCTCTCTGAACTGATGATGGAGGGAACTGAGGGCAAAACTGCTGAAGAACTTGAGGACGCCATTGGGATACTCGGAGCGAGTATTTCTGTTGATGCCGGTGATGAAGAAATTGTCATTTCAGCAAATACCCTCAAGCGAAATTACGACGAAACTTTAGCGCTTGTTAAAGAAGTTTTATTAGAGCCACGGTTTGACCCTGCTGAATTTGAACGCATTAAAAAGCGTCTATTAACAGGGCTAAAACAACGCGAGGGTGATGCTCAAGCTATCGCTTCAGTTGTGGGTAAAAAGTTGCTGTATGGTGAAGATCATATTCTTGGTATTCCAACCAGTGGCACCATTGATACCGTCAGCTCGATCACATTGGATGATGTTAAAGCCTATTACCGAAACAATATCTCTCCTACGGTTTCTGCCTTCCATGTGGCGGGTGATATCGATCAGGGCGCTGTTATAAATTCTTTGCACGGGTTAGAGCAAGCTTGGGCTAAAAAGACAGTGGCGTGGCCTGATTACAGTGTTAAAGCCAATGACGGAGATTCACAGCTGTACTTTATTGACGTGCCTGATGCTAAGCAATCCGTGCTTATGGCCGGGCAGCTGACTTTCCCTGGAGCTAGCGAAGATTACAATAACTTGGTCTATGCCAATGACCGTTTGGGTGCTGGTTCGAGCGCTAGGTTATTCCAGCTGCTGCGGATACAAAAAGGCTATACCTATGGTGCCTATACTTATATTTTACGTCGAGAAGCAATGAGTGCTTTGATGGCTCAAACTAGTGTGCGAGCAAACGTGACGAAAGAATCTCTCGATCTTTTATCCAATGAAATAGAAGTCTACAAAGACACTTTCACTAAGGAAGACTTTGAAACCACCAAGAATATTGTGATCAAACGTCAGACTCGTGAGTTTGAAACCCTAGGAAGCTTATTGAGTGTTCTTCAAGACATTAGTCGCTTTGACTTGCCGCTGGATTACTTGGCTAACGAACAAAAGGAATTATCAAACTTAACCTTATCTGACTTTAAGCAGACCATGGCGAAGTATATGAGCCCTAATAAGATGGACTACTTAGTCGTCGGAGATGCTGATACTCAGTTAGAAAGGTTAAATGATCTCGGTTTCGGTGAGCCTGTCGTGCTTGATATCAAGGGTAACCCTGTCAGCGAATAATTTAATCAATAAGAGAAGGAGAAAGCATGGCATTTTTAAAGCCTTTAGATAAAAACTTGCACCCGGACCTGGCATCTGATTTTGCTATTTTTGAAGAGATTCTAGGTTTTGTTCCAAACAGTTTGCTGACCATGCAAAGACGCCCAGACATTGTTAAGGGGTTCGGCGTTTTAACCAAGGCTGTAATGTCTCCAGATGGCGAGGTTGACCTTGGCTTTAAACGCTTGCTAGCACATTTCGCCAGTCGAGCAGCGGGTTGCCAATACTGTGAAGCTCACTCGCTGGTGGCCGCTAAAATACACGGCATTAGTGATGAAAAGTTGGAAGCGGTGTGGGAGTATCACAGTAGTGAGCTTTATACCGATGCAGAGCGTGTGGCTTTGGATTATGCTCTAGCGGCAGGCTCAGTACCCAATACAGTTGATCAGCCTTTGATGGACCGTATGCAGCAGCATTGGAGCGATGATCAGATCGTTGAAATTCTAGGTGCGATATGTCTTTATGGCTTCTTAAATCGCTGGAATGACTCTATGGCGACGGAACTTGAGGATGTGCCTACTGCGGTTGGGGAGAAAATCTTAGCCAAGGGTGGCTGGGATGGTAAACGCCACAAGTAAAAAGTATTATCGATAGACTTTGCCTTTATAGTTAATATAGCCACCATCACGATTCCCTTTGGGATCGTGGTGGGTCCAATGAATAACGCCACCGCGCTCATTCCATTCATACTGACCCTTTACAATCACCTCGCTTCCAACCTGAAGTAACTCCACTCTGGGTGCCAAGTCGATATTGTGCGCAACAAGTATACTTTGACCATTGTTGAGCTCGATAATGAAGCGCTGATGTCTTGAACCCTTATTGTCATCAGTTAACAGTCGCACCACACTTGCTTTAACAGTGACCATGTCCCCTGAGGTTTTATGTTCATAGTAATCTTGGAGCGTTTTATGGGGAGCAAGGCCGGAATCGAGAGGCTGAACAGTTTTGTTAACGGAGCTGTTAGTAACTGGAGCATTTTGATGGGCAGAAAAATAATAGCCGATGGCTAAGGCAATGACAACGATACTAGAGAGTAGGTGCTGCTTTTTCTTGGTCACGATAGGTGGCTAGGTATAAGTTTTAGTAATCATATTATGCAGAAAACAAGGTTTCTTGAATAGACACAAATATTTAGAAACTGTTAAATATGACTCTATATGCTTGAGTTTTTTCGTTAAATAGGTAAGTATTTGAAGTCAGGAGGCTGACCGAACTCAGTCGTATAGACAAAACGAGGTAATAGAAATGGCGGGAAAATTCGTAATCTCAAAGGGTAATGACGGCAAAAGTTATTTCGTGTTAAAGGCAGGTAATGGTGAAGTGATTTTGCAAAGCCAAGGTTACTCTTCACAATCTGCGTGTGAAAATGGAATTGACTCAGTTCGTAAAAACTCACAAGAAGATGGTCGCTTTGAAAAGAAAACAGCAAAAGACGGTCGCTTCTATTTCGTATTGAATGCGTCTAACGGTCAGCAAATCGGTAAAAGCCAAATGTACAAGTCGGAAAGTGGACGCAACAACGGTATTTCATCGGTGGCTCGAAATGCGCCGGATGCATCAGTCGTTGAAGAGTAATTGCAGTTACTATGAAAAAGCCCCGGTTATCGGGGCTTTTTTGTGCAAGCTAGGTTTTACTTTAGTGATTATTGCCGCTTTTCGAGGTCAAGTAATCCATCACCGCAAACAATAAGCCAGAAATCACAAAGACACCGTGAATTAATAGTTTCCACTTCACAATCTCAATACTGATTGTGCCGTCATTATCCAGTTGCATGTAAGTTCTGAGTAGGTCAATTCCCGAAATAGCAACGATAGAACTGATCAGCTTAACCTTTAAGGTTGAGAATCCAACTTTGCCCATCCAGCCTGGCTTGTCTTCATGATCAGCAACATCCAACTTAGAGACAAAACTTTCATAACCACTGAAAATGATGATGATTAATAAGTTAGCCAGCAAGGTCATATCAACCAAAGCCAGAATCCCAAGAATGGTGTCGGTTTCACTCAATGAGCCAAAGTGCGATAGTAAATGCCATAACTCCTTCGCGAATCCGCCGAGCAGTACTACGATTGAGAGAATGAGTCCGACAAAGAATGGGGCTAAAATCCAGCGACTGCTGAAAATACCAGCTTCAAAAGCATGTTCCACTTTTTTCATGTTAAATCCTGTATATCTTTAAACAAACTGGGCTTATTGTAATCTAATCGATATCTCTGTAAATATCTTTGCTCTGATTGTTGTAACAATCGGTTACAGTAAAGAAAGTGTCTTATTTGTGTCATAAGAGGTTATTCGCAGGCGACTATCATTCTCCTAAATGTTAAAGCGCTATCGTCGCTGAATTGCAGAGGAACATAGTAATGGGTAGCAAGAAGTTATACATTTTTCGACACGGCAAGTCTGACTGGAAAGCAACGTTTAAAACCGATTATGAGCGGCCACTGGCTGAGCGTGGTATTGAGGCAGCTAAAAACATGGGGAAACACTTGAGCGCTATTACTCAGACGCCTGAGTTAGTGGTAAGCTCAGCGGCAAAGCGTGCTATAGATACCGCTTCACTCGCTATGGAGTTTGGCCAATGGGACTGTCCCATGGAAAGCACCAGGGCATTATACCTATCCAGCGTTGACGAAACTATCGAGTTGATACAACAGCTTAACCCTGAGGTGAAGCGACTGATGATAGTGTCCCATGAGCCTCTGTGCTCCTCGTTAGTGGCCGAGTTAACCATGGGCGGTCATGTGAAGTTTCCTACCGCGAGTATTGCTAGAGTTGATTTTAAAGTAGATAGTTGGAGCGATATCGACAGCGACAAGGGGCAGCTGGCTTGGCTACTAACGCCGAAGAGTCTTATGGGGTAAGAAAAAGGGAGCCTTTCACAAGACTCCCTATGATGCTTTTTACGTGTCTAAAATTTGTAAATTAAAAATAGAAGTGCGCAAACGCGGCGATATTGCTTCCGTCAAAGTCAGAGCCTGAACTTGAGTGGGTATACTCGATGTTGGTATAACGGATTCCCCAAGCCCAACGGTCATAGTTATTTTCATACTCAAGGACTAATCCCGTAGCATCGTCAAAATCGGCGCTACCACTGGCGTAGGGAAGATCCACATCAAGTGTTGGGCTTAATTCGTGAGTAAAGCCACCGCCAAAATAGTGACCATTGTTATTGTAAGAAGCAATACCTGTTAGTGGAAAGCGACTGAACGTAGCGTCTCCATTGGCAGCAAAAGTTCCACCTGTCTTGTAACCGGCAGTCCCTTTTAAGGCCCACGCACCAAAGTCAAAGCGCATGCCAACATCAACCCAAAAGCCTTCACCAGCGTCAACATCATCAGTTGAGCCATCTTCAAACTCAATATTGTTGATAATGGCGTCGCCACCGAATGCCAAGCCACCACCAACGATCCCGTTAGTCTTAACTTCTGCATAAGAACTTAGTGGGAGCGCAGATAAGATGAGTAAAAATAAATATTTCATAATGTTATTATTCCCTTGTAAAAAGCACTGCGAATTATAGGGCTATATTCTGTAATTACAAGCTTGAACTCCTTCCAAATGCCCTCATTAATAGCCATAATAGAGGTAACAATACCAGTATTAGCGAGTTATGAGTAACGACCACAAGTTTAATGAAGAAAAAGACCATGGGTTGGCGGTGGCAGAGGCTGAGCCTAAGCTCAAAAAGCCGCCAATGTACAAGGTCATGATCTTGAATGACGATTACACACCGATGGATTTTGTGGTGGAGGTTTTACGCAAATTCTTCTCCATGAACCAAGATAAAGCGACCAGAGTTATGCTACAAGTTCATAACGATGGACAGGGTGTCTGTGGTATCTTTACACCAGATATTGCTGAAACCAAAGTCGTGCAAGTTAATGAGTTTGCCCGTTCCAATGAACACCCTTTGTTGTGTGTTATGGAACCCGAAGACAAATAAGCTTATAGTGGTAATGAAGCCTTGACGGTTTCTAAGTAGAGGTCAGTATGCTGGATAAAGAATTAGAGCAGTCACTCAATAAAGCATTCCATAGGGCGAGAGAGTATCGCCATGAGTTCATCACTATCGAACATCTGATGTTAGCTCTGCTCGACAATAAAGATGCTATCGAAGTCTTAAAAGCTTGTTCAGTTGATTTATCCAAACTTCGCGATGAGCTTGAAAACTTCATTGGTAAAACCACACCTCAGTTTTCAGAAGAAGATGACGATTACGAAATCCAACCCACCATCGGTTTTCAGCGGGTTTTACAGCGAGCTGTCTTTCACGTGCAGTCGTCTGGTAAAGAGTCTGTGAGTGGTGCCAATGTTTTGGTTGCGATGTTTAGCGAGCCAGAATCCCAAGCGGTATATCTACTTTCTCAGCAAGATGTCTCGCGCTTAGATGTTGTGAACTTTATTTCGCACGGTGTTGCAGAAGAGGAAGATTTCGACACTTCAGAGATAGAAGACGATGTGCAGCCGGAAGAAGCTACTGAGGCAAAGCCGCTCGACCAATATGCAGTCAACCTTAATGATCTTGCCCAAGAGGGCAAAATTGACCCGCTCATTGGCCGTACTCACGAAGTTGAACGCGTGGTGCAAATCCTGTGCCGTCGCCGCAAAAACAACCCTTTGTTGGTTGGTGATGCCGGTGTTGGTAAAACGGCTATCGCTGAAGGTTTAGCTAAGCGCATCGTCGATGGGGAAGTGCCTGACGTTATTGCTGATGCAGTCGTTCACTCGCTGGATCTTGGTGTGCTACTCGCTGGAACTAAATATCGTGGCGACTTTGAAAAGCGCTTAAAGGCGGTTTTGGCTCAGTTGAAAAAAGAGCGTCATGCCATTTTGTTTATTGATGAGATTCATACCATCATTGGTGCGGGTGCTGCTTCGGGCGGAACAATGGATGCTTCGAATCTGATCAAGCCAGTGCTAGCTAATGGTGAGTTGCGCTGTATTGGTTCCACAACTTTCCAAGAATACCGTGGTATCTTTGAAAAAGATCATGCGTTAGCCCGTCGCTTCCAGAAGGTTGATATTAATGAACCCAGTATTACTGAGACAATATCGATTTTAGAAGGACTTAAAGAGCGTTACGAAAAGCATCACCGGGTTAAGTATTCAGCTTCGGCCTTAAAAACTGCTGCTGAGCTATCAGCTAAGTATATCAACGACCGACAGTTGCCGGATAAAGCCATCGATGTGATTGATGAAGCTGGTGCACGTCAGCAAATTCAAGCTGACGATAGCCGTAAAGATGTTATTGATTCCGTTGATATTGAACAGGTGATTGCGAAAATTGCTCGCATCCCAGAAAAAACCGTATCTTCTTCGGATAAGAAGTTACTGAAGAATTTAGAGCGTAACCTGAAAATGGTTGTGTTCGGCCAAGATAAAGCTATTGGCACGCTGTCTGAGGCCATTAAACTTTCTAGGGCAGGGTTAGGGCAGGAAAACCGTCCAGTCGGCTCCTTCCTCTTTGCTGGCCCTACGGGTGTAGGTAAAACGGAAGTCACTAAGCAGTTAGCCAAGCTGATGGGTGTTGAGCTGATTCGTTTTGACATGTCAGAGTATATGGAGCGTCATACTGTATCCAGATTAATCGGTGCGCCTCCAGGTTATGTGGGTTATGACAAAGGTGGCTTGCTAACCGAAGCCGTTAACAAAAATCCTCATGCGGTAGTGCTGTTGGATGAAATTGAAAAAGCTCATCCAGATGTCTTCAATTTACTGCTGCAGGTTATGGACCATGGAACCTTAACGGATAATAATGGACGTAAGGCGGACTTCCGTAATGTGGTTCTTGTGATGACCAGTAATGCCGGGGCGCAAGACTTGATTCGTCAGTCGATTGGCTTCAAAGAGCAGGATATGTCGCGAAATAATGAAGAGGCGATCAATAAAACCTTCTCACCAGAGTTTCGAAATCGACTTGATGCTACGGTTTGGTTTAATGCCTTGCCGAAGAAGGTCATTCTGTCCATCGTGGATAAATTCTTAACTGAAGTACAAGGTCAGTTGGACGCAAAACAAGTCAACTTGCATGTTGATGATGATGCGCGCGAGTGGTTTGCTAAGCATGGCTATGATGTCAATATGGGCGCCCGACCTATGTCGCGATTAATCAGTGATAAAGTGCGTAAGCCTTTAGCCAATGAAATTCTATTCGGCGAGCTGGTTGATGGTGGTGATGTCTATATTGGCTTGGATGGTGAAAAACTTGATATCCGTATCGAGCCGTTGACCAAGCGTATTACCCAAAGCGAAACCTAGCCTTTATGGCTTCATTAAAAAAGGCGTTGCTGGGATTCCAGTAACGCCTTTTTTGTATCCTTTTATTCCTAACGCTTCGCTTTAATGAGGCTAGAAACCGCTGTTAATTAACGTGCACGGAAGGTAATTCTACCTTTAGATAGATCGTATGGGCTGATTTCAACGGTCACTTTATCGCCAGTCAAAATACGGATGTAGTTTTTACGCATTTTTCCTGAAATATGTGCTGTTACAATATGACCATTCTCAAGCTCCACTCGGAACATGGTGTTTGGTAGAGTTTCTAGAACCTTACCCTCTAGTTCAATTACGTCTTCTTTCGCCATTCGGCCTCTCTCTCCTGTGCAATTAATTTACAAGATGTCTAAAAAATGGGCGTATAATGCCTGATTTAGCAGACAATCGCAAAGAATTTTAACACTTGTCGCGAAACACTTCTGCTGGTTTGTATTTGATTTTATAGTCCATCTTACTACACCCTTGAACATAGTACCCTAAATAACAGTAGGGAAGCTGTAATTTATTACAGTATTCAATGGTCTTCAGAATGACAAAAACGCCTAGACTTTTATAAGACGGGGAAGTATTAAAAAAAGAGTATACCGCAGAAAGCCCGTCATCCAATACATCAAGACAAATCACCGCAATAAGCTTTCCATTATCCCTTACTCTTAATAGTGCGGTATCACACCATTCAGAAAACAAAAAATCGGAATATTGGCGTTTCGATGGGGGATACATATCACCATCTCGATGTCGTGTGCTGATGTAGTGTTGATAGAGCTGGTAATCTTCTTCGAAGCAGTCGGCAGGTTCCAAGGTAACTTCAAATTGATGGTTCTTTTTTAAGACACGTCTTTGACTTTTGCTGGGTTTGAATTGTGATGCTAGTACGCGGTAAGCCCAACAAGCTGAACAGCCTGGGCAGTTAGGGCGATAGACGTGCTCGCCGCTACGTCTAAACCCTTGTCGGCTTAGCTCAGAGTAAAGATCATTATTTAATAAAAGGCTTGGATCGGCGAAAACCGACACTGCGATTTTATCGTCTAAGTAGCCACAAGCATGCTCAGGCCCACTAAAGAGCCTAATGTGCTGAGTGACTTTTTCTTTTTGACTCATACAGTTAGGTTACTACGCCTGCTATCGGTTTGCCACTAGAATTGGCGCCACGAAGTCAGCGTTTTTGGCTGCCATAAGTCTTTAGGCTGAGGCCAAGCAATATGCTCTTCGAGCAGTTTTATAAATTCACTTCGAGCAATGTCTACCGCTCCCATGCTGTATAGATGCGGGTTACCCACTTGACTATCAAGCAATAAAAACTCATTCTCAGCGAGGTAGTGTGAGAGATAAATCAGTGCAAATTTTGATGCGTTTTTTCCTTCGCTAAACATCGACTCACCAAAGAAAAAACGTCCCATACTAACGCCATATAAACCACCGGCTAAATCTTTTCCGCTCCAGACTTCAACAGAGTGCGCCAACCCCATTTCATGCAGTTGCTCATACGCAGCCTTCATTTCTGGAAGAATCCAAGTTTCTGCTTCTTTAACTCTTGGAGCAGAGCAACCATCAACGACCTCGCTGAACGCATGATTGATGGTAATTTTATAAGAGGATTTATTCAGTTCGCGCTTCATTGAGCGAGATACGTGGATACTATCAATGGGAAAGACGCAGCGAGGATCTGGAGACCACCATAGAATGGGTTCCCCTTCGCAGTACCAAGGAAAAATCCCATTTTTATAAGCTTCAATAAGTCTTGTGGCCGATAAGTCGCCGCCAACCGCCAGTAAACCATTAGGGCTTTCTTGTGACAGGCTCGCATGGGGAAATTTATTCGACTTGTCGAGTAGAAATATATCGTGACTCATTTAATTAACGTGCTTGTCATTTTTCATTATTCTACATAAATAATGGTTTAAGTATAACGCTTTGATTGAGCTCATAGCGTTTCCTTGATGGCGCTTTATTTCAAACGAATAATATCATTCCAACGGCTAGTGTAATGAGGGGAGCGGGCATTAGCACGCATTGCCCAGCGTTTGTCAAAACCGAGGCTGCCAAATTTTATGGCATCTTTACCAAACTTAGCATTAATCGTGTCTAAGCTTTCCATCAGTTCAGGACGCTGACGAGTTTGATTGAAAATATCTGCTTGGTAGCCTTTGCTGGGTTCAATGCCAAGCAGCATAACACCAGCTTTTTTGTAAACTTGATCTGGTCGGTAAATGCGATTGAGTCCTTGTTCAATGGCTTGTAAGAATAGACTGGTATCATCGCTAGGCTCAGTAAGCGATAAGGTCGCTTGAGGGTGATCACTATGACGCGTGCGCAGGAAAAGCTGGATACTGTTCGCAAGTGATGATTGTTTGCGCAGCTTTTCACAACATCGAGTTGCATGGTAGGCCAGTGCTTCTTTGAGATCCGCTTTGTTGGTGATCGGATTACCGAAGGAGCGTGAGTTTAAGATTGACTGCTTTGCTTGTGGGTGTTGATGAAACTCAAAGCAGGGTTGTCCTCGTAATTCGAGAATCGTACGCTCCATATTAACCGAAAACATGCGCTGCAAGGTTTTGTAATCACAGTTATGCAAATCCCAAGCGGTGTCGATGCGTTGTAGCTTAAGTTTTTGCGATAAACGGCGACCAACCCCCCAGATGTTTTCAACGGCAAGGTGCTCTAAAGCCCATTGACGGTTTTTCTGGCTGCGTAGATCAACCACACCATTGGTCGATTGTTTATGTTTTTTAGCATAGTAGTTAGCGACTTTAGCCAGTGTCTTTGTTGGACCTAAGCCAACACAAATAGGCAGAGAAAGCCACTGGTTCACGGTTTGCTTTAGGTTTTGACAGTGCTCTGTTAGATCGCCACTAAAGCCCTGAAACATTAAGAAAGACTCATCCACGGAGTAAGGGGCAACCTTGTCTGTGAACTGCTGCAATACCCAGTTAAAACGCTGTGAAATATCCCCGTAAAGCCCGTAATTCGAGGAAAACCATTCGATGTTATGACGTTTTAGTAACGACTTTATCTGGAAGTAGGGTGTGCCAATTTTTATCCCTAACGATTTTGAAAAGTCACACATTGCTATCGCACAGCCATCGTTATTGCTTAGCACAATAACAGGCTTGTCTTTTAGATCGGGACGAAAAAGACGCTCACAAGCAACGTAAAAGCTATTAACGTCGCATAGCGCATAAGTGACGTCGTTACTGGACATTAACGGAGGCTCCTCGCTAACCCTGTGACCACTCCCCAAATGACCAGTTCATGTTCGCCAGTGATTTCAATATCCGGATAACTTGAGTTCTCGGCTTGAAGCTTTAACGTACCTTGGGATTTTAAGCGCTTCACCGTGAATTCGTTATCCAACAAAGCGACCACGATATCACTATCTTTGGCTGTTACTGAGCGATCTACCACTAAAATATCATTCTGAAAAATTCCGGCTCCAGTCATTGAGTCGCCTTCTACACGTGCGAAAAAGGTGGTTGCGGGGTGTTTAATAAGTAACTGATCTAAGCTCAGCGTATCTTCCATATGCTCATCAACAACACCTGGAAAGCCCGCTGATACACGCCCTGAATACAGTGGAATTTCAGAATAGCTGCCTTGTGGTTTAAGGATGGATACTTTGCTCATTATGCGTATTAGAGAGGGTGTCTTGATGAATGATTTAGGTTAGCACATGTGGGACATAATTGCAGTTGGGAAGCACCTCAAAATGAGGTGCTTAATGATGCTTAAAACTAGAGGTGCTTTGCATGAAATCTTAAGTGATCCTCTATGAAACTACTGATGAAGTAGTAGCTATGATCATAACCTTCGTGCTCTCGATAGGTTAGAGGGTATTCCTTGTCTGTGGCGGCAGCTACTAGGCTTTGTGGCTTGAGTTGCTCTGCTAGAAAGTTGTCGGCGAGCCCTTGGTCGATGAGCATGGGAATCTGCGTTGAGCTTTTGCGGAGTAGCTCTGTGGAGTCGTATTCACGCCAATCAGCTTTGTCATCACCTAAATAAGCGGAAAAAGCTTTCTCGCCCCAAGGGCAGTTGATGGGGTTGACGATTGGGCTGAAGGCAGATGCTGAGGCGTATTTTTCAGGGGTACGCAGCGCCATCATAATCGCGCCGTGTCCGCCCATGGAGTGACCCGCGATTGACCATTTATCATTGACTGGGAAGGTGCTTTTGATCAGCTCAGGCAGCTCCTCATTAATGTAGTCGTACATCTGATAGTGCTTTGCCCATGGGCTTTGCGTGGCATTGACGTAAAAACCAGCGCCTTGGCCTAGGTCGTATGCATCGTCATCTGCAATGTTATCGCCACGAGGACTGGTGTCAGGGGCAACAATCGCGATACCTAGCTCTGCGGCCATCCGCTGTGCACCACCTTTTTGCATGAAGTTTTCATCCGTGCAGGTTAGCCCTGAGAGCCAGTACAATACTGGCACTGGGGTAGACTCACTAGCCTGCGGTGGCAAGTAAATGGCAAACTGCATGTCGCAGCTTAATGTACTTGAGGGGTGACGGTATTGTTTATGCCAGCCGCCAAAAGCCTTGTTTGAACTTGTGTTTTCGATAGTCATCACTGCTCCTCAGTCCTTTAGTAATGAATGACACTGCGAATACTTTTGCCTTCATGCATCAATTCGAATGCTTCATTAATCTCTTCAAGTTTCATGGTATGAGTAATAAAATCATTGAGTTTAAACTCACCATTCATGTAGCGCTCGACGTAGTCTGGAAGCTCTGAGCGACCTTTAACGCCACCAAAAGCGGTACCTTTCCACACGCGGCCCGTAACCAGCTGGAATGGGCGCGTTGAGATTTCTTGGCCAGCGCCAGCAACACCAATGATGATCGACTCCCCCCAACCTTTATGGCAGCACTCAAGGGCTGATCGCATGACGTCAACATTACCAATACACTCGAAAGAATAATCCACGCCGCCTTCAGTAAGCTCTACAATCACTTCCTGAATAGGCTTGTCATAGTCTTTCGGGTTAATGCAATCCGTTGCGCCAAGTTTTTTAGCGAGGTCAAACTTACTCTCATTGATATCAATAGCGATAATTCGGCTTGCTTTAGCCATGGTCGCGCCAATCACAGCGGATAGACCAATACCGCCTAAACCAAAGATCGCAACAGTTGCTCCTTCTTCGACTTTGGCTGTGTTCATCACGGCACCCATGCCTGTTGTCACGCCACAACCTAATAAACAGACCTCTTCTAGCGGAGCCTCTTTGTTGACTTTTGCGAGTGATATTTCTGGAAGTACGGTGTACTCGGAAAAGGTCGACGTCCCCATGTAGTGGTAAATAGGTTTGCCATCTTTATAGAAGCGGGTAGTACCATCTGGCATCAAACCTTTACCTTGGGTCTCACGAATTTTCTGACACAGGTTGGTTTTGCCCGATAAGCAGAACTTACATTCGCCACATTCAGGCGTGTACAGTGGAATCACGTGGTCACCGAGCTCTAGCCCTGTAACGCCTTCGCCGACTTGCTCAACGATACCGCCGCCTTCATGTCCTAAAATGGCCGGAAAAACACCCTCTGGGTCGTCTCCCGACAAGGTGAAAGCGTCTGTGTGACAAACGCCTGTGGCGACGATTCTGACTAAAACTTCGCCTTTTTGAGGTGGCATAACGTCCACTTCTTCAATGGAGAGGGGCTTGCCAGCTTCCCAGGCGATCGCAGCTTTTGACTTTATATAATCTTGTGACATGAGAGTTCCTTCATGATGAGTAATGGCTTTATTATATTTGTTTACAAAATAATGATAATATCAATTTTATTAAATCACTATTACACAATGGTAACAATATGAGGTGGCAAGGCGTATCTGAGTTTGTAGCTGTTGCCGAGGAGGGAAGCTTTACAGCAGCAGCCGACAAGCTCGAGCTATCAACGGCTCAGGTAAGTCGGCAAATCAGTCAACTCGAGTCACGTCTAGGGGTTAAGTTACTCTATCGTACAACCCGGACCGTGACCATAACGCAGGAAGGGAGTGTTTTCTATCAACACTGCCGAGCGGTTTTGGATGGCTTGCAGCATGCCGAAAATGAAGTCTTAAATCTACAAAGTAAGCCGCAAGGTAAGATTAAACTGACGGCAACCGTCACCTATGGTGAGCAAGTTATTTTGCCGCTAATCAATCAGTTTGTGCATGATTACCCTGATGTCGAAGTCGAGGCATACCTGACGAATAAGCGGGTTGATATTATTGAAGAAGGGTATGATTTAGCTATCCGCATTGGCGACTTAAAAGACTCGACTATGATGGCACGAAAGCTCAGCCGTCGGTCGAATTATGTCTGTGCCTCGAGTGACTACATTAATAAGTTTGGAGCTCCTCATACGCTATCTGAACTGGCTAACCACAATTGTCTTTTGGGAACGTTGGATTATTGGCGATTTAATGTGGGCGATAAAGAGAAAAGTATTAAAGTGTCCGGTAGTTTGCGTTACAACAGTGGCTTCGGTTTAGCCCAAGCTGCATTACAAGGTATTGGCATTGTGCAGCTGCCAGATTATTACACTCGAACCTATTTAGACAGTGGTCAGCTGGTTCCGCTACTCGAACCGTTTAGAATTCCGGAAGAGGGAATTTGGGCGGTTTATCCGCAAAATCGATTCATGTCACCCAAGTTACGGGTCTTGATTGATCACTTTGTTGCCAATATTGAATGACATCGTTTATCTTTATATTTTAAACACTATAATATCTTTGATTTTATTGTGAAATTTCTTTTTTTGTGTCCCCATCGATTAACCGGATAAATCATGGGCCTCCTAAGCCTAAGCTCCAGGTTCGAGTCCTGGTGGGGACGCCATTCCTTGCTTTTTCTTTCCTCAACGACAACAATGTTTTTATTATTGATAGAGGAGTAACGTCATGACATTTACGCGTTTGTTAATCATTATGTCGATCACTTTGATTGCTTTGGGATGCCGTAGTGAGGCATTAACTAAAAATAGCTCAGAGCTACCAAGAGATTTCACGCTGGCGGCGGGTGAAAAAGTATTGGTTAACGATATGGGCTTTCAGTTTGAAAGAGTTAAGCAAGACTCCCGTTGTCCGAAGGGCGCGCAATGTATACAGCAGGGAAGAGCCGAAGTGGTTATCAATTATACGCTTGATAAAACACCTATACAGAAAGTGATGTCAATTGGTGGGAAAGATGCTGGCGAGCGTTTATCGGTTAATGGGATGACTGTGCAGTTGGGCTATTTAAAACCTTACCCTGCGACCAATATTAAAATTAATCCTGCGAACTACAAAGCCCACTTTATTGTGATGGAGGGCGCTGAGCTTGATAATGCTGTGGTCATGGATGTTCGTACTCAGCAAGAGTTTGATGCGGGGCATTACCCACAGGCGACCCATATTCCTTATGACGACATCTCTGACCGTGCCTCTGAGTTGTCTTTTGCCAAAGATGATCTTGTGGTGGTGTACTGCCGCAGTGGAAACCGCGCGGGTAAAGCGAAAGCAACACTCAATCAATTAGGTTACACCAATGTGATTAATGGAGTCGATCAAGACACGGTAGAAAGCTTAATCGGCGAGGCGAATCAGTAATGGGCAAAGTGGTTGGCGTTGGTGGCGTATTTTTTAAGTCAAAAGACAGGGATGCCTTGGGTAAGTGGTATCAGGAGACTTTAGGTTTTAACATTGATCCGAGTTATGGCGGCTCACATTTTCTACAGAGTGATGCCCCTCAGAAAGCCTGTACTGTATGGGGGCCCTTCAAAGCGGATACCGATTACTTTGAGCCTTCGACAAAAGACTTCATGCTAAATTTTATCGTGGATGATATTCATCAGTGTCTAAAGCAAGTGGAGACAGCTGGTGGACAATTGGTAGGAGAGCCTTGCGAGGATGACATGGGAATCTTTGCTTGGTTTATGGACCCTGAAGGTAACAAAATAGAACTGTGGCAAGTGAAATAAAAAAAAGCCTCTTTTCGAAGAGGCTTTTTTATAACGACATGCTATAGAGACGTGATTCTTTGATAATGGTCGGGACGTCGATCTCTAAATAAACCCCAACTTGCTCTTTGTTTAGCCAGCAAGTCTAAATCAAATTGTTGCGTGATAACGCCCTGCGTAGTTTTGTCCATTTCTTGAACTTTATCGCCAAAGTTATCAGTGATAAATGATGAACCATAAAAGTTAATACCGCACGTTTCACCTTGCTCGGCTCCAATACGATTCGAGGCAATAACGGGAACCATATTGGCGCCACTGTGGCCTTGCATTACTCGTTGCCAATGACGGCGTGAATCCCAGTTTGGATCTTGCGGTTCGCTACCTATAGCGGTTGGGTAGAAAATAGCTTCTGCGCCCTTGAGTGCGAGGACTCTGGCGGTTTCTGGGAACCATTGATCCCAACAAATGGCTGCACCTAAACGTCCGAATTTGGTCTCCCAAACTTTAAAGCCTGTATCACCCGGGCTGAAATAGAACTTTTCCTGATAGCCTGGGCCATCAGGGATGTGCGCCTTGCGATAGTTGTCCAATACAGTACCGTCAGCATCAATCATCGCCAGAGAGTTAAAGTGTGCGTTGCCTGATTTCTCAAAGTAACTAATAGGTAATACCACGCCCAGCTCTTTAGCCAGCGCAGAAAAATGCTTTAACACTTTGCTGGTGTCGCAAGGCTCGGCCCAATCAAAATACTTTGGGTCCTGATCTTTGCACCAATAAAAGCCAGCAAACAGCTCTTGCAAGAGAATAGCTTGCGCTCCTTGTGATGCTGCCTCACGAACTAAAGTCTCACCAAGGCTTAAGTTTTGTTCAAAGTTGTCTGTGACGGCGAATTGTGTTGCTGCAAAGGTAACGTTTCTCATGATGTTATCTCACGTAATAAGCTTTAAATAAGCGGTTGTTGCATGGTGATGCAGTGAATACCACCACCGCCAACCAATATTTCATTGGCATCAATCTGTTTAATATCACGTTTAGGGTACAAATCTTTTAAGGTTGATAAAGCCACTTGATCCTGCTTGCAACCGAAAGAGGGCAGTACCACTAAATCATTCGCAATGTAGTAGTTGATATAAGACAAAGGCACTCGTTCTCCATCAATATATCTCGGCTCTGGTTCAGGAGTTTCAATAAGCTCGAGACCAGCCTCTTTAATGATGGCTTTGTTGTCTTGGTAAATCGTAAAGTTTTCACTTTGGCGATTATTGGTGTTCTGACTGATGATGGTTTTGTTATCAACAAAGCAAGCAATATTGTCGATATGACCGTCCGTATCAACATCACCAAAAATGCCTTTTTTAAGCCAAACGATGTCTTTAGCCCCAAAAGCATTCAGCAGTAAGGTTTGAATGTCATCTTTACTCAGGTCAGGGTTGCGGTTTGCGTTTAGTAAGCATTCCTCAGTCGTTAAGAGCGTGCCTTGTCCATTACCATGAATCGCACCACCTTCTAGCACAAAGTCATAGGTCTCAACTTTACTTTTTGTAATCTGAGTAATGTGCTCGGCGACTTTGGCGTCGTGAGCATAGGTCTCAAACTTATTGCCCCAAGCATTAAACAAAAACTTCAATGCTAAAGGGCTGGACACTTCTTTTCCATGTTCTTCAATCCAGAGCGGCGAAATATCCCGCGCCCAGCTGTCGTCGAGTTCAAAAAAATGGATCTCAATGTCGGAGTTAAGAAGATTTTGTGCAGAAGGAGCATCTTCTGCACGCACTATCATGTTCACTGGCTCATACTCAGAAATCGTATTAGCCACTTCAGCAAAAGCCCGCTGGGCTTTCTCTAAACCATTAGTCCAAATCTCTTTGCGACAGGGCCAGGCCATCCAAGTGGCTTTGTGCTTTTCCCATTCAGCAGGCCAGCGTCGCGGTGTTAACTTTTGCATACGTATCCTAAAAATTAGTCTTCTAAATAACTGTAGCCATAAATACCTTCGCGTAACTCAGCGAGATATTGGCGTTGTTGAGTGAGTTCAAGGTTGCTCGCTTTTAATTGACGACGATAAGACTCAAGCAATGATTTGGCATCGAAGTCGACATAATCAAGTAACTCGTCAACACCAGAACCATAGTCCGTTCCGTAAATATCAAGCTCACCATTGTCAGTTACGCGTAAGTCGATGGTGTGCGTATCACCAAATAAGTTATGCATGTCGCCCAAGATTTCTTGATAAGCGCCAACGAGGAAGAACCCCAGTAAGTACTCTTCACCATGTTGGTACTCTGGCAGCTGGATAGTAGAAGTAATGCCATGATTATTGACATACTGCTCCAACAAGCCATCACTGTCACAAGTAATGTCTTGAATAATCGCACTTTCAGTGGGCTCCTCGTGCAAGCCTTTTAATGGCATTACTGGGAATATCTGGTCAATCGCCCAGGCGTCAGGTAACGATTGAAAGATAGAAAAGTTAACGAAGAACTTGCTTGCAAGCTGTTCATTCAAACCGGCTAGAATATTCTCTTGCTCGTGACTCTCTGGCTCTAAACGCTGCTTAATGTTTAGCAAGATCAAACGATGCAAACGTTCAGCAACGGCACGGTCTGCCAAGCTTAAAACTTGATGGCTGAACATGCCTTGAGCTTCGTTTAAGTAATAGCCTGCATCGTGGTGTGCTTGAATCAAGCGATCATTATCACCCTCTAATGAGTCTTGGTAGGTCGTCCATAAATGCTGCAATACTGTCGGTGCTTCATCGTTGGGCTCATCGACCTGATGTTTGATCGGTGACTCTGAATCAATCACGTTAGCAATTAAGACAGCGTGATGGGCTGTCAAAGCACGGCCTGACTCGGTGATAATATTTGGGTGAGGCAAGTCTTGCTCAGCCGCAACTTCATAAAAGCCATTCACCACGTTATAAGCGTACTCTTCAAGAGTATAGTTCATTGAGCAATGGCTTTGACTGCGGGTGCCTTCATAATCAACCCCCAAACCACCGCCGACATCGACAGTAGTAATAGGCACGCCCATTTGATGCAGTTCCGCATAAAAACGCGCGCACTCTTTTAGGGCATTACGGATGTCATGAATCGAGGTAATTTGTGAGCCTAAGTGGAAGTGCAGCAACTGGAAGATATCGAGTTGGTCGCGTTCTTGCAATGTTTCGACGAGGCGTAAGATCTGACTCGCTGACAAGCCAAACTTGGAGTGATCGCCGCCTGAGGTTTGCCATTTAGACTCACCTTTTGAGGCTAATCGAGCGCGCACGCCAATCGTGGGCTTGATACCCATGATTTCCGCTTCGTCCAATAGTAAGCTCAACTCAGAAAGCTTTTCGATCACAATATAAACTTTATGACCAAGCTCTGAGCCTATTAAAGCGGCGCGTAAATATTCACGGTCTTTATAACCGTTACAAACGATGGTTGAGTTAGTGTTTTCTGACATCGCTAAAACCGCCATCAGTTCCGGCTTACTACCGGCTTCTAGGCCTATCTGCTTTTCTGCTTTGCTGATGGCTGACTGGCTTTGCACGATTTCTTCAACCACGCGACGCTGTTGGTTCACCTTAATCGGGTAGCAAACGGTATACTTTCCTTGGTACTCCAGCTCACCAATGGCTTGGTTAAATGCCTGGCATAGGCTGTTGACGCGATTATGCACGATATCGCCAAAACGAAGCAGGGCGGGCATTTGAAAACCGCGGCTTTGCAACTCTTTGCACACAGACGACAAAGGAAAAGTGAGTTCTGGGCGACTCTTATCAGGAGATACCGTTAAATCACCACCTTCGTTAAGATCGAAGTAACCATCGCTCCAGTGAGGAAGGTTATAAAAAGAACGTGCTTGTTCAATTGACCAATCGTTTGTTTTAACAGTCATGCGCTGTTGTTTCTCCGTTCAATGTAGCCCTGTGTTTTCCACAGTATAAAGGCTAATGTATTGATAAAATAGGGTAAACCTAATGTGTTGTTAATTAGTACGTTTTCTACAGGTACAAAAAAGGCGGTGCTTGATGCCCGCCTTGTTTCGCCACTCACTGTGATGCTTTTATTTTAAGACATCTACAACATATTGGGGTAATGCAAAGCTGGCAACATGAAGCTCCGGCGTGTAGTACCGGGTCTTGATGTTACTCTGTGTAAATCGCTCTCGGATCGCTTCAATTGACTGCTGACGAAGTGCTGTATTATCAGTACCCCATGCCAACGTCATAATCCCACCGATATAAGTTGGTACTGGTGCTGCATAAAACCAGCGATCGTTAAACAGGCCCTCGAAACGATTAAAGGTGGTTTTAACCTCGTCAATTTGCATAAAGCTGACGCCGTTTTGAGTCGCTAAAACGCCACCTTCGGTTAAACTGTTTTTACAACCTTGATAGAAACGCGAGCTGAACAGGACTTCACCAGGCCCTTCGGGATCGGTTGAGTCAGAAATAATGACATCAAACTTCTCTGAGTTGTTGACGATAAAGTCAACGCCATCATCGATCACCAGGTTTACTCGTGAATCGTCAAAAGCACCGTCGGAGTGTTTCGGGAAGTATTGCTTACACATATCGACGACGGCCTGATCAATTTCAACCATCGTGACATGCTGAACTTCAGGGTGGCGCAGTACTTCACGCAAAATACCGCCATCACCGCCGCCAATGATCAACACACGCTTCGCGTTACCATGAGCAAATAGAGGAACATGAGTTAACATTTCATGATAAATGAACTCATCTTTTTCTGTCGTCTGAATCACGCCGTCTAAAGCCATAACACGTCCGAACTGCTCATTATTGAAAATGATCAGATGCTGGTGATCGGTTTTACTCTCAAACAGTATTTCGTCGACAATAAAACTCTGGCCATAGGTTTTGTATAGCGTTTCAATAAAGCGTTTGCTCATAGCGTTTCGTCGTACTGAATTTGTGGATTAATTATGGACTTCGCCACGCAAAATCTCTTTTACCGACACTTCAGAGGGTAAAAATGCTTTGCGTAGAATTTCAGTCGCTTTGTGAGGCTCTGCATCGCCACACATAAAGACATCAAAGGCTGCGTAATCGCGCTCAGGCCATGTGTGAACACTGATGTGAGATTCTGCAAGCACAGCAACGCCTGAAATACCGCCGTTCGGGGTAAAGTGATGCATATGGATATGAAGCAGGGTAGCGCCACACTCGATTACAGCTTCACGGAAAGCCTGCTCCATAACTTGTAAATCATCAAGTTTTGAAGCGCCCCATAAATCGATGATCAGGTGCGTACCAGCAAACTGCTTGCCATCACGTTGTATGAAATGATCGTTTCGCTCATCGTTCTCATTAACATTCTTAAACGAAGGCCAATGAGTTTCTGTTGCGCCAGTAGGATCAATCTCTTGGTTATAGTCGAAGTCTTTATACACTTCTTTAATCTCCTCTAATGGGGAAGCCATAAACAAGCTTTGTATATGTATTTTTCTGGGGGCGTAACGATAGAAACTTCCCAGACCTACTGAGCAGGCTAATTTTCGTTATAGTTCAACGGGTTATCGACATTTTGGTGTTTGAATAAAAGGGTTGTGTCAAACACTGTATTAACCAGCACAATTTAGACTGTGCTTTATACGCTTTTTGGCTAAAAATGCAATACTTTTCGCATTAAATCTGTATAAATTATGAGCATAGAAACTAATAGGTTCATTGTTATTAATGTGACGTATGTAAAAAGGTAATAAAAATACTTTAATTGCACTAGCAAGAAATTCCACTTTGAGATATATTTACCAATGACTATGTAGTGTCAGTATTTTTTACATGTTTATCAGCGTTACTTGTTACCTGATTGGCTCTAAAATTCTTTAGTATTAAGGCTTTACAGCAACTTAAGAGTAAGATTGGGATAAATCCGCATTTTCTATTATCAGTTGATACAAACTTTTACATATCAGATAAAAAAAAATGTGAGGTAAATCATGGATTGTGCAATAATGACTGCGTAAATGCATATTTGCTTTTAGTTTGTTTGGAGAGAAATGTGAGTAAGACTTTATCTCGTAAGGAATTATCCCTTATAGGGCGTGAGGGAGAACGCATTAAAAATGGTTTAGCAAACCTCGTTGATGATTTCCCGAATCATGCCAAGACGATCACGGGAATGTCTAAATGGCTAGCTGCTAACAAATCAACTTGCCAAAGAATGGTTGAGACCATTAATAAGGCTGTTGATGGTTTGGAAGTTATCCACTCTCTGCCAGGACCTTCTGGTCTTAAAGGCTTCATCGATCTAGCTCAAGAAAAAAGCATTAATCCAAAATTAATTGACGATGCTAGAGCTGTGGTTCAGCGTTTCGAAAACTTAATTTATGAGTACTCACGAAGTCATTCGGCATTAAAAAAATTGATTCAAGAGTCAAGTTCTTCGACGACTGAAAAAACCGGCTCCAAAAGAGACGCTCGTGCTGCTTTATATGAAGCAGCAAAAGCTGTAACTGGCGAGTCAATGGACAGTTCTTTCTTCGCATGTATCATTAAAGAAAACGATCAGGACTCAAAGTTTCTTCAGCAGTTTACGTTAAGTTATTACGAGGGCTGCCGTGCTTCAGAAAATTCTCGTCCAGTGATGGTCCCTGTGGTGCCAGGTGAAAACACCTAGGATTTTGAAAAGCCGGAAGTCATTTCTCAGAACGATCATAAAGGCGATGACTTGGGGCATGTCTCGGTTATTCGTGAATTAACCAGTCCATCGATTATTGATCGTATTGGAGATTTCACTCATGGTGAAAACTGGATGGTGGTTCCAACTGAAACCGACAATCATTCTGAGCTCAATATTGGTGTGATCAAGAATTATCCGAAAGAGCAACTGGGCCCATTCCATGGTGGCAAAAAGGCAAGCTGTATTGGAAGCCATACTCGCTACCCAACCAAAAACCTTTATTTGTTGTGTTTTCTTGATAAAAAATATGCCATGCGCAGCGTTGCAAACGCGGGTATTTATTCAAGTGGCTCACAGTTAATCAATATTATTACAAGTCCTGACTCTTTGTGGTTTGATCGTTTCCATGATGAAGCTGATCTTGGTCTTTCAGGACCTAATGAAGACTTTAGTCAAAAACTGGGCTACCCAATGGCAAATGATTTGGTCGATGAATTATTCGCCATGTCGAAATGCAGTCGTGACGATTATACGTGCTTCTTAATGCAGGTGGAGTATCCAATCTGGTCAACGGCTTATCGTATGTACTTCCAGTACGCGATTGATTAATCAGGGAAAGAGAATATTGGGAATAAAAAAAAGCGAGCTTAGAGCTCGCTTTTTTTATTCGTGCTAAAGACTATTTTTTAGCAGCTGCAACACGTTGACGTGCTAACTCATCAGCAATCACGTTAGTCGGACGACCAGATGATTTTGATGCATCAAACACTTCAGTTAAGGTGCCATAGATCTCATCAACTTTCTTTAAGGCTGCTGCCTGATCGTAGTTTTCTTCAAACGATACATTGATGATGCCACCAGCGTTAATAACGTAATCTGGTGCGTACAAAATGCCTTTTTGCATGAGGATATCGCCATGACGATCTTCAGCCAATTGGTTGTTTGCTGCACCAGCAATAACTGACGCCTGAATCTTAGGAATCGTGTTGTCATTAATCGTTGCGCCTAAAGCACACGGTGCATAGACATCCACTTCTTGGTGGTAAATTTCATCGGTATCGACAGCTTTTGCACCAAACTCATCAACAACGCGATCAACGCTTTCTTTATTGATGTCAGTCACGATCAGCTGAGCGCCTTGCTCATGCAGGTGACGGCATAAATAATAACCAACGTGGCCAAGACCTTGAACTGACACTTTTAAACCATCAAGATCATTACGATCCAAACGGTGTTTAACCGCGGCTTTTAGTCCTGTGAATACGCCGTAAGCCGTAACAGGAGAAGGGTCTCCCGACTTGCCTTCTAGGCCTAGTACGTGATTCGTTTCTTTGTTCACGACAGCCATATCTTGAGGGTTGATACCAACGTCTTCAGCAGTAATGTATTTACCGCTCAGCTTATCAACGAAACGCCCAAAAGCACGGAATAATTCTTCCGACTTCATGGTCTTAGAGTTGCCGATAATAACTGATTTACCACCGCCCATGTTAAGGCCAGCCATAGCATTTTTATAAGTCATGCCTCGAGAAAGGCGAAGCGCATCAATCAAAGCGCCTTCATCAGAATTATAATCCCACATACGACAACCACCGACCGCAGGGCCAAGGTTTGTGTTATGGACACAAATAATTGCTTTAAGCCCTGACTCTACGTCACGGCAAAATACGATTTGTTCGTGATCGTCATAGGCGCGAAGGTTAAAAACCGCCATAAAAAACTCCTATCAAAAGGAAAAACAAAAGCCACATCAAACATGTGGCATCAAAAGTAAACCGTTAGCTCAAGTCGAATTTAATGCCTTGAGCCAATACTGGAGTATCACCCCAGAAAATCGTGTTGGTTTGACGACGCATGTAAGCTTTCCAAGCATCAGAACCCGCTTCACGGCCGCCACCAGTATCTTTCTCGCCTCCGAAAGCACCACCAATCTCAGCACCAGAAGTGCCGATGTTGACGTTGGCAATACCACAGTCGGAGCCTATCGCTGAAAGGAAACGCTCAGCGTTTTTAATATCTCGTGTGAAGATTGCAGATGACAAGCCCGCTTTAGAGTGGTTCTGCATCGCAAGAGCTTCATCGATGGTTTCATAAGTCATCACATAAAGAATCGGGGCAAAGGTTTCTGTTTGCACAATATCCCAGTGATTTTCAGCGCGAATGAAGGTCGGCTCGACAAAGTGCCCATTGCCTTCAACGCGTTTACCACCCGCTAACACTTCGCCGCCAGCTTCTTTGGCTTTAGCGACTGTGTTTTCAAAATTTTGTACCGCTTGTTCGTCAATAAGTGGGCCCATCAAGGTGTCTTCATCTAATGGGTTACCTATTTTCACTTGCTTGTAAGCATTGGAGATGGTTGGAATCACTTCATCGGCAACGCTTTTATGCACGATTAAACGGCGCGTCGATGTACAACGCTGGCCTGCGGTACCTACGGCACCAAAAACCACGGCAGGAACGGCTAGATCTAGATCCGCTGTTTCATCAAGAATCAGGGCGTTATTACCTGATAACTCAAGGAGGGATTTTCCCATGCGCTCTGCAACTTTCATGCCAACCATTCGGCCGACTTCACTGGAGCCAGTGAATGACATCTTCTTGACGCGCTTGTCTTCAATAAACTTTTGAGACAGCTTGTTATCTTCATTGTCGATGAATAGGCAGAAAATACCTTTATAGCCATTTTTCTCAAGGACAGTGTTGCAAATATTCTGAACCGCAACACCTGTAAGAGGTGTTTTAGGGGATGGCTTCCACACTACCGTATTGCCACAAACTGCTGCCACAAATGCATTCCAAGACCAAACAGCGACAGGGAAGTTAAAAGCTGAAATAACGCCAGTCACACCAAGCGGGTGCCACTGCTCATACATCCGATGCTCGGGGCGTTCAGAATGCATGGTTTTGCCATAAAGCATGCGCGATTGGCCCACGGCAAAGTCAGCCATATCAATCATTTCTTGAACTTCACCGTCGCCTTCAGCTTTGATCTTGCCCATTTCAGCGCTAACTAAGCTACCCAGCGCATCTTTATGCTCACGCAAAGCGTCAGCCATTTGGCGTACTAATTCGCCACGAACAGGAGCAGGGACCATGCGCCACTCTGCGAAAGCCTGTTCCGCATTTTGCATGACCATTTCATAGTCTGATTCTGATGAGGTATGGACTTTTGCAATGAGTTCGCCAGTTGCAGGATTGATTGACTCAATAATGCCTGCATCTTGAGAGTCGGTGTAGCCTTCACCCCAACTTGCTGATTGGTTGACGGCTTTAATACCTAACTCGTTTAAAAAATCCATACAAACCCCTAATTCGTTAAATACGTGAAAGTGTTAGAAATATACAATTCCGTATCTCAATTTTGCGCAGCAACCTTACCACCAGAATTGCTATTTCGCCAGTAGATTTTAGGTCACTTGATTAAAGATTAATCAAACTCGCCCCTGGTCGGACAAGTTATTCAAGTAAAGTCTATGGTATTTGGGTTTTTAATTAGAATAATTAATCTTTGGTTGTTCGGTGTGCAGTTTTAGAATACATGCTAGAGGGATGGGGAAGAGCCTCCATCATTATAAACAGCAGGGGCTCTATCCAAGGAGTGGGCGGATTAAAACTCCCACCAGCAGGTTTTCCACCATTCTAAAAACTCATCAAAGTCGATATAACCACTGCTATCGGTATCGACCAGAGAAAAACCTTTGTGAATTTGCTCCTCGCCTGCATCTGGCGATAAGACTTGCAGTAGTTCTCCAAATTCTTCGACATCGATCTGACCGTTATTATCGCGATCAAAAAACTTAAAGTGCTCTTTAATTTCTTCAACGCGCTCTTCACTTAATGGCTTCATATAACTCCTTATTTTGCTATACGGTTAGCTTAATCCAAGCTATTTACTTCAAGTCGATACCGTACTTTACGTTCTTCCATGTAGTCAATCACCGTTTTGCAACAATCTGTGTGGCCACCGATATGCTCAGGTGCATAAACGCCGGTTTTGTCGAATTTTTCTTTGAGTATCAGGGTAGCAACGGCATTCGCTGTAAACCCAGTGGTTCTAGCCATTGAGGTTTCTTGCTTAATGCTGTCGTACTCATCATACAGGTCATAAATGTACTCTTTGCGCTTACCATTCTCGATGCCGCGAATGTGTACGCGCATGATGGTAAACTCTTCTTCTTTACGCTTAAGCTTCCACTCGTTGATCAAAACTTTCGATGTGAATTCTAACGGACTAATTTCCATACCATTCACAGTCACAGGTTCCTTATCGAAAAAGCCGCTGTGTTTTAGTGTTCTAATCGCTTCCACATGGCCGGGATATCTGAGCGTTTTTTCCTTCATGTTAGGGATATGGCTCATGGTGTATATCAGGCTTCGTAAGCCGTCGGTATTGAAAGCTTCTAAAGTCCCAATTTTGTCAAATTCAACCAACTCACGATCGGTCAGTGGTTCTTTGACCAGCTCCCGACCATTCTCAAAGTAGTGCACGGGGCGAACATACTCCGCGATAACGTCTAAAGGGGAGAAAGGAGCTTTATATTCGAAAGGCTTGCTACGAGTCTTCGGCAGTCCTCCGACATAACACTCAAAGTCGGTGACTTCCATTTTGGTGTTAAGGAACCCTAGCAGAAGGTTATCCATTCCAGGAGCAACGCCACAATCAATAATTGCAGTGACGTTATGTTTTTTAGCAAGATAGTCGAGCTCTAAGCTGTTCTCTTCTGAGAATGAGATGTCCACGACATCTTTGCCTGCTTCGATAATATTTTTAAGGACTCTAAAGCCTAAGTTGCCTGGCACGGCACAAATAACAATATCAAAGGGCTGTAGTACATTTTTTAGCGCTTCAGCATCCAGTGCATCAATTTCTTCTGTATTGATAGCTGGTAGTCGCTTTTTGATTAGCTTTAGTGTTTGCGGGTCTATATCGCCAATAGTGACATCATGTTTTTCAGAAATGTCCCTTGCGATAACATTTCCCACCATACCAGCACCTAACACAATGATGTTACTCATAAAGTATCCTTCTTACCTAGATTTTGTACGGAATTAATTCAGGGCGTCTTGCTCTTCTAAACTGGCTTGGTAAGGCGTTACCTTTACCAGCAATCCCATAGTTGGGTGATCGATGTAATACAGTTTGCCTAACTTAACTTTTAAAGTCTCTGACATCTCAAAGAAACCGCTTAGTTCGTCAGGAATTTGCAGGTTTTCGTGGAATTCTTGGTCTTCAGCATTGCTTTCAACGTCATCTTGCTGTTTTTCAAATGGAAGGTCTAAGTTAGACACTTCCTCAGTCTCTTCGTCAACAGTATCGAATACTTCAACTTGAGTGGGCTCTTTATAGCCTACCACTTGACTCTCAAGCACAAGTCCTTGGTTACGACTTAAGCGTATAATTCCTTCAAAGCCTTCTAGTCCTTTGACCTGAGGGCTATCGGTTAAATTAAAGCTCAGCCATGGTGTATCGGCTTTGTCTTGTAACTCTTGACGCCAGCCTATGTGCAGCAGTGGTCGCATATCACTGCTCGACCTTAGGCGGCGGTAAACACCTTCCAGTTGTTGCTGCTGACGGCTTAAAAGTGTGTAGCCTTCGGGTAGCATAGGACTGTTTTCTGAAAGATAAAAGGGGCTGGATTCACTATCAAATTCTTCTGACAGGGGGATTGGCTCTGGCTGACCAACTAAGTGTAAATCGTTAATTCGCTTGAAGAAGACTAGCTCAACGTCAAAAATGGTTTGTGCACTTACTGCTGTTGAAGTCAGTAATAGCGCCAAGCTTATGAAATATTTGAACATTTTATCATTCATCTGTATTTATATTTTTGATAGTTAACCCCACAGTGAACCATGAGTTTAACATGATTTTAGCGATTGCCCAGTCGAATTTGAGCTATTGTAATGTCTCGAAGACTTGGCGAATCGACTTCAATAAGGGCTTTAACTCTTCCTCTTCCGTTAAAATTTTCAAGATGACATTTTGTTCGAAGCGGTAGAGTGCTGGATTCATTTGAATCATTTTAATTAATTTCGTTGGGTCTATGCTGCTGTCTTGGTTGAAGCGAATTCGAACTCCTGAATGTACTAGGTCAATCTTACTAATGCCAAGCGGTTGAGCTTCTAATATTAATTCATTAATAGCGAAAAGATTCTTCAGTTCGACAGGCAGAATTCCAAAACGATCAATAAACTCAATTTGTAATGCATCAAGATCATCTTTTGATTTAGAGCTTGCGATACGCTTGTAAAGAGAAAGGCGGGTCGCCACATCGCCAATATAGTCATCAGGAATAATCGCTGAAACACCCAGCTCAACTTCGGTTTTTTGATTTAAGCTTTGTTGCAAGCTTGGTTCTCTACCTTCTTTGATATCCTTAATGGCTTGTTCTAGCATGTCCATAAAAAGGGTAAAGCCCACGGCTTGCATTTGACCGGACTGCTCTTCACCCAATAGTTCGCCAGCGCCACGAATTTCGAGGTCATGGGTTGCCAGAGTGAAGCCCGCGCCTAAGTCTTCTAACGACGCAATAGCATCAAGCCGTTTCTCAGCGTCTTTGGTGATTTTGCGCTCAGCAGGCGTTAAAAGGTAGGCATAAGCCTGGTGATGTGAGCGACCAACGCGACCTCGTAATTGATGGAGTTGCGCTAACCCAAACTTATCGGCTCGATCAATGATCATGGTGTTGGCGTTGGGGTTATCAATACCGGTCTCGACAATCGTGGTGCAGATCAACACGTTAAAGCGCTGGTGGTAAAAGTCTCGCATAACTTGTTCAAGCTCACGCTCCCGCATCTGACCATGGGCATAGTTAATCCGAGCTTCTGGGAGCAGCTCTTGTAATTCTCTAACCGTTCGCTCGATTGTTTCAACGCTGTTATGTAAGAAGTAAACCTGACCGCCGCGGAGAATCTCACGCAGGACGGCTTCCCGAATGAGCGGTTTATTGTGTTCGCGAACAAAGGTTTTTACCGACAGTCGTTTAGCAGGTGGGGTGGCGATAATGGATAAATCTCGCATGCCCGACATCGACATATTGAGCGTTCTTGGGATTGGTGTTGCCGTTAGTGTCAAAATATCGACTTCAGTTCTAAACTTTTTAAGCTGCTCTTTTTGGCGTACGCCAAAGCGATGTTCTTCGTCGATAATCAATAAGCCTAAGCGTTTAAACTTAACGTCTTGCTGGATAATTTTATGAGTGCCAATAACGATATCAACGGTGCCTTTAGCGAGACCTTCTAAGGTTTCTTTGACTTCTTTTGCAGTGGCGAAACGCGATAGCGCTGCCACCTTGATTGGCCAGTCGGCAAAGCGGTCGCTGAAGGTCTCAAAGTGTTGCTGGGCAAGCAGGGTTGTCGGTACTAATACCGCAACCTGTTTACCGCCATGAGCGGCGATAAATGCTGAACGCAACGCGACCTCTGTTTTACCAAAGCCAACGTCACCACAAACCAATCTGTCCATCGGTTGTGGTGCTGTCATATCTCGTATCACCGAGTTAATCGCTGTGACCTGATCGGCGGTTTCATCAAAACGAAACTCGCTACTAAAGCGGTTGTACTCTGTTTCATCCAGCTGGTAAGCATATCCTTCTTTAGCTTCACGCCGAGCGTAAACATCCAATAGCTCTGCGGCAACGTCTCGTGCTTTTTCAGCAGCTTTGGTCTTGGCTTTGTCCCAGCTTTCAGTGCCGAGTTTATGCCATGGCGCGAACTCTGGGTTGGTGCCTGAATAGCGGCTGATTAGGTGTAACGACTGCACCGGGATGTAGAGTTTGTCACCTCCTGAATACTCAATCATTAAGTACTCAGCTTCAAGATCGCCGCTCGCCAGTTTTTCCAAACCACGGTAGCGGCCAATGCCTTGTTCCACATGAACGACGGGATCACCTTCTTTCAGTTCAGCCAGGTTTCGTATGACATCTTCAGCCTGAACCGACGGTTTATGATCTCGCTCAGTGGTACGGCGCTGAATCGCTTGTTCACCGAACAGCTCCATCTCGGTAACGACGGCGAGGTTTTCGACCACAAAGCCTTGGGTGAGTGGTGCAACGCCGACTTCAACCAGCCCTGACTGGTCACTGCTGGCAGAAGCAGCCCAGCTAGCAGATACCTTAGTGGCAATATTGTGACGTTCTAACAAGTCTTTTAACGCTTCGCGGCGACCAGGAGACTCGGTAGCAATTAAGGTTTGACCTTTCCAGTGGGATAAAAAGTTACGCAAATGGTGAGCTGGATCTGCTGCTTTGTGCTCAATCGGCATCATCGGCACTGGTTGAGTCAGCTGTTGCTGATCGGGAGCCGAGGGCTCTAAACGTATTCTGATGGTTTCTTTGAGCAGTGAATTAAGTTCTTCTTCAACCAAGTACAGCTGCTTCGGATCTACAATAGGACGCTCTACATCGTGGCGTCGCTGCTCATAGCGTTCTGTAATTTCGGCCCAATAATCTTTGGTCGCGTCTTCATGCTTGCCCAGCGAACAAATAAGGCTGTTATCGGGCAGATAATCAAACAAGGTATCAACTTCGTTAAAAAATAACGGCAAGTAGTACTCAATACCTGCTGGAGCATTGCCGTTGCTGACTTCTTGATACAGCCAGACTTTTTGTAAGTCAACGTCAAAGGTTTGGCGGAAATTTTGACGGAAGGTTTCGATACCGTCTTTATCCAAAGGGAATTCTTTAGCCGGTAGTAGTTCAAAGCTTTTCAGTGTTTCTTCGGACAGCTGGCTCTCAGGATCGAAGTACCGAATGGTATCAATTTCATCGTCGAAGAAATCAATACGCAATGGTTTATCACAACCCATCGGGAAGACATCTAAAATCGAGCCTCGAACGGCAAACTCACCATGAGAGTACACTTGGTTAACGGCATGGTAACCATGTTGCTCAAAGAGGCTCCTAACTTCATGCATATCGAGTTCTTGACCGGTATGCATGATCAAGCTGTTTTGCTCGATATATTCGCGCGGAGGCAGTTTCAGTAAGAGCGTACTGACACTAATAAGTACAATGCCTTGCTTTAACCGAGGTAACTGATAGAGCGTTAATAAACGCTGTGAGACGATATCTTGGTGCGGGCTGAAATTATCGTAGGGCAGGGTCTCCCAGTCTGGGAAACCAAACACGGGCAGTTCGGGGGACTCATCAGAATGATTTTTGCCTAAGAAGTATTCGATTTCTTGTTGCAGATGCCATACCTGAGGCGCGTCATTACACACGACAATGACTGGCTGCTTGGCATTTTTAGCCTGCTCAGCGATCGCCAAGGCGCGACTTGAGCCAGCAAAGCCTTGCCAGTGGTTAATGAAGTTCGATTTTTGTTTTAACTCAGGTAATGTCAATAACATGATTATTTATCGTTTGGCGTCGCTGCTGATTTATTCAGTATCCGATCGACTGTGAACGTTAATACTTTTGTAGAGTGGAGCTGGCGAATTATAACGGTCTTAGCTTAGTGTTGATAGAGCATCTTTGTATTTGCACAAAATTAAGATTCTGGATAAGGTATGATAATCAGTCGAAAAAGCAATCACTTAGGTTTGTATGAACATCAATTTTGAGCACGCAGACAACTTTTCCATTACGCCCACCATGTTTATTGCTGGCTGGAAAGTTTGGTTTAAACGCTTTTCTGAACATCCTCAGCAGTGGAAGTTCGGTAAAATGCCACTCGGTGATAGCACGGACTCATTAAGTGAGTTAATTCGTCAGCGGAAACGTTTCAGTCTCGAAATGCTAGGGCGGATGATGGTGCCTTGGGCTTATCGCGATGCTTCACAAGTCAGTCAGCATTTCGTTGAACAATACGCCAAGTGGATAGAGTTGACTTCTATTAGTGATGAAAGCGGTCATGATGTGGCGGCCGTGTGTCTTACAGAGCATGCGGTTGCTTACTGGGACAGCCTAGCTTTTGCTGTTCAAGATGACTTCATGAATTACGCTGAGGCGAGGGTACAAGCGGATATCGAGGCTCCAACGAGCGATCCTGTGGTGCTCGACGACCAAGGGATTGAGATGATAGGCGAGGATACTTATCCACCTTACGTGCCTAGCGCCGATGCGAGTGATGAAGAGTTTATCAAGGCTCTGGTTCAATGGATCGATGATGCCCCATTTCAACCCGTTTACTTGAAGCAACCAGCAGGCGATGCGGTCGCAGGCTGGCAAGATCGCTTGATCAGTTTTTTCTGGCCAAAACCTCGTATTGGCTATGCTTTATATCATGCTGCAATCGACCCTCTGTATTATCGAGCGACTGAGTTGGCTAAAACCGTTGACTCGGCAGCAACTTGGGGCAGTGTACCTTGGGACAAGGAGTGGCGTGAAATGGCGGTTAAGACCGCGGTAGAATTATTTGACGTTAGTGGCACACCGCAAAAAGGCGTGACGTTGGATAATGTTCACAAGGTTATTGAGTCGGCCTTACGGCAAGAGTTTAACTCAGATGCCAAGATGAACAGCGGTTGGTCTTTTTTAGCATCAGCGGCAACGTCGCACTTAGATCAAGAAGCTGGGCGGCTGCCTATGGTTTGGTGGTGTAGTCGAGTGGCAAGTTCCATAATTTCAAGATTGGACTTTTTGCTTGCCGAAGCGGGCGTTGAAGAATTAGGCGATCGATTTAAACATATTGGTACTGTGCCGGGCTATGGTGGTACTCGTCCAAGACAATATACGCTGGAATGGCCAGAGGGCTATCGCTCATGGCGTTCACAAATCGCCGCAAGCCAATTGGTACAACAAATGGTCCAAGTTCTTAATACGTCCAAAGACGCAAAGGGGCAGCGCCGGTATAAGCTTATGCCGCTAGCGAACGGTGGGCGAAGTGATTGGACCGTTCAAGGTGTTCAAACGGTCCTTTTTGCGGATGGTTACTAACCTCTAGTCGTCGATCTTTCTTTCTTTATCGGCTAGCGTTTTTAACTTTTTCTGCCCTTTGTTGGCCGGGTTGTCATTCGGAATATTTTTCTTATTCTCTGGATCATGAACCAAAGCGATAATTTTAGTACCGCTCGGGATATTCTCACCAGTATTCGAGGAGAAGACTTTTAAAGAACCATTTTTATCAATCATGTACAGCGCAATATAGTTCTTGTTGTCTTCGCGGTATTGCTCGTAACTATAATTATCGGTGATGTTGGTGATTTTAACTTTGGCGTTATTCGCAATCATGCTGGCCAATTTGCCGTAGTTGATCCCTTCACCAAATAACCAGGCCGACTGCCAGTAATCAGTACGCTCTTGACGTTCATTTTTTTTACTACTGTCATCGTTATAACGTAAGCGATAAATATTTTGCTTACCAAAAGCATGGCGGTAGTTGATTTCACACAAGGTGTTTAATTCTCTATCCATGCTCATGGCGAATAGATGACCGTAGCCAATCAAGTCAAGGTTTCTATCGGCATGATCAGAGACTGGGTTGCCAAAGTAGGTTTTAACTCCTTCCATGCGAGCACGAGAAATATTGGTGTAGTTGTTATGCGCCATCACTACATCAAATCCAGAGTCTCGTAACGAACGAGCGACTTTTAGGGCGACAGGATTACTACCAATAATTAACACGCCATTGTCGGAGGCTTCTCGAACCTTGAGCAAGTTTCCTATCGGTTTAGCGCCAAGGCTTTGAATCAAAACAGTACCAATAATAATGACAAATACCAAAGGAACAAGGTACTCAGTACCGGCTAAATCATACTCTGCTAACTTAATAGCAAAGAGCGATGAAATAGCCGCAGCAACGATACCGCGCGGGCCAATCCAGCAGATCATTAGCTTTTCGTTGAGTTTAAGTTTTGAGCCAATACTGGAAGCCCAGACCGACACAGGACGTGCCACAAACATAACAACAGCTAATAGAATAAGGCTCGGAATACCAATGCTTAACAAGCTGTCTAAATCCAAGCGTGCAGCAAGCACGATGAACAACACTGAAATCAGGAGTAACGACAGAGATTCTTTAAAGTCGAGCAGGTCGTCTTTCTCGAACTTGGGCCAGTTGGCTAGAGCGACACCTAATATGGTGACCGTTAATAAGCCCGACTCGTGTTCAATATGGTTAGAAATGGCAAACAGCAATAGTACGTAAGCGAGTGCAAAAACATTGCGTAAATACTCGGGGATTAAGTGGCGCTTGAATAGTTGTGCCAGCAAGTAAGCGCCAAACATTCCAATCAGCGTACTGACCAGCAGAATCTTACCAAAGACCAGCAGGGCGTGGTCGCCTGAGCCACCTGAAATAATGTACTCGTAAACCAAAACAACCGCGATAGCACCGATGGGGTCGATGATAATACCTTCCCAACGAAGAATATTACTAATGTTCTTATTCGGTCTAACGCTGCGCAAAATGGGCACAATAACAGTAGGTCCTGTTACACAGACTAAAGCACCGAAAAGAATCGCGATTTTAGGATCCATGTCGAACAGGAAGTAAGCGGCTATCGAGACAATGATGATAGTGACCAAAACGCCAACAGAGACCAGCATCTGAACCACCCGGCCATGACTTTTTACCTCATGAAATTCGAGGGTTAAGGAGCCTTCAAAGAGGATAACCGCAACGCCTAATGAAATAAATGGGAACAGTAGATCGCCTAAAGTTTCATCAGGGTTAAAAAAACCAAGAATTGGACCAATCAAAATTCCTATTAATAATAAGAATAAAATTGAAGGCTGCTTTAAGTACCAGGCGAGCCATTGAGCGCCAATACCTAAGGCAAGAATTCCAGTTAAAATAAGGGCTAAGTCAAGTGTCTGCATAATGTCGAGTTGGGTAGTCCGTTTAGAATGGTGTTATTCAACGAATGAGATGTTTTTTCAATGTGTTATATGATGATAGACAAGCTGCTTACTGTCCAGTAAAAGCTTAAATTTTACAAAAAATCTAGAGGTTAGCACTGATGGGTGGTTTGGATATACTGGCGCATATCGAAGCCCATCGAGCCATCAGGTAGGGAGGCAGCTATTTTGTAAGGTTCGCCATTAGCATCTTTGGGCTGGCGCTTTAAGTCAATAATAATAGAGCGCTTGAGGCGACCATTATCATCCTGAACCAACTCAACTTTAGGTTGTAATTTATGCTTACTGTCGGTTGATATGACAATCCCGACTTCGCCATTAGCCATTCGAACCAAGCTGCCAGGTGGGTAAATCCCCATCATTTGGATAAACTTGCCGACTAATTTGCCATCAAATTGTTTATCACGTTGATCGAAGAGTATTTTTAAAGCTTCACGAGGAGAACGGCTGAGTTTGAAAGGACTCTCGCTAGTGATTGAGTCATAAGCATCAATGATACTAACCATACGACAAAATTTACTGAGAGAGTTTCCAGCTAACCCTTTAGGGTAGCCTTTGCCATCATAATGGATGTGATGATTTAAGATAACATCTTTAACCGCTGAGTCGATCGTTTGATCATGAATCACCAGTTCATGTCCCAACAAACTGTGTTTCTGCATAACGCGATACTCTGCTTCGTTTAAAGGCCCAGCCTTTTTGACGATATCTTCAGGTATTTGAGTTTGACCTAAATCATGAAGCAGGCCACACAGCCCCAGCAACTCGAGCTGCTTTCGATCCATCTTAAGGTAGTTTCCAAAAGCAATGGCTAATATGGACACTCTTAAGCTGTGCTCTGCGGTATAGTGGGTGCGATCTTTAATTCGAGTTAGCCAGAATAAGGCATTAGCATTCGAGAGAATACTGGTAATACAGTTATTGATGACTTGTTTACTTTGCTCTAAATCCAAGTCTAAGCCCAACTTTGTCGACTCAAATAATTCTATGACGAACTCTTTGGCCGATTGGAAAGTACTCGATGCTCGAGGCAACTCGTGATGAATTGGGGTGTTTTCAGGTAAAGTACTCGTTGAAGACTTGTTTGCAAGCTGTTGTTTTTTCTTCTGCCATAGGAAGGCATCTATTTCGATATAAACGTATTTACAGTATTCGCTCAGTACCTTGATTTCTCGCTCTGTAGAAATTTCGAACTTCTGGAAAGGTAAGGGCACATCAGTCCACGGTCTGTCGAGTTCAACGACAAACATTCCAATATCAATAGAATCGGTAGGTACTTTGACCTTGATCAATGACATAGATAACCTTAGTGGAATTCCCCAGTGGTACATCAAGATACAGCTATATATTGTTAACTATATCACATAATCAGTGTGAAGCAATAGAGGTAGAAGTCGCTAAGTTCATGAAGACTTTACGTTTTATTATTGATAGGGAGGAAGTAAAGAAGAGTCATTCACACTGGAAAACTTCAGCGAAACGCTGCATAATTGCGTCATCTTGACTTCTTTTATCCTGCTATGGACTTTTCGCAACTTATCAAAACATTAACCCCAGACATGATCGAGCGCTTTTCTGATGCTGTGGAGACGGGGAAATGGCCTGACGGTACGGCTTTGACTGAACAACAAAAAGAAACCTGTATCCAAGCCATCATGATGTATAAAGCGAGCCAAACGAATGATGATGCTGAGCCTTTTACCGTGACCAAAGACGGTGACTTGGTGACAGGCAAAAAGATGCGTGATGCTTATCCTGGACAGTCAGCCAATGAGCGCCAGTCCAAAGACTCTTTTGTCATCGACCCATCGATGATTATTCCAGGTAAAAATACGCATTAACGTTGGGTATGTGTCGCAGCTTTAGTATATATGCGGTGGTCTACAAAATGTTTTTTCGAGTGGTGTGATTGATATGGGACAGCATTTTGCGCATATAAGCTGGTCACGCGGTGATCAAGCATTCATCAATAATCAATACAGCCGTGGCCATCAATGGCACTTTGATGGAGGGGCAACTGTCGAAGCTTCTTCATCGCCTCATATCGTGCCGCTGCCGTATTCGGTTGAAGCCAACGTTGATCCGGAAGAAGCTTTTGTCGCATCACTATCGAGCTGTCATATGCTATTCTTTTTGTCGATTGCAGCGAAAAAGCGACTCATAGTCGATAGTTATGAAGACGATGCTATTGGCGTGATGGGGGAAGATGAGCAAGGCAGAGCTTTTGTTGAGACAGTGACACTTCGCCCTTATGTGAGGTTTTCCGGCAATAAAGTACCTAGTTTAGACCAAATCGAAAAAATACATCATCAGGCACACGAACTTTGTTTTATTGCTAACTCGGTAAAAACGAAGGTAGTTATCGATATTCGTACGGAGTGTTAGTTAGTTAACTCCCCGCGTAAGCTGATCACCATATTGTCACGGATAGTATCGGCATCAAGCCCTCGGCTAAATAAATAGTATAGCTTTGCAAGCGCGGCTTCGGTCGTCATATCAAAACCAGACGTTACCCCAGCATCCATTAGAACTTGGCCCGTTTCATAAGTGCTCATATTGACGGAGCCTTTTAGGCACTGAGTACAGTTCACTATAACTTTACCTTGGCTGGTGGCATTATCGATGGCTTGCATCAAAGGCTTGTTATTCACTGGTGCATTACCTGCGCCAAAACTCTGCAATACGACGCCATCTAGATCTTGTGCCAGGAAGTCTCTGACTAAGTCATCAGAAATTCCAGGGAATAATGTCAGAATCGCAATTTTGGGCGAACTGAAGCGTCTAACGGTCAGCTCTTTATGTTTGCGCTGCCAAACGAGGTGTTCGCGAACCTTGATGGTGCTACCGATGCTGGCCAACGGCGGCATATTCGGTGAGCTAAATGCTGCAAAACCATCCGCATCAGTCTTAATCGTGCGATTTCCACGATGCAAGTGATCATGAAAGAATAAACTGACTTCAGGAATAGGGTAATTCGCTGCCAAGTAAACTGCATTGATTAAATTATCACGCGCGTCCGTTCTTAACTGAGTTAGAGGAATTTGTGAACCTGTAAAAATCACCGGCTTTTGCAAGCCCTCTAACATGAATGATAATGCTGAGGCCGTGTAGGCCATCGTATCAGTGCCATGCAGTACCACAAAACCATCGTAATCGTCGTAATTGCGTTCAATATCTTCAGCAATGTGATGCCAGTCCTCGGGCGACATATTAGCTGAGTCAATGGGCTCGGCGTAATCATGGATGGTGATGTCTGGCATTTCGGGGTGCTGAAACTCAGGAAAGCTTTTTAGGGTCGCACCAAGAAAGCCTTTTTGTGGCACAAAACCTTGGTCACTGGGTTTCATCCCAATGGTACCGCCAGTGTATGCGATGTAGACTTTCTTCTTTGCCATCTCAACTACCAATCATTCGCTTGACTCAATTCTTTGGCTGGAAAGTATAACGGTATGCAGCAGAGATAAAAAGCCTTTATCTCTGCTGGTTGAAGGAGTTATTAATACCTAAAACGGCGCTTACTTCTTATCCTTCGCATGCGCTTCCATATAATCAACCGCCAAGCGCGAAAGGGCTTTTACGCCAAGCTTTAAGCCTGACTCATCAATATAAAAGTCTGGCGTATGGTGCGGAGCAGCTTCCGAGGCGGGGAGACCTTTAGGCTTACCGCCTAAAAAGAAAAAGACTCCAGGAACTTCTCGTGCATAAAATGAAAAGTCTTCAGCGCCAGTAATGGGGTTAATGATTTGAATATTGTCAGCACCGGCTACAGCTTCTAATGTCGGCATCATTTCATCAGTTAATGCAGGGTTGTTATAGGTCACTGGGTAGGCCGAAGAGAAGGGTAAATCAACAGTGACTGTGGCGCCCATGCTTTCACCGACGGCGGTTGCTTTCTTGCGTACTAGTTCGTGAATTCTCGTGCGATCAGTTTCACTGAGCGTGCGAATAGTCCCGAGCATTTCAACTTTTTCAGGAATAATGTTTGAGCGAACGCCGCCATGTATAGAGCCAACGGTGACTACTGACGCCTGCTGCGTTAGTGGCATATGACGGCTGACAATGGTTTGTAAGCTATTGATGATTTGCGACGCTGTAACAATCGGATCGACAGAGTCCCAAGGGGTTGAGCCATGAGCTTGCTTACCATCAATGGTAATTTTAAAGTCATCAGAGCTGGCCATGATGCCTTCTTTTCGAATATTAATTTTACCGACGTCAGTTCCGGCTGAGATATGCAATCCGAAGATCACGTCAACGTCAGGGTTTTTAAGAACGTCTTGTTTAACCATCAGCTCAGCGCCGCCTTCTTCACCCGGGGGAGGGCCTTCCTCTGCGGGTTGGAAAATAAACTTCACGCTCCCAGGTAGCTCGTCTTTCATGCCTGATAAAATTTCTGCAACACCCATTAAAATGGCTACATGCGTATCGTGACCACAGGCATGCATCACAGGAACCTCTTTGCCCATATATTCACCAGTTGCTTTTGACGCAAAGGGCAGGTCGACACGTTCTTTAACGGGGAGAGCGTCCATGTCGGCTCTTAAAGCGACCACAGGCCCAGGGCTTCCGCCTTTTAACACAGCGACAACCCCAGTGTGCGCTACACCTGTTTGCACCTCTAATCCGAGTGCTTTCAAGTGTGTAGCAATATATTTACTGGTCTCAAATTCGCGATTACCCAGCTCTGGGTTTTGGTGGAGGTGACGACGCCAATCAATGACTTTCTGCTCTAGAGCGTCGGCGCTTTGATCGATTTTCTGATTTTTTGTGTCATGCGTGTCGGCATAGCTGATGGGTTGAAGCAATGCCATCATTAGCAAGCCCAATAATGTCTGTTTCATAATATTTCCCCTATTTTTTATTACTTTTACAGCCTTTGTTGGAATATTGCAAACCTCGGCTGGACTTGTAAATCGGTGGTAAAGTCCCTAAATTGCACATATCTAACTTTTAGAGAAAGCACATGCTTCCATTACTTACCAATGGCCATTACGCCATTTTCGCGATTGTTTTATTCGTTATCATCTTTTCATTAACGCTTCACGAATTCGGTCATGCCTATTCGGCGAAGCTTCTTGGCGATGATACGGCAGAAAAAATGGGGCGTTTAAACTTAAATCCCATCAACCACATTGACCCGATGGGGCTGTTATTTGTGGTATTAATCGGCTTTGGTTATGCCAAGCCCGTACCAGTGACGCATCGAAAACTGAAAACGACTTGGGCGGGAGCTGCGGTAGCGGCGGCTGGGCCTTTGATGAACTTTCTTATCGCCTTGATCGCGGTTAACCTCCAGGCTGCGGCTTACGTCTTTGATATCGGTGCTCTACAGTCTAACGTCGCACAAACCTCGCTATCCTTCTTAGCATTGATCAATATACTTCTGATGCTGTTTAATTTATTACCCATTGGTCCGCTTGACGGACATTACGTTATGGAATGGCTATTACCAAAGTCGATGAAGTATAAGTATCACCAATGGAATGGCAAATACGGCACCTTCTTTTTCTTAGGGCTCGTTGTACTCAGTATTTTGGGTGTTCCAGTGTTTAGTTTTTTATGGAGTGCTGCACAGACCATGTCGGGGTGGATTAATTTTTTTGTTTGATACTTCATTTCACTATTGTATTTCGCTCTTTCAGCGAGTTACTTTCTCTTACGTGGTTAAGAGAAAGTAACCAAAGAGAAGACCACCCTATATTGAGGTCATGCAAGCATGACTTCCTAGCTTCCTCTCAAAATATTCAACGCACCAGAGTTTACAGCACTTCCCTGTGCTGAAAACTCTTATTAAAATCATCCAGATTTTAATTGCTATATTTTGATATGAATCTAGCTCAATATAAGGGCATAAAGTTGCCTGAAAGTTTATTATTTCCCCTTGGAGTTAGCTGAGTGATAAAAAGTTATAGCGCAAATTTGGCAAGGACAGCCAAATTTAGTCAAAACGAAACAGGATGTTGAGTTTGACGGCGCGTCAGTAACTTTTGGGAGCGAAGGAAGCCTGAAAGGCCTAACGACGGGGTGGCATTCTTTTGGTTCCTTTTCTTAGCCAGATAAGAAAAGGGACTCGATGACAATCGAAAATCATGGTTAAAGGATTAATGAATAAAAAAATGCCGCTTACTTTTCAGTAAACGGCAACTATGTCATCCCCGCGAAGGCGGGGATCTGTTGATATCAAGATTCCCACTTCCGTGGGAATGACGATCGTACAAGTCAGTAGGGTGGGCTTAGCTTAGCCCACCGCGGGTATTACTTTAGTTCTCCGACAAGTGATGCTTCATTTCTTCTGGGGCGAAGTCGTCGACATTAATAACTTCGAGTCGAGCTTCTTCTGCATCTAACACTAATTGGTATTCGTCTTGGGTAATGTGGCCTGCGTCGAGCGCTTCTTTGGCGAATGGCACGACTTGGTGATTACCGGCACGTTTACCGAGTGCTTGTGAGAATTTCTTAACAATAGGCTCCATTTCAAGCTGTAGGCGAAGTGCTTTGTCGACTTTATACAGGTTGCTGCCTTCGGATTCAGACTTGAAAGCGCCGTGAGTTAACTCTTCGCGCATTGCTTGTGGCTCTTGTAGCTGACGAGCAAGCTTGCGACTGAGTTTGTCCGACGGTGGCGACAATGGTAAGCCAAGCGGGAACACGACGATACGAAGCGCTTTTCCTAGCCAGCCGATCGGGAAGTTTTTCAACACACCGTCTGCCGCCATTTGTGTTTCGTACAGGCAGTGTTCTAACGACCACTGAACAATTTCTTTATCGTGCTCAGGGCGTCCTTTGTCGTGGTACATCTTTAAGACCGACGAAGCGATATAAAGATTGCTCAGCATGTCGCCTAGGCGGCCTGAGATCATTTCGCGACGTTTAAGTTCTCCGCCTAAGACACCCATGGTGACGTCTGACAGGAACGCTAGTGCGCTGGAAAAACGAGTGATGCGCTGATAGTAACGACCGGTGAAATCTGATTGCGGTTTTTTAACCAACAAGCTTGCGGTTAAGCCTAACCAGAACGTACGAATCTTATTACTCATGGCGAAACCGACGTGGCTGAATAAGGCCTTATCAAAGTCCTTTATCGCTTCTTTGCGGTTTTCGTTTTGTGTTGCTTGAATTTCTTTTAACACATAAGGGTGGCATCGGATTGAGCCCTGACCATAGATAATTAAGCTTCGGGTTAGGATATTCGCACCTTCAACCGTAATGGAGATTGGCGCGCCTTGGTAGGCACGAGCCATGTAGTTTTTCGGCCCCATCATCACGGCTTTACCGCCATGCACATCCATACCATCGCAAGCAACATCACGGGCAAGGGCAGTGGTGTGGCACTTTACGATAGCTGATGCGACCGATGGCTTTTCACCACTATCGATACCCGACGCAGTAAAGGTTAACATGGAGTCAACCATATAGGTTTTGCCCGCGATACGAGCCAAGGCTTCCATCACGCCTTCCATATATCCCACTGGCACGTTGAACTGTCGACGAATACGTGCGTAAGCGCCTGTGGTATAAGAGGCCATTTTGACGCCGCCATTGGCACTAGATGGTAATGAAATTGCTCGACCTGCTGATAGGCAGTCGACCAACATTCTCCACCCTTTGCCTGCATTGTCAGGGCCACCGATGATGTAATCTAATGGTACAAAAACATCTTTGCCGGTTGTCGGGCCATTTTGGAATGGTGTGCTTAAAGGATAGTGGCGACGTCCGATTTCAACGCCATCCGTATCGGTTGGGATTAAGGCACAGGTAATGCCTAAATCTTCTTTGTCGCCGAGTAAACCTTCAGGGTCATACAGCTTAAAAGCTAAACCGAGCAATGAGGCGACTGGGGCTAGCGTGATATAACGCTTGTTCCAAGTTAACTTCATACCCACAACTTCTTTGCCGTTCCATTGACCTTTACAGATCACACCTTTATCAGGAATGCCGCCAGCGTCAGAACCGGCTTCAATCGCTGTTAAGGCGAAACAAGGAACGTCTTCACCCTTGGCTAAACGCGGCAAATAATGATCGCGCTGTTCTTGCGTACCGTAGTGCATTAACAGTTCAGCTGGGCCAAGCGAGTTAGGTACTGAAACGATACTGCCTGCGGTTGCGCTTAGCGAGTTGATCTTGGTTAATACACGAGACTGGGCGTAAGACGAAAAGCCTAAACCACCGTATTCTTTTGGAATAATAAAGCTAAAGAAACCTTTCTCTTTAATGAAGTTCCAAACTTCAGGCGGCAGGTCGCGGTCGATATGAGTAATCTGCCAGTCATTAATCATGCTGCACAGTTCCTCAAGAGGCCCCTCGATAAACTCTTGCTCTTCCTTGGATAGCGTTGCTTTCTGGAAGTTATGGAATCGTTTCCAGTTTGGCTTACCGCCAAACATTTCAGCTTCCCACCATACTGTGCCCGCATCCAGCGCTTCTTGCTCTGTATCAGAGATACGCGGCATGATGCCTTTAAAGACATCCAGCAGTCTTGCTGAAAGTTTGCGACGCACAAAGGTTAGATTCAGTGGCACGAAAATGGCCAAGAAGAGAATCCAGTGTACGTATGGAATACCGTCATAAGCGCTCCAAGCCACTAAAATCGCTGCCAATACTAGGCTTGTGACTTTAAGGCTTGCTCGATGGTAAAGTGCACCCATCAAGGCCAGAAGTAATATTATTGTTAACATAGCAACCCCTTTAATATTTAACTTATACCAGTCTAACATAACTGCTCGTACCAGTTGAAGCGAATTATGACGGCGGAAAGCAAATGATACAAATGTGCCGTAAAGACTTGATGTGCTTGGCTATTTATTAGAGTATATCAGGGTTTTGTTAAGGTTTATGGGGTAACGGATAGATGAAGCGTATAGCGGTGGCAATAATCCACGGTATTGGCTCGGAAGATAAGCATTATTCTACGGAATTTAAGCACCGTGTGGTCGAGCGCTATCTCAAGGGAGAAAGACTAAGAGGGGATGCTAAGCACCGTCGCGAAGATGATTTGTTATTTCATGAGATCTATTGGGGCGACTTGTTGCAGCAGATCAATGATGATTTGTTGCAGAGACTCGACTACCGCAATGAGTTAACTTATACCTCGATGAGACAGTTGTTTATCGACTATATGAATCTGGGGCTTGCGTATGATCGTGATTCTGAGAGCGGCTTGTATCAAGCGATTCATGAGCGGATAGGGCAGAGCATGAAAAAGTTGGCGACTCACAGGCATGTCAATCCTGACTCGACGCCGGTTGTATTGCTGGCGCACTCATTCGGCTCTGTCATCATGTCCCACTATATCCAAGACATCAATCAAGCTAAAGGTTCTGATAAGTTCAGTCAGCTGAGCCATGTTGAGAGTTTTCGAACGCTTGCGGGTTTAATCACTTGCGGAAGTCCTTTGGCCATTTATGACAGCTTAACCGAGCGTTTACCCAGCCCCATCAATAAAGTGGGGGCGGAACTGAATCCTGCGTTGATTGAACATGCCAAATGGCTCAACTTTTACGATAAAGACGACGTCGTGGCTTATCCCATGAAAAATATCAGCGAGTCCTACAGCGATGTGGTGACGGAGGACTTCGAAATTAACGTTGGTAGTGCTGCTACTTCATGGAATCCTGCGTGCCATACGGGCTACTGGGAGGATAAAGACTTTTACCGTCCTGTGGCTGATTATCTCGGCGAACTTCGGGCTGTAGACGCCTTCTGGGACTCGACAACCAACTAATACGATATACTCACTTTATGTCTAAACCGAATTCGGCTATTGATCTGAAGGATTGCTTATTGAGCGATCTTTCGGCTATTAAAAACCTCCAACAAGCCATCAAAAAGCGTACTCAACAGAACTTGCCTGCGACCAAACTTGAGGGCAAGCTGGAGCGCTTGCTGCACGATTCATCCAAAATAGTAAGCCAGCGTCACGCGATCATTCCGCAGGTTATTGAGTATGAAGATGCATTACCGGTTTCACAGTCGCGAGACAAAGTTGCCCAGTTAATTAAAGAGCATCAGATAGTCGTCATTGCGGGGGAAACTGGCTCCGGTAAAACCACTCAGCTGCCGAAAATATGTTTAGAGCTGGGGTTGGGGCGCAGAGGCCGCATTGGCCATACCCAGCCACGACGCGTTGCCGCGACCAGCGTGTCGAGACGGATTGCGGAAGAGCTGAAAAGCGATATCGGTCAAGTCATTGGTTACAACATTCGGTTTAATGATCAAACCAATGCTGTGACACCGGTAAAAGTCATGACTGACGGTGTCTTGTTGAATGAAATCATCCACGATCCTTTGTTACTACAATATAACGCCATCATCATTGATGAGGCGCACGAGCGAAGCCTTAATATTGATTTTTTGCTGGGCTACTTAAAGCGATTAGTGGCTAAGCGGTCCGATCTTAAAATCATTATTACTTCGGCAACAATCGATGTTCAGCGGTTTTCTGAGCACTTTAAACTTGATGGTAGGCCTGCTCCTGTGTTGGAGATTAGCGGTAGAACGTACCCTGTTGATGTCTGGTATCGTCCAAACGATGAAGAAAACCCCTTACCGCAAACGGATCACATCGGTCATGCTGTAGAGGAAATCATGGCTCATGGACCCGGTGATATTTTGATTTTCTTACCGGGTGAAGCGGATATTCGAGACACAGCAAAACATCTTCGTAAAGAAGCGTTTAAAAACTGTGAGGTGTTACCGCTCTATGCGCGACTATCCATGTCTGAGCAGGAGCGGATTTTCCGGCCTTCTGGTGGCAAGCGCCGTATCGTGCTTGCGACTAATGTTGCTGAGACCTCGATCACGGTACCGGGCATCCGCTATGTGATTGACCCTGGCCTTGCACGCATGAGTCGCTATTCCGTTCGCAGTAAAATTCAGCGCTTACCGATTGAAAAGGTGTCACAAGCAAGCGCTAACCAAAGAAAAGGACGCTGCGGCCGGGTTGCTGAAGGTATTTGTATTCGTTTGTACAGTGAAGAAGATTTTAATGACCGCCAAGAGTTTACCGACGCTGAGATTTTAAGAACCAATTTAGCGGCAGTTATTTTACAAATGAAGCAGCTAAAGTTGGGTGATATTGACGCGTTTCCGTTTATCGATCCGCCCGCTGATCGTCAGGTCAGTGATGGTTTAACGTTGTTGAATGAGTTGCAGGCAATTGGCGGCGATAAGGAGCTGACTTCAATTGGCCGCCAAATGGCTCGTCTGCCGATAGAGCCTAGATTAGCTCGTATTTTGTTGGCGGGGCAGGAAAAAAATTTCCTAAACTACGCTTTGGTATTGGCGGCATTTTTATCCGTTAAAGACCCTCGTGAATGGCCCTTTGACAAGAAAGAGCAAGCTCAACAAAAGCATGCGAGATATAGCCATAAAACGTCAGACTTTATCGCTATTATTAACTTGTGGAACTACCTGCATCAGCAGCAAGCGGAATTAAGCAATAGCCAGTTCCGGCGTTATTGTGGCGAAGAGTTAATCAACTTTAATGCGTATCGTGAGTGGAAAAGTACTTATCGCCAGTTAAAAAGTTTGGTGCAACAGCAGACTAAACATGGTCAGAATAAAATAGGGCCAAAAGACTGGCAAACGGCGGAGTTTGATCAGAATGACCCTGTTTTTTACCAAAACCTTCATCAGGTATTGCTCAGCGGACTATTGAGTTTTATTGGACAGAAAGATATCGAGAAAGGGTATCAGGGAACACGCCAGAGTAAATTTATGGTGCATCCACAGTCGACTAACTTTAAGAAACAGCCGGCTTGGTTGATGACTTTTGAGATTGTCGAGACGACTCAGCCGTATGCGCGAATGACTTCAGCTATTGAACCAAATTGGTTAGAGCACTTAGCCAGTCATTTAATTAAAACGCATTATTATGATCCGCACTGGAGTAAAAACCGGGGAGCCGTTGTTGCTGAAATGCAGCAGACACTTCTTGGCCTTAAAATCGTTACCAATCGCACCGTTAACTATAGCGCTATTGAGCCTGAGTTGTGCCGTGAGCTGTTTATTCTTCACGCGCTAGTCAGGCAAGATCTTGATTCGAAGCAACCGTTTCACAGGCACAATGTTCAAGTCAAACAAGAGGTCGAGCAAGAAGTCGCGAAAGCACGTCAAGCTGATTTATGGGCTGATGAAAGCCTTATCGTTGAATGGTTTGAGCGTAAACTTCCGGACCATATCAATAGCGTAAAGACTCTGAACAATTGGCTTAAGAAAAATCCTGACAAACATAATCAGTTGATCAGTATCACTGCCGATGTGTTATTACCGCAAGAGCAAGAAGATAAAGGACTCTATCCAGAGTCGATCAAGGTTAAAGGTGTTGAACTGCCATTAAAATATCACTTTGAGCCCGGTCATGAAAAAGATGGGGTGACTGTGCGTTTGCCTCAATCGTTAGTAGGGCAGTTTACGGATGGTGACTTTGAGCGCTTGGTTCCGGGAGTTCTTGAAGAAAAGATTGAGTTTTTAATACGCTCATTGCCAAAACGCTTCCGCAAAAATTTTGTTCCAGTCCCGACTTTTGCGCAAGCTTGTTATGAAAAGGTGTTGGAAAGCAAAGGGCGTTTAGTCGATATTATCACCCAGCATCTGTTCACCATGACTGGTGTGATTTTGCCGATGGAAGCATGGTCAGAGTTAAACCTCCCTGAACATTTTTTAATGCGTTTTGAGGTGGTTAATGATGGGGGCAAGTTACTCTACAGTTCTCGAACGCTAGAAGAGCAGCCTAAAAAAGTCGCGAAGGTTCGCTCCAAGCCGTCTAAAAAAGTTAAGAATGTGACTTATACCGAATGGCCGGAAGAATTTGTCAAAGAAGGTACGATGCAAGAAGCAGGTACTGATATTCCGGTATTTCATGCGTTAGAAGACGCGCAGGATAAAGTACGAATCATCCCAGTGGTTAATAAGCGCCAAGCGGAAAAAACTCATATCCGTGGTGTCTGTCGCTTGATAGCTTTGTCAGAAAGTAAAACCTTTACTTATTTGCAGAAAAAGTATCATAACCGGCAACAATTGATGTTGGCCTGCGCCTCCTTATACGCTCCTGAGGACTTGATTAACGATGTCATGATGTCAGTGGTTAAAGATCAGGTTTCAACAGCTGTACCCTATACCAACCAGGCTTACCAGGAAGTGCTTTCAACGGTTAAAGAAACGATCGTTCCAAACGCCAATAAAGTACTGGATAACTTGGTTTCAAGTTTAAAAGCTCGAAACTCATGTCTGACAGAAGCGAAGGCCCTTGGGAAGAACTTTAAAGCCGCTTACGATGATATTAAAGAGCAACTTGAGTTTCTGTTCCAAGAGGGTTTTTGTTATCGCTTTGGTGCGGAGCATGTAAGAGATTATCAACGCTACCTTAAAGCGATTGATCTTCGCTTAGAGCGAATCAAGCACAACCCCCTTAAAGATATGCAGTTGATGCAACAGTATCAACCGTGGCTCGAGGAAATGAAAGCCCTGGAAGATAATCCAAAAATTCCACAGTTTGAAGTTGATGAGTATGGCTGGATGTTGCAGGAGTATCGAATTTCGCTATTTGCTCAAGGGCAAAAGACACGCTTTCCAGTATCACACAAGCGCTTACAAAAATTTATTGATAACCTAAACAGAGAGTATATTTAATCTCAAACAAGGTTTTAGTCATCGAGGCTTTTAGTCATAAAAACGCTATTCGGATCTTCCCTGTAATCCGCAAAAGGCTCGCACAGTTTGAAACCATGCTTCTGATACAGTTGTCTTGCGGGGTTAAAGTATGGCATTGAACCTGTTTCCAAGCTTAACCGATGATATCCCTGTTTTTGTGATTCAAGGATGAGGTGTTCTAACAATCGCGTTGCCACGCCTCGTCGAGCATAATCTGGTGCTGTTCGCATCGATTTTATTTCAGCATGCCTCTCATCCAGTTTCTTTAAAGCAATACAGCCTGCCAGCTTGTCGTTGTCCCATAGGGTCCAGAAGGTGATGTCGTTACTGCGTAGGGCGTTAAGGTCGAGGGCATGTTTACTTTCCGGAGGAGAGGTGGCCCGCATTTCTTCTAGATGTTGATTGAGAAGCTGTGCTATTTCAGGACCTTTTAGGTCATCGACTTTTATGTTCATCGTTTCTAGTGCTTACACAGTTAACTATGAGCAACTCACCTCAGCCAAGTTTGAATTTAGAATGACGCGGTTACGGCCGGTTTCTTTGGCTTCGTATAAGCTTTTATCCGCTTTTTCCAGCATTTGATTGAGGTCTTGTTCGAGTTTTGAATTCAAGCCAATACTGACGGTTACTTGGAGCGTATAATCTTCAACATGAATAATGGTGTCACTAATTTTTTGACGCAACTTTTCAAAGTAGGGCTGCGCGTTTTCTGCAGACATACCATTCATGTACATGCAAAACTCTTCGCCTCCAAAGCGGGCAACAACATCGGACTTTCTAGTCGATGACTTTATTGTTTCGGCGACTTTGCGCAACACCTCGTCACCAACAGAATGTCCATATTCATCATTCACAGACTTAAACTTATCAATGTCTATCATGGCGCAAGTCACTGGTGTCTCATGCCGAATGGCCGCTTCGTGCATCGCCTCTACCACTTCAAAGAAATGACGACGGTTAGGTATTTTGGTCAAATAATCATAACTGGCTGCGGTTGCCAGCTCTTGATAGGTGTTCAGTCGATCGAGGTAGGAGTTAACTCGTAAATAAAACTCTTCGGCTAAAAACGACTGCTTAATGATAAAATCATCAGCGCCATGTTTTAAAAAGTTGGCTGACATGATGGTTTGGCCTGCTCCTGACATGCCCAGAATCGCAAGCTCTTGTTTGCTATAAAGACGTCTCAATCGTCGAGTTAGCTCACAACCATCCATTTCTGGCATGTTGTAATCTGTTATTACCATTTTGACATCTTGGTGATATTTGACGTAATCGAGCGCTTGTTTTGGGTTATTAAAATGCATCACGTCGTACTGGTGAACCTCCAAAAGGATCTGCAACATTTTGGCTGATGTTTTGGAGTCTTCAACGATTACGATCTTATTATTAGGATTTCGTTCTAATCGTGAAAGGGTATTAATAATTTCATTAATGGCGTACTTATCATGCTTAAGCACATAGTCTATAACTCTGAGCTGCCAGAAACGGCTTCTTAATCTGGCCGTGACATCACTGATAAGCACGATGGTTGGAATATTGTGTGAACGAAATAGCTCAATGGCTTCACCTTCGGTCGCATCCCTTAATCGATAACTAGTGAGACACGCTTGTATGGACTCTTTATCGAGACGAGATAAGACAATCTTAGCTTCTTCAAGACTACTACAAGTCACAACACCATAGGGCGTTTGCTCTATGATTTGTTTTTCTATTAAGGCGCAAAAAAACCTGCTGTCGTCAACGACGATTATTTTCTTCACTAAGTATGTCCTTATCGCTACTTACGATGAGCTTCTGGTGTTCCAATATTTGGCAGAAAATGACTGAATTGAGCACAATTTTAGTCGCTTTCTTCATTCGATAACCAAGATTAAGCCGCTATTTACAAAAAATATGATGAAATTTGTATCAATTTACCGCCAAAAACGGCGCTAATGAGCTGATTTTATGTACATTTTATTGACAGTCTAGACCGTGATGCAAACGAAAAGTTGTAAAAAAATAATTTTTCATGGACTGAGTCGACATTCTTCGCCAAAACCAGGCGGTAAGGGTAAGTGTTTGAGAAACACTCAAAAAAACTTCAAATTTGCATCGCCAGCAGATCCCAGTGATGAGTTTCAAAGCCATAAGCCCTCAAGGTGTAAAAATCTTTATCAGTTCACCATAAATCAGAGGTTTACACTATAAAAGATGCATTTAACTGTCTAAATTTTAGACAATAGACAAGGTGTTTAGGTAGGAATATATTTGATAGTTCATTAATCAGCGATGCATAAGCGCATTGTTGCTGGTGGTGAAGGATTACCAATTTGGTGATGTTTTAACGTTAACTAGAAATGCATTATGCAGGTTTCAGCGGAGGGAATTCTCATGAACCGACCAATATCATTGTTAGCACAGTCCGCTTTAGGGATCGGGTTGTTGTTAGCTTCACAAGTGGGTGCTGCGGCACCAAAAATTCACGAAGTTCAGCCCTATCCGTCGGATGCTCCGACAAATTTAGTTATCTGGGGGACAGGGTTTGATGACCCCAGTATTTTCTTTGGTACTTATCCAGACCCATTAGTCATTAGTGCCGATCAGTCAGCGTGTGTTGATATGGAATTCAATCCAGCTCCGCCGCTAGACCCCACCGATTTTCAGTGTGTTGTTGTTGACTTACCCTTTGTCACAAACGGTACGCCAGCGGTTCCTTCAGGTGATTATCTGTTAAAAATCGTGGTAGAAGGGACGAATATTTGTGGTACAAAACCTAGCTCCGTGACTTTCGAATACAATCCTTCAGATTGCTTGGGTGTTAATGCTCAGAACGCGAGCTGCTCTGGTGATATGACCGGCGCAATCGGTGCTACGAGTGTCAGCTTAACCAGTCAAGCCAATAAGTGGTCGTTCCCCAATCAGATTAACCCAGGTGAGCTGGTAACATTTAACGCTAACCACCCATCTGCAAACGAGCTTGATGTGGTCCTCAGCGAAAATGGACTGTCTCAAAGCTTTAGTATTCATACCTCTTGTTCACAGCCACTGCTGTTAGGTGATGTGTTCGGCAGCTTTGAGTTGGTTGACTATGTAGGTGATGCCAGCTCTCCATTTGATGAAATGGATCTCTATGACTTAACCATTGGCGGCGTAGGCCCACAAGGTCCTGAGGGTCCAGAAGGCCCACAAGGTCCTCAGGGTAAAAAAGGAGACGCTGGTGATCAAGGTCCTGCCGGTCCACAAGGCGACCAAGGTCCTCAGGGTAAAGTCGGCGCAAAAGGTGACGCCGGTGACCAAGGTCCACAAGGTAAAGTTGGTCCACAAGGTGCTCAGGGTGACCAAGGCCCACAAGGTAAAGTCGGCGCCAAAGGTGATCAAGGTGACCAAGGCCCACAAGGTAAAGTTGGTGCCAAAGGTGACGCCGGAGACCAAGGTCCGCAAGGTAAAGTCGGTGCCAAAGGTGATCAAGGTGACCAAGGCCCACAAGGTAAAGTTGGTGCCAAAGGTGACGCCGGAGACCAAGGTCCGCAAGGTAAAGTTGGTCCACAAGGTGCTCAGGGTGACCAAGGCCCACAAGGTAAGGTCGGTGCGAAAGGTGACGCCGGAGACCAAGGTCCACAAGGTAAAGTTGGTCCACAAGGTGCTCAGGGTGACCAAGGCCCACAAGGTAAGGTCGGTGCGAAAGGTGACGCCGGAGACCAAGGTCCACAAGGTAAAGTTGGTCCACAAGGCGCTCAGGGCGACCAAGGCCCACAAGGTAAAGTCGGCGCCAAAGGTGATCAAGGTGACCAAGGGCCACAAGGTAAAGTCGGCGCCAAAGGTGACGCCGGAGACCAAGGCCCACAAGGTAAAATCGGTGCTAAAGGTGATCAAGGTGACCAAGGCCCACAAGGTAAAGTTGGTCCACAAGGTGCTCAAGGTGACCAAGGCCCACAAGGTAAAATGGGCTTGAAAGGTGACACCGGTGACCAAGGCCCTCAAGGTAAAGTAGGTCCACAAGGTGCGCAGGGTGATCAAGGCCCACAAGGTAAAATTGGCCCTCAAGGTATCCAAGGCGACCAAGGCCCACAAGGCAAAATTGGTCTAAAAGGTGATACCGGTGACCAAGGTCCACAAGGCAAAATTGGTCCTAAAGGTGAGCAAGGCGACCAAGGTCCTCAGGGTAAAATGGGGCTAAAAGGTGATACCGGTGATCAAGGTCCTCAGGGTAAAGTTGGTGCACAGGGTAACCAAGGTCCTCAAGGTAAAGCGGGTCCTAAAGGTGATGCTGGTGATCAAGGCCCTCAGGGCAAAGTCGGTCCTCAAGGTCAAAAAGGTGACCCAGGAGACGATGGTATCGGCACCAACCTCATGTGCTTCAGTACTGACCAAACCATTGGTACGAGTGGTAAGTTCATGGGTTTAGGTCAGCAAGCTGGTTCGCATGACAGTGTGGGCGTTATCAGCCCATTCCTAGCGGGCGCTGAGGTAGTGACTCTGGTCGTCAAAGCGGCCCAAGGGAACAGCCCACGCTCAGGCTCAGCGGTCTTGTTCCATGATGCTGCGGGCGGCGCACAAGGTGGGGAACCACTTGGTACAGCTCCAAATAACCAGTGTATCTTGAGTGACACTGCCGTAAAAAGTATTTGTAAAATCACATTCAGCACGAATAACGAACTAGAGTTATTCGATAGCTTGAGTGTCTTTATCAAAACGGATGGCGGTAGTTTCGAAGGTGGCTCAGCCTGTATCTTAATCGACCCAGATGGTACTGATTAAAATACGATGAGCGAGTAGAAAAGCCTGGCTGCTGCTGGGCTTTTTCTACGATCAGTCGTAATGTTTAAGGTAGGTGGTATGCAAATGAAGGATGTATTTGTGTTAAAAATAATCAAGTGTGCTCTTGTCTATTTCAGCTTTGTAATGAGCAACGTTATCGTTGCAGCGCCCGCAGAAATTGGCGTTGCCAATAATCGAAGCTCTACTGTTGAGATGGCGGGGCGATGGAATCAAGGCCCTGTTTTTGCAAGCGTGGCCAGTGGCAACTACTTATACTTTGGCTCATCTGGAACGGTGAGAGTGGTTGCTGTAGAAAAGGATGGCTCTGGCAATGCTGTTGCCTGGGAAGAAGTCGCTTCGATTCAAACCGATGGCGTGGTCCGGGATATGATTCTTCGTGATGACCATCTTTATATTGCCGATGGATCAGGCTGGTTACGGTTAGTTAACATCAAAAACCCCACAAAACCTAAACTGAGTGGCAAGCTCGCACTCGATAGTGAAATAAAAGCGATTCATATCGAAAATGATCGAGTGTATATCGCCGCGGGTTGGAAAGGGATCCATATAATTGATGTCTCTAAACCTCACAAACCAGAACTTATTGATAGTTTTCCGTCCAAGGGCTACTCGCTAGACCTTGTGGTCAAAGAAGGTATTGCCTACGTCGCAGCGGGGCACGATGCTGGTTTGCAAATTTCAGATTTGTCCAATCCAAGCGAAGCCAAAGCGCTTGGCTCGCATCCTATCGCTGGAAGTGCTTCGGGTATTGATACTAATGGGCGACACGTCTTCGTGGTTAATATGGATGATCATGAGCCCAGTTTAAGCATTTTCGACGTTTCCGATAAAGAAAATCCCATACAAGTGGCTGCTGCACCGCTGGAATATGGCGCGGAGCGCGTCAGAATTGATGGCAACTTGGCTTATGTGGCAGGCGTAGCAAACGATGCAGGACTGATCGTCATTGACGTTGCCGATCCTGCTAACCCCCAAAAACTTGGGGCTTGGTGGGACTCGACCTGTTCAGAGTCGGTCACGATTGATAACCAAATCGCTTACTTGGCGCATGGCGACCAAGGGCTTGAGGTGTTAGATGTTCGCAAGCCTCATGAGCCGACTGTGATTAAGCACTTTGCGGCCGCCGGGCACGTTAGAGGGATTGATACGCAAGGAGAGTATGCTTTTATCGCTAACGGCTATCGCGGCCTAAAGGTTGTTGATGTGACCGATAGCACTAACCCTAAAGATATTTCCGAGCTTAAAACTTACCGCGCTCTCGATGTTGATGTTGCTGGGCCTTTTGTCCATGTGGCTGATGATTGGGCGGGTTATAAGCTGATTGATGTTTCGGATCCTCACAATCCTGTTGAAATTGCTTCGCTGGATACTCCTGGCTACGCCGAAGGTATTCAGGTTAATGGTCATTACGCTTACATCGCTGATGGTGAAGGCGGACTGCGGATATTGAACGTCTCTAACCCCAAGCAGCCTGTCGAGGTCGCTGCTGTGGCGCTGGGTGGTTATGCTTATGAAGTCAGCGTGCAAAACGATATTGCATTTGTGGCTGCTGGCAAGGCGGGGCTCGTTGCGGTTAATGTCAGTATTCCCACCAGCCCAATTATCTTAGACAGTTATAAATTTAGTGAGAGAAAGTTTGAAGCAAGAGGCGTGGAAATAAAAGGGGCTCATGCTTATTTGGCCGCAGGATACATGGGCTTGCTGGTGGTTGATATTACCAGCCCTAATGATTTAAAAAGTGCTGGAATTTTCGAAAGTAAATGGCGTGCTAATAACGTGAGTCTTTTCGGGGATAGAGCCTACTTAATTGATTCGGCATCGATTAAGGTGCTCGACATTAGTAACCCGGAAGCACCGGTGCATATTGGCGACCATACGCTGCCTGCTAATGCAGCTCGAATCCATGCCAATGAAGAGGGCATTTATGTCGCAGGCATGGAGTCTGGGCTATTAATTTTTGAGCAATAACTGGAGTCTTATTAGATAAAAAGCGTGTAAAATGCACGCTTTTTTCTATTACTGCTCAGATAACTGTTTTGATAAGTGCTTATCGCGATAGTTTTCATACCACAGTTGGGTTGCGCCACAAACCGCTGCTGGCATGACTAGCAAGTTGATAATTGGAATCATGGTACAAAGCATCACCAAGCTCCCAAAACCAAGTGTACCGCTACGTGTGGTCTGTAATGTTTTGAGCATATCGTCGAATGGAATCTTATGATTATCCATCGGATAGTCAATGTATTGGACCGACATCATCCAAGCATTAAAGACAAACCATATGATGGGGAAGGCTATAGCTCCAATGATGGGAACAAATAACACCAGTAAACAGACGAGCGCTCTGGGAATGTAATATTTCAGCTTAGTCCACTCTCGTTTAAGCAGGCGAGGGGTATCCTTGATTAAACCTTTAAAGCCTTCGTCTTCAATCGGAGCATCGTCGTTACCGTTTTCGGCATGAAGCTTGCGCTCAACGGCTTCCGCTAATAAGCCGTTAAAGGGGGCCGCAATCCAGTTGGCCAACATGGAGAAGAAGAAGAATATGAATAAGACAGCACCCACAATGACAATCGGCCACACCAGCCAGGCAAGAGCTGTGCCCAGCCACTCCCAAGCGCCCCAACTGGTGACTGATTCTTCAACCCACTGCGCCCAAAAAGATATTTGATTTATGAGGTATATCAATGCGATAGTTAGCAAAGTTAAATTAATACCTAAGGGGATGAAAACGTAGCGTTTTATGCCTTTTTGGAGCAACATTCTGAAGCCGTTGGCTAAATAATGAGCACCTTCGAAACTATTTTGTGCCATACAATGTTTTTTTACACTTACTATGTGCTAAATGATGCAAAATAATTTACACTTAAACGCTTTAGATGATAACCCTAAAATTGTTACAGACCCTTACAGGAATCTCTTTAAAGGAGAAAATGTAAGAGAATACGTAAGAGAATAAATGCGATTAAAACAAATAAAACTAGCAGGATTTAAATCATTCGTTGATCCAACGACCGTATCGTTCCCAAGTAATATGACTGCTGTAGTCGGCCCAAACGGCTGTGGTAAGTCTAACTTGATTGATGCGGTGCGATGGGTGATGGGGGAGTCATCGGCAAAGAACCTTCGTGGTGACGCCATGACAGACGTTATCTTTAATGGCTCAACGGGGCGTAAGCCTGTCGGCCAGGCCAGTATTGAGTTGGTTTTTGATAATTCCGATGGCACGGTTAAAGGAGAGTACGCGAGCTTTAATGAAATCTCCGTGCGACGGATGGTTAACCGTGAGGCCCAGTCCTCCTACTTCTTAAACGGCACACGCTGTCGACGTAAAGACATCACTGACATCTTTTTAGGCACAGGCCTAGGTCCGCGCAGTTACGCCATTATTGAGCAGGGCATGATTTCGAAGCTGATCGAGTCTAAGCCTCATGAACTGCGTATTTTCTTAGAAGAAGCTGCTGGAATTTCTAAATACAAAGAACGTCGCCGCGAAACGGAGAACCGAATTCGCCATACGCGAGATAATCTTGATCGCTTAAATGACTTACGTGAAGAACTCGGAAAACAACTGTCGCATTTAAAGCGCCAGGCAACTTCAGCTGAGCGTTATAAAGAATATAAGTCTGAAGAGCGCGCGCTGAAAGCGCAGCTTGCAGCGATTCGCTGGCAAGAGTACAACCTTAAAATTGAAGCGCTGGACGAAGCGATTCAAAAGATGGAAACAGAGGTTGAGGCCAAAGTCGCTGATCAGCGCCACTCCGACACAGGAATTGAAAAATCTCGCGAGCTGCACATTGAGTTAACGGATGCGCACAACGAAGTCCAAGGTCGCTTTTATGGTATTGCTGCTGATATTGCTCGTTTAGAGCAGGCCATTGAGCACGCACGTCAGCAAAAATCACAACTTCTTGAAGATAAGAGCCAAGTTGAAGCGTCGCTGGATAAGCTACGTGATCAGTTAAAGTTTGACGAGTCGAAACTTGAAGAAATGATGACAGAGTTGTTGCAGGCTGAACCTGAGCTGGAAATGAACTCTGAGCAAGTTGAAGAGCAACAGCAGCAGCTGAGCGACTTAGAAGAAGATATGCGCATTTGGCAACAAGATTGGGACGTATTCAATCAACAAGCCAGTGCGAACGCACAAAAGACGGAAGTCGAAAAAACCCGTATTCAACATCTTGAGTCGCACTTGTCTCGTCATCAAAAGCGAATCGAAGAAATTAAAGATGAAATTGGTCAGCAACAGTCTGGGCCAATGGAATCCGAGCTGATGAAAGCCGCTCAAGACCTCAGTATTGCTGAAGAGCAGGCTGAGAAACTTGAAGAAGGTGTTCAAGATGCCGTTGAAAAAATCAACCAGTCTCGTCAAGAACAGCGTCAACATAATCAAAAGCTTGAAGAAACTCGAAAAGAACTTCGTGGTTTAGAGTCGCGAAAAGTTTCACTCGAAGCTTTGCAAAGTGCTGCGCTAGGTTCTGATAATGAGCAAGCGATTAAATGGTTAGAGTCTAATGACTTAACGAATAAAGCTCGTCTAGCTCAAAACTTAAGTGTGGATAGCGGGTGGGAAGTTGCGGCTGAAACTGTTTTAGGTCAATACCTTGAAGCCGTTGTTGTTGGGACGCCGGAACAATACGCGGACAGTCTATCTGAACTGGCTTCTGGCTCTATCTTGCTGGTCGATGGAGAGTCATCAAATAGCGCTGAGTCTGGGCGTTTGTCGGATAAAGTTAAGGGTGCTTCAGCGCTTAACGGTACTTTAAACAATGTGCTTGTGGCTGATGATTTAGCGGAAGCTTTGGGTAAGCGTTCAAACCTCGCAGCACAAGAGTCAATCATTACCAAAGACGGTGTTTGGCTAGGCAAAGATTGGTTACGAGTGACTCGTGCCAGCGATAATGAATCAGGCATTCTAGAGCGCGAAGCTGAACTCAATGAGATCTATCAAAAGATTGAACAACAAGAAGCGATTTTAGAGCAGCTAGAAGAAACCAAAGAGCAACTTTCAGAGCAACTGAGCCAATATGAAGAAACGTGGCAAACCAAACAGTCTCAGCTAGCTCAAGCAAATAAGAAGCACAGTGAGCTGCGAGCCAGCGTTGGTACTCAGCAAGCAAAATTAGAGCAAGCGCAAAGTCGTTTAGAACGTCTTAAGCGTGAGCAGCACAATATCATTGAGCAAGTTCACGACGATGAAGCAGCGCTTGCTAAAAGCCGACAGCTTATTGAGCAACTGCTTGACTCTATGGAGCAAGACAGTGATAAGCGGGAAAAGCTTATGGCAGAGCGCGAGGAGCGCCGGGCTCAACTAGAAACTCGTCGTACTCAGGCGCGTGAAGCTAAAGAGGCTGAGCAGAAGTTAGCGATTCGAGTCAGTGCTTTAAAGGCCGAGGTTAACTCGACTCGTTCAGGTTTTGAGCGTGTGAACTCTCAAATTGGTGAGCTGACATCTCGTAAAGTTGAGCTAGAGAATCGTTTAAGCAGCGATCGCGATCCTTCTGAGGAATACAAAATCGAACTGGAAGAAGCTTTAGAGAAGCGTCTTGTGGTTGAAGAGGAAATGAAGCAAGCGCGGAACAAGCTGAGTGAAGTTGATGAAAAAATGCGTAAGCTTGAGCGTTTACGTCACGAGGCTGAGCAGGGCGCACAAGGCGTTCGTTCTCGCTTAGAAAAGCTGCGCATGGATTGGCAGGAAGCAAAGACTCGTCAAAATACTCAGTCTGAAATTCTTAAAGATGCTAAGCAGGACGTCGAAGAGGTTATCGAGACCTTGCCTGAAGATTATTCTGAAAGCGCCTGGTTAGAGAAGATTGAAGAGGTCACCGGTCGTATACAACGACTGGGTGCCATTAACTTGGCGGCGATTGAAGAGTTTAAAGCCTCTGAAGAGCGGAAAATTTACCTTGATGCTCAAAATGACGACTTAGTTGAAGCGCTAGAAACCTTGGAAAGCGCGATTCGAAAAATCGATCATGAAACACGAACTCGCTTTAAAGAAACGTTCGACAAGGTCAATAAAGGCGTTCAGGAGCTATTCCCGAAAGTCTTTGGCGGTGGTCATGCTTACCTTGAGCTGACAGGGGAAAACCTACTGGATACGGGTGTTGCCGTGATGGCGCGTCCACCGGGTAAGCGCAATTCAACCATTCACTTACTATCGGGCGGTGAGAAAGCGTTAACTGCAATTTCACTGGTATTTTCTATTTTCCAGTTGAACCCAGCGCCTTTCTGTATGTTGGATGAGGTTGATGCGCCGCTAGACGATGCTAACGTTGGCCGTTATGCAAACCTTGTTAAAGAAATGAGTGAACACCTGCAATTTATTGCGATTACGCATAATAAGATTGCAATGGAAATGGCGGATACGCTACTGGGCGTCACTATGAGTGAACCGGGTGTGTCACGTGTGGTCTCAGTTGATGTGGATGAAGCTGCTGCTTTAGCCGCTTCTTAAAACGATAAATCTAGTAAGGGTGATTTAATGGAGTGGCAACTCGCAATATTGCTGGCTTTAGTAAGTCTGGTCATTATTGGCTTTATTTATTTCGATGCTAAGCGTCGCTCAAAAGTTAGAAAAGAGCGAGTTGAGCGTGAGCTTTATCAAGAGCGTTTAGCTAAAAGCCGCGATAATGCGGGTTTTGATGATGATGGTATCGGGCAAGTCCGTCTTGTCGGTGATGACAATGCCGACGATGACGGCATTGATAACGAGCCATTACCGGAGCCAGAAGAGCCATTACAAGCAACTCGAGCTGAAGTCGAGTCAGAGCCTTTAGAAAAGCTTAAAGCTTCAGAGTCTCTGAGTGATGAGCTTCAAGGTGACGCCACGCACCAAGACTCCGAGCCAATGGTCACGGAAGGCGAGCAAAAAGAGTATGTTGAGCCAATCATTTCTGAAAGCGACATTCCGGTTCTGGATGATGCATTGTTCGAGTTTACGAAAGAAAGTTTGAAAAAAGATCAAACCAAGCTAGAAGAAGCGAATAAGGAACCAAAAAAAGAACCGCGTATAGAGCAACCACAACAGACCTCTTTGTTTGATGAGCCTGATGAAGAACCATCCATTGAAGTAGAACCGGAGCTCATCTTTTCGCTTTTCGTTGTCGCCGAGCAAGAACGTCCTTTTAAAGGCCCTGAACTCATTCAATCGTTAGTGGAGCAGGGTATGCGTCATGGTGAAATGGATATTTTCCATCGTCATGCTCAGGCCAATGGTCGAGGTGCAGTACAGTTCAGCTTAGCCAATGCTTTTGAACCGGGCATTTTTGAACTGAAAAAAGTTGATGATTTAGAAACCCGCGGTCTAGCGTTATTTATGACGCTTCCTGGACCCGGTAAGCCGATGAAAGCCTATGATTTGATGGTCAAAACAGCACAGGGCATCACTAAAGAGTTAGGCGGTTATGTTCTTGACGCAACAAAAAGCAACTTTAGTAAGCAAATTGAGTCGCACCATCGCGAACAAATTGTAGAGTTCGAGCGCAAGCAACTTCTTCAAAAGTAATTAATCAGTTATGACAAATAAAGCCGACAACGTACAAGAACAGTTGGAGCGGTTGCGCTCCCTTATTAGCGATTATAATTATCAATATTACGTCCTTGACGATCCATCTGTGCCGGATTCTGAGTACGACAGGCTTTATCGTGAGCTAACTCAACTGGAGAACAAACATCCTGATTTAATCACTGCTGACTCTCCTACACAACGTGTTGGGGCGAAGCCCGATAGTGGCTTTGCTGAAGTCGTGCACGAGCTTCCTATGCTATCGCTAGACAATGCCATGGATCATGATGAAATGGTAAATTTTAACCGCCGAGTGAATGAACGATTAGGTCAGTCTAGTGATATCGAGTATGTCTGTGAGCCAAAGCTCGACGGGCTAGCGGTTAGTTTATTGTATGAAGACGGATTACTAACTCGGGCAGCCACTCGTGGTGACGGTTCACAAGGTGAGAATATTACCCTAAATGCCCGAACGATCCGTTCAATTCCATTAAAGCTACGCCTCGAAAAGCCTCCTAAGAAAATTGAAGTTAGGGGTGAGGTCTTTATGCTTAAAAGTGCTTTTGAGGCATTGAATGATGATGCGCGTGAGCAAGGAGCGAAAGTCTTTGCAAATCCGCGCAATGCCGCGGCAGGCAGCTTGCGTCAACTTGATCCTCAAATTACGGCCAAGCGAAATCTGTCTTTCTACGCTTACTCCATGGGGCTTGTGTCTGATGACTTTGAGCTAGCAGAGTCACACTTTGATCGGTTGCAGCAAATTAAAAGCTTGGGCTTACCGGTCTCAGACGAAGTAAAAGTCGTCAAAGGTATTAGCGAATGTCTTGCATATTACAGTGACATTTTGCAACGACGCGATAGCTTAGAGTATGAAATCGATGGCGTTGTCAATAAAGTGAATAGTATTGAGCTACAGGAGCGTCTTGGGTTTGTCGCACGCGCTCCTCGATGGGCCATTGCGCATAAGTTTCCTGCGCAAGAAGAGGTTACCCAGTTATTGGGCGTGGATTTTCAAGTTGGACGAACCGGAGCTTTGACACCTGTGGCTCGATTAGAGCCGGTGTCAGTCGGCGGGGTCACAGTGAGCAACGCGACATTACATAACATGGATGAGATTGAACGTCTTGGCGTCAAAATCAATGACTATGTGATTATTCGTCGTGCTGGTGATGTGATTCCGCAAGTAGTCAGCATTATTGAGGAGCGCCGCCCAGACGCGGTTGTCGCTATTGAATCCCCAAAAGAGTGTCCAGTGTGCGAGTCACCTGTAGAACGTGCTGAAGGGGAAGCTGTGCTCCGTTGTACAGGCGGGCTGGTATGTTCTTCACAGCGCAATGAAGCGCTTAAACACTTTGCTTCACGTAAAGCCATGGATATTGATGGTCTTGGCGATAAGTTAGTGGAGATATTTTCTGAAAAAGGTTACGTCAAAACCATCAGTGATTTGTATCGAGTTTCAAAAGAACAAATCACTGGCTTAGACAGAATGGGCGAGAAGTCTGCTGAGAACCTGTTAGCGGCTCTAGAGCAGAGTAAAAGCACGACCTTGCCTAAATTTTTGTATGCCTTAGGCATCCGCGAAGTCGGTGAAGTGACCGCTAAAAATATCGCTAACCACTTTTTAACCATAGAAACCATCATGCAAGCTGATCAACAGCAGCTTGAAGCTGTGTCCGACGTTGGTCCAATTGTAGCTCAACATATCACCGCGTTTTTTGATAATGACGATAATAGAAAGCAGGTTCAGGAGCTAATCGATCTCGGCATCCATTGGCCAGAGGTTAGACAAAAGTCAGACTCTGAACTTCCCTTAAAAGGCAAAACTTATGTGATTACGGGGAGTTTTGAAGGAATTAGCCGCGCCGAAATAAAAGACAAGCTAGAATCGTTAGGCGCTAAAGTTGCTGGATCTGTGTCTAAAAATACTAGCGCACTAATCGCCGGAGAGAAGGCTGGTAGTAAGTTAACAAAGGCAGAATCTTTGGGGGTTGAAGTCCTCGGTGTTGAATTTTTAGATACCATTTAAATCATGAAGACTCGTTGATAAGCTTTAATTTTCAGCCAAGTTGATTTGATTTTTGCCCTGACTTTTAGAGACGTAAAGTGCTTTATCGGCTTCGCGAATTAACTGCAAGCTATCTTTGGTTTCTTTTTTTAGTCCCGAAATACCGACACTTATAGTGTAATGGCAGCGTTTATTTTCAACAAATAAAGGAATGATTTTATCGCTGATAATAGTTAAATAACGTTTCGCTTCTACCTGTTTAATTTTAGGTAATATCACTAAAAACTCATCACCTCCATAACGCCCTATAAGGCAGTTATGAGGTAGCTCTTCAAGTAATAGGTTGGCCAGATTCTTAAGACAACGATCGCCAGATTCGTGTCCAAAGTTATCGTTAACCGCTTTAAAGTCATCCACATCAACAAAAGCAATGGACAAGGGGTCATTACTTCGCTGAGATCGAATTAAGGTCAATTTTAATTGCTCAAGAATCGCTCCTCGATTTAAAAGCCTTGTTAAGTCATCCGTCTCGGCTTTTGATTTTATCAGACGTAAACTTTCAATATTGAGTAAGCAGCGCGTTAACTCAGTGGCATAGTGTTGTAAAAAGTCTAGCATGGACTCTGTGGGTTGGAACTCATCACCCACCTCTAAAATTAAGCAGCTCCACTCATGTCGGCGCATAGCCACCGGAATCACAAACATATTCTCATAGATAAGGTCGGCTTCTAGTCGCCTTGGCACGTTTAGATCGCATAGGCGCTTAACTTGCAATGAAGTATCTTTAATGAGCTGGTTGTATTTCTGTCGTTCAAACGTTGACCTAGCGAATACATGGAGTTGAGCATCCATTTGGTAAATAGCGGCAGCGCTGACGAACTTCACTCTTTTTTTGAGTTCTTTTAAGAAAGTTCCAACAACCATGGCCTCGTAGTTTTGGGGTTTACTACTGTGTAGTTTTTCAGTGATATTGTTGAGCAGAGTCGAGAACTCCTTTTGTAACTCATATGCCTGAGTGCGTTCTTGGAACTCTCTTTTCACATTGTCGCGCTGCAGCTTTATTTGCAAAACTCTATCCGCAAGGCCTAGTGTAAAAATAGTTGCTTCTAATAAAGACGCAATAGCAAAGCCATGATTAAAAATAAAGGTTTCTGGTAAAAGGTTGAAGGTGGTTAGTATTCTGCAGACACCGGCTAGAATGAGCAAACCAAAGGCTAGGGCGAAAAAGAAAGCTTGTCGGCTGGCTTTGCGAAGAAGTTTAACGACCAGCCATAAATACAGTGGAAATGCTGATATTAAAGTAAAGTTTGTGATGTTGATTAGTGTTTGAGGAACTGGGTTGAATATAAAGCCTGTCACAAAGAGGGCCACCATGGCGCCTCGGTAAACATTCAATAATTTATGTTCAACGGGAGCAAGTTTCTCGGTCGAGAGGAATGCTTGAGTAAAGGTGTAAAGCGCGTACATACTTAAGCACAAAAAGATAAACAGCGAGTTCTTGCTATCCGCAAGTAGAGACAGAGCAGGAAACTGGTAAATATACCCAGTGCTTCCCATTAAAAATATAACAAATGTGGTGTTATAAAATATATAGAGTAAATACTCTCTTCGCTTGATGATGAGGTAGAAGAAGGTATTTACTAAGATCAGCAGAATGATACCGAAGATAATTGCCGTGAAAAGTTGGTTATACTGGTTATCTACTCGGTTGAATGTTTCATATTCCCACAGCTCTAGCTTGGGGATTGCCTGTTTGTAGTGATTAATATGTAAATACAGCTTCTCACCTTGTAAGTCTCGTAACTTAAAAGATTTCTGGAAACCCATGAACTCGGGCGCGCTTTGAAAGTCATAGCGTGATTGTTGATTCAGCGGTTCAAGCTTGTTGTGACTGAGTTTATAGAGGGTGACAAACCTTAAGTGCCCAGGACGAACGACGAGTAGAGGGTTTTTAGTTCGAGATAAATTGGAAGGGAGTATGTAAAGTAAGTTAGTGTTGTATTCAGATTCTACCTCACTAGCAATGTTCCCAATATTTTCTATGTCATTAAGCTTGGTTAGAACCTCAGGGTTATTAAGGTTGTAGGAGTCAAAGTTAGAGCTGATTGGCTGAAGGCTGTCTTTGGAGACAATTTTAGAAGCTGCAAGCAAGATTGCCACCAGCACAATACTAATGGCAATCGTTGCATAATGCAGTCTTCCAATCATTTGAGTTTTATATCACCAATATGTCTAAGCTCTGGGCAATGTCTTAGTAGGTCACCTGGGGTGACGAACATTGATGATTGAGCCTGAAGGATTGCTATACCTTGTTTAGGATCTGCTTTGTCGAGGTCGAGCTGTTGACTCACACCATGAAGTACTTGTGCAAAATCGTGTATCGCATCGAGCAAGTCATCCGAAACGGTGCCTGACGCTAACAAGGTTTCATCGTTCATTGCCTTATAGAGCTCTTTGGCTAATTGCTCATCATCCGTCTTATCAGATTGTAAGTTGCCTAACTGGCTCTGCTGACGCTTATGCTTAAATGCTTTATGCAATAAGCTAGCTCGGCTACTATCACTTTGTAGCTTGCCTTGCTTTATCGTTAGGTGAAATGCTTTACCAGCTTCTTGGTAGCACTCAAAGACAAACTGAGAGCATACCATTGGGTGCTTGTCTGGGTATTTGTGTTGATTAATCGCATCCAGCAACTTTTCTGTCAGTCTTTTCAGAATGCGTAATATGACTCTTTGGGTTGTATCACTTGGAGTAAACTTTTTATAGAGTAATAAAATACCAAGCAAATAAAGGTTATTCATGGCGTAGGGCGCTTCACCGTTGAGGTACTGGGCCGCCACGTCCATCACAGGCTTAAAATCATCAATAGGCTTGTTGAGACGCATGACATGAACCGTCCTTCCTGGGAAGCGCATAGTGGCTTCTGCAACTCGCACGGCAGGTGGCGTCTCTTCAACCATTTTAGTTGGAATTTGGTAAGTCATGGCTGCATGACTTACGGGTGCGTCTGTTAACCATGTAATGGCTTTTGATATCCAGCTGTCTTCCTCAGGCGAAAACAGAAGCACATCACCAGCTTGTAAATCTCGAACGTCCATCGTAACTCCCTCTTTTCACACTTAAATATAGCGATTTAATGCAAAAATGTATAGTGTTTGTAAAAGTTAAGGCATATAGATTAGCATAGGGTGTCAAGCTCTTACATTAGTTGAGGAATGCTCATGAAATTATTGTTTACTACGATGGCAACGTTGGTTTTAGGGATTGTCCAGCCAAGTGCGAGTGCCGCTGAAATAAATAATCGCTGTAATGACTATGATGTCTTTGTATTAAGGCATTTACAAAAGCAGGACGATGGGACAAAAGATCCAAGCTTAAACGAGGTTGGTCAGCAACAAGCGCAACAGCTGTCGACGATGAAAGCTTTAAGCACTGTGAACCATGGCTTCTATACTCCCTATAAAAGAACCTATGAGACTTTACAGTATGTGGATGTTGAGAAAAGTATTTATGATCCTACGAAGCCGGAAGAGTTGATACAGCGCATAAAAGACAAGCATTGTGGGGAAACGGTCGTCGTCGTCGGGCACTCGAACACTGTGCCGTCTATCATCACTGCGCTAGGCGGTAGCTTCGGTGTGACTTATGCTGGAAAACCTTTAAAAAAAGAACCGACAGTTTATTTGAGTGAGCAAGATTACGGTAGCATTTTTCGAGTGACGTATCATAACGAACGTATCCACCAACAGCTTTACCACTTAATGCCTGCCAAAGGTAAAGTCCAGAAAAATTAATAATCAACAGCATTTCAGGCACAAAAAAATCCCACGAAGATAACTCCGTGGGATTTTTGTTTAGAGTCTGTTATTCGAGCTAAATGTTAGTTTTAGCCGCTTGTGAGTGACTATGCTCACGAGAAGCGTCGGTTACAGACTGCGTAATAGCACCATCAAAACTATGAGGTTGCGGTTTGAAGGCTATTGGCTCAATAGAGCTTTCAGTAACTGCTTTGCTTGCTGGAGCACTAGAGCTTGAAGAAACGCTACCATTCATTTTTGGAGCTACTTTCGCTGCTTCAGTTTTTTCTGTTGCTACTGGTGTGCTAGCTGCTGTTTCTTGAGCTTTATTGTCTTCAGGCTGAGTCTCAGATTGAGGCTTTGCAGGAGCTTGCTCTACCTCATGACTTTCCTTCAAAGGAGCTGCTTCTGGTGCTTTGGGTTCTATCTTTGAATCAGACACTGCTTTTTCAGCTGTATTGCCGTTAGATGCTTCTTGAACCGGCTCGGCGTTATTCGAGTTTGTTTCGGCTTGGTTATTTGCTGAGTTATCGGCTGAGTTATCGATTACCTCAGGTAAGGTTTCGTCTTTAAGCACCTCAGTTACCGTTCTTTCTAATGACTTATGAGCCTTGTAGACCATAATATCCTCAGGGTTCGCTTTAGCACGCTTCTGCTTGTCTTGCTGCTGAGGCTTGTCTTGCTGCTGAGGCTTGTCCTGCTGCTTCGGCTGCTTATCTTGAGCCTGAGTCGCTTGAGGCCTAGTCTCTTGAGCTTGAGTTGCTTTAGCTTTTTCCTGCTGCTGTTGCTTGATATCCGTTGGCTGTTGGGTCTCAGACTTTTGCACAGTAGCCATACGCTCAGCACGCGTTTTACGTGGTGGACGCTGCTCGGTTTGTTGCTGAGCTTGCTGCTGGCTTTTCTGTGGGCCGCGATTATTTTTATTACGGTTTTGAGCATTTTGCTGACGATTATTGCCACCTTTTTGCTGACCCTTAGCTTGAGCTTGATCCTGCTTAGGTTGGCGATTATCTTTCTTGTTCTGCTCGTTTTGCTTATTACGGTTGTCGTGATCGCGGTTATCCTTATTGCGGTTATCGTTACGACGATCGTTGCGGCGGCGGTTACCTTTGTAGTTACCGCGGCGGTTGTTCTGGTTACGATTATCTTGACGATCAGAACTATGGCGACCTTTGCCTTTATAGTTTTTGCTGTGCTTCTTGCTGCCTTTACCTTTTGACTTTTTCTTATCATCGCCAAAAAGTGCCGTCCACAAGCGCTTGAACAAACCTGGCTTTTCTTTCTTAGATTTGCTCTTCTTCTTTTTTGGTTTCGGGCTAGGAGCCGGAGGAGGCGTGCTGTGTTTCAACCCTTTAAGCGCAGGCTCATCTAAAGGTTGTACGGGTTGTGTTGTACTTTTAACCAGTTCGACTTCCGGGGCTTTACCAATTAAAGAGTAACTGTTGTCTTCAAGAGTTTCACCACCTTTGACACGAAGCACTTCGTAATGAGGTGTTTCCATGTGTGGGTTTGGTACCACAACCAAACGAACTTTTTGGCGCTTTTCGATTTGCTCGATTTTGCGACGCTTTTCGTTTAATAAGAACGTTGCCACTTCTACAGGCAGCACTGCTTGAACTTCAGCTGTCGACTCTTTCATCGCTTCGTCTTCCATCAAACGCAGGATTGACAGCGCTAACGAGTCAGTACCACGGATAACACCCGAGCCACTACAGCGTGGGCATACGTGCTGGCTAGACTCTTCAAGTGACGGACGTAAGCGCTGACGCGACATTTCAAGTAAGCCGAATCGAGAAATACGACCGATTTGAATGCGCGCACGGTCACGTGCCACAGAGTCTTTTAATACTTTTTCTACTTCACGCTGATTGCGTGGTGGGCCCATATCAATAAAGTCGATAACGATTAGACCGCCGATGTCACGCAGACGCAACTGACGAGCGATTTCTTCAGCAGCTTCCTTATTGGTATGCAGAGCCGTTTCTTCGATATCACCACCTTTAGTTGCTTTAGCCGAGTTAATATCGATTGAAAGCAATGCTTCGGTTTGATCGAAAACTACCGAGCCACCTGATGGCAAGCGAACTTCTCGCTGGAAGGCGCTTTCAATTTGGCTCTCTACTTGGTAGCGGTTGAATAGTGGAATTTCATCTTTGTAGAATTTCACGCGGTTGACGAAGTCAGGGCGCTGATAGCCAAGCTCAGTCTTAATTCGATCATGAACTTCTTTGCGGTCTACGATGATTTCACCAATGTCTGGGCGTAAATAATCGCGAATCGCACGAGTAATAACGTCAGATTCTTGAGTGATCAGGAATGGAGCAGGGCGAGTGGTTGAAACTTCTTTGATGTTTTTCCAAAACTCTAACAAGTAACCGAAATCATAATTGATTTCTTCAAGGCTCTTGCCAACACCGGCGGTTCTTACGATACAGCCCATGCCTTTAGGCACAGCAAGCTGTCCCATAATTTGCTTAAGATCTGAACGTTCCTCACCTTCGATACGGCGAGAAATACCGCCTGCGCGAGGGTTGTTCGGCATCAATACCAAGTAGCTACCCGCCAAACTGACAGATGTTGTTAAGGCTGCGCCTTTATTACCACGCTCTTCTTTATCGATCTGAACGATAATTTCTTGGCCTTCTTTCAAGGCGTCTTTGATGGTAGGGCGACCTTTGTGAGGAGGGTTGTGCATGTATTCACGAGCAACTTCTTTTAAAGGAAGAAAGCCGTGGCGTTCCGCACCATAGTCAACGAAAGCTGCTTCTAAACTGGGTTCGATTCGGGTAACTTTACCCTTATAGATGTTCCCTTTTTTCTGTTCTCTTCCTGCTAACTCAATATCTAAATCATATAAGCGTTGGCCATCGACCATCGCAACACGCAACTCTTCATTGTGGTGAGTTGCGTTAATTAACATACGTCTCATTGTATAAAAACTCTCTTTTTTAAACCGCGAACACAGTGAGAGCTAGAACAGAAATTTTAGGAATAGGCTGAGGTATATTGTATAACTTGTTGTTTTACAATACTTTCTTGCTTAATTGTGACAAACCTTGTGCGACTAAAGAGTCCTTCATACAGTTGTCTTTCCACGCTTAAAATTAATCAGTTTTTTCCTGCTTGGCTATTTTATGTCTTACCGCTTTTGTGCATAAAAGAAGCCAAACCAACCGAGCCAATTAGAATACTTTAAGGCTCTACTATTCTGTTACTTCACCATGTTCGGTGTTATTGCATAAATTCTTTTGGGGGTGTCAGTATGACCATGCGATTGTCGCTAAGGCGTTACGCTATATGGGTTTACATCTAACACCAGTATTGAGGCACTATTCTTGATTGGTATTGTTCTTATACCAATTTGCCTCACTTCTCATCGGAGCACTATTGTCTCCGTGCGGCTATTATAAACAGATATATGGATTCCAGCAATCGTTATTCTGCTTAAGTTCTTGAATCGACTAGAACTTGTTATTGTTTAGCCGCTTTCAAAGCGTGTTTAAGGTGTTGTTTTTGGGTGTTTTAGGGTATAGTTTCGCCCGATGAGTAAAGATACCCGCCCTAAAGTTCGCTTTGTCGAAGTCAGTGCCGAAGAAGAAGGGCAGCGCATTGATAATTACCTGGTTAAAACGCTGAAAGGCGTTCCAAAGTCACGCATCTATAAAATGGTGCGTAAGGGTGAGGTGCGCGTCAATAAAGGTCGAGTCAAAGCGGAATATAAAATTGAAGCGGGTGACTCCATTCGAATTCCTCCTGTCCAAACGGCTCAACGAGAGCAAGAAGTCCCGGTTAACCTGAACGTAGTGCAGTCGCTGGAAGATGCGATTATTCATGAAGACGACCGTATTATCGTTATCAACAAACCTTCGGGGATGGCGGTTCATGGCGGTAGCGGTATGAGCTTTGGGGTGATAGAGGCGCTACGCGCGCTTCGGCCAAAAGCACCGTTTCTAGAGTTAGTACACCGTCTGGATAGAGATACATCTGGTTGCTTGATGATTGCTAAACGCCGAAGTACGCTGCGTTTTATCCATAAGCAGCTCCAAGAAAAGAAGATTAATAAACGCTACTGGGCTCTGGTTCAGGGCCATTGGCCAGCGAAACAAAAGTTTGTCGATGCGCCGTTGCGAAAGTTTCAAGTGAAGTCTGGAGAGCGTTTGGTCCGTGTGAGTGATGATGGCAAGCCATGCTTAACCAGCTTTAGAGTGGTGGAGCGATTTACCGACTTGACGCTGGTCTCGGCTGAACCCATCACGGGCCGCACCCACCAAATCCGTGTGCACGCGCAATCCGTCGGATGCAGCCTGATTGGTGATGACAAGTATGGTGATGATGCTTTGAATCAGCAGTTTAAGCGTGACGGGCTTTGTGAACGACTGTTCTTACACGCTTACTCTTTAGAGTTTAAGGTTCGCCCCGATGATAAGAAGCCGATAAAAGTTGAGGCTCCCTTGCCTGATGACCTACAAGATACCGTTAACCAATTGAGAAACAGTCATAACTAAGATTCTGTCAATGATTAAAACTATGCCTAAAGCGATGCCCAAAGTGATAGTAACTCTCAAAACACCACTGATTGTTTTTGATTGGGACGGAACCTTAATGGATTCAACGGGGCGGATTGTTTCGGCTATGCAAACCACAGCGCGAAACCTGAAACTCCCAGTGCCAAGCGACGATGAAGTCCGCGCGATTATAGGGTTAAGCTTAAGCAATTGTTATCGGCAGCTCTTCCCGGAAGTCGAAGACCACGACTGGATTACTGAAGAATACCGTTATCAGTATGTTGATGGTGATAAGACGCCAAGTCCTGTTTTTGAAGGCGTAGAAGCTGTACTGGCTAAGCTCAAAGATGACGGCTATTACTTATCTGTGGCAACGGGGAAAGCGCGAGATGGGTTAGACCGAGTCTTGAATGAGTCTAAACTTAAGCACTTTTTTGATTTTACGATTGCCAGTGATGAATCGAACAGTAAGCCAGATCCTGCGATGCTGCATACTTTAATGAAACATTTTGATGTGAAGCCTGAACAAACGATCATGGTCGGCGATACTTCACATGATTTAAAAATGGCACAGAACGCGGGAGCGTTAGGAGTTGGAGTGACTTACGGAGCGCACCGGGTCGATATATTAAGACAGCACGCTCCGCTCGCGATTATCAACGATATCCGTGAGCTCATTGCTCAACAGTGATACTCAATAAAGAGTTAGCCTTCAAGCTCTTTCTGCAATTCCTTCAATTGTTTTAACACTTCCTTGGCGTGAGTATCCGGGTCAACATCACCGTAATGGTGAACGATGTTGCCTTGTGGATCGATGATAAAAGTTTCGCGCTCAGCATATTCCATAGGACCAAAGCCACCAAGTACCTTGTAAGCTTTACTGGCTTCTTGATTCACATCGGCAAGAATGGTGAAGGGGAGCTTGTAAGCGCTTGAAAAGTCTTTGTGAGAGCTGACGTCGTCGAGGGATACTCCCACGATCTCAGTATTTAGTGCTTTGTATTCTTCATACTTATCGCGAAAGTTCTTAGCTTCAGTGGTGCAGCCTGGTGTGTCATCTTTTGGGTAGAAATAGAGCACCAACCATTGACCCTTATAATCGTCCAGGCTTTTGCTTTCACCGTTTTGATCGTCGAGCGTAAAGTCAGGTGCTAGAGCGCCAACCCAGCTGGAGTTTGCTGCGACGGTTGATGATAGCAACAAGCTGAAAACTAACAATAAAATGCGTGACATACGATTTCCTTTAATTAAGATAATACTATTAAGCTTAGAATAACAAAGTTTCATCAATTTTGTGTGAATAAAACGAGCAATCTAAAGGACTTTTAGAATGGACTTATTTGATGTCATAAAAATCCCGGTTATTCAAACAGAGCGCTTGACCTTACGCTCCTATCAAGAAAGTGATCTAGAGCCGTATTACGAGATGATGGCAGACCCAAATATCACTCGCTATCTGGTGCCCGGACAGCCAATGTCGCGTCGTGATGCATGGCGAAGTATCGCTGGAATGGCTGGCCACTGGGTCTTGCGAGGCCATGGGCAGTGGGCGTTAGAAGAAAGAGAAACCGGTGAGTTTATCGGTCGTTGTGGCATTATCGAGCCAGAAGGATGGCCGGGGAAAGAACTTGGCTGGGTGTTGCATCCTAAAGCTTGGGGTAAAGGCTACGCCACGGAAGCTGCCAAGGCTGCACTTGATCATGCTTTTAAAAGTATGCGGCTTGAAAAAATTATTAGCTTAATTCAGCCAGGAAATGATGGTTCGGTGGCCGTAGCGAAACGTATTGGTGAAAGCCTTGAAGAGCGTATTACCATCTATGATAAAGAGGCTGATGTTTTCTCCATGACGGCGAAGGAGTACTTCAGCCAATGAGTGGGGGTTAATGAAAGTAGCAGCCGGAGATATCACTCAGTTAGCTGTCGATGCAGTCGTTAATGCTGCCAATAAGTCGTTGCTCGGTGGCGGTGGCGTGGATGGTGCGATTCACCGTGCGGCGGGGCCAGAGTTATTAGAGGAATGTAAGGCGCTAGGTGGTTGTGAGACTGGCCAAGTGAAAATCACCAAAGGTTATCATTTATCAGCTCAGTTCGTCATTCATACCGTGGGGCCTGTGTGGTCTGGAGGCAATAAGGGTGAGGCCGATTTACTGGCGCGTTGTTACACGAACTCACTAGAACTAGCTCAAGAGCATGGGGTTAAAACCATTGCATTCCCCTGTATTAGTACCGGCATTTATGGCTACCCGAAACAGGCAGCAGCAGAAGTCGCGGTATCAAGCTGTCAGAAGTTCTTAGAGCAACAAGAATCTGACTTAGAGGTTACTTTCTGTTGCTTTGGGGATGACGATGTTGAAATCTACCAATCTCTATTAGAAAGCAGCTAGTTCATGAGCTTCATTAAGCACAATAATTCACGCTACAAAGATCAGCTGCTTAAAGAAGCGAGTGGGCTAGAGCTGTTAAGAAGTGCCATTGACTCTAACGGTATAAAGCTTCGAGTTCCGCAAGTTTTGAACGTCGCAAAGCAAACTTTAGTGCTAGAACGAATAAACGCTGTTAGCCCTAACGCCAAACAGATGCAAGAGCTGGGTAAAGCGCTCGCCAAACTACACCGCATACGATTTGAACATTACGGCCTATCCGAAGATAACTATATTGGGCTTAATCCGCAGGAAAATGGTCTGAGTCGAGACTGGGGGTGTTTCTTTTACGAAAAGCGTCTTATGTTTCAAGTCCAATTAATCGCCTCACAAAGAGTTCGCGAGAGTTTTCTTGAGGTTTTGAGTAACAGCAGAGAGCGATTGATTCGCTGGTTAAACGAGCATTGCGAGCATGCGAGTCTTGTTCATGGTGATTTATGGTCTGGAAACGTGATGTTCGATGAAAAAGACGTTTGGCTGATTGATCCTGCTGTTTATTACGGCGATAGAGAGGTTGATTTAGCAATGACCGAAATGTTCGGCGGTTTTAGCCAAGACTTTTACCGAGCTTATGACGAGGTACTACCTCGAAGTAAAGAATATGACACAAAGAAGGTCATTTATAACCTTTACCATTATTTAAATCACTATAACTTGTTTGGAGAGGGTTACTTGTCAGACTGTCACTCGGCTTTGGAAGCTATTCAGCGCCAATAACAGTAAAAAACTGTGATTTATTGCACATTTTACATATGATTCACACCATTCGTGCTATTTTCTAAGAAGTTATAAGCATTGATAAAGTAATACGCCATGAAAAAACCACCGATGACTACCAATGAAGAGTCACGGCTAATAACCTTATGCTCTCTAAATCTACTGGATACGAAGCCTGAGGAACGCTTTGATCGAATTACGCGACTGGCTAAACGTCTGTTTGGAACAAAAACGGCGTTGATAACACTAGTCGATCGTGATCGGCAGTGGTTCAAATCCAGGTTTGGTTTAAGCGTTTCCGAAACGCCACGAGATATATCTTTTTGTGCTCACGTGATTCATGACGATGGCACGATGGTTATTCGTGATACGCTAGAAGACGAACGCTTCGTTGACAACCCCTTAGTTACAAATGAGCCTTTCATCCGCTTTTACGCCGGGCATCCCTTAGTGCACCCCGATGGTCAAAAGATAGGGACCTTGTGTATTACCGATGACGAGCCGCGTGACTTCACCGATGAAGATATTGCCTCGCTGCAAGACTTAGCTGCACTGGCTAGTCGAGAATTGACAGCCACGACGATGGAAACGATAGATGAGTTAACAAAAATCTCAAACCGACGAGGTTTTAAATCACTTTCACAAAATAGCCTTAACTTCTGTAAGCGCAACCAACTTGATGCCGCTTTATGTTTTATTGATCTCAATGACTTTAAGCTAATAAACGATAATTACGGCCATGCTGAGGGCGACAAAGCTTTGATCATGTTCGCACAGACCATGATTGATACCTTCAGAAATACCGACGTCTTCGCCCGCATCGGAGGCGATGAATTTGTTATCTTAATGACGGACACCAAGGCTGACGAAGCGGAAAGCATTATGCAACGCTTCAAAAGCAGTATTACCGAGAAGAATGACGCGAACCCTAAGGGCTACCGTGTGAAGTTTTCTTGGGGCCTAGTTTCCGTGCCACATGATGGAACCCATGATATCAATGAACTATTAAATAAAGCCGATGCACTGATGTATCAAGACAAACGAGACACTAGAATGGAGTGATGGGGTAAGCTTGCTTTTAATTTACTCTGCCCCTATTTATATATTTAGTAATTTATAACAGGACTTTAGGAAGTGATCTAAATGCAAAATACTCTTTATATTGCTGAGCCATTATTTTCGGAGAAACTTCAAACATTTGACAGTGAGGTCGCTTTTCCACCAATAAAGAAAATAGGAATTACTACTGATCTTACCGATCGGAGAGAAAAAGAACTCCTTGGTACAAAAAGTCCTGTGAAAATATCGATTGTTAAAGCATGGACAAGCATAGATGCTCGTAAAGTTGAGTCAATGCTTCACACCGTCCTTGATAATTCACGCCTTGATGGTGAGTACTTTTGGGATGGCAATGAGACATTAGTTGATGCGGTATCTGATTTTATTGAGACATATCACCCGGAAGCAAAACCAATAGGAGTTTCAGATGAAGCTGATGTTGTAGCTGCTGCAGAAGCTGTACAGAAGAAAAATTCACAGAGGCTATATACAGAGGTTATCCCAAAGCTTGATGAGTTATCTGTGGAGTATAATGTTTCTAAAAGTGGAAAATATATTAGCTTTAAGCTAGGACATTACAAGCTCAGACTTAGTGGAAGAACGGCAGGTAGATACACTCTTACTATTTGGTCTAAAATTAAAAGTACAGAAGAGGCTTTGTCTGATTTTGAATACTCACAAGAGCTTTCTGCAAATGGAGTTGATGATAGTAGTCGAAGAGCAAGAATTCCAATGAGCAATCTTTCGTCTATTATTGGGTCAATTAGACAGTACGTTCAGAAGTACGGTGCTTAGTCTGTAGAACATAGGATACCACTGTATCCTATGTTACTTATATAACTTCAACTCCTAACTTTCTTAGACTTTCCGCCAAGGTAATTAGCGGTAATCCAATCAAGGCTGTAGGATCTTTTGAGGATAAAGATTCAAATAGGGCAATACCGAGTCCTTCGCACTTAAAGGAACCTGCGCAGTCGAGTGGTTGTTCTCGTTGGATATAGCGTTCAATTTCGTCTTTTTGAAGTTCCCTAAATGACACTTCTGTAACCACCACATCAATACTATTGGCTTCTTGTCCACTCTCTAGAACACACAGGGAGGTATAAAAGTTAACGGTTTTGCCGCTACAGGCCTGAAGCTGTTCGATGGCTTTATCTTCTGTGTGGGGCTTGCCGAGGATTTGCCCTTCTAAGACACAGATCTGGTCGGAACCAATGATAATGCTCTCAGGGTGGTTCAAGCTTACAGCCATGGCTTTTTGTTCGGCTAAGCGCGCTACATGCTCGATCGGCTCTTCATCGGGGAAGGGCGTTTCGTCGATATCGGGCGACTGACAGATGAAGTCATCAAGGATACGACTGAGAAGCTCCTTTCGGTAAGGAGAAGAAGAGGCGAGGACGATATTTTTGCGAGTTGTCATAAGTTGAACTTTTAAAGAAAGGCTTTAAGAAAGAGTAGTTTAGCTAAAATAACTATAGACGTCATTAATGATTAAAGACACTGGATCCCGTGGTCAAGCCACGGGATGACGTAAATCTTTAGAGAGTTCTATAATTATTAGAGAGTGCTATATCTAAGAGTTAGCACCAATTTCCCCCTTAAAAGTTAGCCTCATGATTTAAAATTATCGGGCAAATTGGGCAGGCGACCGAAGGAAGTGCCTGTGGTGATAGCCCAATTTAGAAAAGACGAATATGTGACCAAAGGGAATCCCTTTGGGAGATGTTTCGTTTTGCGGCCCGCCAATAATCTTGAATCCTGAGGTTTGCCCTTTAGGGCCTAACTTTCAGGGGTGAGTTTTTTGGTTCGTTTTTTGCTCATTCAAAAAATGAACGTTAAAGTCGAGAGGTCTCACGATGAGAATATGGAATAAATAACCTAAACTTTAGGCTTGTTGTCTTATCAGATAACAGATAAAATTCGTGGTAGAAACAAGTAGTTAGCCTACATTTTGTGTGAATCTGCTAAGAAATCAACCAAATCTTCGGTTTTGAGGCAAAAAAACACCAAAAATAGTGGGTTTGCTTTGACTAAAACCCAAGATATCTGTATTATTGCGCGCCTATGTCAAGTCGCAGGTTACCGGCGTCTGTTGATCCCTACAAGTTTGCGGATCAAGAGAAAGAAATAAACGCCACACTCGATCTGGAATACTTAGACCGGTTTCGTCAGGAGCTAGCCTCCGATAAAGGCGAGATTGTTTGTAGTATTAAAGGGGATAGAGTAGAAGATACTCGCATCACTTTACTTGAGCTGAGCCTCAAGGGTGAAGTCGAATTGATATGCCAAGGCTGTTTAGAGCCTTTTCCGTATCAAGTTGATCACCAGGTGATTATTTATCCCGTTTACTCGGAAGAGCGGATGGAGCACGTGCCTGATGACGGCGACCCAGTTTTAGTCGATGACGACGGTTTGCATTTAAAAACAGTCGTAGAAGATGAATTGATTTTGTCTTTGCCTCCTGTAGCGTTATTTGGTGAGTGCGAAGACATGGACGCTTACGAAAGTGGTGAGCTTCCAGAAGAAAGTATTGAAAAAGCGAAGAAAGACAATCCTTTCAACGCATTGAAAGATTTAAAGTTTGATTAAGCAGGAGATTTAGAATGGCTGTACAAAAGAATCGCAAAACTCGCTCTACGCGTGGTATGCGTCGCTCGCACGACTCTTTGACTGCACCTACGTTGTCAGTAGAGAACGAAACAGGTGAAGTTCATCGTCGTCACCACGTGACTAAAGATGGTTTCTACAAAGGTCGCAAAGTAGTTTAATAGTCCTCTATTAAATTCACTTGGTTTTTGATCAGACGGATTTTCCGTGACAAAAACACTAGCGATTGATTGCATGGGGGGCGATTACGGCCCCTCTGTTATTATTCCGGCAGCAATTTCAGCGCTGCAGCAACACTCTGATCTTCAAATATACCTTGTTGGTCCTCAGCAAGAGCTAAACAGTCACTTAAAAACACACCCAAAATTCGATTCGCGCCTACATATTCAAGATGCGTCAGAAGTTATTGGTATGTCAGAGAAGCCTTCAGCGGCACTTCGACGTAAGCCAGACTCGTCCATGCGTAAAAGCCTTGAGTTAGTTCGTGATGGAGAAGCCGATGCTTGCGTGAGCTCCGGTAATACTGGTGCTTTAATGGCTTTGGCAACGGTTTTACTCGGTACTTTGCCGGGTATTGAGCGTCCTGCGATTACGGCTGAGCTACCCAATAGAAAAGGCTCGGTAACCAATATGCTGGATCTCGGGGCAAATATCGACGCCAGTGCTGAGCAGTTAACCAGTTATGCCGTTATGGGGCACGTTCTCAGTGAGCGCGCTGATGGCATTGATAACCCTCGTGTAGCTTTGCTGAATATTGGCGAAGAAGCCATTAAAGGACGCGACAGCATTAAGTTGGCTGGAGAAATGCTGTCTAATCAATCAGCGATGAATTATGTTGGTTACATTGAAGCGAACGAAATATTTGATGGTGATGTTGATGTTGTGGTGTGCGATGGTTTTACCGGCAATAATGTGCTTAAAGCCTGCGAAGGGATTACACGCTTCCTGTATGATCAACTGAGAACTGAGTTTACACGCAGCTGGTGGAGCAAGGCGGTATCTGCTCTAGTTTGGCCGTTGTTAAAAAGTTTTCAGCGACGCATCAACCCCGACCAGTATAACGGCGCGAGTCTGTTAGGATTACGCGAAATCGTTATTAAGAGTCACGGTTCTGCAGATAGTAAAGCGACTTTGTTCGCAATTAATAAAGCCATCACAGAAATTGAAAGACAAGTACCGCAAGCTATTCAAGATACGGTTGCTCAGTTACTATTAAATACTGATAATGAAGAGTAAGACTCTGATTTGACGATTAAACGAGACGATTAAAATAAAGGTAGATAGTGTGAAACATTCTCGAATTTTAGGCATGGGAAGTTATTTACCAGAGAAGGTGCTAACTAACGCCGATCTGGAGAAAATTGTAGAGACTTCAGATCAGTGGATTACTGAGCGTACTGGTATCAAAACTCGTCACATCGCTGCCGACGACCAATCAGCATCACATTTAGGCGTTGAAGCGGCTAAGAAAGCTATTGCGGACGCCGGTATTGATGCAAAAGATATTGATATGATTGTGGTCGGTACAGCAACTCCAGACAAAATGTTCCCTAGCTCAGCCTGCTACATTGGGCATGAGCTGGGCATCGGTGGCGTTCCAGCGTTCGATATTACAACAGCATGCCCGGGCTTTGTATATGGCTTAAGTATTGCTGATCAGTTTATTAAAACTGGCCATCGCAAGAACGTATTAGTGGTTGGTACGGAAGTGCTTTCTCGTTTAGTGAACTGGGAAGACAGAACAACGTGTGTGATTTTTGGTGATGGTGCTGGTGCTGCCGTAGTGACTGCGAGCGAAGAACCGGGAATTTTATCTACCCATATTCATGCTGATGGTGGTTACGGTGATTTATTGTACTGTAACAATGGTTTGCGCGATCAACTTGGGGATTTCCCTGAGCCACAAATCGTCATGCGCGGCAACGAGGTCTTTAAAGTTGCAGTAAAAACACTGAGCAGCATCGTTGATGAAACCCTTGAAGCGAATAACATGACTAAAGACGATATCGACTGGTTAATCCCTCATCAGGCCAATATCCGCATTATTCAAGCAACGGCGAAAAAGCTAGGCGCAGGAATGGATAAAGTGGTAGTCACCGTTGATAAGCATGGCAACACATCAAGCGCATCTATTCCGCTGGCAATGTGCGAAGCGATTGATGATGGTCGTATTAAGCGTGGTGATATTTGCTTGCTTGAAAGCTTCGGCGGCGGATTTACTTGGGGCTCGGCCTTAATTAAATATTAATCAAAAGAGCTAATACTTCGCTGAGGCTTTGTTATCAGACTTTGAAATATTCGTTATTTAGTAGACTAAACGCCTCATATTTCAAAGTCTTCTGCCTCGCCTCAGCATCGTCTAGCTTTTTTTCGAACAATACATAGTTAAAAGATTACTTTAAAAGCTAAAGATAACTAATTGATATAAAACAAAATAGGTTTTAAGTTGAGAAGTATTATGAGTAAAACAGCATTTGTATTTCCGGGTCAGGGTTCGCAGACATTAGGTATGTTGGCGGATGTGGCCGCTTCAAGCCCTTTAATTGAATTGACATTCGCTGAAGCGAGTGAAGGCTTGGGTTATAACTTGTGGGATCTGGTTCAAAACGATGAAGAGAAGTTGAATCAAACTCAATACACGCAGCCTGCATTATTAACAGCGAGTATCGCTTTGTGGCGTTTATGGCTAGAAAAAGGCGGTGAAAAGCCTGCTTTTCTAGCTGGACATAGTTTGGGTGAATACAGCGCCTTAGTAGCAGCTGGTGTCTTATCATTGAAGGATGCTGTGGCACTGGTTCAAGCGCGTGGCGAGTTTATGCAAGCGGCCGTGCCTGCTGGTACAGGTAAAATGGCGGCTATCATTGGCTTGGATGATGATAAAGTACGTCAAGCTTGTGCTGATAGCGCTAACGATGAAGTGGTTGAGGCGGTAAATTATAACTCGCCAGGCCAAGTCGTTATCGCAGGTAGTGCAGAAGCGGTTGAGCGCGCGATGGAAGCGTGTAAAGAAGCTGGTGCAAAACGTGCGTTACCACTGCCAGTAAGTGTTCCGTCACACTGTGCTTTGATGAAGCCTGCTGCTGAACAGCTCGCAGAAAAATTAGAAACAATACACTTTAATAATCCTGACATACCCGTGATTAACAATGTAGATGTTTCCGCTGAGGCTACAGCAGATGCCATAAAAGACGCTTTGATTCGCCAACTGTATAACCCTGTTCGTTGGACAGAAACGGTTCAGCGTTTAAAAGAAGAGGGTGTCGAATCGCTTTATGAGTGTGGGCCTGGCAATGTTTTATGTGGTTTGGCTAAGCGTATTGATCGTGCTTTAGCGGGTAAACCACTAGGTACACTGGACAAATTTGAAGCTGCATTAGCAGACTAATCATAGTTTTAGGTAGGTAGACAAGAATATGAGTATTGAAGGAAAAGTTGCACTAGTCACTGGTGCAAGCCGTGGTATTGGTCAGGCAATCGCGCATAACCTGTCAAAGTCGGGTGCTACCGTATACGGTACAGCGACGTCTGAATCCGGTGCTGAAAAAATTACTGAAAACTTTAAAGCCGCAGGACTAAACGGAACAGGTCTGTGCTTGAACGTGACCGATGTCGAGAGCATTAAGAGCGTGCTGGACACGATTAAAGACGAGCAGGGTAGTACACCTGATATTCTCGTGAATAATGCCGGTATTACGCGTGACAACCTATTGATGCGTATGAAAGATGATGAGTGGGACAGTATTTTAGAGACAAACCTATCATCAATTTTCCGTTTGTCGAAAGCTTGTTTGCGCGGCATGATGAAAGCTAAGTGGGGCAGAATCATTACTATCGGTTCCGTTGTAGGTACGATGGGTAACGCTGGGCAGGCGAATTACTCCGCTGCCAAGGCGGGTTTAATCGGGTTCTCTAAGTCGCTAGCGCGTGAAGTGGGCTCGCGTGGAATTACGGTGAATGTTGTCGCTCCAGGCTTTATCGATACTGATATGACTAAAGCGCTCAATGATGATCAGCGTCAAGCCATGTTCGACCAAATTCCTATGGCTCGTTTAGGTCAGCCAGAAGAAATCGCTAATGCTGTTGGCTTTTTAGCGTCAGAGCAGTCGGGCTACATTACGGGTGAGACGATCAACGTTAATGGTGGGATGCACATGATCTAAGCGTCCTTTTTGAGATTTGACTGTGTTAGATTTTATACTCGTCGCATCATGTATTAGATATACACTCAGCAACTGCGTTTAAAATCTGCCTGTCAAATCATCAAAAATCACAGCTTAGACAAACTTGAAACTGTCGGCTTTAATTTTATAGCTTCGACAAGTGTAGAGAAAAAATAACGCTTCTAAATAGATTTAAACAGTGATAGCGTCATTTTGTATATTAAGTTTTCATCATAACCGTAAGTTTTTTAAGTAAATATTTTGTGAATAGCAGGTGATTTTTGTTATTATCTGCTTTTAATTTTTAACCAAAAGTTGTAACTTGTTCGTGGTCTGACCTTTAATGAAAAAGGTAATTTACACTTGCAACTTTGGTTCAGTTAACTAAACTACCCACGCAGTGTGATACTGTGGATATAAATGAGGAATTTAAACAGATGAGTACTATCGAAGAACGTGTAAAAGGTATCGTTGTTGAACAACTAGGTGTTAAAGAAGACGAAGTAACAGCTGAAGCGTCTTTTGTTGATGATCTAGGCGCTGATTCATTGGATACAGTTGAGCTAGTTATGGCTCTTGAAGAAGAGTTCGATACTGAAATCCCAGACGAAGAAGCTGAAAAAATCAACACTGTTCAAGCAGCGATTGATTACATTAAGGCTAATGTTGACGCGTAAGCCAACTCGTCTGCAGTCTATTCGTACAACTATTTGTACATCTTATTGTCATAGTTAACGAATATAATGGGTAAAATACGAAGGTATTTTGCCCATTTTTTTTAGTATGGCCATTGGTTTTCATGGCTTGTGTGAGATGTTGATCGAGAGGTGTTCCTTGAGTAAGCGTAGAGTTGTTGTTACTGGTTTAGGTATGTTAAGCCCGCTGGGTAATACCATTAAAGATTCTTGGGAAGGCATTTTAGCTGGACGCAGCGGCGCAGGCCCGATTGAAGATTTCGATGCCAGTGAGTTCAATACACAGTTTTCATGTGCAGTGAAGAACTTTGATCCTGAGCCTGCCATCTCGAAAAAAGATGCGCGTCGTATGGATCCCTTCATTCAGTACGGTATTGTAGCTGGAGCGCAGGCTTGGGAAGACTCAGGTCTTAAAGTGACTCCTGAGAATGCGGGCCGTATTGGTGCCTGTGTCGGTGCTGGAATCGGTGGCTTAGAGACCATCGAGAAGAATACCTTGCTATGGGATAAGTCGGGGCCTCGCAAAATTTCACCATTCTTTGTACCAGGCTCTATTATCAACATGATTTCAGGTCATTTATCGATTAATTATGGTCTGAAAGGTCCTAATATCGCTATCGTTACAGCTTGTACCACGGGCGTTCATACTATTGGCCACGCGGCGCGTATGATTGCTTACGGTGATGCTGATGCGATGTTAGCGGGTGGCGCTGAAAAAGCGACAACACCAACGGCTTTAGGCGGTTTTAGCTCAGCAAAAGCTCTGTCTACACGTAACGATAACCCGCATGCTGCAAGTCGTCCGTGGGATCAAGACCGTGATGGTTTCGTCATGGGTGACGGTGCTGGCGTCATGATGTTAGAAGAGTATGAGCACGCTAAAGCTCGCGGCGCTAAAATTTACGCTGAGTTGACGGGCTTTGGTATGAGTGCTGATGCGCATCACATTACTTCGCCACCTCCAGGCGGCGAGGGCGCAGCAGCAGCCATGGTGAATGCTTTAAATGATGCGCAGCTGAACACGACTGATATTCAGTATATTAATGCCCATGGTACATCGACACCGGCGGGTGATATTGCTGAAACAGACGCGGTAAAGTCGGTATTTGGTGATTACGCTAAGAAGGTTATGGTTAGCTCGACTAAATCGATGACCGGTCACTTGCTAGGAGCCGCGGGCGCTGTTGAGGCTATTTTCAGTGTGCTCGCACTGGTTGATCAAGTAGCGCCACCAACGGTTAACTTGGACAATCCTGGTGAAGGGTGTGATTTAGACTATGTCCCTCATACTGCGCGCGAGGCCGAGTTGAAGCATGTGCTTTGTAACTCTTTTGGTTTCGGCGGCACTAATGGGTCATTGCTGTTCAGTAAAATCTAATCACTCATCGCATCCTGTAAGGCGGCTTCGGCCGCCTTTTTTGTATCACCGATTTAACAGTCAACTTGTGCTAAATTTGGAGCAGTAGAATGAATCCTATATTGCTCTTTCCTATGCACTAAGTGTAAGCTTGGTAGCATTCTCTGATTCGAAAATACGGATTAATAATCAATTTAATCAAAGGTCTATGATGGTCAAAGCCGTAGTAAATGGACAAGACGCTTTATCGATTGATATTTCTGATCGAGGCTTGCTGTATGGGGATGGCTTTTTTTCCACGCTGAGAGTTAGAGAGGGAAAAGTTGAGCATTGGCGACTGCACGTAGATAGAATCCGTTTCAGCGCAGCCAAGCTCGGGTTTCCTGAGATTGATGTGACTCAAATTGAGCGAGACATCGAGAAATTGATAGCTGTGCAACACGAGGAGCAGGGGGCTATCCGCCTAACCGTGACTCGTGGCGTTGGTAATAGAGGCTACAAAGCGCCTGATGAGCCAAAGGTGACTCACATCGTGAGATGGTCTAGTTTCCCTCTGAGCCTAGCTTCTGCGAGCAAGCAGGGCGTTGAATTGGGGCTTTGTCAGACCAATGACAGTATCAATACTGCAATTGCAGGCATTAAACACCTTAACCGACTTCCACAAGTACTGGCGCAAAACGAAATTCCTGAGAATTGTTTTGATGGTATTATGTTGGCAGGCAAGCAGATCATTGGTGGTAGCAAAACCAACATTTATTTTTGGCTGAATGATGCTTGGTATACACCATCGGTCACTAATGCTGGCGTTAACGGTACGGTTCGACGTTGGTTACTCAGTCAGCAGGAGCATGTCAAAGAGTCTCAGTTTGGGCTGGAAGTGCTACAGCAGGCGGACTACTGTATGGTAACTAACGCACTTTACGGTATGATTCCTGTTACTAAAATTTTGCAACATCGGTATGATGTATCGCCAGATATTAAAGGCTTGCAAGAGCAATATCATGAGCAGGCTTTTGTAAAATAACGTTTATAACAACTACGACAACGATTCTTAATGAAAAAATTCTTTATTTTTGTATTGATTGTATTGGTCGCTTTTGCAGGAGTAACAGCGTACCTATGGCAAGGGTTTCAGACCTTCGTCGAGAAACCATTAGGCTTGCAACAAGAGCTCCAGGTGTCGAAAGGTCAAAGCGCCTTTGGTTTAGGGCAGAAATGGTATGACCAAGGTCGGATTGATAATTATTATTACTACCAAATTTTAATGCGCCTCAAGCCTGAACTCAGAGAGATTAAGGCTGGTAATTATGCCGTTAGCCCAGACATGACGGCGGTAGATGTGTTGCAGCGTTTGGTAGCTGGCGATGTCATCACCTATCAAGTGACGTTAGTGGAAGGCGCTAACATCTATGAAGTGTTAGCTGCTTTGGCTAACAATGATGACTTAGTGCAGACGATTGATTCAAACCAAGAATATTCAAAGACGTGGCAACAGCTTCAGTTTACCGGGAAAGATTATCCTGAAGGATTATTCTTTGCTGACACTTATCAGTTTACGAAGGGTGATACGGATATTGATATTCTGAAGCGTGCCAACAAGCGGCTTGACAGAGTTCTTCAGGAAGAGTGGCAGCAGCGCGCTCAAGACCTACCTTATGAAGAGCCGTATGAAGCGTTGATTATGGCTTCAATTGTTGAAAAGGAAACCGCTGTTCCGAGTGAGCGCTCTCAAATTTCAGGGGTTTTTGTGCGCCGTTTAAAGCGCGGTATGTTGCTGCAAACAGATCCCACCATTATTTATGGCTTGTTGCCTAATTTTGATGGCAACATTCGTCGCAAAGATATCAGAAGCCCGCATCGCTGGAACACGTATGTGCATAAAGGTTTACCACCAACACCGATAGCCATCGTTGGGCGTGATGCGATCCATGCGGCTGTTAACCCAGCCGATGGCGATACGCTATATTTTGTGGCTAAAGGCGATGGTAGTCATCACTTTAGTAAAACCCTTCGTGAACACAATCGAGCTGTTCAAAAATACCAATTAAATCGTTAAGCATGATGAGTATGAGTAAAGGTCGCTTCATTACCGTTGAAGGCACAGAAGGTGTCGGTAAATCTACCAATATGGCTTATGTCAAACAGTGGCTTGAGCGTAAAGGGCATGAGGTGATTCATACGCGCGAACCTGGCGGAACGCCTTTTGCTGAGGAAATTCGCGGGTTGCTACTCAGTAAACGTGAAGAAAGGGTTAACGAGCAGACAGAGCTACTGCTTATGTTTGCCGCTCGGTGCCAACACGTCTACAACAAGATCATTCCTGCGTTAGACGCTGGGACTTGGGTGCTGTGTGATCGCTTCACCGACGCCAGCTACGCTTATCAAGGCGCAGGGCGCAACCTAGGCTTCGATAAATTGAAACAACTCGAAGAGTGGTCGTTGCAGGGCTTTAAGCCTGATTTAACACTGATGTTGGACTTACCGATTGAGGTGGGACTTGAGCGCGCCCGACAGCGAGGTCCAGCCGATCGGTTCGAGGAAGAGGAAATCGACTTCTTCAATAAAGTTAGAGAAGGGTATCTTAACATTGCGCAAGCTGAACCCGACCGAATGAAGGTTATAAATGCAGAGGGCTCGATTGAGGATGTTCAGCAGCAAATTGAGCAAACGTTAGACTTATTTTATCAGCAGGTGGTATCTGCATGAGTTCACTGACAGAAGAGCGGTTAGCGCCTTGGCAAAAGGAGCCGTTTGAGCAAATATCTCGACAATATGAGCAGGGGCAGCTGCCGCACTCCATTTTGCTATTGGGTGAAGAAGGTGTCGGTCGAGAGGACTTTTCGGTGTCCGTGGCCCAGTGGATGCTGTGTGGTGCTGAAACTAAACACGCTGGTGCTTGCGGACAGTGCAAAAGTTGTCAGCTATTTGAAGCAGGCAGTCACCCGGACTACCATTGTTTGGCGGTTGAAGAGGGCAAGACACAGATTGCCGTGGCACAAGTTCGGGAACTGATCGAGCATATGCAAGAATCATCGCATCAAGCTGGGTGGAAAATCGCTAACATTACCGATGTGCATGCACTGAACGCGAGTTCGTTCAATGCGTTACTTAAAACGCTCGAAGAGCCTCAGCCAAATACTTTGCTGTTACTACAAGCAGAACAGCTTCAAGGCGTGCCAGCGACCATTAAAAGTCGTGCCCAGTTGCGTAAAGTTGGCGTAGCAGATGTTGCCGTGACGAGGCAGTGGCTGGAACAGCGCCATGACTTCATCAGTGGTGAAATGGAGGCTGCTATTCAGCTATTTCCAACCGCGCCTTATAAAGTTGAGTCGTTTGTCGAAGATGGTCAGGCGTTTAAAAGTGGTGAATTTATTTACGATTATTCGGACATTGTCCAAGGTAAGCAATCACCTATGGACGTCGCTGAGCGCTGGCAAAGTGAATTAGAAAACTGTGTTTTTTGGTGTCAGTTTTTATTCCACGACGTGCTGTATGTGCAGCAGGGGGCTGGTGAAGATGTAGTTCAGCTTAAAGGGCAGTTTGGAGCTACAAGGCCAATTGCGGAAACAATTTCCCCAAAAGGCGTGATGCTGTTACTATCAAAAATAATTGAAATGCAGCGGTTGATTAAGCTCAAAAGTCCAGCTAATCTAATGGCATCTTGGCAAAGTTTTTTAATATACAGTTCGCAAATTGCCATAAAATACAAAAATATAGCGAGCTAACTTAAAGCTGAATCACTTTTTAAGGAACTGTTTACATGCGAATTGAAAGAACCGGCCCGGGGATATTAACCATTCATGTAGAGGACAAAGAAGACCTTTACTCCGCGTATATGCCGTTTGTGGTTAATGGCGGTCTCTTTATTCAAACAACTAAAGCTTATGACTTAGGCGATGAAGTCTTTATGCTATTGGCTATTGTCGATGAGCCTGAAAAGCTTCCTATCGCCGGTAAAGTCGTTTGGGTAACGCCAATCGGCGCTCAAGGAAACCGTCGCGCTGGTATTGGGATTCAGTTTAGTGACCAAGATAAAGGTAAAGCCAAAAATACTATTGAAAACCTTTTGGCGGGAAAGCTAGAATCCGACAAACCCACTCACACCATGTAATCCTTGGCGCCCATATAAATTCATGGGCGCTCGTGTTACTCTACGCGCCTCAATTTCCGCTCAACTTGCTAAATATTTATGCTGATTGACTCGCATTGTCATCTAGACAGACTGGACCTAGAGCCGTTCGAAGGCAATCTTGATGGTGCACTGAACCATGCCAGAGAACAGGGCGTTAAACACATGCTGTGTGTTTGTATCACCCTCGATAAGTTTAACGATGTCCTCACCATTGCAGAGAACAACGATGATATTTCATGCTCTGTGGGTGTGCATCCGCTTTACGATGGCGTCAAGGACACAGACGTTGACGCACTGGTTAAGAATGCCCAGCATGAAAAAGTGGTTGCTATTGGCGAGACAGGCTTGGATTACTTTTACAATAAAGAACCTGAGAACCATCAACTGCAACAACAAAGCTTCCGCAAACATATTCAAGCAGCGAATCAGGTCGGCCTACCCATTATCGTGCATACAAGAGACGCGAGGGAAGATACCCTCAAGATCCTAAACGAAGAAAATGCACAAAAATGCGGCGGCGTACTGCATTGCTTTACCGAAAGTTTAGACATGGCAGAGGCTGCCATGGAACTAGGCTTTTATATTTCTTTCTCAGGCATCGTGACTTTTCGAAATGCTGAAGAGTTGCGTGAAGTTTGCCGTCGAGTGCCTCTCGATCGTATTTTGATTGAAACGGACTCGCCTTATCTAGCGCCAGTACCCCATCGCGGGCAATCCAATCAGCCGGCATTTGTTAAAGACGTTGGTCAGTTTGTTGCTGATTTACACGGTTTGAGCTATCAGGAACTTTGTGAAATCACCGCAAAGAATTATCAACGACTATTTTCAAAATCTCGAGTTGTATAAGAAGTCTCAGGTAATCTCGCTTCATATTCTAACCGCATAGCCGTTAGGTGCTATGCGCATTTCTTTCTGGGGGTTTTCCCCAATATGATTTTGATAGTGCTTTATTCATAGTGGTTGTCGTTAAATTAATAACGATAGGACCATACTATGAAAACTAAATTTAAAATGCTTTCAGCTTGTGTATTAACAGCATTAGCTGGGGGAGCTCAAGCAGATGCAATCATTGGCCCAGATCTTGAAGAGATGTTGCCAAACTTGCTTGAAAATAAAAAAGTGATTATCACCACTCATGACAGAAGCGACTTAGATTCTGTGATGCTACAGGTCAACGCGCCGTACCTAAGTATGCAGGCGCTACCAATGGCTGGAGCATCGCTAAACAAGTTACAAATCATGAACCTTGCCAACGATGACCGTGTAAAGAGTATTTATTACGATAAGCCTCTAAAATATTACAACTATACTTCTGGAGAAATTACTGGCGGTCATTATGTCCATGACGTTGAAGGCGTTACGGGCCAAGGCGTTACAGTAGCGGTTCTAGATTCTGGTGTTGATGCAACTCACCAAGACTTGCCAATGGGCTCTAAAGTGATTGAGAACGTTAAAATCCTTGGCGACTTGGATCTTGCAGGTGGCAGCAACTATTTCTTAGAAGGTGTTCCAAACACTGATACCAGCTCTGGTCACGGTACGCACGTAGCGGGCACAGTAGCAGGTACAGGCGCAGCTTCTGCGATGGATGCTCGTCGCGCTAATTATCATGATGGTATCGCGCCAAACGCAAACCTTGTAGGGCTAGGGGCTGGTGAAGCGATTTCAATCTTGTTCTCAATCGGTGGCTTTGATTATGCGATTGCTAATCGTGAGCGCTTAGGGATTGATATTATTACTAACAGTTGGGGCGCTAGCGGTGGCCCAGCTTTCGATCCAAACAATCCAATTAACCAAGCATCGTATGAAGCGTACAAAAAAGGTTTAGTGGTTGCTTTTGCGGCGGGTAACGATGGCCCAGGCGACGATACGATTAACCCTTACGCAATTGCGCCTTGGGTTATCAATGTAGGTGCTGGTGATCCAGATAAAGAATTAACCGGTTTCTCAAGCCGTGGTGTTGAAGGTAGTACGTTCAAGCACATTGACGTTGTTGCGCCAGGTGATGGTGTGATTTCTGTGCGCGCAATCAACACGCCACTACCGTTAACAGGTCCAGTCATCGAGCCTGATTACCCTGATTACCATCTTTACTATGCATCGCTGAGCGGTACGTCAATGGCAACGCCATTCATCGCTGGTGTGGCTGCATTGTTGTTGGAAGTGAACCCAGATCTTTCTCCAGACCAAATCGAAGATATCATTCGTGATTCTGCAGATGATATGCCTGGTTACCAGTTCCACCAAGTTGGTGATGGTTACGTTAATGTTAGAGCAGCAGTTGAGTTAGCGCGCAATACAGAAGGGGTTCGCTCAAACTTCATGAACGGTTCAACTGAGTGGTCAAGCCAAGGTTTCTGGAATGACGTCGATCAGTCTGATGCCAATATTGATTACACTTCTCGTTGGAAACCTGTGAACTCTGCTGAGAGTTTTGGTGGTACCTACCTTGAAACGAAGAAACGCGGCTCTAAAGCCATGTTCGACTTTATCGGTGAGAGCCTGCAAATCGTCTATCAGGCGAGCGAGCAGGGTGGTCGTGGTGAGTTAGTGATCGACGGCAACAGCTATGGCATCGTTGACTTCTACAGTCAGTCTCCTGAGACTCGTAGTTTTGCGGTTAGAGATTTAGCATCTCGCGATGTTCACTCTGTTGAGCTACGCCATGTAGAAGGAAAAATCAACCTGGATGCGTTAAAGGTTGATGGTCAGTTGGTTGATAATGGCACGACAGTGGTGACTGAAGAGTTCTTCATTGAAGGAACTATTGGTCCTTCAGCTGAAAATATCCAGTTCCAAGATCATCCTTTTGAAGTTGACGGTACCGTAGCATTCATTGAGTCGACGTTAAGCTGGGAAGGCGTAGCCGACTTAGATTACGAGCTAATCGACCCTAATGGTGACTCTGTAGCGTCAAGCGCGTCATTGGCGAACCCAGAAGTATTAGGTTTCGCACCAACCATGGAAGGTACTTATAACCTTCGAGTTAATGGTTATGCTAGCGTGCTGACTAACTATACGATTAACACAACACTATCTAAATTGATCCAAGACTAAGCGCGGATCATTGCTGTAGTCATCGGGGCCTTCGGGCCCCTTTTTTTGTGAAGGACGTCACATAGCAGCTGGTTTTGGGGATCATGACCGAGTCGAAGTAGGGGGAAACCCCCATTCCAAAGGTATCTATTTTAAGGTCAAATAAGTCTGATTAATTTGAACGATAGCTATTAGTAATCTGAACATTGCTGTTATCGCTTGCTATCAGATGGTTCTAGGCTTGGCACAACCCAAAATGGTTTGCCAAAGCTAGTCCTAAATGACGTGCAGCTCTAACCTCTGAGCAGACAATTTTTGGAGAGTTCCTGATAAAAAGTTTATTAAAAAAAGAACTTTAAGGTTCAGCTTTAACTCTTTGAAAATTAAAGTTAATGTCTGCTTTGTTTATTAGTTGTATAGCTGTCGTCAACTGTAATAATGTGTTGCATTGAGAGTTAATTAAAAGTATTTTGAACGCTATTCATATATTACTAATAGTAATTTTGAAGGCGTTACAAAGGTTGTTTAGCTCACTGGAGGTATAGAATGTCGAATTTCCTTAGCCGCTTAGCGGTTACTATTGTTGCGATTGGTTGTTTTGCCACAGCGCAAAGCTCACCGGTTGAATTAACAGTCAATGGAGGGAATAAAGTCACCGCTGATATAGAGTTAGCAGGAGGCATAGAGGCAGACTTCACCATTACCTTTGAAGATGTTATTGGTTTAGATGATAACAGTATTGGCTTAACCGCTGAGGTGATTGATATAACCGATACCAGCATCCTAAATCGTTTACCTTCAAGCCTAAATACGAATTTACTGTCAGCATTTCCGATGCTGATCACCGTTGAGCCTCCTTCAACAGAAGGCCTTTCATTCTCAGGTCTCGTGACGGTTGATATCCATACTCATAATTTAGAGTATACTGTTGGAACGCCTTTACGCTTATTTAAAGCACCTCTTGGCGGTCAGTTTAAAGACATCACTATGACCATGGGTTCCGGCAGTTACCGCGCTAGAGGGACAACGGGCAAGTTTTCTCAGTTCTTAATTTTAGCGGACTTGAGATTAGCGACTACGGTAGTGACCGCAAAAATGAATAATCTAAGCACCACTTTAAGCAACTTCTCTTCTCAGATGTCTTCAGCAACCTACACGTCACTAAACGCTAAGTTAAATGAAGTGCAGCAGCTGATTACTCAGCAAAGTTACGTGCAAGCGAGTAATAAGGTTAATGAGTTTAACCAATTAGTTGAAGCAGCTAGTGGTACAGATATTCCTAATGTATGGCGCTCTAGTCGTGACATTGATAACGTGGCTGGTGAGCTTATAGCTTTAGCCAATACGCTTCGTTTTAGTTTACGACTAATTAACTGAGGTTATTAAATTATGCCAGCCAGAATAACGGCCTGTTATCCTGATAAGCCGGCTAAGGAAAGCGTTTTATTTGAGGACTCTCACTATCAAGTCGGTAGAGACCATGACTGTGAAGTCAGGCTTAATCATCCCAGCGTCTCACGCAAGCATGCGTTTGTGGAGTCTAGTGGCGAACACTGGTTTTTAAAAGATGGCCTAAGCTCGAATGGCGTCAAAGTTAATGGTGAGTCGGTTGTCGATCGCGAGCTAAGTACTAACGACCTGATTTCATTAGGCGATATCAATTGTCTATTTGAGCTTCAATCTCAGCAACAACTTGATGCTACTAATGCTCATAACGCTTGGCGCATTCAACAATCTAGAAAGTCCTACAACGAACTCGCTCATCAATCGTTACTGGATGCTTTGGATGAGCAGTTATTTTCTTTGCTTAACTTAACAGGCACCCAACGCGGCCTTGTAATGTTAGGAAACTCCCCAGAAACCTTAACGGTTTGCGCAGCTAAGGGAATGTCGCGACAAGAGTTTCACCATCAATCTTTTGAGGGAAGCGTCGGCGCAATGCAATTAGCATTGCAGCGTAAAAGCCCGATCCTCGCAATGGATGTTAGGCTTGAGCATCAGCTAGCCTCCAGAGAGAGTATTCAACGCAAGCAAATAGCCGCTTTGGCTTGTATTCCGCTATTATCGGATAACAACTTGGTAGGTGTGGTTTATACTGACAGTAAAGAGGCTAATAAAGTCTTAACCGAGTTAGATCTAGAAATCCTAAATCTGGTTTCTGAGCAAATCAAAATAAATTCAGAAGCTATTGTTTTACAAAACGAAATATCTGCTATATTAAGTCATATTCCAGAGCATATATTTGCACAAAAACAACCCATAAAAGAGCAAATATTCGCTGCTGTGCATTAAAAAGCACGGGGAACTTCTGAATACATTGATTATTTGGCTTGTTAGCCACAGGAGCGCAGATTAATGGGGAATGATGACTTAGACAAAGAAACTAAGTCCGATTCGTTAAGTGAAACGCAAGTTTTATCGAAACCAGCGACTCTAAAAGCTGATGCTCTGCTCGCCGGGCGTTTCAAAGTTTTATCCCTTCAAGGTTGCGGCAAGTTTGGCTGTGTCTACAAAGCGAAAGACCTACAGCTCGACTCCCTTGTTGCCGTTAAAGTATTACATTCGCATCTTGTTAGTGCAGCATCCCTCCAGCACTTTAAAAATGAAATCTTAACCCTCAGGCAACTATCCCATCCGAATATTGTGCGTGTGCACGAATATTATGAGGATGCTGACCATCATTTTATCACCATGGATTGGATTGACGGGGAACATTTAGGCCAGTGGCTAGACTCAAATCGTAGCAGTTCAAAAGAGCTTCTCAATAGTTTTATAGAGCAAATATTGGGAGCTCTTCAAGCGACTGAGGCGAAAGGAATTAAGCACAAAGACCTTAAGCCTGAGAACATACTCATCGATGATAATCACCAACTGTATATCGCAGACTTTGGTATCGCGAGTGCCGTTGGTGACGCTAACAGTGGAGTGATAGCGGGGTCGCCTTTGTATTCGCCACCTGAATATTTGCAGGCGGGAAAAGTTACGTTGTCGATTGATATTTATGCTTTTGGCTTAATCTTACATGAGATTATTGTTGGACGGTCCCCTTATCAGTCAAGGACCCAAAGCGAACTCATCAAGGAAAAGCTTTCAACAAGTAAGCTTAAACTACCAAAGCAATATTCAGGTTATCAGGAAACCATTCAGCGCTGTATTGCGCCCATTGCTGAATCCAGACCAAAAAGCGTCGCCGATGTAAAAAAATTACTGAGTTCTAGTACTGCTAGCGCGTCCCATTCGCCGCTTAAAAGAAGCGGACTTTTTTTGATGCTGATTACCACAGTTGTAATCTTAGGTGTCGGCACTTTATTTTGGTGGAGTGGTTCAGGCGGGAAGGGAGTCGCCGAGGTTGCAGCTGCTAGTACTGTTGAAAATAATCAATCTTTAGTGGTGCTGCCTTTCGAAACCAAACCTCAAAAAGGAGATGAGTGGTTAACAGAAGGGTTACCATTACTCCTCTCTGATGAGCTATCACAAATTTCGAATCTGCGTGTTGTAAGCTTCGACCGCTCGAGAAGAACATTGGATTTACTGGGTTATCAACAACCGTTGGATGACGCTAAACTTAAGGTGGTTAGTGATTTAACACAAAGCCCCTATTTATTGACCACCAAGCTTATACCTACAGGCCCTACACAGTTTCAAGTTAGCGCCCGTTTGGTTCATGTTTCTGGTCATAGCCTTACAGTAATACCTCTTGCGCAGTTCAGCTCCAATAAAAATGAGCTGTCCAAAGACTTTAATCAGCTGATACAAGCTATTCAGGAACACTTCGATCTTGAAACGATCGACTCAACTGAGTCTGGCTTCAGTCAAGTTAACTTGCAAGCGATTGCTGAGATTGGGATCTTACTGCAGCAAGGAGAAGAGATTCGCGCTAAAGAACGCCTGAACAGTTTATTGGTAACCCTTCCTGACTATGCCAAAGGTTGGTTTCAATTGGGACGACTGGAAGCTCAAGCTGGTGGGGTATTAGAGGCGGAACAAGCTTTCGCTGAAGCGCTTAAGCACTCTGCGGAGAATTCGTTAACCCACAAAAGAACAACGGCTGAGCTTCAGTTGTTAGCCGAGGATTATGAACAAGCCATTCAAACCTACCTGAGTATCTTAAAGCAATTACCAAACCATCATGATATCCGTTTTGAGTTAGCGCAACTATACACAGAGCAGCAATCATTCGAGCTGGCTCAAAACCAACTCGAGCGAATTGTCACCCAAGACGAAAACCATCCTTCTGCTTGGTATGAACTGGCAAAAGTATCCATATGGCAAGGAAACACACAGGAGGCCGTGGACAACTACTTGGTTAAAGCTTTGGTAACGGCAAAGAAGTTAAAGAATACTCAGTTAGAAGGTGATGTTCTTAATGCCTTTGGTGTTGCTTATCATCGGCTAGGCAAGCTCGATATGGCCTTGGACTATTATCAACAAGGACTATCTTCTCGCGAAGCGTCTGATGATACGAGAGGTGTTGTAACCAGCTTATCCAACCTGGCCTCTGTCTTCGCAATAAAAGGTGAGTACGAACAGGCCGAGCACAGCTTGGTAAGAGCTTTAAAAGTTAACCAATCACGCAATGATTCGGTAAAACAAGCTGATCTCTTTAATGAGTTAGGGGTTATCGCCGAGGAGCAGGGGATGTACCACAAGGCACTGGAGCAATTCCGTGCATCACTCAGTATTAGAATGAAGCTGGATGATGATTGGTTAAAAGCCGAGAGCCTTAACAACGTTGCTTACATTTTCTTTTTATTATCGGATGTAGAGCAGGCAACAATCTACTGGGAACAAGCAAAGGCTTACTACGAAAAAGTTGAAGATCCTGTAGGTGTGTTACGTGTTAATGAAAATATGGCTCAGCTTGAGTTACAAAAAGGGCAGTGGCAGTCAGCTTATCAAATGTATCAGTCCGCGTTAGATAAAGCTCAAGAGCTTAACCTTTATGAGGAAAGCATCGTGGCCAAAGCTTACTTGGCTAAAATTGCATTCTTACAAGGTAACTTCATACAACCAACAGAGCAGCTTTTTGACATTAAGAGTGAGCTGAAGGATAGACAGGATATCCGTGGCCAAGTAGAGTTTGGGTTATGGCTCATTGAGTGGTTTACCGCTTATGGTGACTACCAGCAGGCAGAGTCGTTACTCGTAGATATCTTGCCATTGCTCGAGGAAGAAAATAACCGTTCGCAGCAGCTTATTTATGATGCTTTTTCGGCACGACTTGAACGTTACCAGGGTAGAGCGGTGGTACAGACTGAACCTGCATCGCTCACTCAAGTGACGGCTAAAGCTGCCCTTGAAACCTTAATATATCAGCTTGAAGCAAAGCTTATTTCTGACCAGGTGGATACTGATGTAGAAAGTATTCAAAAAAGTTTTGGCCAATATGACTTAGACTTACACAAGTATTACCAGCTGAGAAAGCTTATTTTGATGGGGTTTATTAGTGCCCAGAAGGGGGATGTCGATGCTCTCAAAGTCAGCTTAGATAAGTTGATGCTATTAAAGCGTGGTGTGGGTACCTATTGGCGACATTATCAAATTGATAGGTTGCAAGCGATTTACTATCAGTTGCAAAATCAACCGACAAAATCTAAAGAGTATGCTCAAAGTGCCCACGCAAGTTTTACCGAATTACTACAACAATTATCAGAGCAACAAAGACAAAACCTTATTTCACTTCAAGGACGTTACTACCGGAACGATGATTTTATGGAGCTAGTCAATGACAAAGAGTGATGAGATCAGTAAAGCCCTTGATGCACTGAGTTTAAAACAGAATAAAATTGCCGAAAATTTAGCCAGCGGCAACACACAGATGCGCAGTCTAGCGAAACGCGTTTGGCGTGTGCAAGAGGATGAGCGTAAACATATCGCTCGTGAACTTCATGATGGCGTAGGTCAGCTGTTAACGGCTTTAATTAATCAACTGGAGTTGACGGCTAAAGATCCCGTTTCCGATGAGATACAGCAATCACTAAAAGACAGTCTTGAGTTAGCGAGACAGGCTTTAAGCGATACACGAAAAATATCAAGACTCATGCGCCCTAGAATTCTTGATGATTTGGGGCTTGAGCCAGCCTTAAAGTGGTTAACCCGAGTGATGCGTGAAGAAGAAAAAGCGGATATCTCGCTTGAAACACAGCTCGATCATGAGCTGGATGAAGAAACGCAGACACTGGTTTTTCGAGTGGTTCAGGAGTCAGTGACCAATGCGATTAAACATGCTGAGGCTGAACAAATTATTGTTCAGGTCGTATCCCAGCCGAGTTTGTTAATGGTTAAGATTAAAGACGATGGTATTGGCATGAATACTGATGAAGCGCTCGGCCCTGATGGATTTGGTTTGGCTGCGATGCAAGACAGAGTTTCAGCTTTTGGCGGCCAGTTGATGATTAACTCGGCTCCCAATCAAGGTGCTGAAATTAAAATGTTATTGATGGGGAGCCATTAATCATGATTCGAGTTTTATTAGCTGATGACCATACGATTTTAAGACAGGGACTTGTTAGCATCTTAGCCAAAGATGATGAGTGCATGGTCGTCGGTGAGGCCTCCAATGGCGTAGAAGCAGTGGAGAAAGCCTTTGAGCTTGAGCCACAGATTGCTGTTGTGGATATTAGCATGCCTGAATTGAATGGTATGGAAGTGGTGAAAAGGATTCATCAAAAGCTACCCGACTGTCGAATTCTGGTATTGACCATGCACGAAGAAGAAGAATATGTGATTCATATGGTTCGGGCGGGCGCATCAGGGTATTTATTAAAAGATAGCGCCAGCGAAGAACTTATTCAGGCAGTCAAAACTCTAGCCTCTGGGAAAAGTTATTTCAGCCAATACGCGGCGCAGGTTTTGGCGAATCAATATACCCAACCCGAGAAGTGGAGTGACCCCTATAAAAATCTAACCAAACGTGAGCGTGAAGTGTTTCACTTGGTGGTCGATGGGAAAACCACGAAGGAGATTGCGCGAGCACTGGATATTAGCGTTAAAACTGCGGAAAACCATCGTGGTAAAGTTCTTGATAAGCTCGATGCGGCTAATTCGGCAGAGCTGGTAAAGTACGCCGCGCAACACAAGCTCTTGATTTAAACCAGTACGTGCTGAACAGAGTGCGTGCTGAACGGTTTTAATAGCGAGCTTGCTACTTTATACACCACACCATAACTAGGTAAAAGCAGGCATAATTCTAGGGGGTTTCCCCGATATTCAACCTCCCTTATTTCATGGCATCCTCATTTTGTAATGACTAAATGGGTGAAAAAACATGAAAAAAACATCAATATTTAAATCAAAACCGTTACAAGCGGCCATGCTTGCAGCAGGGCTTGGAGTAACATCGTTAGGCTTGTCAGCAAAATCTTTAGGTCCTCAATTGAGTGAGATGCTACCTACAGCATCAGAAGCTGAAGTGTTTGAGGTTATTGTCACGTTTGAAGGTGATGGTCCAGCGACACCACTTCAGTTAAATGCTTTAGAGCAGCTTGGAGTGACTACTGGTATTAGCTTACAGAATGTACCGATTATTGGTTTGTTAGCTACCAAGTCGCAAATCGAAGCTATTTATGAGCGTGATGATGTACGCTCCGTTTGGCACAATTCAGAGCTTTCTTATGAAAACCAAGGTGCTACTGAAATAACAGGCGTTGATCGTTTGCGTGCAGACAGCAGTCTTCGTAGCCAAGGCTTACCATTTTCGGGACGTGGTATTGGTGTTGTGGTCAATGACTCTGGTGTTGACGGCACTCATCCAGATTTGAAATACCCAAACCATGTTGTACAAAACGTATTGGCTCAAACGAACCTTCGTTCTTTCAGTGACGTTGCACCAATTACTTATCAAGAAGATGTTGCTAACACGGATATCGGTGGCGGTCACGGTACGCACGTAGCGGGAACTGTCGGCGGTAACGGCAGCATGTCTAATGGTGAGCAAGAAGGCGTTGCTCCGGGTGCAAAAATTATTGGTTATGGTTCGGGCGCAGGGCTTTTCATCCTCGATACGCTAGGTGGATTTGACTACGCCTTAAGCCATAAATTCGAGTATAACATTCGTGTTATTTCAAATTCATTCGGCAGTACTGGTGATGTAGGTTCTGACTTTAACCCTGATCACCCAACCAACGTTATTACCAAAAAGTTAAGCGATAATGGCGTTATTGTGGTGTTCTCAGCAGGTAACTCTGGCAACGGTGAAGGCACTATTACCGGTAACTTTAAAAAAGCACCATGGGTTGTGACTGTGGCTGCGGGTGATAAAAACGGTAACTTAGCTGACTTTAGTTCTCGTGGTGTGAAAGGCAAGGGTGGCACCGTTGAGATTGATGGTGAGACTTTTGAGTGGGTCGATCGCCCAACTATCACTGCGCCGGGTGTTGATATTGCTTCAGCTCGTGCGTCATTAGGTAGTACTTCTTGGCTGAGCATTGATGGTGATGTTGAAGCATTACCAGCGTCACAAGTTCCTTACTATACGCATTCAAGCGGCACTTCAATGTCTGCGCCTCATATTTCAGGCATCGTGGCATTAATGTTAGAAGCCAATCCGTCTATGGACTGGCGTGACGTTAAGCGTATCTTGCAAGAAACTGCTACGAATATGCCAGGACTTGAGCCGTGGGAAGCTGGCGCTGGTTACGTGAATGCCTATGCGGCTGTTAAAGCGGTGTTAAGCGAAAGCCAAGACTTCGGGCAGACGACAAAAATTGAACGTGATTTTAATGCACGCTCTTTAACATCGCTAGCAGGAGAGTTTCCGCTAAGTGTTCCATTTTCGCCAGTAGGTGAAAATGCGGGTGAGACTTTCAATGTTGAAAGCGATATTTCTTTGGTGATGGCGAGTGCTCGTGTTTCCGATAACACCGTGGGTCTATCGTTATTTAGCCCATCAGGTAAGCGATATGGTTCTAGCATTGCGCTACCAGTATTGGGTGAGAACATTGCGGTTGTGGCTCCAGGTGAAGCAGGTACTTGGACTATTAAAGCTAATGGTATTGGCGGCATTTCTGGCATGGACGTTGACCCAGTTGATGCGACAAACGGTTATGCAGCGCCTGACACTATTGAAACAAACATTAAAATGATTCGCACTGATGGTTTTGTTGGCTTAGATGATGTGGTTGGCCACCCTGCTCAAAGCTTCATTGAGCATGCGGTCAGTGAGCAATTAGTGGACAGCACCTCAAGAGGCTTTAAACCTGACAATTTAATCACGCGTGCACAGATGGCTGATTACTTAACGCTTGGCGCGGGTATTCGTCAGTCGAACAACGCCGCAGATAAAGTTTTCACCGACGTTAAAACTGAACAAGCAGCGAGTGTAAATGCCGTGACTCAAACCGGTAGTGCACTAAAAGACAGAGCGCAGGTTCAGTCTCCAGTGATGGCCGCCAGTGGTTCAAGCTTTGACCCTAAAGGAAAAGTCAGCAAGCTTGATGCGGCATACTCACTGATGCAGTCGCTCAGTTTAGAAGGCGTCAATTCAAGCTATGACGGTCAAAATTTAACGGCTGCTTATCGTGATCAGCGCGTAGTGATTGCCGATCAAGACATGGTGCCAGAAGGTTTGAAGCATTATGTACAGCATGCAATCGATCGAGGTGTCTTAGGCGTGAGTTTTAGCATTGAGCAAGGACCGTTCGATCTAGAACCGACTATCATTGCCCATTTCAATCCTCAAGAATTGATGACACGCGCTGAATTTGCTGTAGCGATGAGTCGTTATTACTTGTCGATGAATTAAGATCTCCAGTGGGAGGCTTTTATCCAAGGACGGACTTTTTATTCCTTACAAGCCAGCTTTCGAGCTGGCTTTTGTCTGAATATAAGCAGTTAAAAGACACTCTCATCAGACCAGTAGTTATGGACTGGTTAAATTTGTTAAGATTGCGTATATTCCATTCAACATTTATTAGAACCAAAACGAATATGTCTAAAGCCTTATTAGAACATTGGGATGACATCCTGCTCCTAGACGACCAGCTGACTGAAGAAGAAAGGCTGATCCGTGATACTGCTCGCGACTATTGCCAAAACAAGTTGATGCCTCGTGTCCTTGAAGCTAATCGCCACGAGCACTTCCATCGTGAAATCATGAACGAGTTGGGTGAGCTTGGCTTGTTAGGTTCTACGATTGATGGCTATGGCTGTGCTGGCGCATCTTACGTTGCTTACGGTCTTGTCGCGCGTGAAGTAGAGCGCGTTGACTCAGGTTACCGTTCGGCTTTATCAGTACAATCAAGCTTAGTGATGCACCCAATCAATGAGTATGGCACTGAAGCACAAAAAGAAAAATATCTACCCAAGCTCGCTACAGGCGAGTGGGTCGGTTGTTTTGGTTTGACTGAGCCTGATTCCGGTTCAGATCCTGCAAGCATGAAAACCCGCGCCAAGAAAGTAGAAGGTGGTTATTCAGTGAGCGGCACAAAAATGTGGATCACCAACTCGCCGATTGCAGACGTTTTTGTGGTTTGGGGTAAAGATGATGAAGGCGATATCCGTGGTTTTGTCCTCGAAAAGGGCATGGAAGGTTTGTCGGCTCCAAAAATTGATGGCAAATTCTCGCTACGCGCTTCAACCACAGGCGAAATCGTGATGGATGGAGTTTTTGTCCCTGAAGAAAACATGTTCCCTGAGGTTAGAGGTTTACGAGGGCCGTTCGGCTGCTTGAACCGTGCTCGATACGGTATTGCTTGGGGTGCTATGGGCGCTGCTGAGTTCTGCTGGCATGCTGCGCGTCAATACGGTTTGGATCGTAAGCAGTTCAACAAGCCATTAGCATCGACCCAGTTATTCCAAAAGAAACTGGCAGACATGCAAACCGAGATCACCATTGCATTACAAGCGGCTCTCCGTGTAGGGCGCTTGATGGATGAGAAACGTTTTGCACCAGAAATGATTTCGCTGGTTAAGCGTAATTCCTGCGGTAAAGCTCTAGATATCGCTCGTATGGCTCGTGATATGCACGGCGGTAACGGTATTTGTGATGAGTTCCATGTTATTCGTCACGCCATGAATTTAGAGGCAGTCAACACCTATGAAGGGACCCATGACATCCATGCGTTAATTCTTGGTCGTTCACAGACCGGTATTCAGGCTTTTATGTAAACTGTCAAAGTGCTTGAATTTCATACAAAAAAGAGTCCTTGTGGCTCTTTTTTTGTACAAGAAAGGCTGGAATCACACTTTTTAACACTCTAAGGCTTGTATTTTACGTAAATTTACGCAACCTTAGGAAGGTAAGAAAGTCTATTAAGAAAGACGGTGGCAAACACAAAGGTTAATGAATGATAGATAAAAAATGGTTACTAGCCGTATTCACGTTAAGCATTTCATTTGCATCAGTAGCAGATACTGGCGCAGATAAGGCATCAAACCAATCTGAGACACAGCTTCAAGAGGAAGAATATTCTTTCCCAGCTCCAGCCAGTATGGGGATGGAGCCGGAAACGAAGTTCCGCGAGACAGGACGCTTGGTGGCATTTTTATTAATGCAAAGCCACTATTCACACCCCAAATTTGATGATGAATTATCAAAAGAAACCTTTAAGCAGCTTATAAAGACTTTTGATCCAAATCGTAGTTATTTTTATCAGAGCGATATTGAACAGTTATCAGTTTATGAAGATAAGTTCGATGATGCGCTTAGAACCGGCAAGCTTGAGATGGCTTACTCATTCTTTGAAATATTTGAAGAGCGTTTCCGTGAGCGATACAAATACGCTCTGGAGTTGTTAGAAAAGCCGATTACATTCGATGAAGATGAAACTTTTGCCTATGACCGTACAGAAGCAGATTGGGCGAAAAGTGAAGAAGAGTTGAATGGCATTTGGCGTAAGCGTGTCAAAAATGATGCCTTGAATCTAAAGCTTGCCGAACAAACGGATGAAGAAATTAAAGACAAGTTAAAAAGCCGTTATCGTTCTGCGATCCGCCGGTTATCTCAATCCAACAGCGAAGATGTCTTTGGTTATTTCATGAATGCGGTCAGCTCGGCAATTGATCCGCATACTACCTATTACACGCCGCGCCGATTTGAGAACTTTGCCATTAACATGAGCTTAAAGTTACAAGGCATTGGCGCTGTACTGACACAAGAAGATCAGTTTACCAAAATTGTCTCAGTCGTGAATAAAGGTCCTGCGCAAAAATCCGGCCAAATCCACAAGAATGACAAGATCATTGGCGTCGCTCAAGGTGATAAAGGTGATATGGTCGATGTGATTGGTTGGAGAAATGATGATGTTGTCGACTTGATTCGAGGCGAAGCGGGTACCATAGTACGGTTACAAATTATCCCTTTCACCGAAGCGGGTGATGGTATGCCGAAAGTGGTCAGAATCGTTCGCGAAGAGATTAAGCTTGAAGACCAAGCTGCGAAATCGGACACCATTGAAGTAGAGCAGAACGGTGAAAAATTTAATTTAGGAGTTATCGAGTTACCGTCGTTTTACTCTGAAGCTGCGGCTCGTGATGGTGAAGAAGGGAACAATATAACCAGCACTACCGAAGATGTGGCGCGCTTAATTACTGAGTTAAAGAAAAAAGACTCGATTGACGGTTTGATTATCGACCTTCGTAACAATGGCGGTGGTTCACTCAGCGAAGTTGTTGACTTGGTTGGCCTCTTTATTGATAAAGGCCCCGTGGTTCAAGGGCAAAGCAGTGGTGGTCAATTGCGAGTGCTCGAAGATGATGATGGCGTGTCGCTGTACAATGGGCCTTTAGCGGTAATGGTTAATGGTTCTAGCGCTTCAGCCTCTGAAATCTTTGCCGGTGCCATTCAGGATTATGGGCGTGGCCTCATCATTGGTGAAAATACTTTTGGTAAAGGGACGGTGCAAAGCGTTGCGGATTTAAATCGCTACTTACGCAACCCTGAGCTTAACGTTGGTGCATTAAAGCTTACTGTCGAAAAGTACTACCGTGTGACAGGCGCGAGTACTCAAAATAAAGGTGTGCAGCCTGATATCAAGTTCCCGACCATCTTTGATCCTGAAAAATATGGTGAAAGTGCCTACGACAATGCTTTGACGTGGGATACGATAAAAACAGCAGAGTTTCAACCTGCTGGAACGCTAGATCAGTTTATGCCGTACCTACAGTTTCGTCATGAGAAGCGCAAAGAAAGCAATGAAGAATTCTCTTTCTTTGTTGATGATATTGAGCGTGCCAAAGTTGAGCGTGACAACAAGTTAGTGTCATTGAACTATGAGACTCGACTTGCGAAACAGCAAAAAAATGATGAGTTACGTCTTAAGCGTGAGAATATCAAGCGTAAACTGCAAGGCTTAGAGCCTTTGGCAGAGCTGGAAAAAGAAGCAGAATCAGAAGCTGAGACAGCTGAAGATGAAAACAAAGAAGATGAGCCTGATGTGTTATTGAAAGAAGCTGCAAACATTCTCGCTGACTTGATTACCATTAAGTCAAAGCCTGAGTTAATCGCAGCTTTTGAGAAGAGTAACACTGATATCTAAACTTTGTTTGAATGTAGGATTAATAAAAGCCTTAACTGACAGATAGTTAAGGCTTTTTTATATACAAGGTTTTATTAATATTTTATGATTGGTATAACTTTGTAATGACTATCAATTATGCAAGAATTACTTTCTAAACCTTTATTCTCCATTGGTGACAAGTTCGACGTGACTTTGTCGCAGTTATTGTTGGCTATTTTATTCATTATTATTGCCGCATTATTCAGCCATTACTTCTCGAAGTTTATTACTCGCAAAATTTTAGCGAAATTCAAAATGGCAGAAGATAACTTGGTTATCTTAAAGCGCCTTATTTTCTTTATCTTACTGGCGTTAATTACTGTCACCACCTTATCCTTTTTTAACGTTCCTCTGACCGCGTTTGCCTTTATTTCTGGTGCAGTTGCTATCGGTGTCGGCTTTGGCGCTAAAACAGTGATGGACAATTTCATCAGCGGCTGGATTTTGATGTCAGAAAGACCAGTGCGAATTAATGACATCGTTGAATATGAAGGGCATTTGGGACGAGTTATTGAGGTTGGAAACCGTTCGACCATGATCAAGAGGATCGATGGAGCTCATATGGTTGTGCCGAATAGTAGTTTACTGCAAGCCAACTTGATTAACTGGACATTGGTTGACCCCAATATTCGCACTTCGGTTAGAGTTGGAGTGGCATATGGTAGCGACATTGAAAAGGTCAAAGCTATCCTTGAAAAGATTCTTAAAGACCATGAGTCTGTTATCGATGATCCCGCGCCAGCGGTAATCTTTGAAGATTTTGCCGATAGTGCTTTGGTGTTTGACTTGTGGTTTTGGGCGACGGTGGGTGCTGTTAGAGAGCTACGCGTCATCAGAAGTGATATACGCTTTAGTATCAACAAACACTTCAAGGAAGAGGGTATTGTCATTGCATTCCCGCAAAGAGACTTGCACTTCAAGTTTGATGACCAAGCCAACTTCCCAATCTCAATCAGTGATCAGCGGAGTAGCAAAAAACCTAATAATGGCGAGAAAGGTGATGAGTAATGGACTATAAAGACATTTCTAATAAAGGGGCATTAATTACTGAAACCGATGATGTTCCAAGAGCTTATCGGTGGTACAGGATGAATTACTCGATTGAAGAAGACTGTGAATGGTTGGATGAAAGTCCTTTACTAAACAGTGTGTTTAAAGAGCAGTTATTGAAAGCTGAAACACGTCCTGTGCTGTATCAAGATGAAGAGTCATTACTGATTTGCTTGCGTGGCGTAAACCTTAATCCTGATGCCGATCCAGAAGATATGATTTCGATCCGCATGTGGATGAACAACACTACAGTCATCACAAGCTGTAATCGATCGAGTTTATCGCTACAAGATATCTTTAAAAACCTGGAAAGTGGTATCGGCCCCAAAACACCGGGTGAGTTTTTAGCATTATTGATTGAAAGGCTTGCGATTAGAATTGAAGATTTCTTTGAAAAGTTTGAGGAAGAGCTGGATTATCAGGAAGATCGGATTGAGTCTGTTGATAGTCGTTGCATGGGTAGTGTGCTTGGTAACCTTCGTCGTCAGGCAGCGACGGTTAAGCGCTACTTAACGCCTCAAAAAGATGCACTCGACAAATTAATTCGTTGTGAGAGCCCACTTTTAACTCGCCAGTTACTTGAAGAGCTAAAAGATGACCGAGATAAAACAGCGAGACTGTTAGAAGACTTGGAGCTATCTCGTGAGCGCTCTATGGCCTTGCAAGAGCAGTTGCTGACTCAAATAGGTTATGAACAAAACAACCGTCTTTACGTGCTGGCTATTATATCGGCTATATTTTTACCCTTAACATTTTTGTCTGGAATGTTGGGGATGAACGTGGCGGGCCTACCAGGAACGGAGAATAACAACGCTTTTTGGGTTGTTTCTGGATTATGTTTGGTGATAGCGATTGGTCTAATGCTTTGGTTTAAGTTTAAGAAATGGTACTAGCTACAGATAGGGCATTCAGGATCTTTTGTAATACTAAAGCGTTTAAACTCGGTCGCTAAGGCATCATACTTAAGCAGATAGCTTTTTTTCATCGTACCGAGCCCTAGTATCAACTTTAAAGCTTCAGTTGCCTGCAAAGTTCCCATAGTGCCAACCACAGGAGATAGAATACCTTGGTCTTCGCAGTCTCCTTCGGGTAAATCTGTTTGACTGTAAAGACACTGGTAGCACGCGTTTTCTGTTGATTGATTGAAGACGGCCAGTTGTCCTGTAAAACCAACTGCAGAAGCTGAGATAAGCGGTATGCCACTGTCTATTGACCATTGATTCAACATGAAGCGCGTTTCAAAATTATCGCTGCAATCCAATACTGCTGTAAATCTATGTTTATCACTCAGTGAATTGAGCAGCTCAAGAGACGCTTTTTGTTGAATTGAATGCACTTTTAAGTGGGCTGACAGCTTCGACAAACTTTGTTCAGCAGAAGTGACTTTGGACTGACTTATATTCTCTAGATCATGGATAACTTGACGCTGTAAATTAGAGGTTTCAACGGTGTCATGATCGATTATAGTCAAACTTCCAACACCAGCAGCGGCTAAATACAATGCCGCGGGTGAGCCCAAACCTCCCATACCAATGATAAGGATATGACTGCTTTTAATGGATTCCTGACCTGCCAGATCAATCTCCGGAAGAATTATATGGCGGCTGTACTGTAGTAATTCAGACTGGGTTAACATAAAAACCTTTCTGTTGTGGTTCTGCTAAAGTGCTTGGCAGTGAAGCATGTTGGTTTAATTGCTCTGTAATGTGACGATTATCTTTAATCGCTTTAGATGCACGGCGATCGTAGGCTCGTAAGAGTTTTTTATTAGGCTTGTCACTAGTATTTAATCGAGAGCGCACATGTTCTAGCAGTCGTAATTCGCAAGCAGTTGTTGTTTTGGATGATTTCAGCGAGTCTATGATGTTACCTTCGTCAAATTTACGGTAATCCGGGCAGGCGTCTTCAGCATTAACTGTCGCTGGGCTTAGTAAAGCAATGCCTACAAAGAAAAGGAATATACTGGCTTTCATTTAGTCATCTCAGAACACAATATTTTGGGTAATTTAACCATAGAGCCAAACAAGTTGCACGCAGCATTAGCGACTGATAATCTAGCTAAAAATTCTGAACAAGCCCTATTATGACCAAGATTGGAACCCCTTTTTCTGAAACTGCAAAAAGAGTGATGCTGCTCGGCTCAGGAGAGCTCGGTAAAGAAGTCGCCATAGAGCTTCAACGATTTGGCGTTGAGGTTGTTGCTGTTGATCGATACGACAATGCGCCGGCCATGCAAGTGGCTCATAAAAGCTTTGTAATCAATATGTTAGATGGTGCAGCTTTAAGGGCGCTGGTGGAGCAAGAAAAGCCACACCTTATCGTTCCTGAAATAGAAGCTATTGCCACAAAGACGCTTCTTGAATTGGAGCAAGAAGGTTTTAAGGTTATCCCAACAGCAAGAGCGACTAACTTAACCATGGATCGTGAAGGTATTCGTCGTTTAGCAGCCGAGGACTTAGGCCTTACAACGTCTCCTTATCAGTTTGCTGACACCTATGAAGAATACCAAGAAGCGGTAAAGCATGTCGGTATCCCTTGTGTGGTTAAGCCAGTCATGAGTAGTTCCGGTAAAGGTCAATCAACAATCAAGTCTGAATCTGACGTTGAAACCGCGTGGAAATATTCACAAGAAGGTGGCCGCTCAGGAGAAGGTCGGGTAATTGTCGAGGGCTTTGTTGAGTTTGACTATGAAATTACGCTGCTAACGGTTCGTGCGGTTAATGGTACTCATTACTGCGAGCCGGTTGGTCACACGCAAGAAGATGGTGATTATCGTGAATCGTGGCAACCTCAAGCCATGTCACCTCAGGCACTGCAACAAGCCCAATATATGGCAAAAGCAGTCACCGATGATTTAGGGGGATTAGGACTATTTGGTGTTGAGATCTTCATCAAAGGTGATGAGGCTATCTTCAGCGAGGTATCGCCAAGACCTCATGACACAGGCCTTGTGACGCTGGTATCGCAAGACCTGTCAGAGTTCGCACTCCACGCTAGAGCGATTTTAGGCTTGCCAATCCCAGTCATTCGACAGAATGGGCCTTCGGCTTCTTCAGTGATATTGGTAGAAGGGGATTCGGACAAGGTCAGTTTTAGTCACCTTGATGAGGCTCTTCTCGATATGGATACTCATTTAAGGTTGTTTGGAAAGCCTGAGGTAAAAGGGAAACGTCGTATGGGGGTCGCTTTAGCGAAAGCTGACTCTATTGATAAAGCACGTTCAAAAGCGCGTGGTGCTTCTAGTTCTGTGAAAGTAATTTTATAGAAGCAATTATAGTCTAGATACTTCCAAAGAGTATGCCACTAGTTAGGGGAGGGGAATAAACTCCTCCTCATCGCCTGTCACTTTCGGGAATCGGCCTTCTTTCCAGTCTCTCTTCGCTTGTTCTATTCGCTCCTTGGAGCTTGATACAAAATTCCATTCCATAAAACGCTTGCCAAGATTTTCGCCGCCAATAATAGCGACCCGGCTGCTGTTAAGAGACTTAATCTCAAGGTTCTCTGTAGGGTTTAATACCGCCATTGAATACTCTTCGACGACTACGCCATCAATCTCTATAGCTCCTTTGGCAACATAAACAGCTAACTCTTCGGCTTTGGGCATAGGCAAGCTGTCTTTAGGCTCTAGTAAGCACTCTAAATATAGGGTTTCTGCAAAGGTTTTCACTGGCGATTTAACCCCGTAAGCACTTCCCATCATGACACGAACTTTTATGCCATTTAATGTTACTGTGGGAATGGTTGAGGAAGGATAGTGGTGAAACTCAGGCTCAATCTCTTCACTGTCGATCGGTAATGCCATCCATAACTGCAAACCATTAAGTTCATGAGGTAATTGCGTAACTTCTGGACGCTCGCGCTCGGAATGGACAATGCCTTTACCGGCAACCATAAGATTAATGTCTCCAGGCGTTATCGTTTGATAGCTGCCTAAAGAGTCTCGGTGAAGTATCTCACCTTCAAATACATAGGTCACGGTGGCGATACCTATGTGGGGATGAGGACGGACGTTAACGCCATCGCCGGGAGAGAATGTGGCGGGGCCCATGTGATCAAAGAAAACCCAGGGACCAACTGACTTAGCGCCTACTGCTGGAAAAAGTCTGCGCACACAAAAGCCGCCTAAATCTTTTTCTTTGGGCTCGATAATCTGTTTGATGCTGCTACAGGGTTGATCCGTGCATTCGGCATCAGGTTTTGATTGGAGTAGGTTGCTCATAATATTCTCCCAGCTGATTGATTCCAAAATAACAAGGTTAGACCTACGATTCTAATACCAATTACTCATATCCGGTATCAATCCCCGGCATTATGAAGTGAGTTAAAAATGACCATACTCACTAAAAGTCCACAATCATGACTTGCTGATACTTTTCCACAGGCTTATCAACGATTTTTGTGGACAACCAGTGTTTTATGACGAGTATGTTCGGCTTGTGATTATTTGTTTATAAGGCTTCACAGAGTATTCACATAACCAATTAGATACTGGTAAGATGAGTAATCATTAATAATAAGATGCGCTTCCTATACAGCCAATAAAAGATCGCATTAAGTATTACAAAAAAATACATTTAACTATCTGATTATTATGATAATATTTGATTGAGACGTGATTTCCTGGAGCGACGGGCATTAAGAAAGAAAAACTACAAAAACTGGCAGTTACCCTAGTTGTTCTTTGGACCTTGGGCTTAAGTGGCCTATTCACGAGTATAAACACGTATTTCTTAAGTTTATTCCAAGAATATTCCTTTGTCAGTGACTTTGAATTTCAAACCATTACCGTCAGGGTTGATGATAACCGACTATCGGCAGGTGATTTGGAAGAATCCTTACGTACCTTGACAGAGTGGACTGACCAAAACATTTATGTTTTTGGGGTCCAACCAGACCTTATGGCCAATAGAAATTACTTTAGAGAGTTAGATAGGCTTAAAATTGTTCAGCAGAGGTCTCGAGCAGGGAATGATAGTTTAGAAGTAGAGCAATACCAGGATCTCGAAGGCTTATCGATATTCTCGATGAACTTACCAAACTATATTGATGGTTTGCTGATTAGCTATGAGCCCAACCTGATATCTCTAAGTAATGACATTGTATTGGAAGCCGGTAGAAACTTTGAGTTTTCAACCGACGCCTCCATCCTTATCGACTATAAATACGGCAGTAGTTTTTTGCCAACGGTCCATTACAAGGACGTTTTAGATAAGTCGTTAGCGCCATCTTTATTCGAAGGGAAGTCTGTATTGTTCATCGCTGGACATAATACAGTGATCCCAACGCCTTTGACCGATACCAGAAGCACAAACTATGGTCACTATATAGGCTATCTTTTCGAAACGGTTATTAATAATAAGCCGATAGTGACTCCCAACCCACTTTTAAGCATCCCTCTTTTAGTCATTTTAGCGGCGGGGGTAAGCCTTCTCGTTTTATCCTTGGCGACAACATCGCTAATAAAAGTCACTTCGTTGTTGTGTGGGTTTGCAGTTATTGGGTCTTATGTACTGCTTAATGTCAGCAATATCTACTTTCCTATTCAGGGACTCTTGGTATCGATTATCACACCGGCAATATTTATGCCAAACCGGTTTGACCAGGATGCCATAACCAAAAATATTATTGGTCGCAGACTGTTTCCAGTCTTGAAATCCAACACAACAAACATCACCAGAACTAGCCATGGCTCAAATGAGTTCTTAATTGAGTTTCTTGAGTACTTTCTGCAGTTACATGATATTAATAAATTAATCATGAGCATTGAGGTAGGGGATAAGTACTATTTCTACGAACTTAGCGAAGGCGCTATATATAGGGTGTTGGATGATTTACAGGATAACTTGGACGAGTTTGAGCATTACCCGGTTCAGGTTACTCAAAATAAAGCATTCATCCTTCACTACAAGAAACCATCATCTGCCGGTACAGGTAAAAACACCTATTTCTATTTGGAGTCTCGCAAGCATCACTTAAAGCATTTGGCCGACGACTTCATCCCCGTTGCTTTGTCAGCTAATAAAAAGTACTTGAATGTTAACCGGGTGCAGAAAAAGGAGGACGATTACGGTCGACACATCAGGTTTACTTGTGACAAGTTTATTAACGAGTATTCAATGATTAAACGAGCTTTTGATGCCAATACTGAAGCTCATGCTATTTATGACTCAAATGGCAAAATCTTGCACGCTAACAAGGTTGCTATAAAAATTGCCATTGCTTACAAAATTAACCTGTATGATCTCAACTTAATTAATTTACTATCCGTATTGACAGGTCTTGATAGGGACTCGCTAAATAAAAGTTTGATACAACTGTCAATTGAAAAAAGCAAGATAACCTTGCCTTTTGATGAAACATGGGGGCAAATTTCATATGTCTTGGAGTTAAGTTACTTTGGTCAAGAAGCTGATATTTACTCGGGTATACTGCTTCGTTTTGTCAGGGTTCTAAACATTGAAGAAATGCGGGATGTCCGAAATGGTTATCTTGATGCTCTGAACGCTGAATTCAAGGATAAGTTAACTGAAACAGTCTTGAAGATTGCCGTAGATGATTCCGGAACAGATCTATCAAGCACCGTTGACTCGTTGATTGACTCTTCAGCTGGCCTTAAAGCCCCAAGCGAGTTGAACGTTGAGATTAATAAGTTTATCCGAAAACGTGCTTACCCTGTTGATGTGTTGCGTTTAGTGAATAAAGCGTTATCGACTAAAGAAGATACGTTTGTTCAAAAGCATATTCTCATTGAAAAAACTGCGCCTAATGTTATGTCTAAAGTACGAACTGACTATTACTTCCTCGTGGATGTATTGGAGTTCTGCTTAGATACGCTTTATTCAGACTCGATCGTAAACTCAACGCTAACAGTCATGCTGTCTGAGTCGGTTCCTGAAGAAGGAACTGATGATGTAGGAAACGTTATCGTTCACTTTGATAGCCAGGGTTATGGTCTGCTCGCTAATCAAACATCTGACGCTGATGGCTTTAGTGGGGAGTTCGGTAATAAATACGCCTATTTTGTGGAGCAAATTAGTTCTTATGGTGGCAAACTAGCCGTAGACTCAGTAGTAGGAGAGGGTACAAGTATTGAGATCACTTTGCCTGTGATAAGGAGTTTGTATGAGTAAGATTCTTATACTAGAGTCAAACAAAAATATTGCTCATCTACTCGAGAAGCTTTGCTCGCGAATGGGGCATGAAGCGATTATTAAGAACCAGGCTGCTAATATCGAGTCATTACTTGAAACTGAAAATATCGAGTTGGTAGTTTCTGAGTTACACGTTCTAGGCGTTAACATTTTCGAACTTCTAAATGTCATTAAAGAGATAAAACCTCGCATAAAAATTATCATCATAACTAAAGAGTATCATGCAGAACGTCAACTAAAGAAGAAGGGGGTTCATGTTGACTGTGTTATACAAAAGCCGATGTCAGCGGAACGATTGACGCTTGAAATCACAAAACTTATAGGCAGCTAGGAGTGCTTGAATCACTATTCCCACTAAACCTATTTCCTGAAGGGAGCTTATCCAGCTCTCTGGTCATTACTGTTTGGATTGGTGTTTTAGTTGTTGCCTTCTTTAATTTACGCTTTGGCTGGGTCTTATCTGGCTTAGTAGTTCCTGGCTATCTAGTTCCGCTATTGATTGTTAAGCCAGTATCGTTCTGGGTTGTTATATTCGAGGCGATCGTCACCTATATTCTTAGCCGTTACATCAGCGACAGATTGACCATACAGCTCAAGTTAAGTCATTTTTTTGGACGGGATCGATTCTTTCTGATTATTCTGGTCAGCGTTATTGTCAGACTTATTTTTGACTCAACGTTATTCCCATATTTATCCGCAGAAATATCAGAATACACAGGAGAACCTTTAAGCATTCAAAATGACCTTCATAGTTTCGGCTTGATCGTTATCGCTTTGTTAGCAAACCAGATGTGGAAAACAGGCCTTGTAAGAGGAATATTTCATGCGCTAACCGGCATTACCATCACTTACTTTATCATCACTGTTGTGCTGGTGAACTTGACCAATTTTAATGTCGAAAACCTCAGCTTTATGTATGAGGAGATTTCATTAGCGATCCTATCGAGCCCTAAAAGCTATATTATTCTGCTGGTTTGCGCCTATATCGCTTCACGAATGAATCTTTTGTACGGCTGGGAATACAGTGGTATTTTGATCCCCTCGCTGCTAGCTTTACAGTGGTATGATCCACAGAAGATTTTAGTTACTTTTTTAGAAACCTTCATCATTCTGGGGATCGCAGTCTTTACGATGAAGCTACCATTTTTTGCTAATAAGAACTTTCTTGGGGCGAAAAAGATTGTCCTATTCTTTACCATCGGCATCCTTTATAAGTTCGCCTTGGCGTATTACTTGCAGTGGTTATCGCCTTATACCAAAACATCTGATTACTTTGCTTTTGGTTACTTATTAAGTACCTTGATAGCAATTAAGATGCATGACAAAGAGTATGTCATACATATTTCCAGGGCCACTCTGCAAACGTCACTAACAGCTATTATTTTAGCAACATTTATAGGTTACTCATTAACTTTCGCAAAGATTAACTATATTGAACAATCTGATAGTGAGCAGATCATTATAGAACCGCATCCTATCGAAAATTTCAGTTCATGGTTCAATGAAAAGAAACTACAGTTTTATGAAGTTAAGTCTGAAGACTATGTCGTTCAGCCGACGCCTAAAGAATTATTTTTATTCAGTGACGTCATTAACCAGCTTTCTAGGCTTGATAATCCAGAGCAGATAAGCGATGAAATGCTTATCTCTATTAATGACTTTGGCTACAGAATAGCTACCTACAAGGACTACGTTTTTTTATACCCCGCAAGAGATGTATCTAGGGGTATGTTTGCGCTTAACTATAACCCTCAGGCACAACACATTATTTTGTCATCGCCTAGAGGGATTGATGAACGATTGTCATTTGACTCTATCTTCTCACTTTTTGAGTTGACCAATGTTAAATATCTCGCCATTTCGAGCAATCCACATGCAGTCAATGGCGATGGTTCTTCTGATGACCTACTGAGCTCAAGTACATTTTTTAATCAGTTTCACAATGCCCTTAACAAACGAGCCATTCTCCAGCTGAGAACCTCGACAACGTCTGATTTATTACTAACGGCACGAAAGTTTGATGATACGGTTACTTCTGCAGGAAATTCTTATATGTGGGTAAGGGGTGATATTCCAGTAGGGCTAAATTTTCATCGTCTGAGCGAGTTACTGAACTCTCCAAAGGTGCTATGGAAGTCACCTCAGTTTAAAAATCAGCAGCGTCGTATGTCAGACGTTCCTTTCATCGAATTATTGATTGATAGAAGAGTGGCTTCAAAGTTAAATGTTCTTGCTTCTCATAACCTGGCTGATGTTGAGACATTGGATACCAACCTCAGCATTAAGTCGTACCTTTTTGAAGAACTTTACAGTAATAAATTGGCTATTTCTCGTCGTAACAGCGAATCATACAGAGTACCCAAAGAGTACGAACTTAACTTTTTTTATGATGAGATTCTGGAACCCGTAAAACCGTTGTTGGAGAAAGCCAAAAGTGACTGGACTGAGAGTGACTTTTTGGCGTTGCAAAAACTAAATTCTTTAGCCTCTATATTTAACTACCAGTACACCTTGTACGAGTACGATAGACAAAACAAGGAGTACCTAATTTTAAGTGAAATTGATAATGATGAACGCCAAAAACATTGGGGTCTTTACGTTTTTGCGCTAAACAGTGATTCGGATGATGTAATTGAAGTGCCTCGTCCACTTTTAGAGCTAGGGACTTACGAATATGGCGTGTCTTTGTTTGATACATCAAACGCAAGGGCATTACTTATTGCTGGCGCCCATTCGTTTACTAATACTGATGGAAGTTCAAACTTACTCAGTATTCAAAACCCGACCCATTTGTTTGGTATTGTTCATTACCTGCTGTTCAACGAAGAAACCTTGTCATATCGCGTAGCTCATCTTATTAGGACTTTTAATCGTGATCAGCATGATATAAGTAATGATGTGGTCATCACAGAAGATAGCAACACTTTGCAAATCAATGAAAGCCAAGAAGTGAGGCAAAGGCTACAATCTATGCTCACCGGCTTAAGTATTGAATTCAGTAGCACCGATAATATCCAGTTAATGTTTAGTGGCAATAGTCTGACAAATCAACTTCGCTATCATGCTAATAAATCGATATTCACTCACTGGATATCACCATCATTATTCCTGAGCTTGAGGCTGAATAAAAGTTTATGGTGGTTAAGAAAACATTTTCAACTGTTAGAGTTTACCTATCAAGAGGGCGATATTGCACAGTACTTCGAGTCGCAGGAGTTATCATCCGAGCGGTTCCCTGCAGCAGCAAAGCGTAATCTTGAAAGTTATCTTGAAACAGAAAATATTGCTTACCTGATTAAAGTTAAACAAAGGGATGAGTATCGCTATAGCTTATTCCTTGACCAGCCTACTAATCAGATGTTTTTATTGATCAAAAGAGATAACCAGCTGGTGGCAGTGAGAAACGTTAACAGTATCAATGACATTGAAATCGACAGGACAGACTTTAGTACATTCTTGGATTTACGCGCCACATGGCTGGAGGCGCCTAGATGAGAATATTAGCTAAATTTTTGTTGATCTTTCTGATCGTATTGCCGATCAGTTATTACTTGTATACAGTCTACGAGGAAACCTTCACCAATAGGCAAATTGATGATCGCGAGTTACTTAGAGACTATACCACTCACAGAGTTCAGAGAGCACAGACAGGACACTCTATAGAGTATCAACTGCCTTCTAATGCAACCAATTTTAAGTTGCTGATATACCCTCTGGTAGATAAGCAATATGCTAACGAAAAAACGGACGTCAAGTATACTCTAAAAGTCTCATACGGCGATGACAGCAGTGAGTTTGAGCTAAGCTCTACCCAACAACCTTATCAAGACATTACGCTCAACGAACTTAAGCATCCATTTTTGTTTAATGACGATTTGAATGTTGGTAGTAGTCGACTGTTAGAAGTTCGCTTGGGTAATTCCCGCGAAGTAATGATAGAGGTGGATAGCGGTGATTTTAGTAGCTATGTTGTCCGAGCGTTTATCCAAAAGTCTAAAACGGCTAATCGTTCATCAACAGAGTGGTCTCGAACTTCTATCGCGCAGAAGAAAAAACTGGCTAAAAGTTACCCCTTTGACGTACAGAAGCTATCAAGTACCGAAATTCATAATTTGTATAGCAATCTTTGGAGTCGAATTTCACCTGTCATTTCATCAGAAGAAGTTATCCAAGTGGCTGACCTCTATGAGTACAAGGAACGGAGCTCATTAGTCCCACTAAGCCGTCTAGAGCTGCTTGATCTTCGATTTGTGTATTTGCCGAAAGGGAATACCTATACTTTTAATGTGTTATCAACAACGACTGGATCGTTCGAATTTAACAGTATAGAAGGAATTCCAGCCCCGGTAAAAGCTCTGCTAAACCACCAGTCGCTTGATGGACAGCAGTCCAGTCGTGAGTTGACTTTATCATCCGGAAAGCTCATCTCTTTTGAGCCTGGAAAATACGAAATTACCTTTTCCCGGGCGATTGGGTTTGTATTGAATGAGACTGACGATAACGAGAATATTGAACGACCAGATTTAAGTGTTTACTATTATTATTTAAAGCCGGGTGCCTTAATTAGCTATAGCACCACTCAAATTCCGGGGCAGAGACAAAGGTTTAAGGCTGAAATTATTGGTGCTTCTTCTGTGAGTGAGTACGATATTCATGTGCAGTACGCAGGTTCTAAACGTACTGAAAGGAGTTATGAGCGCTTCCAAGGAAATTATCGCCAAGACCCTTTCGCCCCTTTCAGTATCCACTCAGAAGAGGGTATCATTGATACATCTAACCGGGCGGTACTTGATGTTACGCCAAGTGACTTTGCTCCGATTGAAATTACACTTAAAACACGTTATGAGCCAATCCTGATCGCTTTTTATAATACTTTCTCGACCGTCCCGAGCTTGAAAGTTATCAATACAAAAGAAACCGATTCTAATATTATTTATAAAGACTGGCTGGCAATTAAGAGCTCGGAGCATTTGTCTTTACTGAGGAACAAAGGGTACATACCGGTAGAACAAATCGATAAGTATCGATTGTCACAGACTGAAGAAACAGAATTTGAAAGACTCTATCCTGAAACGAGCACAATCTCCAAAAGGGTTGCTTTATTGGCTGAGCAGCCTTCTGATACAAGCTTTACCGGTAACTCTTATTACCGAGTACCTACTCTTCGTGGACAGATACGCTTTAAAGATATCAACGCTACTGGCAAAGAAATGATTAATCCCAAGTTAATCATTATCGGTGATAAAGAAAACCCTTCAGGCAGTGTTAGATTGGCTGGTCGCGACTTAAGTTTTAAATCTAAAAAAGCATTCACCGTCGTTCACTTACCTAGAGTTCCTAACGGTTCAGTTCAGCAGTACCGTATCAACGCGGATGGCAACTATCGTTATTATCTTAACTTCATCCGTGAGACAGATACTAAAGTGTCTTGGTCTGACTTCATTAAAATTCAAGACCAAATGAGCTTTAAGATTCAGCGTTTACAACAGTATAAGCAACTTATTAATATAAAGTTACTAGCTACCAGTGCCGGCAAGAAAACACTTAGTCTAAAGTTAAAAAGCAAAACTGGTAGCGTCAATACACTTACCACCACCGACTATTTGAAAATTATCTACGATGACACGAGCTTGAGCACATCGGAAAGCATAGCAAATTTATCGCAATGCGAAGGCTGCATACTTTATGAGCGTCAATTTTTTGTCTTAAATGATGACCTTGATTTGGGTGATTACAGCCTCGAGGTATCAACCAAAGATTGTGAGGAATGCTATGTAAGCTTGTCTCTTAGCCACTACGGCGGTAATGAAATAACAAGAGAGTATTATTATGAGCAATAAACACTATGCCATAGCACTAATATTACTTCTGCTGCTTACAGGTCTATCGTTTGTTCTATTAATGGATAATAAAACATTCGAACCGGCACCGCTTGGTGATTGTGGCTCAGAGGTTCCTGGTAGAATTTTTGAAAAGGCCACCTCCGAACAACTGCAAGCTGTGAATGATTTATATACCAGCTTTTCTACAGAAGGCTTTGAGTTTACTGACCATAAACAATTAACCTGCCTTTACTTATCCAGCTCTCGTCATCAAGGTTATTTTTTACTGGGTAAAGGCCCGTCTAAACCAAAGTTGTTTTTACAGGCTACACACACACACAATGACCTTTTCACTGGTCAGATACTACTCAACCTAATGAGCGGAATGTCGCATACCATCGGCTATATGGCGTCTATTTCAAGGGCCGTTACAGACTCATCAACGGATCCAACGTTGCTGAATAAAGTTGCACTCGACCTAATGATAGAAAACAAAGAGCTTATCGCTATACAGCTCCATGGGTTCGCTAGGGGGAAGAGGCAGACTGAAGCAGGGCTTCAGGCGGATATGATTATTAGCTCAGGTCACTCGATGGCTTCTGACGCCACCAAAAAACTCTATCAATGTCTTGATAGCAGATTTGAAAACGTGTACTTATACGGTACGAACGTTTCAGAACTCGGGGGAACTCAGAACTTTTTGAATAAGTCGGTGCGCGCAGAGGGGATTAGCGACAAGTTCATTCAAGTTGAGCTCAGTTATGAAACAAGAATAGGGCTTTTATCAGACAAAGAACGCTCCAAGTCGTTTAGAGCTTGTTTAGGGGAACTCATGCATGAAGGTTAAGTCCTTAATCTTTTATGGCTTGCTAATGTTTGCTTCGCTTTTAAAAGCGACCACGGACTATCGCTGGGTTGAAATTGATGATTCAGAGTATACAGTGATTTCCGAGACTGAGACCAACAAAGTCTATTATTACATAGGGGCCCGAAGTGTTGTTAGGTTTAAAACCGATGGAACCATCAGGGCTGCTCAAAGTTCCGGTTCAGGTTTTTTCCACGAGGCATCGCTCTTTAAGGTAGGTGAAAACGAATATCATTACTTTAAAACTACTCATCAAGGGGCTTGGTTACGATTAACGGTAAGCAACGAGGATAATTTTACGTTAGAAAAACTCTCAGATAAGCGTCAGTCAGTCTTTAGTGCATTTCATCCTATACTATTATCAGACGAGCCTTATATAAAGCATGAGTTTTTACACCACAATGGTTTGCAAAAATCGATTTTTCTAGCAGCTGATAGCAGTGTTGAAGTGACGGTACCTTTCACCGGCTATATTAAAATCAACCACTACATGGATCTGACTGGCGCTATCAGGAATGGCAAAAGCAGACAAGACTACCTTTTAAATATTAAGACCAATGCACTTCTCGATGATTACTATTACACAGCAGAGTGGGACTATAGAAGGCATTTTCAGCATAAAAGATTCAGTCAAAGCCATAGTACCTTGCTGAAAGTAGAATCTGGAGACATATTAACCCTCAGCGCTAGCCAGTCTATTTTTGTCAACTTTGACTCTCTTTCTACTGAAGATTATTTGCATACCTCTAATTACATGACGAGCTATATAGATGATCTTCTCGACGAGCAGGAGAGATTACAGCATCTGATCTTATCCTATAACGAATTGTCTTTTAGGAACGAGTTGACTGGTGAGATTGAAGCTTTTACAGAACGTTATCCATTGAGTAGTTTGTCGGCTATCAAAGATGGCACCTTTTATAAAACTTACTCTCCACTTGACTCAACCAACTTGTCATTTAAAGATGCCTATTCCGCACGGCAGGAGAGAGTAGAGAGAGGCTACGATCAAAAGTTAAACAACCCAATAATTGTTGAGCCTGAAAACTATCACGATTTTTACACTCGAAAGCGCTTCTATGAACTCGATAATACTATCACTTACGAAAATGTCGATTCGAAGAAGTCCCAATTGAAGTTGGACCTACTAACTCCAGAAAGCTTTGAGACTAATGCCATTATCGATATTCAGGCAGGGAGAGGTAAAACTCTAAAGTTAACATTTGACCCGCTCTTCAAAAAGTTTTCAAAAGCTCCTTTGTTGATAAATGAGAGTGATGTAGACCAAGATACAACTGCGAACTTTACTAGCGAATACTTAACATTGCCTATTGGTAAGACCGAGGCCTACAGCATAAAAAGTAATGTAGAAAACCTCTTTGCAGATCTGTCTGTTTTAGAAAGTAAGAAAAGTCTAGACACAACCGAGCAGTTGAGTAGAGACAGCTTGAGCATAGATTGTTTTATAGCAACTTATAATAATAACAAACTTGGTGTTCAGTCGTATCAGTCGAATGAGTGCCAGTCAGCTGAAAGCTATTATCAGCATTTAAGTCGCTTTTATACTGCTGAAGATGATTTTGAAACCAAGTACTATAACCCTGATTATAAAGCCAATGTCAGCGCTAGAGAGGTCTTAGATAAACTTAAACAACTTAACGAACCCAGTTTCAGTCTTCAGCGTGACTACTTGATGTATTTTGTCGTAAACAACGCTAAAGAGGCCTTATCAGAAGACCTGTTAACCACACTTTACGATAGCCTTATTGATGATGAAAATTATTATAATGGCTTAGCTGTAGCTCAGTACTTGTTCATTAAAAAACCTAAAAAGTCGACATTGTTGGAACTGGTAAAGTATTATTATCTCACCCATCAGTTTGAAAACGCTTTATTCTTTGCCGGCTTAAACACTCTTCAGATTCAACACACTAACATTTCCCAGGTAACGCTTAATAATTACTGTGAAGTGTATCGTGACTACCTTTCTACTAGTGAGTGTGAAGCTAAGTATAAAGTAGAAGAGTTGTTTAAGAACACAGACGGTGAGATAACCCCCCCAATGTATGCGCACTATTATGAATATCCATATGCATTGGGTGACACTAAAGTTGCTCATTCAATCGAGAATGATATCTACAGGCAATATTATTCTCTGAAAGCTAATATAGCTACTAAAATACCGGTTAATAACCCGGGCCATTACCGTATTAAAATTGCCCAAATTTATACAGAAGACTCAGATGTTGACGCGCGGCAAACTTTAAAAGTTCACTTGGGTGACACTGAGTTAGACGTCCCACTCTCAAGCTTTCCGTCGCAAAACTGGACACTTGGTAACAGTGTATATATTGGAACTCACGACTTTGTGTATCTGCAGGTCTCAGAAGACAGCCTTGAGATTGAGTTTGAATCTTCGAACGATATGGTGTTTGTTCTTGAGAGGTATTTAGCCCCTGACAGTAATAGTATGCTAAGCAGTGAGCCTCTAGCACTATATACCAAACTCTATCAAAACTGGAATAAAGCGATAAAAGGCCATATAGACTCTGCAAAAGAAATAATGAGTGTGGTTAGTCAAACTCAGAATAGAGCAATAAAGCGTTTTGAGTCGTATCTCATGGATTATTATGATTGGCTGGAGGTCCCCGATCTGTCAACGGGAGATATGCTTATTATTCCTACGACTGATTACCTGCCTAAATCTAAGCGAGGACAAAGTTTACTAGCGCTGAGCGATACAAAAATACCACGGTATTATTTATCGAATCAGTCCCGGCTAGCTATTAATCTATCTCGGTACGATATAGGTAAAACGCTTCGTTTTTCAGCATATATCCCTCAGCTATACAAAAACATGCGTCAGGACATAGCCATTTTATACCAAACTGGGAATGGCAAAGTCAGAGAAGTGGCGTTAAACCCAAAGCAAAATAAAGCTAACTTCACCATTACATCACACTCTGCTGAGTTAAAGCTCTGGCTAAAACCTTCGGTTGATGTGAGTGATGTTTTTTTACAAATAGAAAACCTTGATAACAGAACCGAACAGCGTTTTTATCAAAGTAACGATGTCATTGACTATATCAGAAATTACCCTGGTAACATTTATAAACTTGTCGAGTACTCAGATGGAACAACACTTGTTAAATATGGCTTGAATCGTTCGCAGCTTAACTTAAATTCCAGTCGATATTATAAACTCTATGAGCTCACTTATACTGGTCATATTGACAACAGGTACACTGGAAAGTATGGCGATTACCTTTATGACCCAAATAAACAATTATTTTCCGACGAAACCAAATTAGTCGATATGGTGGCAGAGTTACCGCTAACAGTTGATCGGAGTGCAGGCCTGTACTATCAAGACTTATCGCTAGAGACAGGAACTCAAGGAACGTTGGACCAAGAATCCTCATTCAGCGATTTAGAAAGTTTTCAGGCAGTAAAGTATCGGTTACGTCACAGAGAAGACGATAATCAATATCAAGGGCTAAATCTTGGTCTTTATCATTCCAGCGATTACCAAGCTTTAAACTCCAAACTATTGTATGACGATCACTCTAGAGAAGACTATTTTTACAAACTCTTTAGCCTCTCCGGGTGGTACTATAACAGTGACTTTGGCGGCTCATTTATCTTTAGTGGGGAAGCCACCTTAGGTAAAAATTATGACTATAATGACTGGGCAGCCTTTAATTCTGAGCTTTCCTTAGTCTATAGAAAAAACTTCAATCAAATTAACGACCCTCGTAATGATTATCCAACATTTGTTTGGAGTGATTATAAGCAAAACCATGATAAGCAGATAAGCTTCAGCTCTGAGCTTGTACTAAAGCCTTATGTAGACTTTCATACTTTCGCTGGAGTTGGTGTAAAGTCTAATGCCGACCTTTTCTCAGTCGATCAATTCAGCACTCAACTTGGCTTACGCGGAAAAATAAATGCTTTCTATTACTCAACCAGAATACGAAACAAGCTCTATTTTAGTGATGACTTTAGAGCTGAACAGTTTAGTTCCTCACAACTCCAAGTAAATTTGGATTGGAATATTTACCAAACGCAGGAGAACATGCTGACTTTATACGCAGATTATGTCAGAGATATAGAGGATAAGTCGGATTACTTTTACCTTGGTATACGCTACTCAGATCATCAAGGTAACTACCTCAATGCTCTAAGGCCATCTGAAAAAGTATTCTCAGGAATTTCAACTTATGACTTTTTACAAAGGAATTAATAGAGATGAAGTTAGCTGAACACTACTTTACCGATGAGCTTGCCCCTTTATACCTTAAGGTTTATCGAGATGATATTACTCAGCTCAAGGCCCGCTATAAAAAAATTAAAACCAAACGACTAGAGAAGGTTGATGAGCTCAATGCTTTATTGGAAATGGTGACATCTCGTATAAACACTATTTTTAAAGAACTTAAAGTCAGTGAGTCATTGTTTATGGATTTTCAGAGAGATTACTCTGAGTCCGTATCCGAACAATCAAAGCGACAGACCATATTGACCTTTACCGCTAGGCTGAAAGGGTTCCATAGTCGGAAAGATAAAAAAGCTTTAGACCGATATTTTGATTTTGATGCTGTATCGGAGCGGCATAAAGATACACTGACCCTCGAAGAACGTAAGTTAGCATATTTGTTTAATCGTTTAGGTTACTGGTTATCGCAACTTTCTTCATCTCAGCTAAGCGATGAGCTTGACGCTGATTTGAAAAACAATATAAGCAAGATTTACTTTAAGGGACTAACTTATACAAGCAGTACTTTTGTTCAATCTTATGCGTTACATTCTGCGTCAATATTGACGTTTAAAATTAACACAAGTGAGATCCACTCAGTTATGGATGGTAATGCCGTAAACTACATTGCGCTGCTACCACAAGATCCATCACAACCCAGTGAACTTCAGCAGTATTCACTTTCAATCCTTGGTAATGCTTACCCTGAAATTTTTACCAAAGTCGTCGATAAACTATTAAGTGAGAAAGAGGCCGACATATTTCTACTGGCTCATTTAGCTAAGGTTTTGTCCCATCAACCAAATTCTGAACAATTTTCTCAGTATTACCCCAAGCTCACGGCTTATCCGAGTGATTTTGTAAGGCAGCAAGCCATAAAGCACCTACCAATAACCGAGTTTGATATTTACTTAAGCACCTTAGGGGAAATTATTGAGAGGGAAGTTTCGGATAAGGTTGCAGCAGTGGCCATCGACAGATTGAGTAAGGTTACCTTAAGTAGTGAATCTGATCTGATACGAGTTCTAGAGCTTTGTTTTGCTCGTTTAGCGAATAGTGACTTCGTGGCAAAAGTTGCTCTGCGAAGCATTAGACGTATCACAGCTTCCTGTACTGAGAAAAAGGTTTCTGCTGTTAGTAAAGATATCATCGGGCAATTGGTGAATTACCGTAAGGAAATCGTGTCGTCTGAAATGCGCCGCTTAGTGTCGTTAACCATTAACCACATTTGGGCACAATCAGATAGCGAAAGAAAGAATCTGCTGCAAGAGTTAACCACTCAAATACAGCAGCTACCATTATCGAAACGAAAGCGCCTTAACATTCCCAATCTAGACAAACTCAGCAACTCAGATATTTCTCGCTTACTAACACTGCTCAGTGAGAATGATTTTCCACTCAATGTAAGCGTTACGCATAAATATCTTCGAGTCAGTCGCTGGAATAAGTTTAAATTTAGATTGTGGCGTATTTTATATGAACTAAAAGAACCAGCCAGCGACAAGCGCCAAGGCCATAAGCACGCAGTGGGAAGAGTGTATTACGATAATACTTTAATCGCCTCGCCGATTATGGCAGAACAAACCCAAACAAAAGTGCCAGGGGAACCTGTTTTTGACAAGGAAGAAGGGGGGAATCGACAATTCTTACCCCTTGTTGATGAGCTGATCTCATGTCTCGATCAAAACTGGCCGATTGAACCCTTTAAAATTTACTCTACCGATGGTGTTACGACGATAAACCCACCGAAAAGTTTTATTAAACGAATGATCGCCAAGATTAATTTGACGGTCAACTTTGCCAAAATAGCAAACCTAAGAAACAGCACTGGTGCACACACTGGTGATTATATTGCAGCTTTACGTCGAATGGGTTTTGAGATTAGATACAACGACTACCTCTATCAAGGCGGAGTGACAGATAAGAGTCAAAAAGCGAGTAGCCATCCATCTATCGCACAATTTTTCTCAATCCCAGTAATTCCACTGGCTTCTGAATATTGGGCTAATTTAAAAAACTACTTCAATTCGATATATGCTAACAACTTAACTCAGCTAACCATTTTTATCATTGGTATTTTTAGCTTGTTTTTCCTTAAGCATGCCTGGGTTAATAGCCAGATCAATCGTGTTCGAAAAGGAATACCATTATCCATCGGAGGGTGGGGGACAAGAGGAAAGTCGGGTACAGAGCGATTAAAGGCTGCTGTTTTTTCAGGTCTTGGACTCAACGTCGTGTCTAAAACAACCGGCTGCGAAGCCATGTTTCTGACTGGACGTCATCATCAAAAGTTAAATGAAGTGTTTTTGTTTAGACCATACGATAAAGCTACTATCTGGGAGCAATCTAACCTTCTGAACCTTTCCCATAAACTCAAAGCTGATGTCTTCCTCTGGGAGTGTATGGGCTTAACTCCATCTTACGTCCATATTTTACAGAAGCACTGGATGCGTGATGACTATGCCACCATTACCAATACCTACCCCGATCATGAAGATGTCCAAGGCCCGGCAGGTTACGATATCCCTAAAGTAATGACTGAGTTTATTCCTAAAGACTCGACACTGATTACTACTGAAGAGTTGATGTATCCTATCCTGAATAACGCTTGTAGAGAACTGAATACCGAATGTCATAAAGTGAGTTGGTATGAATCTGGCATTATCACCGACGATGTTCTAGAAAGGTTTCCTTATGAAGAGCATCCTAACAACATTGCCTTGGTCGTAAGGCTTTGCGAGCTTTTAGGTGTTTCTTCTAACTTTGCACTGAAAGCTATGGCCGATCATGTGGTTCTAGACTTGGGTGTATTGAAAACTTACCCCGTTAGTCATGTTAATGATCGAACCTTAATCTACGTCATGGGTAACTCGGCGAATGAGCGCCTTGGTGCTATAGGCAACTGGCAACGTATGAAATTTGACCAGTTCAGCATCATTGAATCGCCAGGATCTTGGGTCAGTACAGTGATTAACAACCGAGCGGATAGGGTGCCTCGCTCAAAAGTTTTTGCTGAAATGTTGTTAAGAGATCTTTATGTCGATAGCCACTACTTGATTGGTACTAATCTGAATGGTTTTATGCAGTACCTCAGAGAAGCATGGGAAGATAATAAAGAGCTGTTCTATTTATACGAAGAGGGTGAGAATGAATTAAGTTCGGATGATTTAACTCAGAAGTTACAGTCATTTGCCAATAAATTAAGAGTCCATAGTACAAAAGAACATGTCACATTAAGACTATCAGCGACTCTTGCAGAGCTTTCTAAGTCTTCTAAAAAAGATATCAAGGCGATGTTTGATGCAGAAGGTTCACTGGATAGCATCGTGAAGAAATTAAACTTATTCCCTCATTACGACGACATCAAATCTTTTTATGATAAATTGACTGATGAATTAAAGCAGTATGAGGAAGTGGTCGAAAAAGTCAGAACATCAAGACCTAACGATGCAAATAAAACATTTAGCGCCTACTGCTATAACCTCATTAAGAATAAAGTCATTGTTATTGAAGATCCTCACTTGCCTGGTGAATCAATTCTCAAGAAAGTAATTGAAACAACCCCAATAGGAATTACCAACAATATAATGGGGTTACAGAATATCAAGGGAACCGGGCTGGACTTTGTTTATCGTTGGGAAGCGTGGGAAAAGTGCTCGAAAGCCATTACGAAAGTCTTAAATAGCAATACGTTAAGTGAGCAGGTTACACAGGCAGTTGATGATTTGGTGTCTTTCAAAGAGTATGGAGCTCTTTCGTTTGAAGCGATAGCGGAGTGTATCAATCAATTAAAGAAACGGCGATTATTTCAAGATGATGCTCTACAGCAAAAAGTCACCATGCTTGAAGAAAACTATTCATTGCAGTTAAAAGAATATGACGATATAAAAGATTCAGTTGCAATCTCAGATCACAAGAAAAAATCAATATTTGAGGGGCAAGTAGCTTCATTTTTAGAAAAGATACTTGACCTAGGAGATGCTGTGAGACGTCGTAAAAACGCCAACAGTATCTATAAGGATTTAGCCAATAATCGTATTAGCGTTAATCGAGCAATTTCTGAGCTTAAACGGCTTAATAAACGACAGAAGGGCGGCTGGCTAACCAACAAGCTTTAATAAATCACAAGGTTATTACTTATAGCTGAAGGTATTAACCGTTGACTGTAACGCACTAGGGGTTCGTCTTATGAAGACAACAAAAGCACTAAAAAACCTGCATTGGTTTCATTGGTTCGTCGTGGTGTCATCTTTATTGTTGACATTATCTGCGTGGTACATATCCAGTGTACAGCTGCAGAAAAAGCAAGAAGCCCAGTTTAACTACCAAGCTGATTTGCTCATTCCATTAGTGAAAGATCGGATGAGGCAGTATGAGACAGCATTATGGTCAGGTGTTTCTAACTATCAGAGCCATGATAATCAAGTATCGCTTACCGATTGGCGAAAGTTTGCGCGAAGCTTATCGGTCGAAAAACGTTATCCGGGTATCAATGGGATAGGGTATATCACTAGAATTTCAAGAACGGAAAAGGATGCCTATCTTGCAGAGCAGCAGGCCAAAAGACCCTATTTTAAAATACACCCAGAGCATGAGGGTGATGAACTATGGCCGATTCAGTATATTGAACCGGAGGCTACTAACGCGAAAGCAGTTGGTCTTGATATGGCTCATGAAAACAACAGAATTACAGCAGCTAAAAAGGCGAGAGATACAGGCAGAGCTCAGGCAACTGGCCCTATTATTCTGGTGCAGGATGTTAAACGAACCCCAGGTTTCTTATTATTTTCACCTTTATATGATTCAGCAGCTCCCCCAGAAACTCTTGAAGAAAGAAGAAAACAATTTGTAGGCCTAGTCTATGCACCTTTTGTGGTAGAGAGTTTAATGCAGGGAACGCTTCATAATAAAAACAGATTAGTTAACTTTAGAGTAACTGATAAAAGTGAAATACTATACGATGAGCTTACTGAGGGTACAAAAAACTATGACTCTAACCCAATGTATAGCAAAACGGTAGCGGTTCCGATGTACGGGCGCACATGGAAATTCACGATTCAATCATCTGAGTTGTTTAGAACTGTTCAAGCAAGTAAGCAGCCCCTCATGATTCTTGTCGCTGGTATCATCATTGACGCGATGCTTTTAACATTATTTATTCTGCTAGCATCGTCCAGTAAAAGAGCCTCAACACTCGCGAAACAAATGTCTAGAAAAGCACTTATAGAGCAAGTGAAACTGAAAGGCATGCTAGAAGTCATGAGTAGTGGAGTAATCACTTTCGATAGTAGCAACCAGGTCCTCTTTGCTAACCGTTCTGTGGACACTATTCTCGGCATTGATCACTCGGAACTCGTAGGAGAGTCACTGTCTCTTACAGGCTTTCAGTATGAGCCGAGCCAACAGAGTGTATTTACGCCTAAAGGAGAGCAGATAAAGGAAAACACGGTAACACAAATAACGATAAAAGATGGTACATTCCTTGAAGTGACACTGACGGAACATGAAGTCGGCGGGACAGTTCAATATGTTCTAGAGCTTAAAAATATCGACGAACGAGTGAAGGCACAAAAGGCACTAGCAGCTCTAAGAAAAGAGTATAGCTAATGACAATTATGATGAGGGTATGATGCGGGAAACTTATGAATAAATTACTGGTCTTCACCACTTTGATGCTAGGAGCTTTAACGACACAAGCAGCCAATAGCTCACAAAAAGCAAAGGGCTTTATCGATATCAATATTTACCCATATTTAACTGACGTGACCAACGACAGCGTGTTTACGATTAACTTGGGTGCGAATCTCAGTGATAATCTATCTTATTTCAGTCTCAATAACTTTTATAACCAAGGTGATAAGCATTACATTAATGATCTGGATGGCTTTTATACAGAGCAAAACTTGCGGTGGAAGTTTAAAGGAACGCCTTTTGATGCGACAGTGCAAGCTAACTTCAGAACTGGTCAAGACAATGATAGGCACAGACTTGGGTTGAGGTGGCGACTGAATGACACCAGCGCGCTGGAAGATTTCTTTTCAAGCATTCACCTTAAGTACGCCATAAACTTTCATCTTATACAGTTTGATAATGACCCCAACCATGTATGGCAAATGGAGCATGCTTACTTCATGAAGTTTCCCTACCTATCAGACAAACTGTACTTGTCAGGGTTTATCGATCATACCTTTAATGAGACTACAGCTCCGGTAATTCCAAACAACCCCGTTGTTTCTGAAACGCAACTCGGTTATCAATTGACAGAGAACTTCTACCTAGTTGCTGAATGGCGTATTAACCAATATCGAAGAACTGACGTTAATAACACAGCAATAGGCCTTCAATATAAAGTGGTATTCTAATCTTAAGAGAATGGACTGTATTGCTAAACCTGCTATGATTATTGAAACACCTTGCGAATATAGCAATTATAGGCTTAACGCTTTATAAGTGACTTTAATAGCTCTAACAATAAGTGTTTGATTTTTATGACTTTATGGCGGGGAGTAGAGTGGAAGTTCATTACATTCAGAATGAAACCAAGAGACAATACTTAATTCGACAGAGCTTGCAGCTAAAGAAATGGGCGCTTCTAGGCGGCTTAATTTACTATATTCTCTCAACAATTGCCGACTTTCGATTCCCTCCTGCTGTTTATCAACAAACTATTCCTGCTCGATTGTTTTTGGTTCTAGTACCTCTAATGTTCATTACTTGGACTTATTGGAGAAAAGACAAGTTCGATTATACCTTCAATCTTGGGCTGTTGCTTTATTTAGGGATCGCCAGTGGGTTAGTTCATGGTTTTGTCTACTACACAGTAATTATGAGTGGTGGCTTTTTCCCAAAAGTCGGGATGGCCATGCTACTACTTTATTCCTGTTTATTACTGGGGCTACCTATTTTATTTGGGGCTATTTGTGCAGTCGTTCTAATCGTTACAGCCGCAGTGGTGTATTACTTAACGTCAATGCCGGTGATTAATATAGCCCTATTAACAGCGTTTTACACTTTGTTCTCAGTATGCTGCTTAATTGCCAATAAAGTTTGTTACTTCATCCTGAAGGAAAATTATCAGCTGGTACAAAAAATTTACCACATATCAATTTATGATGAATTGACTCAGGTATTTAACCGTCGATATTTCGTGGAGAATCTACACCGTATTTATCACCAAGCTAAACGTGAACAGTCCATGCTCTCGATAGTCACAATTGATCTAGATAATTTTAAGCTGCTCAATGACACATACGGGCATGTAGCTGGAGATGACGCGCTTGTTAAAATTTCTACCATCATCAAAAAATATTGTAAACGACCGCTAGACTTCGTCGCTAGAACGGGGGGTGATGAGTTTGCAGTACTGTTGTATGGTAGCAACCAAAGTCATATTGAAGGTATCTGTAAGTCCATCTTGTCTGATATTAAGAGTCTTTCAATCCAGTCTAGCGACGATGGTAAAATCATTTCTGCTTCAATTGGAGTCGCATCAACAGACTTTAAAGGGAGTGTGTATGACATAGAAGAGTTGATTCATAACTCTGATGTTGCTGCATACCAATCAAAAAAGAATGGTAAGAACCGATTTACAGTGTTTAATTCAGAGTCTTAATCTCTGCGAGATAAACATATCAATTCTGTAAAGTGTAACTTATCCTTTTAGCCAGTTGTGAAGACTTTAATCCCCTCGAGAGGGCACACTTTTCTGCTACTTCCCTCCCATTGCGACTTGAGGAATGCTATTTAGGCTCGTTGTAAAGCTGAGTAAAGGTATGTTCTTAAGTTTGCCATAGAAGGCTGACTGAAATACAATGTACTTTCTTAGGTTAGGAAAAGTTATGACGTTACAAGCCATTCGCCTCATATTATTGTTAACGCTATTATCAGTAGCGGGGCAGCTTACGGCTTTTAATCAGCATTGTGACATGACTTCGGAGCCTAACCAGATGACTATGGGCGTCGATCACAGTCAAATGGATCATAGTCAAATGGATCATAGTAAGCATGGCACGGAATCCTCCATGGACACTACGCCAGTTATGCCTTGTTGCGACATGTCATCTGGATGTGATATGGCCAGTTGTGTTGTCATGATGCTTGGTTCAAGCCTAACGTCAATTGAGCATTACCGCCAATCTAGCCATATTTCTTTATATTATCGAAACTTCGAGTCCCTCGAGCTTCACTCTCTCTATAAGCCACCAATTTTAAGCTAACGCAGGATAGATCTATCCTTACGAAATTGGTGGGCCGTTTATACTTCCGTTTAGAATAAGTTATAAATCGCTCAACCTCCTTTAGTGGCGTAATCGTACGCCAAAATGTTTTACTAGAGAAGAAGGTTATGCGCACTCTCAAAATTGCTACCGTAATATTTATTGCATTGATTCAGTTTGAAACTCTTTTTGCAGCAGAAAGTAAAAATCAAGGTTATGGCTATACTTTAGAGTCGATTCTGATTATGGCATTAGAGAATGACCCTTGGTTGAAAAAGAGCACATTCAAAGAAAAGTCGTTACTGTCTCAGTCAAAGTCACAATCTCGTTTACCGGACCCAAAGGCGTCGATTAATCTTGCCAACGTTCCTGTTGATGATTTTAGCTTAAACAGTCAAGCAATGACCCAGTTCAAACTTGGCCTAAGTCAAAGTTTCGCACGCGGCGATTCACTTGAAATCAAAGGTGATATTAATAAGCTGACGGCAGGGTTAGAACCTCACCTGAGGGAAAACCGAAAAAACCAGTTGATTATGATGGTGAGTAGTTTGTGGCTTGATGTCTATAAAGCACAACAGAGCATAGCTCTTATTGCTAATAAACAGTACTTATTTGAAGAGCTAAGAGAGGCTGCCGAAATTAGCTACACATCAGCACTGTCGAAAACCAGCCAACAGGAAATGATCCGAGCTGACTTGGAACTGGCCAAGCTGCATGATCAAGTCACTGTGTTTTCAGCACAGCTCGACACATCTATTCGTAAATTAAGCGAATATGTTCCCTTGCCACAGAGTTATTTATCACGTTATAGCAATAACAATCATAACTTTGTTAGTCAAAAATTACCGATAATTACGCTTCTCACAAGAGATAAGACTCAGCAGCAACACCCTTTAGTTAAAGCAATAGATACCGACATCAAAGCCTCACTGAAAACTGTTGAGCTACAGGAGCAAGCGTATAAACCACAGTTTACAGTAAACGGTAGCTACGCTTTTCGTGAGAATGCTCCTGATGGTATGGAGCGCCCTGACTTTTTTAGCGTAGGCGTTAGCTTTGACTTGCCACTTTTTACCGACAGTAAGCAAGATCAAGATGTAAAAAGTGCTGTGTTTATGAAAGAAGCTAAAAAAGAAGAAAAAGCTTTACTCTTGAATCAGCTCAACTCAGGGCTGTCGACGCAACTTGCTAGCCTTCAGCGATTAAAACAACGCCAGTCCTTATATAGCCAGACTTTAGCTCCGCAAGTAAAACAACAGGGGGAAGCCTCTATGATCGCTTATAGCAACAATGAAGCAGATTTTGCTGAGTTAGTTAGAGCTCGGATAGATGAGGTTAATGTACAGCTAACGGCTCTTGAGATAGCGGTTGAGATTGAAAAGACTAAAGTTCGCGCTAATTACTACCAGGCTAGTAACGCTAAAGAATTAATGGCACTAATTAACACACCGACTGAATCTTTACAGACGACAGCCCAAACCCATCAGCAAATAAACGATTCTTCAGGAGAAAACCATGACTAAAAAACCACTGATTTACGCTATAACTGGTTTTGCCTTAGGAATCATCGCCATGATTGCGGCAACTCAATTCGGCGCCGATGATAGCGATAGTTCTGACTCAAAAATGTCTGCTAAAAACGAACCTTTGTACTGGGTTGCTCCGATGGATGCAAATTACCGTCGAGATAAGCCCGGTAAGTCTCCTATGGGCATGGATTTAGTTCCTGTTTATGAAGAGGGTGGAGATGATGAGGACACCCCAGGAACGATAAAAATTCACCCAAAGGTAATCAATAACTTAAGCGTTAAAACTGGACAAGTTCAAAAGTCGGCACTTATCGATAGACTGAATACGGTTGGTTATATTACGTATGATGAAACGACGTTGACACATATCCACTCAAGAACCGATGGCTGGATTGAAAAGCTCTATGTGAGTCATAACGGACAGTACATTGATGCGGGTCAACCACTGTACACACTCTATTCACCGGCATTAGTTAATGCTCAGCAAGAGTACTTATTGGCCAAAAAGCGCAATAACCAATCATTATTGCTCGCTGCAAAGCAGCGCTTAAAATCGCTCGGGTTTAGTAGCGATGAACTTCAAAAAATCAATCAAACCGGTAAGCCGCTGCAAAACGTCACTTTCTATGCCGAAGCAGATGGTGTCATCGATAACCTAAATGTTAGAGAAGGCTTTTTTATTAAGCCTGGAACTAGGTTTATGACCATCGGAAGCCTAGATACTGTATGGGTCGAAGTTGAGTTGTTTGCCCGTCAAACCCCCTACGTTAATAAGGGCCAGACGGCCAAGATGAAGCTTGATTATTTGCCGTCTAAAAGCTGGTTGGGAACAGTCGACTATATTTATCCGATGGTTGATTCAACTAATCGTACTGCAAAAGTTCGGTTAGAGTTTGACAACCCTGAGCACCAATTAAAACCAAACATGTTCGCCGATATTGCTATTAATACCAAGACCGATGAAATGGTCCTACAAGTGCCACAAAGTGCCGTCATTCGTACCGAGGATAATAATCGAGTGGTTTTAGCTCTTGGTGATGGTAAGTTTAAATCCGTGAGTGTTGATATCGGCCGCACAACGAATAACTCGGTAGAGATTCTGAGTGGTTTGGTTGAAGGCGATAATGTGGTCTTGAGTGGACAGTTCTTAATTGATTCTGAATCCAGTATTGAGTCAGATTTTAAACGTTTTACAGATAGCGATAGTAAGACGATATCAAATATGCTGCCCTCAGCTAGGGTCACTGGCCTTGTTAACTCGATTGATAGGCAACGTCAAACAGTCAATATTTCTCGTGGCGCGATTGAGAAGTGGAACCGTGATCCTATGACGATGGATTTTGATGTGGGCTCATCAGTCTCTCTTGATAAGTTTCGTGTTGGAGAGACTATTGATTTCACTTTTGAAGTACGTGATAGCGGATTCTTCATTACACAGTTACACCACGATATGAAGGAGCATCAGCATGATTAATCAAACCATTAAGTGGTCAATTAAAAACCGCTTTTTAGTTTTATTAGCCACTGTCATTATTGCTGGCCTGGGAGTGTACTCCTTTAAGAATACGCCCGTTGATGCTATCCCAGATCTGTCTGATGTTCAGGTCATTATCAAAACAAATTATCCAGGCCAAGCACCTCAAGTGGTTGAGGACCAAGTTACTTATCCCTTGACCACCGCAATGTTATCTGTGCCGGGCGCTCAAACCGTTAGAGGTTTTTCTTTTTTTGGTGACTCTTACGTCTATGTGATCTTTGATGAGGATACCGACCTTTATTGGGCGAGAAGCAGGGTGCTTGAGTACTTGAGTCAGGTTGCACCAACTTTACCCGATACTGCTAAACCCCAGCTTGGCCCTGACGCAACCGGTGTTGGCTGGGTATATCTTTACGCATTGGTTGATAAAACTGGGCAGCATGATTTAAGTGAATTACGCTCCATTCAGGATTGGTTTTTAAAGTACGAATTACAAACGGTCGCTGGTGTGTCAGAAGTTGCACCAGTGGGCGGTATGGTGAAGCAGTATCAAGTCAAAGTGGACCCGGAAAAGCTTAGAGCCCTTAACATTCCTTTGGGAATGGTGAGGCATGCTATTCAGCAAGGCAATCAAGAAGTCGGAGCTTCGGTCGTAGAGCTGGCAGAAGCCGAGTACATGGTGCGAGCAAGTGGCTACATCGATAGTACAGATGATTTAAAAAGCATACCTCTTGGAACCAATATTAAAGGAACGCCACTTCTGTTGGGAGAGGTCGCTGAGATTACGACCGGCCCTCAAATGCGACGAGGTATCGCTGATCTGAATGGTGAAGGTGAAGTAGTCGGCGGCATTGTCGTCATGCGCTATGGTGAAAATGCACAAGCAACCATTGACGGTGTTAAAGCGAAACTTAAAGAACTTAAAAAAGGTCTTCCAGAAGGTGTGGAGATCGTCACCGTTTATGACCGCTCTGGACTCATTCAAGATGCCGTGACCAACCTTTGGTATAAGCTGCTAGAAGAGTTTGGGGTCGTTGCTTTAGTCTGCATTGTCTTCTTGTTTCATATACGTTCCTCTCTCGTCGCCATTATTAGTTTACCAATAGGTATTTTAGTTGCCTTTATCATCATGAAACTCCAAGGATTAAACGCGAACATCATGTCTCTTGGAGGTATTGCTATCGCCATTGGCGCCATGATCGATGGTGCGATTGTGATGATTGAGAATATGCATAAACATATGGAACGAACCCCTTTAACTGCTAAAAACCGTTGGGAAATTGTTTATAACTCATCTAAAGAAGTTGGGCCTGCGCTGTTCTTTAGTTTATTGATTATTACGGTTAGTTTTGTGCCGGTTTTTACCTTAGAGGCACAAGAAGGCAGGATGTTTTCGCCATTAGCTTTCACAAAAACCTACGCCATGGCTGCATCAGCTGCATTGGCTATTACGCTGGTTCCAGTGCTCATGGGCTACTTTGTTCGAGGCAAAGTTCGCGCAGAACATGCTAATCCAGTTAACCGCTTTCTTACCTTTCTTTACAAGCCTGTTCTTCGAGCAGCGTTAACCTATCCCAAAAGCATTCTCGCAGGGGCGGTTGTTATTCTTGTTATCGGTTTTTGGCCAGCCAATAAAATTGGTACTGAGTTTATACCGCCATTGGATGAAGGTGATCTTATGTACATGCCGACGACTTACCCCAGTTTATCGGTAGGAGAAGCGAGAGAAATTCTTCACAAAACAGATCGGTTAATTAAAACGGTACCGGAAGTTGAAACGGTATTTGGCAAGATTGGTCGTGCAGAGACCGCTACCGATCCGGCGCCATTAACCATGATTGAAACCTTTATTCAATTTAAACCTAAGTCAGAGTGGAGAGAAGGGGTTACCACCGATACGATTAGAGATGAACTTAATCAATTAGTTAAATTTCCAGGATTAACAAATGCCTGGGTTATGCCAATCAAAACTCGTATCGATATGCTTGCCACTGGCATTAAAACGCCTGTGGGTATTAAGGTATCTGGGCCAGATCTTTCAGTCATAGAAAGTATAGGCAAAGAGTTAGAGTCGATATTGAAGAATGTACCAGGAACCAGCTCGGTTTATTCAGAACGAGTAGCAGGGGGACGTTACATTGATATTGATATTGATAGGCTTAAAGCAGCGAGGTTTGGACTCAGTATTCAAGATGTCCAAAGTGTTATCAGTGCCGCAGTCGGAGGGATGAATGTTTCTTACTCTGTTGAGGGCTTAGAGCGCTATCCAATCAATGTACGCTACCCACAAGAGTATCGAAATTCGCCAGAGAAATTAGCAGAGCTCCCCATTGTAACGCCAAGCAAGCAACGAGTAGCCCTTGGCGATATTGCGAGCATAAAAATTAAAGATGGTCCACCTGGGATCAAAAGTGAAAATGCAAGACTGAATGGTTGGACACTGGTTGATATTAATGATGTGGATCTTGGGTCCTATGTTGAAAATGCTCAGAAGGTCGTATCTGAAAGGTTAGATCTACCAGCGGGTTATGCCATCAATTGGTCGGGGCAATACGAGTACATGCTTCGAGCAGAAGAAAAATTGACTTATGTCATCCCATTAACATTAGCTATTATAGTGCTGTTATTGTTCTTGAATTTTAAGAGCTTCGCCGAAGTCGCTATCATCATGGGAACGTTACCATTAGCTATGGTCGGTAGTATCTGGTTAATGTATTTGCAAGGCTTCAATTTTTCCGTTGCTGTTGGCGTAGGTTTTATTGCCCTTGCTGGTGTGGCTGTTGAGATTGGTGTCATTATGTTGGTCTATCTGAATCAGTCGTACCAAGCCATGCTCAAAAAGGCTCGCGAGTTAGGAACGTCACCAACTATCGAACAGTTAAAAGACGTTGTTGATACGGGAGCGGGACAGCGAGTCCGTCCTATCATGATGACAGCGTTGTCGATCATCGTCGGCTTATTGCCGATTCTCTATGGAACAGGCACCGGCTCCGAAATAATGAGTCGTATTGCCGCCCCCATGGTTGGCGGCATGGCCAGTGCCGTAATCTTAACGCTTATCGTTATCCCAGCTATTTTCTACTTGTGGAAAAAGAAATGCTTAAAACTTTGATTATTAACCAGACTGATAAAAGTGCCATGTTGAATTTGAATAACTTTAAGAGGGAGCTTTATGGAGCTCCTGATTGATTATGGTTATCAAGGATTATTTGTCGCTGCGTTTTTATCCGCAACAATTTTACCTTTAAGTTCTGAGCTAGTGCTGACGACCCTGTTACTCAACGGGTTGTCACCAACATGGTTAGTTATTATTGCAACAGTAGGCAATGTCTTAGGGTCGTTAATCAATTATTGTTTAGGGTTTTGGGCGAGCAAGTCTTTTATTCAAAAGTGGCTGCGAATATCGGATGCAGACTTTCTTAAAGCAGAGCATCGTTTCAACAAGTATGGCTTAACTGCATTATTGTTTGCATGGGTTCCCATTATCGGCGATCCGATTACAGTGATAGCCGGAATTTTAAGAGTAAAACTTCTATGGTTCATCATTCTAGTGACAACTGGAAAGTTCTTACGATACTTTTTACTTGCTTACTTTCTTATAGGTGAGTTTCCTAGTTAGCATTTAAATTATCAATAATCTTGCTTTTACGGCGCTGAAACTGAACAACTCAAGTCATATCTGACTTGCTAATTGGCTCTAGTTAATTTTATTGTTGACTAACCTCTTTTTTGTGGTAATTTTTTTATATGTTGTGCGAACTTGTCGGTTTTTAACGCCTAAAGTAAGGAGTTGAGATCTTTTCGCTCACGAAGAGAAAACCGTACTCTTTTAGGAACTGGAACGAATGACGGAAAAACACTCAGCGTTAACGGCAAGGCATCAGTTACAAAGCTCAGGCAAGCTTCAATATATCCACTGGATAGTCATATTCTTTTCTTTAATTCTTACTATTGTTGCTTGGTACTACTCTAATAAAAGCATCCTTATTAAGCATGAGGCTAGATTTGAACGATACTCTGAGCAGGCCATCTCTCAAGTAATAGAGCGTATGGAGATCTACAAAAATGCATTGGAAGGTGGTATTGCTTTTATAGTCGCCAATGATAATAAGATTGATATAGAGCAGTGGAGTATTTACACCCAAAGATTGGACATCACAACTTCACACCCAGGGATCAATGGGCTTGGTGTTATTTATAATCTAAAGCCAGAAGAACTGGATGACTTTATCGCCATTCAAAGACAAAAGCGCCCGGACTTTAAGGTTTTTCCAGAACACAATAACCCAGAACATTGGCCCATAGCGTTGATTGAACCCTTAGAAATAAATCAACAAGCCTTGGGGCTGGACGTCGCCTTTGAACAAAACCGTTATGATGCAATCACAAAAGCGAAGGAGACTGCTTCAGCTCAAATAACAGGCCCCATCCAATTAGTCCAAGACTCCGAGAAAACTCCTGGCTTTTTGTTTTATGTACCTTTCTACGAGCAAAGCATACAAACCGCTAACAAGAACCATGGCAATAACAGCATAAAAGGAAATGTCGGATCAATAATCGGGGTGGTTTACGCTCCCTTCATCATGAAAAACTTAATGAATGGAACCTTATCTCAAGAAAAAAGACAGATTAACCTAAAAATTAAAGATGGCGGGGAGATGATCTTTGATGAGAAAAATGCTGTGGAGCAGGAACATACCCCCATTTTTGAAAAAAATGTTCAGATACCTATGTACGGCCGAACATGGGATTTTTATTTAGAATCCAGCACTGAATTCGAACAGGCCGTTGATTACACTCAGTCCAGGTTTATCCTAATTGGTGGTCTGTTGATTAATTTGATGCTGATTCTTCTGTTTTACTCCATTACTAAATTCAGTAGAAAGGCTCTGAGTTATGCAGACAATATGACTGAGATTCTAGAGCAAGAGACTAAAGAATTAGAAAAGCTGAACCATGATCTTGAGCAATTTACTTATGTCGCATCACATGATCTAAAATCACCACTGAATGCCATTAAGCAATTATCAAGCTGGGTAATAGAAGATTGTTATGATCTTTTGCCCGACGAGTCTAAGCGTCATCTAAACTTACTGCAACAGCGTAGCATACGTATGGAAAAGTTATTGACGGATTTATTGGACTATTCCCGGTTACATAAAATTGTTAACTCAAATGACTCGGTTAATTTAAAAGACTTAACTGAAAGCATAGTATTCCTACAGGATATTCCTCAAGCATTCAAAGTAAAAGGGCAGGACATCAATGTTAACTTCCCCAAAGAGCCTCTAGAAATCATGCTGAGAAATTTAATTTCAAATTCAGTAAAGCATCATCATCAAACTAGTGGCGTAATTACGGTAAGTTACTCGAAAACGACATCCGATAATGTCATTAAAGTAACCGATGATGGCCCAGGAATTGACAAAGAGTATCATCATAAAGTGTTAGAAATGTTTCAGACATTAAAACCCAGAGATGAAGTTGAGGGCAGTGGTATGGGCCTAGCGATTGTAAAGCGTATCATGGAAAACTTTGGTGGCTCAGTTGAGATTGAGTCAGATGGAGAAAATGGTACTACGATGCTTTTGATTTGGCCGATAAGTAAGACTGATAAGTAATAGGAGTAAAAAATGCCTAAAAACTCTCACGATATTACGCTACTACTAATAGAAGATGATGATATCGATGCTATGACTATTGAGCGCAGCTTTTTGAAACAGAAAATTGCTAACCCGATTGTTAGAGCTAAAGATGGGCTAGAAGGGCTGGCGATGCTACAAGACGGAGTTGTCAAAAAGCCATACGTAGTTTTACTGGACTTACAGATGCCTCGTATGGATGGGGTCGAGTTCCTCGGTGCCTTACGGAGTGATGAAAAACTTTCAGACACCGTGGTTTTTGTGCTGACGACGTCACAATCGCAACGGGACATTGTTGAAACATACAAGAAAAACATAGCTGGGTACTTTGTTAAAGGACAAGCTGGAGAGCAGTTTTTAGACATAGTTGGCGTTCTGGACAATTACTGGAAAATTGTCCATCTTCCTGAAGGGTGAGTGAGTGTGACAAAATGAAAATACTAATCATTGATGATGATGCCATTGATAGAGAGTCCATGATTCGAGCTATCAAAGGGGCAAATTTTGAAACGGACATTTCTGAAGTGCAAGGTGCATCTGAAGCCAGCATGCTGATTAAACTGATCTCATTTGATGTGATTCTGTTGGATTACAACCTATCTTCCTCCACTGGTCTGGAACTATTGCAACTACTCAAAAGTGAAAGTCTTAAAGAAAGCACTGCAGTGATTATGGTCAGTGCATCTACCGACAACGATATCGCTTTAGAGTGCATAAAAGCAGGGGCACAAGACTTCTTAATAAAAACAGAAATCAATGCATTTAGATTGCAACGAGCTATCCTCAATGCTCAAGCTAGAACAAAATTAGAAGAAAACTTACGACATAGCTTTCAAAAAGCGAAAGAGCTAGCAGAACATGATAACTTGACGGGACTGACGAATCGTTATTATTTTGATGAAGTATTACGTAACGAAATAAAACAACATGAAACCATGAACAAGAAACTTGGCTTATTGCTAATAGACTTGGATCATTTTAAATTTGTTAATGATAATCACGGACATGACACGGGTGACCAGTTACTGATAGAAGTTGTGAAGCGTTTGGCGAGGACTTTACGAAACAACGAGCTTTTTTCACGACTAGGCGGGGATGAGTTGGCGATAACGCTAAAAGGGATTGAGTCACCAGAGGCTGCGAAGAGGGTAGCCGAGCGATTATTAGGAAGTATGCAAGAGCCTTTCGAGGTAGGAAACCTCAATCTTGATATTTCTGCGAGCATTGGAATAGCCCTGTACCCAGATGATGCCAAGAATGAAAAGGAACTGCTGAAATTTGCTGATATAGCACTTTTCCGCTCAAAGGAGCTAGGAAGAAATCAATACAGTTGCTTTAAACGGCAGATGCAAGAAGAGTTTTTGTCAGAGTTCACTATTGAGAATCAGTTAAAAGAAGCGCTTAAAGACAACTCCTTTTACATGGATTACCAACCCATTATTTCTTCGGTTGATGGTGCAGTCATCGGTGCCGAAGCGCTTATCAGGTTAAAAATAGATGGGCAGCCGTTAGGGCCTAACGTCTTTATTCCAATAGCTGAAAAATCCAGACTCATTGTACAAATTGGAAACTGGGCAGTCAGATCAGCAATTCAACAGCTATCTATTTGGAATCAAGATAGAGAAAAACCACTTTTAATGGGCATTAATATTTCACCAATTCAGCTAAGTAACCAATTAGTACAACTGATAAAAGACTGCCTGATCGAGTTTAAAGTAGAACCAGGTTTATTAGAACTAGAACTAACTGAAACAGCATTGTTAACTCAGCGCAAGGCTACCTCAGAAGTCATTCATAGTTTAAGTGAGTTAGGCTGTCGTATTTCTTTAGATGATTTTGGAACAGGTTTTTCATCAATTTCACACCTCCATAGTTTCCCGATTGATACTGTTAAAATCGATAGGTCGCTGATGCCTAGTTCCACCAGTACTAATGAAATCTCTAAACTGCTTAACGGTCTCATTACTTTATTAAAGACGATCGAGACTAAGGTTGTCGCTGAAGGGGTAGAATCAAAACTCGACTTCGATACTTGCGTCAATATGGAAGTTGACATGATACAAGGTTATTTCATTGGAAAACCGATGCATCCAAATGATTTCCAAACCAAATTCTTACATAACGACTACATGATCGAAGCGAGTGATTCTCAGCTGCAAAATTAGCTCATGATTAAGCAGGCTAACTTATAGAGTTATTACTCAATACTTAATTTAACATAATATAAGTTATGCGCATATATGTTTGCCAAAGGTATCAATTTTCCGCTCTTACCAGTATAGTTAAATAACTGTTAAAGTACGCGCGAGGATTTATGTTCACTAAAACTTCTGTACTCACGGCTACACTTCTAAGTGTATTTCTGACCCCAAGTTCTGCTCATGCGTTTAGCGATGAGACAGAGGTGAAACTTGGCGGCGCTGTTCGCCTCAATTACGGCTGGAAAGATTATGATGATGATAGCGATGGCTCATTTGACTTTGAACTCTTTGCTGTCGATGTCGATATTACCAAAGGTAAATGGTTCGTTGATTCTCAGTTTCGATTTTATCAAACTTTCAATGCAGTGCATCATGCTGAAGTTGGTTACAATTTTGACGAGTCTAATCGACTAGCGGTTGGTGTGTCACAAGTTCCTTTTGGCATTAGTCCCTATTCTTCTCATGGCTTTTGGTTTGGGGGAACATATTACTTAGGGTTCGAGGATGACTATGACACTGGAGCGAAATGGACTAAAACGTCGGGAGATTGGACCTTTGATACAGCCTATTTTTTCAACAGTGAGTATGATGACTCGGCCCGGTACGGACGCTATTCGTTTGATGTAGCTAGCATTGACGGTAGCGATAATAAAGAAGACGGTCATGGTAATTTCCGTGCTCAGTATCAATGGGGGGAACATACCATTGGTGCATCGCTTCAAGCAGGAAAGTTTCGCAATCGAACCACGGGAAATAAAGGTGATCACATAGCAGCCGCAGTACATTTTGATGGCCACTTTGATAGCTGGAACCTGCAGTTACAACACATTTACTATGACTTTGAAGCTGCTCCTGAGCTTCAAACCGCTAATAATCGTATTGCGATGTCGGCGTTCGACTTCCCTTTTGAAATAGCTGCAGAGGCTAATGTAACCAGCTTTAACCTTGCCAAAACGTTCACCATCAACAACGAATTTCTCGATAAGGTGGTCTGTTATAACGACTACACCTACACAGCAACCAAGAATAAACCGGGACTAACAGATTCAATACAAAATGTTACTGGTTGTACACTGATTAAAGACGGTCTTTATACTTATGTAGACTGGATTGCCGGTAAGAACATGTGGTTTGCTGGAGGCCCTGGTATAGGTATCTACAATGGCCCTGAAAAGTGGCATTCACGCTTAAACATTAATATTGGTTATTACTTCTAAGGGGGGATTTCATGAGTGACTCTTTAAAAGAGCACGATTCGTCACCAAATCCATTGCATAAAAAATACGACGCTGATCATGAGGTCGGGGAGAACAATGTTGAAGTTCTTGGCATGGACTTACACAACCCGGTTTTCTTTGCATCGGCTTTTTTTGTGGTAATTTTCGTCATACTTACCCTACTCTTTCCTGAAAAATCGAGCGATTATTACGAAGCTGCAAAAAACTGGTCAATCGGTAATTTTGACTGGTTATTTATGATTAGCGGTAATATTTTCGTATTGTTCTGCTTATTTTTACTCCTATCGCCTTTTGGAAAAGTCAGAATTGGTGGGAAACAAGCTAAACCTGAGTTCTCATTAATATCATGGTTTGCAATGCTTTTCGCTGCCGGCATGGGTATCGGCTTAATGTTTTTCTCTGTTGCGGAGCCCGTTGGCTACTTTACCAGCGACAGTGCAACGCCATTTAATGTCCCTCCGGGAGCTCCGAACTCAGAAGAAACAGCCATGGGGGCAACAATGTTCCATTGGGGGTTACACCCTTGGGGCATATATGCCGTAGTCGGTTTATCGCTGGCTTTCTTTGCTTATAACTGCAATCTCCCACTAACAATTCGCTCAACTTTTTACCCTATTTTTGGTGATCGCGTATGGGGTGCGACCGGTAATGTTATTGATACTGTTGCCGTACTGGCGACTATCTTTGGTTTAGCGACATCGCTTGGTTTCGGAGCTAGTCAAGCCGCTGGTGGGCTGCATTTTCTGTATGAAGATATCCCAAACACCATAACTACTCAGCTTGCTATTATTTTCGGTGTCACCGTTATTGCCATATTTTCTGTAGTTCGTGGGCTTGATGGCGGTGTTAAACTACTCAGTAATATCAACATGTCACTGGCAGCCCTACTAATGATATTCGTTTTTGTTGCCGGCTCAACGGTTATGCTTCTAAATGGTGTCGGCAATACGTTAATCAGTTATGCCGAAAATGTTATCCCACTAAGTAACTGGATTGGGCGCGAGGACCAAGGGTTTTATAAGGGCTGGACAATTTTCTACTGGGCGTGGTGGATTTCATGGTCACCATTCGTAGGCATGTTTATTGCGCGTGTATCTAAAGGCAGAACCGTAAGGCAGTTTATTTCAGCAGTATTAATCATTCCTACTCTTTTGACCGCTGTTTGGATGACTGTGTTTGGCCGCTCTGGTATTGAACAAGTAAAAAATGATGTTGGTAAACTAGCAGACGGCATTGGCGATAGCTCATTAGCACTGTTTCAAATGCTAGAAAACTTGCCGCTAACCACCATCACATCAACCATTGCGATCATTTTAGTGCTGATTTTCTTTATCACATCATCAGACTCAGGATCGTTGGTTATCGACAGTATTACTGCCGGTGGCAAGTTAGATGCCCCAGTCACACAACGTGTTTTCTGGGCAACGATGGAAGGTGTTATTGCCGCGGTGCTACTTTTTGGAGGCGGTAAAGAAGCCTTAGGCGCGCTCCAAGCCGCAGCCATTACCGTAGGACTACCCTTCACTATTGTCTTATTACTGATGTGTGTCAGCTTGTTTATGGGGTTAAGAGCCGCTTATAAGTTGAACTATAAGCAATGACTTTCACTGTGACTCAATCAAAAAAAAGCCCCGCACTTGGGGCTTTTTTCTTTTTCTGTGTAAGCTGATACTAATCAATACAAGCGTACTTAATGTCTAAATAGTCACTAATACCGTACTTCGAGCCTTCCCTTCCCATTCCTGATTCTTTCACGCCACCAAACGGTGCCATTTCGTTGGACAACTTGCCTGTGTTAATGCCAACCATACCGTATTCAAGCTCATGAATGAGACGGTTTATACGGTGTCTGTTTTCGGTATACGCGTAAGACGCGAGACCAGCGCTGGTATCATTGGCGGCAGCTATGACTTCGTCATCCTGACTAAATGGAATCAGCGCAACGACCGGGCCAAAAATTTCCTCACAAGAAATCTCCATATCTTTACTGACTTTTGACAAGACAGTCGGTTCGATAATATTTTGATACTCTTTGCTTAGGCTTCCACCCACCAAAACTTCTACACCAGAATCCGTGGCCTGTTTGATCAAGCGTAAGACTTTATCGATGCCCTTCTGGTTAATCAGTGCCGTGATTTGAACACTGGCACTTAATCCATTACCTAAAGTAAGTGCTGAAACTTTTTTACCAAGAACTTTAATGAACTCGTCATAAAGAGTTTCATGTACAAACACTCTATTCGCACAAACACAAGTTTGTCCCGAGTTTCTGAACTTGCTGGCCATTAGTCCTTCGGTGGCCGCTTCAATATCTGCGTCATCAAAAACGATGAACGGTGCATTACCACCAAGCTCCATTGTGACTTTCTGTACGTTTTCAGCTGACTGTTCTATTAACTTCTTTCCGACCGCGGTCGAGCCTGTAAACGAAATCTTTCTAACTTTAGGGTTCGAGGTCAGTGCTTTACCGATGTCACTTGATGATGTGCTTGGAACAATATTGATTACGCCAGCAGGAATGCCAGCACGATCTGCCAGCTCAGCCATTGCCAATGCTGAGAGAGGTGTTTCGGAAGCTGGTTTTATCACAACGGTACAGCCTGCAGCCAGTGCAGGAGCAACCTTACGAGCTATCATAGCCTGCGGGAAGTTCCAGGGGGTAATAATACCAACGACACCAACCGGAAGCTTATGAATTTGAATCTGTTTCTCGCCGTCGGGGGATGGTAATAAGTCACCATTGATTCTCAGTGCTTCTTCGGCAAACCACTTGATGTAAGAAGCACCATAAAGAATTTCATTTTTAGCTTCTGACAGTGGCTTGCCCTGCTCTATGGTCAATAGTTCAGCAAGCTCATCAGTGTTATCGATGATCAATTGATGCCAAGCTAACAACAACGAAGAACGCTGCTTTGCTGTTGTCTTTGACCAACTTTTAAAAGCTTCACTTGCGGCTTCTATCGCATTGTCTGCGTGCTCTGCTGTGCAGTCAGTTACTGATGCAATAACACCATTATCGAAAGGATTATCCACATCAAATGTGTTAGTGGCTGAAATCCATTCTCCGTTGATATAAGCCTGCTCTTTCAATAGTTCTTTATTCATAATCTTTTCTCTACACCAAAAAAATGGCTCTATAATAGAGCCATCTTAACGAACATCATTAGTATTTCAAAAGAACTGTTTGTAATATTTGTATATTTTTACCTTACATTCTTTCTAAAGTTTCAATTCCGAGCAACTCTAAACCGACTTCTAACTGGCTCAAACAAATTGAAGATAGCTGCAATAGACTCGCACGCTTTTCTTCATCAGCTTCCTTAAGAATGTGCTGCTTCTGATAGAAAGAGCTGAAGTCTTGGGCAAGATTGTAGAGGTGTTCGCATAAGAAGTGAGGTGCACGTTTTTCAATGGTTTTATTCATTGCCGCGTTGAACTCAAGCAACTTGAAGGTTAGCGCACGCTCGTTATCAGTGGTTGCTTGTAGCGCTCCAGGCGCGGCGTCAACTTCCGTTGCCTTACGCAAAATCGACTTAATTCGAGCTACTTGCATTAATAAGTAAGGGCCCGTTTTCCCTTCAAATTCACTAAATTTTTCTAAGTCAAAAATATAGTCTTTAATTCTGAAGTTTCTCAAGTCAGCAAATTTAAGCGTCGAAATAGCAACTTTGTGTGCTATTTCTTCTTTTTCAGCATCCTCAAAATCAACCCCGAAGTTAGATTCCGCAAGCTTCTTTCGAGCTTCTTCTTTCGCCATCTGGATCAGATCGTGGAGCTTCATAACGCCACCGGTACGCGTCTTGAATGGCTTGCCATCCTTGCCGTTAACGGTTCCAAAATAGGTGTGCTCATAAACCGTTTTGCGATCCATGCTCATGAGATCTGCCGCCGCGAATACTTGCTTAAAGTGTTGCTGTTGACGACCATCAACAACATAGAGCACGATATCGGCCTGATCTTCATAGACGCGCTCATACAATGTCGCAAGATCCGTAGTTCCGTACATCACAGCCCCGTCGGATTTGCGTAAAATAAGCGGAGGCATGATTTTCTCGCCGGCATCATCCACAAAAGGAACAATCAATGCGCCTTGATCCTTAATGGAAATATTCTTTTCTTCCAACTCCTTCAAGATCACCGGGATGAAAGGATCAGCGTCGCTCTCCCCCTTCCATAAGTCAAAAGAGACACCCAGTTCACCATAATCACGTTTAAGAGTCGCAATCGAAACCGATACGAAATGTTGCCACAAGGCTCTATAACCTTCTCGCCCATTCTGTAGTTCGAGGGTCGCTTGGCGAGCCTTTTCAGCCGCCTCATCGTCTGATTTACAGAGTCCTGACTCTTCTGGATAGATGGTTTCTAAGTCTTGAATAGTGACTGGCGACTCTTCAGGATAAGGGCCTTTAAAATCTTTATCAAAATACGGGAGATCTGGCTGGCGCTTCTTTAAGCCTTCAATCAACATGCCCATCTGGGTGCCCCAGTCACCTAAGTGTGCATCGGATACCACTGTGTAACCTTTAAAGCGGAAAATTCGCTGCAACGAATCCCCAATGATCGCTGTTCGAAGATGTCCAACATGCATTGATTTAGCGACGTTTGGGCCACCAAAATCAATCATGACCTTGGTATTGGATAAGTCTTCTGACGCCCCGAAGGTCTTGTCAGCAGCGAACACTGTTAGCTTATTGGCTAAGTAATTTTCATCGACAAAGATGTTAATAAAGCCAGGACGGACAATATCCACTTTTTTGATAACATCATTGCTTGCTAAACTTGCGACAACCTTTTCCGCAGTTACAAAAGGATTTCCGGCACCCTGTTTCGCCGCAGCCATAGCACCATTGCATTGAAAATCGCCTAATTCTGGTCGTGTACAGCGAACTGTTGATCCAAAATCGAATGATAAGTCGTTTGCTTCGAAGGCTTGACCAAATAATTGGCTTAAATCGTGTTCAATGGTGGTTAACATGCTAATAATTCTTAGGTTAATGAAAAGATAGGGATTAGGTCGAATAAGCAGGCATTATACTAAAAACTCCGCCCGAATTGCTATGTTACTAAACGCTTATATTGGTTTCTTATCAGAAAGACGAGCCTGGTTGTTGCAAAAATTCTAACTCCTCATCAGTTGATTGCCGACCAAGGATCGAATTACGGTGAGGGTAACGGCCAAACCGGTCTATAATTTCTTTGTGTTTAAGCTCAAAACTGTAACCTTTGTCATCGCCAAGCGCTTTAAACAGTGGCACGGCATGCTGGTGTATCACGCGCGATTCACTGTGCATATAAGGCATGTAAAGGAACTGTTTTTCCGAGTCGGTTAATGTAGAGTCTAGGCCTAAAGATACCGCAAGTTGTGACAAGGTCAGTGCTTGAGCATCTTGTGCAAACGCTTTTGGGCTATCGCGAAAGATATTACGGGAAAATTGATCGAGGACGATAATTTCAGCAAGTAATCCTGATGCAGAGTACTCTCTTCCTTGTCGGCGCCAGCTTTCAAGCTCTCCTAAAGAGGCCGCTAAATGACACTCTCCAAAGCGACCAGCGATTCTATTGTCTAAATCATAGCTTTTGACCCACCAATCTTTGGGTTGTAATTCTTGGAACCAGAAGCTCAGAATGTCAGCTGGCTGCATTAAATTGCTCCTTGAGTTCTTCTAACAAGTTATCGCTCGCCACCTCAATCATATTCAGCACCTTGGAAAACCCATCCGCACCGCCATAATAAGGATCGGGCACTTCCTCGATATCAAACTCCGGCGCATAATCACGAATAAATAGCTTTAATTTATCATCGTAACCACTTGTTTTTAAAAGCGATAAGTTATGATAATTCTCAAGATCCATTGCAATGACAAGGTCAAAATCAACAAAGTCTTTTGCCTCAGCCTTTCGTGAGCGGATGTAAGATAAATCATAGCCTTTCTTCTTTGCTTCTTGCTGCGAACGGTGATCAGGTGATTCACCGACATGAAAGGCACTCGTTCCAGCAGAGTCCACGCGAATTTTATCAGTTAAACCAGCGGCATTAACTTTGTGCTGAAAAACACCTTCTGCGGTTGGAGATCGACAGATATTGCCTAAACAAACAAATAAGACTGAAAACTGACTCATGCCCTACTCCCCATTCTCAAAGTTGGTGCTGTCTAAAATAGAGGTTTGCAGCGTCCAAATCCTCCTCGGTATCAACCCCCAAGCCAGGAACCTCTTGCGCGGTTTCTACATGAATTTGGTAGCCGTTAGCAATAACACGAAGCTGCTCTAAAGATTCTAGCTTCTCAATGTCTGCCGGAGGCATGCTGACATATGTGGCTAAAAAGCCGGCTCGATAAGCGTAGATACCAATATGACGCTGACAAAACTGACGAACGTCAACTTGCTGCTGTTCGAAGCTACCACGCTGCCAAGGTATTGGTGCCCTCGAAAAATATAACGCCTTGCCCTCGGAAGATGCCACGACTTTGACCACGTTGGAGTTGAAAACCTCTTTATCTTCAACAATGGGCGTGCTCAAGGTCGACATCACGCAGTCAGAATGTTGAGAAAGATTTTGGGCCACTTGACTGATGTTTTCTGGAGAGATAAAAGGTTCATCGCCTTGAACGTTCACCACAATGTCTTCTTCAGCAAAGCCCAAGGTCTGACAAACTTCAGCGAGTCGGTCGCTGCCAGAGACATGGTCATCTCGCGTCATGCAAACGTCGCCACCAAAGCCCTCAGCCGCCAGCTTAATACGCTCGTCATCCGTGGCGATTATCACTTTATCGGCACCTGACAATAAGGCACGCTCGTATACGTGTTGTATCATCGGCTTATCGCCAATCGTAGCCAGTGGTTTTCCCGGCAGTCGTGACGATGCGAAACGCGCAGGGATGACCACGACAAAACGGTTTTTGCCAGTGCTTGCCATTAACCCAGTTCCTCAGCAGAAACTTTGCGTGCTTGCTCCTCCAGCATCACTGGAATGTCATCACGAATCGGGTAAGCCAACTTATCAAAACGGCAAATTAGCTCTTTAGCTTCTTTTTGGTACATCAGCTCACCTTTACACAAGGGGCAAACTAAAACATCAATTAACTTATGGTCCATGATTGTCTCTAATCAATTGTATTGCAATAAATTGAGTATCTGACGCTGTAAAGCCGCTTCTGCTTCTGGCGTTAGGCGAGTCTCGACAGGCAGATAATACATTCTATCTTCACTGAAATGATGACACTTTACCGCATCTTTTTCGGTCATCACGACAGGCCCTTCTATGTCAGTAAAATCTGCCCCCTGATACTGGTGATGATCGGGGAAACTATGGGGAAGAACCTCAAAACCCTGCTGTATTAGCGTATCAAAAAAGCGCTGTGGATTACCAATCGCGGCAACCCCATTAACAAACTTGCTGGTTAGAGGCTGAGTGTGGCCAACTCCTTTTATGGTCTGTGGCTCTAGCGTCATATCAGTTCCATTGACCAGTGTCATCTGGACTTGCTCCAAGCGTGTTGGCGGCTCTCTTAGCGGCCCCATCGGCATCAACCAACCATTGCCAAGCTCTCTTGACTGATCAATCAGCGCCACTTCCATATCACGTTTCAGTGCGTAGTGCTGTAAACCATCATCACAAATGACAATATCACAGCCTAGGTCAATCAGCGTCTGGCCTCCACGGCTGCGAACGGGATCAACCACCAGTCGAGCCTTTGTCCTATGATAGATCAGGTAAGGCTCATCACCAGAAATTTCAGGTGGGGTATCGTCGTCCATGACTAACGGATAATTTTCAGCAGTGCCACCGTAACCTCGTGTGACAAGCCCTGGCTTATAACCTTGCTCCATAAGCCATTGCAGTAGGTAGATTGCTAAAGGGGTTTTGCCAGTGCCGCCGACACTGATATTACCAATAACGACGACAGGCTTAGACAGTTTGACGGAACGGAAAACCCCAAGCTTGTAGAAAAGTCGGCGCGTAAAAACAACCAAACGTAACAATAACTGTAACGGTAAGAAGAGCCAAAGCCACCAAGGTGCTGGGCGATACCATAAGCTCTCGAAGAATTGTTGGCTTTTAGAGATTGCCACAACAATTACTCGCTAAACTGCATTTGTTGTAGGCGGGTATATTCGCCATTTTGATTCATTAACTCGTGATGCGAACCTGACTCAATAATGCGGCCATCTTTAACCACCAGAATTTTATCCGCATTTTCAATGGTTGAAAGACGGTGCGCTACCACGATAGTCGTTCTACCGACCATTAATGCTTCCAGAGCTTTTTGGATATGGCGCTCCGACTCAGTATCCAGAGCTGACGTTGCCTCATCAAGGATCAGTATGGGGGCATCCTTAAGCATCGCACGAGCAATTGCAATTCGTTGACGCTGCCCACCTGAAAGTAATAAACCATTATCACCAACTTGGGTATCCAACTGCTGGGGCAGCTGCTCAATAAACTCCCAAGCATATGCATCCTTTGCTGCCTTGATGATTTCTTCATCAGTTGCATCTTCTAGACGGCCGTAAGCTATGTTATGACGGATGGTGTTATTAAATAGCACCACATTTTGAGAGACGGTGGCTATTTGCTCTCGTAGCGACGAAAGCGTGAAAGACTCAATCGCCATATCATCGACTGTAATAGAGCCAGAGTCTGGATTGTATAGTCTCTGTATCAAGCTAGCGATAGTGCTTTTACCGCTGCCAGAGCGACCGACTAGGGCAATTGATTGCCCAGGCTCTGCGGTGAAGCTGATCTCTCGAAGAATGGCTTTATCCGCCTCGTAGGCAAAGGTGACCTTGTCAAAACTCACCTTACCTTCTGCTCGCTTGATAACTTTTGTCCCAGTGTCTGGCTCGTCGTCTAAATCTAAAATTTCAAACACGCTTTGCGCGCCCGCAATACCCCGCTGTAGATGAGTATTAACGTTACTAATATCGCGCATTGGCTTTAAAATAACGCCCATCATGGTAATAAACGTCACCAGTTCCCCACCAGTCATGCGATTATCAAGCAGCTCCAAGCTACCAAAATACATAATGGCTGCGAAGCCTACACCAGCTACGATTTGTATCACTGGTGAAGCAATACCTTTGGTCGCAATAAGCTTCATTTCTTGTTGGCGGTTACGGTTCGCTTTGTTGTTGAAGTTTTTGATCTCACGCTTGGCGCCGCCGAAAATCTTAATGACTTGATTGCCTTTAATCGTTTCTTCTGCGGTTTTAGTGACATCCCCTACCACATTCTGAATATTACTACTGACACGCTTTAAACGCTTAGCACTTACATGAATAATCCAGCCAATAATCGGCACGACAAAGAATAAAAACGCAGTAAGGCGCCAGCTTATCAAGGTCAGGTAAATTAAAACAAAAAGAATGGTTCCGCCGGTTCTCAGCGCTAAAGTAATCGCGTCTGAACTAGCTACAGCGACCTGCTCAGTGTTAAAGGTCATGGTCGACAACAAGTTACCTGGAGCGCGCTCTGAGAAAAACTTAGCGGGTTGGCGAATATACTTCTGGTAAAGGCTTTCACGCAAATCTTGCACAACTTTTCGACCCACCCACCCCATGCAGTAAGTCGACACAAAGTTGCAAATTCCGCGCAAGAAAATCGCGCCAATAATGAATAACGGGGTTTGCACTAACAGGAAGTAACGATCACGCTCTTTCAAACCATCATCGATAAGATACTGAATAGCATTTACGAAGGTCGCTTCAATTAGCGCAAAAAAAACGTTGGCTAGAACGCCAACAAGAAACACCCATTTATATCGCTTGGTATAGCCCAGTAATCGCTTATAAATGACCGAGTTTTTTTCTGAATTCTTTTCTGAGTTTTTTTCCGACATGAATTACTTCAAACGCTAGTTATCATCAGTGGCAGGTTTCTGAGTCGGCAAGGTCAAGTTATTAAAACCAGCCTGCCCAGCAGCATCCATTACCGTTATCACGGCTTGATAAGGAGCAGCCGCATCTGCGCTGATTATAACAGGTGTTTGATTGTCTGTGGACGATTGTTTTATCGCAGTTTTAATGGTCTCAATGTTGCGATTAACTAAACCGTTACCGTTAACAAAAATATCGCCCGATTTAGTCACCGTAACCTCGATAGACTGCGCTGGCGCATCAAGAGTTTCCCCATTCGCTTCCGGTAAGGTTAAACTGACTTTGGTTTCTTTTTTAAAACTGGTCGACACCATGAAAAAGATCAGCAACAAGAAAACCACATCAATCAATGGCGTTAGATTAATTTGGACATCTTCTTTTTTCTTCTTTAACCACATAGCTAATCTCTAATTAGTCTTGGTTCGAAGTGAAGATTTCACGTTCACCGTGTAAAACATCCACCATTTTTAATGCTTCTTGCTCCATATCCGTCACTAACTCTTCAACGCGACGAATAAAGTGACGATGCAAAACTAAGGTTGGAATAGCCACAGCCATACCAGCGGCGGTTGTAATAAGTGCTTCTGAAATACCGCCAGCTAACGCATCGGCATTACCAACACCCTCAACACGCATGACAGTAAAGACTTTAATCATGCCAATAACGGTCCCTAAAAGTCCTAATAATGGGGCGACCAAGGCAATAGACCCTAGGGTGTTCAAGTAACGCTCTAACCGAACAACCACTGCTCTACCGGCCTCATTGATACTCGCCTTCATCGACTCGCGGCCATACTGGTGATTCAAAAGCCCCGCAGTTAATACTTCGCCCAGTTCAGAGCTGTTTTTTAAATCACGCATTTTACTTTTATCGAACTGGCCGTTTTTGATCCAAGTCCACACCTGAGCGACTAAGTGTTTAGGTAAAATACGTTCACGCTTCAATGCCCAGATCCGCTCAACCATAATAGCCATTGCGATCAAAGAGCAAATAGCAATTGGGATCATTGTCCAGCCACCGGCTTTGAATAAATCAAACAGCGTGCCCGTTGAAGTGACAGCAGTTGCGATAACAGCTGAAGATGTGACTGCGAAAGATATAACCATGGTCCCCATTACCTCAATGCGTAATTATTGTTTGCGATGCTGGCAACGCAAAAACTGTATAAATATTAATCATTTATTATTCATTTATCAAAATATTGTGCAGTAGCTACAAAATAAGAGCAAGTGTTGATTGGCATCAACTGTGAACAAGTCCACCGCTTTTGCCTAAAACGCTTATAATTCAGTCATTTCACAGGGCTTCTTACGCCAGATCTTTGCATCATTTCGGGACCAATCCGCCTTATCTTGTGTGAGAAAATAGGTAATTTGCCCCGTGCACCCCGTATGCAGCTGTTTAACGTCAAAAGTGTGGTACCGCCTGACAACATTTTGGTTGGGTAAATGGTAACGACTGTAGCGTTCCGTTGAGTAAATAGCAGTCTCAGGTAGCACCATTTTGATAAACGGATAAGTCGAAGAGCTATTGCTGCCATGGTGTGGCACCAGAAGTAAATTGGCGCGCAATTTATCGGTCTGATGCTCAGCTAAATCGAGCTCAGTATCTTTTTCAATATCCCCGGTCATTAAAATAGAAAAATCCTGCTCAGCCTGCCTCGCCTTCACCTTTAAAACACATGAGTCATTATTATCTCCCGTGCTAGATACGTTTGGGTGTATAACCTCTAACTGAAAAGCCCCGATTGTTTTTAGGTAACCGGCCTGGCAAAGCTCAACCTCTCTCTGATGAAACTTACCCAGGGCCCAGCGTCCTGCGACCAATTGTTGTACCTTGAATTGCTCAAGAATATGCTGGGTGCCGCCTGAGTGATCGTTATCTTTGTGGCTCAAAATAAGGGCATCAAGCTGCTTGATATTGTTCCTCAACAAGTAAGGTTGAATATAGCTGTTGAAGGCTGAGTTGTGGGCTGCGCCATAGCCTGTATCGTATAAAATATGATGTTTTCCATCAGTCAGCAATGCCGCTAGACCATGGCCCACATCAAATACTACAAGTTTTGGCTCATGGGTTTTATGGGGAGGCACTACTGCATGCCAACAGACTATTATGACTCCTAAGGCGGCAAAACCATAAATGAGTCGTCCGAGCGGCAAAAGACAGAGCAGTGTGAGCGCGAATACCCCTATCACTAGCCATGCTGGAAGTGAGAAAGCCATGATCATGTTATCGAGTATAGACGCTAAATCTTTACCCCAGCCCAATAACGAAGAGATGACTTTGTCGAGCCACTCCATCGGAAAGCTTATTGACAGCAGCATATACGCTATCACAGACAGGATAATAGCCGGCAGTATGAGTAGGCTGAAAATCGGAATCACTAAAATATTGACAAAAAGCCCCAGTAAAGTTGCTTGCTGAAAAAAGTACACGCTGGGTAGCAGTAGTGTCGTTGAAATACCGATCTGGATTTTCGTCAGACTAGCTAACTTTGAGCCTAACCCTTGGCTTCGCGCCACTCTCCCACTCACCATGAAACTGATCACACAAACCGCTATGAAGCTCATCCAAAAGCTTGCTGATAAAACACTCAATGGATCAAATAATAGAATCACCAGTAACGCCCATTGTAGACCGCTTAAGAAAGCTCCTTGGCGCTGACTCAGCAAAGCAAGGACGACACAGCACCACATAATAGTCGCTCTGACTGTCGGCAAAGAAAAGTCAGCTAACGCCGCATACAGTAAAGCCGTCATGGCGCTGATGATCAAGGCTGGCCTCAAAGGCTCTACCCGACTTCGGTTCATAATGCGGTTTGAAAAAGCGAGAAATTTGAAGAAAAGCCAAAAGCTTGCTCCAGCGATTATGGCGATATGAAGCCCTGAAATAGCGTTCAGATGACTGAGCCCTAACTGACGTAATAGCTCTTTATCGTGGCGTGAAATGCCCGATTTTTCACCAATCAATAATGCTTGAAATAGTCCTGAATTGTTAAACCGAGCAAGCTCTTTATAAATATGTTGGCGTAAAGCGTTAATACCGATGCTTGTGCCCGACTGAATTTTGACCGACGACTTAACGTACCCTTTTCCGTCAAAGCCCTGCTCAAATGCATAATATTCGTAATCAAAGCCAACCTCGTTGACTGGGCCATAAATCGGTTTGAGCTTAATCGTCATTGACCATTTATCACCCAGCTCATAAAGACACTCTTTTGAATAATCTTTGAGACGAAGTTCTTTATCGACAAGCTCTAAGGTTTTGCTACTGATGATATCAACGCTAAACTGGCAATATTCGGGATAAATAGCTGGTAATGAATTGACCTCTGCTTCTATAATGTGCACGCTTTCATTATGCGGCGATGGAGTTTGCTGTGATAAACGCCATGATGCGTGAGTCGATGACCAGCCTAGTCCAAACATCAGTCCGCTAACGAAAACAACACAAGCAGAAAGTAATGAGTGTTTACGATACTTTTTGGGTATGAACAAAATAGCAGCAGCTACTGTAAGAAAGATAACAGTGCTGAGCGTTGACAGTGTGTTGGGTTGCGCCAGAAGAATGCAAGCGCCTAGCAAAAGACCCAAAATCCATTTGAACATTCTAGGATAATCCTTATCCAAGCTTTAATATAAGTGTTGTACTATAAACTAACGCAAGTGTAACCGTGATACTCTATGCCGCGCAAGTTACTAAGAAAAATTACACCTGATCCGAAGAAAGTTACTGATAATCGCTTTTTAAAGATATTTGGTAAATTGATTCATGATCCTGGACTGTGGCACCTTAACCGCTACAGTGCTTCTGGTGCCTTTGCGGTGGGCTTATTCATGTGTTTTATGCCCATCCCCTTTCAAATGGTACTAGCTGCTGGCGCCGCAATCTTGCTTCGCGTGAACCTCCCCCTTTCAGTATTGCTTTGCTGGATCACTAACCCGCTGACAATTCCGCCAATGTTCTATTTTGCGTACTTGGTTGGAACATGGGTGCTATCTTGGCCACCGAGCGAGTTCGAATTTGAGTTGAGTTTTGAGTGGTTAGGCAATGAACTGATCCATATCTGGCAGCCATTCTTATTAGGCTGTCTTATTTGTGGTTCCGTTGCAGCGATTATTGGCTATTACACCATTAGTTTGTCCTGGCGCTATCATGTAGTCATGGCTTGGAAAGCGCGACAACAACGCTGGAAAGAGAAGCTTTTACATAAGTTGCACTTAGACAGTGACAGTGAAGAAGAAGCTTCTAAAAACGAAAAAACTCAGGACAAGCCTGAGTCTTCAGATAAAAAGTAACTATCTTTTAAAGGTTCAACGGCTTTAAAGTACCATCTTCTAAATGTAGCTGACGCTGCATTTTCCCCGCAAGTTCTAAGTCATGGGTCACGGTAATAAAGGTGGTACCCATTTCACGATTAAGCTCGCACATTAATTCGTAAACCTGATTGGCGGTACCGTGATCCAAGTTCCCCGTCGGTTCATCGGCTAATACGCAGTCTGGCTGAGTAACGAGAGCGCGGGCAAACGCAATACGTTGACGCTCACCGCCAGATAACTCCGCGGGCTTATGAGTTCTTCGCTTACCGAGTCCGACTCGATCGATTAAATCATTAGCAATCTGGTGAGCTTCTGTTCGCTTCATACCGCGAATAATGAGTGGCATCGCAACATTGTCCTGAGCTTCAAACTCAGGCAGCAGATGATGAAATTGATACACAAAACCAATATGACGGTTTCGGAACTCGCCTTGGGCTTTAGCTGAAAGCGAATGGATATTGGTTCCGTTCAAGTAGACAGTACCTGAGGTCGGTTTATCAAGACCACCGATCAAATGCAGTAAAGTGCTTTTACCAGACCCCGAAGAGCCGACGATGGCCAACTGCTCACCCTTCTCTACCTCTAAATTTAAATCCGTTAACACTTGAACCTTATTAGCGCCATCGTTATAAGTACGGTTTAACGAATCAATCTGAATAATTGGACTATTCTCAGCAGAATCATTCATAACAGAATCACTCATAGCAGAATTACTCATAACGTAGGGCCTCCGCAGGTTGAGTTCTTGACGCTTTCCACGAAGGATATAACGTTGCTAAAACACTGATACCAAAGGCTGATAGAGCAATTTTAATAACATCATCCCAAATAAGCTCTGTTGGCAAGAAATTCACGAAGTAAACATTCTTTGGGAAAACACTCATCTCAAAAGTCACTTCGAGCCAATTCACAATATCTGGCAAGTTTAAAGCCAATAGAACGCCTAAAATAACACCCGCTCCCGTACCGATAAGTCCATTGATAATGCCGCTGGTCATAAATATTCGCAGAATCGAGCCAGGACTTGCGCCCAAAGTGCGCAGAATAGCGATATCGGCTTGTTTCTCGTTAACTAGCATCACCAGTGAGGTGACGATATTAAATGCGGCCACAGCGATAATAAAGGTCAGAAGAATAAACATAATCTTCTTTTCCATCTCAATGGCGTTAAATAGGGTTTGGTGCTGTCGAGTCCAGTTAGTCACAAAGTAGTTATAATCAAGCTGCTCCGTGATCGATGTACTGACTTCGTGAACCTTCATGACGTCTTTGGTTTTTAGCTGCAAAGCTGAAACGCCATCGGTAATGCGAAGGATTTGGGCAAGATCATTTAAGTGAACGAATGCCATTCCTTTGTCTGCTTCCGACTTGGTTTGGAAAACACCAGAGACAGTAAACCGCTTGGCGCGTGGCTGAATCCCAGCTATCGAGAAACGACTTTCTTTTAAGAATAATAAAGTCACTTTATCACCCACGTTAGCCGCTAAACTTCTGGCTAACGACGCCCCGAGAATGATGTTGTAGCTTCCCTCGGTCAAAGAGTCAAAAGAACCATTACGCATGTGGTCTTTAACAATCGTCACTTCGCCAATTTTTTCTGGCAAAACGCCCTGCACCACGCCGAATTGATCAGAGCCAAGGTGCTGGAACATGGTTTCGGACTGAATATAAGGAGAAGCACCAATAACGTTTGGATTTTTCATCACAACGTCTTCTAGAGCTTGCCAATTCTCGATATTACTACCGACGCCGCTAACCAAGACGTGAGGTGCCATACCAAGAATACGATCACGAAGCTCACGCTCAAAACCGTTCATCACCGACATCACCGTAATCAACACCATAACGCCTAAGGCAATGCCTATCATGGAGATCAAAGAGATAAAGGAAATAAAGTGATCGCGGCGCTTTGCTCTGGTGTAACGCAGCCCAACGAATAGCGAAAAAGGAAGCCTCATGGTGCTTTCTGGTTAATTTAAATTGGCGTCATATTGAATGGTTCACAATTTGTAGTCAAGTTATGGAGTAGAATTAATGTTAATTATGATTAGGATATAACGCTAATTTTTTGATATTCTAGAGAAAATTATGTTTGAGGAGTCAACATCATGAAAACAATAACAGCCGCAATTTGCGCTCTATCGTTGAGCTTCGGTGCAGGGGTTGGTCTTAACACGGCCAAAGCCGAAGAAGTCAAAGTACCAGTGGCAAAGCAAGGCAAGCACAATATTCAGGTGCCTAAGCGCGGCGTCACAAAGTCATACGTTGAGCAGAAGTTTGGAGCTCCTAACAATGTTGAAGGCCCTGTCGGTGATCCGCCAATTACTAAATGGGTTTATAATGGCTACACCGTTTATTTCGAGTATGACCATGTGATTCACTCAGTAGTTCATCACGGTTAAGAAGTGATTGAACAATAAAAAAGCGGCTCAATAGCCGCTTTTTTGATGCCTAACTACTACTTCTTAAGCTGCGATAAAATATAAGGCGCTACAACCACTGTCCAAAATTCCGTTTCAGGTTTACAGTTTTCCTTAACAAACTCCATCGGCATGCGCTGGATCTTCTCTGAATCAATCAAAGGTTTAACCTCCTCCGCATTGTCCAAGGATAAATCCGCTGCACAATTAATCAGATCGACACTTTGATCAATCAAAAGCAAGTTGCCTTTAGCGAAAAAGCGCTCGATTTCTTTCCACTCGACCACTGCGGTCTCGCCATTCAGCTTGGCGACCAGCTCTTCGCGAGGCGTCAGCTGAGTAAAGCTGTCTGTTTTCTGCTGGGTGTCGTTTTGTCCAGGATTTATATCTTTATTCATAATAAAATCAATATTTTAAGAATTTAATTTAAACAAGGTTATCAAGATGTAAGTCGTGCTGTAAGCGTTGCCAATGATTACCTTGACGTACTTGTGTTAACGAATAGTTGAGCGATTTGCCCTTCATTATTTCTAATCTTGCAGCAGAGTCTGGAGAAACCTTTAGGTCAAACTGCGACATGAGTTGCCGACCTTCTTGCGGATGATTACAGACAAGAACCATGTCACAACCGGCATTTACCGCTGCTTTGGCGCGCTCGTAATAACCACCGACCACTTCCGCTCCTTTCATACTTAGGTCATCACTAAAAATAACCCCATCAAAACCTAGCTGCTTGCGCAAGATATCCTGTAACCACAACTCTGAGAAACCTGCTGGCTGAGAATCAACGTTGGGATAAATTACGTGGGCTGGCATCACCGCCTGATAATTCTGGGCTAACTCTGCAAAAACACGCATGTCTTGGCTAATAATGTGCTCACGCGGACGTTCATCAACAGGAATATCGACGTGTGAATCCGCTTCAACAGAGCCATGACCGGGGAAGTGTTTTGCGGTCGCTGCCATTCCAAAATCGTTCATGCCTTTGATAAACTCACGACCTAGCTCAATCACTTCATCAACTTGAGTCGAAAAAGCCCGATCACCAATAACGCGGCTAATCTCATTCCCTAAATCCAAAACTGGAGCAAAGCTGAAATCAATGCCTACGGCCTGAACTTCAATCGCAATCAAGCTTCCCCAGCGATAGGCTGACGCTTTCGCTTCAGCTAAATCGTTAGCATTCTGCAAAATGCTGGCCATAGCTGGCACTTGACTGAAGCCATCACGAAAACGTTGAACACGCCCTCCTTCATGATCCACGGCAATTAAAATATCGCGTCCCGCTGTTTCGCGAACGGCTTGCGATAGCTCTGCAATTTGTTGTGGACTGGCATAATTACGACTGAAGAAGATGATTCCGCCTAATAGCGGATTTTGTAACATATCTTTTTCTGCGGCATTCACCTCTAGACCATCAAGATCCAGCATCAAAGGGCCAATTGGCATAATGTATCCTGTATTATTTATCTACACGTCATTCCCGCGAAGGCGGGAATGACCAAACGTAAAGAGCATACGCCCAATACCAATGAGCCGTATGATAACCGATCCGCCAAATAACGACCATGATGAATTCCATTTCTCAAATGAAAACAAGTCGCTATAATGGTGCGCGACTATGAAACGATAATGATTATTATCAACTTAAACAATAAAGGGTAACTCTATGATAACGCTTAAAAAAGCCGTCAGTACTGCGGTATTGGTAGGTGCTTTATTAGGACAACCTGTTATCGCCGACGATCATAAACAAAAAGTCACTGCCGAAGACGCGGCTGCTTTTGTTGCTGATGCGGAAAAGCGATTAACAGAAATTGCAGAATATGCCGCACGCATTGCATGGGTTAATGCGAATTTTGTGACTCATGACACCACGGCGCTAAACGCTCAGGTTGGTGAAGACTACACTAAGCTAGGCGTTGAGCTAGCGAATAAAGCGAAGAAGTTTAACGGTTTGGACTTACCTTACGACGTTAATCGTAAGATTGAAATGATCAAGCTAGGCCTGACTTTACCGGCTCCAGCTGATGCTGACAAAACCAAACAATTGGCACAAATCACGTCTAAACTAGACAGTATTTATGCCACAGGCAAGAGCCCTGACGGTCGTAGCCTTGGTCAATTAAGCCAAGTTTTACGAGAATCACGCGACGCTGACGAGCAATTAAAAGCTTGGACAGGCTGGCGTGAAATTTCTAAAGAAATGCGTCCGCTGTATAAGCAAATGGTTGACATCGCTAACGAAGGTTCAAAAGAACTTGGTTACGCTGATACCGGCACCATGTGGCGCTCTAAGTACGATATGCCCGCTGACGGCTTCGCCACTGAAATGGATCGCTTATGGGGTCAGGTGCAACCACTTTATAAAGCACTACACTGCCACGTCCGCGCTGAGTTGAATGACCAGTATGGCGACGAGGTTGTTGCGATGGATAAGCCGATTCCAGCACACCTATTAGGCAACATGTGGGCACAGCAATGGGGCAATATCTACGACATCGCAGGCCCTAAAAATGCAGGCAAAGGCATCGACATCGATCCTATCTTGCGTAAGCACTATGGCGTCGACAAAGAAAACGTCAGCCATGAAGAAAAAGAAGTCGCAGTTAAGAAGATGGTTAAAACTGCTGAAAACTTTTTCTCTTCATTAGGCTTCGCCCCTCTTCCAGAAACATTCTGGGAGCGTTCGTTATTCGTCAAGCCACGTGATCGCGATGTTCAATGTCACGCTAGCGCATGGGATATCGACAACGAAGAAGATATTCGTATTAAGATGTGTACCGAAATCAACGGTGAAGATTTCCAAACCGTTCACCATGAACTCGGCCACAACTACTATCAACGTGCTTATAAAGATCAATCGATCTTCTACAAAGGCAGTGCTAACGATGGCTTCCACGAAGCAATCGGCGACACAGTAGCACTATCAATTACTCCAAAATACTTGAAGCAGATTGGCCTAATCGACAAAGAGCCAGACGCAAGTGCTGATATTGCACTATTAATGCGCTCAGCGCTGGACAAAGTTGCTTTCTTACCGTTCGGCTTAATGGTTGACCAATGGCGCTGGAAAGTATTCAACGGTGAAATTTCGCCAGAAGAATACAACCAAGGCTGGTGGGAACTGCGTGAAAAGTACCAAGGTATTGAAGCGCCAGTGGCTCGTACTGAAGACCACTTCGATCCAGGTGCGAAATACCACATTCCAGGCAACACGCCTTACTCACGCTACTTCCTAGCACACATCTTGCAGTTCCAGTTCTACCGTGAAATGTGTGACATGGCTGGCAACAAAGGTCCACTTCACCGTTGCTCGTTCTACGGCAACAAAGAAGTCGGCGAAAAGCTCATCAAGATGCTAGAAATGGGCTCTTCACGTCCATGGCCTGACGCACTTGAAGCCATGACTGGCAGCCGTGAAATGGACGCAACAGCAGTACTTGAGTACTACGCGCCACTGAAAACATGGTTAGACGAGCAAAACGAAGGCCGTAACTGCGGTTGGTAATTTTATAGGATGGGTTAGGCGATAGCCGTAACCCATCGTGCTCCTATAAAAGAAAAGGCGCCGCTTGGCGCCTTTTTGCTAAGAAATATCAATAATTGTACTCTGACCCCATTACTTTAGGAGCGACTTAACTTAATGGGGTCAGAGTACATTTATTTTCCAGGAAGGCCAAGAGGAGAACGTGAACTTTAGAATGGTGTTGATGGGTTACGTATTTAAATTAATGCCACCCCGTACTATTAAAATGCTTTCCTGTAAGCCAAAGATTAATTTAACTCTGACCCCATTAATTATAATTTGAGGATTAATTTACTCTGACCCCATTAATTCTGGACGAAACTCTTCGATAGAACTCCAGCCTTGGAGTAATATACTAAAACGAGCAGCACAGTCACAAAGTCCTGTTAGTTCAAATAACTCCCCATCCATCCAAAGCTCTTCAGGGAAAAAGCCTTCTCTGAGTGGGGTTGATATCCTCTCTTCGACTGCTGAGCTAAATAGTTCTTGTTTTCTTCTGAGTAGCTCACCTGCTGCAGGGTACTCTTCTTCGTAATATTTTAACATTTTAACCAAGCTTCTAGTTTCTCTAGCTAATTCTTCTCTATTAATCATTGCAGATTTCACCTCTTTGCATTAATTGTGTTTATTATAACAATAAACTCAATAAATGCGGTCAGAGTACATTTATTCTCGAAGAAGGCCAAGTGGAAAACTTAATGGGGTCAGAGTACATTTATTTAGGAACAACCGAGAAGCAGTCAAATGCTACTCTCCCTGTAAGCCAAAAATTAATTTACTGACCACATTAAATCCATTCTATTTATTATTATACGAATCATCAACCAACTTTGTATAAAGTTCCTCAGCATTAAATTGTTGCGTTAAATCAAAGTTTAGTACCGAGTCAATATAATCTCTTGGAGGCATGTAGGAGTGTTTTGCTATATAATGATATATCATTGATGGTGAAGCAAAATATCCCTCCCCAACAACATTTGGAATAAGGATTTCACTTCCCCCCAACCTTTTAGAGTTGCCGCTTTGGCTTTGGTAAATACAAACTTCAGTTTCATTACATAAATTGCACCGATGGGTTCCTCTAATTATATTAAAAGTAGGCTCGCAACTCCCTCTTTTAAAGAGTACAGAAGATAACTTCATTAAAAACTCTTCGCTTACACTTCCCTGTGTATAAGGGTGCTTACTGTCCAACCAACCAATATTTTTTATTAGGGTAAAAGGGTGCTTTAACTTATAGTCGTAAATACTACCATCTTCAAAATACATTAGTTCCTCCTAGTAACCGCAAAATAATGTACATGCAGCCCAATTAATGGCGCCTTGGTTTGGCTCAAGTATCTTATTAAGCTTTATTAGACGCTCCACAGACGTTGGAAAAAATTAATGGGTCAGAGTACATTTATTCTCGAAGAAGGCCAAGAGGAAAACGTTAATTGCTGGGAGTGATATTGATGGGTGACGCATCTTTTCAATGCTAACCCGTCCTATTGGAAAGGTGCTGCTTAGGACTTAAAACACGAACAAATAAATGCCGAGGAAGTGACACACGGCGCCGCCGAGGACGAATAGGTGCCAAATAGCGTGGTTGAATGGTATCTTGCGGTCTGCAGCGTAAAAAACGGTACCTAAAGTGTAAGATAAACCGCCCGCTAGAAGTAACCATAATGCGCCGGGAGCGACTTTGTCCAACATTTCAGGGGCAGCGACGACAATGACCCACCCCATCAAAATATAGGTAATTAAGGACACTCTCGGGAAGCGTTGTTTGAACTTAACTTTAAAGGTCACACCAAATACTGCCAAAGCCCAGATAACACCAAATAGCGACCAGCCCCAAATACCATTAAGGCTGATCAGTACAAACGGCGTGTAGGTTCCCGCGATCAAAAAGTATATGGCGCAGTGATCCAATGTTTGGAAGATCTTTTTTAGGTTTTCTGGTTGGAAACTATGGTAAAGGGTTGATGTCGTGAACAAAACGACAAGGCTAAACCCATAAACAATAGCGCTGGCTAATTTCCAGCCATTGAGCGGCTCCAAAGATACCATAATCATCATGGTCATTGCGGCCACACTCAATAAAGCACCAATAGCATGACTCATCGCATTGGCAATTTCCTCGCCAATACTATAAGTATGTTCGGTTAATTCCACATCAAGATGTGCTGTCGGTTGTGACATCTATTTCTCCAAAAATGATTCTGTTAAATGTGCTTGTTAAATGCTTAGCGCGAGTTCAGTACCTTGGCGAATCGCTCGCTTCGCATCAAGCTCAGCGGCAACATCGGCACCGCCAATTAAGTGAACAGTGCTGCCCAGTTCTTCCAGCTCTTGAGCTAGATCTCTATTTGGTAACTGACCAGCACACAATACGATATTATCAACGCTTAGCGTTTCAGTTTTGCCTGAAGACTTGTGTTCAATCACTAAGCCTTCATCATTGATTTCTTTATAGTCTACGCCCGTAACCATCTTGACCTTTTTGTGCTTCAAACTGGTACGGTGGATCCAGCCAGTGGTTTTACCCAGCCCTTTCCCCATTTTGCTTTCTTTACGTTGAAGCATGGTTACTTGTCGAGCTGGAGGCGTGATTTCAGCTTCATCCAATAAACCGCCTTCATCTTGATACAAACGGTCAATGCCCCACTCCTTTAGCCACTCCTCAAGATTTAAGGTTGGTGAGTCACCTTGGTGCACTAAATATTCCGAGACATCAAAACCGATGCCACCAGCACCTATAACAGCGACTTTCTCGCCAACAGGTTTTTTATGCAATAAGACATCGATGTACGACAACACTTTTTCATGCTCGACACCTGGAATGCCAGGAGTTCGAGGTTTAACGCCAGCCGCAACAATGACTTCATCAAAATCTTTCGATAAAGTTTCTGCTTTTGCCTCTGTCTCTAGATGGAGGTTAACCCCTGTTTCTTCAAGTAGGTGCTTAAAGTATCGAATGGTTTCGTAAAACTCTTCTTTGCCAGGAATTTGATTCGCAATGTTTAACTGCCCACCAATGGTTTTTGCTCGATCAAAAAGGTGTACTTCATGGCCACGCTTGGCCGCTTCAGTGGCAAATGCTAGTCCCGCAGGCCCGGAGCCCACGACCGCCAATTTTTTCTTAAAGTTTAGAGGTTGCGCGATCAGCTCTGTTTCATAACAGGCTTTGGGATTAACCAAACAGGTTGCACGTTGTTGCTTAAAGACATGGTCTAAGCACGCTTGATTACAGGCAATACAGGTGTTGATGGTATAACTTTTCTCTTTTTCAGCTTTTACCACAAAGTCAGGATCTGCAAGCAGTGGTCTCGCCATCGACACCATATCCGCACAATCGTCCTCTAACACTTGCTCGGCAACTTCAGGCGTATTAATACGGTTTGAAGTAATTAGAGGCACGTTCACTTCTTCACGAAGTTTTTTAGTGACCCAAGTAAAAGCTCGTCTTGGTACCGACGTCGTAATCGTCGGAACTCTCGCTTCATGCCAGCCAATACCGGTGTTAATAATGGTGGCGCCAGCTTTTTCGACTTCTTTAGCTAATTGAACAACTTCAGACCAACTACTGCCACCTTTTACCAAGTCGATCATTGAAAGCCGGTAAATCGTGATGAAGTCATCACCAACCGCTTCTTTAACGGCCTTGATAATTTCTAGAGGAAAACGGATTCGGTTGTCGTAGGAGCCGCCCCACTTGTCATCACGCTTGTTGGTTCGAGTCACGATAAACTGGTTAATGAGGTAGCCTTCTGATCCCATAATTTCCACACCATCATAGCCTGCTTCTTTCGCTAATCGTGCGCAACGAGCGTAGTGCTTGATGGTTTTCTGGATCATCCGCTCGGTTAAAGCTTTGGGCTTAAATGGTGTAATCGGTGACTTAATGTCTGATGCAGAAACTGAAAGTGGATGATAAGCGTAGCGACCTGCATGCAAAATTTGCAAGGCAATTTTACCACCAGCATTATGCACGGCTTGGGTAACGATTTTGTGCTTTTTAACGTGGCGCCGGTTACTCAGTTGAGAAGAATGAGGCCCAAGACGACCACGAAAATTTGGTGAAATACCGCCAGTAACCATCAAGCCAACTCCGCCACGAGCACGTGCGGCATAAAATTCAGCCATCTTCACAAAACCGCCCTTTTCTTCTTCCAGGCCGGTATGCATCGAGCCCATGAGGACACGGTTTTTAAGTGTGGTGAACCCTAAATCAAGGGGTTCTAGTAGCTTTGGATATTTCACGATTGTCAGTTGTCTCTTAGTATCTTGACTCTTGAGCTTAAGTCTACTGGTATAACCAGTATCATGCAATGCTTACAGACATATTTCATTACAATAAAAACTGGCGATTATTCTATATAAAACAGTAAGTTATCATTTCGTTACATTTATGTACTAGTCATAAAATAAGCAATTTGGTTAGAATTAGCGCAGTTTCGTAATATTTAACTAGTTAGAGAAGGAAAAGACGTGACAAAACCTAACTCATTGATCGGTAGATTTTTTTACCGCATTTGGAAAACAGTAGACGTTGCTGGTCGATTATTGATCGGCTTAATCGCAATTACCATCCTTGTATTTTTAGTAAGAGGCTGCGTAAGCGGACCAGACTTACCAAAAGTTAATCAAGGCTCTGCGCTTGTACTTAATCCTACAGGTACGTTAGTTGAGCAAACCACTTATATGGATCCGATTGAAGAAATCATCGCAGATGCTCAGGGCACTAAAAACCCTGAAACGTCAGTGTATGACTTGTTGGATGCTATTGAGTACGCAAAAAACGATGACAACATTAGCGTGCTGGTTCTGCAAACCAACAACTTAGCCGGTGCCTACGGTGGTATCAGTAAGTACCAGGACTTACGAAAAGCCATTGATGACTTTAAAACCTCTGGTAAGAAAGTGATTGCTATTGGTGACAATTATAGTCAAGGCCAATACTACCTCGCCTCTTCCGCTGATGAAGTATTAATGAACCCACGTGGCGCATTGATGTTCGAAGGTATGGCGCGTACAGGCACTTACTACAAGTCTGCACTCGACAAGTTGGGTGTGAATGTTCATGTCTTCCGCGTAGGAACCTTTAAGTCTGCCGTAGAGCCTTTCTTGCGTGACAGCATGTCGGAAGCAGCTAAAGAAGCGAATATCGAATGGCTAGGCGACTTGTGGGGTCATATGCGTGACGACATCGCAGGTTCTCGAGACATGACCTCAGCCGAAATGGACAGCTTTATTGAAAACTTCTTGCCACTAATGAAAGCGCAAAAAGGTGATGCCGCTGCAGTTGCTGTTAACAACGGTTTTGTCGATAAGCTAGTTACGCGTGCAGAATTCCGCGATTACATGATCGACCTAGTCGGCTTCAACGATGAAGAAGATTCGTACCAAGCGATTGGCTACAAAAATTACTTAAAAGCACGCCGTCCATTAGTCGAGCTACCGAGTGGTAAGGATCAGATTGCGGTCATTATTGCTAAAGGCGAGATTGTTGACGGTAGTCGCAAAGAAGGCACAATCGGCGGTGATAGCACTGCAAAGCTTATCCGTAAGGCTCGTTTAGACGATTCAGTGAAAGCCATTGTGATGCGTGTAGACAGCCCTGGGGGCAGTGCTTTTGCTTCCGAAGTTATTCGTAGCGAGATCGTCCAAGCGCAAAAAGAAGGAAAAATAGTCGTTACCTCTATGGCAGGCATGGCTGCATCGGGTGGTTACTGGATTTCAGCAACGTCTGACGAAATCTGGGCGCACCCTACGACGATCACTGGTTCGATTGGTATCTTCGGAATGATTCCTACTTTTGAACAGCCATTGAATGAATTAGGCGTATACCGTGATGGTGTTGGTACCACAAAGTGGTCACGCTCATTCGACGTCATGTCAGGACTTTCTGAAGACGTAAAAGCGCTTATTCAAGAAAGCATTGAGCATGGCTACGACGAGTTCTTAACGCTTGTTGCGAATGGCCGTGACATGACTGTAGAGGAAGTCGATAAGATTGCTCAAGGCCGTGTATGGTCGGGTGAAGATGCACACCGCCTTGGTCTTGTTGATAAGCTGGGCGACTTGGATGATGCTGTAGAGTCAGCTGCCAAGCTCGCGAATGTCAGCGACTATGAAGTCAGATTTATCAAGCGCGACATTAACCCAACAGAGCAAATGCTTCGTGATATCTTAAACAACGCAGAAGCTTCTGGTGATGTTGCCAAAGTTCAAGCTTTAACTGCACAGTCTAACCCACTGGTTCATGCTATCAGCTCACAAGTTCGTGAAGCGTATAAGCTGGTGACAGACTACAATGATCCAAACCATGCGTACCTACACTGTATGTGTGAGATCAAATAATTGCTTTAATCAGCAATACTGAAAAGGCAGCTTCGGCTGCCTTTTTTGTTATCTAACCGATGATTCAAATTAACTTACCGCTTAACATCTACATATAGGATAGGTTAGCTCTCAGCGTAACCCATCAAGTTAAACGTTGGGTTACGAAATAGATCGCTTTCTAACCCAACCTATACGAACCCATTGTTTAACAATGCAAAGCATAAAAGGCAGGCATAAAAAAACCTGCAGCAGTGTGCAGGTTTTTAAATAGTGGCGGAGCGGACGGGACTATCAATAACGTCCATGTTATTGACCACTTCGTGGCCATCGTCGCAAGCTCCGATGTTCAAAATCGTTCCAGACGATTTTGTCGAACACCGCTTCTCCCTAAATGGATTCCTTACAGTCGCGAGTTCTCGCCCTTTCACTGACAGATACAAAAAAAGCAGCCCTAAGGCTGCTTTTTAAATAGTGGCGGAGCGGACGGGACTCGAACCCGCGACCCCCGGCGTGACAGGCCGGTATTCTAACCAGCTGAACTACCGCTCCGCGATGTCTAACTTAGTACTCGAAAGTGCTTTGTTAGAGTGTTTTGCTGGGTGACCTCATCGGTCAACGACGCGCATATTACTGGCGTTCTCGGATCTCGTCAACACTTTTTTTCGATTTTATTTAATTTTTTCTAAAAACGTTTAAAACGCATACAAAAAGGCTAAATATCAATCAGTTATGGCTATCCACTCAATAATACGCTCTTCGACTTGCTCTTCTGGAACATCGCGCTCGCTGACCAACTTCCCCTGTAAACTATGCCCTAGCGTATGAATACGATCAGGGTCGCCAGAAACTAAGTGATGCCATTGTGGCAAGTCCTCTCCTCGCTCAACAACCTTGTAGGAACAACTTCTCGGTAGCCAGTAATAGTCTTTCAATGTCTCAGGGGTGATCTGAACGCAATCCGGCACTTTACTAAGGCGATTATCATAATCAGTACAGCGCAAAGTATCTGTGTCGAGTAATCCGCAAGCTACATCCGTTTGCATGAGCATAGTATCGTCGTCATCCAGAAACTGTATGCGGCAACATTTCCCACACCCATCGCACAAAGACTCCCACTGCTCATGAGACATTTCATGCATAGGCGTAGTTAGCCAAAATTTATCAACGGGAGTGTTCACGGCTGCTGATTGTCTGCCTTTTAAATTAACGAGTAATTTGCGCTTTTGAGTTACTTTCAATCAAGCCAGCAAGCTCTTCCTGAGTAGGAGGCATCTGTAAATAATAGCCATCCTCTTCTAGTTTTGACTTCAACTCACTAATATCGACCAAAGCCAGCCTATCCCGTTTAGCAAGGTCAATATGCATCACAAGTTCTGGCTCACCCCAAACACTTGTCAGTCCTTCCGGTAACTCTTCAAAGTCACAGTCATAAGGTACATACAAATAGGTATCGGGCTTCTTTGCGCTTTTATAAACACTGCACATCATAGCGGTAACAATCTCTTTAGGTTTAAACGTTAAGAAAATTCAGATAGACGTTTTTGAAATCGCTCTTGGAGCAATTCCTTACGCCAACTATTCCAAAACTGATTAGGACGTGACATTAAACCCAAATCAGTCTGTATGACATATTCTAACAGACGTTTACTGCTTAATGCTTGGTCAGGAATATTTTGTTCATCTGCAACTTTAGCGGATTCTTGCTTTAATGCTTTAAGCTTTTGTTTTGATTCAGGAAGCTTATGGAATGCTTGGATAGCTTCGGGCCATTCTGAAGCATCCTCTTTATCGGCTTTCGAAATCTGACTCAACAGTTCCGACCCATGCTTGCGGATACTGGCTCGATTACAGCCTAGCTGTAACAACAAGCTGGTAGAAGGTTTTGGATTTTGACAAATTTCTAATAAGTGATGATCGCGAAAAATAAAGGTTTTAGGAATATCCTTTTCTCGTGCCGCTGTTTCTCGCCAAGCGACGACTTTACGCAACCGATTAAGGTATTGTGGCTTCAGGCGGTAAGCGCCTTTAACCTTTAGATAAGCGTGCTCAAAGTCATCCAAGTGACTTATGGCTTCGTAAATTGATTGAGTATCTTCCAGTACAAAGCCAAAATGACCTTTTTCCAGTAACTTTTCACGCAACCGGAAAAAACACGGCAGTAAGAACTGAACATCTTGTGCCGCATAAATTTTCTGCTCTTCGCTCAAAGGACGCTTCAACCAGTCGGTTTTAGTATGCTCTTTATCGAGTGTCAGTCCGAGCATGATATCAACCATATTGCCATAACCCAGCATCGGCCCGAGGCCACATAGCGCAGCAGCGATTTGGGTGTCAAAAATCGACTTGATAGGGAAGCCATAACTATTATGTAAGGCCTCTAAATCCTCACTACAGCTGTGTAGGACTTTTAAAGTCTCTTCATTCCCCAGAACAGGCCCTAGCGCACTTAAATCGTCTATTTGCAAAGGATCAATAAGGTAAACTTCCTCACCATCATAGAGTTGGATTAAAGCCAACTTATGAAAATAGGTATTGGTGCGATCAAACTCGGTATCGATCGCTAAAACGTCTTGCTTGACCCATGACTGGCAGAGTTCTTGCAGTCGCTGCTCGGTTGTAACTTTCTCAACAGCGACTACTTCGGAATGATGATCTAATTCAAATCGACTCAATATATAACCTACTTACGCAGTTCCTTGCGTAGAATTTTTCCAACGTTGGATTTCGGCAGTTCGTCTCTGAACTCTACCACTTTAGGAATTTTATAACCGGTTAGATGTTCTCGACAGTGCTCAATCAAAGTGTCTTTATCAAGCGACTGATCTTTCTTAACGACCACAATTTTTACCACTTCACCTTTAACGTCATCAGGCTCACCGATAGCCGCGACTTCTAGCACTCCGGGGTGCAGCGCAACAATATCTTCAATTTCATTTGGATACACGTTAAAACCAGAGACTAAAATCATGTCTTTCTTGCGATCGACAATTCGCAAAAACCCGTCTTTATCAATAGTCGCCATATCACCTGTCGCTAGCCAACCGTCCTGTAGCACCTCGTCGGTTTCTTTTGGCCGCCCTAGGTATTCAACCATAACTTGAGGGCCTTTTACCCATAACTCGCCCGGCTCATCGAAACCCAGCTCATTGCCCTCTTCATCTCGGATCTGAACATCGGTAGAAGGCACTGGTAAACCAATGGTGCCATTATAAGCCTCTAAATCTAACGGATTCATACTCACCACTGGTGACGTTTCGGTGAGACCGTAACCTTCTAGCAAAGGTGTTTTCGTCAATTTTTGCCACTCTTCTGCCACTGACTTTTGAACCGCCATACCGCCGCCGACAGTGAGTTTTAATTGTGAAAAATCTAATTGGCGGAAACTTTCTTGGTTCAGTAACCCATTAAACAAAGTGTTAACACCGGTAAGAGTAGTAAACGGGTAAGCGCGAAGACTTTTACAGAAGTCCTTCATGTCACGTGGGTTAGTGATGTAAATATTATGGCCCGCAGCTTTGGTAAACAATAAGCAATTCACGCACAATGAAAAAATATGATACAGCGGCAATGCGGTAATAATAGTTTCGTTACCCTCATCTAGGAAAGGCCCCATCCAAGCATAGGTTTGCTGTACATTAGCCACCATGTTCTTGTGGCTCAAAACTGCGCCTTTGGCTACCCCTGTCGTACCGCCGGTGTACTGAAGGAAAGCAACATCATCATGACCTATTTCGACTTTCTTGAAAGTGCTACGCTTTCCTTTTTGCAGAGCGTCAACAAAATTAATGGTGTTAGGCAATGCTGCTTTAGGCACCATCTTTTTGATGTATTTCACCACAAAGTTAACGACGAAACGTTTAGGCTGAGGACAGACATCACCGACCTGAGTCACGATAATATTATCAAGTTCTACTTTATCAAGTGCTTCCGCTAGCGTGTCCGAAAAGTTAGCCAGTATAACAATCGATTTAGCGCCACTGTCACTTAACTGGTGGGCCAATTCACGAGGTGTATACAGTGGGTTCACATTAACAACGGCAAGACCTGCTTTTAATGCGCCAAACAAGGCTATCGGATACTGCAACAAATTAGGCATCATGAGCGCGGGCTTATCGCCTTTTTCTAGGCCTAAGTCGTTTTGTAAATAAGCTGCGAAATCATTAACTCTTTGCGCAAGTTCACTATAAGTAAGCGTTAGGCCTAGATTGGTTACAGCGGGCTTATCACCGTACTTTTCAACCGTTTCAGACAAAATATCCGTCAAGTTCGCATAGCGATCAGTATCGATTGTTTGCTGTACTTTTTCTGGATAATTTTTAAGCCACACTTTTTCCATGAATAAACCTATTAGATATGCGAATGGATTATGAATTGTTGGACAAGAAAATTACATGATTCCACGACTTATCGCAACTATTCCGACCACTTACTGTTAGTTTAAACTCTTTTGCTCATTTTTAGACCAAAATTCGAGTATTTTTCCTGAAATTTGGTCAGCAAATTGCATGTGTAAATGATGACCGCCTTCAATATCGATGCGCTCAACATGCTGTAAATAATCAAACCTCTGCTCAATGGCAGGATAATCCTTGTATAGGCCATCAGAAGCCATCACGACCAATACAGGACATGCAATTTCACGCATCACAGCTTCCATCTGCGGCTCGGTCAGCCGTAACCATGATAAATGCTTTAAACGAGCATCACTTGACCATTGGTAACCATCTTCACATAAGGTCACCCCTCGCTCAATCAGGGGCAGCAAAATATTAACAGGCAGTTCGCTTACTTGCGCCCGGGCTTGAGCTGCTTCTTGCAGTGTCTGGAAGTATCGCTTCTTATTGCGCTTCGCTTTTCTTTGCTCTAGCGCTTTCGCCAACTGTTTTACCGTTCCCTCTGGCGTTGAGACTAAGGCTCCGAGCGCATCTAATGAAACAATACTCGCTACTTTCTGTGGAAACACGCCAGCATAAATTGACGATAAAGCAGCGCCCATCGAGTGTGCTAAAAGTTTGGGTTTATTGAGCTTTAAGATATCTATGACACCATCCATAATCGCAATACCAGAAATAAACTGATAATCAGCGGCTGGGTGTAAGTGCTCGGACTGACCGTGCCCGGGAAATTCAATAGCAATTAAACGATACTTTGTAGTGTTAGTTAACAAGGGTGCCAAATAATGAAAAGTGGCGGCATTATCAAGCCAGCCATGGAGGCACAGCACAGGCTCCCCATCGGGATCTCCCCATTCGACGACATTGATTTTGTTATGATTTATCTGTAACTGATATTCTCTATCAAACTTAAAGTGCATAGTATCTGTTCTGGTTTAGGAGCTAAGCTCGGCTTGAGCTTAGCCGTGATGTTAGTACGGAACTGAGAAGCAAAATATTGAAGGTATGATAACACATAAAAAACGGGCCATTTAACATGGCCCGGTATGAGAATTTACTCATTAAAGAGAAGTGACAATGACAACCAAGTAAGCATCTAAGCATAAAATGCTGTATTTGCTACTTGTATAATCTTTGAGCACTCTCTGACTAATAAGTTCCGCTTTTATGGGATATTTTTTTAGATACCAATCTCACTTCTACTCTGAAAACAAGTAAATACTTATATTTCAATAAATTAAAGCGATAAGTTAATAACATTTTTAAGTGGCTTATCTGCGAAAAATTTGCCCTTCTCGTTTTTAGCAACTTCCCCTAGGGCCACTACAGGATCATGAGTAAAGAAAACCTTACCACCTTTTTCCAATAGACGATCTAACAAACGTCGTTTTTCATCAATCAAACTTTCAGGAAACCTGTCATACCCCATAGTGATAGGCAGATGCATCCATGGCGCCCCAGGAATCAAGTCTGCTGCAAAAACAACAGGGCCATCTGAGGTCGCGATTTCAGTAATTAACATTCCCGGAGTATGTCCATTAGAGACATGAAACGTGTAATCGTCGCCTAGCAAATCGGAGGTTTCGCCTTGAACGAGATGTAATCTGCCCGTAGCTTCAAGAAGATTGGTCAAGCCAGGAATAAAAGAGGCCCTGTCTCTTGGGTGTGGATTTACCGATCTATCCCAGGCTTCCTGTCCAATCACAAACTCAGCATTAGGGAATAACAGCTCCGCATCTTTGCCCTCTTCCCATTGCGTCAATAAACCACCCGCATGATCAAAGTGCATATGCGACAACACCACAATATCAATATCTTCATGACTAAAGCCGGATTCTTTTAAAGACTCTAGCAGCACATGGTGAGATTCTTGAACACCGTATCGATCGCGGTATTTAGGCTCGAAGAAAGCGCCAATGCCCGTTTCAAAAAGGATATTCTTTCCTTGGTCTTGCACTAGCATGGCACGACAAACGAGTGGTATGCGGTTTAACTCATCCACCTCAGTCCATCGCTCCCACAAAGCCTTGGGAGCGTTACCAAACATAGCGCCGCCATCAAGCTTTTGACTGTTTCCATTAATTGAATAAAAGGTTTTCGAGCTCACTGAATTCGACATAAATAACCTGTCTTTTGAAAAGTTACTTATAGTGTATCTGCTCGACGGTAAAATCCAAGTCTGAGACTGACTTTTCTTGTGGGATGGTGATCGGCAGATGACCCGCTGTCAGTGAGGTTAAATTCCAAGTCGGATCAACCCCCACCCATTGACCATCGATTAAGGCTTCGACCCAGGCGTGCCCTCCAAAACGTTGCTCATCATCGCCAAGATAAATATAACCGCTCACTTCACGCGCAGGGATTCTTTGTGCGTTGAGTAGCGCAAGCAACAACTGCGTATATTCGGTGCAATCGCCATAGCCGTTGGTGATCACTTCTTCTGTGGTGAAGCTTGTTGGGGTTGGTTGATAGTACAGATAATCATGAACAAATTTAACCAAGTGATTAACTTTGTCTTTATCGTTAACAACCTCGCTTAGATCAGGCTGTATTTTATCAACAATGTCACTAATGGGTTCGAACCGCCAATGATTCACTTCATCGGGTGTAGACTTATGACTAGCACCAGACTGAATAATGAGGCTCGTTTTATCTTTTGTGGCAGTAGGATGAACTGTTAGCCAATCAGCAGTTTTCTCATTGAGTTGTAATACTAATGATTTAACTTTATAGATATCACCTAACGGTTTATTGCTTGGCAAGCCAATGTTGGAATACAAGTCACTTTGCATTTCTGGGTTAAAACTAGGTTTATGTTTACTAGCAACAAGCTCAATACCACGATCACGGCGCTCAACCAGTACCTGCCCCTGTAAACTGAGCTCAAACCTTTTGCCGCTATCCGTTTGTAACTGATAATGCTGATGTCGCCCACTAGGGTTACGCGTTACGGTGAGTTGTTCAGGGCTAGTACTCAAGCTATGGGGATTGAGCGTTAAGAACGTCAGTGAATCGCCTTTAGTGGGTTGGCCCTCTATCCACTGTCGCTTAGCAAGATAATCGTCTAAATGGTAACTTACCTGCGGCTCTATAACATTTGAAGCTATGTCATTTCGAACTTGTTCAACTCTAAGCGCTTCGTTGTTATAAAACTGCGTCGTCATCGTTAATTGTGGCTCGACAAGCTTTGCAGAACCTTTGACGACATTATAGGGAGCTTCTTTGTCAAAGAAGTATGTGTGCTGATAGATAAACTTAACACGCTGCCCACGGACACGGCCTTCAAAATGCTCGACTGCTGTAACTTTGTAATAATCTGACGTTTGCTCAAGACTTTTTTTAGCCCAGCCAACAACCTGGCCTTGCCAGTTAATTTGGTACCACTCAGTAAAACTTTTTGGTGAAGCGGAATCCCACAGACGCTGGAATGGAGAATAGGATGAAACGAGCAGTAAAGCCGCTGCTAAAAGGATCAGTTTTAGCAGCGTATTTCTTAAAGTACTAACCGTCGATTTCATCGCCTTCTATCGGAGTGATTTTGAAGTTAAGTAAGGCGTAGATGAACGACACAATTGGAGTAAGCAAATTAAAGAAGCAGTAAATCCAATAAGCGCCAGTGGCAACACCTAAGGTTGCGGCCATATAGGCACCACAAGTATTCCACGGGATTAGTGGAGAGGTGATAGTGGCTGAGTCTTCAAGAGTCCGCGATAGATTTTTCGCATCAAGCCCACGGCGCTTAAACTCGGCTTTGTACATACGTCCCGGCAGTACAATTGAGATGTACTGATCAGCAGTAATGAAGTTCATTCCAATACAGGTGGCAAGCACGGAGCCAATTAAAGCACCGGTCGATTTAGCCAAACCGATCACCGTCTTGATCAATTTATGCAAAAGTCCGGTAACTTCCATCGCTGCACCAAAACTCATCGCAGTGATGATTAAGAAAAGCGTGTTCAACATGCTCGCCATGCCACCGCGACTGAGAAGGTCATCGTAGACCTCGTTACCTGTGGACACGGTAAAGCCGGAGAATAACGATGTCCAAACACCTTCTAAGTAAACCAAAGCCACATGCATTTCAGGTTTATTAACGAAAGTTTTGATCACATCACCCTGAAGAATGATAGCGAAAATACCGCCTAACAAAGAGCCCACTAAAATGGTCGCTACAGCCGGAATTTTCTTGAAGGCCATGACAAACACTACAACTAACGGAATGAGGGTCCACAGCGAAATATTAAAGTTGTTATCTAATAAGTTAAGTGTATCTTGCAACACCAAAACCTGTTGCTCACTGTCAGCATTTAACCCAATAATCGTGAAGATAACCAAAGCGATTGCTAAAGCTGGAGCCGTTGTCCAAACCATGTGACGAATATGAGTAAACAAATCCGTGCCGGTCACAGCAGGCGCTAAATTAGTTGTATCTGACAATGGCGACATTTTATCGCCAAAATAGGCACCAGAAATGATGGCTCCCGCTGTTATTTCCATCGACAAGCCTAGGCCTTGGGAAACACCAATAAGGCCAATACCCACCGTACCTGCCGTAGTCCATGAACTACCGATACTCAGCGCAACCAGAGCACAAATCGCACAAGTCGCCACATAAAAATACTCTGGTGATAAGATCTGCAAGCCATAATAAATCATGGTCGGAACGGTACCAGCGAGGATCCAAGCACCGATTAGCGAGCCAACCATTAACAAGATTAATATCGCACCAAGAGCAATACTAATACCATCAACCACGCCCTGCTCTAACTCTTTCCAGGTCTGTCCATTACGCAAACCAACCAGTAAAGCTACTGCGGCACAAATAACCAGTGCAATTTGATTCGCGCCGTAAGATGAGTCGCTGCCGTAAATGTAAACGGAAAACGCTAACAGAATGACTAGAAGCCCTATCGGTAATAGCGCTTGTAGCATACTCGGTTGGCGGGTTGATGTATCTGCCATGAAAACCTCTTATTTACGGTAGTAAGTATTGTTATCGTTAGTGATGTCTTTGTAACGCTGCTCTAAACGTTTAGAACGAGTCATCATATCCGTCACTTTGCCATCGATAATGACCTGCTCAGCATGAGTCGTAACTTCAAGTGGATCGCCACTCCAAACCACCAACTCAGCTTTAAAACCAGGCATCAGCTTGCCGTAGTTACTAGCACCGCCAAACACTTTAGCCGGAGCATTAGTCATCGCTGCAAGTGCTTTGTCATACGGCAAACCATAGGCCACCGCATTACCGGCTGCGTAACGCACGTTTTGCGCATTATGCGTTTCACTTGAGAACATCACTCTAACACCCGCTTTATTCAACAACGCAGCATTTTCATAACGCTTGTTTAATGACTCAAAGCTGCTTGGAATATTATCCATCGGATTCAAAATAACAGGCACGCCAGCTTTTGAAATTTTATCAGCGACCTTCCAGCCTTCTGCCGCCCCTTCTAATACTAGAGCTAGCTCATGCGACTTGGCAAAATCCAGTACCGTAAGAATATCATTAGCGCGGTTAACGCTGACCACAAGCGGAATTTCTTGGTCGAGCACTCTGCCCAGCGTTGCTAAATCACTTAAACTATAATCGAGTTCGCGATACTCACCGCTTTTAACTGCACCTGCATTGTCTAGATACTCGTTAGCTTGTGAGAATGCCTGCTCAAGATCGCGAAGTGCTGCTGCGCGAGAGCCACCATTTAGAGAAGCGGCATACTCGCCGTAAGTTGCAAAAACCGCAACATCACTGACGATTAACGAATCATAGTCGCCCGACATATCCATAACCGAACCGAGCCCAGCAAATAAAGACGTTCCGTTATAAGGTTTGATTAAAGTACGAGTGACACCGCCTGCGCGATTCATCGGTATTAATGTGGATTTCGGATTGAAAACCTCATCAACGCTTAACGAAGCACCCAAGCCATCAATTTCTTCAACGCCTGCATCGTTAGTTCCAGCGATAGCACCGATTTCAACTAAACCAACTTGGTTCATCACGGCGAAAATACCTGGCGTTACTACTTTTCCCTTAGCATTAATTTCAAGGGCACTATCAGCAGTTAAACCTTCGCCAATGGTTCGAATCAAACCATTTTCAATAAGGATATCAGTATCGACCAACACACCGGCCGATGTTTGCGTATGCACTTTGGCATTCTTAATAAGGATAGTTTGCGCGTTACTGGCAAAAGAAACGGCTACCATCAAAAGAGCAGCTATTGTTTTAACTAAAAATTTCATAGTCGACTCCCCTTTTGTGTTTTCTGATTAAACTCTGACGTGCCGAGTCTTAAGTCACTGACTGGCTGCTTAGTAGCGTCTTTTCGGTCATACATTAATGCGCCATCAACAAATACTTTCTCGGCTTTGGTGTAAACACTAAACGGGTTGCCATCCCAAAGTACGATGTCAGCCATTTTCCCTTCTTCGAGTGAACCAGTTTGCTCCTCAACTCCAATAGCTTTGGCAGCATTGATAGTAATCCACTTAATCGCATGAGCTGGCGAAATATCCATGCCCAAACGATTTCCTGAAGCCATGGCTTTAGCAGCTTCTTTATTCAGGTGCTGAATAACCGTTGCGGAGTCTGAGTGTACGACTGCGCATGCACCCGCCTTATCAACCAACGCGACATTCGATGGCACCATATCGTATGCTTCTTGTTTAAAGCCCCACCAATCAGACCACATTGCTGAGCAGACCTCATTTTCAGCTAGCTTGTCAGCAATTTTGTAAGACTCAACAGCATGGTGGAACGTGGTTACTTTAAAATCGAATTCTTTAGCGATATCCATCATGACCGCCATTTCATCAGCACGGTAGCAGTGGTTTTGGATGAGGATTTCACCCCGCAAAACGCCCGCTAAACTTTCTAAACGAAGATCACGCTTAGGTGCTTTGCCGTTACCCATGCCAGCTTCATAGTTATCCCAAGCTTCCATATACTCTTGCGCATCAATCCAAGCTTTACGATAACCCGCCACATTACCCATACGAGTCATTGGCGCTTGACCTTTGCCGCCATAAACACGTTTCGGGTTTTCACCACAGGCCATTTTCAAGCCATACGGTGCGTTAGGAAACTTCATTTCCATAACTGAACGGCCTGGAACATTCTTCAATGTCACGCCACGTCCGCCAACCAAGTTCGCTGAGCCCGGAAGGATTTGCATAGCTGTAACGCCACCAGCGATAGCCAGTTGGAACTGTGGATCTTGCGGCCAAACTGAGTGCTCTGCCCAAACGTCAGCGGTTACTGGAGCTGTCATCTCATTGCCATCTGCGCTCGACTCGACGCCAGGCGCAGGATAAACGCCCAAGTGTGAATGCACATCAATGATCCCCGGCGTTACCCACTTTCCTTGAGCGTCGATAATTTCTAAATTATCGCCCGACTCATCAACATCCGTACCGACTTCAACAATTTCTCCATCGCTGAACAAAATGCTACCGTTCTCAATTTTTTTACCGGTCGCAGTTAAAATGGTCGCGTTTTTAATTAGTACAGGATGATATTCTTTAGCTTTATACTGAGAAACAAAAGCTTGGCTATCAGAATCCTTCGGGTGGACTGCTGGCTCATCTTCACCACAGCCAACCAAAAAAGCAGCCCCAACGAAGGCTGCTAAGAAGGATTTTGAGAATTTATTTACTAACATAAGTGCAATCCCCAAAATAAATGAATGATTAAAATACTTGGATACCGAAGAAGCGCTCTAAAATCGTAATGATGGTAATGGCTCCAAGAATGATTGGGCAGAAGAACATAACGGCAAAGTTGATGTAGTTCATCATCCATTGCGAGTTAGTTTCACGTCCTTCCATAAGTTCTGCGTTTAGGTTGTGCTTCTTCCAAACGTAAGCTGTGAAAATAGCGATTACCGTACCGCCTAATGGTAAGAATGTATCGCTGGCAATCAGCTCTACGAAGTCCATGAATGAGATCATTTGTTCCTGGCCATCACGATACAATGTCATGAAGCTCGTTAATTGCTCAACGGCACCATTACCAAGCAGAGACGGAATACCCAATACAAAAATTAATGTCGCCATGCCCCATACGGCAACTGGACGCTTAATTTTCTTTTCATCAACTAAGTAAGCAACAGGAACCTCAAGCAGCGAAACCGTCGAAGTTAAAGCCGCAAATGACAATAACAAGAAGAAGGTTGCGCCAATAACAATACCCAGGATTGGCCCTAGGCCTTCAAAAACACCTGGCAAGGTTGCGAAGATAAGGCCTGCGCCACCCGAAACACTGCTCATGTCACCCGAGTTCAAGAAAGCAACCAGCGGGAAAATCATTAAACCGGCTAGGAATGCAACCGATACATCCGTCAGGGTAATCATTGCTGCCGAGCGAACAATATCTTGCTTACGCGATACATATGAACCGTAAGTAATCAAAGCGCCCATACCGAGTGATAAGGAGAAGAAAGCCTGACCTAATGCTGAGTATATGACTTCACCGGTGATTTCAGAAAAGTCAGGAATCAAATAGTATTCGATACCCGCCATAGCATCATCTAACGTAAAAGCATAAATCATAAGGCCAATAATCATGGCAAATAGCGTTGGCATCAAAATTTTTGCCGCTTTCTCGATACCGCCCTGAATACCTTTAGAGACAATCAAAGCCGTAACACCCATGAAGACTAAACCATAGAGCCCGATCGATTCCCACTTGCTAATGTAGCTACCGAAATTTTGACCTATTTCAAAGTTGCCTTGCACCATTTGAAGGAAGTAGCCGAATGCCCAGCCTGCAACAACGTTATAGAACGATAGAATAAATACACCGGCCAATATGCCTAGCAAGCCAATCCAAGCCCAGTTGTGGTGACCTAGTTTTTTGAACGCGCCTACCGCATTTAACTGTGTTTTACGGCCAATCGCGATCTCCGAGATCATAACCGGGAAACACAATAAAAAGCAGAATGCTAAATAAATAACTACGAATGCAGCACCGCCACCGGCACCAACTTCGAAGGGAAATTTCCAGATGTTACCTAAGCCTACAGCCGAACCTGCTGCAGCCAGCACAAACCCTAGACGAGAGTTAAATTGACCTCTATTTGTTGCCATTATTTCTACCGTTTAATTGTTTATTGTAATAGGAAGGAACTGATCCTAGCCGCTAATAACACCATATTTAGACTTATCACTCAAGTATCCGAAGATAAATCCTGCTAATTTTTGTCGGATTTCAACTTCTTAGGTTAAATCTTGTGCAAAAGTTATTGGTAGATAACAAAAAGCCCCTCATTGGCGAGGCTTTTACTGACATTGAAGAATCAAGTGCTACAGCTCGTTTTCGATACTCGCTTTAAGACCAAGCGATCTTGGCAATACACGCTTGAAGAAAAAGCTCGACTTCTCATCAAGACTTCCGCCTGCCGCGACTTCCATCTTTAACCACAGGTATGCATAAGTGACTAAAGCCACATAGTGTAGATAGTCACAAGCAACTAGCTGAGGTATCTCTGCATCACTCTGACTTTGCTCCATGATGTGTAGCGATAACGCTTCCAGTTCCTTCAACAACTCGACGACTTTCTCTTTGTGTGCCGAGCCAGGTAGTGTTTCTAAATCGACCTTAATCTCTGACAAGAATACCTGAAGGCTCTCCCCACGACTGCCAATCAGCTTACGACCAATCAAATCCAACGCCTGAATGCCGTTAGTTCCTTCATAAATCTGGGCAATACGGCAATCACGAACGTGCTGCTCCATCCCCCACTCGCGGACATAACCGTGGCCGCCAAAAACCTGCTGACCAATGGTACAGGTTTCATAACCGGCATCGGTAAAATAGGCTTTGGCGATAGGCGTTAACCATGCCGACATAATATCCGCTGTTTTAACGGCTTCTTTATCGTCGCTGTGGAATGTGACATCCAAATAGCTACCAAGCCAGACCGCTAAAGCCCGCCCTGCTTTGTTGAAAGACTCCATGGTATTTAACATTCGCTGGACATCACCATGCTTTATAAGAGCGGCAGGTGCTTCACCATCCGAAGCCTTACCTTGTAATCGTTCACGGGCGTAAGTATCGGCTTGCTGGAAAGACATCTCCCCTAGTCCAATACCCTGAATACCAATCGACAAGCGCTCCAAGTTCATCATCGTAAACATACAGCGCAACCCTTGGTGCGGAGGCCCGATCAACCACCCTTTGGCATTATCCATGTTCATCACACAGGTAGACGAAGCTTTAATACCCATTTTATGCTCAATAGAGCCGCATTCAATTCCGTTACGCTCGCCTAATGAACCATCATCATTAACCAAGAACTTTGGCACCAAGAACAAACTAATCCCTTTCGGCCCTGCTGGGGCATCCGGCAAACGTGCTAACACAAGATGAATGATATTCTCAGCCATGTCATGTTCACCGCCGGTAATAAAGATTTTAGAGCCTTCGAGCGAATAGCTACCATCATCATTCGGCTCGGCTTTGGTTTTAAGCAAGCCTAAGTCGGAACCAGCATGCGCTTCGGTTAAACACATAGAGCCAGACCATTGACCACTGATAAGATTCGGCAAGTATTGCTGTTTTGTCGCGTCATCTGCATGGGCTTGTAGAAGCTGAGTCGCACCGCCAGTTAAACTACCGTAGAGACAAAAGGAGGTGTTCGCTGAGTAAAACATTTCTTCAATTAAGACATGCAACGCTTTCGGCAAACCTTGTCCACCATAATTTGGATCAGCCGTAATCGACTGCCAGCCGCCTTCGACATAAGCTTGGTAAGCCTCTTTAAAACCTTTTGGTGTCGTCACCACACCATCTTTATACTGACAGCCTTCTTCATCACCCGAGCGGTTAATAGGTTGTAGTACGCCACTAGCGAACTTACCTGCCTCTTCTAAGATAGCGGCATAAAGCTCATCATCGAAGTCCGAAAAATCCGCAATATCTCCTAGTCGCTTTGTTAGCGAAAAGACATCTTTGACAAGAAACATCATGTCATCTACAGGTGCTTGATACTGCATACGTTCTCCTACAATTACTGCTGTTTATTTAACTTCTTAATTGGTCTGACCAGCTTAGTATAGGAAAAAGAAAATAGGATTGTCTAGCGCAGTTTATGATTTGCACAAGTTTGGGGTAAAAAAAAAGCCCCAACATAGAGTCGGGGCTTTCGATGAGGCTGGATTATTTAGTGGGCATCACCCTTTCTAAAGTCATCCCAATACTGCTTCACGGTTTGCTTCATATCCTTATGAAGCAGCATAATCCCGAGTAAGTTTGGCAGGGTCATCATCACAATAGCCACACTAGCTAACTTCCAAACCACCGTGGTATCAATAACTGCGGCAACTGCAAACATCACCACATAGACAACTCGGTAGACCATTACACCCTTATGGCCAAATAAGTATATAACCGCACGGTCACCGTAATAAGACCAAGCAATGGCGGTAGTAAATGCGAATAGCAGCAAGCCTATTGAGACAATATACTTACCATGCTCACCCATAAATCCACGCGTAAATGCTTCGGCCGTCAAGCTCGCTGAGTGAATGAGTGACTTACCCTGAACGATAATATCTTGATTTTCTAAGCTACCATTTTTTACAGTAATAACACCTGTAATTGGTGAGAGCTGTTCAGTCTTAGTATCTAGTTCCATGTAAGTAACTTCTTCCGCCACTGAGTTAGCGTTAAGAAGTGTGTAACCGTCGGAAATTGCTTCACCATCTTGCAATGAAATACTGCCACTGAACGGCTTCACCTCAGAGCTATCTTTACTTTTCGGCTCTAGATATAGACGCAACTGCTCAATGTCTTCAGAATTCTGATCCGTCCAATCTCCAGCAACAAACTTCATATCAGTTCTATCGAATGTATTCTGATGCTTATCTTTCCAGACGCCTGAAGAAAGAATCACTAGTGCGGTTAAAGTACAGATGATTAGCGTATCAATAAAAGGCTCTAATAATGACACCATACCTTCTGACGCGGGTTCTTTGCCTTTCGCCGCTGAGTGTGCGATTGCTGCCGAACCTTGACCCGCCTCGTTCGAGAACAAGCCACGGTTAACACCACGCTGCATTGCATAAGCAAAGCTCGCTCCTAAGAAGCCGCCCACTGCAGATGAACCAGAAAATACACTACCGATAATTGCTGAGAAAGAAGGGATAATATTTTCATAGTTATAGAAAATAACCAAAAGAGCACCGATGACATAAAGAGCCGCCATAAAAGGGACCACCCTTTCAGCAACTTTAGCAATACGCTTAATACCACCGATAATAACCATGGCTAATAAAATTGCCAGACCAACACCCGTAATCCAGTTAGGTAACGAGAATGTGTCATTCATAACCTGAGCAATATTATTGATTTGAGGCATATTGCCCGTACCGAAACTACTGATAATCGTTGCGATAGCGAATATGATACCCAACCATTTCATGTTGAGTTTATTCTCCATGTAATACATGGGGCCACCCGCCATGGTGCCGTCTTCAGTTTTCTCACGGTATTTATGAGATAAGGTCACTTCCACGAACTTAGTCGTCATACCTAGGAAGGCTGTCACCCACATCCAGAAAATCGCCGCTGGGCCACCAATCCATATTGCTAGCGCCACGCCACCAATGTTACCGGTACCGACAGTACCTGAAAGAGCCGTAGATAAGGCCGCGAAATGAGATGTATCACCTGGATCATCTTTTTTACTGTATTTACCCTTTACAATTCGAACCGCTTGTCCAAAGTATCGAACCTGTGGAAAACCCAGATAAATTGTAAAAAATAAACCTACACCAATTAATAAATACGGAAAATAATCCGCAGAACCTAGAAATCCATCTAGAAAATCCAGTCCGTTTTTAATTGTTTCTATAATGTCCAAGAAATGATCCCCATAACACTTATAAGTTAAAATTATCGGCTAACCTTACCATTATGAGAAAAGCTTGGCTAGTGACTTTATTGATCATCAGTCTTCGTCAAACGCCCCATCCGCGTACTCTAGGGGCAATTGCACAAAGTTGGATGACTCGGCATTTTGAAAACGCACACCGAGCCCTAATAAACGCACAGACTTTTCACGACGATGAAAGCCTTCATCCATTAATTCATAAAACATATCGTCATTAATACCAAAGCTGGTTCGCTCTACTGTCGTCGCTGAAAAATCACTAAATTTGAGTTTAACGAACATTTTATTAATAGGCGCATCCACTTTTGAGCGCGCCAATCGCTGGCGTAATGTGCTGAGCAACTGAGGAATTTCAGCTAAACAGTCTTCGAGGCTGTACAAGTCTTTATCGTAAGTATTTTCGACGCTCAGTGACTTACGGGGATAATGGGTAATCACTGGACGCTGATCGATACCACGCGCTAAATAGTACAGGCTTTGGCCAAAGCTACCAAAGCGCTGAGTCAGATCGATAAGCTCTAACTCCTGTAAGTCCGCGCAGGTGTAAATTCCAATATTATGAAGCTTCTCTGAGGTTTTCTTGCCAACACCTGGAATTTTCTTTACCGGAAGCTCCAACATAAACGCATCAATCGCATCTGGCGTTATAACAAACTGCCCGTTAGGCTTTTCCCAATCCGAAGCAACTTTTGCCAAAAACTTATTGGGCGCGACTCCAGCAGAAGCCGTTAACTTTAACTCCTGATAAATATCATGACGAATGGCTTGAGCAATATAAGTCGCACTCCCCTTGTACTCGACCGAGTCGGAAACATCTAAAAATGCCTCATCCAATGATAGCGGCTCAATCAAAGGCGTATATTGTGCAAAAATCGAACGAATGACTTTAGAGTCGTGACGGTACTTCTCAAAGTTTGGCGGAACAATAATAAGGTTAGGACACAAACGCTTGGCGTGAGCTGAAGCCATCGCTGAGTGAACGCCGTAAGATCGAGCTTCATAATTACAGGTCGCAATGACACCACGCTTATCCGGCAAGCCACCCACCGCCACTGGCGCATTACGTAACAAAGGATCATCCCGCATTTCAATGGCTGCATAAAAGCAATCCATATCCACATGGATAATTTTTCGACTGGCTTGGATTTCAGGTAAGGCGTCAGGCATCACTTATTTTATGCTGGAACGGAAAAGAATAAAACAGAGCCTTGATGATTATAGTTTAGAGGGCGTCTTATTATTAAAAACTCAACCTCATCAAAGCCCCGCCCAGTTCACTTCTATCAATCTCTACCTTGCCATTATAAGCTGCGACAATTTCCGTAACCACTGACATGCCAATTCCCTGCCCTTCAACGGATTCGTCAAGTCGTTTGCCACGAGACAGAATGGCGAGTCGAACGTTCTCAGGAATACCTGGACCATTGTCTTCTACCGTAATTTGGACTTTACCAGCAATTCGCTGCGCTTTGATTCGAACTTTTGACTGAGTCCATTTGCAGGCGTTATCTAAGACATTACCAAAGACTTCATAAAAGTCTCCTTCATCAAGTGCAATCATTAAGCCTTTGCTGACATCAACATCGATGGAGACAGCCTTGTCTTGGTAAACTTTAGATAAGCTTGTCGCGAGCTTTTCTAGTGCTGGCTCCACTTCCATCGAGCGCATCATCACTTGTGGCCCACTGGTGGCTCTTTGTAATTGATAAGCAACAATTTGATCCATCCGTGTTATTTGCTCGGAACAGATTGTCAATAACTCATCAGCATCGTTTTGGTTTTGTAAAGCGGTATGCATCACGGCTAGTGGTGTTTTCAGACTATGCGCCAAATTCCCCAACGTTTCTTTATAACGTTTACTTTGATGACGCTCGCTTTGAATAAACCGATTAATATTTTCAGTTAAGCGCTGAAGCTCTTGCGGATATTGATCTGAAAGCGTATTGAGTAAACCCTTTTCAATCTGGCGAAGCTCTTTCACCGCACGTCTAATTGGGCGTAGAGTCCAACGCATCACCACAAACAAAATGGCAAGCAGTGACAATGCCATAATGGAGAGCCAGAACCATAATTGATTACGGTAAGCAGAAATTACTTGGTCAAATGGGCGTTTATTTTCCAAGATGACAAAGTGATATAAAGAGACCGCACCCTCAGGCGATTCCCACTCAGCAATGTAATGAAAGCGGAAATAATCGGTGTCTTCCATGGTGATTTCTGCGAGAGTCCCCTCGCCGGGTAAGCTTAACGGCAGTGGAACCTTATGTTGCTCTTGATCATAGCGAGCAGATAGTGACTTCCAAATTAAGCTTTCCGTTTCATCGTAAACCAAAGCGGACAGACCACTGTTATATTGATTAAAACGTTTATCCGAAGGGATTTCTTCTGGCAGGAACAAATCACCAGGCTCTAGTTCATCAGCATAAGATAACAAGCTATAAAACTGCGCATAAAGACGCTCGAAAGTCGCTTGGCGAATACCTGTTTTATAAGAGTCGAGAAGAACGAAACTCATAGCAACAATAAAAAATACCAGCACTATACTGGTATTTAATAACAGTCGTCTTTGTAAGGAGTACGACGACTTGGGTAATTTAACCTTGTTCTCAGACTGCTCCGCCACGGAAGTTTCCTAATTACGACTTTTCCAAATCACTGTTTAAGCGATAGCCACGCCCCCTTAGGGTTTCAATCGGTTTTAAGCTACCATCAGGATCAATTTTTTTACGTAAACGGCCAACGAAAACTTCTAAAACATTGGAGTCTCGGTCATAGTCTTGGGCGTATAAATGCTCTGTTAACTCAGTTTTTGACACCACTTTTTCTGGGTTCAACATTAGGTATTCAAGAACCTTATATTCGTAAGCCGTCAGATCCATCGCTTGATCGTTAACTTTAACTTCTTGCTTTAGGCTATTAAGGCTAATCGGGCCTTTTACGATCTCAGGTTTAGCATAACCTGATGCACGTCTTAGCAAAGCATTAACGCGGGCTAATAACTCTTCAATCTGAAACGGTTTAACCAAATAATCATCTGCGCCAGCGGCTAAGCCATCGACCTTATCCTGCCAGTGTCCACGGGCAGTCAGAATCAATACTGGGAAGCCAATATCTTCTTTTCGTAAAGTTTCAATCACTTCAATACCTGAAATATCAGGAAGACCAAGATCAAAAATGCCTAAATCAAACGAGAACTCTCGCCCCAAATACAAGCCTTCCTCTCCATTGGGCGCCTGTTCTACAACATAGCTTTGTTTCTCCAAAGCCGTGACCAGCTGCTGACGCAATGCGTCATCGTCTTCCATCAAGAGTATTTTCATTGTTCTTAACCCCTAGTATTTCTTAACCTTAATCGTTGCCCGACTAAGCCAAACGTCCCGTACATGCATCTACGTAAATATAACGAACTCGCCCAGAATCTGTGAGTACCTTGACACGATAAACAGGAGGTCTTGCCCGCATGTTTAAACTGGCAGACAACACTTTGCTATCAATTCTTCGAGCAGCAGCACTCATCGCGGCACCTTTACCAATGGGAGTACAGGACTTTTTTTCTTGTAGCTGAGGAGTCGGCAACCGTTTTTCAGTGGCTCCAAAAGCACTCGGGCCATAGCTGAAAACGGTTACCAATATAGCTAAAAGCGTTAATTTCTTAATCATTTAATTCTCTTAAACACCGTTACTGACGAATTCAATGTATTAATGATGATATTTTCTTGGACGCACTACTTCAATCCAACGACCTGGTCTGTATTCAGAAAAGGTTGTGTAGTGACGTCCACGGTACTTATAAACCACATCATAACCGACGATACGACCTCGCTCGTAGCGATCCTCGTAATGCGTAGTGCAATGGGTTCTTCTATCACCAGAACTACTTTTGGCAATAGTCGCACCGAGCAAGGCACCAGCAACAGCGCCGGCATTCTTGTGGCGTTGTTTATCACCAAGCTTATAACCGATTAAGCCGCCGACGACGCCCCCTACTAGAGCTTTTTTACGACGGTCTCCTGCATCATAACGAGTTCGTTCTGAATGACAAGTTCTTACGGGTTCATTGTAACGGTAACCAGCCGCGAAAACAGGTTCAACATCCACGACTTTACCACGAACAAAGTGCCCATGTTCATAACGACTGTCATAGTGCGCATGTTTTTTGTATTTATGATCAGCCTGTGCGGCTAATGGAACGGTAAGCGCTGATAGCGCAATAGATGTGATAATGAGTTTTTGTGTAAGTTTCATAATCTGTCTCCTGATACCAAACAACAAAGTTGGCTTATTTCAGGAGACAGTTTACTCAGGTTCAACTGAATCGAAGATGAACCGAATGATGGTTAAGGCTTACTGAAAGTACGGTATAGAAACAGAATAATAATAGCACCGCCAGTAGCAGTTAATAAGGTTTCAATGTTAAAGCCTGTCGCTTGAGCTCCGCCTAAACCTAAAAACTTACCGACGAAACCACCAACAAAAGCGCCAACAATACCAAGCACTATTGTCATTATCCAGCCGCCTTTATCAGGACCAGGCATAATCAGCTTTGCTAATGCACCTGCAATCAGTCCGACGACAATCCAAGTTAAAATACCCATGTCATTACTCCTTAATCATGTTGATTATTGACCATAAACAGTATGCCACAAGGCATGATAAAGTTTGTTAACTGAACGTAAAATAACGTTAACTTTATCAAAAGTAAGACAAAATTCGGGCTTAGCTACTCATCCCACAGCACGATCTTCTCTGATTTAAGGTACCTATCAAGCTTTGGCTTATAATGTTGTTCGATTTGTTGTCGACGCATTTTTAACGTAGGCGTAATCAAGCCATTTTCAGGGCTCCACTCCTCGTTAACCAATATAAGCTTAGCCAGTTTTTCGTGACCTTCCAGGTTATTATTAATCTTTTGCAGCAATTGCTCAGCTTCCTGAAGGTAGGCGTCTTTGTCCTGGAACTGTTTATTGTAGATCGACGCGATGGCGATTGGTGATGGTAAACCATCGCCAATAACGCACAAATGCTCAACCCCAAGCTCTGGCTCCAATGTAGCTTCAATAGGGACTGGAGATACATACTTACCTTTGGAGGTTTTGAAAATATCCTTGACCCGGCCGGTGATAAATAAGAAACCATCCTCATCAATTTCCCCCAGATCTCCAGTGTGGAAATAACCATCGTCATCGATAACGTCTTTAGTTTTAAGGGGTTCCTTATAATACCCTTGCATCACACACGGGCTTTTCAATAGAACTTCGCCAGACTCAGCAATTTTCGCTTCTGCTGTCGGCATGGTGATGCCAACAGAGCCTTGCTTCCAGGTTTCTGGTGACGAGGCGTGTGAGAATGCCATGGTCTCGGTCAAACCATATGCCTCGCAGATACGAATACCAATCGACTGGAAGAACTTCGAAGTACCTTCAGGCAACGCAGCCGCGCCGGACAAACAAATTTTCGCTTCATCAAGTCCTAATCCGTTGAGAATTTTCTTTCTTATCAAGCGATTGATTAGAGGAATTTTGAGCAACACTTTGAGCTTTGTTTTGCCAACTTTATCTTCGATGCCTTGCTGGAACTTTAACCAAATCCGAGGCACGCCAAAAAATATGGTCGGTCTTACTGAACGAATATTTTCTTGGAAACGCTCTAATGACTCAGTAAAAGAAATCACACTTCCGGTATGGATGCTGATAATTTCTGTCAGCTCCCTCTCTGCACAATGAGCCAGCGGCAAATATGAAAAACAGCGCTCCTCTTTAACATCAATGAAGGCTGCTGCTGCGGCCGCGCCATTGGATAAAATCTTATGCGTGATCATGACACCCTTAGGGATTCCCGTTGTTCCTGAGGTGTAAATAATGGTAGCTAGTTCATCAAAATTTGGAATCGGTGATTCATTGTAAGGCTCTTCGCTTGCAATAATTTCATCCCAGTCTTTAACGCCTTGGTGTGATTCATGACACCCAATAGTCGCAATGCTGTCTGGAATAGCATCAGATTTTTTAGACCACTCAGGGAACTTGCCAATAAAGACTAGCTTGGATTCACTATGCTCAAGGATAGTGGTAATAGTCTCTGAACCAGCACTGGGATAAATTGGCACACTAACATGGCCAGCCAGCATGATGGCTAAATCCGCCATAACCCAATGCGAACAATTGTAAGACAAAATAGCCACTTTGCTGTTGGCGGGTAATTCACGTTTAAGGTAACTGGCCATTTTACGAATCTGTTGGCCCGCACCTTCCCATGTGTATTCCTTCCAGTCGTTACCAAAAGGTTGGCGCAAAAATGGTTGCTTCGCCTTAATCTTTTCCCAGCGATAGAACGCTGACAAAGTATTTTCTAACTCTAACTGACTAACCCCTGAGTGACTCATACGCTATTTTCCTACCCATTAATGTTATCTTTAGTATTTATAGGACATTAAAAAATGTGGTCCGATGTTTTCTATAATAAACGCTTCGCCATGTATTTCAAAATTAAGTTTGTGATAGAAATCAGCGGCACTGACCCTTGCGTTGCACCATAACAAATCAGCGCCCTTTTCAGCGCAAGACTTTATACCTTCAAGTAACAATTCTCGACCCAATCCCTGACCACGCACTCTCTCGTCAGTGGCCATACCGCGAAGTCGCCAGTGCTCTGCCCCATCGAGTTTGGGGTGCTTTTCTGGATAGAATGATGCGATCCCAACAATAACACTTTCTACTGACGCACCTAAATGAAAAACGCCAGGCAACGTATCTTCAGGAAAGTGACAAGATTCAATAGGCTGCCCCGGTCTCAAGACCCGTTGACGTAAAGGGTAAACGTCATTGATTTCAATTTCTTGTATCATCATTTTCATCGATTAAAGGTATAAAAAAAGCCACTTGAGTCGTCAAGTGGCTTTCGTTTCAATCAAACACTAAAGATTAATGTTTGCCGTTATCTTCTTCTTCAAGCTCTTCTTTTGCTTCTTCAAGCTCTCTCTCTGCTTCGGCTAAGGCCGCTTTTGAGTCTGCTTTCGCTTCATCAAGGGCATCTTCAGCGTCGGCTAACATTTCTTGAGCTTCTGCTTTAGTCGCATCATAAGCATCTGCAGTCGCTTGCTTCACATCTTCAGCGGCTTGCGCTGTAGCGTCTGCTGCGTCTGAAGCCATTTCCTTAGTTTTTTCAACTGCGGTAGCTGTGGCTTCTTTGGTAGCTTCCATCGCTTCACTACCTGCATCTTTCATTGCCTCTACGGCTTCTTTACTCTCTTTCTTGACTTCTTCTTGCTTTTCATCACTACAAGCAATCACTAAAGTTGAAGCCAAAAGTGCTATAGCTAAACGTTTCATCGAGCTAACCTCCTAATATAGTTAGAATTTTCTGTATAACTCGCAGATAAGTATGCCACGCGGATGACGTTTGGCAAAGTAAAATTCCTTAAAGTGTGACGTTAGGACTGAGATGTAAACGTGTGATTTAGAGTGGTGAGAAGAGGCGTGATGCGCAAAACTACGCATCACTGATAGGATATGACAGCCTTCGAGGCAAGTCTTTCGGCTCAATCTTGCCCCGAAGGACCGAAACTTAAGCGTTTTTCGCTAAAAACAACCAAGTTTCTAGTACGGTATCAGGGTTTAAGGAAACGCTATCGATGCCCTGCTCCATCAACCACTTAGCAAAGTCAGGGTGGTCAGAAGGCCCTTGACCGCAAATACCGATGTACTTATTGGCTTTCTTACACGCTTTAATAGCGTTTGCCAGTAACACTTTGACTGTTGGATCGCGCTCATCGAATAAATGCGAGATGATGCCAGAGTCACGATCCAAACCTAACGAAAGCTGGGTTAAGTCATTCGAACCAATCGAGAAGCCATCAAAGTACTTCAAGAACTCTTGAGCCAATACCGCGTTAGATGGCAACTCACACATCATAATGACACGAAGGCCATTATCACCACGTTTTAGACCGTTCTCTTCAAGCAATTCGATCACACGTTTCGCTTCGCCTAACGTACGAACAAATGGAATCATGATTTCAACGTTGTTGAAGCCCATCTTGTTACGAACACGCTTAATCGCTTCACACTCAAGTTCGAAGCAGTCACGGAAGTCTTCCGAAATATAACGCGAAGCACCGCGGAACCCAATCATAGGGTTTTCTTCGTGTGGTTCGTACAAGCTACCGCCGATCAAGTTCGCGTACTCATTCGACTTAAAGTCCGACATACGAACGATCACTTTTTCTGGCGCGAAGGCACAAGCAATCGTCGAAATACCTTCTACTAGTTTGCTGATATAGAATTCTTTCGGGTTGGCGTAACCTGACATCTGCATGGCGATAGTCTTCTTCAAGTTATCGTCTTCCAGTTTGTCATAGTTAAGTAAAGCTTTCGGGTGAACACCAATCATGCGGTTAATGATGAACTCTAAACGTGCCAAACCAACGCCAGCATTCGGCAGCTGACCAAAATCAAAAGCACGATCTGGATTGCCCACATTCATCATCACTTTGAATGGTAAGTCAGGCATGTTGTCGATAGAACTTTTATTAACTTCAAAGTCCAACAAGCCTTGGTAAATATTACCGGTATCACCTTCAGAGCAGCTTACCGTGACTTCGACACCATCTTTAATGCGGTCTGTGGCATCACCACAACCCACGACAGCTGGAATACCAAGCTCACGAGCAATAATCGCTGCGTGGCAGGTGCGACCGCCACGATTGGTCACGATTGCCGCTGCGCGCTTCATGACAGGCTCCCAATCCGGATCCGTCATATCGGTCACTAAGACGTCGCCTTTTTGAACTTCCTTCATTTGGTCGATAGAGCTAATCACGCGCGCTTTACCTTTACCGATGCGCTGGCCAATAGCACGCCCTGTCGCAACTAATTCAGACTTGTTCTTTAGCTGGTAACGTTCAATAACGTTTTTGTCAGAACGGCTTTTGACCGTTTCAGGACGCGCTTGAACGATATATAACTTGCCATCAGCACCATCTTTCGCCCACTCAATGTCCATCGGACGCTTGTAGTGTTTCTCGATGATCATGGCCTGCTTTGCTAGCTCTTGGACTTCCGCATTGTTGATACAGAAGTTCATGCGCTCATTGTGCTCAACATCAACTGTCTCGATGCTTTTGTTGTGCTCGTTGTTATCGGTATAAACCATCTTAATAGCTTTACCGCCCAATGTTTTACGCACAATCGCTTGACGACCTTGCTCTAACGTCGGCTTATAAACATAAAACTCATCAGGGTTTACTGCACCTTGCACGACAGTCTCTCCAAGACCATAAGCGCCGGTAATAAATACAACGTCGTTAAAACCCGACTCAGTATCCATCGTAAACATCACGCCGCTGGCAGCGATGTCACTGCGAACCATTTTCTGGACGCCCGCTGATAAAGCAACTAATTTGTGCTCAAAGCCTTGGTGTACACGGTAAGCAATCGCGCGGTCGTTAAACAGTGATGCGAACACTTCTTTTAACGCTTTCATGACGTTATCTAAGCCACGAACGTTAAGGAACGTCTCTTGTTGCCCCGCAAAAGAAGCATCCGGTAAATCTTCAGCGGTCGCAGAAGAGCGAACAGCAACGGCAAACTCTTCGTTAGAGTCGCCTTTTAATTTGTTGTAAGCATCAGTGATGGCCATTTCCATTTCAGGAATAAACGGCGTATCCATCACCCAGCCACGGATTTTTGCGCCGACTTCTACCAGCTTCTCAACGTCATCAACGTCTAATCCGTCTAACTCTTGGTTGATTCTTTCGTTTAGGCCACTTTGCTCTAAAAATGCACGAAAAGCATCAGCTGTAGTGGCGAAACCGCCAGGTACACTAACACCCATGTTGCTTAGATTACTGATCATTTCGCCTAAAGACGCGTTTTTACCACCTACGCGCTCGACGTCACCCATGCCTAACTCTTCATACCAAAGTACGTACTTATCCAAAGTATCTCTCCCGTTGTGGTCTGCAAATTAAAGAAAATCGCCTTCTATCCCAGCAGCTACTTGCTGAAAACAGGCGTAAATGCTTAAATTCACACACTCATTGGTCATTAAAGGTCGCCATTTTACTGGTTATTGCGCAAATATGAAACGTACAGTCTTCTTTATTTCAGATCGAACGGGCATAACGGCCGAACTACTCGGCCAATCCCTTACCGCACAATTCGAAGATCATGTCGAATTTATGTACCACACTATTCCGTTCGTTGATGATGAGGACAAAGCATTAGCAGCAGTTGCGCGAATCAATCAAACAGCCATAAGAGATGGAGTCCCTCCTCTTGTCTTTGAAACCATTGTGCGCCCGGAGATTCGTAAAACGATTTTGCAGTCCGAAGCCATCTTGCTCGATTTCTTTCACACGTATATAGGGCCGCTAGAAAAAGAATTAGGTGTACGCAGTTCGTTTAGTGTGGGTAAATCGCACTCGACCGATGATATGCAAGCCTATGACACCCGAATGAGCGCGGTGAACTTTGCGTTAAACAATGATGATGGCGCCAGCACCAAGCAATATGACCAAGCGGATATTATCCTTGTTGGCCCATCGCGTTGCGGTAAAACACCCACCTCACTGTACTTAGCCATGCAATTTGGTATTTTTGCGGCAAACTACCCTTTTACCGATGAGGACTTACCCAATATCAAGCTTCGCCCCGGTTTGCAGAGCAATAAACACAAAATCTATGGCCTGACTATCGATCCGATGCGATTGCATGAAATCCGAACAGGACGCCGCCCCAATAGCACCTACTCTTCATTCCAGCAGTGTATGTATGAAACTCGCGAAGTCGAAGCGCTGTATCGCCGCCAAGGAATCCCGTTTATTGATACAACCTCGCGATCGGTGGAAGAATTGGCCGTTAAGATTATGAATGACACAGGAATAGAAAGAAGGATTTTTTAGGCTTTTCTTGTCATCCCGCGGTTTAACCGCGGGATCTAGTGCCTTTTAGCAAACCTCTAAATTACCAATATAATGATTATAAGCACCTACATTTATAATATTCTTAATATGTTCATTTTTTGACGAGCAAAAAACGAACCAAAAAACTCGCCCCAAAAGTTAGACGCCTTGCGCTTCCCTCTCGATTCAAAATAATTTAACGTGCCGCAAAACGAAACATCCATGTTTCGTCTTTGCTGAACTGGGCTGTCCATGCCCAGTTCACACTATGATTTTGTATCGAGAGGCTAACTTTTACGGGGTATTTTAGTACTAACCTACAGAAATAAACTAAACTTCTTCTACCACCAGCGCCATTCGTTGTCCGATTGGTACTTTATTGTTTGGAAACACGATAGCTTCTCCGTCATTTTCGACAATGTAAGGCTCCTCTGGATCGCTGAGTAACTCAAAGCCTTTCTCAAAGCTTGTGAAGTTTGGTAAAGCATCATCGACATTGAGGTGCGAATCATCACTCACTCTCAGCAACTCACGCTTTACCTTGAAGAGTTTTTGGCCATTGGTTTTATAGCGCGAGGTATGATCATAACTATAAGTAGACTCGACCAGTTGTCGAAGCGTTTTTTCAGCCTCCGCAAAGTCTTCACGATTGTTTTCACCGAACGGTTTTACTTTACCCAACTCGACGGTAATGCTGTCAGCCTTAAAGTTATGGCTTGAGTGGTATGAAAAAACTGTGCTTGGCTTGTGATAAAGCAAAACAGTATTAACGCCAAGGTCTTGCATCACGTTCAGTTGAGCGGGGTTATGCTCGCGATTATCCAAGTAGGGATAAATCGCAAACTTTTCATATTTTGACGCTCTTATTGCGGTATGTAGATCATAGTGAGTGCGAGTGTCGTTAGCACAGCTTTGGGCAAAGAAGTCGCTCACCGCTTGCTCTAATCGCTTGGCGCGTTCGACCTCACAAATCTCATCACGCTGCTGCCAATACTTTTTCCACTCGCCACTAAACATACGGTTCAAATTAAAATCAACAAAGCGTTGCTCTTTGAGCATAGCTTTTGGATGTCCAATCATCACCAACAAGTGACAGGACAACTTGAGCTTATCGTTAAGTAAATCGTGAACCATGTCAGACACGATTTCCATCGGCGCGGTTTCATTACCGTGCACCCCGGCAGAAAGTGCTAAGTATTGTTGCGACTCATGGTTGGGTTTAAACTCTATAATGCCAACGTCGTGAAAGGTCACTAAAAAGTCATCAAGCGACATTGAAAAAGGCTGATGCCCTTCTAAATGCTCTCGGACAAAATCGAGTAAATTGAAGTTGTTGCGAAATTCATCAATATTCATAGTAATTTATTGTTCTTGTTCAAATGGAGGAACCAATAACTGTGGGTCCAAACGTGAGGTGTACCAATTAATTCGCCAGTCTAAATGTGGGCCTGTGGCACGCCCTGTCTCACCAATAGTGGCGATACGCTGGCCTTGCTTAACCTTCTGTCCTTCCTCAACGTCAATCGAATTAAGATGAATAAAGGTCGAGGATACGCCGTAACCATGATCTATGATTAAAGTACCGCCAGAATAAAACATATTGTCATAAGCCAAACGAACAGTTCCATCGGCAGGCGCAACTACTTCCGTTCCCGTTGGCGCTGCGACGTCTACGCCATAATGGGGTCGTTTCGGCTCGCCATTCAGTACCCGCTGGCTACCATAAAAACCACTCAAACGACCTTTCGCTGGCCAAATAAAGTCCTGCATAAAAAACATGTCTCTGCTGCTATTTTTCCTAGCCGAGGCAACCAAGGCGCCCTCTTCTCGTATGCGTTTAAGGACTTCAGGCTTCATAGGATTTACTTTTGATGGCGGCAAGCCATCAATGCGCTCAATATTATAATCACGCTTTCGAATAAATAATTTCTGGACTTCTTTCTTGTCGCCTTTCTCTACTGTCAAAGCAGCGGTTTCAGGCATGTCACGGTGGAAGCCAAATACAAAATACCCCTCAGGACTGACTTCCAGACTGGTGTCATCAAAAGTCACCTTGGCACCTTTAACCGTTTGCCCAACGACTAACCCCCCTTGTGTTAAATCACCCTTGAGCGATAGCAGTAACGGCTCTTGTGCCTGCGCCAAGGAAAACACTAGCCCTAACGTCGTAAGCAGTATCAATTTTTTAAGCATGAATATAACCTTTGTTTACTAAGACTGATGACCAATACCGATAGGATCATCGTCGTCATCGTCATCCTGTAATTCTACCTGTTCAATTTGATCGAAACGGCGAGTAATTTTGTCCGCTGTGGTGTCGATATCTTTCGCACTCTTGGTTAGACGATCAATATGGGTATTGAGTTTACCCCAACGATCTTTAAAGCGTCCAAACTCAATCGATAGTTTACCAAGATGCTCCTGGATAATGTGCACCTGCTTACGAGTTGCCTCATCTTTGAGTACAGCGCTGGCAGTGGTCAATAAAGCCATCATGGTGGTTGGTGATACCATCCACACCTTACTCTGCTGAGCAAACTCGACCAGCTCAGGGTGATGCGCATGAATTTCCGCAAAGACCGCTTCTGCAGGAATAAACATCACAGCACCAGTGGCCGTTTCACCATCAATAATGTATTTGCTGGCAATGTCTTTAACGTGTTTCTTAATGTCCTGCACAAAGGCACGATGAGAAGCATCTCGCTCAGGTTTCGACAATTCCACATCAACCATTTTTTGGTAGTTTTCTAGCGGGAATTTGGCGTCAACACCAATCACCCCCGTCGGTTCCGGCAAGAACAAAGCACAGTCAGCAATTTTGCCATTGTTAAAGGTGTGCTGGAATTTGTAATGCGTCGTTGGCATTACATTCGACACCAAAGACTCCAGCTGAACTTCACCAAAAGCTCCTCGTGAGCGTTTGTCCGATAATATTTCCTGTAGACTCACGACGTTACTGGATAGTTCCGTAATCTTCTTCTGCGCATCATCAATCAGCGCAAGACGTTTTAATACATCTTGGAAGGTTTTGGTGGTTTTCTCAAAGCCATCCGCTAATCGCTTCTCGACTTGTCCGCTGATTTCCTTTAAGCGTTCGTCAGTCGCTTTGGTTAAACCGGTCATGTTCTTTTCAATATTTTCGCCTTGAGTTTTAAGGCTGATGGTCAGTTCTTCCCTGACGTCTTTGATTCCTCGTCTAAACTGCTCGTGTAACTGGGCTTGAGACTCTTTTTGATTGGTTTCGATTTGCTCTTTCAGTTTGAAGATGTCTTTTTGTAAATTGTCTTTAAAGCCCGTCAGATCTTTCTGCAATTGATTTTGAAATGCTTGGAACGACTCGCCCAGTTTAATCTGGTTGCCTTGAAGCTTTTCGATGAAGTTCTCTGATGATCGCTGACTCTGCTCAGCCATACGATGAAGGTCTGCCTTGGCATATTCAAATGCCATGGTTTGCTTTTGCTCTAAAGCTTTCACACCATCAGTCGCGCCATACTGTGATTCCGCAATCGACTGAATCGTCTTAGATTGCTTACTGACCATAATAACTAGGAGCAAAACGATTAAAAGCAAAACTCCAAGAATAATGACCAGAGGCATGTTTTCAGAAATAAAGGCAGTGAAATCCATGAATTACTTCGGTATTTATATAGTGGGTTAAGTGTAACAAAATCACTATAAAAAAGTAGCTATTGGACTATAGAGCATCAATATTTCTTAAAACACCCGCCGCCTTGTTCAAAATTTGTTCTTTTTCGTCGTTGCTTTTCTTATCCCAGACATTGTAGATCATCCCCATTCGCTGATTATTACCAAGCTTATCTCTGTGAACATCAATAAAGCGCCAGTAGAGACTGTTTAACGGACAGGCACGTTGCGACGTTTTATCTTGATGAGAATAGTAGCAATCAGAGCAGTAGTCGGACATTTTGTGCACATAATTGGCGCTTGCCGCATAGGGCTTAGTAGCAATAATCCCACCGTCTGCAAACTGGCTCATTCCTCGCGTGTTGGGCATTTCCACCCACTCAATAGCATCCACATAAATGCCCAGATACCAATCATCAACCTGATCGGGATCGATTTCAGTCAACATGCAGAAGTTGCCAGTGATCATTAAGCGTTGAATATGGTGCGCATAAGCATAATCTAAGGATTGCTTGATAGCCTCTGAGAGGCAGCGCATTCGAGTATCACCGGTCCAAAAATAGTGCGGCAGATCTCGTTGAGCTTTAAAGAAGTTGTTGTGACCATAATTGGGATGAGTCCAATAAATACCACGAACGAACTCGCGCCAGCCCAGTATCTGCCTAACAAAGCCCTCAACTTGTGCAATATCTACACTCTGCGACTGATTGTAAGCATCAACCGCTTTACTAATAACTTCTTGGGGCGATAGCATTTTAGCGTTTAAAGCAAAAGATAGCCGCGAATGATAAAGTGACCATTTATGATCGGATTTAAAAGTCATGGCATCTTGGAACTCTCCGAACCGAGGAAGACAGTACTGACAAAAGTGGTTGAGTAACTCTCTTGACTGCTGTCGACTTGTCGGCCACAACAAGGAGCTTGCCGCTTGTCCAAAAGTTGTTACTTGGTGCCGCTCAAGCCTTTTCAGGATAGAACTCATATCATTGGCAAACAGAAGTGGCTCTGGAATATCCTCTAAATCCGCTGACTTGAGTTTATTTCGGTTCTTCTGATCATAGTTCCACTGCCCGCCTTGCGGTTTATCATCGCTCATTAAAATCGAAAACCGTTTCCGCATTTTTCGATAGAAGGACTCCATCCTGTTGTGCTTGTCTTGTGTAAAGTAGTCTCCAAGCTCCGCATCTTCTAAATAAAAGTGCTCCGTACTAAAAACCTCAACCTCTACATTGTTAAGTAACAAAGACGATAACTGGTTTCTCAAGCGGTACTCATCGGGAAGTTGATAACTAAACTTAGAAGCGTCATATTTTTCAACTAACGACTTAACCAGGGCTGGAAGACTACGAAAGTCTTGGGTGTCATCGAGCGTTAAATGTAAACAATCATGACCAGCCTTATTTAAGGCAGTTGCAAAACTTTGCATCGCATGAAAGAAGGCACACACTTTTTGGACATGATGTTTGACGTAATCCATCTCTTGATGCAATTCAGCGATCACGTAAAGACAGTTTTTATCGGTCTCTTTAAACCAGCTGTGCTGTGCATTTAACTGGTCTCCCAGTATCAGTTTGATTTGATGGTATGAACTGTTCAAGGATCGCCCTGCTCACGACTTTAGCTACGATTTCTTAATCTTAACGATGATCAGTGAAGTTCTTGTGAAGTTTAAAAGCTGATCTCATAGACAGAATCAACCATTCAATTAAGTCTTTATATTTGTTTCACCCTCAAAAAGCCCCATATTAAGGTATGTCAAAGATTAAATATGTCAGAGATGGTGAGTGTCTAAACAAAATTTTCACTTGAAAGACCTATAATAAGTCGAGATTAAATAAACGTATCGATTAAATACATTCCCTAAACGAGTTAGGAGAAATAATGAAAACAGCAGCCTATGCAGCACAATCAGCCGATTCAGACTTAACCCCCATCGAAATCGAACGCCGCCAACTCAAAGATGACGACGTTCATATAGACATCGAGTATTGTGGCGTTTGCCACAGCGATATTCACACAGCTCACAACGATTGGGGCGGCACTGTCTACCCGGTAGTCCCTGGTCATGAAATCATCGGGCGCGTTAAAGCTGTCGGTTCAAAAGTTTCAAACTTTAAAGAAGGACAGTTAGTCGGGGTCGGTTGTATGGTTGATTCTTGTCAGTCTTGCAGCGCTTGTGACGATGACCTTGAGCAATATTGTGAAAATGGTGCTGTCATGACGTATGGTAGCGAAGATCCAATACTAGGCGGCCCAACTCATGGCGGTTATTCGAATCAAATCGTCGTCGATCAAAAGTTTGTGCTGAATGTATCTGAAAAGTTGGATACTAAAGCTGTCGCTCCACTACTGTGTGCCGGTATCACTACCTACTCTCCTCTGCGTCAGTGGAACGTTAAAAAAGGCGATAAAGTTGGCGTTGTTGGCCTCGGCGGCCTTGGGCACATGGGTGTCAAAATTGCTCATGCGATGGGCGCGGAAGTCGTCATGATCACGACGTCGCCGGAAAAAGGTTCCGATGCAAAGCGCTTGGGCGCTAATGAAGTCTTAGTGTCAAAAGACGAAGAAGCGATGAAGCAACATGCTGGAAGTTTTGACTTTATCCTCAATACTGTTCCGGTATCCCATGATCTAAACCCTTACGTCAACTTACTAAAGCGTGATGCTACCATGGTAATCGTTGGCGCTTTAACCCCGCTACCTGAGTTAAGTGGTGGCGGTTTAATTCTTGGACGTAAACGTATCGCTGGATCATTGATTGGTGGTATTGCTGAAACCCAAGAAATGCTCGATTTTTGCGCAGAACATGACATTGTTTCAGACGTTGAAATGATCGACATGCAGGATATCAACACTGCCTATAAACGAGTCATGGACTCTGACGTTAAGTACCGTTTTGTTATTGATATGAAATCACTGAAATCATAAGGAGTTTTACATGAAAAAACCCAATGAAATTGCATACAAGACTAAAGCGACAGCCACAGGCGGACGCACAGGCTCAGCGAAAACCAACGATGGAAAATTAGAAGTAACCCTATCGACACCAAAAGAGCTAGGCGGCGCTGGCGGCGACGGAACCAACCCTGAGCAACTTTTTGCGGCAGGCTACTCAGCGTGCTTTATCGGCGCGATGCAACACGTCGCTGGCCAGGAAAAGGTAAAACTGCCTGAAGATACGAGCGTCACTGGAGAAGTTGGTATTGGCCCTACAGATGGAGGGTTTGCCATCGATGTAGAGCTACAGGTTTCAATCCCAGGAATGGATAAAGCTGACGCTGAAGCATTAGTTGAGAAAGCTCACCAAGTCTGTCCATACTCTAACGCCACTCGTGGCGGTGTGGATGTGAGACTAAAAGTCGTATAATAAGTCTAAAAAAGCCCAGCTGATTACTGGGCTTTTCATTACACTTATATCGGTTTCTTTTGAATCTTCTTGTGAATATCATTAACTTTCATTAATGCTGCCGAGCCATAAAACTTAGTGAGAGAGTATGTAAAAATACCCGCCTTGACCGCGGGATCTGTTTTCACTAAAGCTTCTGCTTTAGCCAAAGAGTCCACATTAAAAATAAACAATCCACGCTTCGGAGCATCTTCAGCCAAAGGGCCTGCCAAAACCAGCATACCCTCATCAGCTAGACGCTTCATATTATCGAAATGCCCCCGAAAGTACTTGGCCCGCTCTTCCTTATCAGTTATGGACTCATCATTCTCGCCAGTTTTTAAAATCACTAAGACATAAGACTTCATACCGTAGTCGTCAGCGTCCAGCTCTTTTGCTAGTTCAGCATCGTACGGCTCAGCATAGCTCGCACAGACAAACATCAATCCCACAAAAGCGATAAAAGATTTAAATACACTCATCACAGCCACTCCATGAATAAGATTAAATTAACAATAGAGCTAGTATAAACAAAGGTAAGAAATAAAAAAGTTATAGCAGATAATCAGTCGAGTCTATTCCACAAAAAATTTCGCTCTAGGAACACTCTCAAGATAACCCACTATAAAAATGATAATTCCAAATAACTACTGAGAGTTAACATTGTTCAAAGAAGAGTGCTTGTAATCAGTCAAAGCATGTCCTAGCGCAACCCTAAATTCCTTAAGCGGTAAATACGTCACGCTGTATATGGTCCGATACTTCTTTGAAGTCAAATCATCGCTCAGCTCAGGCTTTGCAATAACCAAGCCATCGTGTTGCTCCCATACCAAGTAAATTCTTTCGGAGAAGTCCAACTCAGACTGATAAACAACTTCAGAGCCTGTCTCTTTATTTTCTATTAAAACAGTATTTTTTATGGTATCAGAATCATCACACCGTTTTAGTAAGTGAACTGCTTTTAAGTCTAAATCATCATTATAGACTGTTGTTAGTGGAACTGAATGACAAGTAACATGCTTTGCTAACTTGATATAACCGTTATCTTTTAATTTATATAACACCACTCCTAAACAAGTGATGATGATTAACACCAGCAAAGGGTTCAATAGCTTTTTCATAATTTATAATATTCATTCCTTTTGTAAAGATATTAGTCAACACAGCGGATAAAGTCCAACTTCATCAAATTAGATGTGGAGTCGTTATGCAGACTCTCCTTCTGGGATAATGGTTCGGGGAAGTCACCACATGAGGCTATAAGACCGGAATTGCAAGGAGTAAATTCTGGATAAGAACTGTTATTCGACTGTTGTTCATGTCCATTCGGGTGATCGTTGCCAGCACCCTTCCTTGTAACTGAAGGTTCTTGAACACCACTTTTATACAGGCAATAAAAAACCCCGCCGTAGCGAGGTTTTAAATAATGGCGCGCGTGGAAGGATTCGAACCTCCGACCGCCTGGTTCGTAGCCAGGTACTCTATCCAACTGAGCTACACGCGCTTCGTTAGTGGGGCGTATTATGCCACCAGCTTTTTATATGTCAACGCTCTTTTATAATTTTTTCCAGAATATTTAAGAAAAGCACTTAACTGTATGTTTACTATACACTTTCTGTTTAAAAAACATCCTGAAAAATCAATAAATGACTAAATTGCATCCCCCGAAAACACCAACTTAAGCGAGTTAGCTTTGTTGAGTTTTATCTTTTTGAGACTTTTTATCTTCATACATTGCCTCATCAGCTATACTCAATAAATCAGTCAATCCTGTTGCGTCATCCGGATATCGGCCACAACCCGCACTGAAAGAAGCTTGGATCAGTTCGCCTTTGTACTGGTAGTCTTTCTCTGACACTGCCGACTTTATCTTTTCAACAATAATATCTAGGTGCTCTTTTATATTAACCGATGGTATGACTATTAGAAACTCATCCCCACCTAATCGGAAGACATAGTCTGACTCTCTGAGCGTAGAAGTTAAGATTTCTGCAATACGCTTCAAAACATAGTCACCGGCATCATGACCGAAGGTATCATTGATATACTTGAAGTTATCTAAATCGATGATAATGACGGAAAACTTAGCGTTACTACCTTTTTGGGCAAGCAGCTTGCTCATCACTTCTGTCGCGTATCGTCTATTAGGAAGCCCTGTTAATGTATCTTTATAGGATGCACTTGTTGCCACTTGATACGCTCTATACAGTAGCGTAGCAGAAACAATTAACAGGAGTGCAACAGCATAACCTAGAACTCGTAAAATCGTTGAAAAAGCAAACCCGGCAGTTTCCCTATTCAATTTTAATTTGCCGGCAATGACCCAGCTACCATTTGGTACATCAATTGAAAAGTAGGCATCTGGGTTATCAAATGTCGATTCATCACCATAAAAAATGTCACCTTCCGCACCAGTACCGTTAACGCCTTTAAGCGCTATAGCATGCTCTTCAGAAATTTGAGACAGCCCTGAACCGTCAAATAACTGGTCTACGTTGATAACGACACTGACGCCGCCCCAATAAACTGTATTATCAGGAAAGTCATCAAAAATAGGATAACGGGCAATCACAGCCTTCCCACCCTGCACCAAAGTCAGTGGTCCTGCTAAAGTCATGGTTCCAGCTTCTCTAGCCGCCTCAACAGATTGTAATTGACTAGGGGCGTTTCTATAGTCAAAACCAAGAGCTTTCTCATTACCCTCCAGCGGGTAGACATCAGAAATGGTGTAGCCGGTTGAAATGCCAATGTTTCGAACGTATTTGCCATTACTAATTAATGCTTCAGCAAGTTGCTCAAACTTAAAAAGAGCCAAATCTTTATCGACCATTAAAACTGTCGCTAAACCGTTAGCAATATATATTTCTGAGTATATAGCAGACTCAATATTAGAGCGTACCAATGATACTTCATTAGCAAAGTCTATTCGCTCTTCCTGAATCTGCTCTGCTGATATAGCAGATAAAGATTTTTCAACAACGTAGGACGCACTGACGACGTAAATTGCACAGAGCAAGAAAAAAAGATATTTAATTAATCGGTTAGGCTTCATTGGTTTATTTTTATCAGGATCTAAATTCATATTACCTAAAAACGATTGAATTACAAATAAAAATTACCGTTATTAATTTTTAGAAAAAACTGTTTTAGCCGACGCAAACAATCCGCCTTATATCGAAAAGGATTATAAATGATAGGCATAAAAAAACCTGCCAGAAGCAGGTTTTTCTTTAATCTGTCGCCGACCATTATAAATAAATAATGGCGGTGAGGGAGGGATTCGAACCCTCGATACCGGATTAGGGTATACTCCCTTAGCAGGGGAGCGCCTTCAGCCGCTCGGCCACCTCACCGTTGACGCGGACGGAATGTTACCTTATTCAGGATAAAATGCAACACTCCAATCCAACTTTTTTTAATAATTATAGTCGTCGTCTGAATTATTACCTGGTTGATTTGGTTGGTAATTCTCCATTTGCTTTTCGTGCTGAATTCGCAAATAGATTTCTTCACGGTGAACAGCGACTTCTTTAGGTGCATTGATGCCGATACGTACTTGGTTGCCTTTAACGCCTAATACTGTAACAGTGATCTCATCACCGATCATAAGCGTTTCGCCAACGCGTCTTGTCAAAATTAACATTCCAGTCTCCTCTATCCTAGAGAGCATCCCTGGCTGAATCCAAGCCGCTCTCAACTATCTACAAATTTTAAATCTACAAATACTCGTGTAAAGAAAGCCGACACTAGCGCCGGAAGTCGCGAATTCTATCAATAAATTGGATTCAAGACTATACTTTTGAGCGTCCTGTCACAAAAATACTTTCTGTTACAAGAATACAGCGTCCCTACTCAAATGTATATCCTTGCTTTTTAAGCAAGTTTTTCCATAACCCATGGTTTGACAGAATCGAGTGCAGCAGGCAAAGCAGCAGGATCTTTGCCGCCAGCTTGTGCCATATCAGGACGGCCACCGCCTTTACCGCCGACTTGTTCAGCAACCATTTTGATTAAATCCCCGGCTTTGACTTTTGACGTAAGGTCTTTGCTGACTCCAGCAATTAAGCTCACCTTGTCATCTCCCGCGATACCGAGAACCACGATACTAGAACCTAACTTGTTTTTAAGTTGATCTTGCATGTCACGGAGCGCTTTAGGCTCAACGCCTTCAAGATTTGAAACCAATAGCTTTACGCCGTTTATGTCTTCCGCGCTTTCGGCTAAATCACTACCTTGACTCGATGCTAGTTTACTTTGCAGCTGCTGGATCTGCTTTTCCAATTGCTTGGATTTATCGAGTAGTTGTTCAACCTTTTCAACCGATTGCGCCGGATCACTTTTCAAAAGCTTTCCGAGGCTGTGAAGCTTGCTCTCGGACTGCTGCATCCAAGCGACTGCTCGCTCTCCTGTAACGGCTTCAATACGTCTAACACCGGCGGCAATACCTGTCTCAGAAACAATTTTGAATGGGCCAATATCGCCGGTACGTTTAACGTGAGTACCACCGCAAAGCTCAACAGAGAAAGGTGACATGGTTAAGACGCGAACTTCATCACCATATTTCTCACCGAACAGCGCCATTGCGCCCTGCTCTTTAGCCTGATCCATCGACATGACAGCTGCTTCTACAGGGTGATTTTCAAAAACCTTCTCATTAACCATGCGCTCAACCATCGCTAAATCCTCGCGTGAGACGCCTTCTGGATTTGAGAAGTCAAAGCGCAAACGCTCTGGATCATTTAACGAACCTTTTTGTTGCACATGAGAACCTAACACCTCGCGTAAAGCGGCATGCAATAAGTGCGTCGCTGAGTGATTGCGCATCGTGCTCTGGCGTAAACCGCCGTCGACATCCGCTTTTAGCTCTGAACGTGTCGTAACCTCACCTTTGTCAACATAGCCGATATGAGCAATCGCATCGCCAATATTTTGCGTATCTTCAACGATAAAGTTAGCGCCACAACCGTAGAGGCTTCCTTTATCACCAACTTGACCGCCTGACTCAGCATAAAATGGTGTTTTCTCTAGAATGATAATTCCCTTCTCACCTTCGCTCAGTGCTTCCACCGCCTCATCACCTTTGAGCAACTTCAGTACTTTCACTTGCTGACTCAGATAATCATAGCCGGTAAACTCAGACACCTCTTCAAGCTTCAGTGAATCATTATAGTCAACGCCAAAGTTGCTTGATGCGCGAGCACGCTCACGCTGGGCTTCCATCGCTTTCTCGAAGCCGTCCCAGTCAATTTCTAACCCTTTTTCACGGGCGATGTCTGCGGTTAAGTCTTGTGGGAAACCGTAAGTGTCGTAGAGCTTAAAAACGGTTTCTCCGGAAATGGTTTTATCTTTAATATCCGCCATATCGGCTTCAAGAATCTGCATACCTTTATCCAAGGTTTTCGCAAATGCGTCTTCTTCTTTAGCCAATACGCCTTCAATGATCGATTGCTGCTCTTTAAGTGCTGGATAAGCATCACCCATCGTATCGACCAGAGCCTGCACCAACTTTGAAAAGAAACTGCCTTTAGCGCCAAGCTGATGGCCATGACGAATAGCGCGGCGAGTGATACGTCTTAAAACGTAACCACGGCCTTCATTACTCGGCACGATGCCGTCGAGAATTAAGAAGCAGCACGAGCGAATATGATCCGCTATCACGCGCAGTGACTTATTATCTAAGTCCTCAACTTTAAGCAGCTCTGCTGTTTGCTTGATTAGATATTGGAAAGTGTCGATTTCGTAGTTGCTATGAACGCCTTGTAAAATCGCCGAAATACGCTCTAGCCCCATCCCCGTATCGACAGAAGGCTTAGGCAGCGACTCCATGGTGCCGTCTTTGTGACGGTTGTACTGCATAAATACCAAGTTCCAGATTTCAATAAAGCGGTCGCCATCTTCTTCTGGCGTGCCTGGAGGGCCTCCCCAAATATGCTCGCCGTGGTCGTAGAACACTTCTGAACAAGGTCCGCATGGGCCGGTATCGCCCATCGCCCAGAAATTATCCGATGCATAACGTTCACCCTTATTATCGCCAATACGGCTAATTCGTTCTTCAGGGAAGCCAATATCTTTCGCCCAAATATCATAGGCTTCATCGTCTTCTGCATAAACCGTTACCCAAAGCTTCTCTTTCGGTAACTTAAAGACTTCTGTCAGTAACTCCCAGCAGTAATGTATGGCTTCTTTTTTGAAGTAATCACCAAAGCTGAAATTACCTAACATTTCGAAAAAGGTATGGTGACGAGCGGTATAGCCAACGTTTTCTAGGTCGTTGTGTTTCCCGCCTGCACGTACGCACCGCTGAGAACTTGTGGCACGAGTATAAGAGCGCTGTTCGGTACCCAAGAAACAATCTTTAAAAGGTACCATACCTGCATTGGTGAATAATAAAGTGGGATCATTAGCAGGGATTAAAGGTGCGCTATCCACCATCTTATGTCCATTCTTTTCAAAAAACTCTAAGAAAGCTTTTCGGATATCATTGGTTGTCATTGTCTTAGCTGTCATGCTCACTTTACATTAACCTTTTACTTTACTATTCACTTTTATGTGTTTGATTTAAAATAACTAAATCTCTAATAAAAATCTTCATCATCACCCGGATCGGATGATAACGCGTAATTAATCATATCGAAGTCAAAGCCTCGATATTGTAGAAAACGAGTTTGCTTGGCACGTAATTTCATATCTGGCCCTGGCGCACGATGATACTTTTTGCGCCATGCCTGGACTGCGACTTCATGCCAATCAACGCCCATAGATTCAAAATGGCGACTAATGGCTGAATCTTCAATCCCTTTTTGACGTAATTCTTGACGAACTCTTAAAGGGCCGTAACCATTCTGGGAGCGTTGCCGAATGAAGCTTTGCGCAAAGCGTTCATCACTTTGCAACCCTCTCTCAGCCAAGCGGTCTAGGTAAGCCTCGACCTCTTCACCTTCAAATTCGCGAAGTTTTAATTTATCAATAAGCTCACGCCGGGAATGTTCCCGGCGTGCTAATAAATCCATCGCGATAACTTTATAGTCGCGTGGTGGCTTTTTAAAGCCCATAAACTAATCCGCTAATGAGGATTAAACGAGGACCAATGACGAATTAAGCCTCTTCAGGCGCTTCTTCTTCGTCCGCAGGCTTGGAGGTCACCAGCAGCTTACTGCGTAACGTTCCTTCGATTTCCTTCTTGATCTCAGGGTTATCTTTAAGGAACTGAATAACGTTCTGCTTGCCTTGGCCAATTTTGTTGCCTTGATAAGAATACCAAGCACCCGACTTCTCAACCAAGTCTTCTTTAACGCCCCAATCCAGAATCTCGCCTTCTAGCGAAGTACCTTCGCCGTATAAAATCTGGAACTCTGCCTGTTTAAACGGTGGTGCCACTTTGTTCTTAATCACTTTAACGCGAGTTTCATTACCGATAATCTCGTCGCCCTGCTTAATTTGACCAATTCGACGAATATCTAAACGAACTGAAGCGTAGAACTTCAATGCGTTACCACCCGTTGTAGTTTCTGGCGAACCGAACATCACACCAATCTTCATACGAATCTGGTTGATGAAAATACACAGTGTGTTCGAACGCTTGATGTTTGCCGTTAACTTACGCAAAGCTTGTGACATTAGACGAGCTTGAAGACCCATGTGCGAGTCGCCCATTTCGCCTTCAATCTCTGCTTTCGGCGTCAAGGCTGCAACCGAATCCACGACTAGGATATCAACCGCGCCAGAACGTACTAACATGTCGGTGATTTCAAGCGCCTGCTCACCCGTATCTGGCTGAGACACAATCAAGTCATCAAGGTTAACGCCTAGTTTTTCAGCATAAACCGGATCTAATGCATGCTCCGCATCGACAAACGCCGCCGTACCGCCTTCAGCCTGACAGCTAGCAATAGCCTGTAATGCCAAAGTCGTTTTACCCGACGATTCTGGGCCATAGATTTCAGCAACACGGCCTTTCGGTAAACCACCGATACCTAACGCGATGTCTAGACCTAGTGAACCTGTCGAAATCGCCCCAATTTTGGCTACCGAGCCATCACCAAGACGCATAATTGAGCCTTTACCGAATTGACGCTCAATTTGACCTAAAGCAGCGCCGAGCGCTTTCTTTTTGTTGTCATCCATCAAAATTACCTACTGACTGAAATGTTTATAAGAATTACGAAAATTAGACTGATTATTCCACAAACAGCCCCGAAAAGTAACCTGTGATTTCTCGTTCAAAGTTAAGAAAATCACCCTAATAGCGGTAAGCTATTGATGATCGGTTATAACTGCTGATTATTTATACAGCAAGCAAGCTTTAGGCTAAGCTTTCAACAAAATCACGAATACCATTAAGCAACATTTGTGTCGCTAAAATAATCAGAATCATGCCCATCAGTCGCTCAAGGGCTCGCGAGCCCTTTTGCCCAATCAGGCCAAGAATCTTCGGCGATAGAATGAGCAATACCGCTGACACCACCCACGCCGACAATAGCGCAAGACTCCACTCGACCATCTGCCCGGGTTGATTCGAACTCAGCAACAACAACACCGCAATGGTCGAAGGCCCAGCAATCATGGGCATCGCCAGCGGCACTATAAAAGGCTCCTCTTCCTCAATCTCGTCCCCAGGCTCTCTCCGTCCCGGGAAAATCATGCGCAGAGAAATGATGAACAAAAGGACACCACCTGCGATGTTCAAAGACGATTGAGTCAGCCCAAGGAAAGCCAAAATAGCATTCCCCGCGAACAAGAACCCAAACAAAATGACCAAGGCAATCACAAGCTCTCTGGCCAAAACCTTGACACGCCTATTCGGCTCAAGGTTCGACAATACGGCATTAAACACTGGCACATTACCCAGCGGATCCATGATCAAAAATAACGTCACCGCTGCCGTTGCAATATCAGCCCAGTTCATAAAAGTCCCCAATCATGAAAGCAAAAAACCATACTAGTTTTATTCCACTGTTGCGACAAGTCCTTGATCTAAAATAGCGTCATTAACGACCGTATTTACAACACAAGCCAAACAAGCTAATAATAGAGGTCTGATCACTGAACATTTGCAGCACCATGAGTGAAACTAACGCTATCAGCCGCCCACCGCTGGCTTTTACTCTGAAAAAATACGCCTATGGCATGTTTCTGATTTCTGGGGCTGTTCCTTTTATAGCCCTTGCTCTTGCCGATTCTCAGCTGTTATCACTCAATCAAGCCCCCTACTTTATCTTGCTGTTTTTCTTTGGGGTTATTCCTGTTCTTGATGCATTGCTGGGGCGCGACAGCCTCAATGCGCCACAAGAACTGACCAAGGCCATTTCCGGTGAATACTTTTATACTGGGCTGACGCTGCTCACGGTTCCGCTGATGCTTGCAGTATTGGTCTTAGGTTTAGTGCAGTTTGCAAGCCCTGAAATACGAATCTCTGGCCAAATTGGTTGGGTGTTGGGTATTGGAGTGGTCAGTGGTGTTTTGGCAATTAATGTGGCTCATGAATTAATCCATAAAGACAGCAAACTGGAGCGCTTTTGTGGTGGTCTACTGCTCAGCTTAGTGTGCTATGGTGGCTTTAAAGTCGAGCATGTGCGCGGCCATCACGTCAACGTTTCTACTCCGGAAGATCCCTCTTCCGCTGATTATAATCAAACCCTGTACCATTTTTTGCCAAGAGCCATTTGGCATAACATTACTAACGCTTGGAAACTCGAATCTATTCGATTATCCCGCAAAGGAAAGTCTGTCTGGAGTTTGGATAACGAGCTCTTTACTTGGTACGGCCTTAGTGCGCTATGGGCAATACTATCATTCGTCGCTTTTGGCTGGCTCGGCCTAACATTCTTCTTAGGGCAAAGCATCGTTGCCTTTGTTCTACTAGAAATTATCAACTACGTTGAACACTACGGTTTGCGCCGCAAGAAACGCGACAATGGCAAGTATGAATACGTCACCCACCACCACTCGTGGAACTCTAACTTTTTCCTAACCAACATCCTGTTGATTCACTTGCAGCGTCACTCGGATCATCATGCTTTCCCTAAACGTCGCTATCAAGTCTTGCGTCATCATGAGGATAGCCCGCAGTTACCAGCAGGCTACGCAACCATGGTGTTATTGGCTTTAGTGCCACCACTATGGAAAAAAGTCATGAATCCGATTATTGATAAGTACTACAAGTGAATACGATGTACTTACCGTCTTGTCATTCCAAATTTAATTTGGAATCTTGCTTAACCCAAATAAGATCCTGGGTTCCCGCAAGGGGATTTCCTTTGGTCACGGCTCAGGATGACAAGCTTTTTGCAGAACTTGCAGGCCTGTCATCCCAAATGGTGACCAGCGGAAATACCTTTAGGTAATTTGGGATCTTCGACTGGCTAGTCACCATAGGTTGGGTTAGAAGTTTTCTTGGTAAGGAATCAACTCGTAACCCAACAACAAACAACTAAAGCAACTTACTTCCCATATAAATCGCCATACCAACCATCATCAAGTTCTCAGTTAAGGAAATAAAACCCAGCGGCACATTATTACCACCACCGACACAAGCACATTTCAACTCGCGCTTGTCGATATACACCGCTTTAAAGACTGACACAGCGCCCACCGTACCGATAAACAAGGCCACGGGAGCGGCAATCCAAGTCAAAGCGCCAGCAACCATCAACACACCAGCCAATCCTTCCGCAAAAGGATAGACGTAACCATAAGGCACCCAGCGCTTAGCCAATAAGTCATAGTTCAAGAACATGGTGGAGAACTTCTCAACGTCCTGTAACTTAAGCATCGCCAACAGCACCATGGCAAAACTCACAAACCATTCGGCTGTTTTAATCGTAAACGCATCACCTGAGCTCGCAAAGCTCGCAGCAATCGCCGTTAACACCGCCATCACAAACAACACAATTACCGGACGATAAGTCTTCTTATCTGGATCCTTAACCTTTTTACCGAGGTGCCTTCTTAAGTCTTCATAACCGCCAATACGCTCACCATCAATAAACGTCTGCGGCGTTGTTTCCACACCATGCTTTTCCTTAAAAGCATCCGTTTCCTCACGGTTGGCTAAAATATGGTCCTCGACCTCGAAGCCCTCACGCTGCAACAAATCCTTAGACTTTAAGCCAAAAGGACAAGTGTGTTTATCCGTCGACATGCGGTAAAGCTGCGCCGTCTTCTTATTGGTAGTGCTCATACAATCAATACTCCTTCATTCAAAAGAATTGTGCATATAACTTGATTCAAACAATAAGCACACTATAAACTCTGTACCATGGTACGGAGTCAAGTATTCTTTATCAAACCCTGACTCGGTTATAGGTTTAAACAAAAGTAAAATTTAGGACTACAGCATGCTAACCATTGGCAAATTAGCCAAAGAAGTGAATATCGGCGTCGAAACCGTCCGCTACTATCAGCGTAAAGGCTTAATCAAGGTTCCAAGTAAAACCGAAGGCTTTAGAAAATACAGCGAAGATGACCTACGACGTTTAAGATTCATCAAAGAAGCCCAAAAAGCTGGCTTCACGCTTAATGAAATCAAAGAACTCCTAGCGCTAGACACCAGCCACGACCACCAACGCGCCCAACAACTCGCCAGCGCCAGAATTAAAGAACTCAATGAAAAAATCGAAGAAATGCAACAAGCCCGCGACCGGCTCAAAACCCTATTCCGTCAATGTGAGACTGGAGGCAAGTACAAACCCTGCGCGATTTTAAAAGCTTTTGAGGTTTGAGTTTCTTAAGACTTGTCATCCTGTCTGAAGTCAGGATCTTACTGAAGTATTCGTAAGAGACTCTACTCACTCAAACCTTGAAAGCATTTGCTCTTGTTCAAGACTACGTATATTCTAATTTTGAGTATTAAATTAAATCGAAGCTAACATCAAAGTAATCCGAGCTTTCAGTTGCACGATAAAATACAACATTCTCCGAGAATACATTATTACTTCTGACTTTTTTAACAACACTATTTATAATTTCGTCGGAAACTTTACATCCGAAGTAAATAGCTTTTAGAGATTTATCAGCTATCCTTTTAAACAAAAGAACCTCACCTGCTCCTAATAAAAACTCATCTCTACATACTTTTGCTACATTATTAATTGGATTATTCAAATTATCTGCTCTGAAAAAATACTTACCCTCTCGTTTCTCATACGAAATTCCCCTCTGTTTTAAATATACTTCAAGCTCACTTTTACTAGCTACATTTTTATTATGTAAGAAAACTCCAACCTCAGCTTGATTTATAGGAAGTATAAAGCGATGCTCTTTTTCATAAATCCAAGCATCACTTTTAACAAGAGCAAAGTGACGGAAGAAGTCGTCTTCAAATATTGTAAAGATAAGCTCATCAGATATATCAGAACTAGGGCGCTTACTATCATATAAAACTCTTAATGGTGTTTTACTACCTACCCTACTAGTATCTGAGGAGTCAGAAAACTCAAATGTGCTTTCTAGTTCTGAAAGCTCTATAACTATTCCTCTATGCTGATCTGCATAATGAGACCACATAAGCAAATTGTGGGGATTTTCAGTTAAAGACACTATCCCGAAGTTATTCAATCCCTCCTCTAGAAATTCCTTAAAACGACTATAAACTGTGTCCAAGTTTTCATCGGATATGTAGCCTGCTCCCTCTCCTTCTTCGTCACTCATGAATGCAACTTTCTTTCTTATGGCTTCACGAGTCGGTTTAGAGTCAAACGGGTCATTAAGGCATAGAGGTGGTGTCAACCTTAATAAAGGCTCATCAAAGAAGTCCATTCTGAGAGGCATATATTTGTATAAAGTCTTCACTTAGTTTCCCTTTATTCAAGACAAGAATTAAGGTCGTCTTGACGCACCCTTTAAAATCTACTTAAGGTAGGTCAAGACCCTCCCTACAGAATATTCAACCGTCGCTTGCCTAATTTCAGCTCTTGAGCCTTTAAGTCGTAGCAGCTTGCTTTTTATGCCTTTATCATCGGCGAAACCAATCCATACAGTACCGACGGGCTTTTCTGCTGTGCCGCCGTCTGGGCCTGCGATGCCGCTGACCGATATGGTGATTCGATTTTTATTGCCTGCTTTCTTAAACGCGCCAGCAGCCATCGCTTCGACTACTTGCTGTGAAACGGCACCATGTTGTTCGATAAGGTCTACTGGAACACCAAGCATGTCATGCTTCGCTTCATTGGTGTAGGTGACGAAGCCACGATCAAACCATTGTGAACTGCCGGGCAACTCGGTACAGGAAGCTGCGATAAGGCCACCCGTGCAGGATTCTGCTGTGACCAGCATTAAGTTCTTTTTAATTAATAGGTTAGAGAGTTTTTTTAATGATTTTTCTAAGTCAGAAGAATCTACTTCTTTTTGTAAATCGGGCAATCTTCGTCTACCTCTTTTGACTCAAATCCGTTAAGCTATGAGCTAATATACTACATTTATTGTTCAGCCTAAACCAACGCATCCTTTAGTATAAATAAACGTCATTCCTCGGCTCGACCGAGGAATCCAGTGCCTTTAAAAATAAAACTTAGAGTCACTGGGTCCCGTGGTCAAGCCACGGGATGACAAGCAAAGGCTGTAATACATTAGGGGCCAGCAATTTCTTTTTATAAGAATTTAGATATCAATTACAAGCATGACAAAACAAGAAGCCGCACCAGAAAGTCTCGAACACCACACTCCGATGATGCGTCAATACTGGCGCTTGAAGCAGGATCATAAAGATTACCTACTGTTTTATCGCATGGGTGACTTTTACGAGTTGTTTTATGACGATGCAAAGCGTGCGGCTGAATTATTAGACATTACGCTCACTAAGCGTGGTTCCTCTGCTGGCGAGCCGATTCCGATGGCTGGTGTACCGTTTCATGCGGTGGATTCCTATTTAGCTCGAATCGTAAAACTGGGCGAGTCGGTAGCGATTTGTGAACAAGTCGGCGACCCCGCCACCAGTAAAGGCCCTGTCGAGCGCAAAGTAGTCCGAATCGTTACGCCGGGTACGCTGTATGATGAAAACCTGCTAGACGCCCTTTCTGAAAATATTTTAGCCGCTATTTATCGAAAAAATAACCAGTACGGCTTGGCCTGTTTGGATATGGCAAGTGGTCGCTTTTGGTTGTCGGAATTTGATAGCGAACTCGCTCTGCAAGCTGAGTTACACCGCGTTAAACCCGCGGAGTTATTAATTGCGGATAATCAGCAGACCTTGAGTCAGCTAGTCAAAAGCTCCATCCAGTGGCAACCGGATTGGGAGTTTGACTACGAACAGAACCTCGATAAGTTATTACAGCACTTTTCTGTCAACAGCCTCTCTTCCTTTGGCTGTGAAGACTATCGACTAGCCGTTTCTGCAGCGGGCGTTGTTTTAGAGTACGCCAAAAAGACACAGCTCAATGCCCTACCGCATATCCGCATGCTGCAACGACTGTCTGATGCGGATCATTTAGTACTCGATCCTGCAACACGCAAAAACCTCGAACTCACAGAGAATATCCAAGGCCAGTCACATAATACGCTGTTTGAAGTCATGAACAGCACGCAAACGGTTATGGGTGGTCGTTTGCTTAAGCGTTGGTTGCACAGTCCACTGAGCAAGAAAGACTCGGTCGAAAAGCGCTTAGAAGCGGTTTCTGCTTTAAAGAATGATTTAATCTATAGTGATCTGCAATCGCACTTAAAAGAGATTGCCGATATCGAACGGATCGTTACTCGGTTAGCGCTTGGTAGTGCCAGTCCACGCGATTTAAAGCGTTTGGAACAAGGTTTACGTAAGTCTCAAGAGATAAAGAGTTATTTGTCCACTCACCAGGTCAAGCTGCCGCTTATCGACTTAATTAAACCATTGCCAAGCGTTCAAGAATTGTTAGAGCGTGCCATTATCGAGCAACCACCCATGGTGATTCGCGATGGTGGTGTTATCGCTGAAGGCTATCATGCTGAGCTTGATGAACTACGGAATCTCGCCAACGACGCCAGCGACTTTATGCTGCAGCTTGAGCAGCGCGAAAAAGAACGCTCAGGCATTAATACGCTTAAAGTTGGCTACAACCGAGTCCATGGATTTTATATCGAAATTTCGCGAGCACAGAGTGAGCAAGCACCAGCGGAATATGTGCGACGCCAAACGCTAAAAAATGCTGAGCGTTTTATCACGCCGGAGCTCAAAGAGTACGAAGAAAAGGTATTGAGCAGTAAAACCCGTGCCTTAACGCTAGAAAAGCGACTTTACGATGAGTTAGTACAACAGCTGCAAGAGCATGTGGCCAATATCCAATCCACGGCAGCGGCAATCGCCGAACTCGATGTCTTCGCCTGTTTCGCTGAACGCGCAGAAAACCTCAACTTGGCGCAACCAAACTTTAGCGACAACCCCGGCATTTCGATTACTAATGGTCGTCACCCGGTCGTTGAGTACCACAGTAAAGAACCTTTTATACCAAACGATTTAGAGCTGTCACCAACAAGGCGCTCGCTGATTATCACTGGCCCAAACATGGGCGGTAAATCGACCTATATGCGTCAAGCGGCGTTAATCACTCTGTTGGCCTACACCGGCTCTTACGTTCCTGCCGAACGCGCAAAGATTGGTCCAATCGATCGAATATTCACGCGAATTGGTGCTTCTGACGATTTGGCTAGTGGCCGCTCGACCTTTATGGTCGAAATGTCAGAAACGGCAAACATTCTCAACAACGCGACCGCTAACAGCTTGGTACTGTTGGATGAAATTGGGCGAGGCACCAGTACATTCGATGGACTTGCCCTCGCCTCGGCAACCATGCGCTACATTCATGAAAAACTCAACTCGCTAACCTTGTTCGCGACTCACTACTTCGAGCTCACGCAACAAATTCAAGAATGGCATGATTGCGCTAATGTTCATTTCGGCGCCACAGAATATGACTCTGATCAAACCGGCTCAACAAAGCTGGTGTTTTCGCATCAAGTCGCCGAAGGGCCTGCCAATCAGAGTTACGGCATACAGGTGGCGCAACTTGCAGGACTTCCCAAGGCTGTGATTCAAAATGCCAAAGCCCTACTCAGCTATTTTGAGCAAAACGGTACCCACGACGATCAATCGAACGAGGTCATGCCGCAGCTGGACCTGATTGAAGATGCGCAAGTGGCGCTCGAAGTACCCAGCGCAGCAATACAGCTACTCGAAGAAATTCGGCCGGACGATTTATCGCCTCGTGAGGCGCTAGAGCTATTGTATAAGTTAAAAGAATCGCTAAAATAACGCTGCACAGGCAATCATTAGCCGAGATTAGCCGACAGAATTGCAATTTAGGAGACATTCATGGCGTTCGTAGTAACCGAAAACTGTATCAAATGTAAATACACTGACTGTGTTGAGGTGTGTCCTGTGGACTGCTTTTACGAAGGTCCCAATTTTTTGGTTATCAATCCTGATGAGTGCATCGACTGCGCATTATGCGAACCTGAATGTCCCGCTGAAGCTATTTTTGAAGAAGATGAAGTGCCAGAAGGCATGGAACACTTTGTTGAGCTGAATGCCGAGCTCTCTGAAGAATGGCCGAATATTACCGAACAGAAAGACCCTATGCCCGATGCGGCTGAATGGGATGGCAAAGAAGGCAAGTTTGAGCTTTTAGAGAAGTAACAAAAACGTATAATAAACAAAAGCCCTCACAAAGAGGGCTTTTTTGTACCTACAGACTTTCCTAGGTCTGGAGGCTAGCTGGCTTAGGAATCAACAATGACAAAACCGCTGCGATCACCACAAACATCGCAGAAATCATTAAGCACATTTCTAGTCCATATGCTTGATATACCCACCCCGAAAGCACCGTTCCAATCAAACGCCCCATGGCATTAGCCATATAATAAAACCCTACATCCAATGACACGCCATCGTCCGATGCCATGTGTACGATTAAAAAGCTATGTAATGAGGAGTTAATGGCAAAAATTACGCCAAACAGGAGCAAACCTCCAAGCAGCGCAATGTGTGGTGACACATTGAAATAAAGCGCTGAAGCAATGAGCACTGGGATCACTGCGAGAATAAGTGTCCACGAGAAAGCTGTGTTTCCTGTGGGTATGTTCCCTGTTTTTCTGCCTGTAATTTTAGGTGCTAAGGTTTGAACAATCCCATAGCCGATGATCCATAAGGCTAGAAAACCACCAACAAAAGTATGTGACCAATCAAATTGACTGGATAAATACACCGGCAAAGCAACGACGAACCATACGTCGCGCGCTCCGAACAAAAACATACGTGCTGCGGATAAGTAATTAATGGCTGCGCTTTTTGAGAATATTTGTGAAAACTTAGGTTTCGCTTTGCTGCGTCCCAAGTCCTGCTTCAGTTTTAACAAACTGAATATCCATACGGCGAATAACATCAGTGCCATTAATAATATGGCCCCCTGAAAACCGAGCAGCGCTAGCAGCAAACCGCCCATAAAGAATCCTACGCCTTTGAGGGTGTTCTTAGAGCCGGTTAGCACTGCGATCCAGCGATACAGCTTTCCATCTTCACCTTTTGCGACCAAGCTTTTGATCGCGCTTTTGGCGCTCATTTTATTCAGATCTTTTGCGATTCCGGAAACCGCCTGAGCCGTCATAACCCAGGGGACGGTCAACAGGGACGTCGGCACCAACAGTGCACCGAGCGCCAAAATTTGTAGTAACAGACCGATATTCATGGTCTTGTTAAGACCTAATCGAGCACCCAACCAGCCACCGACTAAATTGGTGACGACGCCAAAAAACTCGTAAAACAAAAATAGCATGGCGATCTGTAATGGACTGTATCCCAGCTGGTGGAAATGCAACACAACCAGCATGCGTAAAGCGCCATCCGTCAACGTAAATGCCCAATAATTCCCGGTGACCAGCATGTACTGGCGGACGTCATCAGACAGATCTTGCGTTACATTTCGCCAAAACTTCATAGCTAATCGACGCCCTTATCAACAACCATTTTCACGATTTCAGCGGTACGGTTGGCGTAACCCCACTCATTGTCATACCACAAGTAGAGCTTCACTTGAGTACCATTCACCACCATGGTCGATAGTGCATCAACAATCGTTGAGCGAGGGTCAGTTTTGTAATCAACCGAAACTAGAGGACGCTCTTCATAACCCAGAATATTCTTAAGCTCACCTTGCGAAGCTTTCTTAAATAAGGCGTTAACCTCTTCTTCGGTTGTCGCTTTTTCGACTTCAAACACGCAGTCGGTTATCGAGGCGTTAGCTAATGGCACACGAACGGCATGGCCATTTAACTTGCCTTTCAACTCAGGAAAAATATGCGTAATTGCTGTCGCTGAGCCCGTTGTTGTCGGTATTAAATTCATTCCACAAGCTCGTGCACGACGTAAATCTTTATGAGCCGCATCAAGAATGGTTTGAGTGTTGGTAATGTCATGAATAGTGGTCATGCTACCGTGCTTAATCACGAGGTTTTCATGAATCACTTTGACCGCTGGCGCCAGACAATTTGTAGTACAAGAAGCCGCTGTAACCAGTCTATGCTCAGTCTTATCATACAAATCATGATTAACCCCCATCACGATATTCAGCACACCGTCCTCTTTAACTGGAGCAGTTACCACAACTCGCTTGACGCCTTGATTAAAATACTCTTGAAGTAACGCTTGAGTTTTCATCTTGCCAGATGCTTCAATCACTAAGTCGCAACCAGACCAGTCGGTTTCAGCTAATGTTCTATTTTGGCTAAAGGTCATTCGAGACTGGTCAATGACGATGGAGCCTTCTTGCTCAACAGCGTCGTGTTGCCAGCGCCCATGAACCGAGTCAAAATTCATTAAGTGGGCGAAAGTTTTTGCGTCACCCGCAGGATCATTGATATGACAAATGTCGATATTGTCCACACGGCCCTCGGCGCCCAGCAAGGCTCGCAAGGTTAGGCGCCCCATGCGGCCGAATCCATTAATACCAACTTTAATAGACATTTTAATCTCCCATTACATTATTTTTAGCATGATCAGTCGCAACAGTTCGGGCGATCACACATGGCTGATAAATTGTGTAAGTACGGCTTAATCGTATCTTTTTGCGCGTCGAGCGTTGTCATCAACACCTGCTTCGCCCACTCCGGTAACTCTTCGTTTAAGCGGTAATATACCCACTGGCTTTGCCTACGCGTATTCAGAACTGATATGTTTTTTAATTGAGCCAAGTGGCGCGATACTTTAGGCTGCGACTCATCGATGGCCTCAGTAAGCTCACACACGCAGAGTTCTTTCTCATGCAAGATGAGCAAAACCGTTTTGAGTCGCGTCTCATCACTCAAGCATTTAAAAAATTGACTAGGGTTTATCATAACAACCTCCATGGCATCTATTCGATAATTCGAATATACGGATAACCATATATTAAAACAAGAGTATTGTAAATACTGAAAACATCAAGCAGGCAGAAGTCCGCTCGGTGAGCAGGGTCCTGAAATAAAAAAAACCGCTAGTAACAGCGGTTACCAGCGGCTTTTCATACACTCAATAAAGGTTAGAAGTCTATAGACTTAATGAAAGGTTTAACCCCAATGGCTTCGTAAATCTCATCCGGCTTATAGATGCGCTGCTCTTTCACAACGAGACCAATATGGCGTAAATGGCCTATATCCTCCAACGGGTTACCCTCGACGAACACAAGATCGGCTTGCTTACCTACAGCAATAGAACCGACATTATCGTCATTACCCACGACCTTGGCCGATCCTATAGTCGCTAGCTTCAAGACATCTGCGTTAGAAATACCGGCATCGGCGTAAAGTTCTAGCTCGCGATGCAAGGTAAACCCAGCAATGGCATCAGTACCTGGAACGATAGGTACACCGTTCTCATGCAACTTCTTGACCATCGCTGACAAAGCTTTAATTGATTTGTCATAGTCATCACGCTGCTCAGCCGTAATATCCATTACAGGTCTCAAGTAACCACGCGCAACATTTGCAGGAAGGTGCTCATAGACGGGCTCAATTTCAGGGTCAATCACACCGCCTTTACGGAACAGGCTGTTGAAAGTTGAAACCGTAGGGTCAACTTCAATACCCTTCTCCGCCAACTTAGCTACGAAGTCATTCACTGCTTTGCTGTCTAAATCCAGCTCGTGAGCTTTTTCTCCAACAATCGAAAATCGTAAGCGTTTTCGCGTATCAATGTTCTTACCTAAGAAGTTAAGGAAAATCATGTTGATATGTTGAATTTCGTCAAACCCTGCATCAACCGCCTCTTCCGCTGTCATGAACGCTGGAATGTGTCCACTCAGTCGTAAGCCACGACTGTGAACATGCTCCGCTAAAGGCTTAACCCACTCAGGCTCCATTGAGCTATAAGTTTTGATTTGAATATAACCACGATCAGCGTACCAATCGACGCCATTTTTCGCATCCTCAAGTGAATCAACTGTCTGGCCCATTTTCATCGCATAAGGACTTTCACGGTCCATGAAACCCGCGCGATAAACGTCACCACCAATAATTTCAGCATCTTCAGCTAACTTTTCAACCGCAACGATGTTGTCATGGGTATTCCCCATATCACGAACATTGGTCACGCCTGCAGGAATATTTAGCAGCCCATCAGACTTCGACAAGTGACCATGCATATCCCATAGACCAGGGATTAATGTTTTTCCAGAGGCATCAACCACCGTGTATTCGTCAGAAGCTTCAATGCTTCCAGCATCCACAATTTTGTCGATTTTACCGTCAACCACGACAATCGACTTACCCTCAATCAACTGACCGGCTTCAACGTCAACATAATTAGCATTAGTCACCAAAATGGGCTTCTCTGAAACGTACGTTAGTCGCTTTGAAAGGTCCTCTAAGTATTGGTTATCGGCTTCTTTTTGGATCGCTTGTAGTTTTTCTAGGTTTTCTCGGCCCCAGCCCTTAGCAATAACACCAAACCAGCCGCCGCCATCCGACGCAAAGAAGTTATTGTCCTCGTCATACCAATTAAACTCAGGCGTAAAGCCAAGCCCAACGACACCGATCAAACGAACTGTTTTTTGTTCTTCGCCCTTGGTTAGGGTCACTTTATCTAACTCTATTAACGAAGCGGTACCGCTCGGTAGCAGTTCGATTTTATTATCATCATCTTCCAGTAATGCTTTCACCAGGAAATTCGAGGAGACGCCCGTGCCATCACTGGGGATATAAAACTTACTGTCCTCTACGCTCGCATTACCCTGTTCATTGAGACTTTTCCACTCAGCCTTTCCCGCCTTCATGCTAAAGCGCTCATCGATTGGCGCTCCAAAGGCTGACGTTCCCGTGACTTCCTGACTGATCACGTAACCATCTTCACCGAGGACTATCTTTTCATCGATATTGACCCGTCGGTTATTCCAGCCCAACTCTAGATTGGATCTGACTACATTGCCATCTTGCTCAACCCTTACCTTGCCTGCCGTGTCTTCTTTATTGTAGATGTTGAACTCCATAGGAGGCTCAACCACAGACTTTTCCATTGTTCCCTTTTCAGAGTGGGCTTCGCTGCTTTTTGAATCAGCAGTGACTTTAGACTGGTTAGCGCTTTCTTTCGACGTTTCTGATGAATCACAGCCGGCTAAAGCGAGCGTCATACTCAGCGCAATTGCTGATACTTTGAGGTGTTTGAAAGACATAGTGATTTCCTTGCGTTTTTTATTTGTCATACAGCTTATAACTGTGAATTTCGGGTGTCTATCTTTTGTTCAGCAAAATGATAACCTTAAACCCAAAAAAGCAGCCTTGCTGGAGCAAGACTGCCTTAGCGAGCGCTATCAAGCGAGGGTTATTTTTTGGTGATTAATTGATAAGCATCAAACTTATCAAAAGATTTAACCAGCTGAGCTTCGGTTTCATCAATGTTATCCACCAACGCACAAAGCTTTTCAGCCTGTAGCTCTAGCTGCTCTGCTCGACGCTCCAACTTTTCTTCTAAGTCTTCACCGAAGCGCTCCATACGCTGTTCGAAAGCTTTAACCTTCTCTTCATTACCACTCATGGCCGCAGCAATCATTTCACCGACATTGTTGTCCATAAACTCTTTAACCGCAGTTTCAACCAAGCCCTCAAACTCTGCCTCAAAGTCGGAGCTTTCCATGTAATCTACCACGGCCTCAGGGCGAAGATGGGTATTACTGATATGCTGTTTAAGTTCAGCTGAAATTGTTTCTACTCGCGTTACAAACTCTTCGGCTTTCTCAGGGTTATCATGAAGTAATGCTGCGGTTACACTCCCAACAGCCTCTATCGCCATCGCACTGGCTTCTTCCGCCACGCCTGAAGCTAGCGGCAATAGCTCACGAATTCGTTGATTGTACTCAGCTAAAAGCTCAACCTGTTGCGCTGACAGCAACTGCTTCTGCCCCTCTAAGAACAACTCAGAGGCAGGCGTGATTAAGACTTTTTCTTGGTTTTTGGTTGAAAAACTCAAACCAGCATCTTTGATATCGATGTTATAGGCAAAGTCTGCATCGCAGGCCATGTCTTTATTTGAGTGAGCCGCTACGGAACCTGCGCTTAAAGCCAGGCACACAGCCAATGCAGCTGATTTAACGTTAATTGTCATAGTAGAACTCCTTAATAGTTAATGTGGGTGACACATAGACTTAGATTAAGGATTTAGCGGAAAAGGTTTAGCGTTTTAGTGTGTAAAAAGGCTGTTTAGGGTAACAAATTGTGAACAGCCTCTTTTTACAAGGAGGGGTTTTCTTTATTTTTCAGTTAGATACCGATGTTACTTAAACTATTGGATATCCTACGGATAAAGCTGCTTAACGAGGGATATTCACGCTCAAAGTTATATAAACGTTCTTGAAAACGCTCAATTAAGTACTCTTCTGGGTTACCTTCAGCGTCTTGTTGAAACAATTTAGCTTCAATCATCAGCTCCAACTTGGCTAGGGCTAAAGTTTCATCTTTATCCAGTGTTTCTCTAGCCTCTAGCTCAGCGAATACACGCTCTACGGCTTGAGTAAGGTTGCTGTTGCTCATATCTTTTTGGCTCATAGTATTTCCTTTGAAACATTTTTTTACCCATTCTATGTGATAGACACATAAAATTCATTGGTCTAATCACTATCATGACATATAATTTCCGCTGAAAACACAACGATACAGAAGGACTATTATGAAAAAACTACTGATTATTATAGTGATAGCAGTTGCTATTGCTGCAGGGATATTCTTTTTTAAGGGAGGGAAAGTTGGAGGCTTAAGCTTAGGTAACTCATTACCTTCGGACAACCCTGTTCTAGAATATGTTCCAGCCGATACCGTTTTATTCGCTGGTAGCGTAGAGCCGTTAGATTTTGCTAAAACTCTGGAAATGAGCAGCAAAATGGGCTTTGACTACTCGGCTATGATGGGTGCCAGTTTTGACGACCTAAAATCTGACTTAGGTGACGCTCCAGATGCGGCAAAAGTTCTTGTAAGCATTTATGGTGATTACTTAAAAGCAGTAAAAAACAAGTCGGTTAAAGAGCTTGGTTTACGCAGCGAAGTGAACATGGCGTTCTACACGGTTGGTGCTTTACCGGTTATCCGTCTTGAACTTGATGGTACAGACACGTTCGCTAAAGCTATTGCTAAAATCGAAGCTGACCAAGGCATTACAGCAGCAGTCAACACAGTTAACGGTGTTGAGTATCGCGAATACAGCATGAATGACGAGTCAAACGAAGTTCCAATGACTTTAGTTATCGCAGCTCATGACAATCAAGCAATCGTTACTGTTAACACTCAGCTTGATGATGCTAAAGATCTTCAGCGTACACTTTCAGAAAAGCCAACAACTAACATCCTTGAGGGTGGCGTTCTGAATGAACTGGCTTCTGATAATGGTTACTTAGGCTATTCAATTTTCTTACTAGACAACTTAGCGATCGTTGACGGCATTACTAAGCCTTCGGCTAACGCTTTTGGTAAGAGCTTAGAAGAAGTGTTGACAGCTTATGGTGCCGGTCAAGAGATGAAAGACATCCAAACACCAGCGTGTAACACAGAACTTACAGGCCTGACTAAGAACTGGCCTATGCTTTCAGCAGGTTACACTGAATTTGATGACAGCAACGCTAGCTACAAAATGGTTCTTAAAGGCGGCAATGCTGACCTTCTAGAAACGCTTGGCAAACTGCGTGGTCACATTTCTAACAATGTTTCTAATGACGATTATGTCATGAGTTTTGGCTTTGGTTTTGATATGGACCAAGTGGTTCCAGTTATCACGACCGTTTGGGAAAGCTTAACTAAAGAAGACTTCACTTGCCCTCCTCTTACTGAGATGCAAGCAAGCCTTCGCCAGTCTAACCCAATGATGCTAGGCATGATGTCAGGTATGGTTGCTGGTATTAAAGGTGTTGGTTTCAGCGTTGTTGAAATGAATGAAGAAGCGCTTAACAACATGGAACGCAATCCGATGGCATTCATGCAAGACAGCCAACTGTTAGTCACTGTTACTGCTGAGAAGCCACAAAACTTGCTACAGTCACTGGGCATGTATGCTCCTGAACTTGCTCAAATGAAGCTAGAAGATGGTGGCGAACCTCAAGCCTTGCCAATGGGTATGGGCGCTGAAACTAAGATTGCTTTGCGTGGTCATGACTTAGTATTAATGATGGGCCAAACGGATAAACTTATCAGCAAAGTTGAAAGCAACAGCAGCCTAGAGAAAAATGGCTTGATGTCTTTCTCAATGGACTTCAAAAAGTACATGGGCTTGCTTGAGCAAGCAATGGAATCAGCATCTGAAGGCGCTTACGGTTCAGAAAAAGAAATGCTTGAAGAACAAAAAGAAGTATTCTCTGAGTTGAAGAAAGCTGACGGTATTATCAAAGGCAACTTCGATATTACCAATGAAGGCATTGTTACCGATAGCTCTTACCAAGCACGATAAAATCGCGCTTAGACAAGCAGCAAAGAAAAGCCCGGCAAATGCCGGGCTTTTTATTAGGCCACTAAGATTTAACTAAGGGGTTAAACTTAAGCAGCTCTAATTTTCATTTTCTGTAGAGCTTGTTCTAAATCAGCAATGATATCTTCCGGATGCTCTAAGCCCACAGAAATTCGAATCAAGGTTTCACTAATTCCCGCATCAGCACGCTCTTCAGGCGTATAGGTGGAGTGAGTCATTGAGGCTGGGTGTTGAATTAAGGTTTCCGCATCACCCAAGCTCACTGCGATATGACATAGCTCTAGATGATTCATAAAACGCACAGCGTCATCGAAGCCCCCGGCTACCTCAAACGCAATAATACCGCCCGCACGCTTCATTTGAGTACCGATAAGGTGGTTCGCCGGGTGATGTTTCAATCCAGGGTAATACACTTGCTCAATATCACCGTGACCTTCAAGGTAGTCCGCCACTTTCTCTGCATTGTCGCAATGACGTTCAACACGAACAGAAAGCGTTTTTAAACCACGCGTAATTAACCATGCGTCGTTCGGGCTCATGGTTGCGCCCATATCCTTCTGCGTGGTCATTTTGATGTTGCCAATCTGTTCCTCACTACCGCAGACAATGCCGCCAATAACATCGCCATGGCCATTCAAGTACTTAGTCGCACTGTGAATGATTAAATCCATGCCATAGTCACTCGGTTGCTGTAACACAGGAGACATGAAGGTGTTATCCATAATGGTCAAAAGCTCATGCTTCTTCGCAATGGCACCAATTGTCTCCATATCCACGCAAGCGAGGTTTGGGTTGATCGGCGTTTCAAAATAAATCAGCTTGGTGTTCTCTTGGATCGCAGCTTCCACTTCTTGTTCGTTGGTAATATCGACAAAAGTCACCTCAATACCAAAGTCCGGAAACTTGTGATTGATTAGAGCAAAGCTGCAACCGTAAAGCGCTGATGATGCAACTAAGTGATCGCCTTGCTTTAGATTCGCCAAAAGAGTCGCCGACACAGCTCCCATTCCAGAACCAAAGGCTGCTGCATCGTCTGTATTTTCAAGCGCAGCCATCTTCTGCTCAAGCTCACGAACGGTTGGATTGCCCAAACGACTGTATATATAGCCCTGTTCTTCGCCGGCGAAACGGTTAGATCCTTGTTGAACATTATCAAAGATAAATGTTGAGGTTTGATGGATTGGTGTCGCCAGTGAACCAAAGCTTGGATCTCCGACTCTGCCCGCATGAATAGCGCGTGTTTCTAAATGATTAAAAAATTGCTTACCCTCGGACGATTTCATAATTCACCAACCCCTATCTTTAAATGTATGAAGCTATTCCTCAAGAATGATGGCGGTGGTCGATTTCACTTCCTTCAAGACCATACTGGTATGAATTCTTGCGACACCATCCAGCGGAATCATTCGTTGCGAAATAAAGCTTTCAAGGGCCTGCGTGTTTCGTACCGCCACTTTTAATAAGTAATCATACTCACCGGTGACATTGTGGCACTCCAACACTTCAGGCCATGAATTAACAGTGGCTAAGATGCTTTGGATTTGCTCTATGCTGTGCAACTGTAAGCTGAATTCAACAAAGCACAAGGTATCAATTCCCAGGCGGTGTCGATCCACTAACGCAGCATATTGGTGGATTATCCCTTCATGTTCTAAACGCTTAACACGAGCATGAGTGGCGGGAGGCGATAAATTCAGTCGCTTTGCCAGCTCCGCGTTGCTTAGGCGTCCTTCCGTTTGTAAAACATTGAGTATCTTTCGATCCAAAACATCCAGCTTTGCCTTAGATGATTCTATCATCAACCCTCCTTATAACTGAATATAGTTAATCACAGCGAGATAAATTACATAAATAATAACAACAAGGACTGGCTTTGCCTAATATTATTAATTTAGTGCTATTTAAACTCTGCCTTTGACGAATATTATCAAGCTGATACACTGATGTCTGACCAGCTATTGAACAAAATAAGACCAAAGAATTGAAAAAAGAAGCTGTTATATTGATTCACGGCATGGGTCGAAGTAAACGATCCATGAAGCGTTTAGAAACTTATTTGAATAAAAAAGGCTACGTTACCTATAACCGCAGCTACCCTTCAACCGTTGCAGGTGTGGAGCGCTCAGCCGTACATTATATTAATTCAGCACTGGCCAACATCTCACGCGATGAAGTCTCAAAAATCCACTTTGTGACACACAGTTTGGGTGGTCTTTTAGTGCGTTACTACCTTTCCAACCATAAAATCAAACAGCTCGGACGAATTGTCATGCTGGCACCGCCAAACAATGGCTCTCCAGTTGCAGAAAAATATCGTGACCGCTTTTGGTATCGCTGGATGACCGGCGTGCCAGGACAGCAGCTTCATAAAAGTAACAACCCTCTGCTAGAAAAGCTCGATCCCATTTATACCGATGTTGGTATCATTGCCGGAACGCGCTCTTCAGATCCTTGGTTTAATCACGTCTTTGATGGTGAGCATGATGGGAAAGTGGCTGTCGCCGACACCAAACTGACTGAAATGAAGGATCTGATTACGGTCAAGCATGGCCATACCTTCATTATGAATAAGCGCAAGGTTAAGGATCATATCGTCAACTTTTTGGCTACGGGTAATTTCTATCGACAGCAAGAGCGCAAACCGTTACTGAATACCAGTGAAAGCTAATGCTCAAGAGCTGAGTCCTTTTATCAAGATTAGCGCTTCTTCTGCCTGCTCGCTTGGCACGAAAACGTGATCATGGTGATAAGCCGCTACCATATTGGCACTAATGCCCGCTTTGGCTAGCACATTGGAAACCGCAGCCGTTAACCCCACCGCCTCTAAACTCGAATAAACGGTTAAGGTGATTTTCTTGAATGTTCCTTGGAAGTTTATATTTGCAGCCTGAGCCTGAGCTTTAAAACATACCAAGCTAAGCCCTTCCTCTTCGTGGAAAGTCGCTATTGGATTGATGCCCACTGGCAGCTCGGTGACTGTACAAAAAACATAATCCTGCTCATCCATAACCGGGTTAAGCTCAGACAACAGTCTACTCAAATCTGTAATAGCCATATATTCACCTATCCTTACTCATATAAACTCTCATAAAAAAAGCTCCGCAACGGTCACTAAAAGTGGATTGCGGAGCTTTGAAACACCAAGAAGTAATTAGTCGTCTTTCTTATCGGACTTATCTTTCTCGTTAAGTTCTTCTAGTTTCTTCTCATGCTTAAGGTCGTAAGCAGGCGGTTCGCCACCATCACCTTTCAAGTAGTGATCCATCCAGCGAACCAGGCGTAACGAGTAATCGTATTGACCTGCTGCTTTACGGTTGCCGTGACCTTCACCAGGATAAAGCACTAAACGAACCGGTGCTTGTCCAAGTGTTTTAACATAACGATAAAGCTCCATGGATTGCGATGGGTGAACTCGGGTATCTGAGTCGCCGTGCATAATTAGCAATGGTGTTTGAGCATTTTTGACGTGATAAATCGGGCTTGTTTCTAACATCCACTGATAATCGTCCCAAGGCCACGCACGAGCATGAACGGCATGCATTTCGTTAGGAATATCTGTCGTACCGAACTTGGATAATTGGTTTGAAATACCTACAAACATGACTGCTGCCGCGTAGTGCTCAGATAGTTTCGTTGCAGACCAAGCCGTAGCATAACCGCCGTAAGAGCCGCCAGTGATACCAACTTTATCAGCATCAACCATGCCCTTTTCGACTAGAGCAAGCTTACCATCAAGAATGTCAGTGAACTCTGGATCAGCGTAAGCATGTTGATCGAGACGCGCAAACTCATCACCTCGCCCCGTGCTACCACGATAGTTTGGAATAAAGGCAAAGTACCCTTTGGCGGCAACCGCTTGGATTGGATCCGCATAGCGAGTATTCCAGCCATTAGAACGGTGCGCTTCAGGACCACCATGGATGAAGGCAATCATCGGGTAGCGCTTTCCTTTTTTATAGTTAAGCGGGTAAACCAAAACGCCTTGAATCTTAAGGCCGTCTCGCGCCTCATACTCAAAGCCTTCTTGTTTCGCTAGCTCAACGTCATCAAGCCAAGTATTAGAGTTTGTTAAACGCTGCATTCCTGAAGAAGTCACCGCGAAAAGCTCTGAAGGATGCTTCGCAGTATCTGCTAATACATAAACGGCACCATTGTTGGCAACGGATAGGCTTCGTTGAATACCTTGCCCATAATCCACCAAAGGCATTGCCGCAATGCGACGCTTAAACGCAGCTTTTACTACACGACTTTCTAAACCCTGATGCTCGATATAGATCAGATCATCATTGTGCCAAGCCACATCCATCACATGGCTGGTATCGTTAGTCACACGCTTAGACACAGTTTCATCATCGACGTTTGCGATGTACAAAGCACCAGCTGTGGGATCGTTATAATCATTCGCTCCTAAAAAAGCGATATTCTCACCATCAGTCGACCAAACCGCTTTACCCTGCTTACCTTTGGTTTTGAAACTCGCTACCACATCACCATCTAAATCAATAACTTGAAGGCTTTTCTTCATGTAGATGTCGTCAATTAGCGGGGTCGGAGAAACTTGGACCATTAGCTGGTCTGACACAGGGCTGAACTTGGCGCTGATAACGCTGCCATCAATATCAAGTTTCTTAGGCTCAGCATCCTCGTCGTTTAAGGCATATTCCCAAGCGTGAACGTGTTTAATGTCTTCTTCATAAACATTTGCTTGGAAACCTTTTTGCACCAGTTGCTCTTTATGATTAGGAGCACCCTCTTTGGCAATAAAGACCATTTTGCTGCTGTCATTATTTAGGGTGTAGCTCAAAATGTTGTTTTGTACACCAACAACCTTCTGCGACTCACCGCCGTCTACTGGGATACTATAAACACCTGCGAAAGTATCATCGTTACGCATCGCGATGTAATAAAGAGTCTTGCTATCGTGGGACCAGCTGACCGAACCGATATTCACTTTACCGGTAATAAATGGCTTTGCATCGCTACCGATAGGCTTCACATACAGCTCAGACCATGCCGGGCCATCATCATCAATATAAGGTTTGCGCTTGTTACTTTTAGTATAAGCAACCCACTTGCCATCCGGAGAAACCTTAGCCGATCGAACTGACTCAATTTTAGAAATATCTTCTAGCGTTAGCCCTTTATTCTCTGCTGCTGAGCTCGACATCGAACCCGTAGCGCCAAATAAAGCCAACCCTATGAAAAACAGTATATTTTTCATACAACTACTCATTGTTTGGATTTCGGTTAGCATAGTAAAAAATGTGAAACAGGTCTAGGTTAGTGCCTAAATTGACCCATAAATTATCAGTTTACAATGTTACAAACTGTTACAATTGGCATATGGCAATATCAAATGCTGTCAATTAAAGTACCACTGAGCACAAAGTTAACTACCCCTAACAATGTGTTCGCTTCTCAAAATATCTCCTTCTCATTTTGAGACGCAATTTTTAGCCCCCTTTATTGGGGGCTTTTTTATGCCTAAAGTCTTATCATTCAACTACTCAAGCTGTAGCCTTACACAAGCATCAAAAATTGGTCGATAAATAGATTCAAGCTCTTCTTTGCTGAAGTGCTTGCCGTGTCGCTGATGCAGTGCGTCGAGAATAGCTTCCTCTCTTTCAGGAATACGCGCGGTTAAGCCCTGTTTGGCTTTAACGCTGATTAACAGCTGAACCAGTTCTGCACGCTGCTCTATCAACTGAACTAAGGTCTCATCAACCCGATCAATATTCGCCCGGATGCTTTCGAGTGAATCCATACCCACCTTCTTCAATAAATCATGGTAACCTCGTCTTATTATAGTAGAATTACGCCATCGATGTTGAACCCTACTTAAATCATCATTTTATGAGCAAAAAGGATAATATTTACGCTGATCAGCTAGAACAGGTTGAGTCCTTCAACTTTGATCAAAAAGTTGTAGAAGTCTTCCCTGATATGATTAAGCGATCTGTGCCAGGCTACACCTCGATTATTGATGGTATCGGGCAACTGGCTAAGAAGTATGCGCAACCACACAGTTCAATCTACGATCTTGGCTGTTCTCTTGGCGCCGCAACCCTATCTATCCGTGAAGCCGTCAACGACAAAACCAGCAAGATTATCGCAGTAGACAACTCAAAAGCGATGATTGAGCGTTGCACACTGATTCAGTCAGGCTACAATTTTGCCATGCCAGTAGATGTTATTGAGGCAGACATCAGCGATCTGAAGTTTGAAAACGCCAGCTTCGTTGTGTTGAATTTCACGCTACAGTTTTTGCCTAGAGATCAACGTCAAACCCTCCTCAATAACATTTATCAAGGAATGAACCCAGGCGGTGCATTAGTACTTTCCGAAAAACTTACCATGGGCTCTACGTCACTCGATCACAATATCATTGATATCCATCATGACTTCAAAAAACAAAATGGCTATAGCGACATGGAGATTGCACAAAAACGTGCCGCTTTAGAAAATGTGCTCATCCCAGATACCCGAGAGCAGCACTACCAGCGCTTTGTAAAAGCTGGCTTCAGTCAGTTTGATACTTGGTTCCAACATTATAATTTCGCATCCTTTATTGTCGTCAAATAATATGTTTAGCTTTAACGATACTTACAACGCCTTAGCCAACACTCGCCTTCACCCTTGGGTAGATTCCTTCAAAGACGCTGTGCATCAACGCATGGCTGACTATACCCATGGCAACATCACACAATGGATTGAGCTATTAAAACAGCTACCTGAGATCAAGCCTGATGACATCGATATTACAGATAAAGTAGCTATCGGAAGCCGCGGACAGCTCAATGAGGAGCAGCATCAGAATCTCGAACAATTGTTGAAGCAGTTCCATCCCTGGCGTAAAGGCCCTTTTCATTTGTTTGGACATCATATCGATACAGAATGGCGTTCTGACTGGAAGTGGGATCGGATTAAAAACCATATCACCCCACTCAACGACAGAATTGTGCTGGATGTCGGCTGTGGTAATGGCTACCACTGTTGGCGTATGGCGGCGCAAAAACCGAAAATGGTTTTGGGGATTGACCCATCGCAATTGTTCTTGATGCAATTTGCAATCATGCAGCAATATCTTTCCGAGCACCCCGTTCATTACCTACCCATTGGTCTTGAGTATATGCCACAAAATATGGGTAAACAGGGTTTTGACACGATCTTTTCCATGGGCGTTCTGTACCACCGCCGCTCACCGATCGATCATATTCTGCACCTTAAAAATTTACTTAAACCGGGTGGCGAATTAGTGCTCGAAACATTGGTCATCGAGGGAGATGACGATCAATGCCTAATCCCGAAAGATCGCTATGCCCAAATGAATAATGTGTGGTTCATACCCACCACAGGCATGCTTCAAAACTGGATGCGAAAATGCGGGCTAGACAATGTACAAGTTGCCAACGTATCAACCACCAGCTTAGAGGAGCAACGGGCAACTGACTGGATGACGTTCCAATCATTGGGCGACTACTTAGATCCGGAGGACAAAAGCATCACCATTGAAGGCTACCCTGCGCCTAAACGTGCGTTTATGGTCGCGCAAAAACCATTACATAAAAATAAAAAGTAGTCGTATGTCTGATAAAGAATACCACATCGTTCCTTTCTGCCCTGCCCCAGTGCGCATTATTCTGCCGAATAAAAATTTCTTATTTGTAGCTAAGCCTGCTGGACTCCTGACCATACCTGGCCGTCACCAAGAGAACAAAGACTGCTTAATCACACGACTTCAGCAACACCCAAAATCTCAGACGGCTACGGTTGTTCACCGCCTCGACATGGCGACTTCAGGCATTATGGTAGTAGCACTGAGCAAAATGGCGCATCGAGAAATCAGCCGACAGTTCGAGCATCGTGAAACGCAAAAGCACTACATCGCTATGGTTGATGGTTTAGTGGAGAACGATCATGGCATTATTGATAAACCCATGATTGCTGACTGGCCTAATCGCCCAAAGCAAAAGATTGACTTTGACGATGGAAAGAAAGCGGTAACCGAGTGGCACGTTCTAGAACGAGACAGCAACAACAACTGCACTCGACTCAAGCTAACGCCAATAACTGGCAGAAGCCATCAACTGCGCTTACACTGCCTTGAACTAGGCCACCCAATCTTAGGCTGCAACCTATATTCAAAGCATGGCTCCGACATGAAGGCTTCTCGGTTGCTACTTCATGCGGAATCTTTAACCATTAAAGATCCAAAGTCAGGTAAAATAGTTACGGCTCAAGCGCCTTGTGCTTTTTAACTTGATAAAAAAATCAAGACTTGTCAGAATACCGCCGGTTAAAGTTAGGACTTGCAGCATAAACACATTGTTGGAAGTAAACAGTTAACGTTACAAACCCGTAGCTGGGCCTGCCCCGTCTTCAAAGAAGACAAGGGTACAGTTGGATTTGGAGCGAAGCTCCAACAAAAACTCACCAGTTGCATTAAGCCTATTTAGCAGGTTAGATTTTAAATTACGCACCCGTAGCTCAGTTGGATAGAGCGTCGCCCTCCGGAGGCGAAGGTCGCAGGTTCGACTCCTGCCGGGTGCGCCATTTAATCAGACTTAAGCTTATCAGCCATGTCCTTAAAGTGCTCCACCGTTTTATCAACGGCTTCTTTTATTTCGTCACGGTGTTCAGCTTCTACCATCATCATTTCCTTGGTAAATTTCATTTGTTGCTGCTTTTCGAGTTCTGTCCAAGCTTGGTGGGTTGGGATATGCTCGGTTTTATCGTACACCGTATAGTAAATCTCGAATGGTTTTTTTTCGTCTTCACTCAAACGTAGCTGATCAATCAAAACTTTTAGCCGAACGCAACCTTCGATAACCGGGCACTGCTCCTGCTGCATAGCTTTTGAAATATCAACAATACTACCCACCACCGAACTCATTTGAGAATGCTGTTTTTTAGCAAAAGCTGCCTCTGTAACTTTTTTATGCGCTCTCTGACTTCTTAGCTTTAACAGTAAGTAAGCCGCGTATATGATGAGGATTAGCGTAATAAAAGATGCGATGTAGTAAAAAAGTGTCATTCTTCACTCTTGGTTTTCGTTGAACTATATAACGTAGGCTAAGGCTACATTTATTACTCTACCCAGTCCACCTTAAACAGTTCATTCGGTAAAACGGTTGCTCGTATATAACCAATTCATTGTTGACTTGCTTTTATTAATAGAGTTACTATCAAAGCCATGAATATGACGGCACAGCAATATTATTTTTACTTTTTTACTCCAAAGTTCTTGGGAGGAGCTGTGTTCGCTTAGAAAAAAGTAAATAGAACAACGCAAAAACCTCCCACTGGGAGGTTTTTTTTTGCCAAGAATAAATATGTAAATCAGTGAGATATCAAGATGAAAGAAGAAAGAAGTGCTCCATCAGGGGGAGTCAATAGCTTGAATAATCTGCGTCAGTCGATTGGGCGCCTTGATGAAGAGTTGCTCAAAATATTCGCTGAACGTCGCAAGCTGAGTCTTGCCGTGGCGGCGAATAAGTTGACCACCAACAAAAAAGTGAGGGATCAAGCTCAGGAAAAGAATTTGCTGACCAACCTTACCGCTAAAGGTCAACATCTAGGCATTGACCCTAGCGTCACTCTAAGCCTATTCCATAACATTATTGAAGACTCTGTGAGAAGTCAGTACGACTATATCCTTGAGAACACCTCTTCAGATTCACTAGAGCCTCTTACGCTCGCCGTCCTTGGAGAGCCAGACTCCTATAGCCACATCGCGGCCCAGCAACACTTTGCCACAAAAAAGCGTCGCTTTGAGTCAGAGTATTGTCCTAGTTTTTTATCGATCTTTAAAGCGATTGAGTCAGGCCGAGTCGATTTAGGCATTGTGCCGATTGAAAACACCACCGCGGGCAACATTACTGAGGTCTACGATTTACTGCTGGAGTACAAACTCAACATTGTTGGCGAAGAAAAGCTAAAGGTAAAACACTGCCTTGTCGCTACCCAAGGTGCCACCATCGATGACATTAAAGATGTCTACTCGCACCCACAGGCGATTGCTCAATGTAAGAGTTTCTTCAATGAGCATCCAAACATTAACAGTCACTTTAGAAGTAGCACCAGCTCTGCCCTTAAACTGGTTGCGGAGTATCAAAACCCTAGTATTGCAGCAATAGCCAGCGAACAAGCGGCTGAAAACTCTGGCTTGGAAGTTCTTAGTTACGGTATTAACAATTATCAAGAAAATTACACCCGCTTCCTGCTGGTCGCTAAAAAGACGATCGAAGTACCGAGTACAATACCCGCTAAAACGACCTTGACGCTACAGACACCTCAAAAGCCCGGGGCTTTGTTGGATTGCTTGCAGGTCTTTAAAAGCCACAGCATTAATATGACCAAGCTAGAGTCTCGGCCAATCCCGACCAAGCCTTGGCAAGAATTATTTTATATTGATTTCGAAGGTAACGCTTCTGATCTGATTATTGAAAAAGCACTTGTCGAACTGAAACAGATAGCTTCGGAAGTCACTCTGTTGGGCTCATACCCTATGCACGACATTTTAGCCACCAAGCTTGATCATCATGCACTTAGCAACCAGTTCAATAGGCTGTAAGAGGAACCTACTATGGCTCTAACACACAATACCATCAACAACGTCAATATCAATCGTCTCGACCTGTTGATGACACCAGAAGCACTTAAAATAAAGCTTCCTCTAACTGAGAAAGCTGCCAATACCGTAATTCAAGGCAGAGCTAGCATTCAAAATATTTTAGATGGAACCGATGAACGCACTTTAATAATCGCTGGCCCCTGCTCTATCCATGACTTAGATAGCGCAAAAGAGTATGCCAAATGTCTTAAGCGTCTCCATGACGAGTTATCTGATAAATTTTTTATTGTCATGCGAACTTACTTTGAAAAACCGAGGACCAATGTTGGCTGGAAAGGCTTAATTAATGATCCTAACATCGATGGCTCAAACGATATGAACCTTGGCTTGACCAAAGCACGAGAACTTTTGTCATGGATTGCAGAACTTGGATTACCCACGGCGACAGAAGCATTAGACCCTGTAACACCTCAATATATTGCAGATCTCATCAGCTGGTCAGCGGTTGGCGCTCGAACAACTGAGTCGCAAACTCACCGAGAAATGGCCTCCGGACTATCAATGCCTGTAGGCTTTAAAAATAGTACTGATGGCTCTTTGACCGCTGCTGTTAACGCCATTATCAGCGCCCAGTCACCACACACCTTTATCGGTATTGATAATGGTGGCCACACCGCCCTACTCCACACCAATGGCAACCCCTACTCACACATAATTCTGCGCGGAGGAAAACAGCCGAACTACGATGCCGATAGTGTGTCGCAGTGCATCGCTGATCTAAAGCAGGCTAATATTAAACCGCAAATTATCATTGATGCGAGTCATGGCAACTCCAGTAAAGATTTCACCAAACAGCCAGGTGTGGCTCGAGATGTCATGGCGCAAATTAAAGCCGGTAATACCTCGATTAAAGGCATTATGCTAGAAAGCCACCTTGTTGAAGGAAATCAAAAGCTTTCCAACCAGCTACAATACGGACAGTCAATAACCGACAGTTGTATCGGTTGGGAAACAACAGAAGAGTTACTCAGAAGCTTATAAATATAAAGCCGGCATAAGCCGGCTTTTTGCTAGTAATTAATGCATGAATACACCCATCAAGAGTCTGGGTATACTCTCGTTAGATTTTCCTCTTTAGTGGCCCCCTTCTCTTTATAGATAACGCCACCTTTCACCACCAAATCGACATGCTGTAGCAAGTTAATATATTTTAAGGCATCGCCTTTTACAGCAATGATATCTGCATATTTTCCCGGAACAATCGTGCCTAAGTCTTTATCAACACCCATGAATTTTGCAGGCCAATAGGTGGCAGCTTGTATCGCTTCCATCACAGGCACACCAAATTCATCAACCCAAACTTGCAGTTCATGCCATGTTGACTGGCAATGGAATTTCATGGGGATACCACTATCGGTACCAACCAGTAAAATCGCCCCACTATTACGCAGTTGATTAAACTTCGTCTTTAATGTTGGTTTACGTTTTGGAGTAAGCTGCATATAGTCAAGGCGCTCAGGATGCTGTATCGACTGCTCAATATCATCCACGGTCGCCTGAGAAAGTCCACGTTTCCAACAGTGATTATCAAGCTCTTCCGAGTTATCTCTCGTGTAGTCGTAATTCCACAACCCCTCGACAGTTGGAGTCCAGTAAAGCGGACCTCCACTAATCCTCCCTTTTGCGGTTCGCTCTTTGAGCATTGTCATAATATCTTCTGGATATTCAGGTGCAGTTGTGAGGCCTGTATGTTCAAAATTATCAATACCAATCTTTAGGCCAATTCTAATCTCGTCCGGTTTGTGTGAATGGCCCACCACCTTCATACCTTGTTTATGAGCCTCATCGACCACAGCTTTAGCATGCGACAAAGGCATAACATCATGATCAATAAGCTTAACAACGTCCATTCCAGCTTCTTTTAAGCGACGCACTTTTTGACGTGCATCACGCTCGCTGGATACTCCCCATCTAAATGCCTCTGTGCCTGGGTAAGGTTCGTGCTGAATAAATGGCCCCGACATAAACATACGAGGCCCACTTAAATCGCCATTATTAATAGCATCTTTTATTGCTTTGGATTCTTTTAGGGGAGCGCCTAAGTCTCTAGCACTAGTAACCCCAGCTAATAATAACTGCTCAGCAGAAGCTGGCATGATTTCACTGCCGAGCTTATTGATATAGGCTGTATCCCAATGTTTATAGTCTGCATGGCCATTAATCATCAAGTGGACGTGCATATCCCATAAACCAGGAAGCACCGTCATACCTTCTGTAGAGATGATTTGATAGCCATCAGGGATGGACACTTCTTTTTCAGTGCCGACGGCTACTATGCGCTCACCATTGACTAAAATGACGCTGTCATGAATCACTTTTCCGCCGGTACCATCAACTAACATACCGCCAACAAAAGCTTTTAATTGCTGCGCATTGCAAGAAGAAAACAAGGAAAACATTATGACAATAAATGCCAGTGTGATTTTCATAAACACCTCTTTGGGTTATAAGATTGTTTTAATCATCCTTTTTTCTATTTTTATCGTCCTTGAAAGGCAAAGACTCGCCTGTTACTGACTGTAGAGGAAGTGAATGTTTATCCTCTTCACTGACTATATTTAAATGCACGTCACGCTGCGGGAATGGAATCTCGATGCCATACTTTTTAAATGCAGTATCTAGCTCCCACATGTAGATACTACTAATTCGTGTAGGCCTGCGCACACCGTAGTGGGCAACCCAAACGAGCAACAGGAAGTTGACACTACTATCACCAAATTCGGTCAGCCAGACATCAGGCTCTTTTCCGGGAATATTTTTCAGGGTGTACTGAACATTGTTAGCAGCTTCAATCGCCGCCTTTTTTACAATTTCTTTATCGGTTCCATAAGCCACGCCAAATGGAATACGCACCCTTCGTGTTGACTCCTTCAAGGTCCAGTTTGTGACAATGTTGGTAACCATGTAAGAGTTTGGAATGATGACATCAATGTTATCGTTCGTATTGATTCGAGTGCTTCGGGTTTTGATTTCACGAACTTGTCCCGTTGTGCCGTCTTCTAATTCAATATAATCACCAACCTTCAGGGTTTTCTCAAACATGATGGTCAGGCCGGAAACAAAGTTGCTCACTAGGTTTTGCAGACCAAAACCGATACCAACCGATAAAGCACCAGCAATAAGTGTGAGGTTACTAAGGTTAAGCCCCAAAGCACTAAAGCCGGCAACGGCAGCGATAAAAATAATTAAATAATGTATCAGGCGGTGCAACAGGTATAAGGACGAGCTATTTTTAATCTTATGTTTTTTCTCAAAGCGGTGAACCAAGAAACTCACCAGCTTAGAAACAAGGTAACCTATTAGAATAATGAAACATAGGTTAATCAGCGGCAACAATGTTATCGGGCGTTCATTGATACTGAATAATGGCTTGTTAACCAGCTTTACAGTTGAGTCCCAAGCATCTTGAGTGAACTCTTTTACAGAGTCCCACGTTTTATTGAGTCCGGTTTGCTGGTTATCTTCAATGTCTTTTAGGAGCGATAGCAGCAACTCATTATCACTAATGGTTACACGAACATCCGACATGGCACGTAGAATTAATTGCGCTTTTTGACGTCGTTCATCCGACAGTTTCTGCAAGCTTTGCTTTTCGGCAGTCGTCTGTTGACGTAAATTGATGTCAGAAGATAGTAAAGTATCTCGAGCCAAGGTCTCTGCCTTCGAGATTTCCTGCTCGGCAAGTTTTATCGCACGCTCAGACCCAGCAATAAGATTTCGAAGCTCATCCAAGTCTGGCTTATCTTCCTCTTCGAGCTGCTTGATGTTCGCAAGCCTGTCCTGATCTTCAGCTCTTTGGAGCTTTAATAACACCTCATGATATGACAACAATGTTAGCGCCAAATCGAGTTTTAGGATCTCATAACTGGTAAAGCCAATACTGGTCTCCGAAATATCACGGCTCAGCTTAAGGTTTAACTGCTTTAAATCCTCGTCCAACTCATCTTTCTGTTTTTTTAATTCTGCGCGTTGTTCATCGGGGAAAGGCTCGAATGCAAGTCTTTGTCGAGCTTCTTCTAACGTTTTCTGAAGGCTTTCATACTCGTCATTTAAGCCACTCTCTCGAACTTCAAGATTATTGAGTAACTGCTCCTCAATCACCTTGCTGAGTTGACTGTTTACCCAGTTCAATACAATAGACAGTTGCTCAACACTTCCTGCGTCACTATTAAGGTATGACACTTTTAGGACATCTAATGTATTAGACGTTTGTTTAATGCTATCGCTGACTCGGCTGATTTCTTCCTGAGTTTGTTGAAGTAAAAAATCAACCTGCAAAAGTAGCTGGTTAAGCTCTAAGTAGTCTTGGACAGAGTAGGATTCTTGTAAGACAAGAGCTTTGGGTATATCAAGCTCATTCTTTTTTGCATATTTTAGTTTTTTGAACTCTTGAGCGAGGTTACGGATGATAGCGATACGCTCTAATAAATCACTTCTCTCCTCGCCTTCAATGTCATTGACCGCAGATTCTAGCTTACTAATAAACTGCTTAAATTGATTTTCAAACTTTTTAGCGTCTTCTAACTCTTGATACTGAGCCCACCAGCGACTGCTCATATCCCTGATGTTGGGTGTTTTATCTTTAGAGTCTTCTTCTTCGTTGTTAAGGAGATTAAGTGGGTCTTGACTGGAGGCGGCAAAAGACGAGGCTGGCGACAGACTAATGCCAAGGATGAATGTTAAAAGTAGTAGGCTAAAAAAACGTTTCATTAACTTAATTTGGATTCCTTAAGTTTAAGCTTTATATCAATTCTCAAGGCTTAGTGTACCACTTATGAATATAAATTATTCAAATTTAAGGGAAAGTTTTTATTTCCAATTCCTTGAAACTGCTGTGAAAAACACGCAATCATAAAAAAAGCTGCACAAGGCAGCTTTTTCATTAACTCATATATGTTTTTAATGCATCAGGAATATCTATTGTTCCATCTTCATTTTGATAGTTCTCTAGAATAGCCACCAGCGTACGTCCAACGGCGAGACCAGAACCATTCAAAGTATGAAGTAGCTCCGGTTTTCCTGTTTCAGGGTTACGCCAGCGAGCTTGCATGCGTCGCGCTTGGAAATCGCCAGTATTACTGCATGAAGAAATTTCACGATAAGTCTTTTGACTCGGCAACCAAACTTCTATGTCATAGGTCTTGGTCGCTCCAAAGCCAATATCCCCTGAGCATAGGTTAACTACACGATACGGAAGCTCTAGCAATTGAAGCACCTTCTCAGCATGCCCTATTAATTCCTCCAAAGCCTGCATCGAGTCTTGCGGCTTAGTCATATGTACTAGCTCTACTTTTTCAAACTGGTGCAGTCGGATTAAGCCCCGTACATCACGCCCATATGAGCCTGCTTCACTTCGAAAGCATGGTGTATGCGCTGTGAACTTAAGTGGCAAATCATCCGCTTCAACAATTTCGTCACGAACCATATTGGTCACGGGAACTTCAGCGGTTGGGATCAGGTAAAGCTGTTTACCATCTTGGTTTTTGCCTTGAGCTTTAAACAGGTCTTCACCAAATTTTGGTAACTGGCCAGTACCCATCAGGCTTTCTTCGTTCACCATATAAGGTACGTAAATTTCTTCATAGCCATGCTCTTTGCTGTGCAAATCAAGCATAAACTGAATCAAGGCACGGTGTAGCTTTGCAACAATCCCCTTTTTGACCACAAACCGACTGGCCGAAATCTTAGCAGCGCTAGCAAAATCGATGCCTCCAAGACCTTCTCCAATTTCAACGTGATCTTTAGGCTCGAAAGTAAACTCTCTCGGCGTGCCCCATCGGCGAAGTTCTTCGTTGTCATTCTCGTCTTTACCTTCTGGTACAGATTCATCCAACAGATTTGGGATACCAGCCAGCATATCATCAAGCTGAGTCATAACGTCGTTAAGACGCTCTTTTCCAGCATCAAGCTTTTTACCTAAGTTAGCAACTTGATCGAGTAAAGGCTGAATATCTTCACCACGGGCTTTTGCCTGTCCAATCGACTTTGAACTCGTATTACGCTCATTTTGTAATTCTTGTGTTTCTACCTGGATTTTTTTTCGTTCATCTTCCAGTTTCTGATAGGTAGCAACGTCCAACTCAAAACCACGTTTGGCCAAGTTAGCAGCTACAGCGTCTATGTCATTGCGTAATAGTTTAGGATCAAGCATTTGAATTTAACGGTTCCATGAATTATTAGCTCGACATTCTACCACCAAGCCAAGCGCCAACAAACACGAAAAGCATGCAAAGCACTAAATTTCCAAGAATATTCATGCCTGCTTTAAGCCATACCTGCTGTTGAAGTAAGTACATAGTTTCTAGCGAAAAGGTTGAGAATGTTGTCAGAGCACCTAAAAACCCAATCATAATGCCTTCTTTTAAGGTCATTGAGACTTGAGCATGTTGCCAATAACTGATCAAAAAACCAGCAACAAAGCACCCCACGACATTAGCAATTAATGTGCCGTATAAAAACTGCTCGCCCAATAACCATTGTGAAAAGTCTCGGATCTTGAAACGCAAAATAGCACCTAAAGCACCACCCAATCCAATCGCACCAATAACCGCCCAGCTCATCTTGCCCTTAGCTCCTCTTCAATGCTTCTTCGGTTCGTTGTCGCAACCATTCCATCTTCTCTGAGATTTTCTTCTCTAGCCCTCGCGGTACCGGCTGATAATACTCAACAGGTGACTTTTCCTCCGGGAAATAGGCTTGCCCCGCAGAAAATGCATCAGGTTCGTTATGATCATACCGATAGCCCTTCCCATACTCTAAATCCTTCATTAAATGCGTTGGAGCATTTCGAATATGCATCGGGACTTCGTAAGTCGGTTCGTTAGATACGTCTTTGCGCGCTTGATTATAAGCATTATAAACAGCATTACTTTTTGGCGCGCAAGCCAAGTAAAGAATAGCTTGAGCAATCGTTAGCTCTCCTTCAGGGCTGCCGAGTCGCTCTTGCACATCCCATGCATTTAAAGCCAAGGTTAAACCACGAGGGTCAGCATTGCCGATGTCTTCACTCGCCATTCTGACGACGCGTCGTGCCACATAAAGAGGATCACAGCCACCGTCTAGCATTCGGCAGTACCAGTAAAGAGCTGCATTGGGATCGCTGCCACGGACGGATTTATGTAAGGCTGAAATTTGATCATAGAAATGCTCACCGCCCTTATCGAAGCGACGTAATGACTGAGTGAGAGTTTCTTCTAAAATCTTGTTATTAACGACAGGCGCTTGATCATCATCCGCTAATGCCAGCTCTGATGCCAGCTCTAAGATATTGAGTAAACGCCTGCCATCACCATCGGCAGCTTGAACAAGAATCTCAGCAGCATCTTCCTCAACACTTAAATGAATACTTCCCAACCCCTGTTCTTCATCACTAACCGCACGCTGCAACAGTTGTCGAAGCGCTGAGCTGGATAAGTCTTTAAGAACGAATACTCGCGCCCGTGACAATAGTGCGTTATTTAATTCAAAAGAAGGGTTTTCAGTAGTAGCCCCAATGAAGGTGACGGTGCCATTTTCGACATAGGGCAAAAAGGCGTCTTGTTGGGCTTTGTTGAAACGGTGAACCTCGTCGACAAAAAGTAATGTTTGCTTCCCTTGTGCTTGGTATTGCTTCGCCTCTTCTACCGCAGCTCGAATATCCTTAACTCCAGCGAGAACCGCTGAGATCGTAATAAAATGTGCGTTAGAGGTATTTGCTATAAGTCGAGCTAAAGTAGTTTTGCCAGTACCCGGAGGCCCCCAGAAAATCATGGAGAATGGTTTTTTGGCTTCGATGGCTTGGTAAAGCGGTTTTCCTGGGGCTAATAAATGCTCTTGGCCCACATAATCCTCAAGTCGTTGAGGACGCATTCTGTCGGCCAAGGGGACATAAACATGTGAATCGTTAAAAAGCGGATTCTGCTGACTCATTAAAGCGGCTTAGTGGCTAAGGTTTATCCTTAGCATTGTCCGCGACTTTTTGGCGATTATCAATAACGTCAACACCTTCTGGGGGGGTAAAAACGAAGTGCTGCTGTTCAAAGTCGGGAGCTAAGTTAACATCCGTAAACTCAATCAACGTCGTTTGACCAAGGTTATCACTCACCTGTAGCGCTATAAGACTCTCGCCTTTAAATTCCATGAGTAAGCGTTCAAAGAGCGCGTCTTCAGCGGTAGAGCTTAATTGAAATAGTGTCGTATCATCACTGCTCGTCGTTATTTCGGCCACATTATAGTTATCCACGATATCAACCTGATCTTTGGTTAGGATCGCTGCAGGCGTTGTCTCTAAGCTCGCATCCAGCTCAGATACATTAATCTGCTCAATGTCGCGGTCAAACTGCCACAGACTCTTACCATCTGCCACAATTTCCTGCTCATAAGGATCCGTCACAACCCAGCGGAATTGCTTAGGCCGTTGTAACTCAAAATGGCCCGACGAGCTGTCTAACACCGTATTAAATTCGTCACGAATCTCTTGAGTGAAACTCGCCTTATAACTACTAATATTTTGCAACTTTTCTTGGAGCTTATGCGCTGCATCGGCTTGAACATTCAAACTGGCCAGTAGCAAGCTAAAGCCAATGGTTATGATTCTTACTGCATGTTCAAATAGTGTTTTCATATAAAACCTTTTGAGCCTTTATTGATTATTTACTGTTATACAGCCCTAAGACTGAATATGGACTTAATATTTAGCAGCAGATAATGAGTGTTTTTCAAATGATACTTGAGCGTTAGCGGCGCTGTAGATACGCGGCAAAAGATATTTTTCACGCGCAGTTTACAGATGGTAAATGAGCATTGGAAAATATCTTTTAACAAAGTAGCTACAAGTGAGCTAGCTCAAATTAATCCTTGGGAGGTGGCGGCGCTAAAACCTCCCTCGCCCCGTTACTCCCCATCTCAGACACAATCCCCGCAGCCTCCATCGCCTCAACCATACGTGCTGCTCGGTTATAACCAATCTTCAAACGGCGCTGTATACCCGAAATTGAAGCGCGGCGACTTTCTGTGACGATAGCGACCGCTTGATCAAACAATTCGTCTTGTTCACTGTCACCACCATCCATACCTGGCATACCCGGCACTGGAACTTCTGACGTTCCACTGATCACTTCCTCAATATAATCTGGCTCACCACGCATCTTCCAGTCTTCGACCACGCGATGAACTTCGTCATCATCCACGAAAGCACCGTGAACACGAGTTGGAATATTACTGCCGCCGGGCAAGTACAACATGTCACCCATGCCCAATAGTTGCTCCGCTCCGGTTTGATCAAGAACCGTGCGCGAGTCAATTTTTGACGATACTTGGAAACCAATTCGCGATGGAATGTTGGCTTTAATTAAGCCTGTGATAACGTCTACAGATGGTCTTTGTGTTGCCAGAATTAAGTGAATTCCAGCAGCACGTGCCTTCTGGGCTATACGAGCAATCAGTTCTTCGACTTTCTTGCCGACGATCATCATCATATCTGCTAACTCATCAATGACGATAACGATTGATGGAAGCTTGTCTAGAGTTGGTGGCTCTTCTTCTAAATCATCGGTCGGCTGCCATAAAGGATCTTTAATCGGCTCACCGGCTTTAATCGCGTCTTTAACTTTTTTGTTAAAGCCTGCTAAGTTTCGAACACCTAACGCCGACATTAAGCGATAACGGCGCTCCATCTCGCCGACAGACCAGCGCAAAGCATTGGCCGCATCCTTCATGTCAGTGACAACCTCACAAAGCAGATGCGGAATTCCTTCGTAAACGCTTAACTCAAGCATTTTAGGGTCAATCATGATCATGCGTAAGTCTTCTGGCGATGACTTGTAGAGCATACTGATGATCATGGCGTTCACACCCACCGACTTACCCGACCCCGTAGTACCAGCAACCAGTAAGTGCGGCATTTTCGCCATGTTCACCACTACAGGATTACCCGCGATATCTTTACCGAGAGCCATACTCAACGGTGATTTAGACTTTTCAAACTCATCACACGCCAATACTTCACGTAAACGTACTATCTCTCGACTTTCGTTTGGAATTTCAATGCCAACATAGGTTTTACCCGGAATGACTTCGACAACACGAACCGAGATGGTCGATAACGAACGCGCTAAGTCTTTAGCGAGGTTCGAGATTTTACTGACTTTGACACCCGGAGCCAGCTCAAGCTCAAAACGGGTAATCACAGGACCTGGGTGCACTTCCATGACCTCAGCGTCGACGTTAAAGTCTTTAAGCTTCAACTCCACCAAACGTGACATCGCTTCCAAGGCTTCTTCTGAGAAGTGGTTCTTTGGTGGTTCAGGCTCGTCGAGTAGCTCCATGGTTGGTAATGGACCCTCGCCCGCACCTTCAAACAACGGCTTTTGTCGTGTTTTCTTTTCAACTTTTGCGCTTGGTGGGACTGAAGCTACCTTTGGCTCAATTTTAACGGGCTTACGAGTTTCACGTTTTGTCTTTTCCTGTTTGATAGCTTCTTTACGCTTCACCACCACCTGCTTAACTTCTTTCTCTTCTTTCTTCTTTTCTTTGAAAGACGCGTACCAGTCTTTTAAGTTGTTAAGGGTAGTGATCGTCCAACGACCAACGGCGTCCATAATTTTCAGCCAAGAAATTCCCGTAAAAAGAGTGACTCCTGACAAGAATAGCGCCAATAAAATTAAGGTCGTACCATACAAGCCTAGCGAGCCAATAATAAGGCCAACAATCGCTTTACCGAGAATCCCCCCTGAGAAGTAGACGATATCCGTTTGCTCATGACAAACCTCTAGCCCAGAAACGCAGCGATCACCAAAGTGCTGATATAACAAGCCAGCGCCAGTAATAATAGCGATAACAAGACCAGCACTCTTAATCAGCCAAAAGCTTTTAGGGTGTGAGATTTCTTCACTACGCTCGGCATAAACCAGATAGCCAAAATAAGCTACCACCAACGGAATCAGATACGCAAAATAGCCAAACAAATGTAAAAAGAAGTCAGCGAACCAGGCGCCACCTTTGCCCGCAGCGTTTTGCACAGGCGCACCGCTACCGTTGGTAAAAGAACCAGGGTCATTCGGGTTATAGCTCAGCAACGCCAATAGTAAGAACAAAGCAATAGTGACCAGAATGATCATTCCGCCTTCGCTAAGTCTTTTACGGAGTATGGCTTTTGAATCTAACTGAGTATCTTTTTTCTTTGTTGCTGCTTGTTTTGTTTTAGTTTTACTCAAAATATTATCCTAAGTATTCTCTATCACCATTCTAATCGAAGTTACAGCTATCTCAAGCATCATCATGCAAAAACGCTAATAAGATCTTAACAACCACTAATCATTTGATTTCTGGTCAGATATTGGCAATAAGCTGGTCTCTTTAACCTCTTCCATAACCATGTATGAACGCGAGGCTCTAACCCCCGGCAAGGTTAACAAGGTTTCCCCCAGCAGCTTTCGGTATTCTTGCATATCGCCAACCCGTGCTTTTAATAAGTAATCGAAATCACCCGATACTAAGTGACACTCCAAGATTTCGGGAATGTTAGCCACAGCATTATTAAACTCAGTAAACATATGTGGTGAGGTATGCATCAAACGAATTTCAGCGAAAACCAATAACGAGACAGACAGCTTTTTTGGATTAAGCTTTGCTAAATATCCCTCAATAAACCCATCGTTCTCTAGCCTCCTAACACGCTCCAAACAGGGAGTCGCGCTAAGCCCGACTAGCTTTGCTAACTCAACATTAGAGATCCGACCATTGGCCTGTAATTCACGTAGAATTCGGCGGTCGATTCGGTCTAATATCTGCTTACTGGCACTTTTTACTTTCACAGAATAAAAACAATGTTTTTTGAATTAATAAAGATACTTATACTATAAAAAGCCAAACATTAGCAAATAAAACTGATAAAACAGCACTATAATAGCGATTTTTACTGCCCCAGAAAGGGCTTAATTTAACCGTCAATTTGGAGCTATATTATGTTGATCGGTGTACCTAAAGAAATCAAAAATCACGAGTACCGCGCCGGTATGGTACCTGGTAGCGTTCGTGAAGTTATCGCGCATGGTCATGACGTTATTGTTGAAACAAATGCTGGTAGCGGCATTGGTTTTACGGATGAAGATTATGCAGCGGCTGGTGCAACAATCGTTGATACGGCTGAAGAAGTCTTCGCAAAAGCTGAAATGATTGTGAAAGTCAAAGAACCTTTAGCAGAAGAACGAAAGCGTCTGCGTAAAGATCAAATTCTATTCACTTACCTTCACTTAGCTCCAGATATGCCTCAGACGCAAGACTTGGTTAATTCAGGCGCCGTTTGTATTGCTTACGAAACGGTAACCGGTCGTACCGGCGGTTTACCGCTGTTAGCTCCAATGTCAGAGGTTGCTGGCCGCATGTCGATCCAAGCTGGCGCACAATGCCTTGAGAAATCTCGTGGCGGTTTAGGCATGTTGCTTGGTGGCGTACCAGGCGTATCGCCAGCAAAGTGCGTTGTAATTGGTGCTGGTGTTGTGGGCAGTAACGCCATTCGCATGGCTGTAGGCCTAGGCGCACGAGTAGTTGTGCTTGACCGTAATGTTGACGCTCTTCGCCGTATTACCGCTGAGTTCGGTTCGCGTGTTGAAACGGTATTCTCAAGCCAGGAATCTCTTGAGCAAGAAGTAACAACTGCTGACTTAGTGATTGGTGGCGTTCTAATTCCAGGTGCAGCAGCTCCAAAGCTTGTGACTGAAGAGATGGTTAAAAACATGAAGCCAGGTTCAGTACTAGTAGACGTTGCAATTGACCAAGGCGGCTGTTTCGCTACCTCAAAAGCAACGACACACGCAGAACCAACATACATCAAGCATGATGTGGTTCATTACTGTGTCGCTAACATGCCGGGTGCTGTGCCACGTACATCAACATTTGCATTGAACAACGTGACTCTACCCTACATTATTACCATTGCTAACAAGGGTTATCACGAAGCACTTGCTCGTGATCCGCACTTGTTGAATGGCTTGAATGTGTATAAAGGTCAAGTGACTGAGAAATCAGTAGCAGAAAACTTAGGGTTTGAATACGTTGATCCGAAAGATGCCTTAGAAATTAGTTACGATACTCTGTAAGTGACATTTGTGATTAAAAAGCCGCTCGACTGAGCGGCTTTTTTGATTAGACATTGAGCAAAGCGGCTACCACCATAATAACGCAGATGATGAAAAAGCATGTTTTCATTAAACCGAAACTCGACTCGCTAATCACTCGGTTCTGGTCTTCGCTCGAATTTAAACTGTCATCAAACATCTGAGCATCTTCTTCCTCGACAAAAGTGGCACTCCCCCACTCCTCAACGATCGCCTCAGCTTGGCTCACATCCTCATCATTCACCCAAACTTTAACATTCCCTATCGCTGCGGCTTCACCTACAGCACCTTGCATGTGAGCGCCACGGACTTGTGCAAAGATACCGTTATTATTTAAGAGATCAGAAATAAGCTGCGCATCAACTGCGTCCTCTGCATGATAGGCTATTTTCATAGGTTGTTTCCCTGCTTGATGATAATGAGTAACACGATGATTTAATCACAAAACGTCACATTAAAAAAGAATTCAGAACGACAGCCTATATTTTTTATTTAATAGTCTCATTACTTCAATGAGTTTGTTGTAGGCATAAAAAAAGCCGCTCAACTGAGCGGCTTTTTTTGAAACGTTTAAAGTATAAATTATACTTTAGTAACGTTAGCAGCTTGAGCGCCTTTAGGGCCTTGCTCGATTTCGAACTCAACCTGTTGGCCTTCTGCTAAAGTTTTGAAACCGTCACCTTGAATAGCGCGGAAGTGTACGAATACATCTTCACCAGCTTGTTGTTCGATGAAACCAAAACCTTTAGACTCGTTAAACCACTTAACTGTACCAGTTACTTTTGACATGTTTTTCTCCAAAGCCAATTGCTTTAAATTAATGTTTGCGTCGTAAACCCCCTTTGGGTCACTAACGCGGGTGTTACTGAGATAAAAACGGCATTAACTTAGATAACAAATAGCGGTGGTACGACAGTTAGTGGATAAAAGCCTAAACTTTTTTACACTAGGGTGTAGCATCGAACATATGTATCTTTCGTGTTAGCTGTTATTTTAACCAGCGTGTGTAGAATACTATATACGGCTAGGATGTAAAGTATTATTTTATATATTCATACAACTGTCACCTTTTTAATATGACTGCAAAACTCTTTTATTTTCATGATCCTATGTGCAGTTGGTGCTGGGGGTTTGCGCCAACTTGGGAGCGCTTACAACAGCTCTGCCATAAGCATTTTTCTGAAGACTTGGAGGTGGACTTTATTCTTGGCGGTTTAGCGCCAGACTCTGATCAGCCCATGCCCTTGTCGTTACAACAGACACTTCAAAGTTATTGGCATCGAATCGAGAAACTCCTCGGCACCGAGTTTAATCATGATTTTTGGACATTATGCCAGCCACGACGTTCAACCTACCCCGCCTGTAGAGCGGTCATAGCCGCTTCTAATCAGGGTGCTGGACAACTGATGATCAGCGCTATACAGGAAGCCTATTACTTGAAAGCAATGAACCCTTCTGACATTGACACCCTCATACAGCTGGCTGAAAAGCTGGTATTGAATACTAAACAGTTCAAAGAGGATCTTTGCTCAGACGAAACTGAGTCCGAGCTAATGAAGCAGATAGCACTCTATAAACAATTATCTTCAAGAGGGTTTCCGTCATTGGCGCTACTGATCAATGACTTGTTATACGAGATACCAGTGGATTACAAACACCCACAGGCAATGTTTGATATGATAGATGCATACCTGAAGAATCATAAGTAAAGGATCTTCGATGGCACAAGCGGACAATAAAACCAAACCTAACGATCAGTCTGTGGGGGATTTTCTCAATAGGATTGAGCATGATCAAAAGCGCGCCGACAGCTTTGAAATTCTCAAGCTCATGCAAGAAGTCACAAAGGAAGAACCTAGAATGTGGGGAGACAGCATAATCGGCTTTGGTGAATACCATTACACCTATGCCAGCGGTCGCGAGGGTGATTGGTTTTTAGTCGGCTTTTCGCCACGAAAGCAAAATTTAACGCTTTATATTATGGCAGGAATGAATCGATACCCCGACCTGCTCGAAAAACTTGGCAAGCACAAAGCCAGTAAATCATGCTTATATATCAATAAATTAGAGGATGTAGATAAGAAAGTGCTTAAACAAATGCTCAGGAAGTCGGCAGCATACACGAAGAAGCATCAGTCAGGATGCTAAACTCGAAAAACCCTAATGGGCTTTTCGCTCCAACTCATTGTCAGCAACCTGTCGAAGCAACGCATCAAACCAGATTTCTCTGACTTTTTCCGCATCTAAGCCATATAAAGAGGCATCATTAGCGACCTGTTGGATCACTTCATCGATGTCTTTATCGGTTTCGTAGCTGTTGTCAAAAGTATCGTTGTTCATAATTCGCACACATATCTGATGTAGTTTTAGAGTAACGCTTATTTGCATTATTTTCAATGCGGATTTGCATTACCACTAAACCCACTTGTGTCCCCTTGAAGTCTTCAACCTATGGCTCCATAGAATAACGTAATGAATAAAAGGTTTATTTATTGCTAACAAATACCTACAATTTAGCCCAAATTGTTATAAATACTTTAGAACTTCGGAGATAACGACCTATGAGCGATACGCGCCATATAAAGTGCTTAATTCTTGGTTCAGGCCCAGCAGGCTATAGTGCGGCAGTCTATGCAGCACGAGCAAATCTAGAGCCAGCCATCATCACAGGTATCCAGCAAGGTGGGCAGTTAACCACCACCACTGACGTGGATAACTGGCCAGGCGACAACGAAGGTGTTCAAGGTCCTGACCTTATGATCCGTATGCAAAAGCATGCTGAGCGCTTTGGTACAGAGATGATCTTTGATCATATTAATGAAGTCGACTTAAAAAATAAGCCCTATACGCTTAAAGGCGATAGCGGCACTTATACTTGCGACTCGCTAATTATTTGTACAGGCGCATCAGCCAAGTATTTAGGCTTACCGTCTGAAGAAGCCTTTATGGGAAAAGGTGTTTCAGCCTGTGCGACTTGTGACGGTTTCTTCTACAAAAACCAAAAAGTAGCCGTCATCGGTGGGGGTAACACTGCGGTTGAAGAAGCTTTATATCTGTCGAATCTAGCCAGCGAAGTCCATTTGATACACCGTCGTGATGAACTTCGAGCAGAAAAGATTCTTCAAGACAAGCTCTTCGAAAAAGCAGAAAACGGTAATGTTGTCTTGCACTGGCATCGTACGCTTGAAGAAGTTGTCGGTGATGACATGGGTGTTACGGGCCTGCGCATGAAAAGCACCAAGGATGACTCTATTGAAGAACTAGAACTCCAAGGTGTTTTTATTGCCATTGGCCATAAGCCAAATACAGACATTTTCGAAGGCCAGCTTGAGATGAAAGATGGGTATATTCAAGTACAAAGCGGCCTAAAAGGTAATGCCACAGCTACTTCTGTTGAAGGTGTGTTTGCTGCAGGAGACGTTTCTGACAACGTTTACCGCCAGGCAGTCACCTCAGCCGGTACAGGCTGTATGGCAGCTCTTGATGCAGAGAAGTTTTTAGACCAATAAAAAATTTTCAAGCAATCAACTCAAAAAAGCCCAGCGTTTGCTGGGCTTTTTATTGACTACTGACTTAGCTAACGATTAAGCGTACTGCTTAGCTAGCTTCATCCAGTTAAGTTTTTGCTCTTCAAGCTTGAGTTTAAACTGTTCGTAATTCTCAATCAGATGAGCTTTTTCTTCCGCTATTTCATGAGCGATGTCGGCTTTCTTAGACTCCAACCATGCCTTCTTCGCTTCATAGAACTCAGTCATATTCAGTACCAACTGATCATATTCATGATGAAGCTTTTGCATAATTTCTTCTGCATTTGGCAAGTGAGCCGTCTTCTCTTTTGCTTTTAATAGCAAGGTCTGGGCTTTCGCTCGCTCAATCTTATCCTTTGACACCACTTTTAAGTTCTTTGTCACACCGACCCAGCTGAATGCTTTAATCCACCATTTTGATGGATCGAAGTGCCACCAGCTAATGCCATTACGGTAGTCGTACTGGAACTTATGATGATAATTATGGTAACCCTCACCACCAGTCAACACCGCTAAAATAAAGTTATCACGCGCTGAGTTCTCTTCGGTGTAAGGACGAGAACCCCAGATGTGAGCTAGAGAGTTGATAAAGAAAGTCAGGTGATGCGACCATACTAAACGGAACACACCGGCGACTAGCATCATCTCCCAGAAGATACCGTAGGCAAGCCCTAACAGCGCTGGAACCATCACATTGGCACCAATGCTTAATAACCAGTAATGTTTGTGCTGGAACATCACAATTGGATCACGCTTTAAATCAGGACAGCGATCATACTGCTCGTCGTAACGGAGTTCATTTCGACGCTTTAGAATCCAACCAATGTGTGAGTGCCAGAAGCCTAAGCTCGCTGAGTAAGGGTCTTTCTCATCATGATCCACATGCTTATGGTGTATACGGTGATCTGACGCCCAATGCAGCGCACTGTTTTGCAACGCCAAGCAACCGCCGAACGCTAAAATGCCTCGCAAGAAACCGTTCGCTTCATAAGCTCTGTGCGACCATAAGCGATGGTAACCCATTGAAATTGACGTGCTAGAGAATAGCCATAGCCCCGTTGCCCATAACCAGGTAGACCAATGGAAGCCATATTCAAAGCCATACCAAGGTACGACGGTTACAGCAATCAGAAAACTCAAACCAAAAAAGATGATATTAGGCCAAATTAGGCGACCTTTTTGGGGTGATTGCTCGTGTGAATGGGGTTGAGTTGCAGACATTTACTTACCTCTTTATTACAGCGTACACTTGTACGCTTAAATCTTTGCACAGTATATCTATAGTCGAATCAAAATGCAATCCAGCGTACAACTGTACACTTAACGCATTGTTTCCTATACTAGAGCTACTTTACAACAATAAATACTACATGATGGCTGGCACTCGCGCACTACAAAAAGAAAAAACTCGACAGGCAATTATCCAGGCCGCGCTTGCTCATTTATCGGCAGATCATAGCTTTTCAAGCATGAGTCTACGCGAAGTTGCCCGAGAAGCAGGTATCGCTCCAACCTCCTTCTATCGCCACTTTGATGATATGGAGGCCCTGGGTTTAACCTTGGTCGATGAATCTGGCGTCACTCTGCGCAAGCTTATGCGTAAAGCTCGAAGTCGAATCGAGCTTAATGGTAGCGTGATCCAAACCTCAGTCGATACCTTCATGGAGTTTGTTGAAAAGAATCCTAACATCTTTAGATTACTGCTTCGTGAAAGAACCGGGATTTCCCCTGCTTTTCGTGATGCTGTCGCCCGAGAGATTCAGCACTTCAAAGAAGAGTTAAGCGATTACTTGGCACAAGAATCAAATTACAACCAGGAGCAAGCTTTCACCATTGCTGAAGGGTTAGTTACACTGGTTTTCAATGCTGGCGCAGAGTTTCTCGATCTCGGGCCAGCTGAACGCGAAGCATTAAAAGAGCGCACCACGATGCAATTGCGATACTTATCATTCGGTGCGAAAGCAATGCACCTTGGAAAAGTCGCTGACGGGAACGCTAAAGCGAGTTAAAGAAGTCCTCGACTTGCTGGCAGACATAGTTTAATTGCTCACTAGTAACATCCAAGTGCATTACCCAGCGCATATTTTCTCCTGGAATAATGCGAACTTCTTTTTGCTCCAAATAGGCAGCGAGTTTCTGAGCTGTCTCAAGTTCAGTTTTGATAAAGACCATATTGGTTTGAACCAAGTCCGGCTTGACACTTAATTGCTCAAATTTAGATAAGCGCTCAGCTAAAATTTTAGCCTTGGCATGGTCTTTGGCTAAGCGATCAACATGGTTCTCAAGCGCGAAAATACCAGCAGCAGCTAACACACCAGCTTGGCGCATGCCACCACCAACCATTTTGCGCCAACGCCGCGCCCATTTAATGGTATCTTTATCCGCGCACAGTACTGAACCCACAGGTGCCCCCAAGCCTTTAGAAAGGCATATAGAAACCGAGTCCGAATACTGCGCCAAGTCCTTAAGCTCACAACCAAGAGCGACCGTTGCGTTGAAAGCTCTCGCTCCGTCTAAATGCAAGCCTAACCCTTTATTCTGAGCAAACTGGTAAGCTTGTTGCATGTACTCCAGCGGGATCACTTTGCCGTTATGTGTGTTTTCAAGACACAAGAGCTTTGTCCTTGCAAAGTGATAGTCGTCTTTTTTGATCACCTTCTCGACCTTCGCTAGATCGAGCGTACCATCTGGCTCAACAGCGACGGGCTGAGGCACAATACTACCCAAGACCGGCGCACCGCCCGCTTCGTATAAATAGGTATGGTAATCCTGCCCCACAATGTACTCTTCGCCTCGTTGGCAGTGAGCGAGTAAGCCGACAAGATTCGACATGGTTCCAGAAGGGACAAACAAAGCATCAGCTTTTCCCGACATCTCAGCCATCAATGCCTCTAAGCGGTTAACGGTTGGATCGTCGTGAAAAACATCGTCGCCTACCGCCGCTTTTGCCATCACTTTGCGCATCGCTTCGGTCGGCTGCGTCACTGTATCACTTCTTAAGTCGATCATATTTGCCTCTTAACTGTTTAAACCAGCTGCCATTGACTATCTTAGCCTGCCATTATGCATAAATATCGTGACTGATTGAACCCATAAAATCAAACCGTTAAATGTTAACTCCAGCACTCTCTGTGCCACTCAAATTTCTCTAATAAATACATTTAGGCTACAATGAATAAAAACTAACAATGATTTCTCATGACAAACGAATTGTCTACCGACATGGAAACGACGGAAACCTACGAGCTTGATCAACACCTGCCCTATCGCATTGCCGTTATCAGTAATATTTTGCAACTGGGCAGAGATATTGAGATCAGAAAGATCACTGACTTAGGCTCTCGTGAGCTTCGAGTACTACTAAACGTCGGAACTTATACCCCTGTCTCGGCTGCACAGATTGCCTTTCAAACAAAACTCGATAGTTACACTATCAGTCGTGGCGTCAAAGCTCTACTTAATCAAGGATTGATAGAGAAACGAGCACTACCCAATAATAAAAAGGAAAAGCTGCTTTATCTGACGGATAAAGGACAGGCAGTGTATACAAAAGTTACGGCAAGCCTGACTCGCCGTGATGAACAGTTCGCTTCTTTTCTGACGAAAAAACAACGTACCGAATTGATTAAAAACTTAAAAAAGCTAGAGCAGCAAGCGGTAGAGCTATTAGCGCAGCACGCTATCGCTGAGCAAAATGAAGGTATCGAACTTTCAGGCGATCAAAAGGAAATTATCCGCTGGTTTAACAAAATGGACTAGCAAATTTGCTCGTCCATCATGTCCTAACATTCATCAAATAAAGTCGGCAATATCTTGCAACGGCTTTTTAACGGTTGCGTGCACGGGTATGGTTGCGCCCTCGGCAGGATAACCGGTAACCAACAAAATATAAGGTCGATCAGACTTCGGACGATCACAAATCGTATTAAGAAACCCCATCGGCTTCGGGGTATGAGTTAAAGTCACCAATCCACAGCTATGTAACGCATGAATTAAAAAACCAGTAGCGATCCCTACCGACTCAGGCACGTAATAATTCTTACGTTGCTCACCGGCATGAATACCGCCCTTACGCTGTCCAAAAATCGCAATGAGCCATGGTGCTGTCTCCAAGTAAGGCTTATGCGAGTCAGTGCCTAAAGGCTTTAATGCATCAAGCCAAACTTCCCCACCCTTACCTTCATCGTAAAATGCATACTCTTCGCGCTCAGCATGAACCCTAACCTCTTTTTTTACCTCTGGGCTACCGATGACACTAAAATACCACGGCTGATGGTTAGCCCCGCTTGGTGCCGTGCCGGCTGCTTTAATACAGTTCTCAATAATTTCACGAGGTACTGGCTTATCCGAAAAATCTCGAACCGTATGGCGGCGCTTAATTTCCTCATAAAAGGTCTGTGATCGCTTCAGCATTTCATCCGTCGGATACTCTTGGTAATCAGGAAGGATAATATTGTCATGGTCTTGCATTTAGACGCGTCTCTTTTATTCACTACTGAGCAGAATACTAACCACTTATAATTGCACTTGCAACATTTTATCACCAAATATATTTTCTATCAGGCACAAAAAAGGCGCCATTAAGGCGCCTTTTTAGCTCAGCATCAAAGATTAGACATTGATAAGTTCTAACGCTTTATTCAAAGTAGCGCTTGGGCGCATCGCTTCTGACGCTAGCTTGTGATCCGGAGAGAAGTAACCACCGATATCCATAGCTTGACCTTGAACTTTATTCAACTCGTCGACAATAACCTGCTCTTTCTCGGCAAGTTCTTCCGCAAGTTTGGTAAACTGCGCTTTCAACTCAGCATCGTCATTCTGAGTAGCCAATTCTTTTGCCCAATACATGGCTAGGTAGAAGTGACTGCCTCGGTTATCAAGCTCATTAACTTTACGCGATGGTGATTTACCATTTTGCAATAAAGCTTCCGTTGCAACATCTAACGCATCTGCTAGCACCTGCGCTTTCTTGTTGCCATTCTTTTCAGACATATGCTCAAGAGACACGCCTAGCGCCAAGAATTCACCCAGTGAATCCCAACGTAAGTGATTTTCTTTCATGAACTGCTGAACGTGTTTTGGCGCAGAACCACCAGCACCTGTTTCAAACAAACCGCCACCATTCATCAAAGGAACAATCGATAGCATCTTCGCACTCGTACCCAACTCTAAAATAGGGAACAAGTCAGTTAAGTAATCACGTAACACGTTACCTGTGACAGAAATCGTATCCTCGCCATTTTTAACGCGCTTCAGGGTAAAGTGAGTCGCTTCAATCGGAGATAAGATATGGATATCCAAACCGTCTGTATCATGATCTTTTAAGTAAATTTCTACTTTTTTGATCAGTTCTGCATCATGCGCACGCTCACTGTCTAACCAGAAAACGGCTGGTGTACCAGTGGCGCGAGCACGGTTTACAGCAAGCTTCACCCAGTCTTGAATCGGCGCATCTTTAACCTGGCACATTCTCCAGATATCGCCTTCTTCAACAGCGTGTTCTAGCAATGTTGTACCTGAAGCATCAACCACACGAACAGATCCGCTGCCAGCAATTTCAAATGTCTTATCATGAGAGCCGTACTCTTCAGCTTTTTGTGCCATCAAGCCTACATTTGGAACAGTACCCATAGTTGTTGGATCAAATGCCCCATGCTCTTTACAGAAATCGATTGTAGCTTTGTAAACACCAGAGTAACTGCTATCTGGAATCACAGCTTTAGTATCTTTGGTATCACCATCAGGCCCCCACATTTGACCAGAGTTACGAATCATCGCTGGCATAGACGCATCAATAATAACGTCACTAGGAACATGTAAATTAGTAATACCGTTATCAGAATCAACCATCGCTAACTCTGGGTTTTGCTCATAAACTGCTTTAATGTCAGCTTCAATCGCTTCACGTGTATCTTGAGGAATTTTATCTAAGCTACTGATTAAATTACCAAAGCCATTATTGACATTGATACCAGCTTGCTCTAATACAGGCGCATGTTTCGCAAAAACATCTTTAAAGAAGACTTTAACCGCATGCCCAAATATAATCGGATCTGACACTTTCATCATGGTTGCTTTCATGTGAAGTGAGAACAGAATACCTTGCTCTTTCGCTTCAGCAACCTGCTCTTCCAAGAAACTCACCAAGGCAGACTTGCTCATTACTGACGCATCAATCACTTCGCCTTGTTGGATAGGGAAAGCTGGTTTCAACTCTGTCACATCACCATTGTCAGCAACAAATTCAATTTTCACATCGGTAGCCGCATTTAATGTTGTCGACTTCTCATTAGAGCGGAAGTCGCCTGAGGTCATACTGGCAACATGTGACTTAGAATCTTTCGACCAAGCGCCCATTTTATGTGGGTTTTTCTTAGCGTAGTTTTTAACCGCCTTTGGCGCACGACGATCTGAATTACCTTCACGCAAAACCGGGTTTACCGCGCTGCCTTTAATTTTGTCATAACGAGAACGAATATCACGCTCAATATCAGACGATGGGCTATCAGGATAATCTGGAAGTGCATAACCTTTGTCCTGCAATTCTTTAATTGTCGCTTTAAGCTGCGGCATTGATGCACTAATGTTTGGTAATTTAATAATATTTGCGTCTGGCTTTTTAACCATTTCGCCAAGCTGCGCTAAAGCATCAGGAATACGCTGCTCTTCCTTTAGGTACTCAGGGAAGCTTGCTATCACACGGCCAGCTAGTGAGATGTCGCTCGTTTCGACACTGATACCCGCAGCTTTAGTGAAAGCTTCGATAATTGGCAGGAAAGACTTAGTCGCCAGTGCTGGCGCTTCATCAGTGTGAGTGTAAATAATCTTTGATGTTGTCATACAGTTTCCTAAGAGTCTTTGCAATCCAAACAGATTTTTAGATACGCCATCCAGTTGCCCATGACGCTATCTTTATGAATGAAGTGCGCGACATTATACGCGAAAACAAAAATTCCTGCATGCTCAATAGACCAAAGTTTATTCACATTTGTCATGAAACTCGATGCGTAAATGGTTACAATGCCAAGACTTTTATAAACTGGCTAATTTTCAATCAACCATGAGTCAATTGGTTCTCCTCAACAAGCCTTACAACACACTGTGTCAGTTCACTGGCGAAGATGGTGACTCGACCCTTGCCGATTATGTTGACATTAAAAAGGTTTACCCCGCTGGACGACTCGACAAAGATTCAGAGGGACTATTGCTTTTGACGGATGATGGCCAGCTTCAGCATCAAATCGCCAACCCAAAGAAGAAAATGAGCAAAACCTACTGGGTTCAGGTTGAAGGCGCCCCCAGCGACGAGGGTTTGGAACCCTTACGCCATGGCGTCGAGATCCAAAAGTACACCACAAAGCCTGCGAAAGTGAGAATAATTGATGAGCCCAGCGTTTGGCACAGAGAGCCTCCGATACGTGAACGTAAAAATGTGCCTGACACCTGGCTAGAGTTAACCCTTAAAGAAGGGAAAAATAGACAAGTAAGACGTATGACAGCGGCTATTGGTTTCCCTACTCTACGTTTAATACGCGCGAGTATTGGCCCCTGGACTATCGGGGATTTACAACCCGGCGAGTACAAAGTTATAGAGGTAGAGCCTCCCCGAGGCGCAAAAACCTCATCACATAACCCTACACATAATCAACGCAAAAGGTTCAGTAAACCCCGTAAATAAGCTATCATACGCGCTCTACTATCTTGGGTACGAAGCATGTTACCGATCCACGTCACGGTTGCCGCAGTTATTGAATCTCACGGCAAATTTTTAATGGTTGAAGAGCACACCTCAAATGGTGGCATTGCCTTCAATCAACCCGCTGGGCATTTAGATCCTGATGAAAGTATTGAGCAGGCTGTTATCCGAGAAGTTCGAGAAGAAACTGGGCTCGACTTTGAACCGGAAGGCTTGGTTGGCATTTATACTCTAAACCCTGCGGGGAATGGCCATTACTACCAGCGCTTTTGTTTTACAGGCTCAGTCAACGGTAACCTTGAAACATCGCCCCAAGATCCCGATATTATTGCTGCGCACTGGATGAGCTTAGAAGAAATCATCAATTGCATGAATGCGCACCGGAGCGGTTTAATCGTGAAATGCTTGCAGGATTACTTAAACGGTTACCGATATCCTCTAGACGTCCTTCATTACAGTGGAGACGAAGATTTATTGCAGCAGCAGAGTTTAAATTTTTTGCATGGCCAGTTATAACCTTATATGAGCATTCAAACACAAACCCCAGAGAATACTAAAGTTATTGTCGGCATGTCCGGCGGTGTGGACTCTTCTGTCTCCGCTTACCTTCTAAAGCAACAAGGCTATCAAGTCGAAGGCTTGTTCATGAAAAATTGGGAAGAGGATGATGACACTGAGTACTGTTCTGCAGCTGAGGACTTAGCCGATGCTCAGGCCGTCTGTGACAAGATTGGAATTAAACTTCGCACCATCAATTTTGCCGCAGAATATTGGGATAATGTCTTTGAGCACTTCTTAGCCGAATATAAAGCTGGGCGAACGCCTAACCCTGATATTATGTGCAATAAAGAAATAAAGTTTAAAGCGTTTCTCGACTACGCCAAACTTCTTGGGGCTGATTACATCGCCACTGGACACTATGTTCGTCGCGGCCAACAAAATGGTAAAGCGATCCTACTTCGTGGACTTGATAACAATAAAGATCAATCTTACTTTCTCTATGCCGTCGGGCATGAGCAAATTGAAAAAACGTTATTCCCTGTCGGGGAACTGGAAAAACCAGAAGTCAGACGAATCGCTGAAGAACAAGGATTTGTCACTGCTGAGAAAAAAGACAGTACGGGGATATGCTTTATTGGCGAAAGAAAGTTTACTGACTTTTTACAGCAATACCTTCCCGCTCAGCCTGGTAACATCGAAACCCCAGAAGGCGAAGTTATCGGCCAACATAACGGCTTGATGTACCATACTCTCGGGCAGCGGAAAGGACTTGGTGTTGGTGGTCTTAAGGATGCTCCCGAAGAGCCTTGGTTTGCGGCGAAAAAAGATTTAGAACGCAATGTTTTGATCGCCGTACAAGGGCATGAACACCCGCTATTGATGAGTCAGTCGCTGGTCGCTAAACAACTTGACTGGGTAGCGAAAGAGCCACCAGCAGAGAGCTTTAGCTGCACCGCAAAAACTCGCTACCGCCAGGCAGATGTCGACTGTACCGTAAGCCGTTTGAAAGATGGGCAGTGGCTGGTAGAATTCTCCAAACAACAACGTGCCGTTACTCCTGGACAGTCTGTCGTATTTTACGATGGTGACATTTGTCTTGGTGGCGGCATCATAGAAAGCATTCAACAATAATATGACACAATATAATTTCTCAGACTCAGTGATTGCTTTAGCGGGCGTTTGCCAAGCAATTAGCTGCGTAAAAAGCATCTCAAAAGACGGACAAGCTGACCCAATTGATATGGAGGTTATGTTTGAAAGCTTGCTTAAAACAGAATCTGACAATACAGAGTCGATTTTTAATGGGCATAAATACCTTACAACAGGATTTCAAACTTTAATCGACTTACTTTCGGGCCCTCGTACTGATGCCGACCTTAGCCGTTATTTGGTGAGTATCTTAAGCTTGCAGAAACGCTTTTCAAATGACTCAAACATGCAACAAGTTATGAGCTCAAGAATCGCGCAAGCCAAAAGACTCTATGACTATCAAGAGAAGATCGATCAAGACTTGATTGATCAGCTAGCCCATATTTATAAGGACACTATCTCTACTTATCCGACGAAGATACAAGTGACAGGAAATAGCCAGTACTTGCAACAAGCGGCTAACCAATCCAAGATACGGGCACTACTGTTATCAGCCATCAGAAGTGCTGTTCTATGGCATCAGGTAGGTGGAAAAAAGAGACATTTCTTATTCTCAAAGGCTAAAATCGTTGATACGGCCAAAGCTTTTCTAGCGTAAAGCTTCGAGAGCTCTAGTCCAAAGAGCACTTATAGTCTTCTACCTTCAATATAACGGGCTCCCAGTATGCGCCGCCTCGAGTTTTATAGCGCTTGTTTCGATCAAATTTTGCTCCTATAAAATACCTTTTATCTGATTCAACAATTAAGTCTAGCATTTTACTCTCGCGATAAAAGCGCTTACTGGTATTAATACTAGGAAGCAACTCTTTAGCTGGGATTTTGTCATAAAGCTTCAGGCTATGCTGACCAGCTTTAAGTTGATGTATTGTCTTGCTGATAAGAACACTTTCACCATCAATTTGACTCGCTTCTACATTGTATATATCTTGCACGAGCTTTGGAGTGAATAAGAAAGTAACCACGCCACAACCAGACAATTTAGGTTTAGTTGCATCGTTAACTGTCAAATACCAACTAGGGATGGTGGTTGGCTCTATTTCTGTTGCAAAAGAGTATAGTTCATCATTACGCATTACTTGAACCTGGACATGGTCACCCTCTTCGACGCTCAGTGTTGCTAGTTTATTTTTATAAAGCTCTCCATTTAGAGTAATACCTACAACTCTATCTCCTTTCATAAGTCCCAAACGATCAGCGTTACTATTTGCATCTACACTAATCACTACTTGATCTGACTGATCTATAGAAAGCCCCAGTTCATACATTTCTAAAGGGGCTTGCATTACCTCAAAACCAAATCGCATCCCTGCATGTTCAGATTCAACTCTATAAATTTCGGCTAATTTTTTATTGACTCGAAGCTCTAGTTGCCGCAACAGTTCTTTGCCCTTGGAGGATGAAATATTATTTATCAGCTTAACTTTCTTAAGGGTAGTAACGTCTTCACTGCCCGGGTCCGATAAAAGCTTCCAACTAGGAAAATTAATATTTTGAATTTTTAAAGATGACTCTATACGCTCCCCAGCCCTTAGCAACAAGAGTCGAACCTGATCTCCTTCAGACATTTTGACTTTTGAGAAATTATCTAAATATAGCTCTTCACCTACCCATAACTTCTGTAACCGGTCCCCTGATATAACACCCAATTGTTGCGCAATACCATTAGCAGATACTGACAAAACCAAATTTGAGCTAGCTTCAATAACTGCACCAAGAGGTGTTGTACCTCGACCATGTTTTAGCAGACTTACACTCCAATCATTATTACCTTCAAGTTTTCCAACCTGTGAAAGTGAATGACTTATATCTTGCCTAATATCTCCGAGTAAAGCCTTACTCTTATTATCTGATAACTCACTAGCATAGACGCTATAAGAAAAAAAAATTACGATCAGAAAAATAACCCTAATCAAAGTTTTCATAAGTTAAATCCTAGCCACTATATATTGATTACTGTAAACCGCTCTCAAACTTTGAATATTCTTTAAACGCTCTTTCCACAATACTACCGCTCTTTGCTCATCATCGCCTGACTCACTTTGATAGTGAGCATTAAGCAATTGATCAATCCGCTCAACCTCGCCTCTTAATCTAACCACTTCTACATATTGAGCTGGACTGAGGGTTGTTGGGTCATACTGTGAAATATCATGTTCGATAACATTAGATTGAGATATTAACGTAGAAGTCTCTGTGTCTGATAAAGTGCTATCAACAGCTTGATTTAGAGTGTTAGTCTCAAAAAAAACACTTATTATGAAGAAAGTAACAACAAATATAGAGGCAACTAGTCCTATCATTGTTTTGTTATTTTCATAAAAACCGGACTCAGGCAGGTTTTTACTAAGATTCTCCTGAAAAACAGCATCTTGTTCAATTGATGGCTCTTTCTTGTCCAGCTCCTGAGACAAAGCAAATAAAGCATCCTTGATTACTGTATCATCACGCTTATTACTCATTATGATCACCTACTTTTTTGCCGCTGTAACGCTCGTCAGCTGCCAAAGTCTTTAAAGATTTCATAGCCCTACTGAAAATAATTCTCGAATTTTGCTCGCTAATATTAAGTTGATTTGCAACTTCCGAATGACTTAAGCCTTCGATAGCATAAAGCCAAACAACCACCCTCTCTCTCTCTTGAAGGATTGCTAGAAAAGTGTCTAAGTCCCAACCCGGTTTATTGATATGTGATAGTACTTCATCAGTCGCATAATCGAACTCAACCTCATCACCAACATCAACTAACCTTTGGTTTAAGCGAATTAAATCTATAGTAGTATTATAGGTTATGCGCTTAAGCCAACCATTAAACTTAGATATGTCACTTAGACTTGCTATAGTCTTAATCACTTTCAGCATCACCGTCTGTAATACATCGTTCGCTCTGTGCTCATCCCTTAGCATTTGAAAAGCCAAATTAAAAATGGGCGACTTATAAAGTTCATAAATTTGCGTCAAAGCAAACCTATCCCCTTTCTGAGCCTTTTTTATGACTTTTTTTGAGCAGTTCTGATGAAAAGACAAAAAGTTATTCCAATACGCTATTTATATAGGTAAGACGCGGCAATCGAAGAGAATGTGACAAATAAACAACAAAAAAACGATTACTCCGTAATAACATACTTTACTAGTGAATCGCCAAGAGTCGTTACAAAAAAGCCCCTAGGAAAGGGGCCTTTAGAACAAATTAGACCGCTGAAGGCCATAGCCAAGTATAGGTCGCGGCAATAACAGCACTATAAATAACTGCATCAACCAGATACTTTACTGTCACTAACCAGGGGTGTCCAAACCATATACTGTATGGAATAGACGCCCAGCCAAAACACATAAAGCCAGCAACAAATAACACCTGAAAAATATCAACTGCTACAGCACTTTTAGATAGTGTCAGGCAGCCAATAACGGCTACCAACAGGCTACCGATAACAAAAAATAAGAACTGTTGAATAAGGAGTTTTCCCATTGGCGGAAGCCCATTATTCATAACCGTTACAATGGCTATAGGACCTTTTTTAAAGCGGGCCTGTACCGCAGGGTCATTCATTTCATTAAAGTCAGCACAGTGTGGCAGTGTGTAAAATCCAGGCTTGTCACCAGACTGCTCGATGGCGTTAGATATTCCATCCTCGTCATTAAGCTTTTTATAATCCGTATTATGATACTTAATGACCATATGGATAAGCGCACTCGCTATCCAAGCGAATAAACCACTCAATAAAATTGGTAGCCACAACTCTATAATAGAAACACCCATAAATCCCCCTAAATGATTTAACCTACTCAAATATAGCATAATTTAAACGCTGAGCACTCACAATATCAACAAAAAAGCCGGGGACAACCCCGGCTTTAGAAGTATGATTACGCTTAATTAGCTAGCGAATAACGGTTATAGTTGGTGATGTCCAAGACTCAAAGTCTGGATAAGACTGACCATCACCTCCTAACTTATCAAACTCTAAACGAATATAATAAGTACCTGCTGGAGCAAGCTCGCCGCTTTCTAAAGTTCCATCCCATTGCGCAAAATCAATACCGGTAGCAACGCCGCTGTTACGCACCCAGTATTCAAATGACTCAAGAGACTGTAAGCCAGTAAAGCGATCTTTAGCCCAAGCAACAGTTTTGCCATGGGAATCAATAATTCGCGCACGGTATTTCCTTAACATTGGGAAACCTTGTGACAGCATCACAAAAGCAGTGTCGTCATATTTGTCATCGTTAGAAAAGTCGAGCGTTAACTCTTTACTTGGGCCAATTGACCAGCCACAAGAACCAGGACGTGGATCACGACAGCAAGGAGCTTGAGTTGGTGGAGGACCGCTACAAAACGGGCGTGTTTCTGGACGTAATGATGGGTTATCTAGACTCTGATTAAACTCTTTAAAAGTCGGATTGAGTGCTGGTAGTTGATGGTAGTCACCCGATAACCCCAAATAAGGAATTCTAACTTCATCTCCTTCCTTTGGCGTTAAAACAATCCATCCAGATACAATTGACCCTTGCGGCAATTCTGGAGAATCAACAAAAGAGACTTCAAAAGAAGACTGCCCCTCTGCTGGAACTAAAATTTCTTTTTTCCACAAGCTTAAAGAAATGGATGCTGTGCGAGGAACCCAAAAAGCATTCATTGGAGGTGCAACACTTAAAGCTGGCTCGTATGAGATGTTATAAGCCATATCAGTCGAACTTTTATTTTCAACAGTTAAACGTTGCGTTTTTGCAGCACCATTTAGATCCCCTAGTGAAATCTTAGCAGGCTCAACTTTTAGAAGGCTCGCAAGAGCTCTTGAAGCATTGACCATGCCTGCACCTTGCTGTGCAATTGGATGAAGCCCAAGGTTAATGTCAGAATTGTACTGAGCTGGCAAAGCTGAACTCATTAAAACTCGACGGACATCATGTGCTTTTAGACTTGGATCTGCAGATAGCATGAGAGCAGCGATGCCAGCGACATGGGGAGCAGCCATCGAAGTACCGTTGTTTAGACCATAACCACCAGCATAACTTGGAAGTGTTGAAAATATGAAACCACCCGGCGCCATAACATCTGGCTTAAGATCAAGTTCATGACTAGGCCCCCAGGAGCTAAAGTATGCAGGTAAACCTCCAAAAATAAATTCTTGTGAGTAATAATGTCCCCAAGACAAAGAAATACCATCTTGTAAAGTGGAAAGTGTTTTCCCATCTTTAGCACGGATAACGGTAGCTGGGATTTTTATAGCCTCATTATAGCTGCTGAAAGGCGAGGCCCAACGCTCTGGATTCCAAGAGTCTTGCCACCAAATAGCTGCTTCCGCCCCCGCATCGGCAAGGTAGTTTATTGCAGTGTAAGGCCGACATCTAAAGTGCCCTCTCTCAACAAGAACAATTTTTCCCTCGTAAGAAACACCTTCTGGAGCTGGGTTACAGCTTGCTTCTCCGACGTTCACTAACTCATAGGTACCGTCACCAGGAACTGGCTCAGCTTTATACATAGAGCGAAAAGGAATAAGCTCACCTTGTGAGTTCTTAAATGCCAATTCTGTAACATCATCATTATAAGCAGCACCAACGGCAATGGCGTCGCGAGCAATGGCAGGACTGCCGGGTAAGAATGGCCCAGCTAATGTATTGCCTATTGCAACAACTGGTACAACTCCTTGCTTAATCATCCGATCAGCAGCACGCGAAATAAGCCCATTCTTTATCACTTCTGCTCGATTACTTCCCCAGCTCATATTGACTACATTAGCGCCATCTTTAACAGCTTGCTCCATTGCTGCTATCAGAATATCTTCGGTAGTATATGGGTTCTCAGTACCAAAAATTCTATAAATACTAAGCTTTGCATCAGGGGCGACTCCAACCATGATGTCATCTTCACCCGCAGCAATACCTGCAACATGGGTACCATGCATAGCGGCTATACCGTAGCGATCATCATAGGGATCAGCGTCATTGTCTGCAAAGTCATAACCAGCCACAATTTTTTCACTAGGAAAGCCTGAGCCACCAAAAGCTTTGTGGTTATAGTCGATACCACTATCAATAATAGCAATAACGACACCCTCGCCTGTTATTCCTGCTTTATGCGCCTCAGCCACCCCCGTCAGTTCAGTAACGGTTACTGTTTCTCGATTAACCTGTTTCGTTTCAGATGGAATTGGAGAGTGTCCGCTCATAACCTGATACACAGGGTATGTGGCATGAACCATATCTAAAGTTTTAATCTTAGCTAGATCATTTTTAGATATTTCAATCGATAAACCATTATAAAGAACATCATAAGTGTGTCGTACCTGGAGCTTTATACCTGCATGGTTAGCAGCAGATAGAAAACTTGAACGCTCCTTTGACAGCTTTTTCAGGTATACACTCTGTCTTTTCTTACTTATCTTTACTTCTGACAGTGGTTTGCTAACCAGCTCAATAAACAATACCTGTTTGCCATTGCTCATTGCTGGTTGCAGTTCTTGACCATATGTTTCTATGTCAAATCCCTGACTATTTATGGCCTTACTCTGATTAGAACTAAAGCTGAAAGCCAGCATTACTACCATCAACCAACTTTTTGTAAATGAGATTTTCATATAGACTCTGTTATCCTACGTATAAACACTAGTGAATTTTCAATGCTAATGTTTTAGGCACAAGACAACTATCGGGGAATCCCCTATTTATTGAATGGTCTGAGCAGTGCGTGTTGGCAGGAAAGCGTTCATATAACGCTTAAGATATTGCGTGTAATCATTATTTTAAGGCAAACATCCTTTGCTTTACTCACTCCCTCGAAAATCCCATTGCCCCCCCAGAGACGATGGGAATGCTGTAAAAGCAGGATGGGGTTTTCAGCGAACATGTGGGCTTTACAATTTCTACAAGTAATAAAAAAAGCCACCCGAAGGTGGCTTTCTTTTATATAAGCGCTTGGCGATGACCTACTCTCACATGGGGAAGCCCCACACTACCATCGGCGATGAGTCGTTTCACTTCTGAGTTCGGCAAGGGATCAGGTGGTTCCAACTCTCTATGGTCGCCAAGCAAAAA